>CAVUUT010000019.1:0-52665 GCA_963744695.1 uncultured Solirubrobacterales bacterium | reverse complement strand
GCATCGCCTTGAGAAAGCGGAGGCTGCCCGCGACGACCCGGTAGACCCCGTAGCGGTCGAGGCTCGTGTCCCCGTGTGCGTCGATGCTGTAGGTGCCGAGCACGCTGCGCCGAGCACGGGTCGCGAACAGCGCCGAGACGACGTTCGAGCGGGTCGCCTCGACCGTCCCCTGGTGGGTCGCGCGTGCGATCGCATTGAGCATCAGGCTCATCGCCTCGTAGCCAAAGATCGCGGACGGTTGCGGATTGCCGTAACGGCGGGCGTAGAGCCTGAAGAACCTCCGTCCCGCGGGCGGGTATGCCGCGGGGTCCAGCGACGGTGACGTGATCAGAACGCGCGAGTCGAGCCCCAGCGGGATCCCCCCGAACTGCGGATCGACATACGTGCTCTCGGCCAGACCGGCGGTCCCGAATATCTGTGCCGCGGGCACCGCGGCCGCAATCTGGCGCGTCAGCAGCACCGCGTGGTCCTCGGTCAGGGCGCCGATCAGTACACAGTCGGCGCCGGTCTGTCGGATGCCCGCCGCGAGCGATACGTAGCTCGTCGCCGTCGGGTCATATTCGGTCGCGCCGACGATGTTCAGGCCGGCCGACTTGGCCGCGACCTGGAACGCGTCGGCGATGTCACGCCCGTCGACCTCGCCGTCGTCGAGGACGTAGGTCTTCTCGCAGGCTGACTGGCGCTGCAGACGCGCCAGCACCGCCGCCTGGACCGAATCGTTGGGCACGACCCGCGCGAACGTCCGGCGCCCCGTCGGGTAGTACTTGGCGGGCTCGCCGGGGGCGGCCTCAGGACCGCCGGACGTCAGTCCGACCGCGGTGCTCGTGGGACTGATCTGTGGGATCGCCAGCCGATTGAGCAGCGGAATCGAGATCGCGCTCGCGCCCGAGTTGAAGTCGCCGATGTAACCGATCATGCTCCGATCGAGCATCGCCGCACGGACGTTGGCCTCCGTCAGGCCCGGGTCCCAGGCGCCGGTCTTGATGTTCGCGTCGTTGAGCACCCTGAGCACGATCCGGTAGGAGCCGATCGTCGCGTCGACACCACCGAGCGCGAGCTCGGCACCCTGCAGCACCGCCTGTCCGCTGACGCTCGAGGCGCCGTAGCGCGGCGCGCTCACATAGATCGTGAGCCGCTCGCCGTCGATCTTGTTCTGGGTCGCCGCGCGGCTGCTGCCGCAGCCGCTCAGCGTCGCCCCCGCGAGTGCGACGGCAAGCACCAGGAGGGGCCATGCTCGGCGCGGGACGATCACCCTTGCTGGCGGACAAACTTGAACGGGACCAATTTGCCACCTCGCACGCGCGCGAAGATCAGCGGCGCCGTGCTCGGGTCACCGCCGTTGATCGAAAAGGGGCCGATGACCGAATCTGGCGGGTTCTTCAGCTCCCGGAAGTCGCTCACGACGGTCGAGCGTTGGTTGGCATCCGCACCGGCCTTGTCGAGCACGTACAGAAGCGCGGACATCGCCTCGTAGCCGAAGATCGCCTGCGGAGCCGGGGTGTGGCCGACGGAGCTGCGGAACTCCGAGGTGAAGGTCCGCCCCGCGGGCGTCAGGGACTTGGGCAAGAAGCCGGGCGAGGAGACGACGAGCCGCCGCGCGGCGCCCGGGCTCAGTCCGGCAACGAACGAGTCGTCGTAGAGGCCCGACGGCGCGAACAGCTTCGCGCTCGGGCTCGCGGCGGCCGCATTGTCGAGCGCGTGCGTGGCGGTGGTGCGCGCCTGCGGGCTGACGACGCTGGCTCCATAGAAGACGCCGTCGGCAGCGGCTGCGCTGCTGACGACCGTCAAACCGGCGGCCTTCGCGTCGCGTGAGACCTCCTCGGCGGTCGTGGCGCCGTACTGGCTGCCGTCGCTTGAGACATATAGCCGTGCGACGTTCTCGGCCTGCATCTCGGCGACGATCGCCTTCGCCTCGACGGCGGAGTTGGGGACCACGCGCGCAAAGGTCTCGTTGTACGTGGAGCGAGAGGGGTAGTACGACGACGGCGATGTCGCGACCGGCGGCGGTACGGGCTGGGTCAGATACGCCGCGGTGTCGACCGGGCTGACGACGAGCAGGCCCTGCTGGTTGGTGATCTCGACCGGGATCTGAGATGTGCCCGGCTGCAGTTCGCCAAGGTACGCGATCGAGGTCTGATTCTCGATTGCCTTGCGTGCGTTGTCCGACAGCTCGCGCCCGTTCAGCTCGACGAGCTTGACGGTGTACTTGCCCGCCTTGTCGCCCGCATGCTGGAGCGCGAGCCGCTCGGCATGGAGAATGTCCGATGCCTCCTGGCCGCCCGAACCGCCCGGGGGTTGACTTGCGTAGACGGTCAGCGTGCCGCCGCTCACCGTGACCGTCGACGCGCCACCCTTGGCGTTGGTCGAGCAGCCCGCGAGGGCCATGGCGGCACAAGCCGATAGCCAGACCACGGGGGTCCTGCCCAGCGCCCGGGTGAACATCCCCGCCCCCGGGCTAATCCCGCCGGCCAGGCAGGAACGGCAGCAGATTGCGGACGCCGATCGCGATCAGCACCATCACGATCGTGATCAGGATCGCGTCAAGGCCGCTGACGTTCAGTGACCAGATCACGATCCAAATGCAGAGGCCGGCGGTGGCGGTGAGAATCAGGCCCATCGCCGCAGGATCTTACTTTGCGATCGCGCTGGGCGGAGACAGTGCCGCCGCGAAGCCCTCGACGAGGCCCGCGACCGTCGCCGCCGGGTCGGGCGCCTCGCCCGCCGCGCGGACCAGCCGCGAGCCGATGATCACCCCATCGGCGCCGCCGGCGGCTGCCGCGGCGGCCTGCTCGGGGGTGCCGATCCCGAACCCGACCGCGACCGGGACCTCGGTCTGCTCCGCGGCGCGCCGCACGAGCGGGGCGAGCCCGCCGGCCACGTTCGCGCGCTCGCCGGTAGTGCCGGTCAGCGAGACCGCGTAGAGAAAGCCGCGTGCCCGCGCGCCGATCCGTGCCAGGCGCTCGTCGGGGGTGGTCGGCGCGACGAGCGGCACCAGCGCGATCCCGCGTCCGTCGCATGCCGCCAGCGTGTCAGCGGACTCCTCGAGCGGCAGGTCGGGGACGATCAGGCCGCTGATCGACGCGGCGGCGAGCGCGTCGACGAAGCGCTCGAGCCCGCGCGCGACGATCGGATTCGCGTAGCACATGAGGACGACCGGGACGTGCTCGGCGAGCACCCGGCCGACCTCGAGCACCGCCGGGAGCGTGGCTCCGGCATCGAGCGCCGCGGTCGCGGCGGCGTGAATCACGGGGCCGTCGGCGAGCGGATCCGAGAACGGGACCCCGAGCTCGATCAGGTCCGCGCCGCTGCGGGCATACGCGAGGCCGATCTCGACCGACGTGTCGAGCGTCGGAAAGCCACCCATCAGATACGGCATCAGCGCCGCGCGGTGACCGTTGGCGCGAGCGCGGGCGAAAGCCTCGGCGATCAGCTCGACGCCCGTCGCCGGCGTCATCGGGCGCCGAGCTGGGCGAGCACTTCGGCGAGGTCCTTGTCGCCCCGCCCCGAGAGGCACACGAGGTCGAGCTCCGAGTCGGGGTTCGCGAGCACCCAGGCGATCGCGTGCGCGCTCTCGAGCGCGGGGATGATCCCCTCGAGGCGCGCGGTCTTGGCGAACGCGTCGAGCGCCCCGGCGTCCGTGATCGCGACGTAGCGTGCGCGGCCCTGATCGCGCAGCCAGGCGTGCTCGGGACCGCTGCCGGGGTAGTCGAGGCCAGCCGAGATCGAGTGCGCCTGCAGGATCTGGCCGTCCTCGTCCTGCATGATCGCGGAGAACGAACCGTGGAGGACCCCGGGAATCCCGCGCGCGGTCAGTGGCGCGCCGTGGCGGCCGGTCTCGATTCCCTCGCCCGCCGCCTCGACGCCGATCAGCTCCACCCCGTCGTCATCGACGAACGGCGTGAAGATCCCGATCGAGTTCGAGCCGCCCCCGACGCACGCGATCACGCGCGACGGCAGGCGACCGGCGCGTTCGAGCACCTGCGCGCGCGCCTCGTCGCCGATCACGCGCTGCAAGTCGCGTACGAGCGCCGGGTACGGCGCCGGACCCACGCACGAGCCGATGATGTAATGGCTGGAGTCGACGTTCGAGACCCAGTCGCGGATCGCCGCCGAAACGGCCTCCTTGAGCGTCCGGGCGCCGGCATGCACGGGCTCGACCCGCGCGCCCAGCAGTCCCATCCGCTCGACGTTCGGCCGCTGGCGGCGCATGTCCTCGGTGCCCATGTAGACGACGCACTCGAGCTCGAGCAGCGCGCACGCGGTGGCCGACGCGACGCCGTGCTGGCCGGCGCCGGTCTCGGCGATGATCCGACGCTTGCCCATCCGCTTGGCGAGCAGCGCCTGACCGAGCGCGTTATTGATCTTGTGCGCGCCGGTGTGGTTGAGATCCTCGCGCTTGAGGTAGATCGGGTGGCCGGCGAGCTTCGACATTCGTGACGCGTGGTAGAGCGGCGAGGGGCGCCCGACGTAGTCCGCGAGCATCGCCGCCAGCTCGGATCTGAAGTCCTGATCGTCGCGGGCCCGTGACCAGGCCAACTCGAGCTCGGCGAGCGCCGGCATCAGCGTCTCGGGGACGTACTGGCCCCCGTAGGGGCCGAACCGGTGCGCGATCGTAGTCATGGTGTTTGGGTCGGCACATGTGCCGACCCACGGGGGCGCGCATGCGCGCCCCCGGGCTGGGGCGCATGCGCCCCAGCCACAGCGGCCGAAAACGCTTCGAGCTTGGCGGGGTCCTTACGCCCGGGGCGGGCCTCGACGCCGCTCGCGACATCGACCGCGAACGGCCACGTGACGGCGATCGCCTCGGCAACATTATCTGCGGTCAGGCCGCCGGAAAGGATCATCGGGGTCGAGCCGCCGTGGGCGCGAGCGAGCTCCCAAGCGAACGTCTCGCCGGTGCCCCCCGGAACGTCGGCGACGTGGCTGTCGAGCAGGTGGTAGTCCGTTGCAAACGGCACCAGCGCCTGGATGTCGGCGCCGCTGCGGACGCGCGCGGCCTTGATCACCCGGCAGCCGGTTCGTCGCGCGACCTCGGCGCAGAACGCGGGCCCCTCGTCGCCGTGCAGCTGCACGATCGTGAACCCGGCGCTGTCGGCGGCGCGCGCCACTTCGTCGAGCGTTGCGTTGACGAACACGCCGACGAGCTCGACTCGGCGCCGGTGGGTGGCCGCGATCTCGACCGCGACCTCGAGCTCGCAGCGCCGCGGCGAGCCCGGCCACATGATCATCCCCACCGCCCACGCGCCCGCCTCGACGGCCAAGGTCGCGTCATCGGGACTCGTGAGCCCGCAGAACTTGATCTTCGTGACTGGCTTGTCCACGTCCACAATCGTACGAACGGCCGTCACGCGGCCGGCCCGGTCAGCGCCCGGCACGCCATCTCGATGTCCGCGGCGCGCATCAGCGCCTCCCCGACGAGCACGGCGTCGACACCGGCGCCGGCGAGCCGCTCGAGCTCCGCGCGCGTGCGAAAGCCCGACTCGGCGACGACCACTGTTCCGTCGGGGACGCCCGGTAACAGCTCGTGCGTGCGCTCGGTGTCGACCTCGAGCGTCGCCAGATCTCGGTTGTTGATCCCGATCACGGGCGCGCGAAGCGCGGCGGCGGCCTCGAGCTCGGCCTCGTCGTGGACCTCCACCAGCGCGTCGAGGCCCAGCGCCGTCGCGCGCCCGTAGAGCTCGTGCAGGAGCTCGGCGTCGAGCGCGGCGACGATCAACAGGATCGCGTCGGCGCCCGCCGCCAGCGCCTCGGCGACCTGATACGGATCGACGACGAAGTCCTTGCGCAGAATCGGCAGACTCGCGCTGCGGCGTGCGAGCTCGAGATCGGCGAGCGAACCGCCGAAGCTGTGCTCCTCGGTCAGGATCGACAGCGCGGCCGCGCCGCCCCGCTCGTAGGCACCGACGACGTCTTCGAGCGCGAGCCCTTCGCGGATCATCCCCGCCGACGGCGAGCGGCGCTTGTGCTCGGCGATCACGCTCACGCCCGGGCCCCGCAGCGCGGCGGCGAACGGGCGCCGCGGGTCATCGGCCGCGCGGGCGACAGCCGTGGCCTCGAGCGCGTCGATCGGGAGCTCGCGGCGACGGCGGGCGAGATCCGATCGCGTCCGGTCGACGATCTCGTCGAGCGCGTTCATCGCGGACCGCCGGGCGCGAGCTCGCGGGTCATCTCGACGAGCCGCTCGAGGGTCGCGGTCGCGGCGCCCGTGTCGACCGCCGATTCCGCGGCGCGGACGCCGGCGACGAGCGAATCGGACCCACCCGCCGCGTAGATCGCCGCGCCCGCGTTGAGCACGGCGAGGTCGCGCGCGGCGCCCGGTTCGCCGGCAAAGATCCGCGCGGCGGTGTCGGCATTCTGGGCGGGATCGCCCCCCGGCACCTGCTCGGCCGGCGCCCGCTCGAGGCCGACCTCTTCGGGCGTGACGGTAAAGCTGGTGACCTGCTCGCCGACGACCTCGACGACCCGGGTCGGCGCGGAGATGCTGAGCTCGTCGAGCCCGTCCTCGCTCGACACGAGCAGCGCGTGATCGGTCCCGAGCAGCGCCAGCGCGCCGGCCATCGTGTCCAGATAACCGGGGTCCGAGACCCCGATCAGCTGCCGGCGGGCGCCGGCGGGGTTGGTCAGCGGGCCGAGGAAGTTGAAGATCGTGCGGACCGCGAGCTGGCGCCGGACGACGATCACGTAGCGGGTCGCCTGGTGGTGAGCCGGCGCGAACATGAAGCCGAAGCCGACCCGCTCGATGCAGCTCGCCACCGCCTCGGGGACGAGGTCGATCCGCGCGCCCAGCGCCTCGAGCACGTCCGCGGAGCCCGACAGCCCGGTCGCCGAGCGGTTGCCGTGCTTGGCGACCGTACAGCCCGCGCCGGCGGCGATCAGCGCCGCGGTCGTCGATACGTTGAACGTGCGCCGTCCCCCGCCGGTGCCGGCCGTGTCGAGCAGCCGGTCGCGCTGGACCTCGACCGGCGTGGCGAGCGCCCGCATCGCGCGCGCGAGGCCGGCGAGCTCCTGCACGGTCTCGCCCTTGGTGCGCAGCGCGATCAGAAAGGCGGCGATCTGCACCTCGGACGCGTTGCCGTGCATGATCTCCTCGAGCACGGCGGCGGTCTGATCGGCGCTCAGGTCCTGGCCGCTCGCGAGCGCGTCGATCGCGCTCGTCAGGAGGTCGCGGTCGCCGCTCATCGCGTCCCGCGCAGGAAGTTCGCCAGCAGCTCGCGTCCCTGCTCGGTCAGAACCGACTCCGGGTGGAACTGCACCCCCTCAGCCGGCAGCTCCCGGTGGCGCACGGCCATCACGACATCGCCGCCGAAGGCGCTGCGCTCGAGCACGGCGGGCAGCGCCGGATCGGCGACCAGCGAGTGATAGCGCCCGACCTGGAGCGGCGCGCGTAGCCCGGCGAAGATCGTCCTGCCATCGTGTTCGATGTCGGTCGTCTTGCCGTGCACGGGGGTGTGGGTGACGACTCGGCCGCCCCACGCCTGCACGAGCGCCTGGTGACCGAGGCACACGCCGAGCGTCGGGATCCCGGCCTGCGGGAATCGCCTGACGATCTCGAGCGAGATGCCGGCGTCGTCGGGCGTGCACGGGCCGGGCGAGACGATCGCCCGGTCATAGCCGCGGACCAGCAGCTCGTCGACGGTCGCGTGGTCGTTGCGCACGACCTCGACGTCGGCGCCGAGCTCGCCGACGTACTGGACGAGGTTGTAGGTGAAGCTGTCGTAGTTGTCCAAGACCAGCAGTCGCATCGGCTCGATCAACGCTCACGGCCAATCGGGTTGCGCCACGGCGAGCTCGATCGCCTGTCGCATCGCGCGCGCCTTGGCCTCGGACTCGCGGAACTCGTAGTCTGGCTTGGCGTCGGCGACGGTGCCGCCGCCGGCCTGGATGTGGGCGACGCCGTCCTTGACGACGACGGTCCGGATGTGGATGCAGGTATCGAGCTCGCCCGTGTAGCTGACCCAGCCGATCGCGCCACCGTAGCCGCCGCGCTTGACCGGTTCGAGCTCGTCGATGATCTGCATCGCGCGGACCTTCGGCGCGCCCGAGAGCGTGCCCGCCGGAAGCACGGCGCGCAGCGCTTGCAGCGCCCCGATATCGGGCCGCAGTGTGCCGGCGACGCTCGAGACGATGTGCATGACGTGGCTGTAGTTCTCGACCGCCATGAAGCTCTCCACCTCGACCGTCCCGTACTCGCACACGCGGCCGAGGTCGTTGCGTCCGAGGTCGACGAGCATCACGTGCTCGGCGCGCTCCTTCTCGTCGGCGAGCAGATCATCGGCCAGGCGCTGGTCCTCGTCGGCATTCGTGCCCCGCGGGCGCGTGCCCGCGATCGGACGCGTCGAGACGCGTCGGCCGCTGACCGTGATCAGCGGCTCGGGACTGGCGCCGGCGACCTCGAAGTCCCCGAAGTCCAAGAAGTACATGTACGGACTCGGGTTGACCGCCCGCAGGCCCCGGTAGATCGAGAACGCCTGCACGTCGACCGGTGCCGACCAGCGCTGCGAAGGCACGACCTGAAAGGCGTCGCCGGCGAAGATGTACTCGATGATCCGGGCGACGTTGGCCTCGAAGCGCTCGCGCGACATGTTCGATTCGAAGTGCGGCACGGCGCGATCGGTCGCCGGCGGGTGGGGCGTGCGCGGGACCGGACCGGCGAGCCGCCACCGGACCTCCGCGATCGTCTCGAGCGCGTGCGCGTATGAGGCGTCGACGTCCTCGTCGGCGTAGACGTTGGCGATCACGGTCACGGTGCGCTTGAGGTGATCGAACACGACCAGCGCGTCGGTCAGCATCAGCGCGAGGTCGGGGACGCCGATCGGGTCGGGGTTGGGCTCGCCGAGCGGTTCGACGGTGCGCACCAGGTCATAGGCGAACACGCCGACCGCGCCGCCGGCGAACGGCGGTAGGTCGGGCAGCGACGCGACGCGGTAGCGGGCGAGCTCGGCTCTCGCCAGCGCGTACGGATCGCCGGGATCGCCGAGCGACCAGCGCAGGATCTTGCGTGGCCTGAAGCCGATGAACGAGTAGCGCCCGACGCGCCCCTGATCGGCCGATTCGAGCAGGAACGCGGGCTCGGGAGAATCGAACGGGAGCTCGCGCAGCTTCAGGAACGCCGACACCGGCGTCTGGCAGTCGTCGATGAACGTCTCGGCGAGCGGGATCAGGTTGTGGTCGCGAGCGAGCGCGCGCACCTGTTCGAGCGTCGGAGCCGGCCCGCCTGTCTGTCGCTCAGCGCGCGCGACGGCCATCGAGCACGCGCTCGGCGTCGGCTAACGACATCTCGCGGCCACGCATTAGCACCGCCAAATGGTAAATAAGGTCGGCCGCTTCCTCGGCGACGCGCTCGTCAGATTCCTCGCGCGCGGCCCGGACCACCTCCTCGGCCTCCTCCTGAACCTTCGCGCCGCTGCGGGCCGGGTCAGCGAGCAGCGAGGCCGTGTAGGAGCCGTCGGGCTTGCGCAGTGCTCGGTCGGCGATCGTCCGCTCGAGCACTGACAGGGCCTGGAACGGTGCCTCCGGCTCGAGCTCACCCCGGTGAAAGCAGGTCCGCTCGCCCGTGTGACACGCCGGCCCGGCCGGTTCCACGAGCGCGACGAGCGCGTCCCCGTCGCAGTCGTAGCGGATCGCCCTGACCGCCTGCGTGTTGCCCGACGTCCCGCCCTTGTGCCACAACTCCTGGCGCGATCGGCTGAAGAAGTGCATCTCTCCCGTCTCGCGCGTGCGCCGCAGGGCCTCGGCGTTCATGTACGCGAGCGTCAGGACCTCGCCCGTGCGCCAGTCCTGGACGATGCACGGAACGAGCCCCCGCTCATCGAATACGACCTCGGCGTCGTCCACGACGCTGATTTTAGGATGGGCGCGCTCAGAACCGGCGTGTGCCGCGCACCTCGCCGTTGGGCACCTGGACGATCTCGAACCAGTACTGCGTCCAGGTGCGCATCACGTCGACCAGGGCGCCGAACGTGACCGGCTTGGTGATGAACGAGCTGACGCCGAGGTCGTAGCTCGAGACGATGTCGGCCTCGTCATTCGAGGTGGTGAGGACGACGATCGGGATCCGGCGCAGGACCTCGTCGGCCTTGATTTCAGCGAGCGCCTCGCGGCCGTCCTTCTTGGGCATGTTGAGATCGAGCAGGATGATCCCGGGCCGGGGCGCGTCAACGTCAGGGCCGGCCCAGCGTCCCTCGCGGCGCAGATAGTCGAGCAGGTCCTGCCCGTCGACGACGAACTTCATCTCGTTCGCCAGCCGCGAGTCCTGGAGTGCGTCGCGCGCGAGCTCGCGATCCTCCTCGTCATCATCGGCGAGCAGAATCGTGAACGGGCGGCGCGACGGCTCAGACTGCGACATATGGCTCCTCCTCCTCGAGCGGCTCGCCGCCATCCGGCGCGACGGCGTGTGTGAGCGCTTCGGTGCGGTCAACGGGGAGCCGGACCGTGAACGTCGAACCCCGACCGACGTCGCTCTCGGCGCGCACCGTGCCTCCGTGGCGATCGGCGATCTTGCGACACAGCGCGAGACCGATCCCCGTCCCCGGGTAGGCGCCGCGGCCGTGCAGGCGCTCGAACACGCGGAAGATGCGCCGCGAATACTGGGACTCGAACCCGATCCCGTTATCGCGCACGACGATCGCGACCCACTCGCCGTCGACGGTCGCCGAGACGTGCACCTCCGGCCTCACGCCCTCGCGCCGGAACTTCAGCGCGTTCGAGATCAGGTTCTGGAGCAGCTGGCGCATCTGCGGCGCGTCGGCATTGATCGTCGGCAGGTCGCCGACCGTGACGCGCGCTCCCGAGCGTCGCACGAGGTCGTCGAGATCCTCGAGCACGTCGCGCGTGACCTGCCCGAGATCGACCGGCTCGAACGGCCGCGTCTGCATCGCGACACGTGAGAACACGAGCAGATCCTCGATCAGGCGCTGCATCCGCTCGGCCGAGGCGTTCGCGCGCTGCAGGTAGTCGAGGCCGCGTTCGGACAGCGCCTCGGCGTCGACCTCGCGCACGCGCTCGGTGAACGTGCGCACCTTGCGCAGCGGCTCCTGGAGGTCATGTGACGCGATTGACGCGAACTGGTCGAGCTCGGCGTTGGAGCGCGCGAGCTCGCGCGCGCGGCGCTCGAGTTCCTCGTTTGACTTCGCGAGCTGAGCGTTGGCCTCGACGACGAGGTCGTTGGAGCGCAGCGTCCGCGCCGCGAGCACGAGCGCGAGCAGCGCGACGAATGCGAACGCTCCGAAGATCACCCACGGCAGCCAGCGGTTGGCGCCCGAGACGCTCGCGAAGAACTCGCTCTCGGGTGCGGCGAGCAGCACCCTCCAGGTCGTCTTCCCGAGCGGGACCTGATCGAAGTAATGGCCGCGCACGATTCCCGATGGGTGGGTCAGGACGTCGATCTGAACTGGCGTGTGGAAGTGGTAGCCCGGCGGGCGCTGTGGGTTCGTGGACGCGATCACGACCCCGTTGCCGTCGAGCAGCAGGTGGTGGGCGCCGTTGACGCCCGGGACCTTGTCGAGCTCCTTGGCCGCGAAGCGGCCGAGCACGACCGGACTGAACCCGCGGATCAGGATCCGCCGTCCGAATCGGGTCGTGAGCCGGGTCGCGAAGTCGATCACGTGGCCGGTCCCGTATCGCTGGACATTGCCGACCGCCCACGCCTGGCCGGCCCTGATCATTCCGACGGCGCTGTGGGGCCCCTCGGCGAGCGCGAGCTGCGCCCGCGCCTGCGGCGTGAAGCCACGCGATGACGCGAGCACGCGCCGGTTGTTGCCGAGTAGCACGACGTACTCGTCTGAGCCGCGATCGCGCTCCAGCGCTCGATTGGAGACGACCGCGCGGCTGTACTCCGACACCGCCTGCGGACTGGGCATGCTGATCGCGTCGAACACGCCGTCGATCAGGCCCGAGACCAGCACCGCCCGCTGGTGCGCCTGTTCCTCGACGACGCTACGCGACCGGGCCTGGTTGTTTGAGAGGTCGATCGCGAACACCGCCAGCAGGGCGAGAATGATCAACGCCCCGGCGATCAGCGATGCAACGGCTTCTCGTCGTCTCATGTGTGCTGGTCCTGAAGAGAATTTGGTAGCAGAAGCGCTACTCGATGCCAAGCCGATCGAGCAGCCGCTCGTCGGTGCGCCAGTTGCGCCGGACCCGCACCGACAGCTCGAGGTGCACCTTGGAGCCGAGCTCGCGCTCGATCGCGCGCCGTGCCGCGATCCCGATCGACTTGATCATCCGCCCGCCCGCCCCGATCAGGATTCCCTTCTGTGACTCGGTCTCGGTCAACACCACGGCCTCGACCAGGACCAGGTCATCGCGCGGTCGGCGGACCTCCTGGACCTCGACCTCGACCGCGTGCGGGACCTCCTCACGCGTGCGGGCGAGCACCTGCTCACGGACCAACTCGGCCAGCCGCACGCTCGGGTCCTGGTCTGAGTGCGCCGCGGCCGGGAAGTAGAACGGCCCCGCCGGCAACAGCGAGATGAGGTGTTCGGTGAGCGCCTGCACTCCCAGGCCGGTGCGGGCCGAGATCGGGAAGATCTCATCGCCGAGATCGAGGTCGGCGGCGGCTTGGAGCACGGCGACCATCCGCTTTCGATCGGCCCGGTCAACCTTGTTGGCGACGATCGTCACACGAACCGGCGCCGAGCGCAGCAGCTGGGCGATGAACCGGTCCCCGGGCCCGAGGCCCTGCTCGGCGTTGACCACCAGCACGCACCCGTCGGCGTCGGCGAGCTCGTGCTCGACGCGCTGCTGCATGCGCTCGGTAAGCGTGTCGCGGGGCCGCTGGACGCCGGGGAGGTCGACCAGCACCAGCTGCCAGTCGGGGCCGGTGGCGACGCCCCGAATCGCGCGGCGCGTGGTCTGGGGCTTGTCGGACACAATCGCGACCTTGGCGCCAACGATCGCATTGGCGAGCGTCGACTTGCCGACGTTGGGCCGGCCGGCGAGCGCCACGAAGCCCGACCGGGTCGCCGGCGACGCGGGCGACCCGCTTGCTAACCCACCCATCGCATGAGCTCGGCCTGCAGCGCGAGCATCTCGCCCTGATCAGTCTCATGGTCCATCCCGGTCAGGTGCAGCGCGCCGTGGATCACCGCTTCGCGCAGGTCACGGGTGTAGGCCGGGCAGATGACGATGTCGCCGAGCTCGCGCGGGCCGGCGGCGGCGCCGCCCCCGTCGACGCCGAACGACAGCACGTCGGTGGGCTGATCGATCCGGCGGTGCTCGAGGTTGAGCTCGCGGCTGCGCTCCTCGTCGACGAACTCGATCGCCACGTGGCCCTCGTCGATGCCGGCCGATGCGAGCGCGAGCGCACACAGTTCCTCGAGCTCGACCGCGGTCGGGCCGGTCGCGGTGACCGCGTCGATCCCGAACACCTCGACGTCGAGCATGATCAGGCTCGCTTGCGGGCGTGCAGCTCCGGCGCCAGGTGCTGAGCGTGCTCGTTGTAAGCGGCGACGATCCGGCGCACGAGCTTGTGGCGGACGACGTCCTCTTCGCCGAAGCGGACGAAGTCGATCCCCTCGACCTCCTTGAGGATCTCGGTCACGACGACCAGACCCGAGTCCTGCTCGCGCGGCAGGTCCATCTGCGTGATGTCGCCCGTGACGACCATCTTGGAGTTGAAGCCGAGCCGGGTGAGGAACATCTTCATCTGCTCGGGACTCGTGTTCTGCGCCTCGTCGAGGATGATGAAACTGTCGTTCAGCGAGCGCCCACGCATGAATGCGAGCGGCGCGACCTCGATCACGCCGCGGTCGAGATGGGCCGAGACGCGCTCGGGATCGAGCATGTCGTGCAGGGCGTCGAACAGCGGTCGCAGGTAGGGGTCGACCTTCGCCATCAGGTCGCCCGGCAGGAAGCCGAGCCGCTCGCCGGCCTCGACGGCCGGGCGGGTGAGGATGATCCGATTGATCTCGCGCCGGCTGAGCGCCGCGGCCGCGAGCGCGACCGCGAGGAACGTCTTGCCGGTGCCGGCGGGGCCGATCCCGAAGGTGATCGTGTTGTTGCGGATCGAGTCGACGTAGCGCTTCTGGTTGATCGTTTTGGGCGAGACCTTCGTCGCCCGGTGACGCCAGACGACGTCCTCGAGAATCTCCGATGGCGACTCGTGCTCGTCGAGCGCGCGGCTGACGGCCTCGATCGTGCCCGGAGCGATCTCGTGGCCCTGCTCGATCAGCTCCGACAGCTCGCGCACGACCGCGCTGGCGGCGTCGACGGCCTGCTCGTCTCCCTCGAGCGTGAGCACGTTGCCTCGGAGGTAGACGTCGCAGTCAAGGTGGCTCTCGAGCGTGCGAAGCACGGCGTCCTCGCTCCCGGCCAACTCGGCGGCGACGGTGTTATCGAGCTCGAGCGCCTTGCGCACTATCGGCTGACGTCTCCCAGCGCTTCGCGCACGCGTGCCGAGGCGCGCTTTCCGTCGGCGCGGCCGTCGGCTCGGACCATCACTTCCTTCATCACGCGGCCCATGTCGGCGGGCCCGGCGGCGCCGGTGTCGGTCACCGCCGCGGCGACGATCGCGTCGAGCTCGGCGTCGTCGAGCTCGGCCGGCAGGTAGCCGGCGATCAACTCCGCCTCGGCCTCCTCGGAGTCGGCGAGCTCGGGCCGGCCACCGTCACGGAACTGGGACGCCGCCTCGAGTCGGCGCTTGCGCTCGCGGCGCAGGACGGCGAGCTCGTCGCCGTCACCCTCCTTGGCCGCCTTCTGAAGCTCGGACAGGACCAGCCTGAGCGCCCCAACGCGGTCCTTCTCTCCGGCCTTCATGGCGCCGGTCATGTCGGTCCTGACCTGTTCTGCAACTGTCACTGGTGGTCAGGATAGCCCCCGCTCGGCGGGAAGCTCGCATTTGATCCCGTCCGCGTAGAGCTCGTCGCATCGTGCTTTCACAACGGCGCCCCTGGGCGCCGCTCCGGCCGGGAGATAGCAGCGTGTGTAGTCAGCGGTGTAACCCGAGCGCTGCGAGTCGGCGACCTTGTCGATCAGCACGCTCTGAGTCGTCCCGAGCTTGGCGCTGCGGTGGTGGCGCGAGCGGACCTCCGAGCGCGCGCGCAGCTCGCGTGAGCGGCGCTGCTTGACCGCCGGCGGCACCCGATCACCGAGTTCCTCGGCGACGGTCCCGGGCCGCGGTGAATATTGGAACGCGTGCACGCGCGTGATCTGAGCCGCGTCGACCGCCTCGAGCGTGCGCGCGAACGCCGCCTCGTCCTCGGTCGGGAAGCCGACGATGATGTCGGTCGTGAGGTTGACGTCCGGGGCGGCCGCCCGCAGTGCCGCGATCTGCTCCAGATACTGCGCGGCGGTGTAGCTGCGCCCCATCGCCGCCAGCACCGCATCGTCGCCGGACTGCATCGGGACGTGCAGATGCGCACAGACCTTGGGCTCGCCCGCGAGCGCGTCGAGCAGCGAGTCTTTGACGTGGATCACCTCGACGCTCGAGAGCCGCACGCGCTGAACCCCGGAGACCTGGGCGACGGTGACCATCAGCTCGCCGAGCTCGAGCCCGTGCTCGGGGTCGCGGTAATCGCCGACGCTGATCCCCGTCAACACCATCTCGGGCTGACCCGCATCGACGCGCTCGGCGGCCTCGCGCAGGATCGCGCTCGACGGGCGCGACCGGGCCCCTCCACGGACCTTGGGGATGATGCAGTAGGCGCAGTGTGAGTCGCAGCCGTCCTGCACCTTGATGAACCCGCGCGTCCGCTGCGCCGGCTGGGCCGGTTGGCGAGCGATCACGTCGTGCTCGAGGTCGGCGCATCCACCGACGGCAGCCGCGACTTCCTCCGCGGTGCCGACGAATGGGGTCACGCGGGCGTCGATCGCGCTGAACTGCCTCGCGTTGAGGTTGACCGCGCACCCGGCAACGTGCACCTGACGCGCCGTCTTCAACGAGCGCCTGACCGATTGGCGCGACTTGGACTCGGCCTCGTTGGTGATGCAGCACGTGTTGATCACGTGCAGCTCGGCGTCTGCCTCGGCAACCTCCACGTGACCGGCATCGAGCAGTGCCCGGCGGGCGAGCATCGCATCCGCCTGCGAGACCTTGCAGCCGAGGAACTTGACCGCGAACGTGGCCACCGCCGGGCACGGTAGCGGCTCGGTGACCGCTCCCGAGCGCTGGACCCTCTACCCGAACGTCTGAGTCGACCTAGACCTAGGTCTGTTGCGACCGGCCGCCTCCGAGCGCAGAATCGTCGTCAGTTGTCAGCAATTCAGCAGCGAGGGATCGCTGCGAGGGGTAGTGGTAAAGATGATGCAGCACCAGTTCCAGACGCCACACGTCGAGCCAATCGAGAACCAGCAGCCATCCGTGATGCTGCGCGTGGCTCCCGCGGATGCCGAGCGGATCAGCCGGGCGCTCGACGAGGTGAGCCTGATCTTCGGGCCCACGCCCGGGGGCGCGAGCGGGGCGACCGCGTACCGCCGGCTGGCGGCGCAGGTCCGCAATCAGGCAAAGCACACCTTCTGACACTCAAAGCGGCCGGCCGGCTGGAACAGGGGCCGCGCGCCCGCCCGTAAGCGCGCGGCCCCACTTTTTTTCGGCTCCAACCGCGCCGCGGTCTGAGGGCGTGGGCGCGCTCAGCGGACGAGGTAGAGCGCCGTCCACTCGCCGCGGATCCGGCGCTCACGCTCGTGCACCCCGCGGCCGGCGAACGCGCGCGAGACGCCGTCAGCCTCGTCGCGCAACACTCCGCTGAGGATCAGCTCCGGCGCCATCCGGCGCTGGGACGCGGCCCAAGCACGCAATGGGCCGGCGAGCACGTTTGCCGCCAAAAAATCGCAATCGGGCACCTGGTCGGTTCGCATGTCGAAGCGTTCGCTGCGCAGCCCGACTCCGTTGCGCTCGGCGTTGGCGATCGTCGCGTCGACCGCCGCCGGGTCGTTGTCAAGCGCCGTCACGGGCTCGAAGCCGAGCTTGGCGGCGACGATCGCAAGAACGCCGGAGCCGCAGCCGAGGTCGACGAAGGCGCCGGACGGGCGGGGCCGGTCGAGCATCAGCTCGAGGCAGAGACGCGTGGTCGCGTGCGCGCCGGTCCCGAACGCCTGACCGGGGTCGATCGCGACATCGACCGCGGCGCCGCTGGCGGGCGCCCACGGCGGTGCAACGCACAGCCGGTCGTCGAGCACGAGCGGCTTGTGGAACTCCCGCCACCGTTCGGACCAGTCATCGGCGATCTCGCTCGTCGAGACCTCGACCAGCGCCTCGCCCGCGGCGGCCTCCAGGTCGGGCAGCGTCGGCACCTCGCCGGGCGCGCCGTAGACCGCGTACTCGACGATCCCATCACCGACGTCGACCTCCTCGACGCCACTGGGCGCCAGTTCGAGCAGCTCGGCGAGGACCAACTCGGAGTGCTCGCGCGCGACGCGGACCGCGAGTCGGATCAACCGCCGAAGGCGCGTTTGAGCTTGCCGAACACGCCTTCCTCAGTGCGGAGGTTGTCGTCGGTCAGGCTCTCGGAGAGACGCTCGAGAAGCTCGCGCTGATCGCGCTTCAGGCGCTTGGGAATCACGACGTTGACCACGACCTGGAGATCGCCGTGGTGCCGCCCGCGCAGCGCCGGCATCCCCTCGCCGCGAACCTTGAAGGTCTCGTTCGGCTGCGTCCCGGCGGGGATCTCGAGCTCGGTCGAGCCCTCGATCGTCGGCACCTCGACCGTCGTCCCGAGCGCGGCGAGCGGCGCCGCTACGTCGACCACGGTCACGAGGTCCTCCCCGTTGCGCACGAACCTCGGATCCTCGCGCACGCGGATCTGGACGTAGAGGTCGCCGGCCGGGCCGCCGTGCTCGCCGGCGTGGCCGCGGCCGCTGACGCGAATCCGCTGGCCATCGTCGATCCCGGCCGGTACGTCGACTGTCAACGTGACCCGATTCGCCTTGCGCCCGCGGCCCTTGCAGACCTTGCACGGGGTCTGGGCGACGCGCCCGTCGCCGCCGCAGACGTCGCACACGACCGCGC
This sequence comes from uncultured Solirubrobacterales bacterium, assembly GCA_963744695.1. Lineage (GTDB taxonomy): Bacteria > Actinomycetota > Thermoleophilia > Solirubrobacterales > Solirubrobacteraceae > Palsa-465. The sequence goes on along the minus strand of CAVUUT010000019.1, from coordinate 34,721 downwards.
GTACGACCTGGCCGAACGGGGTCCGGGTGACCGCGCGCAGCTGGCCGGTGCCCTGGCAGTTGGTGCACGTCTCGATCGGCGTCCCCGGCTCTGCCCCGTTGCCATGGCAGTGCTCGCAGCGCTCGACCGCCTCAAACGAGACCTCGACTCGCTCCCCGGCCGCCGCCTGCGCGAGGCTGATCTCGGCCCCGAGGACGATGTCGCCGCCGGTCGCGGGGCCGCCGGGTCGCCCACCACCGAACACGCTCCCGAACGCGCCGCCACCGCCGAAGAACGCCTCGAAGATGTCAGCGACCGAGCCGAAGCCGTCGAAGTTCGGGGCGTAGCCGCCACTGCGAAGGCCTTCGTGGCCGTAGCGGTCATACGTGGCGCGGCGGTCAGCGTCCGACAGCACCTCGTAGGCCTCGGCGGCCTGCTTGAACTTTTCCTCCGCCTGGGGGTCGTGGCTGTTGACGTCGGGGTGCAGCTCGCGCGCGAGTTTGCGGAACGCCTTCTTGATCTCGGCGTCCTGCGCGTCGCGAGAGACGCCGAGCACCTCGTAGTAGTCACGTGGCATCTGGGAGGCGCTCATGCCGCTACCGCTCGTCGTACACGTCGGCGACGAAGGTTGAGAGCTGAGCGGCGGCATCGCGGACGGCATGGATCGCGCGGCCGTAATCCATCCGCAGCGGGCCGATCACCGAGACCGCGCCGAGGCTCCGCTGCGGAAGCCCGTAGCTCGCCGCGACGAGCGCCAGCGATCTGAGCGCCGGGGCCTCGTTCTCGGCCCCGATCCGGACCGCGACGTCATGGGTAGCCGAGAGCGCCGAGCGCAGCACCTCGAGCAGCACGACCCGGCGCTCGAGCATGTCCATCAGCAGGTTGAGCTCGGAGACGTCACCGACCCGTCCGAACGTCAGCAGCCGCGCGGTGCCGTCGACGTACAACGACGCCTGGGCGGACTCCTCGAGGCCCGTGAACACGGGCGCGACCGCCTCGAGGAACTCGAGCTCGGTGCCCGACAGCGAGGGGTCGTGGAGGCGCTGGTGGAGGATCCGGGCGCCGAGGCCGAGACCGACGAGGCGCTCATTGAGATAGCTCGCGGCCCAGTCCGAGAGGCCCGTGTCGACCGGTCGCGTGAACGTGAACAGCCGCTTCGAGACGCCTCCGGTGGAGGTGATCACGACCACCATCAGCACCTGGGGCTGGAGCGCGAGCACCTCGATGTGCCTGATCGTCGAGGTCTCGATCGGGGGCGAGGTCACGATCGCGAGCAGGTCGGTGACCTGTGAGAGCGTCTCCGTCGTGACGCGCATCGCCTCGTCGAGCTCGCGCCGCACGAGCGACAGCGAGAGCGCGCGGCCGGGCTGCTCGACGGGCAGCAGGCGGTCGACGAAGTACCTGTACCCCGCCTCGGTCGGGATCCGCCCGGCGGACGTGTGCGGATGGGCGAGCAGCCCGAGGTCCTCGAGATTGGCGAGCTCGTGGCGGATCGTCGACGGGCCCCACTCAAACGTCGCGCTGAGCGCCTTGCTGCCCACGGGCGAGCCGCCGTCGAGGTACTCCTCGACGAGCCGGCGCAGAACTAGCTCTTGACGCTGCGTAAGCATGGTTTTGATTGTAGGTAGGCGGTTGGCGTCCGCCCGAGGGTCCGCTCAGTCCAGGCGGATGTCGGCGTCGCCGTTGCGGATGATCCGCTTGCCGTCCTGCTCGGCCTCGGACGTCACGTGCGCATGTTCGTCATCGATCGCGCGCACGGTGCCGTGGACCACGATCTCGTGCTCGAGTACCCCCATGCCGCGAAACTGGACCGCGAGGCGCTCGAGCTTCTCCGGCCCGCCGAGCGCTTCGGTGTGGGCGCGCGCGACCTGCGCCATCCCCCAGAGCCCGTGCAGGATCCGCCCCGGCAGCCCGACCTGGCGCGCGAACTCCTCGTCGATGTGGATCGGGTTGAAGTCGCCCGAGGCGCCGGCATAGCGGACCGTCAGATAGCGGTCGGGGGTGACCTTGAGCTCGAACTCGTCCCCGGCCCTCATCCGCCACCCGCTCCGCGCACGATGTTGGTCCAGGTGCCGGTGGAGACGGTCTCGCCGCGCTGGTTGACCGACACGGTCTCGAAGATGAAGAACTCCATCCCGCCGCGTTCGTTGATGTCCTTGACGGTCGTGGTGGTCTCGATCTCGTCGCCGGCCACCACCAATGGGCCCCAGCGGAACTCCTGGGCGCCGTGCACCATGTGCGCGAAGTCCACTCCCACGTCGGGGTCGAACAGCGCCGGCGTCATCGCGCGGCCCGCGTAGACGACGGCGAACATCGGCGGCGCGACGACATCGGCGTAACCGGCGGCGCGGGCGGCCTCGTGGTCGATGTGCAGCGGGTTGGCCTCGCCGACGGCGAACGCGTACTCCTTGATCTTCTCGCGCCCGACCGCGTACGTGGTCGGTGGATACGTGTTCCCGACAGCGTTGCGGTTCCCCGGCATTCTGGGAGCCTACCTTTCTGGCGACCTTTGGAACCGTTTGCGCCGTATGGGCGTAAAGCGTTCCGAGGCTCGTGCTAGATGATCACCGGGACCGCCCCGCCGTCGACCGACCACGCGGCGCCGACGACGTTCGAGGCCGCGTCCGAGCACAGGAACACGATCACGTCGGCGATCTCCTGCGGGGTCCCGAGCCTGCGGATCGGGAGCGCGCCGGCCGTCGCCTCGAGGACCTGCTCACGGGTGACGCCCTGCTGCTCGGCGGCCTGGTCGGCGAGACCGCCCGGTTCGAGCCACATCTCGCTCGCGACCGGACCGGGCGTCACCGCGTTGATCAGCACGCCGCGCTCGGCGTAGACATCGGCGTACGCGCGCGACAGTGAGAGCTCCGCAGCCTTGCTGACCGAGTACGCGACGTTGCGCTGGCCGGGACGCTTGCCCGACGAGGTGCTGACGTTGACGACCCTCCCCCAGCCCGCCTGCGCCATCACCGGCACGCAGGCGCGCATCAGCCGCATCGGCGCCATCACGTTGATCTCCCAGTAGGCCTGCCAGTCCTCGTCGGTCAGCTGCTCGAGCGCGCGTGTGGTCGTCATGCTCGCGCCGTTGACGAGCACGTCGAGGCGGCCGAAGAGCTCGCTGCACGCCTGCGCCGTGCGCTCGCCGGCATCGGCGTCGGTGACGTCGAGCGCGAGCCAGCGGGCACGCCCGGCGCCCCCGCACTGAGCCACCGCCTCCTGCAGAGCGCTCTCCCGGCGACCGACGAGCAGGACGCGGGCGCCTTCCCCACTCAGCTTGCGCGCGACCTCGAGTCCGATTCCGCGCGAGCCGCCGGTGACTATGCAGGCGCGATCTGCGAGACCGAGGTCCATGTCCGGCCGATTCTTCCACGCGCGCACCGGCGCCCGCGATCAGGCCGGCGGCTCGTAGCCACGATCCCGGTTTGGTGCCAACGGCCGGTCGGGCACCAAGCTTGGGACACTTCCGGTCAGGCGCCAGACGCGACGCATGGAAGAGCCCAACCTCACCCCCGGCCGGCCCGCGTTCCTGTTCGACCTCGACGGGACGCTGATCGACAGCGTCTACCAACACGTGCTCGCGTGGCGAGAGGCGCTGGCGGAGGTCGGGATCTCGTTGTCGGTGTGGAAGATCCACCGGCGGATCGGGATGAGCGGCGGGCTGTTCGTGACCGCGCTCGCGCGCGAGCTCGAGGAAAGTCTCGACGCCGAGACGCTCGCCCGGCTGCCCGAGCTCCACGCCGACGGCTACATGCGCCACTACGAGAGCGTCACGCCACTGCCCGGAGCGTCGCAGCTGCTCCAGGAGCTGACGGCTCACGGCGTTCCCTGGGCGATCGCGACCAGCGGCGCCGAACGCTACGCGCGGCTCGCGCTCGACCTGCTCGACCTCCCGCCCGACACCCCGATGATCACCCGCGATCAGGTCCGCTATGCCAAGCCGGATCCCGACCTGTTCCTGACCGCTGCCGATCGGATCGGCGTCGACATCCAGGACAGCATCGTGGTCGGGGACAGCGTCTGGGACCTGCTCGCGGCACGGCGGGCGCGGGCGCTCGGGATCGGCCTCCTTTCGGGCGGCTACGGCCGCGAGGAGCTGATCTACGCGGGCGCGTTCCGGGTCTACGAGGACCCCGCGGATCTACTCGCTCACCTCGACGAGGTCGGCGTCAGGCGCCCGGTCTAACGTCCGTCGGAAACGAGTCGGCGCGTCCCAGGCTCGCTAGGGGCTGACCGAGCGGACCGCATCGCCGAGCAGAGCGATCCCGCGCGTGATCGCGGCTTCGGGTACGTTTGCGTACCCGATCACCAGCCCGGCGGCGCCGCCACCCTCGACGCGGTGCTCGGCGACACCTTCGACCCAGACGCCGGCCGCCGCGGCGGCTCGGACGGCGGCCGGCCCGCTCACGTCCGGCGGGAGCCTCGCGTGCAAGAACAGTCCGGCCGCAGCGCCGGTCACACGCGCATCGGGCAGCGCCGCGGCGAGCGCCGCCACCGCCAGGTCCCGCTGGTGCCGGTAACGGATCCGCATCCGCCGCAGGTGGCGATCGAGCTCGCCGCGCGCGACGAAGTCGGCGAGCGCGAGCTGCTCGACCACGGGCGTGCCGCCGTCCGCGAGCCCCTTGGCGAACGTCAGCTCCCCGGTCAGCCAGGATGGGCACAGGATCCAGCCGAGCCGCAACGACGGGATCAGCCGTTTGCTCGCCGAGCCGATGTGGCAAACGCGCTCCGGGGCGAGGCCCTGGAGCGCGCCGAGCGGCCCGCGATCGAAGCGCAGCTCCGAGTCGTAGTCATCCTCGATGATCAATCCCTCGACGTCGTCACCCCAGGCGAGCAGCGCCGCTCGACGCTCGGGTGACATCACGACGCCGGTCGGAAACTGGTGCGCAGGCGTCACGACGACCGCCTCACAGCCCGCTGCCACCAGCGCGGCGACGTCGAGCCCACTCGCGTCGGTCGGGATCGGGACCGGCTCGAGTCCGTGACCCTCGGCGATCAGCCGGTGGTGTGTCCAGCCCGGGTCCTCGATCGCGATCCGCTCGATCCCGCGTTCTCGCAGCGATGTGCAGAGCAGGCCGAAGGCCTGCGTGAAGCCGGCGCAGACGAGGGTGTGCTCGGGCTCCGGCGCCGCGCCGCGCGCTCGGCCGAGATATTCCATCAGCGCGTTTCGCAGCTCGGGGGCGCCGCGCGGGTCGCCGTGGCCGAGCGCGTCGTACGGTGCGTCGCGCAGCGCAGCCCGTAGCGAGCGCAGCCACCGATCGCGCGGGAACGCGGCGAGGTCGGGGAGCGCGGGATCGAACCGGTACGCGTATTTCGGCCGCGGCAGGCGCGCGGCGAGCGGCGCGAGCTCGGAGCCGGCTCCGTCCGCGACGCGGGTCGGGGCGCCCTGGCTCGCGATCAGGTAGCCCTCCGCCGCGAGCTGACTGTAGGCCTCGAGCACGACGCCGCGCGAGACGCCGAGCTCGGCGGCAAGGGCGCGCGAGGACGGCAGCCTCGCCCCGGGCGCCAACCGCCCGCTGCGCACCTGCTCGCGCAGGCTCAGCTCGAGCTGGGCATGTAATGGCCCGGCGCCCGGCCGGATGTCAAGGAGAACCTCCGGCCCTAGGACTGGCTCGCTTTTTTGCATCGGAACTGGACCTTAACGACGAGCCAGTTCCGGCGTACCGTCCCGATCGCAAACGCAGTCCCGTCACAAGGAGTCGGCAATGGACAGGATCACGGTCGTTGGTGGTGGCATCGCGGGCCTGACCGCGGCGATCTCGTGTGCCGAGCAGGGGGCCCCAGTGGTGCTCCTGGAGGCCCACGAGCAGCTCGGGGGGCGTGCCCGCAGCCTGCCCGGCCCCTACAAGGCCAACCTCGGTCCACATGCGCTGCTCTCGGGCAGCCCGTTCTGGCGCTGGATGGGCGAGCGTAATCTGCTTCCGCCCGCCGTGCGCCCGCCGCTGTCCGGGGTCCGCTTCCGCTGGCAGGATGACATCCGCCGCGTGCCTGCGGTCGGCGCGACGATCGCGGCGCTGCGGCTGCGAGGCCGCAGCGCGCCGGTCGAGCTCGATTTCCACACCTGGGCTGCGGACCACGTCGGCGGCGACGCTGCCTCGGCGCTCGCGTGCAGCGCCGGCGTCCTGACCTACTACCACGACCCGGGCGAGCTGTCAGCCGCGTTTTTGTGGGAGCCGCTCGTGCGCGGACTGCTGACGGCTCCGCCCACGGCGCGCTTCCCAATCGGCGGCTGGAGCGCGATCATCGACCGAATGCGCGATCGCGCGATCGAGCTGGGCGTGACGATCCGGAGCGGGGAGCGGGTGCGCGAGCTGCCTGAGGCGCCGGTGATCGTCGCGACCGAACTCGACGACGCGCGGATGCTGCTCGACGACGACACACTGACGTGGAAGAGCGGCCACGCCGTTTGCCTCGACCTCGCGCTGCGGTCGCGGCGCGGCGACCCGTTCGTGGTCGTCGATCTCCAGGAGACCGGCTGGGTCGAGCGCTACACAGCCTCCGACCGCTCGCTCGCCCCTGGCGGCGAAGAGCTGATCCAGGCGCAGATGCCGATCCGCCCCGCCGAATCGGTCGATTCTGCCGCCCAGCGGCTCGAGGCGCTGCTGGACGCGACGTTCACGGGTTGGCGCGAGCGCGAGACGTGGCGGCGCCGACAGGTGATGGAAGGTCGCACCGGCGCCCTGGACATGCCCGGCGAGACGTGGCGCGATCGCCCCGCGATCGACCGCGGCGGCGGCGTGTTCGTGGCGGGCGACATGGTCGCCGCCCCCGGCATCCTGTCGGAGATCGCGTGGGCGAGTGCGGTCGAGGCGAGCCGCCTCGCGGCCGCGGCGACGCTGACCGAGCGGCGGCCTGCCGCGGCATGAGCAGCGTCGCGGCCGGTGAACCGGCGCTAAACCGCGCCGGGTTTGGGTCGCCGCAACCCGAGAGGAGCACCTGATCGCACGCCCAAAATTTGCGGACGTCGCGGCCGCGCGCTAGCCTCGCGGGTGTGAATCGGCGCGGCAATCTGAGGGCATCTGATCAGGATCGCGAGCAGTTCGTCGATCGACTGAACAAGGCTCACAGCGAAGGCAGGATCGGCGACGACGAGCTCGAGCAGCGCGTCAGTGCTGCGCTCACGGCGCGCACCTATTCCGAGCTCGAGGCGACCGTCGCCGACCTCCCGCGGTCTGACCGCCGCACCCCTGCGCACCGCCGCTCGGCGGCCGGCTGGGCGCTGACGACGCTGCGGGCCAACCCGATCCTGATCCTGGTCGCGATCCCACTCGTGGCTGTGACCGCCGCGATGGTGCTCGCCGCGACCCTGGTGTTCGCGACCCTCTGCATCCTCTTCTTGGTGATCGGCGGCCGGCGCTCGATGCACCGCGGCCCGTGGGTCTACGCGCGGCATTACAGCTGGGCGCAGCACCGCCCGTATCGCGTGCCGAGCCAGCGCCACGGGCCCGGCAGCGACTGGATCTGAGCCCCAGCGCGCCGCGCTAGCGGAACCGCAGGCGCACGATCACGCCGTCCATCTCGTACGGCTGGCCGGTGATCGTGCGCCGATGCAGATAGCGGCGGCACTCGAGCCGCTCGGCCTCCACGTCGTCGCCGAGGTGCTCGCGCCACAGCTCGGGCGTGACCTGATCGGGCACGCCCAGCGTCGGGTCATGCATGTAGGCGATCAGCGCATCGTCTGCGAGCAGTCTCGCGACCGCGGCGAGCGCGGCAGGGGGCAGCTGCTGTGAGCCCGTACCGACCGGGGCTACGCACGCGAGCGCGTTCGCGCCGAGCGCCGCGATCGTCCGTTGCTGCTCGTCGGTGAGCGCGAGCAGGTCGAGCGTCTCATAGGAGTCGTAGACGGACGGCCGGTCACGCAGAGCCGCGTCGCGAGCCGTGGGCACGATGTCGGTGCCCAGCACCGGCGCCAGCCCCTGGGCCAGCAGAGCCTCGCCCGAGATGCCGTTACCCGCCGCGACGTCGATCACGCGGACGCGCGCCCGATCCCAGCCGATGTCGTCGACGGCGTCAGCGAGCATCGACGCGATCTGCGCCGGCGAGCGGCAGTCGAGGCGGTCTTGGACTATCCGCTCGTAGAGTCCTGGGATCGCGAACAGACGGGCGTAGTCGTGCAGGCGAACCTCCTCGGTGCGCCCGTCGTCATAGCGGACCTTGATCAGCTCATTTCCGATCTCGGGCTCGCCCTGCTCGGGCAGCTCGGCGGAGTAGCGCAGGTGCGCGGGCAGGCTGCTCAACCCTTCTCGCCGAGCTCGAGCACGGCCAGGAACGCCTCCTGTGGCACCTCGATCCGCCCCACCTGCTTCATCCGCTGCTTGCCGCGCTTCTGCTGCTCGAGCAGCTTGCGCTTGCGGGTGATGTCACCGCCGTAGCACTTGGCGATCACGTCCTTGCGGTAGGCCTTGATCGTCTCGCGCGCGACGATCCGCGAGCCGATCGCCGCCTGGATCGGGACGTCGTACTGCTGGCGCGGGATCTTCTCGCGCAGCTTCTCGGTCAGCAGGCGGCCGGCGGCTTGCGCCTTGCTGCGGTGGACGAGCATCGAGAGCGCGTCGATCGGGTCACCGGCGAGCAGGATGTCGAGCTTGACCAGATCCGAGTCGCGCAGACCGATCAGGTCGTAGTCGAGCGATGCGTAGCCGCGAGTGCGTGACTTGAGCTGGTCGAAGAAGTCGAGCACGATCTCGGCCAGCGGCAGGTCATAGGTGATCTGAACCCGTTCGGCCGACAGGTAGTGCATCCCGGAGTGATCGCCGCGGCGCTCCTGGCAGAGCTCCATGATCTGGCCGACGAACTCCTTCGGCGTCAGGATCGAGGCGCGGATGTACGGCTCGCGGACCTCTGCCACGTTCGACGGATCGGGCATGTCGTTCGGCGAGTGGACCGGCAGGATCGAGCCGTCGGTAAGCGTCACCTCGTACTCGACGCTCGGCATCGTCGCGAGCAGCTCGAGGTCGTACTCGCGCTCGAGGCGCTCGCGCACGATGTCCATGTGCAGCAGCCCCAAGAAGCCGCACCGAAAGCCGAATCCGAGCGCGTCGCTGGTCTCGGGCTCCCATGAGAGCGCGGCATCGTTGAGCGTCAGCTTCTCGAGCGCGTCTCGGAGGTCGGCGTAGTCGTCGGACTCGATCGGAAACAGGCCGCAGAAGACCATCGGCTTGACCTCGCGATAACCGGGCAACGGCTCGGTCGCCTGACGGCGCTTGGTCGTCAGCGTGTCGCCGACTCGCAGCTTGGTGACGTCCTTGACGCCGGTTGTCAAAAAGCCGACCTCGCCGGCCGTCAGCGCCTTCGCGGATGTCATCTGCGGGGTGAAGAAGCCGATGTCATCGATCTCGGCCTCGGTTCCGGCCTGCATCGCGCGGATCGCCTCGCCCTTGGTGAAGGTGCCGTCGACGACGCGGATGTAGGCGATCACGCCGCGGTACTGGTCGAATTCGGAGTCGAAGATCAGCGCCCGCGCGGGGGCATCGGGGTCGCCCTCGGGAGGCGGCACGCGGTCGATCAACTCGTCGAGCACCGCGGTCACCCCCTCCCCCGTCTTGGCGCTGATCCGCCGCACCGAGTCGGCGGGCTCGCCGAGCAGGTCGGCGACCTCTTCGGCCACGCGCTCGGGTTCGGCGCCGGGCAGATCGACCTTGTTCAGGCACGGGATCAGTTCCAGGCCCGAATCGATCGCGAGGTAGGTGTTGGCGACCGTCTGCGCCTCGACGCCCTGCGAGGCGTCGACCACGAGCAGCGCGCCCTCGCATGCGGCCAGGGAGCGCGACACCTCGTAGGTGAAGTCGACGTGGCCGGGCGTGTCGATCAGGTGCAGCTGGTATGTCTGACCGTCGCGGGCGGACTCGTAGAACACGCGGACGGCCTGCGCCTTGATCGTGATCCCACGCTCGCGCTCGAGATCCATCGAGTCGAGCACCTGGGCGCGCATCGAGCGCGGGGCGACCGTGTGGGTGAGCTCGAGGATGCGGTCGGCCAGGGTCGATTTCCCGTGGTCGATGTGGGCGATGATCGAGAAGTTGCGGATCCGGGATTGATCAGTCATCGGCGGTCATCAAGGGTAGGACGTCCGCCGCGCAAAACGAGACCGCTTCAGTCAGCTCGAGATCAGGCGACCGAGGATGCGGTCGCGCACGAGCGACTGGATCTGGCGCGCCTCGGGGATTCGCATCAACAGCACCAGCCACGCATAGAGCGCGGTCGCGACCGCGAGCGCGAGCCCGACGGAAATGATCTGCGCGATCAGCGACACGCCGAGCAGAGCGTCGAGTGCCTTCCAGCCGAAGTACCCGATCGGGGTGACGATCGCGGTCGCGACCAGGATCCGGACCGTGATCATCGTCGTCTGGGCTCCCTCGAGGTGTCCGTCGAAGCCGAGCCTGAGCTGCCTCAGCTGCAGGACGGTCATCCCCGCGTTGGCGGCCACAGTCCCGATCACGAGCCCCGATATTCCGAACGGTTTGTACAGGGAGAGTGACACGACGAGATCAACAGCCATGTTCATCGCCGCCAGCCTGGTCGGAATCCATGGCCGCTTGAGCGCGAAGAACGTCCGCCCGAGGAGCAGGTTGAGCCCCGCGAACGGGAGGCTGAAGGCAAACCAGAAGAGCGCCGTCGAGACGAGATCTGTGGAGGTGGTCGTGAACGCACCCCGCTCGTAGACGAGCCGCGTGATCGGCACCGCGAGCGCTGCCATCAGCGCCGCCGACGGGATCAGCAGCAGGTTGATCTGCCGCATCCCGTTGCCCAACGTCCGACGCATGCCACCGGCGTCGCGGCGAGCGGCGAGCCGGCTGAGCGTCGGGAACAGGACCGTTGCGACTGCGACCGAGAAGACCCCCTGGGGCAGCATGTAGATCCTGAACGCATCGTTGATCGCCGCCGGGGCAGCGGGTGAGACGAGCGCGCCCAGGCCCGCGTTCAGGAACACGTCGAGATTGATGATCCCGATGCTCAGCGTGACCGGCAGGAACAGGATCAGCACCTCGCGCACGCGCGGGTCCCGGTAATCCATCACGAACGAGAAGTGGAAGTCGATCCGCCGCACCGCCCAGGCGATCATCAGCATCTGGACGACGGTCGCGACCAGCCACGCGATCGCGTACGCGTAGACCGCATCCTCGCCGTGGAAGCGGCCGTGCAGGATGACCAGCCCGACGACGATCACGACGTTCCAGACGGCGGGCGCCAGTGCCGGAATCGTGAAGTGGTCGTAAGACTGCAGGATGCCGACGAGCAGGCCGGTCAGGCTCAGCAGCAGCACGACCGGGAACAGGACCCGTGACAATCCCACGGTCAGCGTCGTCGCCGACGCGCTCAGGGTCCCTGTGAACAGCGGCATGATCAGCCCCGCGACCGCGAGCCAAAGCACCGTCATGCCTCCCAGCACGACCAGGATCAGCCAGAACAGCGATGACGCCACCCGCAGCGCCTCGCGCTTGCGCCCCTGCTGCATCAACTCGGTGAAGACGGGGACGAACGCGGCCGAGAGCGTTGCCTGCGAGAACAGGTTGCTGAACAGGTACGGGATCTGCGAGGCGACCGTGAACGCGGAGGCGGCCTGAGTCGTCCCGAAGAAGTTGGCCTGGACGACCTCGCGGGCGAGGCCGGCGAGCCGCGATAGTGCGGTGGCAGCCGCGAAGATCGCGGTAGTCAGCCCGAGCCTGCGTCGCGCTGGGGGTGGTGGTGGAGTCGGCGGCTGCTCGCCGACCACGGTGCTCTCTACTGACACGAGCGCGCTATAGTAGGCGCGGCCGCGGGCACCCCGCGGTCGCTTGTTTTCATGGCCAATATTCACTCACAGAAGAAGCGGATTGTTCGCGCCGAGCGGGAGCGGCTCGAGAATCGTCGCTACACGTCTTCGATCAAGACCTACTTCCGGCGCCTCGAGCGGGCGGTCGCCGACGGCGATGGCGAAGTGGCTGATACCGAGCACCGCGTGCTCGTGAAGACGATCGACAAGGCCGTAAAGCGCGGCGCTCTGCATCGCAACAGCGGTGCCCGCAAGAAGTCGCGCGCTGCTCGCCTGCGCCGCGGCTCCTAGCGTCGCTCCGCGAGCGTAAACCCCAGCCGTCGGTCGGCTTCGATCCGCGCTCAAGACGGGCAAGGAGACATGGCGAGCCAGAACCCCGATGATGGCGCCGTCAGCGCGGACCGGATTACGTTCGAACTCGAGCACCTCGGGGTCGACGAGACGGGCCAGCTGCTCGTCAGCGGACGCTGGGAAGGCGTTCGCGGGCGCCGGTTCGTCCGCCCGACGCTGATCCTCACGCTGCGCTCCGACGGCTCTCAGCGCCGGGCGCTCGCCGACCTCGACCACAAGCCGTGGGCAGCGGAGGACGGCGAGCTGTGGATCGCGTCATTCCGGATCCCGGTGGCACTCGATGAGGCCGCTTCGCTCGAGCTGTCGGTCGCCCCGGACGTCGCGGTCGAGCTCACCCAGGCGCAGGCGTCCGCGAAGGGGCGCCGGGCTCGGACGTCGGCGGCGACCGACGCCCGTGCTCCGCGCGTGCGCACCGACCCGGTCCCGGCGCGGCCTTCGGCGAGCGACCGTGAGCAGGAGATCGAGCGGCTCAGGATCAGACTGACCGAGGCCCAACGGGCGTACGAGCGCGAGCAGGGTAAGCGCCGGGCGTCCGAGCAGGCACTCGAGGACGAACGCTCGGAGGCGCTTCGCCTGCGGTCCGAGGTCGGCAAACTGCGAGCCGAGTTGGACCTCGCGGCGACGGCGCGCAGCGAGCTCGACGCAACCGCGGCGGACCTTGATTTCACCCGGCGCGAGGCCCGCGAGTCGGCGGAGCAGCTGCAGACGACGACCCGCACGCTGGACCAGCAACGCGCCGAAGCGGAGCGGCTGCGGCTGCGGTTGACGGCCAGCGAGGCGACGATCGAGCGGCTCACCGCCGCGCGCGAGACCGAGGAGCGCTACGCGGCCGAGGAGCGCCGACAGGTGCAAGCGCGGCGTCAGACGCGTGAGCAGAGCCCGGAACGCCGTGCACCCGAGGAGGAGACGCGCCGCCGGGCGAGCGAGGAGCAAACGCGCCGCCTGGCGAGCGAGACGCAGACGCGCCGCCGGCCACGCGCGGACGAGACGGCGAAGCTGCCGGTCCAAGATGTCGTCCCCGCCAGTCCGGCGCCAGTCGAACATGGCGCCGGCGAGTCACATCCTGCCGGCTCGGCGCGCAGGGGCCGCTCGTCGCAGCCCAACCGTCCCGATGCCCCCTATCCGCACCCCGAGCGCCCGCTGAACCCGTCACTGCGCTCGCGGCGGTGGCTCGGGCGGTTGGTGGCGCTGATCGTGATGATCGGCGTGATCGCCGCGATCGTGGTGGTGGTCCACTCGGCGATGCCCTCGCTGCCCTGACGTCTGTGCGGCTTCGCCGCTGCGATCCGCGGGCTCAGGCCGCGATTCGCGCGATCGACAGCAGCGCCTCGGTGTCCTCGCCGGCGCCGCCGTGGCCGCCCCCGCGTGACGCGAGCTCCAGGTCCGCGATCTCGCAGACCGCGCCACGTAGGCGGTCAGCGCCCGCCCGTCGAGCATCGGCGATCAGCCGATCAGCAGCTCGCGAGGGCATCCGCAGCCGGCGCTTGATCTGGGCCGGCGGCTCGCCCGCCTCGACCGCGGTCGCGACGTCGTGGGCGAGACGCAGCCGCTGCGAGATCCAATAGAGGAGCCCCGGGAGTCGCTCGCCGTGCTCGCGGAGCGCAAGATAGGCCGCGACGGCGGCCTGCCGGTCGCCCGCCACGAGCGCATCCGCGACCGCCCACGCCTTGCGCTCGGCCGACGGCGCCGTCAGCTCCTGAATCTGGTCGGCGTCGAGGCTCAGCGGGGCCTCACTCTCCGGATTGGTCCCTGCGCCGAGCGCGAGCTTCTCGAGCTCGCGCAGGAGCCGCTGCTGGCGCTCGCCGACGTGGCGGATCAGCGCTCGCGCGGCGTCGGGGTCGAGCTCGATCCCCTGTTCGCGTGCGCGTGCAATCACCCACTTGGGGAGCTCCCATGGCTTGACGCTCGCCTCCGGGCTGACTTCCCCTTGCGCGGCCGCGACGAGCGCGTGGAGGCGCTCCGGGGCGCGGCTGCGGCTGTCCTCGCGGGCGAAAAACGCGACCGTCGTCTCGGGCGCGATCGCCGCGATCGCCGCCTCGAGCGCATCGAGGTCCTTGTCCTTCCACCGCTCGGCGCCGTCGACGATGATGAACCGCCGGCCGAGCGCGAGCGTCATCGAGTCGAGCGCCAGCGCAACTGTGTCGGGGGTCGCCTCGTCACCCTCGAACAGCTCGAGCCCCTCCGCCCCGCTGAGCGATTCGGCGAGCTCCCGCAGGCGGGCGCGGCGTTCGGCGATCCGGCCGTGGTCGTCGCCGTGGACCAGGTACGCGGGCTTGAACTTCGGCATCGTCAGCCGAGTCTATGCGGCCGCGTGGCGGATCAGCCGCGTGCGAGCTCGAGCGCTCGCGTGACGGCCTGCGACGCCGTCGGCATCGGCTCGATCCCGTCGATCGGCCAGCTGTCGAGCCCCAGGACCGGAACGCCGGCCGCGAGCGCGAGCGCGATCTCCGACAGCGTCCCGTACGCGCCGCCGACCGCGATCACCGCGTCCGCCGAGCGCACGATGAGGCCGTTCCTCAGCTCCCCGAGCCCGGTCGGCAGAGCGATCGTCACCCACTCGTTGGCGGCGGCGCGGTCCGAGCCGGGCAAGAACGCGACGACGGTCCCGCCGGCCTGCTGGGCACCCCGCGACGCGGCCGCCATGACGCCGCCGCGACCTCCGTTGACGACGATCGCGCCGCCGCGCGCGAGGCCGGCGCCGACCGCTTCGGCTGTCCGTGCCTGCTCCGGGGTCGCGTCCCCCGCGCCCACGACCGCGACATACGGCGCCCGGTCGGCCACTGCTCAGCGGACGACGATGTTGACCAGCTTGTCGGGCACGACGATCACCTTGTCGACTTCGTTGCCGTCGACATGCGTCTTGACGCCGCGCGAGTCCATGCACAGCCCGATCAGCTCGTCGCGCGAGGCGCCCGTATCGGCTCTGACGCGGTCGCGGACCCTGCCGTTGACCTGGCAGACGAGCTCGAACGTCTCGGTTTGGAGCGCGTTGAGATCTGCATCGGGCCACGGCTCGGTCCATACGCGCCTGCCGGTCAGCTGCTCGTAGACCTCGGCCCCGAGGTGCGGGGCGAACGGGAACACGAGCGATGCGGCGGTGGCGGTCGCAAACCGCCGGGCGTCGATCTCGGCGTCGGGGTGCTGATAGATCGTGTTGATCAGTTCCATGATCGCCGCGATCGCGGTGTTGAACGTGAAGCGCCCGGTCATGTCGCCGGTGACCTTCTCGATCGCCCAATTGGCCTTGCGGACGAGCGTCAGCGCGTCGCCGACCGGATCGGGCGGCTGATCGGCGCTCCCGGGATTGTCGGACAGCCCCGCGCCCAGCCGCCAGAGCCTCGCGAGGAACCGGTGCACGCCCGCGAGCGAGGCCTCGGACCAGGCGGCATCCTGATCGGGAGGTCCGATGAACAGGATGTAGCAGCGGGCGGCGTCGGCGCCGTAACGATCGATGATCGGCATCGGGCTGATCACGTTCCCGCGCGACTTCGACATCTTGTGGCCGTCGGGGCCGAGGATCATGCCCTGCGTGAAGAGCCGGTGGAAGGGCTCCTGGAAGCCGAGCAGCTCCATGTCCGCGAGCGCCTTGACGAAGAAGCGCGAGTACATCAGGTGCAAGATCGCGTGCTCGACGCCGCCGATGTACTGGTCGACCGGCATCCAGCTATCGACCACCTTGCGGTCCCAGGCGGCGTCCGCGTCGCGGGCGTCGCAGTAGCGCAGGAAGTACCAGCTCGAGTCGACGAACGTGTCCATCGTGTCGGTCTCGCGGCGCGCGTGCCCGCCACAGCTCGGGCACTTGACGTTGACCCAGTCCTCCGCGGCGGCCAGTGGCGAGCGCCCACGCGGCTGGTAGTCGTCCACGTCCGGCAGCCTCACGGGCAGATCGCCCTCTGCAACCGGGACCATCCCGCACTCGTCGCAATAGAGGATCGGGATCGGACAGCCCCAGTAGCGCTGGCGCGAGATCAGCCAGTCGCGCAGGCGGTAGCTGACCGCGACCTGGCCCGTGCCCTCGCGGTCGAGCCACTCGATGATCGCCCGCTGGCCGTCGACGGCGTTCATCCCCGAGAACTGGCCGGAGTTGATCAGCCGCTCGTCGGCGCTGTGGGACACGAACGCCTCGCCTTCCGGCGCCTCGCCGTCCGCCGGCGCCACCACCTGCCGGATCGGAAGTCCGAACGCAACCGCGAAGTCGTGATCGCGCTGGTCGTGCGCAGGCACGGCCATGATCGCCCCGGTCCCGTACTCCATCAGCACGTAGTCCGAGACGAACATCGGGATCTCCTCCGCGGTCACCGGATTGGTTACCGTGCGACCAAGCGGTACGCCGGTCTTCGGCTTGTCGGTGGAGCCCCGCACCTCGGCGGACTCCCGCAGCGCGGTGTTGATGTAGGCGTGGACCTCCTGCTCGTACTCCGTCCCGGCCGCGAGCCGCGAGACGTCGGGGTGTTCGGGCGCCATCACGAAGAACGTCGCGCCGAACAACGTGTCCGGACGGGTCGTGAACACCGGGTAATCGACGCCGAGCTCCTCGCAGCGGAACGTCACCTCGGCGCCGGCGCTGCGTCCGATCCAGTTGCGCTGCATCGCCTTGACGTAGTCGGGCCATTCGATCGTGTCGAGATCGTCGAGCAGGCGATCGGCGTAGTCGGTGATGCGAAAGAACCATTGCTCGAGCTGTCTGATCTCGACGAGGTGGCCGCATCGCTCGCAGCGACCGTCGATCACCTGCTCGTTGGCGAGCACGGTCGCATCGTGGGGACACCAGTTGACCGCCGCCTCCTTGCGGTAGGCGAGGCCCCGCTCGAACAGCTTGAGGAAGATCCACTGGGTCCAGCGGTAGTACTCCGGCTCGTCGGTCGCCAGCTCGCGCGACCAGTCGATCGAGATCCCCCACCGGTGAAACGCGGTGCGAAACGCCTTGATCGACTCCTCCGTCGAGTCCCGCGGATGGACGCCCGTGTTGATCGCGTAGTTCTCGGCCGGCAGGCCGAACGCGTCGTAGCCCATCGGATGCAGGACCCGCCGCCCGGTCCGCCGGTGGAAGTGGGCGATCGCGTCGCCGAGCGCGTAGTTCTTGAGGTGACCGATGTGCGGCTCGCCACTCGGGTACGGGAGCATCTCGAGCACGTAGGACTTCGGGACCGCGTCGGCGTCATCCGGGTCGTTCGTGACCACCCAGGTGCCCTCGCGCGCCCACAGGTCCTGCCAGCGCGGTTCGATCTGCTTAGGGTCGTAACGGCGTGCGCTCATCTCTGGCCGCTCAGGTTACTTACGGCACGGGGGGCAGGCGTCGACCCCCGGGCAGTGGCGGGGTGTGACGGTGCGCGCGGGTGTACAGCGACGGCCTTGATCGCTCGTTCCTGCTCCCGGTGACACTCGTTGCCGGCCGCGAGCAGATCCAGTTGCGCGTAGCGCCGGCCCGCAACGGCCAGAGAGCGTGTACTAACCTTGCTGAGAACTTCGAGTTCGAAGGGGCTATAGCTCAGCTGGGAGAGCGCCTGAGTGGCACTCAGGAGGTCGTCGGTTCGAGCCCGACTAGCTCCACTCCTTCTCTGGAGGATCCGATCATGGTCGGGTCCAACCCGTTCCGGGACAAGCTCGGCTACTGGATGCAACGTGTCGCCGGCGGCCAGGAGGTGCTCGTCACACACCGCGGCAAGCCGCGCGTCCGGCTCAGTCCCGCAACCGGGCCTCGGCCTGGGGGCGCGACTAGCTGATCAGCCCCCGTCGTGCTTGGCGGCCTCGAGCGCCGCTGACGGGTCGAGCGCCGAGTCGCCGCGGGTCAGCTCGAGCGCGCGATCGGCGAGCTCCGGGGCCTCGGCGCCGCTGATGCTGTCGTCGCGCAGCGCGAGCGCGAGCAGGACCTGACGCATCAGTTCGGGGTTCTGGGTGTCCGGCGGCGGCCCCGCGGGCGGCAATGCGCTGACCTGCGCGAGCAGCTTCCGGGCGCCGCCGCCGCCGCCGAACAGGCCGCCGGGGTGTTTCTCGGGAATCGTCGCCGCGACCCCACCGGTCGCGGGGTTGACGACGTTGATCTTGCTGCGCAGGCCGTGGCGCTCGAGGGTGAGCCGGTAGCCGGACAGGCGCAGGTACCCGAGCTGGGCTGCGAGCTGGGTGAACGGCGGCAGGTCACTGTCGCTCTTGAGCCGCGTCTGGTGAAGCGAGATCTGGGTGCCGGCGTCGGGCAGGGCCGGGTCCGGGTCGGGCGCGACGAGCAGGAACGCCTGCGAGCCGAGCCGTCCGGCGCCGACCCCGGCGACGTCGACCAGCAGCTGGTAGCCGCCGACGCCGAGCGCGCCGACGATCCCCGGAGGGAGCGGGTGCTCGGCGAGGTATCCGGATGAGAAGGGCATCGAGCGCGCCTAGTTCTTGAGCAGCCCGTCGACGAGACCGCCGAGCATGCCGCCACCGCTGTCGGCCGTGTTGCTGCTCGAGCCCTCCTGCACCGGCGGGTGATAGTAGGCGCTTTGCAGGCCGACGCGGCCCGGACCGGTGAAGCGGTTGAACACCAGGTTGCCGCTGCCGCCGAGCAGGCCGGTCTTGAAGCCGTAGACCTCCTGCGTCATCTCGACCGAGTGGTCGCGGAAGAGCCAGCCGCCCGGCTCGATGTCGATCGTCTCGCCGGGCTCGAGCGACTTCTCGAACACGTTGCCGTAGCCGTGGACCCAGACAACGCCCTCGTGATCGCCGGCGAAGAACTGATCGACGAAGAAGCCGCCGCCGTAGAGCATGTTGGCAAACCCCTTGATGCGGGAGTAGTCGTACTCGACGTTCCGCGTCGCGGCGACGAACTGGTGCTCGCGGACGATGATCCCCGCCCCGGGCTGGAGATGGAGCGCGGCGATGTGGCCCGGCGCGTCGCGGCTGAACGCGATCTCACCCGCCGACTGGGCTTCGAGCAGCAGCAGCGGCATACCGCCGAAGGCACGCCGCTTGAGTCCCTTCTTGAGCGGGTGCAGGCCGATCTGCATCTCGGGGTACTTCCACAGCAGCACGTGGTGCTCGAAGTAGATCGGGACCTGCCCGTCGAGCGCCATGTGCAGCACCGGCACGAGCTCGCCCTCCAGCCTGTAGTTGAGGCCGGGCGCGGTGCCCTGCGTGATTTGAGTAGGGAGGATGGCTGGGGCTGCCGGCATCAATTTCTCCTTGTTCTGCGCCACTTTTCGGGCAGCCGATTCCCGCCGCCCGGATTGCATTGCAGAAGCTACCGCCTGCCCCTTTCGGTTGGCGAAAAATCGGGCGATAATCGGCGTGCGTGACAACGATCTACATCACCGGGCACCGCAACCCCGACACAGACTCGATCGCCGCGGCGATCGGATACGCCGAGCTCAAGAACCGCGTCGACGTCGATAACGAGTACGTCCCGGTCAGGCTCGGTGACTGCAACCCGCAGACGCGGTGGCTGCTCGAGCGAAGCGGCGCGAGCGAGCCGACCTTCCTCCCCCATGTGATGCCGCGCGCGCGGGACGTGATGCACACGAGCTTTCCGACCACCAGCCAGGACGCCCCGATCCGCGAGGCCGGCCTCGAGATGGCCCAGGCCGACCTCGAGTTCGTGCCCCTCGTCGACGAGCACGGCGCGCTCTGCGGCATCCTGACCGAGCGTGAGCTCTCGAGGCGCTATGTCCGCGAGTCCCGCCGAACCTCGACGCTTCAGGACGCGCCGACCTTGATCAGCGCTGTGGCGGCCCTGCTGGAAGGCGAGCTGGTCGCCGGCGAGGACCGTCCGCTCTCGGGGCGCGTGTGGGTCCAGTCGATGGACGCCAGGACCGACCAGAGCGGAATCACCGACGGAGATGTGGTCGTCGTCGGCGACCGCCCAGACGCACAGTTGCTCGCGATCGAGCGCGGCGCCGCGCTCGTGATCCTGTCGAATTCCGTGGCCGCGACCAGCGAGGTCCTGGGGCGCGCTCGAGAGCGCGGGACCGCAATCGTAAGCTCACCGCTCGACAGCTACGTGTCGGGCCGGATGGTCACGCTCGCGGCGCCGTGTCGCGCGCTGATGGAGAAGGACCCCCTGACCGTGACGCCCGACTTCCTCGTCGACGACATGTCCGAGCAGATCAAGGAGACGCACTACGGCGCCGCGGTCGCGATCGACGGTGACCGCCGTCCCGTCGGGTTGATCACCCGCACCGACCTCGTCGCGCTCCCGCGGCGCAAGGTGATCCTCGTCGATCACGCCGAGCAGGCGCAGAGCGCGATCGGCATCGGCGACGCGGAGATCGTGGAGATCGTCGACCATCACCACATCGGCTCGATCGAGACGCGCGTCCCGGTGACTGCGACCTTCGATCCAGTCGGCTCGACCGCGACGCTGATCGTCGAGCGCTTTCGCCACAACGGACTCGAGCCGAGCCGGGGCACGGCGCTGATGCTGCTCGGCGCCGTCCTGTCCGACACCGTGATCCTCAACTCGGCCACGACCACCGAGCGCGACCGCGCCGTCGTCGGCTACCTCGAGCGCGCGCTCGCGGTCGACGCGCGTGAGCTGGGGCGCGAGATGTTCGAGTCGACGACCGACGTCTCAGGCGTCAGCGCCGAGACGATCATCACCCAGGACGCCAAGCGCTACGAGGTGCGGGGCGGGCAGACGATCTGCATCGCCCAGGTCGAGGTCGTCGGCAGGGGCCTGCTGGAGCGCAAGGACGAACTGCTCGAGGCGCTGCGCCGCGAGCGCAGCAACAAGGAGCTGGCGCTGTACGCGCTGATGGTCACCGACGTGCTCGAACACGGGACCGAGATGCTCGTAGCGGGCGACACCGCGGCTGTCGCGCGGAGCTTCGGCGTCGAGCCGAATGACAGCACGATCGAGCTGCCGGGCGTGATGAGCCGCAAGAAGGAAGTCGCGCCGAAGCTGATGGCGGCGCTATAGCTCTAGCTGATGGCGGCGCTATAGCTCTAGCTGCCGACGCCGGCCCCGACAGCCAGCGACGGCGCCTCGCCCCAGAGCTGCTCGAGCCGGTAGTACTCGCGCGTCTCGGGGGTGAAGATGTGGACCACGACGTCGAGGTAGTCGATCAGGATCCAGCGGGCTTCGCTGAGCCCTTCGACGCGGCCCGGCAGCAGCGCGTGAGTGGACTTCATCCCCAGGTGGATCGCGTCATGGATCGCCCGGGTCTGGCGGTCGGTGCGGCCGGTGCAGATCACGAAGTAGTCGGCGTAGCCGATCATCCCGCGCAGGTCAAGCTGGACGATGTCGATCGCCTTACGATCCGAGGCGAGCTCGGCGATCGCGGCCGTCATCTGCTCGGGGTTGATCGTGGGCTGTTCCGGACTCATTACTCTCCCTGGGCGTTGCGGTCGCGGCTGGTGGCGGGCTCGGCCACGCGGTCACTCCCCTCGGCGTACAGATGATGGCGTTCTATGTACTGCGCTACGCGGTCGGGGACCAGGTAGCGAATCGGCTGACCGGCCCTGACGCGGCGGCGGATCATCGTCGAAGAGACCCCGATGCGGGGCATCTGAAAGAAACGGGCACGCCCACCGCCGTCGAGCGCGTGCAGCGATGACTGAACCGACGCGCGCGATGTGCCGCGGCGCTTGGCGATCGCGAGCGTCGCCAGTTCGAGTACCCGCTCGGGCTCGCGCCAACGGGGCAGGCCTACGGCGATGTCGCCGCCGACGATGAGAAAGAGCTCGGAGGTGGACGCTTTCGAAGTCAGCTCCTTGAGGGTATCGACCGTATACGACGGCCCGTCGCGGCCGAGCTCGATGTCGGAAACCTCGAAGCGGTCATCGTCGGCGACCGCGAGACGACAGAGCTCGAGGCGGTGCTCGGGCCCGGGCTCATGCTCGACGGGCTTGTGCGGCGGAATGCGGGCAGGAATCAGGATCACACGGTCGAGCGCGAGCGCACGGTACGCCTCCTGGGAGCACACCAGGTGACCAAGATGTGGCGGGTTGAAGGTCCCGCCGAGGATTCCGAGGCGCACGGCGCTCAGCGACAGCGCGTCAGCGGATCTGGCCGGCGCCTTCGACGAGGTATTTGAACGTGCAGAGCTCGCGTAGTCCGATCGGCCCGCGGGCGTGCAGCTTCTGGGTGGAGTTGCCGATCTCGGCGCCCATCCCGAACTCGCCCCCGTCGGTGAAGCGGGTCGAGGCGTTGACGTACACGCACGCGGCGTCGACCCCGAGCTGGAACGCGCGCGCGCTCCCGGTGTCGCGGGTCACGATCGCCTCCGAGTGCCCGCTGCCGTGGACGTTCACGTGCGCGATCGCGTCGAGCGTCGAGTCGACGACCGCGACCGCCATCTCGAGCGCGAGGTACTCGGTGTCCCAGTCCTCGTCGCTCGCGGCGTCGATCGCCACCTCGGCGGCAGCGGCGCGAGCACGTTCGTCGCCGTGCAGGGTGACCCCGGCGTCACTGAGCGCGCGCAGCGCCCTGGGGAGGAATCGCTCGGCGACCGCGCTGTGGACGAGCAGCTTCTCGGACGCGTTGCACGTCCCGGGGCGCTGGAGCTTTGAGTTCAGGACGATCGCCTCGGCGTCGTCCAGATCGGCGCTCGCGTCGACGTAGACGTGGTTGTTACCCGACGCCGCGTAGATCACGGGGATCGTCGCGACGTCCTTGAGCGCAGCTTTGAGGCCCTCGCCCCCGCGCGGGATGATCAGGTCGACGACGCCGGTCTGCGTCGCGAGCTCGGCCAACTCGCCGCGGTCGCCGCCGGCCAGCAGCGATATCGCACCGATCGGCAGCCCAGCCGCAGAAGCGGCCTCAGATGCCACGCCGGCGAGCAACGCGTTGCAGTGCATGGCCGAGCTCGAGCCGCGCAGAACGACGGCGTTGCCGGACTTCAGGCACAGCGTGGCGGCATCGATCGTCACGTTCGGGCGCGCCTCGTAGACCACCGCGACGACGCCGAGCGGCACGCGTACGCGCCGGAGTTGGAGGCCGTTGGGGAGCGTCGAGCCATCGATCACCTCGCCGACGGGATCGGGCAGAGCGGCGATCTTGCGCACGCCGGCGGCGATCTCGGCGATCCGCTGATCGGTCAGCGTCAGCCGGTCGAGGAGCGCGTCCGAGAGCCGTGCCTCGCGCCCGAGCTCGACGTCGCGCGCGTTGGCCTCGAGGATCTCGTCGGCGCGATCGAGCAGCGCGACCGCAATCGCTTCAAGCGCGTGATCCTTGACGGCCGAGCTCAGCGTCGCGAGCTCGCGCGACGCGCGTTTGGCGGCGGCGCAGGTGTCGGCGATCGAAACGACGGTGATTGCCACAGTCGCTACAGGTTACGCAAGTACGAAGTAGTCGCGGTGGATCGCCTCTTCGCTCGCGCGCGGGAGCAACTCGCGCACGGCGCCCGACTTCAGGCCCCGCACTCGGCGCAGCTCGGCGGCCGAGTAGTTGCAGATCCCCTTGCCGACGGCCTGCTGTTCGAACACGATCTCGACCGCATCGCCCGCCCCGAATGACCCCGCCACGTCGACGACGCCGACCGGCAGCAAGCTCGTCCCACCTTCGCGCAGCGCGCGGGCGGCGCCCGCGTCGACGATCACTTTGCCCCGCGACGGCTTGGCGTACTTGAGCCACAGCTTGAAGCTCGAATACCTGCCTTCCCGGGCAGGAAACCAAGTCCCGACATGCCGGCCAGCCGCGGCAGCGGGGATGATCCCCGGCTTCAGACCGCTGGCGATCACCGTCGGGATCCCGGCCGCGGTCGCCATCTCGGCCGCGACCACTTTCGACCGCATCCCGCCCGACCCGAGCGGCGACGCGGCGTAGCCGATGTCGAACGCCTCGAGCGCGGCGAAGTCCAGCACCTCCTCGATCAGCCGCGCATCGGGGTCGACGCGCGGATCGACGGCGAACACCCCGTCGGCGTCAGTCAACAACAGCAGCCGGTCGGCGCCGAGCAGGATCGCGACCTGCGCCGCGAGGAAGTCATTGTTGCCAAACGAGATCTCGTCCGTGGTGGTCGTGTCGTTCTCGTTGATGACCGGGACCACGCGCCAATCGAGGAGCTTGCGCAGCGTCTGGCGCGCATTGAGGTAGTGCGTGCGGGCGCTCATGTCAAAGAACGTCAGCAGCACCTGTGCGGTTGGCGTGCCGCGCGCGCGCAGCAGCTCGTCATAGACCTGGTAGAGCCTCCCCTGGCCGACGGCGCTGGCCGCCTGAAGCTCGTCGATTGCACGCGGGCGCAGCGGCAGGGACATGATCCCCATGCCGCGAGCGATCGCGCCGCTGGTGACGACGATCACCGACTCGCCGGCGTGGTGAAGCTCAGCGAGCTCGTCGCAGATCCGCGCGAGCACGTCCTCGCGTACGGCGCCGCGATCGTCGGCGACGATGCTCGAACCGAGCTTTACGACCAGGCAGCTCACGCCGCGAGAGCTTACGAGGCCGGGCCGCACGTGAGAGGGGGCACACGCCCGCGCCCCCTCTCACGTGACGATTGGGTCAGCTCAGGCCTTGCGGCTGCACCACGGGTTCGAGGGCACGCCCTGGCACGGGTTCGGCATCGTCTTCAGATGCTTGGGCAGGGGATGCATGATCACGTGAGTGCGCAGCGGGTAGTGATCACCGGGCTGGCAACCGAACGGCGGAACATTGAGCGATGAGTCGCACAGCACCTCGTTCACGAACGGGATGTTGAAGTTCGGAGCGACCGGGGTCGTCGTGCAGACCGGGTACTCATCTCGAGCTGCCGCCGAGCACCGGCGGTCAGACTGCCCGGCGTGTCGACGTTGCCGCTGAAGCAGTCACTCGGGTGCGACTCGAAGTTCAGCTGCTCGAAGTCCCCGTTGGTCGGGTTCCCGTATCCCCCGTTGTCGGTGAACGTGTTATGGAGGACGGCGTCGCCCCACTCGTCGAACAGACAGCTCTTCTTGCCCAGCAGCGGGGAGTTGTAGGTGCCGCCGGTGCACGGCTTGCCGCTGTCGGGGTAGTTGACGATGATCACGCCCCAGGCGTCGTTGTTGACGAACCGGTTGTCCATCACCGTGTCGTTGCGTCCGCCGGAGACCGACATGCCCGTGCCGACGGGGCCGGCCGCAGCGCTCCCGGCGCTCGGAATGTTGGGGTTGTTGTTGTCGTGCACGTAGTTGTGCATGAACACCCAGCACGAGTGCGTGTGGGTGATCGGGCTGATCGCGTGGTGCGGGCAGGCGCCGTTCTGCGGCGACGGCTCGTCGCCGTTCTGGCTGTTGGTGTCGAACCCGTCCTCGTTGTGGTCGAACTGCGAGTTCTTGACGATCAGCGTGCCGCCCGAGTTCGAGCCCGAGTAGCCCAGCGCGTTGTACTCCGCCCACGCGTGGTTGACGGTCTGGTCGCAGACCTGCTGGCAGGCGCCGATGTAGTAGCCCGAGTCGTTGAAGTTCGAGGCATACGTCTGATCCCAGGTGCCGCCGGACCAGTTGCTGGAGAAGATCCCGTACGCAGCTGCGGTCTTCTCGCGCATGTAGAACGTGTTTGTCGCCGTCAGATAGTCACCGCTGAAGCCGTGGCCTCGGAACACCTTGCCGCTGTCTGCGCCTCCGTTGAACCAGATCTCGTTTCCGGAACCACGGGAACCCGACAGGAAGTTGCAGACGGTGAGGTTCTGGACCGAGACGTTGGAGGCTTTCCAGACCATGACTCCGTTGGCGCCCGACGCGTTGCTGCTGGCGCCGGCGCCGTAGCGTGAGGCGCTGGCATCGCCGTGTCCGCCGGGCCCGTAGTCCGAGGCGTTGGCGTCGACGGGGCCGTCTCCCCTGAGCCCGTAGTTCTGCGCCGAGGCGCTCTTGCTGCACACCGCCGATCCGGGCTTGGTCCCGTCGATGATCACCGAGTTGCGGTTCATGCCGCGCAGGTGCAGGTTTGGCTTTGAGATCAGGACTCCCGCGGGAAATTCCGCATTGCCCTTCGGAGTGCTGATCGAATTCGGCTTGGTCTTGTAGTCGCCGGGAGCGACCAGGATCCAGTCCCCCGGCTTGGCGGCCTTCACCGCCGCGTGAACCGAACTGAACTGCCCGCGGATTCCGTGATATGTACCGACCCGCAGGACTCTGGCGCTGGCGGACGCGGCGAACACCACCACCCCGCACAAAGCGGCCAATACTGCAACAACACGACTCATTAATGTCCTCCTCTAACAAACAGTGCCCGGCCGGCCGGCGCGGGATGGTAGCGGCTGGCGTTCGTCGTGCGTCGCGGTTTAGCGGCAGGCGGCCGCGCGTGCGAACGCGTCCCGCGAGCGAGACGCGCTCCTGAGCCTCTTTCAGCCTCTACCGGAGGTAGGCGCCGGGCACCACGGGTTGGCCGGCACGCCCGCGCAGGGGACTGGCATCGTCGGTAGGTGCCTGGGCAGCGGGTGCATAACCACTCGCGTCTGACTCGGGTACGGCTTGCCACCGGGACATGGGATGCTCGCCCCGACGAGCGATCCCTCATTGCCGCACAGGATCTCCAACACCAGCGGCACATTCGCGTCGGCCGGCACAGCGGCGCCGGTGCACTTTGGATGCGTCTGCTCGAGACCGGTTGGGGATGTCGTGAGGCCGGCGGGGTCGGTGTTGCCGCTGTAGCAGTTGGTCGGATTGCCGTCCAGGAAGTTGAATGCCCCGATGTCGCCGTTCGTCGCGTGACCGTAGGAGCCGTTGTCCGCGAATCTGTTCTTGAGGATCGCGTCGCCCCAATTGTCAAACAGACATTCCAAGCTGACGCCGAGGAAGGTGAAGTTCAGCTTGCCGCCGATGCACGGCGGTCCGCCCTCCCCCTGCTGGACCTGGATCAGCACCGCCCACGCGTCGTTGCGGACGAACCGGTTGTGCATGACCGTGTCGTTGCGGGCGCCGCTGAGCGACAGGCCCGTGCCCAGGGGCGTCGAGCCGGCCTGGCCCACCTGCGGCACGTTGGCGTTGTTGTTGTCGTGGACGTAGTTGTGCATGAACACCCAGCACGAGTGCGTGTGCGTGATCGGGCTGATCCCGTTGTTCGGGCACGCGCCGTTCTGGGGTGACGGAGGATCCCCGTTCTCGGCGTCGGTGTCGAACCCGTCCTGGTTTAGGTTGAACTCGGAGTTCTTGACGACGAGCGCGCCTCCGGAGTTGGTCCCCGAATAACCGAGCGAATTGAACTCGGCGTGGGCGCGGTTGATCGTCTGATCGCATCGCTGCTGGCAGGCACCGATGTAGTAGCCGGAGTCGCTGAAGTTCGAGGCGTAGGTCCGAGACCAGGTGCCGCCGGTCCAGTTACTCGAGAAGATCCCGTACTGCGCTGGGGTGTCGTTGCTGCGGTAGAACGTGTTCGTGGCGCTCAGATACGAGCCGTAGTAGCGATGGCCTCCGATCTTGCCGCTCCCGTCACCGCCGTTCCACCAGATCTCGTTGCCGGCGTCGCCTTTGCCGCTGAGGAAGTTGCAGACGGTCAGGTTCTGGACCCAGACCTTGGCGGCCTTCCAGACCATGATCCCGTTGAGTCCGAGATGATGTCCGCCCTTGCTCCGCGGACCGAGGTTCTGATCGTGCGCTGCACGGCTGCACGGCGGTCCCGATTTGGTCCCGTCGATAATCACCGTGTTGCGGTTCATCCCCCGGAGATAGACACGCGGTTTCGTGAGAAGCACCCCCGCGGGGGTGTTCTTGCGGCGGGCGGGCTCAGAGCTGGACTTGGTCTTGTAGTCGCCCGGACCTACCAAGATCCAATCGCCCGGCTTGGCAGCCTTCACCGCCGCCTGGACCGACCCGTACTGACCCCGGACCCCGCGGTAGGTCCCGACGCGTAGGACGTTGGCACTCGCGGAGGCGGCGAACAGCGCCACTCCGGTCAGCGCAACGCAGACTGCCGCAACACGGCGCATTCGTTTCTCCTCTGACAAGCTGTCCGCCGGCCGGCGCTCGATGCTACACCGGTTGCCCTGTGGGGTCGAGCCCACCGGCAGCACCGGGGACGCTCGCCGTCAGCGCTGCTCAGGTGTCGGGGTCGAGGTCGAAGGCCACGCCGGCGATTTCGACCTCGTCGCCCGCCTCGAAGCCTTCCGCCTCGAGCGCGCGGATCACGCCGATCCCCCGCAGCCGACGCTCGAGATGGGCCAGCGCCTCCTCGTTGTCGAGGTCGTAGCGGGCGACGAGACGCTCGATTCCAGCGCCGGTCACGGCGAAGCTCCCCTTGCCGGTGCGCCGGACCGTGTAGCGCCGTTGGGCGGCGGGCCGAAAGACCCGGTGCTCGGCGAGCTCGACCTCGAGCTCGGCGCCGGCGCCAGCGCCGTCCTCGGGCTCCGCGAGTGCCGGCACCCGGCGCAGCAGCTCAGCCGTCAGCTCGCGCAGGCCGAGGCGCGAGACCGACGATGTGACGATCACCGGGACTTCGGGCCCGAGGCGGTCCATCCATTGCGCACGCGCCGCCGCGCGTTGGCGCTCGTCGACCAGGTCGCCCTTCGAGAGCGCCAGAACGCGCGGCAGTGCCGCCAGCCGAGGGTCGTGACGTTCGAGCTCGTGCTCGACCGTGGCGTGATTGCTGACCGGGTCAGAGCCATCGAGTGGGCTGAGATCGAGCACGTGGACCAGCAGCCGCGTGCGTTCAACGTGCGCGAGGAACTCGTGTCCGAGGCCGGCGCCGCCGCTCGCGCCTTCGATCAGTCCGGGGATGTCGGCGATCACGAGCTGGCGCTGCTCGCCATCGAGCGTCCCGAGCACGGGCTGGATGGTCGTAAAGGGGTAATCGGCGACCTTGGGCTGGGCGCGCGTCAAGCGAGCGAGCAGGGATGACTTGCCGGCGTTGGGTAGCCCGATCAGGCCGACGTCGGCGAGCAGCTTCAGCTGCAGCGAGAGCCACGTCTCGTCGCCCGGCAGCCCGCGCTCGGCGAACCGGGGCGCCTGGTGGGTCGGCCCCGCGAAGCGCTTGTTGCCGCGCCCGCCAGATCCGCCCCGCGCGACGACCGCGCGCTGGCCTCCGCGGACAAGGTCGTGTTGGGTCCCGTCGCTCTCGAGCACGGCCTCGGTCCCGGGCGGCACCCGCAGCTCGAGCGTCTCGCCGTCGGCGCCGTGGCGCAGCGCGCCCTGCCCGTGGCCCCCGCGGCGCGCCTTGAAGTGCGAGCTGCGGCGGTAGAAGGCGAGATCGCGTAGCGATTCGTCACAGATCAGGACGACGTCGCCGCCACGGCCGCCGTCACCGCCGTCGGGACCGCCCTTGGGTACGTGAGCCTCGCGGCGGAAGCTGAGGCAGCCATCGCCGCCGGCGCCGGCCTGGACCTTGATTCGCGCTCGATCGTGCATGCTTGCAGGCGAGGATATGTCGGCTCAGGACGACTGACCGAAGCCGGCCGTTTGAAGCCCGCACGGCCGGGCTATCCTGGCGCCGTCCGATCCATCGTCACGGGAGTGGGCTGATGTCACTGCTCAAGGAGTTCAAACAGTTCCTGATGCGCGGGAACCTCGTTGAACTCGCGGTCGCGTTCGTAATCGGCGTTGTGTTCGCGGCCCTGCTGAAGGCGTTCATCGCCGATCTGATCACGCCGATCATCGCGCTCATCTTCGGCCAGCCGAACTTCGAGGACCTGTCGTTCACGATCAACTCGAGCCACTTCCTGTACGGCGACTTCCTCAACGCGCTGATCACGTTCGTGACCACGGCGCTCGTCGTCTTCCTCTTCGTCGTCAAGCCCTACAACATGCTGATGGAGCGCCGCGCGCAGGAGGACCCCGACAGCAAGGAGTGTCCGGAGTGCACGAGCACGATCCCGGTCAAGGCGCGGCGGTGTCCCCAGTGCACCGCGGAGCTGGCCGCCGCAGCCTGACCTATCGCGAAGAGAGGCTCAGTCGCTCGCTGACGCCTGCTCGGCGCCCTCGCCCGCGACCACCGAGATCACGCGTCCGCGCCGTCCGCGGGCGAACTGCACGGTGCCCGCCGAGCGGGCGAAGATCGTGTCGTCCTTGCCGATGCCGACGCCGTCGCCGGGCTTGAAGCGGGTGCCGCGCTGGCGGACGATGATCTCGCCGCCGGTCACGGTCTGACCCGCAAAAACCTTGACGCCGAGGCGCTTGGCGTTCGAATCGCGGCCGTTGCGGCTCGAGCCGAGGCCTTTCTTATGTGCCATCGGTCTCCTCCGGCTCGGTGGTCTGCTCCTGCTCGGCCGCGACCTCCGCGGTGGTGGCTTGCTCTCTTGCGCAGCCTCGCTCGCGGCGGCCGCGGTGCTCTCCTGCGCAGCCTTGCCCTCGGCGGCGGCCTTCGTCTCGGCTCGGCGGCGGCCTTGGTCTCGTCGGCGGCCTTGGTCTCGGCGGCGGCCTTGGTCTCGGCGGCGGGCTTGGCCCGCGACGAGGACCCGCGCTTGGCCGCGGCCGGCTTAGCCGCCGACTCGGGCGCCGCGGCGGCCTCAGCCGAGGCGTCGGCGGTTGAGGCCTCGGGCGGCTCCTTGGCCGCCTTCGAGCTCGCGCGACCGCGCTTGGAGGCACGACCGAGCGAAGTGACCTCGATCCGGGTCAGCTCCTGGCGGTGGCCGGTGCGCCGCTTGTAGCCGCGCTTGGGCTTGAACTTGACGATGCGGAGCTTGGGACCGCGCTCGTGCGCGACCACCTTGGCCTCGACCTTGATGTCCGTCAGTCCGTCGCCATCGACGACATCGGCGCCGTCAACGAACAGCAGCGGCTGCAGCGCGACGGTCTCGCCGTCGCCGGCGGGCAGGCGCTCGACGAGCAGGGATTCCCCCTGCTGTACCCGGTACTGCTTTCCACCTGTCTTGATGATCGCGTACATGGCTAGTCCGAACTGGACGAGGATGAGGCCGACCCGGCCTTGGCGCCGGAACGGCGCCGTCCACCTCTGCGGCCGCGGCGCCGAGGCTTCGATTCTAGTTCATCGTCATCGGCAGTTGACTGCTCCGTCCCCGTTGGCGCCGGGAACGTCCACCAATGAGGCCACGGCGGCGGTCCGGCCGACCTCGTCGATGCGCACGACGTGCTTCTCGCCGACGTAGCGCGTGCCGCCCTTGATCGAGATGATGTAGCCGTCGATCTTCGCGACCGCGTCGCCAGGGCTGTACATGTGCGGCTCGACGATCTCGACGTGCACCTCCTCGCCCTCGCGGAACGGGAGCGCGCGCTCGAGCACCTGCTCGCGATCGCCCTCGAGCAGCACCGCGAAGTGCTCGAGCGGCAGTCCCTCGGAGCCCTCGAACACGAACACCTTGCCCGTATCGGCCTCGATCGCGTGCAGTACGCGACCGTCGTTGGCGGTGAATTCGGCGCTCACGCGGGGGTTCATCTGGAGCAGGATCGCCTCGGCGTCGGTCTCGGCCGAGAGCTCGCGCATCCGGCGCTCGAACTCGATCGCGATCGTCTCCTCGGACTTGATCACGCCTTCGCCGCCGCAGGTCGGGCAGGCGCGGGTCATGATCTCGCGGACGCCGTCGGTCACGTTCTGGCGCGTCATCTCGACCAGGCCCAATGGGGAAATCTCGACCACGAACGTCTTCGTCCGGTCCTCATCGAGCGCCTTGCGCAGCGTCTTGAGCACCGCGTCGCGGTTGCGCGCCCGCGCCATGTCGATGAAGTCGATCACGATGATCCCGCCGATGTCACGCAGTCGCAGCTGGCGGACGACCTCGTCGGCGGCCTCGAGGTTGGTCTTGGTGATCGTGTCCTCGAGCCGCGCGCCCTTGCCGCGGCCGATGAACGAGCCGGAGTTGATGTCGATCACGGTCAGCGCTTCGGCGTAGTCGATCATCAGGTAGCCGCCGCTGGGCAGGTCGACCCGGCGCGAGAGCGTCGAGTCCAGCACCTTCTCGACGCCGAACGTCTCGAACAGCGGCTTGGTCTCCTCCCACAGCTCGACATGATCGACGAGCTCGGGCGCGGTGCGGGAGAAGAACGACACCAGCCGGTGGTGCTGCTTGGGGTCGTCGACCACGGCGCGCTCGAAGTCAGCCGAGAAGATGTCACGCACGACTCGCACCGACAGGTCCGCCTCTTGGAAGACGAGCGCCGGCGCCGCCGTCTCGGCGACGCGCTTCTCGAGCACCTCGCCGAGTTTGAACAGATACACGAGCTCGCGCTCGAGGTCGGGGCGCTTGGCGCCCTGCGCCGCGGTGCGGATGATCGCGCCCGCGCCGCCGAGCTCGAGCTTCGAGGCCTCCTTGCGCAGCCGCTCGCGCTCCTTGTCGTCGAGCCGGCGCGAAACGCCGATCCCCTCCCCGTAGGGAGCGAAGACCATATAGCGGCCCGCGATCGTGAGGTCCATCGACAGCCGCGCGCCCTTGGTCTTGAGCGGGTCCTTGACGACCTGGACGACGATCTCCTGACCTGGCTTGAGCATGTCAGTGATGTTGCGCGACTCGCGACCGGAGCCGCGACCGCGCCGGGGCGCCTCGACGCCCGGGGAGCACGATCTCGTCGACGTGCAGAAAGCCGTTCTTTTCGAGCCCGATGTCGACGAATGCGGCCTCGAGGCCGGCGAGGACGTTGTCGACGCGGCCCTTATAGATGTTTCCGACGATTGACCGGTTGCCGCGACGTTCGAGGTAGAGCTCGGCGACCTGATAACCGGCGCTTGGGGCGGCGGGCTTACGTCGCCTGCGCGTCGAGCTCGAGCTCGGCTTGCGCGGCGAGACGGTGCCTGTCGCTTCCAGCATCGCAACCCGGGTTTCGCCCCGGTCGACGCTGACCAGTACTTGTTTCTTCAATTGTCATTCAGTCCTTTGGGAATGCGTTGGCCGCGCGCCGATGCGCAGCGGCTCCATTACGAAACTAGCGCCCTTCCTTTGCTAGCCGACGCCATCCGTGCCTGGATGTAGATCGACTGCAAGAGGCCGACGCAGATGAACGTGACGATCACCGATGAGCCGCCATAGCTCACCAGCGGTAACGGGACGCCCGTGATGGGCATGATCCCGATCGTCATTCCGACGTTCACGAAGACCTGGAACATGAGCATCGCGAGGATGCCGCCGGCAATCAGCGTGCCGAACAGGTTCTTGGACATCGTGAGGATTCGCAGCGTG
Source organism: uncultured Solirubrobacterales bacterium (assembly GCA_963744695.1). Lineage (GTDB taxonomy): Bacteria > Actinomycetota > Thermoleophilia > Solirubrobacterales > Solirubrobacteraceae > Palsa-465. Next base: position 1,724 of record CAVUUT010000019.1, on the reverse strand, counting down.
CGCCAGATCAGCAGCGCGAACAGCGACAGCACCACCGCGGCGCCGACGAACCCATAGGTCTCCCCGACGGCGGCGAACACGAAGTCAGTGTCGTTGGCCGGCAGGAAGCCCTGTGTGGTCTGAGTCGCGTTCGGTCCGCGACCAGTCTTCTGTCCCGAGCCGATGGCGATCAACGACTGGGTGATGTTGTAGGTCTGGTTTTGAGGGTCGTGCGATGGGTTCAGAAACCCGGTCAGGCGCTGCACCTGGTAGGGCTTGAGCAGGTGCACCCCGAGCGGCGGGGGCGCCCGCGAGCACGATCGCGATCGAGGCGATGAACATCGCCGCGAGCCCCGTCAGCTGCTTCCACGACGTCCCCGCGAAGAACAAGATCGCGAAGCCGATCGCCACGTACACCATCCCGGTCCCGAGGTCTGGCTGCGGGATCACCAGCAGCGCCGCGATCACCGCCAACAGCATGATCCGCGCAGTCGTGCGCCACTCGTGCAGTCGCCGCGAGCGATCGACCACGAATCCCGACAGCGCGACGACGAGCAGGATCTTGCCGAACTCCGACGACTGGAAGTTGATCAACGGCAACGGAATCCAGCGCCGCGCCCCCCTGATCGGCGGCATCCCGTACACGACCAGGTTCAGTCCGACCATGACCGCGTAGAGGCCGTACTTGTACTCGCGCAGCCGCGAGTAGTCGATCCGGCTCAAGACCAGCACAAGCACCACGCCGATCCCGGCGAACAGCGCCTGGCGCTCGACGTAGTAGAGCGGCTGGCCGGGCACCTTGTGGCTGGTCGCGCCCTTGAGCGTCACCAGCGAGCATGCGACAAGCCCCAGCGCGCTCAGCAGCAGCAGCGGATCGAACAGCAGCCACCGCCGCGGCGCGACGGCGGGCGCGGTCTCGTCCCCGGGTTGGATCGCGGTCGTGCTCATGGGCTCACAGGGTCTGCGAATTTCCTGACTTGTAGACGCCGGGCTTGCCGAAGAACCACTGCGACAGGATCTGCCGCGCCACCGGGGCGGCGGCGATGTCGCCGAAGCCGCCCCGCTCTACGTGCACCACGACGACGATCGGCCTCGAGGTTACGCTCGGCGGCACGAAGCATGCATACCACGAGTAGTCGGGCTGTCCGACGTACTGGGCGGTGCCCGTCTTGCCATAAACCGGCATCGGGAAGTTGCCCATAACGTCGTCGGAGGTGCCGCCCGCGGATTGGGCGGCCTCGTGCAGCCCCTGGAGGATCGAGTCGCGGTATAGCGGATCGATCTGGATGTGGCGCGTGGGCGGCGGGTCGATTTTCTGCATGACCGTGCCCTCGTCGTTCTGGATGTCGAGCCCGAGGTGCGGGCGCACGATCGTGCCGCCGTTGGCGAGTGCCGAGTATGCGACCGCCAACTGCAACGGCGTGACCTGCACGTCGCCCTGCCCGACGGCGAGGTTGACGTTGTCACCCACTGACCATGGCCGGCCGTCGGCGATCCCGCAATTGGCGTGCTTGCGCTGACCCTTGAACGGGCCCTTGGCCTGCTCACACTGGAGCTCGAGCTTGTCTTGGCGCGCACGCCAGCGCGGGGTGGGCAGCGTCCCGCTGCTCTCATCGGGCAGGTCGATGCCCGTGCGACGGCCGATGCCGAACGCACGCGCCCACTGGTCTAGGGGCCCGCCCGAGGGATGCTGGGCCGGGTTGCCGTCGGTCCTGAAGCCGAGGTTGTCGAAGAACACGTCTGAT
>CAVUUT010000018.1:0-144646 GCA_963744695.1 uncultured Solirubrobacterales bacterium | reverse complement strand
CCTCGCACTTGAGCACTGAGCGCACCTGGAACGTGATCACGCTGCCCTTGTCGGTGTCATCCCGCCACGCCTCCACCAGGTCGGCCAGTTCGGCACGATCGATCTCCTTGCCCTTCTCGACGATCACGCGACCGCGCTTGGTCTTCAGGTCCTGGGCCGCGATCCGGCCGATCAGGTCGGTGTTGACCTCGTCCGTCGGCCGCAGCCGACGGGTCTCGGGGTCGATCTCGAGCTGGAACACCGGGCTCTCGATGAACGCCTCGGTGCCACAGTCCTCGCCGCGGATGATCACGTCCTGGGAGACGTCGACCAGCCGGCGGGTCAAATAGCCCGAGTCCGCCGTGCGCAGCGCGGTGTCGGCGAGACCCTTGCGGGCACCGTGGGTCGAGATGAAGTACTCGAGCACGGTCAGGCCCTCCATGAAGTTGGCCTTGATCGGACGCTCGATGATTTCGCCCTTCGGGTTTGCCATCAGGCCGCGCATCCCGGCGAGCTGGCGGATCTGCGAGAACGAGCCACGGGCGCCGGAGTTGGCCATCATGAAGATCGGGTTCATCTCCTCGAGGTGGCTGTAGAGCGCCTCGCCGACCTCGTTGGTCGCGCGATCCCAGAGGCTCGTGACGGCCTCGTGGCGCTCCTCCTGCGTGATCTCGCCGTCCTCGTACTGGCCCTCGATCGTCGGTCAGCTCGTCCTCGTACTTGGCGAGGATCTCCCCCTTGGTCCTCGGGGTCTGGACGTCGTTCTTGGAGATCGTCACGCCCGCGCGGGTCGCGTATTCGAACCCGATGTCCTTGAACGCGTCGAGCACCTGCGAGATCGACGGCGCCCCGTAGCGCTGCACGAGGTCGTCGACCAGCTTGGTCGTGTCCTTCTTCTTCATCGAGCGGTTGATGAACTCGAACGAGCTGGGGTCGAACTGCTCGCCCAGCGCCTCCTCGAGCGCCCGCTCGATCTTGTCGTTGTAGATGATCCGCCCGACCGTGGTCAGCACGTGGCCGCCCTCGCGACCGACCGGCCGGTACTCGGCCAGGTCGTGGAGCTTGACCACGTGGTGCTCGTAGGACCACTCCGCCTCCTGGGCGGTACGGAACACGTGCGGCCGCGGATCCTGCGCGGCCGGGTCGAGCTTCTCGAGCTCGGTGCCCTCGGGACCGTAGGTCAGGTAGTAGGCGCCCAGCACCATGTCCTGGGCCGGCGTCGCCAGCGGCGCGCCGTGGGCCGGGGAGAGGATGTTGTTGGCCGACAGCATCAGGATCCGCGCCTCCGCCTGCGCCTCGGCCGACAGCGGCAGGTGGACCGCCATCTGGTCGCCGTCGAAGTCGGCGTTGAACGCGTGGCAGACGAGCGGGTGGACCTGGATCGCCTTGCCCTCGACCAGCACCGGCTCGAACGCCTGGATGCCGAGGCGGTGCAGCGTCGGCGCGCGGTTGAGCAGCACCGGATGCTCGTGGATGACCTCCTCGAGCACGTCCCAGACCTCCGGGATCATCGAGTCGACCATCTTCTTGGCCGCCTTGATGTTCTGCGCGGACTTGCGCTCGACCAGGCGGGCCATGATGAACGGCTTGAACAGCTCGAGCGCCATCAGCTTCGGCAGCCCGCACTGGTGCAGCCGCAGCGACGGGCCCGAGACGATCACCGAGCGGCCCGAGTAGTCGACGCGCTTGCCGAGCAGGTTCTGACGGAAGCGGCCCTGCTTGCCCTTGAGCATGTCCGACAGCGACTTCAGCGGGCGGTTGCCCGGGCCGGTGACCGGACGTCCGCGACGGCCGTTGTCAAACAGCGCGTCGACGGACTCCTGGAGCATCCGCTTCTCGTTGTTGACGATGATCTCGGGCGCGCCGAGGTCGAGCAGCCGCTTGAGGCGGTTGTTGCGGTTGATTACGCGGCGGTAGAGGTCGTTGAGGTCCGAGGTCGCGAACCGGCCACCGTCGAGCTGGACCATCGGGCGCAGCTCCGGCGGGATCACCGGCACGGCCTCGAGCACCATCATCTCGGGCTTGTTGCCCGAGGACAGGAACGCCGAGACGACCTTCAGCCGCTTGACCGCGCGGGCCTGCTTCTGACCCTTGGCGGTCTTCACCTGCTCCTGCAGGTCGGCCGACTCCGCGTCCAGATCGACCTGCTGGAGCAGGTCACGGACGGCCTCGGCGCCCATTCCGCCGCGGAAGTACTCGCCGAAGCCATACGGCGAGCCGAACCGGTCACGGAGCTCGCGGAACGTGGTCTCGTCGTTGATCACGTCCTTGGCCTTCATCGTCTTGAACAGATCCCACACCTGACGCATGCGCTCGGCGGCGTCCTCGATGTAGGCCTCGGTGTCGTCGATGTCGGCCTGGAAGCTCTTGCGCAGGTCCTTGAGCATCTTCTCGCGCTCTTCGTCGGAGAGCTTGGCGACGTTGACCTCGAGCGTCTCGGCCCACAGGTGGTCGTCGTCGGAGAAGTCGCGCCCGGTCTTGGCGGAGTTGAGGTACTCCTCGCGACGGGCGAGCGACTCCTTGAGCTCGAGCACGCGCTCTTCCTTCTCGGCCGCGTAGGAGTCGAGCACCTTGTTGACCTCGCCCTCGAGCGACTCGACGTCGCGCTCGCGGGCCTCGTCATCGACCCACGTGACCATCGAGGCCGCGAAGTAGAGGACCTTCTCGAGCTCCTTGGGCGCCATGTCGAGCAGGTAGCCGATCCGGCTCGGAACGCCCTTGAAGAACCAGATGTGCGAGACCGGAGCGGCGAGATCGATGTGGCCCATCCGCTCGCGGCGGACCTTGGAGCGCGTGACCTCGACTCCACAGCGCTCGCAGACGATGCCCTTGTAGCGGACGCGCTTGTACTTGCCGCAGTAGCACTCCCAGTCCTTCGTGGGACCGAAGATGCGCTCGCAGAAGAGCCCGTCCTTCTCGGGCTTCAGCGTCCGGTAGTTGATCGTCTCCGGCTTGGTGACCTCGCCGGAGCTCCACGACCGGATCTGCTTGGAGGAAGCGAGTCCGATCTCGATTGCGTCGAAATTATTTATGTCGATCAAAATGAGTCCCTTGCGCTTGAAAAATCTGTGAACGAAGTTGGGGAGGCGGCAGCGGCTCCCGTCCGGACGGGAGCCGACCGCGCCTACGCTTCGTCCTCCTCCAGTACGGCTTCTGCTTCGACACCCTCGGCTTCGCCCGCGTCGATCTCGGCCTCGAGCATCGGATCGTCGCCGTCGGCCTCGAAGTCCTCCTCGGCGATCTCCTCGCCCGACTCGAGGTCGGGATCCTCGTCCTCGGTCTCCTCCTCGGAGGCCTCGACGGTCTCGCCCTCGTGCTCGGTCGCCTCGTCGGCGGCCGGGGCACCGTCGCCTGCGCGGACGCCGCTGAGGTCGATGCCGAGCTCCTCGGCCGCCCGCAGAAGGTCGTCGTCCTCCTCGCGCATCTCGGCGCGCTCGCCCTCCTCGGAGACGACGTTGACGTCGAGCGCCAGCGACTGCATCTCCTTGAGCAGGACCTTGAACGACTCCGGGATCGAGGGCTCGGCGATGTTCTCGCCCTTGACGATCGCCTCGTAGGCCTTGACGCGCCCGACCGTGTCGTCGGACTTGATCGTCAGCATCTCCTGCAGCGTGTAGGCGGCGCCGTACGCCTCGAGCGCCCACACCTCCATCTCGCCGAAGCGCTGACCACCGAACTGCGCCTTGCCGCCCAGCGGCTGCTGGGTGACGAGCGAGTACGGGCCGGTCGAACGGGCGTGGATCTTGTCGTCGACGAGGTGCAGGAGCTTGAGGATGTACATGTACCCGACCGTGACCTGCTCCTCGAACGGCTCGCCGGTGCGGCCGTTGAACAGCGTCGTCTTGCCGGATGCCTGCTCGCCCTCGCGCCGCGACTTGTCGACGTCCATCTTGATCAGGCCCTTGTGCTCGTCCTGCCAGCGGACGAGCGCCGTGTCGACGTCCGCGACCGTCGCGCCGTCGAACACCGGCGTCGCGACGTACACCTTGCCGGCCTGACCGTCGGCGCGCGAGCCGCCGTTGGTGGCGTGCTTGCGGGCCTCGGAGCCGTCCTCGTACCAGCCGTTGGCCGCGACCCACCCGAGGTGGGTTTCGAGGATCTGGCCGACGTTCATCCGGCTCGGCACGCCGAGCGGGTTGAGGATCACGTCGACCGGCGTGCCGTCCTCGAGGAACGGCATGTCCTGGACGTCGACGATCTTCGAGATCACGCCCTTGTTGCCGTGGCGGCCGGCGAGCTTGTCACCCTCGGCGATCTTGCGCTTCTTGGCCACGAACACGCGCACCAGATCGTTGACGCCGGGCGGCAGATCGTCGCCCTCGTCGCGGCTGAAGGTCTTGACGTCGATCACGACGCCGCCCTCACCGTGCGGGACCTTGAGCGAGGTGTCGCGGACCTCGCGCGCCTTCTCCTTGAAGATCGCGCGGATCAGCTTCTCCTCGGCGGTCAGCTCGGTCTCGCCCTTGGGCGTGACCTTGCCGACGAGCAGGTCGCCGGATGCGACCTCGGCCCCGATCCGGACGATCCCCCGGTCGTCGAGGTTGCGCAGCGACTCCTCCGAGCGGTTCGGGATGTCGCGGGTGATCTCCTCGTCGCCGAGCTTCGTGGTTCGCGCGTCGACCTCGTACTCCTCGATGTGGATCGACGTCAGCTCGTCGTCGGCCACGAGGCGCTTGGAGAGGATGATCGCGTCCTCGAAGTTGTAACCCTCCCAGGACATGAAGGCGACCAGCAGATTCTTGCCGAGCGCCATCTCGCCCATGTCGGTCGCCGAGCCGTCGGCGAGCACGTCGCCCTCCTTGACGGCCTCGCCGACGCCGACGATCGGCTTCTGGTGGATCAGCGTGCCCTGGTTGGAGCGCATGAACTTCTGGAGGTCGTACTCCTCCTGCGTGCCGTCCTTGCCGTCGACGACGACCTGCTCGGCGTCGACGTACGCGATCGTGCCGGGGGCGCGGGCGATGCTCACGTCGCCGGTGTCGATCGCGGCACGGCGCTCCATGCCGGTCCCGACGAGCGGAGCATCGGTGACGAGCAGCGGCACCGCCTGGCGCTGCATGTTCGAGCCCATCAGCGCGCGGTTGGCGTCGTCGTGCTCGAGGAACGGGATCATCGCGGTCGCGACCGACCAGATCTGCTCGGGCGAGACGTCGATCAGATCGACCTCTTCTGCGGCGGACGGTCACGTACTGACCCGCCTGCGTCCGGCAGATGATCTCGTCGCCGATCAGCTGCCGTTGTCATCGACCGGCGTGTTCGCCTGGGCGATGATCCGCTCCTCCTCCTGGGTGGCGTCGATCCGGACGATCTCGTCGGTCACCTTGCCGCCCTTGACGACGCGGTATGGGGTCGTGACGAAACCGTGCTCGGAGATCTCCGCGTAGGACGAGAGCGAGCCGATCAGGCCGATGTTCGGACCCTCGGGGGTCTCGATCGGGCACATGCGCCCGTAGTGGGTGGGATGCACGTCCCGAACCTCGATCGGCGCCCGCTCGCGGGTCAGACCACCGGCACCGAGCGCGCTCAGGCGCCGGCGATGGGTCAGACCGGCCAGCGAGTTGGTCTGGTCCATGAACTGGCTCAGCTGCGAGGAGCCGAAGAACTCCTTCAGCGCCGCAACGACCGGACGGATGTTGACGATCGTCTGCGGCGTGATCGTGTCGGCGTCCTCGGTCGTGAGCCGCTCGCGCACGACGCGCTCCATCCGGTACAGGCCGATCCGGAACGCCTCCTGGATCAGCTCGCCGACGGTCCGCAGCCGGCGGTTGCCGAAGTGCTCGTACTCATCGAGATGGTCCTGGATCGGCTCGCGGGGCAGCGACGCCGCCTCGGCCGCGTAATCGGCCTTGACGTCGTCGAGCTCCTCGGGCATCCCCAGCAGCCGCGGCAGCGAGACGAGCTCTTTGACCAGAGCGATGATGTCGTCGTGCGTCAGCACGCGGGTGTCGAGGTCGATGTCGAGCCCGAGCCGCGAGTTGAGCTTGTACCGGCCGACCCGGGTCAGGTCATAGCGCTTGGGATCGAAGAACAGCTGGTTGAGCAGTGAGCGCGCGGCGTCGATCGACGGCGGCTCGCCCGGGCGCTGCTTCTTGAACAGCTCGATCAGCGCGCCCTCTTCCGAGCGGGTCACCTCGGTATCCGCATCGACCGTGTTGCGGATGTAGAGGCTGTTGTCGAACAGGTTCAGGATCTCCTCGTCCGACGCGTAGCCCATCGCGCGCAGCAGAACCGTGACCGGCAGCTTGCGCTTGCGGTCGATCCGGACGTAGACGCGCCCCTTCTTGTCGATCTCGAGCTCGAGCCACGAGCCACGGGCCGGCATCAGGTTCGCGATGAAGACCTGCTTCTCGCGATCCTTGGGCTCCATCACATAGGCACCGGGGGATCGGACGAGCTGGGTCACGACGACGCGCTCGGTGCCGTTGATGATGAACGTGCCCCGCTCGGTCATCCACGGGAAATCGCCCATGAACACCGACTGCTCCCTGATTTCACCGGTCTCGCGGTTGATGAACGCGACCGTCACGGTCAGCGGGCGGGCGTAGGTCAGGTCCTTCTCGCGGCACTGTTCGAGGCTCGCGACGGGCTCGTCGAAGGTGAATTCTCCGAATTGAACGGCGAGGTTGCCGGTGTAGTCCTCGATCGGCGAAATGTCGTCGATCGTCTCGCGCAGACCGCCACCATCGGGGTCGGTCAGCCAAGCGAAGGACTTGCGCTGAATATCGATGAGGTTGGGGACTTCAAGGACCTTGTTTAGGCGCGCGAAGCTACGGCGCGTCCGGGGGGCGTGAGCGGTTGCCAAGACGGCGACTCCTCGGGGCGGTCGGAAGAGAGAGAGCTGAGCGCGGACGCAAGTCAGACAGGCTCACGAAAGCGCGACCAGCAAAGATAGCACACGGCATCGGTGCCCTGTGCAGGACCGTCAGCTCTCACGGACCCCGCCCTCGGCGACCGCGTATGTGGCGCGGTACCGCATGGTTCTCGGGCGGCTACGGCTATTGGCTGACCGGCGCAGTGTAGGGGGAAATCGCGCTGCTAGCAAGCGGGCGCAACGTGATGCTCAAGCGGGCCCGGTTGTTGGAAGACGATCTCGGCGGGCAAACGACATTGCCTTTAGGAGAAGTTCGTAGGTTCGTGTAGAGGTTGGGCGCGGGGAGTGCAGGAGCCAATCGCAATCCGTCCGCTGACGACGCTCAGCTGACAGAGGATGAAGCCGAATTCATCTGCTTGTTGCCGGACTGCCCCAAGCATCCAACGGGCCCGTGCCACGCGCGTAGCCAGGACACCACGGTCAGCGATCCGCTCAGCCCGAACGGGTTTGACGTCGTGCTCGTCGCCACGATCCCGGCGGCGTTCGCGGGTGACCCACATATGAGTTAGTGGGTCGACCGGAACGCCTGATCGCTCGTCCGGCCGCGAACGACCGTGCGCAAGGTCACTCAGCAATCGCGATGAATTGCCGATGATGATCTTGGCCCTCCGCGAGGGGAGCCTTTAGCAAAACTTTCTAGATCTTGTAGGGTTTCTCTCCATGGGGGCGCGCGTAGAAGTGCGCGTGCGCGCCACAACGTGAATGGAATCGGGGTCGTATGCACCGGATTGGTGAGCGAGCCGTCTGGCTCGCCGTTCTAACCACGCTCGTTTCGCTGGCAGCCGCCGCGCCTGCCAGTGCAGCCCATAAGCAGCACGCGCGCAAGCAGCACACGCAAGAGATCCATACGGGCCTTCGGCACGTCACGCACGGAGCGCTACTTACCCGCGCCAACGCTGGACGGGTGGTCGATCACTCAGGATCGGCTGACCGACACCACGGGGATTACTCGCTCTCGATCTCGCCGAACGCGTCGACCGCTGTCGGCTCGGGACGGACCGCGACGATCACCGCCACCTTCACCAATGAGAGCTCGTCGCACAGGCTCGGCACGGCCGACCTCTTCGCTCCATTCGTGCTGCCGCCGTCGCACTCGTTCAAGGTGCTCACTGCGACCAGCTCGGCCGGCACAGCGACCGTGTCCGATAAGTGCCCGCTGGCGCGAGCGCTCGTCCCGTGCGTTGCGCTCCGCGGCGCCGGCCTCGCGCCGCACACATCGCTGACGATAACGATGAAGGTGCAGACGCCCGCCTGCCTGCAGGGCTCCAACTTCTTCTGGCTCGCCGTGGCGAAGCAGTCCGGCAACATCGGTATTGGCGAAGGCGGCGGGTTCCTGACGCTTGACCTGGCCAACAGCCAGCTGCGCACGGCGCTCGACGGCGCCTGCAAGTTGTTGTTCAGCACTGGTCCGGCCGACGCGCTGCCCGGTTCGGTGATCACGGGTACCGCCAATGATCCGAGCGGTCCGGCGCTGTCGGTCGAGGTCGTCGATAGCCATGGCAACGTCGTGACCGATTCCAATGTCCCGGTGGCGATGTCGCTGTCGAGCAACCCAAGCTCGGCGACGCTCTCGGGCACCAGGAACGTGAACGCGTCGAGCGGCGTCGCGAGCTTCGGCGACCTGAGCGTCAACCTGCCCGGCAGCGGATACCGGATGAAGGCGGCGAGCGGCACCCTGACTGCGGCGACGTCGGCACCGTTCGACATCGCCGGCAACTCGGCCACATGTGACGCCGGCGCGTCGTGCCAGGTCACGGACACCAACCCGACCGGCGGCGTCAACATCGTCGCGCAGGCGGGCGCCGGCAAGGGCGAGCTGATCGAGGCGACCGAGGCACCGCTCACGGACGGCGAGTGTTCGGACTACGACACGCTCGACCAGAACGGCTACGTATACGAGAGCACCGTCGCCCGCGGCACGGTCGTGACGATCACGATCATCCCGCAGTCAGAGCTCAAAGACCCGCCGAAGAAGGTCCTCCAATCCCAGGAGATCTGCTTCGGCGCGACGAAGGAGTTCACCGATGACCAGGGCCAGCTCGCGCCGGCGGCGACGCTCCCGGATGGCACGCCCGGCTTCGTCGGCCTGCTGCCTGACTGCAGCGAGGGCGACACCGGGCCCTGTCACGACCGCAGTAAGGACATGCTGGTGGCCGACGAGAACAGCCCGGCCGGCTTCGACATCGTGCTCGTCGCGAATGTTCCGGCGAGCTTCGCCGGGGATCCGCACATGAGCTGAACCGAGGGCGGGGCAGCGCACGTCGCTGCCCCGGCCCCCGTCGTCTGGGGGCCGCTTCCGGGGCGCCTACGTGGCGACCGCGGTGCCGTCGGTCTTCGAGCGATCAGCAGCGTGGACCGCCGGCCCTTGGTCGCGGGCCGAGCCGATGATCGTCGGCATCCGCACGATCCCCAAACGATCGGCGATCGCATCGCGCTCCGCACGCAGGTCCGGTCCGAGCCACCCGAATGCGGCCAGCGCATCGAGCGCAAGCGCGAGCTCGTAATCCTCGGCTCGCTCCTCGGCAGCCGTCGCGGCGAGTTCAAGCTCGCATCTGGCCTCGTCGCCCCTGCCGAGACGACCGAGGCAGATCCCCGTCGCGCGGCGCAGCAGAGCCACGTGCCTGCTGCCCGACTCGAGCAGACCCTCCGCGATCTCGAGCCCGCGCTGCGGGTCGCCCGCGACCGCCTCGGCCTCGGCCACCAGCGCGCTCGCGAGCTCCGCGTAGAAGCCGACGCCGACCTGCCGCATCTGGGCGGCCGTCTCTTCGAGCAGGGAGACTCCCTCCTCGGCGCGCCCGGCTCGGGCGGCGAGGCGCCCGAGCAGCATCTGGGCGAACGTCGCCCCTTCGCGATGCCCGGTCGAGCTCCACACGCGCAGCGCCCGCCGCAGATGGGCTTCGGCGTCCTCGAGCCTTCCCTGATCGGACAGGATCTCGCCGACGTTGGCGTCGGTCTCGGCGGCGTCGGCCGCGTTCCCGGCCCGCTGCCTGCACGCCCCGGCTTGCCGGTAGAGCTCGATCGCCTCCTGCCAGCTCCCCCGCCAGTACGCGAACCCACCGAGGTTGTTGAGGACGTTGCCCTCGTGATCGGGGTCGCCCAGCTCCCGGTAGATCTCCAGTGCTCGCTTGGAATAGGTCGCCTCGTCCGGGCGCCCAAGCTCGAACAGCGCCCAGTCCAGCGTGTAGCACGCGCGCGCCTGGGCGCGCAGCTCGCCGATCGCCTTGCCCTCCTTGAGCGCCTCCCGGCACAGGCGCTCCGTCTCCCGGTAGCGCCGCTGCCGTTGACGGATCCAAGCGAGCTCGGCAATCAGGCGCGCGCGCCACGCGCGGGCCTCGTGGCCGCGCATGTGCTCGACGGCCCGCAATCCGCGGCGCATCCAGCGCACCGCGCCGGTCATCTCGCTGCGCTCGCGCAAGCGGCCGTGACGAAAGCACAGGCGTGCCTCGGCGATCGGATCGCCGTCGCTCAGCTTGCGGGCGGACGTGTACGCGTCCGCCGCCGCTGCCTGCTCGCCCACCTGTGCCAGCGATTCGCCGAGACGCTCCCACACGGTCGCAAGCTGTGCGGGCGCCGCGCCATCCGCCCTTCCCGCATCGATCGCCCGCCTGTAGAGCGCCGAAGCGTCCGCGTGCGCGAACCGCTCACCGGCCCGCTCGGCTCCGACGAGCGCGTATTTCCACGCGCGCGCGTGGTCGCCGGCGCGGCTGAAGTGCAAGGACAGCACCGCCGGGTCGGCGTCGACGTCGCGCGCGTGACCGTGCTCGAGTGAACTGGCGACGTTCGCGTGCAGCTCGCGACGCAGGGTGAACGGAAGCCCTTCATAGGCGACCTCGCAGAGCGCTGGGCGGCGGAACCTGACATGGCCGTCGGGCTCGTGCTCGAACACCCCGGCGAGGCGGCTCCAGACCTCGTCGTCGAGCTCGTGGGCGCCCGGATCGAGGACCTCCCGCAACCGCTCGACGTGAAATGTCAAACCGAGGACGGCGGCTCTTCGCACGAGCGCGCGATCGCCAGGATCGAGCGAGTCGATCCGCGCTCCGGCGGCCGCCTCGATGCTGTCAGGGAGCGTCCCCGAGCCTCCGGCCGCGGTCGAGAGGAGATCGAGCAGGAACTCAGGACTCCCGCCCGAGCGTTCGACGGCGAGCTCGAGCAGGTGCGGCGGCAGCACGTGCGCCTCGGGCGTCGCCTCGGCGAGCGCGAGCGAGTCCTCGCGCGAGAGCGGGCCGAGCTCGAACTGCAGCACGTTCTCGTGCGCTCGGGCGAAGCCGTCGCCGACATCGCGGCGCGTGATCAGCACCAGCCAGGCGGAGTCTCGCAACGCCTCGGCGATCGCTCCGAGCAGCGCCGCCGACGCCGCGTCCATCAGATGGACGTGCTCGATCACCACCAGCGTCGGGATCCCGAAGTACGGGGCGAGGAAGCTGAGCACGACCTCGTGCAGCTTGGCCTCGCGGAACTCGGCCGACAGATCGCGCACCTCGCGAGTACTCGGGACCTCGACCCCGAATGCGATCGCCAGCAGCGGCAGCCACGGCGCGAGTTCGGGCCGTTGCGTTCCGACGTGCTCGCGCAATCGCTGCACCACGATCTCCTCGCTGTGATCGCGGGTCAGCCCGAGCAGCTGCCGCAGCGGCTCGCGCCAGGCCGCATACGGAACGGTCTGCGTGTACGCCTCGCAGATCGCCTGCATCGGGCGCATCCGCTCGCCGAGCTTGGCCGCCTCGGCCAGCAGCCGCGACTTCCCGCTCCCGGTCTCGCCCGTGATCTCGATCATCGAGCCCCGGCCGCTTCGAGCCTCCTCAACGCCATCGCGCAGCGCGGCGAGCTCGCGGTCGCGTCCGAGCAACGGCATCTCGATCTGGGTCGAGCGCGGCGGCGCGGCGCCGAGCACACGCCCGACCTCCCACGCCTGCACCGGCCGCGACTTGCCCTTGACCATGAACGGCTCGACGTCCTTGCGCTCGAACCGGGTCTGCGAGCGGTCGAGCACGCCGTCGGTCGCGTAGATCGTTCGCCACGGCGCCTTCGCGCTGAGCCGCGCAGTCAGGTTGACCGCGTCGCCCATCACCGTGTACGTGCGGCGGTAGAACGGCCCCACCTCACCGGCGAACACATGACCGCGGTTGACGCCGATCCGGATCGGGAGCTCGGTCTCGGCCTCGATCAGGTGGCGCAGCGTCAGCAGCATCCGCTCCTCGTCGTCGCCGACCGCGCGCGGCGCGCCGGCACTGAGCAGCAGCTTGCCGCCGGCGGCCGCGACGTCGGAGCCGAGGAAGCAGACCTCGTAACGGTCGGCCCCCTCCTGGGCGACGCGGACGAGCTGGTCGAGCTCGGCCGCCGCCACCTCAGGCCCCCGCTCGACGATCAGCTTGTCGAGTTCGCCGAACTGGACGAACGCGATGATCGCCGTGCGATGCTCGGGCGCCGCCGGCGCTGCGAGCAGGTGCGCCCGGAGCTCCGTCGACAGGCAGCTCGCGACCAGGTCGAGCGGCGCGCTGGGCAGCGTGCGCCTGGGCTGTGGGGCGCTCATCGGCGAGCGCGAAATCAACAGCCCGGGCCCGAGCGGCGCGCCAAGGCAGTTCGGCGGCAGCAGCTGCGCCGTCGCCTTGCTGACGAGGATCTGCCCTGCCGAGGCGACCGACTCCATCGTGACCGCCGTGCTCGCGGCCGGACCGGCGATCAGATACTCGTGGTGCGAGCCGCCGACTAGAAACGTCTCGTAGGTGCCGCTGTGGATGCCGATCGAGATCCGCAGTCCGACCTTGATCGGGCCGGTGCGGTCCCCGGACAGCTCCCGCAGCGTCTGACGCATCGCGACCGCGGCGGTGCACGCGCGGGCGGCATGGTCCTCGCCATCGAACCAGAGCAGCAGCGCGTCGCCGCCGAACTTGATCAGCGATGCGCCCATCTCGTAGGCATCGGCCAGCAGCGCGCTGAAGCACGTGTTGATCGCATCCGTGAGCTGCTCGGCGCCCTCCTTGCCGGCTCGCGCCAAGCGCTCGGATAGGCGCGTGAAGCCAGAGACGTCGGCGAACACGACGGTCGCTTCGAGGCTCCGCACCTGCTGATCCGGCGCCTCCTCGAGATGCTTGAGCAGCACGGTGGGGACGTGAGCGGTCAGCGTCCCTGTGTCAGTGCTGCTCCTGATCATTGCACCCCAAGTTGGAGCCGACATTCCGTAGAGCCTGAGAGCGACCCCTCCCACCCCGTGGGCCGGAGCGGCCCTCCCGGCCAGAGTCTAGTGGCCCTTGACCCCGGTCACGGGGTCCCGCGACCCGGTCTGCGATGGCGACCGGTCGGCCGCCGGAGTCGGTCTTGCCGGGCTCGGGCTCCGCCTAAGCGGCGGCAGTCGTCACGATCGAGTGGCCGCCGCGGACCGCGAGACCGATCCGCCGCATCGGCCCGACCGCCCGCCGCTTCGGTTCGATCTCGATGAAGCGAAACACCACTCGGCCGAGACGCAACACATCTCCGTCAACGACATGGCCGACCGTCACCGGACGGCCGTTGACGAACGTGCCGTTGCGGCTGCGGTCATCGAGGACGCGGACGCCATCGCCACGCTGCGCGATGATCGCATGGCGGCGCGAGACCTCGGGGTCCTCGATTCGGATGTCAGCCGCGAGCCCGCGTCCGAGATGGATGATCGGCCGGTCGAGCGGGATCAGATGAGTCTGGTCCTCGTGCTCGACCTCGAGATAGCGCCCCTGCGGCGCGCCGTCACGGCCCACGCAGCGCCCGCGCGTGCGGTGGTCGAGCAGCGCGAACGCATCGATGCAGACCGGACGTCGCGCCGAGAGGGTCGTTGGCCGGTCCGCTGCGGGGAGGTTGGCGACCGGCCCGGAGATCGAGTTGGGTTGGGCTTGGATGGTCATGCACGAAGACCATCAGCAGCACCCAACTCGAAGCTGAGACTGGACGAAGAAAGCGCGAAGCTAACGCTGAGAGAAAGCTGAGTCCCTCGCGCCCGGACCTTGGGGGATCTTGGGCGCATGGCGCATAAGATCCCCCAAGCTGTCGCGAGCCGGCTACTTCAGCTCGACCGAGCCTCCGGCCTCCTCGATGTCGGCCTTGAGCTTGTCCGCCTCGGCCTTCTCGATGCCCTCCTTGACGGGCTTCGGCGCCTCGTCGACAAGCGCCTTGGCCTCCTTGAGGCCCAGTCCGGTGGCGGCACGGACGACCTTGATCACCTGGATCTTCTTGTCGCCCGCCCCGGTCAGGATGACGTCGAAGTTGGTCTGCTCCTCGGCCTCCTCGCCGGCGCCGTCGCCGCCTGCGCCACCAGGGGCCGCAGCCGCCACGGGCGCCGTCGCCGACACGCCGAACGTCTCTTCGAGCGCCTTGATCCGCTCGGAGAGCTCGAGGACGGAGATCGTCTTGAGCTCGTCGATCCACTCTTGGGTGGTGGTCATGCTTCCTCCTTGTCATCGGACGGTTCCGCGTCCGACGAGGGTTCCGTTTCGGTTTCGGTTGGTTCAGGTTCGGGTTCGGGCTCGGCGGCGGCCTCGGGCTCGGCGGCGGCCTCGGGCTCGGGCTCGGCGGCGGGCTCGGGCTCGGCGGCGGGCTCGGGCTCGGCGGCGGCCTCGGGCTCGGCGGCGGCCTCGGGCTCGGCGGCGGCCTCGGGCTCGGCGGCGGCGGCTCGGCCTCGGGCTCGGCGGCGGGCTCGGGCTCAGCGGCGGCCTCGGGCTCAGCGGCAGCCTCGGGCTCAGCGGCAGCCTCGGGCTCAGCGGCAGCCTCGGGCTCGGGGGCCGGCGCCTCACCGGACACGAGACCCTGGTCGGCGATCGCCTGCAGCTGGATCGCGACCCCGGCAATCAGCGCGTTGAGCCCGCGCACGAGCCCGGTCAGCGGCGCCGCGATCATCCCGACCAGCTGGGCGTTGAGCACGTCGCGGGAGGGCAGGCGCGCGATCGAGCGAACGTCGTCGGCCGTCAGCGCCGCACCGTTCATCAGGCCGCCCTTGAACTCGAGCAGGTTGAGCGCGCGCGCCGCGTCATTGAGCGCCTTCGCGGCGACGGCCGCGTCGCCGCTGACGAGCGTCAGCGCCGTCGGGCCGATCAGCATCGGCTTGAGCTCTTGCACGCCGGCCTTGTCGGCGGCACGCACGCTGAGCGAGTTCTTGACGACCCGGAAGCGGGCGTCGGCCTCGCGCAGCTTGGCGCGCAGCTCGGCAATCTGGGACACCGAGATGCCGCGGTAGTCGATCGCGAAGACCGCCTCGGCCGAGCTGATCTGTTCGGCGATCTCGTCGACGACTGCTGATTTCTGCTCTTTGTTCATTGACTGCTCTCTCTCACGAGAAACGCCCGCCGATCAGGCGGGCGTCGAATTCGCACGGCCACCGCGGGCGGCCGGGAGAGCGTTCGAGCTCCGCCTGCTCCGGGCTTACGCGCGCTCGCGGCCGGAGGTCTGGGGCGTGTCTCTGTCTGGCTAAACGATTTTAGGCGGCCTGCGCTCCTAGGCGGCTACGGGCTCTTCGACGATGTCGCGCGTACGCGATGGGTCGACCTTGATGCCGGGGCCCATCGTGGTCGCGAACGTGACCGAACGGATGTAGCGGCCCTTGGCCGCCGACGGCTTGGCGCGTATCAGCTCGTCCATCACCGCCGCGTAATTCTCGAGCAGCAGGCGCTCATCGAAGTCACTCTTGCCGATCACCAGATGGACGATCGCGGTGCGGTCGGTGCGGTATTCGACCTTGCCGGCCTTGGACTCGCCGACCGCCTTGGCGACATCCATCGTGACCGTGCCCACCTTCGGGTTGGGCATCTTGCCAGCCGGGCCGAGGATCCGGCCCAGACGGCCGACGACCGGCATCATGTCCGGGGTCGCGATCGCGACGTCGAAATCGTCGAATCCCTCCTGGATCTTCTTCGCCAGATCCTCGCCGCCGACGACGTCGGCGCCGGCCTCTTCGGCCTCGCGGGCCTTGTCGCCCTGCGCGAAGACGGCGATCTTGACGTTCTTGCCGAGCCCGTTCGGGAGCGCGATCGTGCCGCGCAGCTGCTCGTCGGCGTGGCGAACGTTCAGTCCGGTGCGGACGTGGACCTCAACCGACTCGTTGAACTTGGCGCTGCGCAGCTGCTTGACGAGCGAGACCGCCTCGGCGGGCGAGTACTCGCGCGCGCGGTCAAAGCGCTGCTTGGCGTCCGCGTATGCCTTGCCGTGCTTGGCCATCTCAGACCACCTCCACGCCCATCGAGCGCGCCGTGCCGGCGATGATGTTCGCCGCGGCGTCGATGTCGTTTGCGTTCAGGTCCTTCATCTTGCGCTCCGCGATCTGCTTGAGCTGGTCACGGGTGATCCTGGCGACCTTGTCGCGGTGCGGCTCCGCGGACCCCTTCTCGAGTGACAGAGCCTGCTTGATCAACACCGCGGCCGGGGGGCTCTTGGTGATGAACGTGAACGAGCGATCCTCGTAGACGGTGATCACGACGGGGATCACGGTGCCCGCCTCAGACTGCGTCTGGGCGTTGAACGCCTTGACGAACTCCATGATGTTGACGCCGTGCTGACCGAGCGCCGGCCCAACGGGCGGCGCCGGGCTCGCCTGCCCACCGACCGCCTGCAACTTGATTTGGGTGAGAACCTTCTTTGCCATCGCCGTCTGAGCTTAGCCGGGGCTAGATCTTCTTGACCTGGTCGAAGGCGGCCTCGACCGGCGTCTCGCGGCCGAAGATCGACACCAGCACCTTGAGACGCTGCGCATCCTCGTTGACCTCGGAGATTTCACCCGAGAAGTCCGACAGCGGGCCGGAGATGACCTTGACCGATTCGCCGATCGAGAACTGGGCGCGGCTGCGGGGCCGCTCGGCGGGCTCTTGGTGCAGCAGCCGGTCGACCTCAGCCTGGGTCAGCGGCACCGGCTCGTTCGACGCGCCGACGAACCCAGTCACGCCCGGCGTGCCCTTGACCAGCGACCACGAATCTTCGTTGAGGTCCATCTGGACCAGCACGTAGCCCGGCATCGTGCGCTTCTCAACGGTCACCTTCTGGTTGTCCTTCATCTCGGACACCGACTCGGTGGGGACGACGATCTGACGCACCGCGCGCTTCTGGTTGAGCGACACAACGCGATGCTCGAGGTTGTGCTTGACCTTGTTTTCGTGGCCCGAATAGGTGTTTACGACGTACCAGCGGAACATGTTCTCTCTCGGATAAGAAGGCTTCTACTTGAGGATGAAATTCACGACCTTGCCGGCAAGCGCGTCGGCAACGCCGAGATAGACGCCGGCCACGATCACGAACCCGATCACGACGCCCGTGGCCTGCATCACCTGGCGGCGATCCGGCCACTGTACCCGCTGAAGCTCGCGCCAGCTTCCTTGCAGGAAGTTGATCAGGCGGCTGCCCGGGAGCCTGCGCTGCGCCGGCGTCCCAGGCGCCGGGACAGCGAGCTCGCCGCCACCGCCATCGGACCCGGATCGGCCAGAACGACCGCCGTCGCCACCAGCCCCGCCGCCGGACGCCATCGCCTCGTCGGCGAAGTCCTCCTCATCCTCGAACTCCCGCTCGTCGAGCTTTTCCTCGGGCTCATCGATGACCGACTCCTCCTGGGGCTCATCGATGACCGACGCGTCCTCGGGCTCGTCGCGCGTCTGAGCCGGGGACTCGCCGTTGACGTCTGCGGCCAGATCGGGCCTCCCGAGCGCCAGTTGGGCGTCCGCCAGCTCGACGTCAGGCGTCGCGTGCTCGAGCGGGCTCGGTGTCTCGACCTCGTGCGCCTCGCGCTCGGCGCGCGCGGTCGCGACGCCGGGTCGTGAAACCTGGCTCGGCCCAGAGCGGCGGCTACGCCGCTCCTTTGCACGTTTGCGGTTGCGAGCCACGGCTAACCCGGTCGCGCGTCAGCGCGTCTCGCGGTGTGCGGTGTGGCGCCTGCACCAGCGGCAGTACTTGCGCAGCTGCAGTCGTTCCGGGTTATTCCGCTTGCTCTTATTCGTCTGATAATTCCGGCGCTTGCACTCTTCGCAGGCGAGAGTCGCAGCGATCCGAACGTCTCCACGGGCCATTGCGCGTTTTTCTCGACGAAGTGATCAGTAATTCGGCCCCCGAGCCGCGGGCGTCAAAACGAACGCCGCCCGGCGCCGAACGCTGAGTGTAGCGTCCCCTTGGCCGGCGGTGACCCGGTGGCGCGCCTCGCGTACCGGACCCACCCGGTCGAGGCGGGGGGCGCGCCTCGGGGTGGCGTTAATCGCGGACTCCGGGAACAATCCTCGCATGCTCCGGTTGATCGCCCTCGTGATCTCGATCGGGATCGCCGATTCGGTCAACCCGACGACGATCGCGCCGGGGCTCTACCTGGCCGGCTTTCGACGACGCGAAGCGGAAGGTGACCCAGTTCACCGCGGCGGTGTTCGCCGTCTACTTTCTCGGCGGGGTCGCGATTGCGCTCGGCCCGGGGCAGCTCCTGCTCGCGCTGGTCCCCCACCCCGGCCGCCACCTCAGCTACGTGCTCGAGGTCGTCGCGGGCGTCGCGATGCTGACAGCCGCGGCCTTTTTGTGGGGCTATCGCGACCGGCTGATCGGCAAGCAGACGATGACCGAATTGCGCGTCGACGGCAGGTCGAGCGCCCTGCTCGGCGCGACGATCACCGCGGTCGAGCTGCCGACCGCCTTCCCCTACTTCGCCGCGATCGCCGCGATCGTCGGCTCCGACTACGACATTCTCCGGCAGGTCTTTCTGCTGGTCCTGTTCAACGTCTGCTTCATCCTGCCGCTGCTCGCGATCATCGCGACGCTCCAGTTCGCCGGCCCGAACGCCACGCGCGTGCTCGCCGCCGGTCGCGAGCGGCTCGAGTCCAACTGGCCGGCGGTGCTGGCAACGCTCGCATTGGCGGCCGGGGTGTTCGTCACTGCGCTCGGCGTGACCGGGCTCGCGAGCCTGCATCACAATGACTTCGGGACGTTCTCGCGGCAGGTGCGACACATCCTGCATCCCTGAGGGCGATTCGTGGGGGGCGGCGGTCCGATCTCGCTCGCCGATGATGCATACCGGGCAACGCGGACCGGTGCTGGTGGTCGAGGATCACCCGATCAATCGTCTGCTGCTCGAGCTCGCTGCTCGAGCTCGAACAGATCGAGGTCCCGCCCGCGGAGTCGATCGCACAGGCGTTGTGCGTGCTCGCCGCGGGCTGCGCGGCATATGTCGCGAACCGATCGACACGCGCAGCTTCGCAAACCCCGTGTGCTCGCTGATCCCCGAGTCAGCTCGTCAGTCGGCTACGACCGCCTGACGACGCGGCTCATGACTCGCCCGACTCTGTTCGGGCCTCGCGCACGAGGCGGCGCATTCCCTTCAGCCAGCGCTCGTGCTCTGACCCCTTGAGCGCCATGAACCGAGCGACGTCCTCGTGGGGCAGGATCAAAAAGCGCTCGTCGGCGAGCCCGGCCACTACGGACGCGGCGACTTCGTCGGGCTCGAGCAGCCCACCGGCGAGCAGCGGCGCGGCGCCGATCGGGTCCTCGAGCGCCAGTTCGAGCATCGGCGTGCGCACCGCCTGCGGGCACAGGCACGAGACCTTGATTCCGGCGTCCCCATACGTGATCGAGATCCACTCCGCGAGCGCGACCGCCGCATGTTTGGTGATCGAGTACGCGAGCGCCGAGACCTGGGTCAGCAGCCCCGCGGCCGAGGCCGTGCTCAGCAGGTAGCCATCGCCGCGCGCGAGCATCTCGGGCAGCACCGCGCGAGCTGCCCAGACGTGCGCCATAACGTTGATCTCCCAGGTGCGCTGGAGCTCGTCGTCGGGCGCCTCGGGACCGCCTCCGGGACCGCCGATGCCGGCGTTTGAGAAGAACAGATCGATTGGGCCACCCGACTCCCGCGCGCGCCGCACGAGCTCGACGATCTCCTCGTCGCGGCTCACGTCTGTCTGTACCGCGAGCCCACCGATCTCTTGCGCGAGTGCCTGCACCGGCTCGAGGTTGATGTCGGCCACGACCACGCGCGCCCCTTCGGCGGCGAATCTCCGCGCGCACGCGTAGCCGATTCCGCTTCCTGCCCCGGTGACGACGACGTGCTTATCGGTCAGCTCCATCGGCTCGCTCCTCTGCGTATCGGGCCCGCGACGGCCTTGTTGTCGTGCCGGAACCCTATGCGCTGCCCAGCACAACGCCGGCGGCGACGATCAGGGCGCCCCCGAGCGCGACCTGCAACAGGCTCGTGCGGAGCGACACGGCGAGGAACCGCTTGCGGATCAAGGAGATCGCGATCAGCTCGATCGCGACCACGATCCCGGCCACCACGAGCGCCGTATGAACCTCGCTGATCAAGAACGGCAGCGAGTGAAATACGCCGCCGATCGCGGTCATCACCCCGGTCACGACTCCGCGGACGACCGCCGAACCGCGACCGGTCTCGGTCCCGGTATCCGACAGCGCCTCCGAGAAGCCCATGCTGATCCCGGCGCCGACGGCGGTCGCGAGTCCAACGAACAGGGCCGCATGTGAACCCGACAGCAGCGCCGCGGCGAAGATCGGCGCCAGCGTCGACAGGGTCCCGTCGATCAAGCCGACCAGACCGGGCTGGATGTAGCGCAACAGGAGCGTCCGCTCGTCGATCTCCCGCAACGAGGTGAAGCTCTGTTCCACGTTGACTATTATAACAACTGTGTTAGAATTAGGGCTCCCTTATTGAGACGATGACGCCCGTTCGAGACCTCTCCGATGATCTGGTCGGCCTCCTGCACAGCCGGGGGCAACGCTCAACGCCGCAGCGAAACGTGATCCTGCGTGAGCTTCGGCGCCGCTCGCATCACGCCACCGCCGACGAGATCCGTACCGCGGTTCGCGACGAGCTGCCGGGCGTCTCGACCCCGACCGTCTACGCGACGCTCGAGCTCCTCGTCGAGCTAGGGCTCGCGCGACGGATCGACACGGGCCTCGGGGCCGCCCTCTACGACGGGCGGACCGAGCCCCACCAGCACCTCGTCTGCCGCCGCTGCGGTCGCGTCGACGACCTCGATGTCGAGATGCACACGGCGCCGCTGCTGCGGGCCGCCGGCGCCGCCGGCTTCAGGGCCGAGGGGGCAGAGCTCGTGATCTCGGGACTGTGCGCCGATTGCGCCCAGCAGGCTGACGCGGCTTAGACCTAGCGCACTGCGGCGCCGGCGAGCGCCCGAGCCTGTTGGCGCTCGGGAGCGATCCGCACGACGTTCCAGGCGAGGCCCACGCGCTCCATCATGGAGATGATCAGGCCCGAGACATCGAGCTCCCACCAGCGCAATCCATGATAGGCCGAGCGTGGGAACGCGTGATGGTTGTGATGCCAGGACTCGCCGAGCGAGAACGGCGCCAGCCAGACGACGTTGGTCGAGTGATCCTCGACATCGAACCGCCGGCTGCCGAAGAAGTGGCATACCGAGTTGACCGACCACGTGATGTGGTGCACGAAGAAGATCCGCACCAGACCTCCCCAGACGAGACCCCGCAGGGCCCCGCCGAGCGTGAAGCCGTCGAGCACGAACCCGAGGAGTGTCGGCAACAGCAGCGAGAGCACGGCCAGCAGCGGGAACCGCCGCCCGATCCGCCGCATCGCCGGATCCTCATAGAGCTCGGCCGCGTAGCGCTTCCAGTCAGCCTGCCCCTGCGTCTCGAGCAACCAGCCGACATGCGCGTGCCAGAGGCCCGCGACGCCGCTGCCGTGCCCGACGTGGGGGCTGTGCGGGTCGCCCTCGCGGTCGGCGTGGGCGTGGTGCTTGCGGTGGTCGGCGACCCAGTCCATCACCGACCCCTGCACCGACATCGAGCCGAGCACCGCAAACGTTCGCTCGACCCAGGGGTAGCTCTGGAACGCTCGGTGCGTGAGCAACCGGTGGTAGCCGACGGTGACCCCAAGCCCCGTCAGCAGATACATCACGACGAGGATCGCGAGGTCGGCAGCGCCGACGGCCTGGTTCCAGAGCAGCACGATCGCGACGAGCACGCCCACGAACGGGACGACGACGCCGGTCAGGTTCGCTGTTCGCTCAGCGCGGGTCATGGACCAAGGTTCTCATTCGATTTGCCGACCTTCTTGCTCTCTTTCGCGACTTCCAAAACCCAATTCTTATAAATAATCAATGAGAATCACGCGCCAGAGACCCCGGGCGATCTGATCCACATCCCGACACTACCGGCTGTGACCGGCGCGGCGCAGGTACCGTGATCGCGATGAGGGCTCGGCAATCGAAGGCAGCGAGCCGACCGGCGTGACCGCGGCCGAGGCGGCCCTCCGCCGGCGGATCTTCAAGTCCTTCGCTGCGACAGGCGAACCGCCGACCGTGCCCGACGGACCCGCGCTCCAAGCGCTGGAGGCGGCCCACGTGGTCGTGCTCGGCAACGATCGCCGGATTCTGATGGCGCATCCGTTCGCCGCTCACCGCGCCGGCGCGCGCGTCGATTGCGACGATCGCACCTGGTGGGGCAACTGTGCCTGGGACGGGCTCGGGATCGTCGCCGCGCTGGGTCTCGAGCACGCGCGCGTGACGAGCGACGGAATCGTCCTCGAGGTCGTCAGCGGCGACGTTACGGGGGAGGCCGTGTTCCACGTCAGCGTGCCCGCCCGTCGATGGTGGGAGGACATCGCCTTCACGTGAGCGACGATGATGCTCTTCCGGGCGGAGGAGGACATGCGTGCCTGGTCACTGAGCGTCGGCCGCGATCCCGGCGCGATCGTCGCGCTGGACCAGCTCGAGCGCCTCGCCCGCGCCTGGTACGGAGATCGCCTGGAGCCCGCCTGGCGGCCGCGAACGACGACCCAATCCCAAACGCTACTGACCGGCGCCGGCCTGTTCGGGCCGTTTTGGAGCCTCACCTGAGCGGACAAACCAGGGACGAGTCCGCGGCCTCGAGGCGGTGGAAAAACCACGGGCGGCGATCGGATCTTCCACGAAACGTGCGCCGCAGCGCGCGATCGGTGGAAAATCGGTCCTCGCGCCTGCGGATTTTCCACGTTTTGCAGGGCGGGCGGCGCGTCACAGGCCGCGCGCCGGGCGATTTAGCGCAAACCGGGGGTTGGATGGTGACCGGCTAGTGTCGGGGCACTAGGCCTGCGCGGGCTCGGCGCGGCCGAAGACGGTCGTCAAGGCCGGGCCGCGCGCGAGCGTCTGGTAGACGACGCAGTAGCGCTCGGTGAGCTTCTGCAGCAGCGCGAGCTGCTCCTCGTCGGCGTCGGTATCGAGGTCGAACGAGAGCCGAATCTCGGAAAAGCCGACGGGCGCCTCGCGGTCGACGCCGAGCGTGCCGCGGAAGTCGAGGTCTCCCTCCGCGCTGACCCGTCCCGATGGGACGGCGATCCCGAGCGAGGTCGCGACCGCGCGGAGCGTCACGCCCGCGCACGCGACCAGCGCCTCGAGCAGCATGTCGCCCGAGCACAGCAGCGATCCGTCGCCCCCGGAGGCCGGGTGCAGGCCGGCCCGCGCGAGCGCGCGCCCGGTCTGGACCGAGCACGAGACGCCGTCGTCGAGCTCGCCCTGGGCGCGCAGCGTCACGAGCGCGGCCGCGGGTGTCTCGCGGTAGCCCTCCTTGAGCGGCGCCTGAAGCGCCCGAAGCTCGTCGCGATCCACGAACGCTGATGTTAACCGCGACGCTACCGACGGGCGGCCGGGGTGATCACGCCGGGGTCGGGCTGCGGCGTGTAGAGACGAGCGACGTCGGCCGCGCGACACTCCAGGCACCGGCGCTGGTTGAGGTAGCCCTTGTCGGTGATCTCGCCCGCGTCGAGGCTCGGAGGCTCGGTCAGGAGCAGCAAGCGCTCGACGCGGGCCGCCGAGCCGGCCGCGCCGCCGAGCGTCGCGAGCGTCTGCGCCAGGTGCCTGCGCAGCCGCGCATCGTTGAGCTGGACATCGCCGTCGGCCTCGCACACGGCGCGCGCCTCGGCCTGATTGACCCACGCGAGCGCGGCGACGTACTCCCGGTCCTGACCGCAGATGACCGCGTCGGTCATCACCCTGGCCGCCCCGAGCAGCCGCGTCCGCAGCGGGCCGACAGTCACCCAGGTCCCGGTCAGGAGCTTGAAGTCCTCGGCGATCCGCCCGTCGAACAACAGGCCCTGGTCGGGATCGTGCTCGTCCACGAGCACGACCGCGTCGCCCGAGCGGTAGAAGCCCTCGTCGTCGAATGCCGCCGCGGTCTGCTCGTCCGCCCGGTAGTAGCCGGGGGTGACGTTCGGGCCGCTGACGCGGATCTCGAGCTTGTCGGCGACCGGCGCGAGCTTGACCGTGGTGCCCGCCAGTGGGACGCCGATGCAGCCGACGGCCGCATCGCGAAAGTGGGCGCTCGTCGCCGCGGGAGCGGTCTCGGTCGTCCCCCAGCTCGAGGTCAGTGGGACATCGTGGTCGGCGATCCGCTCGGCGAGCGCGCGCAGACGCAGTGCGAGCGCGTCGGGGAGCGCGGCGCCGGCGTAGAACATGAACCGCAGGCGGCTGAAGAAGTGCTCGGCGAGACCGCGGTCGTGCTCGAGCGCGCCGGCGAGCAGCGCGAACCCGGCCGGGACGTTGAAGTACACGGTCGGCGCGATCTCGCTGAGCGCCTGCAGCGTGCGCCCGAACAGCGGCCCGACCGGGCGCCCGTCATCGATGTGCAGCGTCCCGCCGTTGAACAGCACCAGGTTGAGGTTGTGGTTGGCGCCGAAGGTGTGGCTCCACGGCAGCCAGTCGACGAGCACCGGCGGCTCGTCGAGCAGAAACGGCCAGATGCTCGCGAGCACGGCCTGGTTGGAGCACAGCATCCGGTTGGTGTTGATCACGCCCTTCGGCGCGCCGGTCGAGCCCGACGTGAACAGCAGCTTCGCAATCGTGTCGGGCCCGACGCCGGCGAACGTCTCCTCGACCGCGGGACTCGGCTGGGCGGCGAGCAGCTCATCGAGCCGCAGAGCTCCGGGCCGCGTCCCGCGGGCGACGAGCGTCGCCGCCATGTCCGGCCCAAGCGCATCGAGCGCGGGCGAGAACTGCTGCGCATCGTCGGCGAACAGCAACCCAGGGCGGGTGAGCTCGGCGATCGACTTGATCCGCGCGTGGTCGGCGCTCATCAGCGAATAGGCGACGCTGATCGGCATCACCGGCACGCCCGCCGTGTATGCGCCGAGGCTGACCAGCAGGTGCTCGATCGAGTTGCCCGACAGGATCATCAGTGGGCGATCGGGCCCGAGCCCGAGCTCGAGCAGGCTGTGTGCGAGCGCGTCCGCCTTCGTGCGCGCCTCGCCATATGTCAGCGACGACCATCGATCGTCTCCGTCGCGCTGCGCCGCGAGCGTCCGCTCGGGGTGCGCGGCCGCGCGCTCGCGGAGCACGGTCGGGATCGAGCGCTTGAAGTCCGGCAGCGGGTGGCGCGAGCGCAACACGACCGTCCCGTCCGGCCGGCGCTCGATCGCCGTGTCCGGTGGCGCGAACGTCTCGAGCTTGCCCTGAGCGATCATCGGATGTCCTCCTGCTTGCGCGCGGTCATGCCCTCTGGATTCACGAAGCGCGGTCGATCAGCGTCGAGAGGACGATCAGGGTCCGCGTGCGGAGCACGTTGTGGTCACGCCGGAGCCGCTCGACGAACTTCTCGAGGTCGGCGATGCTGTCAACGCGGGCGCGAACCAGGGCGTCGGGCTCGCCCGAGGTCGTCCACGCTGACACCACCTGATCGAGACCGGCGATCGAACGGCCCACGTCGGCGGGCGCGATCCGATCGGCGCAGTAGACCTCGATCAAGGCCTCGATCCCCTCCCCCAGTGCCCGCGCGTCGATCCGGGCGCCGTACCCGACGATCACGCCGTCGTGTTCGAGGCGATCAACGCGACGTTTGACCGCGGTCGAGGAGAGCCCCACGTGGCTCCCGATGTCCGCGAACGTGCGCTTCGCGTTTTCCTTCAACAACGCAATGATTTCGTGGTCGATGCTGTCGAGAGGGCGACTTAGCTGCATGAGACGACCGATCCAGTGCGTCCGGGTTGCGTCGAGCCTACCACTGCGGGAGAGTCGGATTGTGGCCGTCACCGGAATGTCAGACCTCGAGCTCCAGCGGGCAACTCTCGAGCTCGACGGCGCCAGTCTGACGATCGGCGACGCGCTCGATGTAGCGCGCCGCGGTCGCACCGTGCGCCTGACCGATCAGGCAGCCGACGCCGTCGCTTCGAGCCGCGAGCTCAAGCGGTCGTTGATCGCGCAGGAGATCCCGATCTACGGCGTCACGACCGGCTTCGGTGACAGCGCGCACCGCCAGATTTCTCCCGCGAAGGCGGGCAAGCTCCAGCAGGGGATCATTCGTTTCATGGGCTGCGGCACCGGCCCGATCGCGTCGCCCGAGGTTGCGCGCGTGACGATGCTGCTGCGGGCCAACTGCCTCGCGAAGGGCAACTCGGGCGTCCGCGTCGAACTGATTGAGCGGATCCTCGACCTGGTCAACCACGACGTGCTCCCGTTCATTCCCGAGCGCGGCTCATGCGGGGCGAGCGGTGACCTCGCTCCGCTTACGTACGTCGGGCGCGCGCTCAGTGGTGACGGCCGGGTCGCGTTCGAAGGCGACGAGCACGAGGCGAGCGAGGTCCTGTCGCAGCTCGGGCTCGAGCCGATCTTGCTCGAGTCCAAGGAGGGGCTGGCGCTGACCAACGGAACCTCCTTCATGAGCGCCTTTGCGTGCCTCGCGGTCGCCGCCGCGAGCGAGCTCGCCGATCTCGCCGACCTGCTGACCGCAATGGCCTCGCAGGCGCTGCTCGGCAACCGCGGCCACTTCAACGCGTTCCTCTTTGACCAGGCAAAGCCGCACGCCGGAATGGTGCACAGCGCGCGCAACATTCGTGAGTTTCTCGACGGCTCGCAGCTGTCGCTCGACACCGAGGAGCTGTTCGCCGGCGGTCTCGAGGGAGCCGAGTTCGTCGAGCTCGACCGCCAGGTCCAGGACAAGTACTCAATTCGCTGCGCGCCGCACGTGATCGGAGTCCTGCGCGACGTGATTACGTGGGTGCAGGAGTGGATCACCACCGAGATCAATTCCTCGGACGACAACCCGCTGTTCAACGTCGGCGGGCAGCGGGTCGAGAGCGGCGGCAACTTCTACGGGG
This sequence comes from uncultured Solirubrobacterales bacterium, assembly GCA_963744695.1. Classification (GTDB taxonomy): domain Bacteria; phylum Actinomycetota; class Thermoleophilia; order Solirubrobacterales; family Solirubrobacteraceae; genus Palsa-465. The sequence continues at coordinate 117,773 of CAVUUT010000018.1, read as the reverse complement.
GCCACATCGGCCAGGCGATGGACTCGCTCAAGGTTGCACTCGCCAACCTGTGCGATCTGATCGACCGCCAGCTCGAGCTCGTCGTCGACGAGAAGTTCAACGCCGGCCTGACCCCGAACCTGATCGCGCGCTTCGAGCCCGACCACCCGGAGGCAGGGTTACATCACGGCTTCAAGGGCATGCAACTGTGCTGCTCGGCGATGACCGCCGAGGCGCTGAAGCTCTGTAACCCAACCACGATCCACTCGCGCTCGACCGAGTGTCACAATCAGGACAAGGTCTCGATGGGGACGATCGCCGCCCGTGACGCACGCTCGATCGTCGAGCTCACGCAGAACATCGCCGCGATCCACCTCATGGCCTGCTGTCAGGCACTCGAGCTTCGCGGCATCGAACAGTGCAGCGCACCAACGATCGACGCCTTCCAGATCGTCCGCGAGCGGGTCGCGTTCATGGACCGCGACCGCTACCCGGACGTCGACATCGCCGCGACCGTCGACCTGATCCAGTCCGGCGCGCTCGCCGACCTCGCCCGCTGACGTCACTTCACTTAGGGCCTGCAGACGTCGGGCGGCTGCAGGCATCCGATTTCAAACGGTGAGCACCGGCTCGTCCGGCTGCGGCAGCGCTACGCTTGGCCAATGCCGAAGGGGTCCCACATCGGCGAGTACGATCCAATCGCGCTGGTGTACATCCTGGTCGTGTTCGCCGCGGCATTGCTCGTCCCGGCGGTGATCGCGCGCTTCTCGCACGGACCGTCGGACTCGGACGCCGACGAGGGCGACGGCGGGGGCGGGGGCGGACCGCGCCGCCCGCGTCCTGAGCCCCCCACCCCATCCCCGGGTGGCCTTCCGCTGGATCAGTCTCAGCCGGCCCGCTTCCGGCTCCGGGACAACCATCGGCTCAGACAGCGTTTGCCGGACCGCCCGCGACGGCCGGTCCGCGAACCCGCCCGGGAGCCGGCCAAGACCGCGCCCGCCCGACGCTCGTGTTCCCGACAGCGGCTTGCGACGGCGTTCTCAGCGCATGCGCCGCTGTACCTCGACCGCGGCGTCGGCCATCACCGGCACCTTCAGCCAACCCGCCTGAGATGAGTCGATGAAGGCCAGCATCTCGTCGCGCCCAAGGAACGGTCGCTCGATCCTGGTCACCGTCAGCTCGAGGTCCTGATGTGCGCGGACGCGGTCCCCGGGCCGAACCTCGGACGCCGGGGCGGTCTCCCAGTCCTCAGCGCGGCCGCCCGACCCTGAGAGCAGCCGCTCAATCGACTCAACGACCTCCTCGGACTCCGGGTCGACGCCGGGACGGAAGCGCGCGAGGACTTCTCCGCCCGGCGAGACGAGGAACTTCTCGAAGTTCCAATCGACATCGCCCGCCCGGCCGTCGCTGTCGGGCGTCTCGACCAGCTGCTCGTAGAGCGGGTGCCGGTGCGGACCGTTCACGTCGACCTTCTCGCTGATCGGGAAGGTCGTCCCGTAGGTCGTCGAGCAGAAGGTCCGGATCTCGTCCTCGGCCTCGGGCTCCTGGTTGGCAAATTGGTTGCAGGGGATCCCGAGCACCGAAAAGCCGCCGTCGCGATAGCGGCCCTGAAGGCGCTCGAGCCCGGCGTACTGCGGCGTCAGCCCGCACCGCGAGGCGACGTTCACCACCAGCACCGTCTGACCGGCGAGCGCCTCGAGGTCGAGCTGTGAGCCATCGAGCCCACCAAGTTCAAGATCGAAGAAGTCCTTCATGGATCAGCTGCACCTCGGTTGAAGTCGGGATCTGGGGACACTCAAACCTGCGCCGGCTGCTTGGCCGCAGGACCGTCCACGGCTGCCGGCGGGACCTGCGCTGACCGCCCGAGCGTGGTGCGCAGCGGCACCTCCTTGAGCAGCCACGAGAGCAGGAACGGGATCACGGCGAGCGCCACGCCCCAGAGAAAGACTCCGTGCAGAGCATGTGCAAACGCCTGTAGGAACTCGGCGTGGATCGGCGGTGGCAGGAGCTTGGCCTGCGCCGGGTTGAGGTGTACACCGCTGCCCAGATGCGCGGTCACCGACGGCGGAAAGTGCGACAGCTGGTCAGCGAGCCGGGTCGCGAAGATCGCCCCGAAGATCGCGACCCCGAAGGCGCCGCCAACCGACCTCGAGAAGGTCGCCGTCGATGTCGCCACCCCGATGTCCCCGGGGTCGACGTCATTCTGGACGACGAGCACCAGGACCTGCATCACGAGCCCGATTCCGACCCCGACGACCAGCATGAACGCGGACGCCAGCCATGGCGCGGTGCCGACCTTGAGCAGCGAGAGCAGGTACATGCCGCAGATCAGGATCGCGGTGCCCGCGATCGGGAAAACCTTGTAGCGGCCGACCTTCGAGATCACGCGGCCAGAGGCGACCGTCGCGACGAGCAGGCCGGCGATCAGCGGCAGCAGCCGCAGGCCCGAGCTGGTCGGGCTGGCGCCGTACACGATCTGGAGAAACAGCGGGATGAAGATGATCACGCCGAACATCGCCATCCCGATCGCGAACCCCATCGCGTTGGCGATGCTGAACACGCTCGACCGAAACAGCCTCAGCGGCACGATCGGCTCCGGGACGCGGTTCTCCCACCAGATGAACGCCGCCAGCAGGACGGCGCCGGCGATCCCGAGCCCGACGATCGTCGCCGAACCCCACGCGTACTGCGTGCCGCCCCAGGTTGTCAGCAAGATCAGCGCACCGACGCAGCCGCTCAGCAGCGCGGCTCCGATGTAGTCGATCTTGTGGCTCCGATGCGGCGTGTGCAGGTGCAGCCGCGTGACGACGATCCCGATCGCGACAATCCCGATCGGCACATTGACGTAGAACACCCACCGCCATGAGAGGTTCTCGACGAGAAAGCCGCCGAGCAGGGGCCCCGCGACGGATGCGACCGCAAACACCGAGCCGATCAGGCCCATGTAGCGACCCCGCTCGCGCGGCGGGACGATGTCGCCGATGATCGCCTGCGCGCCAACCATCAGCCCGCCGGCACCGATCCCCTGCAGCGCCCGGAAGCCGACGAGCTGATCCATCGTCTGGCTCGCCCCAGCGAGGATCGAGCCGACGAGGAAGATCACGATCGCCGCCAAAAAGAGCGGCTTTCGCCCGACCGTGTCCCCGAGCTTGCCGTACAGCGGCGTCGAGATGGTTGCTGCCAGCAGGTACGCGGTGACCACCCATGAGAGGTGGTTGAGCCCGCCGAGGTCGCCGACGATCGTCGGCAGGGCCGTGGAGACGATCGTCTGATCGAGCGCCGCCAGGAACATGCCGAGCATCAGCGCCCCAAAGACGGTCCACAGCGCGCGCCCTGTCAGCCGTCCGTCATCGGCGGCCGGTTCCCGGCCGTCATCCACGCCCGCCCTCGGTTCCTCGTGTGTGGTCGTCCCCATCAGCAGCCCTGACTTCCGCAGTCGCCGGCAAGACTGTCCCTGAGGGCGACCAGCAGCACGCGCAGCTGCTCGCGCTGTTCGGCGTCGAGTCCCGCGAACAGCTCATCCTCGGCTTTGCGCTGGGCCTCGACCGCGGTCTGAAGACGCCGCCTGCCGCGCGCGGTCAGCGTGACCACATGGCGGCGGCGATCGAGCGTGTCGCGTTCGCGCGACAACAGGCCGCCCGCCTCGAGCGGGTTCAGCAGCGTGACCAGGATGCTCGGATCGGTCCGCATCGTCTGCCCGAGCTCCCGCTGACTCATCGGGCCGTTGTCATGCACCAGCCCGAGCAAGTGGAACTGACGTGGAGAAAGCTCGTGGCCGGTATGCGCCTCACGCAGGCGTCCCATCGCCTCATGGCCCAACAGCGCGAGCAGCAATCCCGGGCTCGACCGCCGCTCCTCCAAGAGCCCGGCGGCCGGCCGCGCAGCGGCGGGCGCCGCGGCGGCCGGCGGATTGACGGCATCGACCGACACGGCCGGGAATATACCGTTTCGGAGATGATCGAGGTCGTTATATGGTTAGAGATCCTCGACTGCTCATACGCGGCCGGTGTCGCGGCGGTAGGCGATCCGGGCGGCCACCCCGAGCGCAATCGTCCATGCGGCGATCACGATCCACCCGCCCGCGGTCCACGCCGGGCCGCCGAGCGAGACGTGGCTCGCTCGCACGAGCCAGTACGACGGCAGGAACTGACCGATGTCGTGGAGGATCCCGTGCGATCCGATCGGAAACCAGGTTCCGCTCACGAGCGCCAGCAGGGATACCGTGCCACCGATCGCGGGTCCGATCGAGTCGGCGGTCAGGAGGTGGCCGAGGAAGATGCCAAGCGCGGCAAACGGGATCAGCGCCACGACGATCAGCCCGGTCATCTCGAGCCAGCGATCGGCCGGCAGCGTGACGCCAAGCGAGACCCCCGATGCGTACAGGAGCGCGATCGTCATGGCGGCCAGCGTGTATCCGGTGGCGACCTTGGCGCCGAAGTACGCGCTCGTCGCGAGCGGCGTAATCCGCAGCTGCCGCGTCCAGCCGTCGGTCCGCTCGACCGCGATCCGCGCTCCGCTCGAGATCAGCGCCGTCATCGCCCCGAACGCGACCAGCCCGACCATGTAATAGAGCGGGATCGAGATCCCGGAACCGTTGAAGTTGTGCTCGTTGCGGTTGGGCGCCGCGATCAGGAAATAAAGGATCAGCGGAAACCCGAACGAGAACACCAGCAGGCGCACGTTGCGAAGCGTGCGCACCAACTCAAAACGCGTGTAGGCCAGTGACCTCATGCCAGCACCTCCTGCCGCTCGGGGGCGGCACTCGTTTCGTCGTCGTCACCCGTCAGCTCGACGAACGCCTCCTCGAGCCCAGCCCCGGCGATCTCGATGTCGCGGGCTTCGGGGTAGTCCGCAAGCAGTGAGCGGATCGCGGCGTCTGCGTCCGAGCAGATCAACACCACCGCCTCACCGCGGAGGTCGGCCGCGGTCACCCCAGGCAGCGCGGCGAGCGCCGCGCGATCGGCGTTGGGCAGCGTCGCGCGGATCGTGCGCGAGCCCACCCGGGCGCGGATTTCGCTCGTCGGGCCGTCGGCCACAACGCGGCCGTGGGCCATCAAGATGACGCGGTCGGCGTACGCGTCGGCCTCCTCGAGATAGTGAGTCGCGAAGATGACCGTCTTGCCGCGCGCGGCGAACTCACGCACCGACGCCCAGAAGCCACGCCGGGCCTCGACGTCCATGCCGACGGTCGGCTCGTCGAGGACCAGGACCGCCGGATCTGAGACGAGCGCGAGCGCGAAGCGGACGCGCTGCGACTGCCCCCCGGACAGCTTCTGCATGCGCCGGTCGGCGATCTCGCTCAGACCGGTGAGCTCGAGCGTCTCCCGCACTCCGAGCGAGTTCGGGTGCAGCGACGCCATCAACGTCAACAGCTCGCGCGGCGTCACCTCGCGGATCAGCGCGCCCGCTTGCAGCATGGCCGCCACTAGCCCGTCTGAGACCGCCTTCGCGGGCGGTCGGCCCAACAGCGAAACGCTGCCCCGGTCGGGCCGGGTCAGGCCGAGGAGCATGTCGATCGTCGTCGACTTCCCGGCGCCGTTGGGGCCGAGCAGCGCGACCGTCTCGCCCGGGTCGATCGAGAGGTCTATGCCCTTGACCGCGGGCACGACGGTCCCCGCGGTGCGAAACGTCTTGGCCACGTCATGGAGCTCGACGCCGTGCCCGCGAAAAGACTCGGCCACGGCAGTGAGCTCGGCGGCGGGCTCCGGTTTGAGGTTGGTAGTCATCTGTTCTGTGCTCCTTGAAGAAGTTGGTCTCATCTCCACAATCAGCGGGCGCCCATCGTCGGGGCGGGCGCCCGCCGGCGCCTGGGCCTCGTGCACCTATGCGTGCGCGGGCTCGCGCGCGCCTCGCGGCAACCACCGCAGACGCCTGGGCAGGTACCAGTTCGCGTCGCCCAGGAGCTTCATCGTCGCCGGCAGCAACACGGCACGGACGACGGTCGCGTCGATCAGGATCGCCGCCGCCAGGCCGATGCCGAGTTGCTTGAACTCGAGCGCCCCGAGCGAGGCGAAGATCGCGAATACCGCGACCATCACGATCGCCGCGCTGGTGACCGGCCCGGCGGTCGACTTGATCCCGTGCGCGATCGCGTCCTCGGTGCGGCGCCCCTGGTCGTGAGCCTCGCGGATCCGGCTGATGATGAACACGTGGTAGTCCATCGAGAGGCCGAACAGGATCACGAACAAGAACAGCGGCAGCCATGACGTGACCGCGCCCGTGGACTTGAAGCCGAGCAGGCCTTGCGCCCATGTGTGCTGGAAGACGAGCACCAGTACCCCGTAGGCAGCGCCGACCGACAGCAGGTTGAGCACGATCGCGGTGATCGGGAGGACGATCGAGCGGAACGTGACCAGCAACAGGATGAACGCCATCGTCAGCACGAACGCGAACACGAGCGGCGCGTGCGACGTCATCGAGTCATTGAAGTCCTTGGACTCGGCGGTCGTGCCGGTGACCTGGGCGGTGACCGCATCGATCGATCCGAACGTCGCGGGGATCACCTGCTGACGCAGCGTGTCGAGCGCGCGGTACGAGGCGGCGTCGGTGCCGCTGCCGCTGAGCGGCATCGATACGACCGCGACGTCGTGCCGGCCGTTGACCGCAACCTTGAACGGCTGATGGATCTGGCCCGTCGCCAGCGCCCGCTGCTCGAGGCCGCCGATCGCGCCGTGGATCTGGGGCGTGTTGACGTCCTTGCTCTGGATCACCACGTAGGCGGGCAGGGGCCCACCTGGGAAGGCACGCTCGATCCGGTTCAGCGTCTTGACGATCGCGAGGCCCCTTGGCAGCCCCTGCAGGCCAGGCAGCGAGGTGTGAAGCCCAAACGCCGGAATCGCGAGCGCAACCACCAGGCCTCCGGAGAGCAGGACCGAGACCAGCGGTCGGCGCAGCACGCGATCGACGACCGCGCTCCACAGCCGTGGTTCGCCGCCGGCATCTCGCCGGCGCGCGATGATCGGAACGCGCGCCTTCATCACGCGGTCCCCGAGCGTCGCGAGCAGTGCCGGCAACACCGTCAGCGAGCCGATCACTGCGACTGCGACGACCATGATCGTCCCGGTCGCCATCGAGGCGAAGGTCTTGTTGCCCGCCAGGTACATGCCCGCCATCGCCGCCATCACCGTCAGGCCGGAGATCAGCACCGAGCGGCCCGAGGTCGCCGCGGCGGCCTGGAGCGCCGCCCTTTCGTCCCGGCCCGCGGCGCGCTCCTCGCGTTCGCGGCGCATGTAGAACAGCGAGTAGTCGACGCCGACTGCCATCCCGATCAACAGCACGGTCTCGGAGACGACCTGGTCGACGGCCGCGAGCTGGCTGACGAGACCAACCAACCCCAGCGTCGCCGCGACCCCGGTGGCCGCGAGAAGGACGGGGATCCCCGCCGCAACGAGGGCCCCGAACGCAACCACAAGGATCAACAGCGTGATCGGCAGTGACAGCGTCCGCGCCTTGGCGAAATCGTCGCTGAAACTCTTGTTGAGCGCCTTGACCGAGCTCGCATCGCCGGCCTGCTCGATTCGCAATGCGGGATGCGCGCGCTGGGCGGCGGCAGTTGCCGCCAGCGACGCGCCGACGCGCTCGTCAGCGCTCGTCGAAGCGCCCGTGATCTGAAAGCCGATCAGGACCGAGTGACGGTCTCGCGAGATCTCCCCGCGGTTTGCGGCCCGCAGCGGCGACCGGACGTCGTGGACCGTGCGCAGCGCCGACAATCGTCGCGTCACGTCCTGGACCGCCGCCCGAAAGGACTGATTGTTCACGGTCAGAGTGGCGCTCTGGACGAGCACCTGTTCGTTGGCCGGCTGCGGGAACTGATCGTGCAACACCTGCTGGGCACGTCCCGACTCGCCGACGCCATCGTTGTCCTGCGGAATGTGTCTGGTACCGACGGCGCCACCGATCAGCACCGCGGCGACGACGAACGCGAGCCAGCCGAGGATCGCCGCCCTCCGGTGCTGCGAGCTCCACCTCCCGGCGCGCGCCGCCAAGTTACTTTGTTGCATCGTCCCTGCCTCCCGTTTGTCGATCTGAACAACACCGAGAGGCTCGCACCGCGGCTCGCAAATGAAGATGCGGCGGGCTGGCGTCTTGGGGTACGGATATCCCCGCTCAGAGTGCGGGTAGCAACACCGTGTAAACCGCGTCTGTCGGAGACAATCAGTCGATGGGTAGGACAGTCTTGATCGTCGACGATCACCCGAACTTCCGGGCCAGCGTCCGGCGACTGCTGGCCGACGCCGGCTATGAGGTCGTCGGGGAGGCTCCGGACGGCGCCTCGGCGCTCGCCGCGGCTCGAAAGCTGCGCCCGGCGATCGTGCTGCTCGACGTCCAGCTCCCGGACCTCGACGGGTTCGAAGTCGCGCTGCGGCTCAGCGGTGACGCCGATCCCCCCGCCGTGGTGCTCACGTCGATCCACGATCGCGGTGACTTCGCCGGCATGATCGCCCGCAGCGGCGCCCGCGGCTTTGTCCCGAAGTCAGATCTCTCCGCGCCCGCGCTCGCGGCGATCCTGGCCTGAGCATCGCCGGTCGGTCAGCGGACGCCCTCGTTGATCAGGCGCAGGACCCGGGCAGCGTTGTGCTTGGTGATGAAGACCGGGCCCGTGGAGATCAGCTTTCCTCGATCGGGCAGGACCCCATAGAGGTGATATTGCGTCAGCAGCACGATCGGGAGGTAGCCCTGCAGGTAGGGCTGCTGATCGGCGGCGAACGAGATCTCGCCGTCGCGAATCGCGCTCACGACTGCGGGACCGACCCCAAACGTCGCGTAGGTGACGCGTCGCAGTAAGTGGTCGCTTCGCAGCGCCTCGAGGGTCGGGCTCGCGATTACGGCGCCGCCCAGGGTGAGGAGCCCGTCGAACCGCCGGTCGCGCAAGGCCGCGGCGATCAGGTGCTCAGCGGCGTTGACATGCTGAAGGTTCACGTCGAGCACGCTCGTGTGCGCGCCGGACGCAGTCAGAGCGGCGGCGAAGCCGCGGCAGCGCTGCTGCAGAGCAAGGTTGCCGGCCTCGTGGATGACGCACAGCGTCCGGCGCACGTGGCTGGCGCGCATGCGCACGCCGGCGGCGTATCCCGCCGCGTACTCGTCCTCGCCCACATGCAGCAACGTCCCCACCCGCGCGAACACATTGCTGCCGGAGTTGATCGAGATGACGGGGATCCCGGCCCGGTCGGCTGCGTGGACCACAGGCGCGAGCGCGTCCGGATTCGGGAGCGACACGACAAGGCCGGTCGGCTTCGAAGCGATCGCGGCCCGGATCAGTTCGCGCATTCGCGCGATGCTGTAGGTGTCGGGCGCTTCGTAGGTGACCGAGACCCCGAGCTGAGCGGCCGCCGCCTGCGCGCCATTCTGCACGACGGCCCAGAACGGATCGGACGCCTGTCCGTGCGTGATCACGAAGAAGCGCATCTGGTGGCGGCGCTGTCCGAAGATGTTGACCCCGGCGGCGGCGCCGACGGGCGCGTTCGCGGGGTCGGCCTTGATCGCCGGGAGTCCGGGCTGTTGGGGGAGCGGGTTGGACCCCGCCTCGCCACACGCCGACGCGACGAGCGCCGTCGGCGCTGCCAGGACGATCACGGCGAGCGCGCGCAGGCCGCTGATCACGCCTCGACCTCGGACGCCGGGATCCTCGCGGTCACGCGCGTGCCGCGCCCGACGGGACTGTCGACGGTCAGCTCGCCGTCGAGCGCTGCGACGCGATCACTGAGTCCGCTCAGGCCGCTGCCATTCGCGGGGTTGGCGCCGCCGACGCCGTCGTCGCCGACCTCGAGCCACAGCACGCCCCCCGCATCGGAGACCGTCAGCCGAGCGTATGTCGCGCGCGCGTACTTGATGACGTTGGTCAATGCCTCGGCGACCACGAAATAGCCGGCGGTCTCGACCTGCTTCGGAAGCCGTCCGTTCAGTCGCAGATCGAGTTGGACCGGAACCGTCGATCGCTGCGCCAGCGCTTCGAGCGCGGGCGCTAGTCCGCGGTCGGCGAGCATCGGCGGATGGATCCCACGCGCGAGCTCACGCAGCTCGGTCTGGGCCTCGCGCAGTGTCGCGATCGTCGCGTCGAGCAGCTCGACCGTCGACTGTTCGGAGATCCTCCCGCGCAACATCTGCAGGTCGAGCGAGAGCGACACGAGCCGTTGCTGGGCGCCATCGTGCAGATCACGCTCGAGCTGGCGGCGCGCCTGCACCGTCGCCTCGACGATCCGGCGCCGGGACGCGCGGAGCTCGTGCAGCCGGGCGTTGAGGTCGGCCTTGAGCCGCTCGTTGTCGAGCGCGAGCACTGCCCCGGCGGCGGCCGCCTGGACGATTTCCGGGCGTGCGTGCAACTCCGCATCGTGGATGATCGCCGCGACGCGGTTGCCGCGGTGCTCTACGGCGGTCCATGCCTTCGTCGACCCTGGCTCGGGGAGTGCCACAGAATGCCCGCGCTCGTCGACGAACTGCCGGCGTTCGGGCAACCAGTAGGCGATCGTCAGCGTGCGATCGCCGAGCCGCTCGGCGAGCGCTTCGCGGACCGGTAGCCCGGCGCGCGGTCGGCTCGCCAGCGCCCGCCGGCTCGCCCGCGCGAGCAGCGTCGCGGTTCCGTCCAGCGCGCCAACCGTCAGCATCAACGCCGGCACGGCGAGCACCAGCAGACAGATCCCAACGACCGACCCCAGCGACCACGGGCCGAGATAACGGCCACCACCTCCCGCCAGGCCCTCGATTGAGCGCACCAGCAGTTCGCCGAACACGAAGGCCGGGGCGGCGCAGAAGACCGCGGCGCAGAGCGTGATCGCGAGCTTGCCGGCGAGGAACGCGACCTCCGGCCTGCAGATTGTCGCGTCGGCGTTCAGCCGCACCGGGACCGGAACGCGGGCGCCGAGCAGGCCGTTGACGAGCGCCCGCTCGGTCTCGGCCACGCGCCGAACCGCAGCCGGACCGGCGAACGCAGCGATCGGCACCGCCATCAGGTACGCGACGCCGACCGGCAGGCTGACGACGAGGAACAGCAGCGCGCGGGCGGCGCGGGCAAATCGTTGCGGAAGTGCGATCCCGCCCGTTTGAACCAGTTCGGCTGCGCTCACGGTCCCGCGGTCAAACTGACGTCGCCGGTGTTCGAGAGCGCCTCGATCGCCCACGGTGCGCCGTCATCGTCGGTCAGACCCCTCACCGACGTCGCGCCGGCGCCGGACGCGGCCTGGATCCGGTAGTCGCCGGAGGGGACGGTCGCCGCGACGTCGCCGCTATCGCTGCGCAGTGTCAGACGCTCAGGGGAGCATGCGCTCGAGACGGACACGTCGCCGCTCGCCGACGCGGCGCCGAGGACGAAGCCGCAATAGTCCTCGACCTTGATCGAGCCGGTGTCAGTCGCGATGTCGGCCGAGCCCCGATATCCATCGAGCCGGATGTTTCCCCGCTCCGTACGGATGCTGATCGGCACGTCGTTGGGAACGACCAGGCGATAGCTCGCGCTGCACGATCCGATCACCATTCGCGGACAACTCGAAGAGATCTGGAGAATGCCGCGGTGCAGTGACCGGATCTGATGCGGTCCGTGGCCGAAAGCGGCATGGTCGTTGCTGGTGATTGAGACGCCGTTCTGACTGCCGCCGACGACGGCGACGTCGCCCGACTGAACGCGCAACTCAATCCCCATCAACGACACGCTCATATGCGAAGAAACGGCCATCGTCTTGGTACTGGAAAGCCACAAGGCAGCGATGACGCCAGCCGCAGTGACAAGCACCGCGGCCGAGCCGACCAGCACGACGCACCACGCCGAAAGGTTTCGCAGACCGAATCGCAGTGGGCGATGCTTGCGCGCACGAAGAACGAACTCTGCGCTCCGCATAGTCCCGAACAACAGCCTAGCGCGCGATTCTCCCGCCAAGTCCGAGTCCGCACAATGTGTCAGGATCAGGACAATTTGACGTTGTCAGCAGCAAGACATCCGGTGCTGTCGATAGCGATCATCTGCGCCTGAGCGTGGTGTGAGCCGCGCCGGTAGGCACAATGCCTATATGAGCCCATACGGGGATAGCCGCGATCGGCTCGAGGACGCAGCGTCGACACCTCCGACTCGCGTCGTCGTCGCCGACGACTCCGTGCTGCTGCGCGAGGGGGTCGCGCGCCTGCTCCAAGACGAGGGCTTCGAGGTCGTGGGGCGCAGCGGCACCGCCGCCGACCTGCTGCTCAAGGTGCGGTCGTATGAGCCCGACGTCGCGCTGGTGGACATCCGGATGCCCCCGACGCACAGCGACGAGGGGCTCAGGGCGGCGAAGGAGATCCGGGCCAAACACCCGCATACTGCCGTACTCGTGCTCTCGCAGTACGCAGAACCTGGCTACGCGATCGAGCTGCTCGAGGACTGCGCGGACGGGATCGGTTACCTGCTCAAGGACCGGATCAACGATCTGCCGGAGTTCACCGCGGCTGTTCGCCGAGTTGCGGCGGGCGGCTCGGCGCTCGATTCCTCTGTCGTCGCTCAGCTCGTCGGCCGCCGGCGCCGCGACGACCCGCTCGCCGAGCTCACGCCGCGCGAGCGCGAGGTCCTCGAGCTGATGGCCGAGGGGCTGTCGAACATCGCGATCGCCGAGCGCATCGTCGTCACCGAGCGGGCCGTCGAGAAGCACGTGACGAACATCTTCCACAAGCTCCACCTCCCAGCGGCGAGTGACACCCATCGCCGGGTCCTAGCCGTACTCACCTATCTGCGTAACTAGTGCGTGGGGAGGCCCACTAGCCCGATGGTGCGGATAGCCGCACCACGGACACCAGCAGACCCCATGTTCGCGTCCGCCCGTCGGTGAGACTCTAGGCGCGTACTAAAAGCGGCCCACATGCGAGCAAGCCGCCGGATGCCTTGTTGCGGCGACGGTGATCGACGAGGTCGCTGTATCCAACCCTCGAGAGGACCAGCGATGTTCCTGTTCACGACATCCGAGGCAGCAGTGCGCGAGCTCGATCACCGGCTGACCGACGGCATCGACGTGCGACTGTTGTGGAACCCACGCACGGATCGAGTGCTGGTCGCCGTTGAGGACCAGCGAACTGGCGAGTACTTCGAGCTCGGTGTACCGGGAACCGATGCGCTCGAGGCGTTTCACCACCCGTACGCATACAGCCGGCGAGGTGACCACGACGATTACACGGTCTCGGCCTGAACGCAGCTCGAGACGTGTGTCCACTACCAGCGGGACGAGATGAACAGCACTCGGATCACATATGAAATGTTGCTCGCGCGCAGCGACGAGCTCCGTCATCAGCACACCCTCGCGCGCCTCGCGCGGGAGAACCGAGACGCGGTCCGGCCCCGATCGCGATGGCTGCGGCCTCAGCGCGGGCTCAGCCGGCGCGCCCGAAGCATCCGGCGGTCGCTCGTGGGCGGATGAGCGGCGCAGCGAAGGCGTCAGCCCGCGTCCGCGGCAGCCGACGGCACGCCGTCAACCCAACGCTCGATATCCGTCGCGATCTCCTCCCACCCCTCGGCGACCATCATCAAATGTGGCCGTCCGGCGAACTCGAGGTAGTCGGTGTGCGCCGGCGACCGCTCGTAGCGCTCGTACTGCTTGTGTGACAGCGACGCCGGGACCGTGTGGTCCTTCTCGGCCCCGACGATCAACAGCGGGGCACGGTCGCCGCCGCGGAAGTGGACCTCGGTCGGCGGATGCAGATGGAAGTTGGCAAAGCCCGCCTCGTAGAAGATCTGGCCGGTCTCCGGGACCGCGTACTTCTCGTACGCGGCTTTCGCGTCCTCGGGCGAGAACGTGTTGACGAATCCGTACGTGAACTCCTCGAGCGTCAGCTCGACGACTCCGTGCCACCGCGACGGATGCGCGAGCGCCGGAGCCGCGGCTTTCAGCGTCGAGAATGGGAGCACCAGGATCCCCTTGGGCGGCGCCGGGCTCATCGCCACCCCCGCGCGACCGACGCCGCGGTCGAGCAGCAGTTCGACGAACAGGCCTCCGTAGGAGTGACCGATCAGGATCGGGGGCTCCGGCAGCGCACGGATCTGTGACTCGTAGAAATCGACGATCTCGGTCACGCCGAGGCCCGCGGTCTCGTCGGCGTGCTCGCGCAGCTCGGCGACGTCCCCGTGCTTGCGGGGCCACTCGGGCGCCGACACCTCGTACCCGCGCCCGCGGAAGTGCTCGGCGAAGTTCGCCCAGCTCTCCGACGACAGCCATGCCCCATGGATCAGCATGACCGTGGGACGGTTGGTGGCAGCTTCCATTGCGAGGACCTCCGGATCGTTTGACGCGTGAACGCTACGGCATCAAATCACGGCGTTTGTGAAGATCGGTCGCCGGCGGCTGTGCGCATCACGACGTCCGGCGCTAGGGTGAGCCGATCGCTGCGCTGATCATTCAACTGCCCCGGGGCGGGCCGCTCGCGCGACAGCTCGAGTCCGATCCGCCGCCCAGCGTCGCCGGCGGCGACGTCGTGGTCGAGCACGGTCTGACCGACGCCGAGGGCAACCTCGAGCCGCCCGCCGGTGGCGAGGTGGTGCTGTCGGTGCCCTCGCCAGAGTCGCTCGCGCGGGAGGCCGAGGAGATCGGGCGGGTGATCTCGCGCGCCGGAGACGGCGTCGAGCCGCTGGTGGTCGTCGTGCAGGCGGCCGACGAGCTGCGCGACGAGGAGCTCGCGGCGGTGATCAGCGCGGCAGACCGCAGTGCGCGCGCGGTGATCCTGCGCGTGATCCGCAACGGCTGACGCCGGCGCGTCGGCACGGCGCTCGTCGACGCGGGCTCAGGCGGGATCCTCGAGCTGTACGGCTCGTCGTCGCCGCGCAGGTCGCGGTAGCGGCGGTCAAACAGCTCGAGCACCTCGGTCACGTCAGATGGGCCGTGGACGCCGTGGCTGACCCCGCTCGAATCCGGCGTCACGTCTCCGGGCTCGGCGTCCCCGTGCTCGATCAGCTCGTCGTGCTCTTCGCCGAGAAACGGCAGCTCGGCCTCGCCGCGTTCGCGGTACAGGACGCCGAGCTCGTGCTGCTCGTAGCGCACCACGGCGGTATCTTCGGCGCTGCGCTCGATCCGGACCCCCGGCCAGCTGGCGAGCTCGTTGGCGATCTCATCGACGAGCGGGGTCGAGCGTGACACGGTTCGATCGTACATGCCGGCGGGTGCGGGACGGTTGCGCCGATTGGTAGGTTGAGCTCGTGCCTTCAGCCTGGCCGGCAGCGTCGTACGAGCAGTGGAGCGCAACCTGCGACACGGTTCATGCCCACACCCAGGTCCTCGGCAAGCTCGCGGTGCTGCTCGCGCCGCCGGAGCCGCAGCTCCAGCACGCCGCGCTACGCCTCACGGCACGAGGCTGGGAGACATCCCCGCTGGCGGCACCGGACGGCTCGGGAGCGTTCGTCGCGGCGCTCGACCTGCGGTCGCACGAGGCACTCGTCGAGCACTCCGACGGTCGTGGCCGCCGCGTCGCGCTCGCTCCCGACCGCCCGGTGGGGGAGGTGACGCGTGCCGTCCTCGACGCGGTACGCGAGCTCGCGGGCGAGGTGGCGATCGAACCAGACCCCGCAGGAGGTGGCGTGGACGGTGCCGCTCGATCAGGACGAGGAGCACTCCAGCTACGACCCCGCTCAGGTCAGCGCGTACTTCGCGGCCGCCACGCAGGCCGCGCTGGTGCTCGCGGCCTTCCGGGCGCCGTTCCGGGACGGTCGACCCAGGTCAACGCCTGGTGGGGCTCGTTTGATCTCGCGGTCAATTTGTTCTCCGGCGACAGCGCCGACCCGCCCTCCGGTGACTTCATCATGCGCAACGCGATGGACTCGCAGGAGGTTGCGATCGGCTGGTGGCCGGGCGACCCACGGTATGGCAAGGCGGCCTTCTACGCCTACGCGCACCCCGCGCCCGACGGGTTCACCGAGGCCCACCTCCAAGTCGGGCGCTGGGACGGGCAACTCGGCGAATACGTACTCGACTGGGACGACGTGCGTGCCAGCCCGGACCCGCACGCGGTCGCGCTCGACTTCGCGCACGCCGCGTTCCGGCATGCCTGCGCGGTCTGCGAGTGGGATCCGGCCCTCGCCGCGACCGCCGAGGGAACCCCGCCGCCCGTGAACTGACGCGGGCGCATGGCCGAGCGAGGGTGACCGCGAGCGCGAAGAGCAGGCTCGCCTGTACTTCGACGAGCACGCCGAGTGGCCGCCCGATGAGCCCGAGCACCAGGGACGCAAGTGGGTGCTCGCTCTGGGCGTCGTGACCTACGAGCAGGAGCTTGCCCTCAGCCCTCGACCTTCCCCGGCGGCCCTCCGAGGGCGCTGATCAAGGCCGAGAAGCTCTTCCCGGATGGGGTCGGGATGCTGTCGGCATCGTCGTCGGCGTCCCACTGACCCTTCAGGGTCGCGTACGTCTTGTTTTCGATCCCTGCGCCCCAGCCGATCTCGATCCCGGTTGACCAGCCCGGGATCAGGGTCGCGATCGGCCGGCCGGCGGCGACCGTCTCACCGACGTGAAGACCCGCGACTGGGCGCACGCCCTCGGCGTAGTAGACGGTGCAGCCGCGGTCGGGACCAACGAGCAGCATGTATGCGATGAACGCGCCCGGCCAGCCGGTGCCGACGGTAGCGACGCGAGTCACCTTGGCGGCGCCGATCGCGGTCAACGAGCCGGTCCCGGCGTAATCGACTCCCTGGTCGATTCGCTCGGGGGTCAGGTGTGCGCCGGCGAGCGGGTTCACGTAGCCGGTGTAGGCGATCGCGCTGGCTGGCGGCGCGACTGGACGACACTCGATTTTCTTTTCGGCCCGTTCGATCGCAGCGCCGCCGAGACCGGGCCCGGAGCCCGAGTACGAGGAGCCTTCGGGGGCTCGGAAGCCGTCGACGTTGGCGTGGGCGAGCGCCAGCTGATCGGCCCGCTGCTGCGGGTGGTCGGTGAGCTTGGCGACCACGACTCCCAGCGCGAGACTCGCTGTCGCGACCAATACGAGCAGGCGTCGGCGTCTGACACCCGCGCGGCGGGGCGTCGGGCGCCGGCGCGCAGGGCGGCGGGGCGCCGGACGCGCCTGCCGCACCGAACTGGCTGATCTACCTCGACGCGCGAGCGAACGCTCGAACGATTCCTGCCACGGATCGACCCTGCCCAGGTCACGCGTGGGGTCCACAGATCCTCCCTAGGACTGGTTCTCGGAAAGCCTGCGGAGTTAGCTGACGGGCTCGCGCTATGCGCTACGCCGCACTGATACGGCGATTCGCCCCAGCGACCGGATCAGGTCGCAATGGGTCCCCCGCTCACCGGCCACGGATGGCTCGGTGACTCGGCTCGTTATGTTGACGGCACCGTATCACTCGGGGCACCGGAATCTCCCCGACACAGCGCACCCAAGACCTTCTGCACGAACACGTCGAAGGTCTCGATCGCGGCCCCGAGGTCGGCGTCCGCGGTGTCCTCGTCCGCGGCATGACTGACGCCGCCGATCGACGGGGCGAACATCATCGCCGCCGGGAGTCGCCGGGCGACAGCGACGGCGTCGTGCAGCGCGCCACTCGTCAGTACCCGATCAGCGCCCGTGGCCTCGACGCACGCCGCGCGCGCGAGCGCCACGAGTTGCTCGTCGAACGCGACAGGCTCGACCGCCACCAGCTGCTGTGACTCGAGGGCGCAACCGCGCTCTGCCGCCGCCGCGCGTGCGGCCTCCGTCGCCGCGGTGAGCATCGCCTCCAGCTGCTCCCCATCACCGTGGCGCAGGTCCACGAGCAGCTCGGCGCGGCCGGCGATCGCGCTCGCGATCCCGGGCTCGAGCTCCAGCGCTCCGGTGGTCGCGGTCCCGCCGCGTTGCGCCGTCCGCTCGATCGCGAGCGCCGTGGTGGCAGCGGCGAGGCCCGCATCGCGGCGGCGATCCATCGGGGTCGTCCCGGCATGGCCGGTCCGGCCGGTGAACGTGAACCGGTGGCGCTGCAGGCCCACGCAGCCGGCGACCGCAGCCGCCCGCAGCCCCTCGGCCTCGAGCACTGGGCCCTGCTCGATGTGGAGCTCGAGGTAGCACGCGAGCTCGGCGCGGCGGTGACCGGCCTCGGGCGCGCGGTCGAGATCGACGCCGTTGGAGGCGAGGGCGTCGGCGAGCCGCTCGTGTGCCTGATCGGGCAAGTCGCGCACGGCGTCGACATCGAGGACGCCGGCGAACGCCGAGCTCCCGAGCAGGCTGTGGCCGAAGCGGGCGCCCTCTTCATCGGCCCAGTCCACCAAGGCGAGGTCAGACGACGGGCGCTCTCCGGACTCGACGAACGCGCGCAGCACGCCGACCGCGGCCATCACGCCGAGCGCGCCGTCGAGCCACCCCCCGGATGGGACCGAGTCGAGATGTGAGCCGATCGCGAGCGCCGGTCGCCGGTCACCGGCGAGCAGCGCCCAGAGGTTCCCGGCCTCGTCGGGCTCGGCCCGCAAGCCGATCTCCTCGAGCAGCTGCTGCAGAAATGCGCGCGCCTCGCGCCATTGCTCGCCCCAGGCGACTCGGCGGGCGCCCGTTGGGCCACCGGTCCGGCGCTCGAGCTCGCGCAGATCGGCGATCACGCGGGTCGCGTCGAGTTGCGGACCTGTGGCGCTCGCCGTCATCCAGCGCAGCAGCCTACCCTCGCGCGCGGGCCGGTCCGCGCGGCCCCGGCCCGCGCCCCCGACCGCCTGGCCCGTCAGCGGCGTCCCAGCAGGCTGCGCTCGTCCTCGATCGCTGCCGGCGCTTGTGCGAATTGCGGCTCGATCCGAATTCCGACGCCGCGCAGCTCAGACGCGAGCTCGGTCAGGCAGAAGGCCTCCTCCGGGTCGACGCATCCCGGGGACCGCGTTTGCTCGAGGAGCGCTTGCGCGAACACCACCGTGCTCAGCGCCGCATGGCGAAAATCGCCGCGGCACTGGACGGTGCGCGCATCGAGACGCCGTCCGCACCGTTTGGCGACGATCAGGTGCCCGACGGGCTCGCTGCCCGCGGAGCCATCGGCCGACAGCCTGCGGGACCCGATCAATGCTCGCGGCAGCGCGTCTATTGCGCCGTCGTCGTTGAGTTCGAGCAACTGGCGGTGGGCCGCGGGCTCGTGCACACAGATGTAGACGCGGACGGCCCGTCCTTCGGCGACGCCTCCCAGCCAACCCGCGTCGCCCTCGCCGAACCCGATGCAGCGCCGCTCGCCGAACGGGCCCGGCAGCCGGACGTCGATGGTCCGGTGACGGCCGACCGCGGTCAGGCCGCGACGGACGAACTGGGCGCTCGCCGGCCCGCGCGGGGCCGTGCTGGAGAGCGTGATCACGATTTGGAGTTCATGCGCCTCGGGATGAAGATGGAGCAGGTGGGCCGCGACGAGATTGGTCACGCCGGGGGCGAGGCCGGCGTTCATCAGCACCGTCCCGCGCGCGTCGCCGGCGACCGCCCGCAGTGCCCGGCCCGCTGCGGCCGGGAGCGCCGAGGTGTTGATCAACACCCCGCCGCGCTCGAGCACGATCCGCTCGGCCCACAAGCCGGGGTGGGGAACCGTGTTGACCACGAGGTCGTGGCCGCGCAGCGCCGCGGCGACGGAGTCGCGACGGTCGAGCTCGATTTTGATCTGCCCCGCGACCGGTCGTCGTGCCGCGCCGTGAACCTCCCAGCCGGCGCCGGCAAACGCACGCGCGGTCAGCGTTCCGAGCACGCCGCGACAGCCGATGATCAGCACCCGGCTCATCTGTCAGCCTTCCCCGGTCCCGAAAAGCGGGGTCCGCGACACACCATGACGGCGATCGTAGGGCCGCCCTGGTCCGTCTGAGAAGGGCCAACCTCGGGGCGGTTCAGTGGACCAATGTGATCCCTTGTGCGGCGGCCGCGAGTTCGCCAACGGCGCGCGGGATCGACTGCTCGCCGATCAGCCCGTAACCGAGCAGCAGCGCGGGAGGCCGTGGCGCCGTCACGGTGCAGTCCTGATGCAGTGTGTGGATCGCGACCCCGCGTGTGGCCGCGGCGTCGGCGATTGCGCTCGCCTCCGTGCCCTCTGCGAGCCACGCGATCAGGTGCAGCCCGGCCGATGCGCCGCCGACCGAGGCCTCGGGCAACGAGCTCGCGAGCGCCTCGACGAGGGCATTGCGGCGCGCGTTGTAGCGGCGACGGGTGCGGCGCAGATGGCGGTCAATCTCGCCGCGCGCCAGCAGCGTCGCGTACGCCGCCTGCGACGGGATATTTGGCATCGCACGCGTGACCCCGTGCTGGGCAGCGACCTCGCCGACGAGGTGGCTCGGCACCAGGAGCCAGCCGAGTCGCAGACCCGGCGCGAGGGTCTTGCTCGCCGTCCCGACGTACGCGACGCAGTCGGGAGCGAGACCTTGCAGCGAAGCGATCGGCTCGCGGTCGTAGCGGTACTCGGCGTCGTAGTCGTCTTCGACCACGAGCGTCCCGTGGCGCCGGGCCCAGCCGATCAGCTCGGTCCGGCGCTCCGGGCTGAGCACCGTGCCAATCGGGTATTGGTGAGCCGGAGAGACGACCACCGCATCGACACGGGCGCGCTCGAGCTCGGCGGCCTGGAGGCCATCCCCGTCCACCGCGATCGGAACGACCTCGAGCCCCGCCTGCGCGATCGACTCGGGGATCGCGGGCCACGCCGGATCCTCGACCGCGACCCGCCGGGCGCCGCGCTGACGGAGCGTCTGCCACAGAAGCCCGAGCCCGTGTGTCGCGCCGGCCGTGATGAACGTCCGCTGCGGATCGGCGACCACCGCCCTGACGCGCCCGAGGTAGTCGCTCAGCGAGATCCGCAGCTCGCGCAGCCCGCGGCGCGAGCCATACGCGAACGCGGCGTCCGGGAGATCGCGCAACGCCGACGTCATCGCCGACTGCCACTGGCGGCGCGGAAAGAACGACAGGTCCGGAATCCCGCTGCGCAAGTCGTAACGGATCCGCCGCTCCGTCGCCGACGACACCCGTGGGGCGGGCGGCTGCTGCGCCAGCCCGTCGGCGATCCTCGTCCCGTCGCCGGGCCGTGCGACCAGGTAGCCCTCGGCGACCAGTTGTGCATACGCCTCGACGACGACCCCGCGCGAGACCGCGAGCTCGTCGGCGAGCACCCGGCTGGGCGGAAGCTTTGACCCGGCACGGAGCCTGCCGGACCGGATCGCCTCTCGCAGCTCCCGCTCGAGCTGTGCCCGCAGCGGCGCTTCTCGATCGAGGACGAGGTGGATGTCCATCGCTGTGACCTTGATCCTAGAGCGGCGATCGCGCCTTTGGTCCTCCGATCGATGAGGCGATTGGACCTTCTCAGAGGGCCATTGGCCGCCTACGGTGGTCCACCATGGACGCGACCGATGTCAAGATTGCACCCGAGCAGGCCGACCAGCTGATCGCTCTGTACTGCGACTGGCGCGAGGAGTGCGTGGTCGTCGAGGCGGCCTACGAGCGCTTCAAGGCCGCGCCCGGGGCCGACCGAACGCTCGCCTTCGCGGCCTATGCCGCGGCGCTCGAGCGCGAGGAGTCGGCTGCGGCGCGATATGAAGCTCAGATCGTCCTGATCACGTGCGAGGCGTCAGCCGAGCGCCTGTTCACCGAGCCCCGTCAGCCGTCGGCTTCCTGAACGCGGCCAGTGGCGTGCGCGCGTCCGTCACTGACTGGCTGGGCGCGCGACCGCTCCGACGAGCCGGTCGCGCGCCCCTCAGCTTCCAGCCCCCGGCCCGTCAGCGCGACGCCAGCAGCGCCGTCCCGTTCGGGACGCCCCAGCCGCTGACGGCGTCGTAGCCTGGCCCGGCCACGTAGCCCTTACCGGGCTCGGGCGTGCTGTTGTCACCCTTGGTGATGTCGACGCAGACCGCGTCGCCGAGTGGATTACCGCCCGCCCTGCTCTGATACAGGAGCGGCGCGATGAACGCCGGCGCGGCCGGTGGATCCGCGGCCGCGGCGATCCGGGCGATCAGCGACGCCCACAGCGGTGCCGAGGCGCTCGTTCCTCCGTTCGGCGCCGCCTTGCCCATGAACACGAGCTGGTAATACGGCGGGCCGGCCAACGCGGCGATGTCGGGCACGACCCGGCCATCGATGCTGTGCGCGTTGATCGAATCGACGTGGATGTCCTGCCACGCGGGCCGGTCGAACACGGTGCTGACGCCGCCCCCGGTCGATCCCCCACCGTCCTGGCGCTCGCCCGGATCCTGCCACCAGACGACCTCCTCCTGGCCCTGGAGCATCGTGCCCCCGACCGCGAGCACGTGCGCGCTCGACGCCGGGAAGTTGACGTGCGCCTTGCCGTCGCTCACCTGGTCACCGGACCCGTCATCGCCGGCGGACACGCACACCGTCACGCCGATCGCGGCGACGGCCTGCAGCCGCTCGTCGATCGCGTTGCGGGCGGCCTCCGAGAAGTCCGCGTCGTCCTCCGGCAGGCCCCAGCTCACCGACACGCTGACCGGGCTCGACGGCTGTCCCTTGATCACCTCGTTGAGCATGTCGACCCAGCCCTTCTGGGTGAACTGAGTGAAGTAGACGACGATCTCGGCCTCCGGGCACAGCCCCGCGACGATCTGCACGTCCATGTTGACCTCGCCGCTGTCGTCGAGCACCTCGTTGCGCTCGCTCTGTGGCAACGCCATGACCTGTTGCTCAGTGAGCACCTGAACGCCGAGCCCGACCTGCTGGACGTTAGGCATCGGCCGGTTCTGCTGGGCGCAGAAGGTCTTCAGGTCGTCAGGGAAATACGCGCCGCCGAACTCGGCGATCGCAACCGTCTGACGCGCGCCCTGGCCGTTGGGGAACTCGTAGCGCTGCTCGAGGTCGGCCGGGGCGAGCGCGTGGGCGGCCGCTTGCGGCCGGATCTCCTTTCTCAGGGATGCCGGGCTGCCGGCGCGCGACGCGCCGCTGGTCGAGGCCCAATACCCCCGTGACGAGTCCCTCGAGATCGGACGGGATCGCCAACTCGCCTTCGCGACCGCGGAACGCACCCTGATCAGCTGTGCGGTAGACGGCGAGCTGGGCCTCGAAGGCGGCTTCCATCTGCTTGGCGGTGCCCCGGACGCGAAGGCTTCGCGTGAGCGCCGATGCTTCCACGACCTTCAACCCATAGCGCTCGAGCTCGGCGGTGACCTTGTCGAGATCCGCGGGACTCGCCGCGTATGAGCGCTCGAGCTCGTCACGCGAAATTGACTGACCCGCCTTTAGGTGCGGCAGCGCTGGGCCTCGCACCGTGACGGTGACCTCGACCTCCGAGCCGGGATCTACGTCCCCCACGAGGGTGGCGTCACTCTTGCGCGGTCGCTCACTTCCGGACAGCGTCACATGTGTACCTGCCATCACGATCCTCCGATTTCAGCTGGATTTCCCCGGTATACGGCCTGTTCGCGAATCGCGCGGCGGCCGCCGGCCGTTGTGCCCCATCAACGTCTGAGTCCGTTCGTCTCCTCGCGCCTCTCAGTGCATTCGTCTCCCTTTCGCCGGTGGTGCATGCTGCCTATTGGCCGGTTAGAGCGCTGCGACGATCGCCCAGCAAACGATCGCGCTGCACACCGTGCTCCAGCGGCCGTAGCCCTTGTAGATCTGAGCCGCAAGCTGCGTCTGCTGCTCGAGCGTCAGGCCGTCGGAGCTGATCTCCGGATCGGACACATTACGGACCATCACGTAGTCCGGCGCCTTGGTGCCGAGCTCGCTGCACACCATCCCCAGCACTGCGTCTCCCATCTCCGACAGGTCCCCTTTGCCCTGGAGGTGGTACGTGTCGGCGGTGTTGTCGAAACCGAAGAAATCAGTCGTCAGGACGCCTTCGGCGCTGGCGGGAGCGACGATGATCTCCGGCGCGCGTGAATTGTCCGGGGGCAGGAACTTCGCGTTGTACGCAAATAGTTTGGTGGCCGTCTCGAATCCTGACTCGGGCGGATCCTGCGCGCACGCGAACGCCTCGCCGTTGAGGCGCTTGAACTCTCGCTGGCAGTCGAACGTCACAAACCGACTCACGAGCACGTCACCTACCTCGGCTTCGGGTCCGATGCCGCCGCCGGTGCCGGTCGTGATCACCCACGTTGGGTTGCAGTCAGCGATGATCTGACGCCACACGTCGGCGTTGGCGAGCTGCGGCCCGTCCTGCGACATGTGCGAGTCGGACTTGAACAACGTCACCTTCTTGTCACCGATCGTGGCGGTCCAGTACGTGCCCAGGCGTTGGTAGTCGCGCGCCGGCGAGCCCGCGCGCATCTTCTCGGCGATCTTCGTCGAAGTTCTTCGTGTAGGGCTTCCAGTCATCGTGGCTGTCATGACCAGGGGTCAGGACACGACTGAGCGCGTGGCCTTCGTCGACCGTCCAGGTCACGATCAGGACGTCGGCATCGGGCAGTGACTCGCCTCGCGGCTCGTCGCCCGGGATCGGCGCGAGACCCTCGGGCCACTCGATGTCGACGAACTTCGACAAGGTCGCCGACGCGGGCGTGGCAGCCGCGAACGGCGACAGATCCGCGCGCTCGGAGTCGAACTCGATCAGTTCCCGCGCGAGCGCCTGATCATCATCTGCACCCGCCGTCTTGCTCTGCGCCGGCGCGGCACCGTTGAAGGTGAGTCCCAGATTCCTCCGCGCCCATTCCGCGTCTACCGTCATCGCTTGACCCCCGTCAATTGACCCTGCAAGCCCCCACCGCCAACGCGGTGGCTGTTCACGTCTATGTCGCGTCCGCGACAAGACCCCGGACAAGCCCAACGATCCTCGATCGGGACACTCGTGTCAAGACTTCCTCCCGAACGTGACACCTAGGGTGAGCGGCCAACACCCCGTACCCCTTAGGTTTTGCGGCGGAGCGATTAGTCGATTTAGTCCGGGTTGGGGAGAGATGTGGCGCGCTGAGACGTGCTGGGGGCGCTCAACTCGTCGAGCAGTGCGTTCGCAGCCTGATCCGCCTCGCCGCGATCCCCCTCGAGCACGGTAGCCCCGGCCACCGCCCGGCTCAAGGTTCGCAGCGATTCCTTCGGACGGTCCTGGGCAGGGACCGTATTAGCCATCAGCGCGACAAGTCCCTGTCCGGTCGAGAGCCGTCTCGGCGCCCACTCGACGCCGGCTCGATAACGAGTGATGATCACCGCCGCAAGCAGCGTGTGCCGATCGACCGCCGTCGCGCCGGTAACGTCCGTCCGGCTCTTGCGAGCGTCGTCGGAGTCGCTGGAGCGCACCGACAGCGGTCGCGCGTAGGGGTGCACGAGCCCGTCGCGGTCGAGCACCGCATACTCATCGGAGTAGTAGGTCGCGCCCGCGAGCACGAGCGCCTGCACGAGCGTGGTCTTGCCCGAGAAGCTCCCACCGGGGATCACGACTACCTGACCTTCGACGGCCACCACGCCCGCATGTACGAACAACCAGCCGCGCGCGTTGGCGGCGATCGTCAGACGCATCTGCGAGTCGAGCATCGTCAGCGCCACGTCGAGCGAGGCGTGCTCCAACATCGGGACGCCGCCGATCGTCACCTCGAAGGCGTCCGATCCTGTCCGGCGCAGCTCGAAGCGTTCGGTCGGAGCGTCCGCGTCGCACCGCACCCGGTCCGGGGGAAGTATGTCCGCGATCCGCGTCACCAACTCGTCGTCGAATGACAGCTGCAACTGGACGCCGAACGCCTCGAACGCGAGCGCTGGACTGTTCCGCTTTCTCCTGAGGCGCACGGCCGCGATGTTATGCCGTCCCGGTCCGTGGGCAGCAGGCGGACGCCGGCGATTCCCGCGGCACCCGCGCGCGGTCGCCCCTCACACCCCGGCTTATGATGTGACCTCGTGGAGGCGCTGCTGCTCAGTATCCGTTGCCTGCTGGCGGTGGTCTTCACCGTCGCTGCGATCGGCAAGCTGCTGGATCGCGAAGGCTCCCGGCGCGCGCTCGAGGAGTTCGGCGTGTCGGCTCGAGCCGCACGCGTCGGCGGGGTAGCCCTTCCTGTGGTCGAGCTCGCGGTGGCCGCCGCCCTGCTCGTGCGCCCCGCGGCCCGATTCGGCGCGGCCTGTGCGCTGTTACTGCTGCTCGTGTTCGCCGCTGCCGTGGCGCGCGCGATTTCTCGGGGAGAGGCGCCCGACTGCCACTGCTTTGGACAGATCCACTCGGAGCCGGCGGGACGGACAACGTTGATCCGCAACGCGGTCCTCGCGGCTGGGGCAGCGCTGGTCGTGGTTGAGGGCCCCGGCCCCAGCATCAACGGCGCGCTCGGCGGCCTGCACGGGGCCGCGATCGCGCTCGTCGTCGTGTCCGTGCTTGCCGGCCTGCTCGTGGTCGCCGTCGCGCAGCTGTGGCGCGACAGGCGCCGCCTTCGATCCGAGCTGAAGGCGGCGTTTGCCGCCACGAGTCCGCCGGGGCTGGCGCGCGGTACGCGGGCGCCCGAGTTCGAGCTCGCCTCCGTCCGCGGTTCAACGAGCTCGCTGGCGGAGCTGACCGCGCCGGCGCGCCCGACCGTGCTCGTGTTCGTCAGCACCACCTGTGGCCCCTGTTTGACGATGCTGCCGACGCTTGCGCAATGGCAGGACTCGCTGGCGAGCTCGGTTACGCTGGCGGCGATCTTCATCGGCGAGCGCGGCGAGGTCGGCCGGCTGAGCGACGAGCATGGACTGAGCCCGTCCCTCGTGCAGGAGGCAAACGAGACGTTCGAGCTGTTCGCGCTGCGCGCGACGCCCTCGGCGGTCTTGATCGGGACCGACGGGACGATCGCGGGCGCCCCGGCGGAAGGCGTGCCCGCAATCGAGGCACTGGTGCGAACCGCCGCGGCGACGGCACGCCCGCCCGAGTTGGTCGTGCTCCGCGGATGAGCACACCCTTCGCTGTTAGAGTTCTGCTTAAGGGTTCTCTTATCGATGCTTGATCGACCAAAGGCGAGGGCAGAGGGGGTCGTTTCCGAGGAGGTCGCCGGCGAGGTGGTGATCTACGACGGTCGCACCCAGATGGCGCACTGCCTGTCGGCCGAGGCCGCGGCGGTCTGGGAGCGATGTGACGGCCGCCTGTCGCTCTCCGAGCTCGCGCAGCAGCTCGCGCTCGCACCCGACGTCGTCGAGCGCGCGGTCGAGGCACTGCACGACTGTGGACTGCTCGACGAGGACCCGGCCCCGTCGCGCGGCTATTCGCGCCGGGAAGCGGCCGTCAAGCTCGCGAAGGCCGGCGGGGCGGCGTTCGCCGCTCCGCTGATCTACTCGGCGGCGGTCGGATCGGCCGCGTCGGCCGCATCGACTCACGTCCCCAACGGCTGCAAGGTGGCTGGGTGCACCGCCAGCTGCAATACGCCCGGTTCGACGGCTGTCAACTCCCGATGCGCATCGGGGTTCTGCTACTGCAGTACGGTTCCGACGACAGCGTTCCGATGCGCGCAGTCAAAAAGCTGTACCGGGGACGGCGCGCACTGCGGCAACGCGAAGGCGTGCTGTTCGGCCATATGCACTAATCACGACTGTGCACCGCCGACGACGTGCTAACCCGTGCGGCGCCGCGATCACCGCGGGAGATACCACGCGGCGAATCCCGTGGCGCCCGCGGTACGAGCTAGCAGGCTCCGACTCAGTCGGCATCCAGGTCAACGAGCCGTCTGAGCCGGGGATGTAGCGCGAACGCCGAACCGAGGCGGTGACAGAGCGTGGCTCCGGAGTTGACCGGCCAGCAGGATTTCAGGACCTACGCGCGGATTCTGTGGCGGTGGAAGTTCCTGTTCGCCGCGTTCGTGGTTCTGATCCCGCTGATCGCGTACTTGATCGAGAGCGGCAAGCAGAAGATCTATCAGTCGAGCACGCTGATCGAGTTGCAGGACGTCTCCGCGAGCAGCCTCGGTACGACCGGCGGGCCGGTGGCGAGCGGCAATCTCGACGCCGTCGCCCGGTTGGTCACAACGACGCCCGTCGTGGAGATTGCCGCCGGCCTGCTGCACCTTCCGCCGCGGGTGCTGGCGAGCGAAATCAGCGCTGAGGAGGACAACAGCACCGGCTTTATCACGATCACCGCGCGCGACCCCGACCCCACACGCGCGGCCGCGATCGCCAACGCCTTTGCCGCCGCGCTCAGCCGACACCAGGTCGCTCAGGCGAACAGAATCGTCGACGAGCAGATCCGCGGCCTCGAGCGACAGCGTCAGGCGTCGCCGCATTCCGACCTGGGCGGGCGCGTGTCACTGTCACAGCAGATCCTCCAGTTGCAGGCGGTGAAGGGCTCGACCCGGTCGGCGGCAGCCGTCATCCAAGCGGCCAGACCGTCGGGCACGCCCGTCGCTCCGAATCCGCGAGGCACCGTCGAGCTCGCCCTGGTGATCGCGCTGCTGCTGGGCGCAGGCGCCGTATTCCTCGCGGAGAACGCCGATCGCCGGCTGCGCACGCCCGACAGCATCGAGGGTCTCACCGGTTGGCCGTTGCTCGCCGCGATTCCGCCGACCGCGTTTGATCCCGCCCGACTCGAGGAGCCGCGCAACGAGGAGGCGTTCTCGATGCTCGACACCGCGCTCGCGTATTTCAACGTCGAGCGTTCACTGGGGAGCGTCGCGATCGTCAGCCCGCAGGTGAGCGCGGGAAAGACAACGGTCGCTGTCGGTCTGGCGGTCGCCGTGGCGCACGCGGGCCAGCGCGCGATCCTGATCGACGCTGACCTGCGCAGGCCCCAGGTCTGCGCCCGCCTTGGGGTGCAGGAACGCGCCGGACTCGGCGCCGTCCTGGCGGGCAAGAAGTCGGCCGAGGAGGCGATGTTCGAGTACCCCGTCGAGTCTCCGGATGGCGGGCGACTGCTTGTGCTCGGCGCCGGCCCGCCGCCACCCAACCCGGTCGCTCTGCTCCGTTCGCAGAAGATGCGCGCGTTGATCACGGAACTCGAGCGCGAGGCCGATCTCGTGATCGTTGACACGGTCGCGGCACTCGCGGTCAGCGACGCGCTCCCGCTCCTCGGGGCCGTGTCCGGGATCGTGCTCGTGGTGCGGATGAACCGGACTTCCAGGGCGGCGCTGCGCCGGCAGCAGAAGATGATCACCTCGGCGCACGGAACCGTGCTTGGCGCGGTGGCCACCGGGAGCGGCGCGGTGGCGCCCGGTTACGGCGTGTACCCGTACGCCTACGACGGTCATGCCCGAGGCGGAATTCACCTGTTGCACCGCAACCGTCGGCGAGCGGCGCCGATCGACAACGACGGGATCTCGGCCAACGGAGCGCGACCGCTCGCGGACGGCGCAGACGCGCGCGGGCCGGACCGCGCACACCCGGACGGGGGGGACGGCGCCCGCGCCGACGGCGAAATCAGCGCGCCGGCGACCAAGCCCCACGCCTGACCGTGGCGGTTGCGCCAGCGGGTGGCTCGAAACCTCGACCGCGACTCTTAGGCCCGCCGACACGCAGCCGCGATCAGCGCCCCGACCACGCATAGCGCGCCGCAGACGATCGTCGCCGTGTCATATCCCGACAGCAGCCCCGCCGCCCCGCGCGCCGCTGCCGGTGACGAGCGCCGCCACGAGCGCCACGCCCGCGGCGCCGCCGAGATAGCGCGCCGTGTTGTTGGCGCCACTGCCCATCCCGGCGCGCTCGCGCGGGACCGACTCGACTGCGACCCGACCGAGCGCCGAGTTCGCAAGCCCGCTGCCGATTCCGATGATCGCCAGACCAGGGAGCAGCTGCGCCCAGGACGAACTCGACGCCGAGGTTCGTCAGCGCGAACTCGCCGACCGCGCAGACCGAGAAGCCGAGCGCGAGCACCGATGGGCTGTTGAGCCGCCCGAGCACCGGACGCGTCGCGAGCGCGACCGCCATGCTCGTCGCCGACCACGCGGCCAGCACGGCAGCGCTCCCGAGCACGCTTACGTGCAGCCCGAGCTGCAACACCAGCGGCGTGACGCTCATCAGGCCGATCACGGCCAGGCCCGTCGTCAGCGCGCCGCTCAGCGACGCGACGAACAGCGGCTGCCTGAACCGGCTCAACTCGAGCATCGGATGGCGCCTGCGCGCTTCGATCGCCGCGAACACCGCGAGCAGCGCCGACGCCACCGGCAAGCGACACGACCGTCGACGTCGACGACCAGCTGTTTCGACCCTCGATCAGCCCTGCCGTGAGGCACGCCATCGCGGCGGCCAGAGCGGCCGCGCCCCAGAGGTCGAGCGGGCGCCGCTTCCGCGACCGCGACTCGTCGATCGTCAGCGCGGCGGGCACGAGCAGGGCCGCGGCGATCGCCTGCAGCCAGTAACTGCTGCGCCACCCCAACACGTCTGAGAGCGCGCCGCCGGCGAGCGGTCCGATCGCGATTCCGGCGCCGAGCGCCGCCCCCCAGACGCTGGTGGCGAACGTCCGCTGCGCGCCCGCTCGGAAACGCGTGGCCGATCGCGCCGAGGCTCGCGGCGACGACGCCGGCGCCGCTGATGCCCTGGAGGATCCGCGCCGCGATCAGGACGTCGGCGCTCGGCGCCAATGCGGCCAGCACGCTCGTGGCGGCGAGCAGGGCGCTGCTGATCACCAGGAGCCTGTCGGCGTCCGAGGTCGTCGGCGAGCGTGCCGACCGTCAATAGCGCGACCGCGAGCCCGAGGCTCATGCCGCTCAGCGTCCAGGTCTCGTCGGAGACGCCTCCGCCCAGCGCGCTGGTGCTGGCACCGACGGTCGTCACGACCGCGCTGAACACGGCCAGGACGAGCAGCGTGCCCGAGGCCGAGACCCAGAGGGTGCGCCTGGGGCCTGCGGTCCGGGTCCGGATGTGGGCGAGATCTGCGGTCGTGGCTGCTGTCGACATAGACCCTCCGTAGGTTCAATGACTGAACTCAGCGCAGCCTAGCACATACGGTTCGATCATTGAACCGTCATCGGCTATCATCTCCGAGCATGCTCGGCAAGGACTACGAACGCCAGGACTGCTGCGATCGCTCGTGCGCTGGAGGTGATCGGCGAGCGCTGGACGCTGCTGATCGTCCGTGACGCGCTCTACGGCGTCCGCCGCTTCAGCGACTTCCATGCCCACCTCGACGTACCCAAGGCGGTGCTCTCCGAACGGCTGACCAGCCTCGTGGAGCACGGGATCCTCGAGCGCCGGCCAGACCCCGACCATGCCGGCCGCTACCTGTACGAGCTGACCACCTCGGGACGGGAGCTATGGCCCGTGCTGCACGCGATGCTGGTGTGGGCCGACAACAACGACTTTCCCAACAGCCGCCGGTTCCTGCATCAGACGTGCGGGACCGAGATCGATCGCGCGGGCGCCTGCCCCACGTGCGGCGTGACGCCGGCCGTCGACGAGATCGTGATGGAGCCCCGTCGCGGTCGCCGCAACCTGCGAGACGACCCGGTCGCGATCGCCCTGCGCAAGCCACACCGGCTGTTGGAACCGATCGACGTCGAAGCTAGGACCGCGGCGCCGGCGTGACGGTGGGCTGATGGGCGCTGCGCTCGCCCGTCGTCGAAACAGCACGCGTGGACTGTCGGCGATCAGCCCACGCGCGCGCAGGCCCGCCAGACCGGTCTTGACGCCACCGAGATCGACGAGCGTCGTGTACTGCGCCTCGTGGCTGACGACGAAGCGCTCCGCCGTCGTTTCGCATTCGAAGCCATCGACCTCGAGATCGAACCCGCCGTGGCCGGGGTGGGCGTCGAGCGTCACCTCGTGCCCGCCCGCGACCACGAGCGGCGGCGCACAGCCGCCGTGCATTGCGAGCGGCGTGCAGACGAGCGCGTTCAGGTCGATACTCAGCAGCGGACCTCCGGCGGCCATCGAGTACGCGCTCGAGCCCAGCGGGGTGGCGACCACGACGCCGTCGCCCGCAACTCGCGCATAGAGCTCGCCCGCGACCGACACGTCGACGATCAACTGCGTTCCCCCTCTCCGCGCGAGCACGAGATCGTTGATCGCCCACGCGATCGTCCCATCGGCCGTGTCGAGCTTCAGCGCCGGCAGCCGGCGGGCGACCCAATCGCCGGCGGCGAACCGGTCGAGCCCCGCGCGCAACTCAGCCTCCGGCACCGTCGTGATCGCACCGAGGCTGCCGTACGCCACCCCGATCACCGGCGTGCGCGTCGCGGCCGCGACGTGGAGCGCCTTCAGCACCGTCCCGTCTCCCCCGAGCGCGGCCACCAGGTCGCACGCCTCGCACGTCACCCTCTGGCGCGACCTCGGGCTGCTCCCCGGCTCTGATCTGCACCAGCTGCAAACCGTGCTCTCCGGTCCATCGCCTGAGGATCTCCAGCGCGTCCTGCACCGGACGGGTGGGATGGACGAGGACGCCGACGCGCTGCACGCCCGGAGAGCTTACGGCCCGGCACCGTCACGCGCTCATGGCGCCGTGCGGCGCTCACCGGGTGGCTGCTTTCCAGCCGCGTCCACCCCGACGGCGGGCTGTGACGCGAGATGCGCGCCGCGCGGCTCTGGAACGTGCCACGCGCCGTTGCGGTACGAGGTCTCCCAGAGCTGATCGTCGAGGCCCTTCCAGAACACGTCCTGCTCGCCGTCCGCCTGAACGGCGATCGACGGCGGTGACCCGAGCACACCGCCGTTGAGCGGCGTCGTGGGGTTCCAATGGCCGGAAAGTGAAGACTTCGCCCACAGGTGGTGGTCGGTCCCCTGCCAGACGACGTAGTCGTTTCCGGCTGCGTCGGCGCTGGCGCTCGGCACCGAGCCGAGCACGCCGCCGCCGAGGTCGTGGGGAGTGCCCCACCCGCCGTTGGCGCGAGGGGCCGTGATCTCCATCAGGTTGCCGGTCGTGCCGCGCCAGAACACGTCCTGTTCCCCGTCACTATGAACCGCCACCGCCGGCGCAGATCCGATCAATCCCGCGTTGTGGATCTCGAACTGCGGCGTCCAGCGACCGTTTCCAAACCACTCCTCCCACAATCCCCCGTCCGTGCCCTTCCAGAAGACGTATTCCCTGCCCGAGCCGTCGGCCCCCGCGGTCGGCGGCGACGCGAGCGTTACCCCGCCAAAGTTGATCGGTCCATTCCATTCGCCGTTGTACCACGCCTCCTCGAGGTGGCCGCTGCGTCCCCGCCAGAACACGTCTTGCTCACCCTTCACATGCACCGCGACCGATGGCTGCGATGAGAGCCCTCCGAACTTCAACGTCTTTGTCGCGCTCCACGTGGTTCCGGAGTACCACTTCTCCTCGAGGTGCCCGTCGCTACCGCGCCAGAACACGTATTCTCCGCCGATTGGGTTCACCAGCCGCACCGGACAGTCGATTCGTGGCAGGGCGGCAAGATGTTCGGCGTCAGTGGCCGTCACGCGCGTGACTGCCGGAGCGAGGCATCCTTGAGCGACCACGAGCAGGCTGCCGCGATGGGGGCGGTACGCGTAGACCTTGAAGCGGCCAATTTGAGCGGGCGCAGTTGCAGCGATCAGCAACCGGCTGCGGACACTGATAGTCGGCTTCGAGCCCTTGATGACAACTGTGGTTCCCACGCCGGACCCTCTGTCTCAGATCACCGTGGACACAGAACCCGCACGCGGCGGAGATGGTTTCGCCGGCTGCCACGCCTCTGAACTTGAGCTTCTCCAGCCTGACCTCGCGTCGTTTCCGAGGAAGTCGTCGTATACCTGGCGATGTCAAGAACGGCACTACCGTCAGATGGGTGCGATACACATAGTTGAAGAGCACCTGCATAGGCCCACCGTCAAACCCACCGTCAGAGTCCCGGCCGCCGATCTGCACCGTGTAGTCGACGCCGTGCTGTACGTCCCAAGACAGCGCGTTGCGTGGGTAGCTTGAGCCGCGAGCGCATTTCACTTCAGTGGGCGTCAGAGTCAGCGGGTTGTACGTGTAGAGAGCGATGACGTTTGGAATGCCATTCGTTCTGATCTCGATCTGGCCGTTGTGGTCGGGATAGAAGTCGTACCAGACGGTCTTTCCATAGCTGGCATCGTTGACACGTGCTCTGTTCCTGGGGCCCGGACCCGCACAGAAACTCGCCGCACGGATTCAGCAGATTCGGCTGGACCGTCGCCGCTCGCGTGTCGACGCTGCTCTTGAGCGTGTTGACCGTGGGCAATGGGCGCCCCGGCGCGTTGAGATTGTCCGAGTCCAGGAAGTTGTCGTTGGGCGGCGGCTGGGCGCTGGCGAGCACAGTGGCGGGCATGAGCCCGAAAAGCAAGAAACACAAGCCGGTCAGCGATCGCAAGCAGCGCTGGCAATTGTGCGTGCATGCCCGCCGACCTGATTCGCCGGCGTCTGTCAAGTCGGCCGGTCTGCGCGCGCGCCGGGGCGGGAGTCGGGTCTGGGTGCGAGGCCTTGAGGCTCATGAGTAATTGAGTTGGTGGGTGTGATTGGTCTGAGGTGTCGTCGGCTTCGAGGTAGGTCGTCGTCGGCTGTCGACGCAGGCGTCGTCGGCGTGTATGCAGGCGTCGTCGGCGTGTATGCCGGCGTCGTCGGCGTCGACGCAGGCGTTGTCGGCGTCGACGCAGGTGTCGTCGGCGTCGACGCAGGTGTCGTCGGCGTGTATGCGGGTGTCGTCGCGTGTGTGTGACCGCGATCCGCGGCGCACGGGCCAGACGAAGAATCGGCAAGATCGGAACCCGGAGCCGATACCCAGCTAACGCCTCGCCCGCCGTGTTCAGCCTCCTACTCGCCGCGGACACGCGTTTTGAGTCGCGCGAGTAGGCGCTCGCGGCTGTTCGTACTGGCGGCCTTGGTCAGAGCGGTGAGCTCGGCGGCCTCATCTTTGAGCGCCACTCTGAGGCGGGCCACGTCTCGCGCATAGCGCGGCGGCGGATTGAGCCCCGCCAGGGCCGCGCCTGCGTGGGACTCTATTCCGGCTACCCGCGCCGCTTGAGCAGCCCGTGCCTCCAATTTCGTGTCGCGCGACCAGCGCAGGGACGATCGGGCGGCGACGACCGGCTTGAGCGCGGTGCTGAGCGCGTGCGAGAGCTGCGGATCGGGCCCGGGCGAAATGACGGCGACGTCGGACACGCGCGCGTTGCGAGCCAGGAGTCCGCAGGATCGCAGGGCGGTGGCAGCGGCCCGCGGTGCTCGGCAGATCGCGGCGGCGTCGCCACCACGGATCGGCACGACATATGCCACCAACGTTCCACCGGGCATTGACCACGTGTACCTGCGTCCGCGTGTCCCGCGACCACTGCGCCGGCGGCCGCATAGTGCCGGCCGTAGCGATGCACGAGCGCGGGCGGAACGCCACCGGGGATCGGTGACGACGTCCGAAGCTGCCCAGCGGCGAGCGTGGCGTACCCGAATGCCAAGCCACGTGAGCGGCCAGGGGCGGCGTCGGCCGGCGCGCTCAGCACGGCGCTCCCGACCACCGGAATGCTTACGGCACGCCAGGGCCTCGCGTAGGTGACGGTGAACGGAGCCAAGCTCGCGGTGAATGGCCGGGCTGCCGCGGGGGACCGCGGACTCGCGAGCACTGCTACCGCCGCGCCGCCCGCAAGCAGCGCGGTGACTGCGCCGATCCCGAGCATCAGCCGGTGACCTCGCCAAACGGGCCGCCGATGGACGGGCGTCACGGCTGCCACACCGTCGGAGCCCGCTGTCGCCGTCGGGCCGCGGGTCACCGGTGTAGCCGGCTGTCGCCCATCATGCTGATCACCGTTGCGAGCCGGCGCCGCAGGCACGCGAGTCTCGTCGTGCGGGTCCGCCGCTCCGTTCCGATGAGCCCCATCTGCCGTCGCAAGGCTGCCATTCACCGTCGGCGACCTCTGTGGTCTGATCGCCGACTGTGTGTCAACGAGTCCAGCGGCCTCACGCATCAGTTCGCTGGCGCTGGAGAACCGCGCCTCGGGCTCCTTCGCCATCCCGCGCGCAATGAGCGCGTTGAGCCCGGCTGCGCCGGGGTGATCCGCCATGACGGTTGGCGGTGGCTCGTAGACGTGCGCATGCAGGATCGCGCCCTCGGTTTCGTACGCATATGCCGGCCGGCCGGTCAAGCAGTGGTAGAGAGCCCCGGTCAGCGCGTAGATGTCTGTCGCGAGAGTCACCGGGCGCCCGAGAATCTGCTCGGGGGCGGCGTAGTTGAAGGTTCCGATGAACCCGCGGGTCTCCGTGAACCCGGTCGTCGCGACCCCCTTCGCGATGCCGAAGTCGGCGAGATACGGGTCCCCGGTGTCGCTGATGATGATGTTCTGGGGTTTGACATCGCGGTGGACGATTCCGAGCCGCGTGCGCGGCATCAAGCGCGTCTGCGATCGGCACCAGCAAGCTGATCGTTTGTTCGGCGGTCAGACGACCGCGGCGTATCCGGTCGGCAAGCGTCTCTCCCCTGACGAAGCGCATCGCAAGAAACAGCCAGCCGTCGACCTCGCCCGAGTCGTGAATCGCGACGATATTGGGGTGATCTAGCTTGGCGGCGGCGCGGCCCTCGCTTCGGAACCGTCTGCGGAAGGCGTCATCACCCGCAATACGTGGCGCGATCACCTTCAGCGCGACTTCGCGGCCGAGGTAAAGATGCTCGGCGCGGTACACGATCGCCATCCCCCCGATCGAGACCACCTCGAGAATCCGATAGCTACCGAGCGTTTCGCCCGGCTCCAGAAACATCGCAGCCATACCCTCGTGTCCCTCTGGCTCGCTCGCGGGTGCGTCCGCGCGATGCCGATCTCGGATCCTACGCCATTTCTGAGGATTTGCGAGTGATTGTGAATCCTTGAGTGTCGTGACGAGCGGCATCGCTGATCCACTAAAGGTCGCGCCTCGCGACGAGCCCGTTCTGCAAAGCCGACACGGCGAGCCGAGTTCGCTTCTCCGACTGCGGTAGCTGATCCAGCCCAAAACGCACGAACAGGGCAGATAGCCTCTTCTTCACGGCTGGGACGCTCAGCGACAGCTCCTGCGCTATCGCCGTGTTGCTCGCGGGGAGCGCTCGGCCGGGCTCTTTGAGGGGCCGGCACAGAGCCACAAGGAGCCGCCGGTCGGCCTCGCCCACCTCGTAACGGAGCTCGGGGTGCCGCCCGGGCCGCGTCGTGTAACCATCGAGCCGAGCCGGAGACCGGAAGACGATCGAGGTCTGGCCGATGGTCACCGTGTCCCCGTTGCGCAGACGGCGACGGCCGTGCACGCGCTCGCCGTTCACGAGCGTGCCATTGCGGGAGCCATCGTCCACCACGGTCCAGTCACTCCCGACCGCCTCCAGAGTCGCATGCCGGCGGGACACCTCAACGTCCCAGTCGATGCTGATATCACGCTCATTTGCCAGATGGCGCCCGATCGTCAAACGCGGTGGTGGCGAGCCGAGCGTCCTGATGATCTGGACTCCTTGCGCGTCGCGGTAGACGAGGTGCGCTTCGCCGGCCCGTTCGGCCACCAGACGGTCCTGCAGCTCCCGAGCCTCGGAGTCGCCGGGTACTTGTGGGTCGCCGCCTGGCATCACGACCGATGCCTGTTCGTCGAACGGCTTCGGAGCGATCGGGCCTCCGGGTCGCGCCCGGCCTGGCTCGGTGGTAGGTAGTGAATGGCTCGAGGTGTCCTCGCTGTGGTCGCTCATGGATTGAGGCGAACTGCCACGGCGGAGAAGGTCTGATCGGGGCGAGTCACCGAACTCGAAAATCCGGCCGTCGCGCACACGCATGAACAAGACCGGCGTCCCCCACTCGATCTCGTCGCTGCGCTCGGCAAACATGGCCAGCCGCGCCGCTGCGACGCTAGCGTCGACCGGAGAGCCCGCCGCGAGCTGCTGATAGAACGCGCTGGCAAACACGATCGCCGCTTCGTCGCTGATCTCGAACTGCATCGCGACGACCGCCGGAATGTCGCGCTGAACGAGGGATCCGGCCACGCCCGCGAACGGGTCAGTTCGGGCGCTGCGCGCGCCGTCGCAAGCGTTGAGAACCGCCAGCCGCAACGAGGTGAACTCGTGCAGGATGATTCCGAGTTCGTCGCCGCGCACGGGCCGCGCCCAGCCGTCGCTGTCCTCGAACAGAAGAACGCCTCGCTCTGCATCGCGCTCATACGCTCCATGACCGATGTAGTGCAGGGCGTGGAATGTTTGCGCCTGCAACGTCCGGAGCAGCTCCCCGAGCGTCGGTTTCTCGAGCCAATGCAGCTCGACCTCGCCGGCCTGAGCCAGCCCCGCCAGGGCGGCTTCCAGATTGGCACGCTCACGCTCGACGTCCAGCCGCTCGTACTCGGCGGGGCTGCTGACGAGTCCCAGGAGCCGAAGCGGCGGCTTGACCGAGAGCGGGCGATGTGCCCGCGGCAGATCGAGGTAGCGCACGACCGGGGTCAACGACGACACGGCCAGGAAGTCCGGATCGTCGAACAGGTACTCCCACGGAACGTCGATCAGTTCAGGTGACCCGCTCAAGCAGAGCGTGACTCGCACTCCCCGCTCGCGGCTCCGAGCATCGGCGAATGCATCGTGATACAGCGTGTAGATCTCGTCTCGGAAGAGGGCCTTGAACAATCCGCCGCCGAAGCGCCGGGCGTCACCCATCGCGGAAGCTGTCGATCCGACGGCGCCCGCGAGGCCGGCTCACCTTGAGGATGAAGTTCTCGACCTCGAGTTCGTTGAACGGCAGCTCGAAGGTTGCCGACGCCTCCGCCGAGCTGGTGCTCGCATGGACCCGATACCCGCCGGTGCGGTGGCGTTCGAATCTGAGCCGAAGCTCGTCGTATCCCTCGACCATCAGCATCTAGAGGTCACCCGCTCGTCTGCCATTGGACCGAAAAAAAGGACTCACAAGCCTTCGCCCAGACGCTCTCCTGTGATGTCGCTCAGTGACTCGCCCACGGCGTTGCCCGATGCGCGGAGCGAGTGTTGCGCCGGGACCTAACAAACGGCTCACATTGAGTGGCTCGCGCTCCGGGGCTCCTTCTCGCGACAGCCGCTCCGTCCCGCCGCACTCGCCTTGGAGCTGGGCGCACAGCGCGCCGCGGAGAGCGAGTCGCGGCAGCTCAGGCCTCAGGGCCAGCGCACGACACCTGGGTCCATCCGGAATCCGAACTCGGCCGCGAACGCGAGCCGGATCGTCTGCTCCGGCGCGAGCTCCGAGCTCGTCCTCGAGCGGGTGGCTCGCGAGCGACCGAAGCGACAGCTCGTAGGTGCCCCGAAGCCTCCGCCACCGCAGCGATCCCGGCGTCACGCTCGAGCGTGCCTCGATGACTTGCTGCAGAGCGGCAAGTTCACCGTGGCTGGCGTCGCGGATCTGCTTCAGGAAGACGAGCCGTGTGACCTGATCGGTCAGCAGCTCGGCAAACGTCGCGGCTCGCGCTCGTGCCGACGCCAAGCGGACGCGACAAGGCAGAAGCCCTTCGAGTAGCCCCGAACCCGAGTTCGGCGCCCGGGTTCGAGCGCAGACAGGAGGTGTCCCACCAGCGTCGACATGTCGACGCCGTCTGCTTCTTCGTTCGGTGTTGGCCCGGCCCGAGCGCCCCTGCGGGGGCCGGCCGATCGATGGACCGTGAGCAGTCGTTCGCGTCCGAGCTCGGCTCGGGCCCCGTACTCAGGGGCTCCGTAGACGTCCAGGGCCAGCTCCTCGGGCGGGTTCGGCGGTGGAGCGGGTCTGGACTGCTGCCCATCTGCGTGCGTGGGTCGCCGAGATGTC
This sequence comes from uncultured Solirubrobacterales bacterium, assembly GCA_963744695.1. Lineage (GTDB taxonomy): Bacteria > Actinomycetota > Thermoleophilia > Solirubrobacterales > Solirubrobacteraceae > Palsa-465. The sequence goes on along the minus strand of CAVUUT010000018.1, from coordinate 78,458 downwards.
GCATCCACCCTTGGGTCTTGGCGAACCCGTATACCTCGCGTCCGGACGCGAACGCGATCGGGTCATCGACCCAGATGTACGGCATGAAGATGGCGAGGTGGTCGTCCACGTACCGACCGTTTTCGAGCCGCTGGCCGATCGTCGGCACCCAGATCGCCGCTTCCGGCTCCGACGCGCTCCCCCTCCCGGCGTGCTCGTGGTGCAGCGAGCGGAGTCCGGCGATCGTCCCGAAGCTGAGGACGACGGGGGTCAGCCGCGGCACGCGGTAGCGCAGCTCGCCGCCCGTGGGGTGCTTGAGCACGCGGTCGCACAGATGCTGAACGCGCGCGTGATCGGTCTTGATGAAGAAGCAATAGAGCCGCGCTCGCTCGCACAGGAGCGGCCCAGGTGCCGTGGCGAGCGCGCCGTAGTCGATGTAGCGACTCGATCCGTGGACAGCTTGCGTGGAACCGGCCCGCTGAGCGATCAGCGCTTGCGCAGCACGCTCGCCTGAGATCACCGCCGCCTCGACGCAGCCGCCATCGATCCCGCTGTGGGTCCAGTCCCCCGCGAGAACGAGGTTCTCGAAACCGGACTCGCCGGGGTCCAGCCGCGAGTCGACGCTGCCGGCTGGCGTCGTCACGTACCGGTCGGTCAGAGCAACGTTGGCTCGTACGTACTGCGCCTCGAGCCGATCGGGTCCTGCGCGCTCGGCGGGGTCGAACACGACGTTCCAATCGAACCTCCCACCTTCGAACGCTCCGGGCCAGATCACTCGGGCGTGCTGTTCGAGGTACTGCCGAGCCGCCGCGCGAACAGCGGTCTCGGGCTGCGACCCGTCGATGTCATCTGAGAGCACCGAGCAGAAGTAGGCCACTCCCTTGGGGGTGAAGTCGTCACCGTACCCCTCGGCCTCGAGCAGATGACTCATGTCACAGTAGGTGTCAAACGGCTCGGCATACCCGGTCGCGGGCGGGTCGAGCCCCTCCCCAGCGTGCCTGCCCTCGAAGCTCGTCCAAGGGTCTCGTCAGCCACACCTGGAGTGCCTTCGTTCGCACCGTGTGGGCGCCATCGAGCATCTGCTTGAAGCGCCGGTTGGCCTGCGCCAACTCCGAGCAGATGTCGTCGAGCGCTCCCACCGGGATCGCGAGCACAACTTCGTCGAAGTCCGTGCCGCGGGTCAGAGTCTCAGCCTTCGAGGTTCGGCGTCGCTCGAGCTGGCTTCGGTCCGGCGTCGACGGCCAGCACCACCATTGACCGATCGGCTTGAGCGGGTCATACCCGCTCGGCGCCGGCGATCACGTTCGCCTCTCGTACGAGCTCGATCGCATCGACGATCGGTTTGCCCGGCATCAGCCGCAGGCGGCTGACCCGCGAGAAGAAGTTAAACTTCACGCCCCGCTGCTTGAGCCCGAGGTACAGCGGCGCGAACACGACGTCGCCCATGCCCGCGCGCATCCGCCACATGAATGCGCCCTCGTAGTTGATCATCATCAGCAGCGCCTGGAGACCCTTGCCCGCCGCCAGGCTGGGCCGCCGCTTGTCTCCGTCGCGGTAGGCGAATGTGAGGTCATACAGCCCGCGTAAGACCGGGGAGCGAGCGAGCGTCTCGTCGCTCGCTCCGTGGCGGCCCAACCACTCGCGTAGGTCCTCCTCGTCCAGCGCGCCGAAGCCCCGCCAGACGACGTCGTCGGCCATGATCCCCGCCAGCGAAGCCGCGACCAGCTCGAGCACCCCGACACCAGAGCCGGGCGCGGTGCGACGTCTCGCGCTTGGCGTACTGGCTCTGCAGCTCGCGCACGACCTGCCACAGGCGGTCAAGCATCGGGTCCATCGTCGCCCTGCGCACAGCTGTGCAGTGGGCGTGCTCCGACCCGTTCGCGTCCACGGGTGAGTCGGGCGAGCCGCCTCGTCTCCCTCGAGCGTGAGCGGTGTCTCGATCCGGTTCAGCTCGCCGGCTATCTGGTCGAGGACCGACACGGCACGGACAGAGGGTCGCCGTCCATCGGCCCCTGCGCCGCCGCGACGCGCGCCAGTCGGACCGAGCTCGGTGCGCAAGCCAGTCGCCAGCAGGCGCGTCGTGCGGGCGATGACGCGCGTCAGCGGCGCGTGGCTTGGCTCGGTCGGCGGCCCTCGATCCGGACCGCCACGAGCCGGAAGATCGACGGTCTGCCTAACCCACGTGTCATCGTCTCGCTGCTCATACAACGAGACCGAATTGCATTTCTCGAACGGGACTCTCCACCAGTCATCGCCCGTGGCGAGCCCCGTCTCCTCGTAGGCCTGCTCTCAGCATCCCGAAGGCGTGGTCGTAGAAGCCGAACCAGATGTGCAGCCCGTGCTCCTCGATGCGCTGTCCAACCCCCGCCCCTCCGTTCCCGTGTGGCATCCGACCGCTCGCGCCTTTGCCGCCGAGCTGCCATCCGAGTTGATACACGCTGACGTCGAACCGCTCGCGCAGCGCGGCCGTTGAGCTCAGCTTCCACGCAGCTGCGAGCCCCCCGCAGCCGCCCCCGAGGATCGCGACCCTGATCGCTCCGTCGATCGGCTTGTTGTTGATCCTGTCACTCGCCTCCCTCGAGCTGTGCGAGCAGGCTCGCCGCCCGGGTCGCCCAAAGCGGAGCTTCGGCGCGGGACTGCCGTCTCCGCGGCCTTCGCCAGGTGGCGCCTGGCGGCGTCCAACTCATTCACCACGCGGGCCAGCGCGCCGAGGTAGAGGTCGACCGGTCCCCAGACTCCAAACGCAGGGAACACGATCTGTTCGTGCCACGGTTCGAGCAGCCTGTACAGCATCTCGGCCGACGGCGCGTCTGCGAGCACCGAGCTGACATACGCATAGATGCAGACCGCCGCGAGCCACGTGACATCGAAGGGCAGATCATCAAACCCTGACGCGGTGGCTTGATCGAGAATTGCTTGCGCCTCGGCGAGCCGTGAACCCTCTGTCAGGGCGAGCGCAAACGTTGCTCGAAATGCCGGCACGCCGGGGTTCGCATCGACGGTCTGCTCAAGTTCCGGGATTAGATCTCCGAGGCGACCCAGCTCGAACGTGATGCACGCCTGCTGGGCGGCGTAGCAGGCGAGCGCGTCGGGCTCGCTCTGCTGGCCGATCTCGAGGGCGGCCACGGCGAGCCGCCTGGCGTGCTCGAGTTGTCCGGCGACGATCGCCAGATTCGCCGCGTCCGCGCGCGCCAGCCAGAGTGCCGTCGGCTGGCGAAAGCGCTCAGCGATCTCGCGCTCGCGTCCGAGCCAAGCCCGCGCGTCGCCGATATTCGCGGCCTCGATTGCCGCGTACCCGCGCCAGTGGTAGGCGTAGAACCTCGCGAGTGGGTCGTCGACCCGCTCCGACACCAGGACCGCCTCGGTGCTGCTCTCGCGGCGCTCGTCGCAAGTGTCGGGCGCCAGCAACGTCACGAAGCGCATGTTGAGGACCGTGCTGAGTGTGTTCGGGTCTTGCAACTCGCGCGCAAGTACGAGCGCCTCGTCGCTCAACGCGGTGCGACGGTCGCGATCGTCGGAGTACATCAGCTCGGCCGCCTGGATCGCCAGCAGGCGTGCGCGGGTGGCAGTATCGCTGTCGCGGACGGCCGCGAGCGCCGCGTCGAGCGTCGCGACGCGATGCTCATCGACGACTCCGGTCTCACTCTGCATCCCGCGGGTGTTTGCCAGCGCGGCCCGGACCAGCCTTGGTCCGTCGTCGAGCTGTCGAGCAAGATCGGCGGCTTCGAGCAGGGTCTCTCGAAACCTGCGGTCGCCCGCTTGGCGCTCCGCCTCGCCCCGCCCGATCAACAGATCGCACCGTTGTCCCCCACGCGCTTCCTGCTCTCGCGCGATTAGCTCGAGAGCCAGTTCATACCAGCGACGGGCTTGTTCTGGCGCAAGCTTTCCGAGCGCTTCGTCCCCAGCGCGCGCTGCATACTGGAGCGCGCCTTCGTAACCCGAGTCGCCAGCGGCCAGCCAGTGTCGCGCTATGTCCGCCGCACGCGATCGGCCGTGTCGCGAGCCGACTCTCCAGCGCGAGCGCGATTTGTCCGTGCAGCGCCGCTCGCCGCGCTGAGCCCAGCTCCCCATACAGATAACGCTGGACGAGCGCGTGCACGAACCTGAAACGACCGGGCTCGCCCGGCACTTCGATCAGGATGCCGGCCTTGACGGCATCGTCGAGCGTGTCGGCGATCGGCACAACGTCGGTGACCTCCGACATCAGGGCAATGTCGAATTCATCCCCGAACACGGCCCCCAGTTGGAGGCAGCGTTCGACGTTCGGTGCGATACGCGCCATCCGTCTGGCGAGCGTCTCGGTGATACTGATCGGCAATTGCCCGGTCACCTCCCTGTCAGCTTCGAGCTGCAAGTGACCGTGGTTGTTGACGAGAGCACCACTATCGACCAAGGCTCGCACGAGCTCAGTGATGAAGAACGGGTTGCCGTTCGTGTTCGTCTCGAGAGAACGGGTCAGGAGATCGTCGGCGCTGTCAGCGGTATCGCTTGAGAGCCCGATCACGAGCATCGCCACGTCAGATTGCCGCAGACCGCCCAGCTCCAGTCTGAGCACCTGCTGGTCACGATGCAGATCCGCTAGTAACTCCCGCAGCGGGTGGTCATTTGCCGGCTCCCTGAGACGACACGTGGCAAGCAGCATGAGTGGCGGCGCAGAGATGGAGGTGAGCAATCGCCGGAGCAGAGTTATGGTCGCGATCTCGGCCCAGTGGAGGTCCTCGATGATGAGCAGGACGGGGCCCCGAGCGCATGTTGCCGTCAGCAGCCGTTCGATCGCTCGGAAAAGCACGTATCGGTCTGACTCGCTCGTTTCCGTGGCGACGAGCGGCGGTCGCGAGGTGCGCGACGCGAGCGCCGGCACTAGCCGCGCAATGGAGTCACCGTGCTCGGCCACGTGCGCCTCGAGCAAATCGAGCGGCGCGTGTTCGACCAAGTGCTCGAGCGCTTCCACGAACGGTTGGTAGGGAAGATCGAGGGCGTTGTCGCAGCGCCCTGCAAGTACGAGCGTGCCGGCCGCATGCGCTTGCCTAGCGACCTCGCTGACGAGACGCGTCTTGCCGATGCCGGGCTCGCCAGTCACGAACGCCGCCCTCCCACCCGTGGACCCCGCCTCAGCCAGGGCGTCGGCGAGCGCATCACGCTCCGGTTGTCGGTCAACGAACAACGGAGACCCTTACGGCGCAAGCCGAGCGGGAAGTGGCGCGCTGACCGGGCCTGCCCGCTCCGTCGCCTGGACAGCGCCCGAGCCACCTGGGCAATCCCGGCTCCGCGCCGGCCGCCGGGCGACCCGCTCGAGGTCCGTCCGTGGCCTCGATCAATGTCGGCACCTGCGCGAGAACCTCGGCCTGAAGCGATTGCAGCGCCGGGCCAGGTTCGAACCCGAGCTCCTGGGTGACGTGAGCACGCGTGCGCTGGTAGATCTCGAGCGCCATCGCCTGGCTGCCACTTCGGTAAAGAGCGAGCATGAGCTGCCCGGCGAGTCGCTCGCGGGCTGGCTGCTCCGCAAGCCAGCCCTCGAGGTCGCTGACGACCTCGCGGTGGCGGCCAAGCTTGAGCTCAGCCTCGATCCGCGCCTCCCGCGCCTCCCACCGTCGCTCCTCCAGACGGCGAATCTCGCTCTGAGCGAAGTCTTGGAACGTGACCTCGGCGAGGGCCGGGCCTCTCCATAGCGCAAGCCCCGCGCTGAGCAGGTCGAGAGCACGCTCGGGCTCGCCGTCCGCCAAGGCTTGTTGCCCATCCCGCACATGTGTCTCGAACACGTCCGCATCGAGCTCACCCGGCTCAATCGTCATCAAGTAGCCGCCTGTAACAGTTCGCAACACCGGCTCGCCGCCGGCGCCAAGCGGCGCCAGCGTTTTGCGCAGCCGAGCGATCGCCATCGGCAGTCGATTGTCCGCCCCCGGCCGCTTAGACCGCCAGATCGCATCGATCAGCTCATCGCCTGAGACCGCGCGATTGGCATGCAGTACCAGGAACGCGAACAGCCTTAGTTGAAGGGGTCCGCCGAGCCTGAGGCGCTCCGCGCCGTTCCAGGCCTCGACCGACCCCAGGATCCGAAAATTGGCCATCGACTACGCCCGACGTGCCTACGCTAACAACCGACTAAGCGGGCAGCAACCTTCAGCCTCGGCGGGACCGGCCGGTCCAGATAGCGGACACCGACTGCCAGTCCGACCGCCAAAGCCGGTCCGACCGCCAAGGCCACGCTGACCCGCCAAAGCAGTCGCCTTCCGGGTGCTAACAGAGGTTTCAAGCGCCCAACTGAACCTTGTTACGCCGTGTGAACTGCCTGTTATGGCTGTTCGCCACGGTCTCGGGTGCATAGACAGAGCGGAGCGTTCTTCTGCTGCGCCGCCGCCCTGAGAAGCACTCGAAGCATCACGAGTAGAGCAGGCAATCCGACGCCCTGACCTGACCGGGGGCGACAGGAGCAGTCATGGCTGGCCGCACGCAGCCCGGGCGACGCCCGGGCGGGAACGACGCATGCCGTCGACGCCCGAGCATCGGGCGCGCGCACCCGACGCTCAGCCGGCGTCGTCGCATCTGGCGCCGGCGGCCCGTCCTGGCCGGTGTTCTGATCGTCGTAGCGCTGCGCGCTCGCGCTGCTGGCCTGGTCGCCGGCAGCGTCCGCGCTCGCGATGGCCGCGCATCAGCGTGCACGGGGACCGGCTGTATGCCGGCGCCAAGCCGTGGCGCGCGTGGGGGATGAACTGGGGCGTCGGTGACCACGCCCCAGTGATCGCCTATTTCGACCACCCCACGGCCGCCAACCTCGCGGTCCTAGCGACCGAGCTCGCTACCGCGCGGGCGATGGGCGCCAACAGCATGCGCATCTACCTTCAGCTCGGGCAGGTGATGGCAACCCCGACACGCCCGCGCGAGCAGACGCTCGCCGCCCTACAGCGGCTGCTCGCGCTCGCGCAACACGATCGCGTGTACCTCGACATCACCGGCGATCTCGTCTGGCGCCCGCGCTCGCACCCGACGTGGTACGGGCGCATGTCCTGGCAGGCGCGATGGCGCGTACAGGCGAACTTCTGGAAGTTCGTCGCTCACGCCGCCGCGAGCTCGCCCGCGGTGCTCTGCTACGAGCTGACCTCAGAGCCGACCGTCGCACCAACCCCCGGCTACTACTACGGGCAGATCGGCAACTGGTGGTTTCGTCCAGAGCATCGCGACCGCCACCGGCACCCGCGCGGACTCGCTCGCGCGCGCCTGGACGCGCATGATGGCCGCCGCCGTCCGCGCCCAGGACGACCGGCCCGTGACGATCGGACTGCTGCCCGAGACCACCGGACCATTCGCGCCCGCCAACATCGCCAGCCTGCTCGACATGCTCACCGTCCACGAATACCCCACGACGGGTCAGGCGCCAGCGGCGATCTCGCTGATCCGGTCCTTCGCGGCCTGGCACAAGCCCGTACTGATCGGCGAGACGTTCATGCTCGACGACGACGCCGCGACCCAGGACGCATTCCTCACCAGCATCGCACCCTCCACCGTCGGCGCGTTTGAGTTCTTCGACGGCCGCGACCCCCGCGCGATCACGCCCACCACGATCTACGACGCCGTCTACCAGCAAGGCCTCGACCAATTCATCTCACTACGACCATTGCTGCTCAGGGGCTGACCCGGTCAGGCGTCGAGCTAGACCGCGCCAGACCGGCTGTCACGAGCGGCGCGAATCAGCGCGTTGACCCCGAACTCGAACCGCTCGGCGTGGTCATCGGCACGATCCGCCGGTTCCCGCCGCAGTTCGATCGCGTATTCGATCGCGTGGGCCAGCGTGAACAACCGCAGCGCGTCATACGCGCAGGCAGCCGCGGGCGCCGAGACACCACCCGCGCTCATCAGTTCGAGGGCATTCTCGGTGACCCCGCGCGCGCCGGGACCGGCGCGAGACGACCCGAGCCCGACGGCGGCGATGCCCGGATAGCGGTTCAGTGTCTCGAGCATGCCGCGGAACAGCTCCGCCAGCCGGGGTTGCCACTTCTTATGTCCGACGCGCGCGAGCGGAACCTCCGCGAGCACCGTCTCGAGCATCCGCTCGAGCAGCGCCTCTCGGTTGGGGACATAGACGTACAGCGAAGCTGGCCCCGTGTCGAGGCGGTCAGCGACCATCCGCAGCGTCACCGCATCGAGCCCCTGTTCGCGGACCAATTCCAGCGCCGCGGCCGTGATCGCCGCCCGGCTGAGCGGCGGCTTGGCCGGCCGGTCGCGCCGACTCCGGGGCTCGTCGTGTTCGCGAACGAGCGACACCGCGCGAGTCTAACCCGCAAACGGGAGTCGCGGACGCGGCGACGGTCGCGTGCACGCGTCACCTAGCCCGGTAACGCCGCTCGCCGCGATGGTGTGACTGCTACGCTGGCTGCTGCTGTGTTGCTCTCCCGCATGTGACCCAATTTTCATCAGGGCCGAGCGCCGCCTCGGTCACTGGTCCCTGGCCATGCCGTCTTTAGGAGCAACCGTTGTTCGCAGTCGATGTGTCTCATCTTGAAAAGCGTTTTCGTCGCCGCAGCGGCGGTCGGCGCCGAAGTGTCGCTGCGCTAACTGACCTGTCATTCACAATCGAGCGGCGCGAGTGCGTCGCGGTCCTGGGCCAGAACGGCTCGGGCAAGTCGACGCTCGTCCGGGCGCTGTCGACGTTGCTGCTCCCCGACGGCGGCCGGGCGCAGGTGTTCGGGCATGACGTCGTGCATGACGCAGCCAAGGTGCGTCGCCTGGTCAACCGGGTGTCGGTCGAGGCATCGTTCTTCAAGCGCCTGTCAGCGGCCGAGAACCTCTCCTACGCGGCGCGCTTCTACGGCATGACGCCGTCCGTCACCCGGACGCGGATCCCCGAGATCCTCGAGCGGGTGGGCTTTCCCGCCGCGCGGGCGACCGAGCCGATGGAGGATCTCTCGCGAGGAATGCAGCAAAAGGTCGCGCTCGCGCGAGCGCTGCTCACCTCGCCGGTGCTGTTACTGCTCGACGAGCCGACCACCGGTCTTGATCCACGCTCAAAACGCGAGGTCCAGGCGTTCATTGCAGACCTGCGGGCCGAGCACGACACGACGATCCTGCTCTGCACGCATGACCTCGCCGAGGCCGAGTCACTCGCTGAGCGGGTCGGGATCCTCCACGCGGGACGCCTGCTCGCGCTCGAGTCGGCCGAGGAGCTGGTCGCGCGTTATGACGCGACCACGCTCGAGGACGCGTTCTTCACAGCGACCGGGATCGCATTCGAGGACGACGAGGAGGAGGTGACCGCGTGAGTACGAGCACCCGAGCTTCCGTGATGTCCGATGAGCCGCCGCCTGGTGGACCAGGTGGACTGCTTCGCCAGCTGATCGGCCTCGGCGGCGTTATCGAGCGCAACGCCTATCTGGTCAAGCGCTACGGGTGGTGGGAGCTGGCGTTCTTCATCTGGACGGTCGCAAATACCCTCTCGATCGTCTTCATCGCCAAGGGGGTGCAGGCGGCCGGCGGTCACCTCGATGTCGAGCGCGCGACCACGACGCTGCTGATCGGCGCCGTGATCTGGTCCTACCTCGGAATCATCTTCGAGATCCTGACCGAGACGGTCGCGTGGGAGCGATGGGAAGGCACGATCGAGTACACGTTCATGGCGCCGCTGTCGCGCGCCGTGCATCTCGGAGGCATGGGCCTGTTCGCGGTCATCTACGGTGTGCTGCGGACAGCGCTGCTGTTTGTCGTCGTGGCGCTGTTCTTCGGCCTGCACTTCCACGCCGCGGACTTCTTCGCGGCGATCGTTCTGCTCGCGATCGCCTCGGTGTCGTTCGTCGGCGTCGGCATGGTGACCGCGGTGCTGCCGCTGATCTCCCCCGAGAAGGGCGCCCAGCTGGGCTTCATCGCGCAGGGCCTACTGCTGGTCGTGTCAGGCGTCTACTACCCGATCTCGGTGATGCCGCAGTGGATGCAGTGGCTTGCCACGATCTCGCCCGCGACATACGCGCTGCGTGGGATCCGGGCGGCGATCCTCGACGGTGCCGGCCTCGCCTCGCTGTGGCGCGACGTGTGGCCGCTGCTCGTTCTCGGCGCCGTGTCGATCCCGCTCGGACTGGCCGTCTTCCACGCCGGCGAGCGCTATGCGAAGCGGCACGGCAAGCTCAAGCGCTCCGGCTAGCGCCGAGCGCGCGAGCCGACGGCAGGCGGGTCGACTACTGTGCGTCCGGCGATGCAGGAGCGGCTCGACCTCGGCCCGTGCAACGCGATCCGCCATGACGGCGACCGTGGCCGCTGCGCGGTGCTGCTCCCGGGCCAGTTTTACCCGACCCGTGCGCCCCTGCTCTGGTTCGCCCGGGAGGCGGTGATTGCACAGGGGTGGAGCGCGCTCGAAGTCCTCGGGGAGCCGGGGCTGCAAGCGGACGCCCTCGCATGGGAGCGCACGTGCACCGAGCGGGCGCTCGAGGCCGCCGGCGCCGCACGCGTGCTGGTGATCGGGAAGTCGCTCGCAAGCCTGCTCGCGGCGCAAGTCAGCGATCGCGGCCTGCCGGCGGTCTGGCTGACGCCGCTGCTGACCGAGCGCGCGGTGGTCGACGGGCTCTCTCGCGCGCGCGAGCCGACGCTGCTCGTCGGCGGGACGGGAGATCCCGTCTGGGACGCGGCGGCGATCCCGGACAACCCGGCGCTCGACACGCTCGAGCTGCCCGAGGTCGATCACGCCATTGAGATCGCCGGTGATCCGCTCGCGTCGCTCGATGCGCTGCGACTGGTCGTGGAGTCCGTGGCGCGCTTCGCAGCGACCATCTGACGCTCCGCCGCGGCCAACATCCACGGAGCCTGCAACCCGCGCCACGCGCGCCGGCGACGAGTAACAATGCGGTCATGACGGAGCTGCTCGCGTCCGTCAACATGTAGGCAGTACCCGCGGGAGGGATCGGATCACATCATCATGGCCCCGACCTGGCTGACAGTCGTCGCCTGGATCTACATCTCGGTGTGCCTCGTCTGCGCGGGCGTGATCACCTACGACATCGCGTTCAATCATCGCCGCCAGCCGATGGGCGTGATGAATTTCGTCTTCCCGATCACGGCCCTGTACTTCGGTCCGTTCGCGCTGGCTCTCTACTGGCGCTGGGCGCGGACCCCCGCACCGGCCGCGGCCGCGCGAGGTCCGGCCCGCGACGGCGACGCCGGCGTCCGATCGCGAGCGCGGGCGCCCGAGCTAGCAGTCGCCGGTGCCCGGCACGAGATGGCCCCCTCCGGCCATAGTCACGCCCAGGCAGCGATCGCGCACGCGGATCGGCCGGGTGCAGCCCAGCCGATCTCGGCGCCCGAGCCCAAGCGGCCCTACTGGGCGATGATGGCGATCGAGGTCAGCCACTGCGGGTCCGGATGCACGCTCGGCGATTTCATCTCCGAGTGGGTGATCTTCGCGTTCGCGCTCACGATCGCCGGCAGCACCCTGCTGGCCGAGTACGTCGGTGATTACGTGCTCGCCGTGGCGCTCGGGATCCTCTTTCAGTACTTCGCGATCGCGCCGATGCGCGGGCTCGGCCTCCGGGACGGCCTCAAGGCGGCGGCGAAGGCCGACGTCATTTCGCTGACCTTCTTCGAAATCGGCCTGTTCGGCTGGATGGCGCTGATGGCGTTCATGTTCTTCCCGGCGCCCCACCACCTGATGCCCGACGCGATCGCCTTCTGGTTCATGATGCAGCTCGGGATGATCATCGGCTACTTCAGCTCGTGGCCGGCCAACGTCTGGCTTGTCAAGCGCGGCATCAAGGTGCCGATGTGAGCGGGCCCGTATTCGACGGCGGATACGAGCTACGGCCGGTCGTGAAGGTCGCCTAGACCTCGACGCCGCGATCGGCAAGCCACTCGACGACCGCTTCGGGCGGATCACCCTTCCACTCCGCCCGGGCCGCCAGCCGAAGGATCTTGCGCGGCTCGTCATGTAACTCGTCGCGCCGGCGCGCGAGGTACAAGATCGTCGCGGCCGCCATCGACACCGCTGGGTCGTCGATCTCGACGTCGACGCCCTCGACCGCAATCGCGACCTGCTCTTCCAAGTTCTCGACTGACGTCACCGGCTCGTCGGCGTCCTCGAACTGGGCCAGCAGATCGCCGAGGCGCCCATCCGCGTCAGCCGGGTCGCTGATCTCGACAGCTCGCTTGGCGACGTCGAACAGCGAGATCGGTCTCGGATTGGTGGGCATCGACAGCGGAGCCTAGACGGTCGGCGGCCAGGGGTGGAGCGCGGCGCTTAGCCTCCCGGCGGCACTCGACGGCCCCACCGCTAACACAAGTCCTGTGACGCTAACCCAGACCGCGTGGCTCTAACCCAAAGCTGCGCAAAGTGGCGCCAACCTTAATCGGTGATGTGGTGCGCCATTGGCGTTCACGGGCGATGAGATCCCTGATCCAGCCGGCGCGGCTGGCGGTCAGATCACGCGCTGCTGTGTAACGATGGCCCCCGTGTCGAGCGGCGGTTCAGCCTCGGGCTCAGCGGTACGGGACGTGCAGCTCGCGATCCGGCTGGTCGGAGGACCCACCGCGATCCTCGAATATGGTGGCCTTCGCTGGCTCACCGATCCGGCGCTCTCGCCGCCCGGTGAGTACGGTGGTCTCACCAAGCTCACAGGCCCTGCGTTCGACGTCACGGCGGCGCCAGCAATCGACGTCGTGCTGCTCTCCCATCACCATCACAGCGACAACCTCGATCCGGCCGGTAGGGCCTTCCTGTCGTCCGCCGAGCGCGTGCTGTCCACCACCAGAGCGGCCGACGAGTTGGGCGGCAACGTGATCGGATTGGAGCCGTGGGCCGAGGTCGACCTCGCGAGCCCGCGGGGAAGCCCGGTGAAAGTGACCGCGGTCCACGCGCAGCACGGACCGGACGGGAGCGACGAGATCCAAGGCCCGGTACTCGGCTTCTTGCTCTCGATGCCCGGCGTCGAAACGGTCTACGTATCCGGCGACAACGCATCCCGCCGCGTCGTGCGCGGGATCGTTGAGCGGGCCGGGGAGATCGAGATCGCGCTCCTCAACGCCGGCGCTGTCCAGCTGCCGAAGTTCGACCGGGCGTACCTGACGCTGTCGGCAGACCATGCGGCCGACGCAGCGCGGATCCTCGGCGCCCGAGTGGCGATCCCGCTCCACTTCGAAGGGTGGGCCCATTTCACCCAAGGGGCCGACGAGCTCGAGGCGGCGTTCTCGGGTAACGGGATCCGCGACCGTCTGGTCATCCTCGGACGTGGTGAACGCGTCGAGGTCTGATCCGCCGCCGGCAGCTGACCTGGCATCGGCGCGTCATGCGCGAATGCGCTGGAATACGCCGCTGTCGGAAGATCACGCGACGCTGCTGCTCGAACAGCTCGATGTAGGTCAGGGCGCGCGCGTACTCGACCTCGGCTGCGGGTGGGGCGCGCTCCTGCTCCGCGCGGTCGGCGACGCAGCGGCGTCGGTCGGCGGACCAGGGTCGGTCGGTGACGGTGTCATCGGGGTCGGCGTCGACACCGACGCCGCGGCGCTCGATCGCGCCCGTGCGCTCGCCGTCGAGCTCGGCCTCGGCGAACGGGTCACGTTTATCAATCAGCAGGCCGAGGCGTGGACGGACCCAGCGGACAGGGTCATCTGCGTGGGCTCGAGCCACGCGCTGGGCGGCACGGAGAAGATGTTCTCCGCACTCGCGGCAGTCACCACGCCGGGCGGTCGAGCGCTCGTTGGTGACGGGTGCTGGGAGCGGCCGCCGACCGACGCGGCCGCGACCGAGTTCGACGAGCTCGTCCACCTGAACGAGGTCGTCGCGCTCGCGGCCGCTGCCGGTTGGCGGATCCTTCACGTCAGCACGGCGGACCAGCGTGAGTGGGATGTGTTCGAGTCGACCTACCGCCTCGGGCGCCAGGAGTGGCTGCTCGCCAACCCGACCGACCCGCGCGCGCAGGAGGTTCGCGAGGAGCTCGACGCTCAGCTGACGGAATACCTGACCGTCTACCGCGGCATCCTCGGCTTCTGTTATCTCGTCCTGGGTCGCTAGGCCGCGACGGCCGGGTCGACCTCCCGCACCGCCTTGGCGTGCATGCGGCTGTCCCGCGAGGAGATCAGCAACGCGGCCAGGACCGCGCCGGCGATCGCGAACCCGGCGGCGAACAGAAACGCGCGGTCATATCCCTTGGTCAACGCGACCGACGTCGTGTGCACGCCCGCGTGGAACAGGCTCTGGGTGCGGCTGTTGGCGACCGTCGCGAGGATCGCGAGACCGAGCGCGCCGCCGACCTGCTGCGACGTGTTGATGAGCCCCGACGCGAGCCCCGCCTCGTGCGGCCTGGTCCCGGAAACCGCGGCGATCGTCACCGGCACGAACGAGAAGCCGAGCCCGACCGCGGCGAGCAGGGACGGTCCGAGCACATCGCGCCAGTAGGAGCCGCCGGTCCCCGGGAGCAGCGAGAACCAGATCAGCCCGCCCGCGATCAGCAACAGGCCCGCAATCAGCGGAGGCTTGAAACCGAAGCGGTTCACCAGCTGCGCGGCGACGCCTGCCGACAGGATGATTCCCACGGCCAGCGGCAGGTAGGAGATCCCCGTCTTGATCGGCGAATAGTGCGTCACGTCCTGGAGGTACAGCGAGATGAAGAAGAACATCGAGAACAGCGACATACCGATCAGCAGCCCGACGATGTTCGCCCCACGGAGCGTCCGCAGACGGAAGATCGAGAACGGCATCAACGGGTCACGCGAGCGCCGCTCGATCGCGACGAACGCGACCAGCAGGACGGCGGCGCCCAGGAGGCGCAGCAAGGTCTCCGTCGATCCCCATCCGACGTTGACGGCGTCGACGACCGCGTAGACGAGCAGCGAGAGCCCCGCGGTGACGGCCACGGCGCCCGGGAAGTCGAATGACTTGGCCCCGTTCTCGGCGCGGCTCTCGACGAGCAGGCGTGGCGCAAGCGCCGCGGCCACGAGCCCGATCGGGACGTTGACGAACAGGACCCAGCGCCAGCTCAGGCCGCTCGTCAGAATCCCGCCGAGGAGCACGCCGGCCGCGCCGCCGGCGCCCGCGACGGCGCCCCAGATGCCGAGCGCGCGGTTACGTTCGCGGCCTTCGGCGAAGGTCGTCGTGATGATCGAGAGCGCCGCCGGCGAGACGATCGCGGCGCCGAGCCCCTGGACGGCGCGGGCGGCGATCAGCCACGGCTCGGACTGGGCGATACCGCCCGCGAACGACGCCAGCGAGAACAGCACGAGGCCGCCCATGAACATCCGCCGACGGCCGAGCAGGTCGGCGAGACGGCCGCCGAGCAGCAGGAAGCCACCGAAGGTGAGCGTGTAGGCATTCACGACCCACGAGAGGTCGTCGCGTGAGAAGTGCAGGTGGGCGCCGATCGACGGCAGCGCGACGTTCACGATCGCCGCATCGATCACGATGACGAACTGCGTCATCGCCAGCAGGATCAGCGCGAGGTTCTTGGCGCGGGGCGTTCCCAGCGTCGCCGGAGTCGACGGACGCTCCCGCATCGGTGAGGTGGTGTTCTTTTGCATAGCCAAAGTGTCTCGTCAATTGGGGTCAGGTTCGGTCCGCAATCAGGATTCGGCGCGACTTTGCGGTCCGCAACAAGCTTTGCAAAGTCCCGAGCTCGGCAAACGCCGGCATCACCGCCTGCGGGTGATGAGCGCTGTCCCGATGCGGCTGAGCGGTTGGCGGCCCGCCGCGCAGGGGTAGTCTGGGTGGAGTGACCGATCTGCGTCGGTTGCAGTACTTCGTTGCCGTCGCGCGCGAACGCAACTTCACGCGCGCCGCCGAGCGGCTCCACGTCGCGCAGCCCGCGCTGAGCCGACAGGTCAGGTTGCTCGAACAGGAGCTCGGCGTCGAGTTGTTGCATCGAACCACGCACGAGTTCGCGTTGACGCAAGCCGGTGAGTTCCTGCTCGCGCGTGGCCCGGAGCTGCTCAGCGCGGCCGACGAGCTGTGGCGCTCCGTCCGCACGTACGGCACCGGCCAGCGCGGCGAGGTCGTGGTCGGGTACGGAGCGAGCGCCAGCTATGAGACCGGGCCGAGGCTGCTCGCGCGACTGGCGGAGCTACACCCCGGGATCACGATCAGCACATCGGTGAGGTCGACTGGCGAGATCGTGGCCGGCGTCGGCGATGGCTCGCTCGATCTCGGGCTGGTCCGCTGCCCGCCGCGAACCGCCGACCTCGAGTCGCGCGTTATCCGCCTCGAACGGCAGGTCGTGCTGCTGCGGCGAGACCACCGGCTCGCGTCCCGCCCCACCGTGGAGGTGGCGGACCTCGCTGAGGAGACCCTGCTCCTGCACCCGCGTGAGGCGAATCCAGGGCACTACGACGCCGTCCTGGAGCTGTGCCGGGAGCACGGAGTCGAGCCGACGGTCGCGTTGCGCGCGCTCACGTTCGACCTGCGCTACAGCCCGATCGTCGAGGACGGGGTCGTCTCGATCGTCGGCGAATCGACGACGTCTGGACTGCCGGCGCAGCTGCGGTGGGTGTCGCTGGACCCGCCGGCGTGCTTTGAGGTCAGCCTGATCGCGCGCCGGTACAACCAGTCACGGGCCGTCAGCCAGGTGCTCGACTCGGCGGTCGCGATCTCCGAGGACCTCGGGTGGATCTGACCCGCGCATCGCCATCAATGACGCCGCGCGTTCATGCCGGTCGGTGCTGAAGAGATGCCGGAACGGTCTTTCACATCGCCGCCGCCCGCCCCTACGGTGAAGCTCGAGGCCCGGACCGGCGCACCGGTCGCCGAGCTCGGCCCTTTCGATCACCGACAAACGGAGGCTGTAGATGACTGAGGAACTCGACAACAAGAACGTCATGCGGCGGTACATCGATGCGCTGCAGGCGGGGGACGCAGCGGCGGTCCGCTCCTTCTTCGCCGAGGAGGCCACCTGGACCTTGCTGGCCGGAGACCTGCCGATGTCCGGAACCTGGCGTGGACGTGACCGGATCATCGACGGATTCTTCGCCACCGCGATGGCGAACTACCAGCCCGGGTCGATCGAACTCGAGACGACGGCGATAATCGCCGATCGCGATCAGGTCGTCCTGGAGTGGACGAGTCGCGCGCGGACGCTCGACGAGCGCCCATACGAAAATGGCTGCGTCGGGATCTTCACCGTTCGTGACGGCAAGATCCACGCGGTTCGCGAGTACATGGACACGCTGTATCTCGCCGACGCGTTCGCGCGTGGCGCGAGCGCGATCGCCGGAGGGGTGTGATCATGCGCATCTTCTTTGCCGGCTCCAGCGGCGTGATCGGAACCCGGCTCGTGCCACTGCTCGTCGGTGCCGGCCACTTCGTCGCCGGGATGACCCGCTCGCCGGCGAAGGTCGAAGCGCTCGAGGCGCTCGGCGCCGAGCCGATCGTCTGTGATGTCTATGACTCTGAAGCTCTCGCCGCCGCGGTTGCGGCGTTCAAACCCGACGCCGTGCTCGATCAGCTCACCGATCTCCCGGACGACGTCTCGACAGCTCGAGCGGTTGGCTGGACGCAATGATCGGATGTGGGGCGCGGGGACGCGCAGCCTGCTCGCCGCGGCGGAGAGCGCCGGGGCACGGCGCACCTTCGTTCAGAGCCTCGCATGGGAGCTCGAAGGCGCCCGTAGCGTCATCTTGCGCGAGCACGAGCGCATGGTGCTGGACGCGGGCGGCGTGGTCATCCGCTACGGCCAGCTCTACGGCCCGGGCACCTACTACGAGACCGAGCTGCCGCCTGCGCCGCGGATCGAGGTCGGCGAGGCGGCACGCCGGACGGTGCCGGTCCTGTCGGTGCCCGCGGGCATCGTCGAGCTAGTCGAGTCTCCGCAACATGCAATCAACTGCTGAAGGAGGCACCGGAGATGCCATTCGCCGACCATGAGACCGTGTCATCGACGGCTACGGAGCCGACGTCGCGCTCGATGCGCCTGCTGGTGACGGGCGGGTCGGGTGTCCTCGGCCGCGCACTCCAGCCTCGGGCGCGGGCAGCCGGACACGAGCTGCACGCCCCGGGCAGGGCCGAGCTCGATCTGTTCGATCGCGCCGCGGTCGCCGACGCGACCCGGGGGATCGACGCGGTCCTCCACCTCGCCACGCGGATCCAGCCGCTGGACGAGCTCGGGAATCCCGATGCGTGGCGGGACAACGATCGACTGCGAGCCGATGGGTCGAGGATTCTCGTCGACGCCGCGCTGGCGACCGGCGTCGCCGTGTACGTGCAGCCGACAGTCACGTTCGTCTACCCCCAAGATCAGCCGGTCACGGAGGACACGCCCGTCGAGGAGGTCTCTCCGATTCTGAAGTCCGCGCTCGCAGCTGAGGGCGAGACCGCTCGGTTCGCTCGCGGCGGCAGACGGGGAGTCGTGCTGCGCCTCGGGCTCATCGATGGCCCGGGCACCGGTCACGACGAGCCACTCCCGGGCCTCGGCGCGACCCTCCATGTCGATGACGCGGCGCGCGCGCTGCTCTCGGCGCTCACCCTGCCGAGCGGGACCTACAACGTCTGTCGCGACAACGAACGTGTGTCGAACACGCGCTTGACGCGAGCGGCCGGCTGGCACCCTCTGTACTGATGGCCTGGGGGTGTCTGCGCGCCGCAGCGCGGGCGCAGTGAGAGCCAGACGAGAGCGACGATGATCGAGCTCGAATACGAAATGACATACGCCGAGACGATCGCGGGCCCACTCGGACCGACAACCGGCTCCCCGTTCGGCGAGCGGCTCTGCTGGCAGGTCACGAGCGCGACCCTGCGAGGCTCACGGATCGACGCCACGCTGGCGTTCCCGGGAACCGACTGGATCCGCATCGGCGCTGACGGCATCCGCCGGCCGGACGCGCGCGCCCAGCTGATCACCGACGACGGCGAGCTGATCCTGCTTCGCTACGACGTCGCGCTGATCCGCTCGAGCGAGCGCTTCCTCGCTGCGCTCGCGGCCGGCGAGGCGACCGAGTTCGAGGACCAGTACATGCGGGTCGCGCCGCAGTTCGAAGTTGCCGCGGGCGGCTATGGCTGGCTCACCGAGAGCCTGTTTCTCGGGCGCGGCCGGCTCACGGGGCCAAACGCGATCGCGTACGAGCTGTACCGCGTTCTCTGAGTAGATAAGGCACTCAAGCGTTCACGCGGCCGTTGAGCGCGTGTCGCCGGCGTCATTGGGGCGTTGGCCTGTAGATCGGGCCGCGCGCGATCACCCGCTCGAGCCCGCTGCCCTCGAGGTAGAAGTCCGCCTCGTCGTCGAGCACCGGCGTCGGTTTGCGCCCCGGGTAGCCGAGCCGCCTCCAGACCCGGCGATTGATCAGGTATGCACCCACGACGATGAGATGCACGGCCGAGAACGTCTCGGGTTGCTCGGCTGACAATCGCTCCAGGTACTCGTGCGGGTCGGCATCTCCGAGCCCGTCCGCGGCCGCGAGCGCCAGCGGGCCGTGGTCCGGGAGCGCCTCGAAGGCCTTCGCGAGGAAGCGACCCGACTTGTCGGCCTCGGAGAATGACGGCATCGTTTCGCTCGCCGGCGCCAACGCGTCGCCGAGGCGGCGGAGGATCGCCGTCTGCGCATCGGACGGGAGCGCCGCCGGGGTCATGCGGCCACCCGCTGGAGGTTCGCGGTGGCGACGATGTGGGCGGCGCACCGGAGCGCGAGCGCGCAGATCGTGCTGGTCGGGTTTACGCCCCCGCCCGTGACGAAGATCGAGCCGTCGACGATGAACAGGTTGGGCACGTCATGCGCACGCCCGAACTGATTGACGACTGACGTCGCCGGGTCGTCGCCCATGCGCGCCGTGCCGAGCAGGTGGCCCGGCTGATCGGGCATGATCGGGTCGACCAGCACCCGCGACGCGCCGGCCGCTAGGAGCGCCTCACGAGCTCGCTCGATGTGCCACGCGACGAGGTCGAGGCTGTTCTGCTCGCGGCGATACTCGATCCGCGGTGCCGGGATGCCGTCGGAATCGGTCAGGGTCCGATCGAGCGACACCCGATTGTCGACGGATGGAAGATCTTCGCTGACGATCGCGACGGCGACCGCGCGTCCGAGGGTTCTGCCGATCACGTCGTGCATGGCGTCGCCCCACGTCGGCGAGCCGTCGAGCCCACCGAGCAGAAGCGACATCAACGGCCCACCGGATGGCATCGTCTTCCAATCGGCGCCGCGCACGAACCCCCGCGACGGATCGCTCTCGTAGAACTGCATCGAGTGGACGTTCTGCCCGGCCGGCCCGATCCAGCTCTCCGAGCTCCTCGTCGAAGACGCCGACCAGCAAGCTCGTCGGATGAAGCATCAGCCGCTTGCCCACCAGCCCGGAGCTGTTCGCCAACCCGTTCGGGGAGCGCGCACCCCCTGACAGGAGCAGCAGGCGGGCCGTTCCGATGCCGTTGGCCGCCATCACGACCGTGCTCGCCGGCTGGTGATGCTCGACCCGGCTGCGATCGACGTAGATCGCGCCATCGGCGAGCCCGCGCTCGTCCGTCGTGATCTCGCGCACCCGTGCGCCCGTGATCACGCGCGTGCCGTACCGCTGCGCCTCGGGCCAGTGCGTCATGTCGACCGACGCCTTGGACCCGTTTGGGCAGCCGTTCTCGCACGTGCCGTAGCGCGCGCACGCTCCGAGGTTCCGGTAGTCGCGCGACGCGATCGCGTTCGGCGCCGGCCACCAATGCCACCCGAGCGCGTTCAGCCCGTCGGCGAACCTGCGCCCATACTTGTTGATCGGTAGCGCCGGTAGCGGCGGGGCGGCGCCGTCCGGATATGCCGGGTCGCCGGCCATGCCCGACACGCCGAGATCGACGTCGCTCTGCTCGTAGAACGGGACCAGGTCCTCGTAGGTGATCGGCCAGTCATCGGCCACTCCGTCGAGCGTGCGGACGCGAAAGTCTGACGGGGTCAGGCGCGGCCACTGAGCCCCGTAATGGATGCTCCCGCCGCCGACGGCGTTGTACATGACCGGATGGATGTCCGCCTCGCTGACCTCGCACGGGTAGTCCTCCTCGAGACCGCGCACGTTGGGGTCGTGGCTCCACCGCTTCAGCGCCTGGAGCTCGAAGTCAAACTTGTCACCGGGGAAATCCGAGTTGTTGATCCATCTCCCCTGCTCGAGGCAGACGACCGAGAAGCCGTGCTCGGCCAGATGCCGCGCGGCTACCGCTCCAGATGGTCCCGCGCCGATGATCAGGACGTCGGGGCGATCCGAGGTCCGCTCAGCCATCGCTCACCACGCGGCCGAAATCTAGTCCCGCGAGCGACGCCGGGGCTGGCTGGCCGTCTTCACAGAACCTTTAGATCTCGGTCGCGACCGAGGCGATGGACCCCGAGTTCGCCGAATTCCCTACCGCGATCGGACCTCGTCAGAGTTCTACTCCTCAGCTGACGGCACGAGGCCGAGCCGGTGTGCCGCTGTTGCCGCCTGCACACGGCTGCGAACGCCGAGCTTGCCGAGGATGCTCGAGACGTGCGCGCCCGCGGTCTTCTCGGTGATGAACAGCGTCTTTGCGATCTCGCGGTTGGTCTGGCCGGCGGCGATCAGCGCCAGCACTTCGAGCTGCCGCGCGGTAAGTCCGCTCGCGATCGCGGGAGTCTGAGACGCCTCGGCGTCGGCCGGCACAGTCGACCCCGAGCTCGGCAGCTCGATCCTTGCCCGTTGCGCGAGCATCGCGATCTCGCGGGCAAGCGGAACGGCACCGATCTGCGCCGCGACCGCGTGCGCCCGCGCCAGACACTCGGCGCCATCGCGCCAGCGCCGGTGAGCGAGCAGTGCTTCGGCGAGTCGCCATCGCGCATAACTCTCCGAGAACGGGTGCCCGATGGATTCCCATGCGGCCACCGCGCGCTCCCATGATTGCCGGGCGTCGGTTCGCGTGAGTCGGTCCGCTTCGGCTTCGCACAGACAAACGTATGCGTGCGTGACGGTGGCCACGAATGCGAGACCGTCGAGCAGCGCCCTCGCCCTCGCAAGCAGGTCGGCACCCGCCTGCCGCGCGCGCGCATCGGCCTCACGGTCGCCGTGGGCAGTCGCGTCTGCCGCCGCGTCGGCTTGGGCTCGCAGCCCGAGCCACAGCAGCGGAGCGGCGAACCACGGGTCGTCGACATCCTGCAGTTGGAGCAGGCCTGTCACGACCGCGTCGCGTGCGTCGTCTGGACGGCCGCGCCACAGCGCTAGTTCAGCCGCGATTTCGCTCAGCGGCGCTTGATAGGGCGGATCGATCGTCTTCACCATCAGGCGCCGAGCGCGAGCAAGCCGGTCGTCGGCGTCATCAAACGCGCCGCGGCGGACATCCAGCCGCGCCCGAGACTGCTGGAGGTCGATCGCAGCCATCTCGCTCGGGTTGCGACTTTCAGCGGCCGTTAACACCTCCACTGCCTCGTCAAACCGGCCCAGGTGCACCAGTGCCAGGGCCGCGGTGCTCTGCAACGAGACGCCGTAGTCTCCGGCCATCCCCACCTTCTGCGAACGTTCGATTCCCTCCAGTGACAACGCCAGTGCCTGCTCGAGTCGGTTCAGTGGCCCTGCCAGCACATCCGCGAGGTTCAGATAGGCACGGAAGAGATCATCGAGATCGCCGACCTGCTCGGCTATCTGCCGCGCCTCCTCAAGGTGCGCGACGGCGGTGCGCGGGTCACCCAGGTGCGCGAGATCACACCCGAGCGTGTTCAGCGCGTGTCCGCGTTCGCGGTCAGCCCCGACACGGCAGGCAATCCCAATCGCTTCCTCGCAGCAGGCGCGTGATTCCTCGTAGCGAGCGAGCAGCATCAGGCCCTGACCACGCGCCGCAAGGACACGCGCCCGAGCGGCGGACGGAGGGTCGCGCGGCACGAGACGAGCGGCCTCCTCGTACGCCAGCAGCGCAGCCTCGCTGTCTCCGGCCGCCCATAGAAAGCGGCCGCGCCGCTCCCGCAGAACCCCCGCAAGAACGGGCTGAGCCTCCTCGTTGATATGGCGGGTCGCGGTGCCGATCAACGCTGCGGCCCGTCCATGATCGCCCGCGAGATTGGCGACCTCGGCCGCCTGGCAGATGAGCCCAATCCGGTCGCCGCCCACCACGACCTCGGGCGCTTGCACCCGGTCCCAGAGCTCGAGCGCACGCTCGTAGTGGCCCCGCGCCTCTGCGAACCCGGACCGCAGCTCGGCCGCGGCCCCGGCCTGCGCCGCAGCCGCCAACGCCCGGGGTAGATCGTGAGCCGCGTACCAGTGGTAGGCGAGGTCTCCTGCCACGGTCAGTTCGTCGCTCGCCAAGTCGGGCGCCGTGCTGAGCGCCTCGCCATAGGCAGCGTGCAGGCGGGAGCGCTCCTCGGGCAGGAGCTCCTGGTAGACGGCCTCCCGCAGCAGCGCATGCCGAAATGAGTAACTTCCTGACGGCTCGAAATTCAGCACCCGATGGACCACGGCCTCGTGCAGGGCGCTAACTCGCTCGACATCCGAAAGCGGCGACACGGCCGCCAGGAGCCCGTCCGATACGCGTCGACCGCCGACCGCCACCACGCGCAACAGACTCTGAGTCCTAGCCGATAGGCCGTCGACGCGGGCGAGCAGGATCTCCCGAATGGTGGGCGGCAGCTGATCAGCGTCGCTGCCGGCAGCCAACAGCTCCTCCGCGAAGAACGCGTTGCCCTCGGAACGCTGGAGGATCAAGTCCACCAGCGCTGGCTCCGGCGAGTTGCCGAGAACGCCCGCCAGCTGCTCGGTGAGCTCGTCGCGGGTGAACGGCCGCAAGTCGACACGCTGCAATCTGCGGCTGCGCTCAAGCTCGGCCACGTACGGCCGCAATGGATGCCCGCGATACAGCTCGTCCGATCGATACGTCGCGATCAGCAGGACACGCTCGGTCCGGAGGTTGCGGACCAGGAAGGCGAGCAGATCCCGGGTCGACCGGTCAGACCAGTGCAGATCCTCGAGCGCCAGCACCAACGAAGTGTCAGCCGCCAAGCGCCCCAGCAGCCCGAGCAGCAGCTCGAACAGCCGCCCTTGCACCAGGGCACCCGCCGAAGTCCGCGGCGCGTCCCTCGGATCATTCAGCTCCGGCAGCAGGTGCCCGAGCTGCTCCCCGCCGAGGCCGAGCACCGCTTGCCGGGTGCTGGGCTCGAGCTCACGAACGCGCGGGCGAAGAGCCTCGATGAACGGGCCAAACGGAAGGCGACCCTCCTCCACGTCCAGGCATCCGCCGACCAGTCCCACTGCGCCGCGACGCTGCGCCCGGGCGACCAACTCCTCGACCAAGCGCGTCTTGCCGACCCCTGCGTCTCCGGCGACGAGAAACGCGGCGGCTCGCCCCGCAAGGACCGTGTCGAGTCCCGCCTCGAGACTCGCCAGCTCGACGGATCTTCCAACGAAGCGATGGCTCGACGCGACGCGCGCCACGGTCTGATTATCAAGCCGCGGTGACCGTCGTCGAGCGAAAAATGCTCAGCATGAGCCTTCTTTCCGGCCGCGATGACTAAGTGCGGTTAGCTTTGTTCAGCGTCTGCCTAACACGCGCGGCCTGTTCGGCCAACAGATAGGGATGCCTGAGAAGGCAACTTAGGGAGTTCTCCCGATGTGTCGGCTCGCACCCGTCACTACGTTGGAGTTCGACGTACAACAGGGACCGGCCAAGCGGGTTGGCCACGCCGCGCAAGATATGTCGGCTGGCACGTGTACCGCGGTGCTCAGGCACGTAGCTGCGCCGGCTAGGTCACACCGAGCTCAGCAGGGGGAACAGCATGAATGCGAGCATCGCTACCGACGTGCCCATACGCGATCGATCGCGATCGATCGACGAGCGGGACGCAGATGAGCGCAGCAGAGCGCTGCGGATTCTGTTTCTGGTGTCCGCTCACAACGGCCTGAGTCAGCGCGCCTGGATCTCGCTGACCGAGCTTGGGCACCAGGTGAACGTGGCAGTCGTAGATTCCGCGGCCGAGATGGAGTCAGCGGTCGCCGAGCACCAACCGGAGTTGATCGTCTGCCCGCTTCTGAAGAAGCTGATCCCGGAAACGATCTGGCGCAGATGCCCTTGTTTGGTGGTTCACCCGGGTCCACCAGGAGATCGCGGACCCTCGTCGCTGGATTGGGCGATCGAACTCGGGGCCAGCGAGTGGGGAGTGACAGTGTTGCTGGCGAACGCGGAGTTCGACGCCGGCGAGGCGCTCGCGTGGCGCAGCTTCCGGATGCGCGAGGCGGGTAAGGCGAGCCTGTACCGAAACGAGGTTCGCCACGCCGCGGTCGAGGCGGTGGCGGACGCCGTCACGCGGATCCTCGCGCCGGCCGCCGGGGGGGACGGTCGCGCGCGGCCAACAGCGATTGGTCGCGCGCGGCCACTAATGCCCCAGTCCGTCCGGGCGATCGACTGGGACTCAGACAGCACCGAGACGGTCCTGCGCAAGATCCGCGGCGGCGAGGGGCAACCCGGCGTGCGGGACGTGCTCGGCGGATGCGAGTTCTACATCTTCGGCGCCCATCGCGAACGGACGCTTCAGGGCCGCCCTGGCGAGCTCGTGGCCCAGCGTCACGGCGCCGTTTGCCGTGCCACGGTCGACGGCGCGGTCTGGATCACGCATCTCAGCGGTGCGACACTGCCGCCGGCCGGTACTTCAAGCTGCCCGCGACGCGCGCACTCGAGCTCGCCGGCATCGAGCCGCGGGCGCCAGAGATCGATGTTTCGCTCGACGGCCCGCTGGGCGACGATCACACCTACCGCGAGATCGCGTATGAACAGCACGCGGGGGTCGGTTACCTGGCGTTCGAGTTCTACAACGGGGCGATGAGCACCGACCAGTGCCTGCGCCTGCGCGACGCTTACGCCCATGCCCGGGCGCAGCGGCAGACCCGGGTCATCGTGCTGCTCGGCGGCGAGGACTATTTCTCGAACGGCATCCATCTGAACGTGATCGAGGCGGCGGAGGACCCGGCCGGCGAGTCCTGGCGCAACCTCAACGCGATCGATGATCTGGTGCGTGACATCGTGCAGACCGATTCGCACCTCGTCATCTCAGCCCTCGCCGGTGACGCCGCGGCGGGTGGCGTGCCCCTCGCGCTGGCCGCCGACTGCGTGCTCGCGCGCGAGGACACTGTCCTGAACCCTTACTACCAGCACATGGGCGGGCTCTACGGCTCGGAGTACTGGACCTACCTCCTCCCCCGCCGCGTCGGTAGCACGATCACAGCCCGGCTCACTGGGCCGCCGTTTCAGCCGGTCGGAGCCCGCGACGCCGTCAGGATCGGGCTTCTGGACGCCGCGTTCGACAGCGGCCTCGGCGACTTTCGAGCCCACACTCGGCGTCTCGCCGAGCGCGCCGCGAATGACGGGCTGCACCCAGCACGCCTGGAGCAGAAGCGACGCCGACGCGCGACGGAGCAACGGTCAAAGCCTTTGCACGCGTACCGCGCCGAAGAACTAGCGCACTGCCATAGCTGCTTTTTCGGCCCGAACCCGAGCTACCACAGCGCAAGACGCCGGTTCGTCTACAAGCTCCAGCCGCCCGCGGCGACGCTCCAGCAAGCCGCATAGCGCGCCGATCACCCGAGCGCGCACTGCCCCCGCGGACGCGAGGGCATGGGAGCTGACCGAGACGAGCGTCGGCGCACACCGCGTCACCATCATTTAGTATCTGGCTGGTGACGGACGCTCACGGCTCTCCGCGACACGCAGGGTCCGAGGGAGTGGCGCTGAGCGGAGTGAACCCGGCCCTCGAGCGGCGGACCCCGGAGCGGCAGCCGGCCGAGCGCACACCCGCCCCGGGAGACCTGCGCCTCGTGCAGGCGCTCGTCAACAGCTTCCACAATCTGGACACGCGCCGGGAGGAGTTCGATTCTCCGGCCGGTCTCGCCGACTGGCTGGTACGGCGCGAGCTACTCGATCCCCATGAGCGTTTGACGCACGCCGACCTGTCGCGCGTGCTCGACGTGCGCGAGGGACTGCGCGCGCTGCTGTACGCCAACAACGACGAGCGGCCCGACCACGATGCGATCGAGAAGATGAACCGCGCCCTGCGCG
Organism: uncultured Solirubrobacterales bacterium; assembly: GCA_963744695.1. Classification (GTDB taxonomy): domain Bacteria; phylum Actinomycetota; class Thermoleophilia; order Solirubrobacterales; family Solirubrobacteraceae; genus Palsa-465. The sequence continues at coordinate 51,586 of CAVUUT010000018.1, read as the reverse complement.
GTCCCGGGCTCTCGGTGCAGCTCAACCCATCATCGCCGCCTGATTTCACGTCCGCGCGCCGTGACTTGGGCTCTGCCTTGGCGCTCGTCGCGACGATCGTCGCGGTCGCGCAGATCGACGGTCGCTGGTCGCGGCTGAAGGCGTGCCCCGGCCACGACTGCGGCTGGGCTTTTTACGACCACAGCCGCAACCACGCCAGCGGCTGGTGCTCGATGGACATCTGCGGACAGCGGGCAAAGGCCCGCGCGTACCGACAGCGGAAAGCGAGACGCAAGTGATGACCCGACTCGGTGCGATGCTCCAAGGACGACCGACGATCGCCGCGGCTGCCCTAGTCGGCGCCCTGGGGTTGGCCGCGTGCGGCGGATCGAGCTCGAGTTCCAGCTCCGCCGCCAAGCACGACGCGAAGAGTGCTGCGATCCCGGTCTGTTACCAGGCCGCGAAGACCGCGATGGCCGGATTCCTTGGGGTCCAGGCAGAGCAGATCTCGACCGCCCAGTCAACGGGGACGAGCGGCAATCCCGAGTGCTCGTACACGACCGGCACCGGTTCGCACAGAATCAAGCTCCTCGCCGACGACTACACCGGCGGCCAGCCGTACTTCATCCTCGAGCGCACGGCGGAGGAGGCCGCGCAGGTATTCGTCCCCACCCGGACCGTGGCGCCGCCCGTGTCGATCAACATGGGCCTCGGCGCAGACTGGTTCCCGGCCCGTGAGCAGCTGATGGCGACCGATGGCCTGAAGCTGATCACGACCACGGTCACGTGGAAGGGCGTCACCCAGAAGCACCGCCTCGCACTCGCGAAGGCGTTCACCAAGCCTTACATCAAGGTGACAAAGCAGGGCAAGGCCGCCGCACACAATTACCCCTAGGCGGCGCCGCTCAGGAACCGGTGACCGTCTCCTGGGCCCAGCCGGAAGCGTGCGAGTCCGTAGTCGTCGCCACAGTGACGATGTCGCTGCCGGATGGTGTGGGCACCGTGGCCGCGAACTGGCCGCTGGGCGCAGCGGTGGCGACGACCGTTGCGCTGTCGGTGCTCGAGCCGGGCTGGTCCGACGAGATCGCGACCTGCGCGCCGGGCGTGGTCGTCCCCGTCACGGTCGTCGACCCGGTGGTCGTCGCGCCATTCGACGGCGCGGTGATCGTGACCGGAACATTGGCTGGCGGACCCGCGGTCACGTAGCGCTCCCGGGTGATCGACGGCTGGTCGCTGAGTTGGCCGGTCTGCAGGTCGCGCACCAGCCGCACGTACTGCCCCTCGGCCCAGATCAGGGGTGTGGCCGAGCCCGCCGCCTGTCCGTCGGTGAAGCCGATCGAGGCGCTGGCCGGGTCCGAGCCGTACGGGGCCTTGGGTATGTCGGGGTCCTCCCAGACCTGCTCGGCCTCGAGGCCGATGCCCCACGCCATTTTGTGCATCGTCTGCTCGAGCCTGTTCGCGCCCGCGCTGTCGCCGGTCTGGAGGTCCTGCTCCGCCCGCTCGCCGTCGAATATCGGCCACAGGTGTCCGGAGCCGACGCCGTTGTAGGAGGGGGCGCCGCTGGGTGAGCAGCTGGTCGGATCGGGCTCGTAGCAGTCGCCGTAGCCATCGGTCGAGCCGCTGGACTGGACGCCGTAGCGATGCCAGCCAGGGCCTGACGGCGTCTGGCGCTCGAGGATCGAATCGACGATTTTGAGCGAGGTCTGGACATCCGGGTCGTTGGCCGGCAGCTCGCCCAGGCGGGTCAGCTCGAGGAAGCCGGCGTCGACGACGCTGCGCTGGTCGACGTCGTTGAGGCTGCCGTTGTTGAGGTTGTAGGTTTCGGCGGCGTTCGGGTCACCGGTGGGCGACAGGCGGATGAAGTACCGGTGCCCGCCGTAGGGACCGGTGTCGGTCACCGTCCACGACTTGACGTTGCGTTGGTAGGCGTCGGCGGTCGCCTGGTACAGGCGCGCGCGGACAGGGTCGCCGGCCTGCCGGGCCAGGTGGGCGGAGGCGGTCAGCCCCGCGATCTCGGATGCGATCGACGACGGCGAGTAGCCCATGTGCTCCTCCCAGCGCTCCTCGCCGTACGAAGGACCATGGTTGACGATGAAGTCGGCGTCGGGCCGGATGTGCTGCTCATAGAAGGTCTTGTCGCCGCCGAAGCCGGCCTGCCAGGCCATCAGCAGGGGGTAGGCGTCCTCGTCGACCTCGAACAGGCCGAAGGTGTCCGGCGCCACCTCACCGTCGACCAGCGAGTCACGCGAAAACGTACCGTCGGCCTGCTGGGCGCGATCGAAGAGGAAGGTCACCATCTGCCGGGCGCTGGCAAGGTCACCGTCGGCGATCAGGCCGGTGAACGTCTCGTAGCTGTCCCGGGCAAAGACCGAGCGATAGGTGTAGCCGGCGTGGGTCGTCGCGGCCAGCATCGACTGCCCCCACGGGTCGGCCGGCGCGGCGACGAACGCGCCCGGGTAGGTCTTGTCCTCGGCGGTCTTGATCACATTGGCCGATAGGAAGTAGGAGTCGGCTTCGGTGGCCGGCGGCTGGTTGAGTGCCGGCGTCGTAGTCATGCCAGCCGTCGACGTACCGTCTCAAGGTGCGGGCGTACGGAGTACCGGCGCTCTTGTTCGCGGTGCTGATCGCTTCGTCGGGGGTCGGCCCGAACCCGAGGGCGAGCGTGAACGGCCGGCTCGGGTCGCTGATCTGCGCCGTCTGCACGACGTTGCCGTCGGTGGCCGAGTCGTACTGATTGTGCAGGTGGTGGTAGGTGTCGAGCTGACTCAAACCGTCGCTCGGCGTGCCGACGAACCCGCTCGAGGCGCTGGCGAACGGCCGGTCGGCGGTCAGCGCTCCGGCCACGTTGGCCGCGAACGGTCCCGTGGGCACCGTGGTGTCCGAGGACACCAGCGCGCCGTCCCGGATCGCCGCGTTGTTGGGGAGCGCGTTGCTTGGGCCACCGCCGCCGGTGTTGTCGATCGTCGCGTCGTAGCGGACGTAGACCTTGAGTCGCCTCAACGCGTGGTCGTTTGAGCCGTCGGGTTCCAGCGCGGTGTGCATGATCACGCTGGAACGAGCCGGATCGGTCAGGTAGTCGGTGACCAGCTTGAAATGATGGGCGTCATCGGTGCTCGTGATCTCGCAAACCATCCCGCTCGGGTCCGGCGAGCTGACCCGGTAGGTCATGTTGCGCTGCTGCAGGTCGGAGAACGAATGTCCGTCGGTGACGATGTACTGGACGGTGCCGACGTTGCTCTGCTCGATCGTCGGGCTGAAGGTGTCCGACAGCACGCCGTCAGCGACCGAGTACCACGCCTTGGAAGTTGTGTTGCGGGCGGTGCCGAAGCAGTCCTTGCGGGCCAGATCGAGGTAGGACTGCGCGCCCGGACCGCCGGGGGCGGTCGCGGCTCTGGCCGCGCTCGTCGCCACGCCGGCCAAGAGGCCGCTCATGGCGAGGGTCAGCGCCAGGGTGCGTGCTCGGATGACTGCTGCAGTCCGCATCTTCGTTTGGCTGTCCGCCCGGTCCGACTAGTTCGGCACCTACCCGACCCGTGGCGCGGCAAACCCGCCGTTGGCGCAGGCGGTCGTGGATCTGACCGGCGATGCTGTTAACCATTTGCGTTATCAGCGCTTGATCCGCTGTGAAAGGCTTCGTCCATGCCATGGCTCCCGGAGCTGTTCTCGGCCCCTTTGGTAGAGCGGATTCAGCGCCATGCCGCCGACGAGCGGGAGGCGCGACCGGTGCCGTACTTCGCGGGCGTGGAGTCCGGTGAGACTGACGCACTCATACAGTCGTTCGCCGGCGAGCCCGAGCTCCATCATCCGGTCAGAGGCCGAGTCAAGGGACGCCGCGCCTTCGAACGGTTCGTAGCGCAAACGAATACCTGGCTCGGCGCGAGCAACGCCGTCGTCGACGACGCCGAGCGAATCGTCACGCCGTCGCGCGTGATCGAGGAAACGGTGTTGAGGCTCGACATGCCCCAGGGCCGCATCGAGCTGCCGGTGGCGGTCGCGGCCGACCGCGACGACGACGCAAGGATCATCGACCTGCGTATCTACTACGGCACCTGGCCGTTTACCGGTAGGCATGCCAGCCGCCTACCGGTGCTGCAGACAGGCCTGGATGTCCTGCCGCCCGGGATCGTCGCCGACTACCAGGGCGCGCTCGCGGCGGGAGACGTCCAGGCGGCCGTGGCGGCATTCGAGCCCGACGCATATCTCCGGGAGCCGGCCGGCAGCGGGCACGTGCATCAAGGCCACGACGAGTTATTGGCGTTTCACGAGCGGCTTTTCTCCAACGGCGGCGGCGTCGTGCTGGAGCACTGCGCGGTCACCGACGACGGCCATTCGTGCGCGGTGGAGTACAACGTGGTCCGATGGGGCCGTACCGAGCTCCTCCCTCCCGACGCCGGCATCGCCGTATACGTCCGTGGCACGAGCGGCAAGCTCGCCAAAGCTCGCATCTACGACGATGCCGACCGGCCGGTCAGCGGTGGGCCGTAGGCGCGCGAGAGCTACCCACTCCTCGACGTTTGCCGGGCAGTGGACCCAAACATGAGCAGTCGATCGGCCCCGATCTCACGAGCAAGCAACGGAGGACACGATGAGCGCGAGCAATGACTATGACGTGATCGTTCTCGGCGGCGGCGCGCCCGGAGAGCATTGCGCTGCGGCGGTGGCCGCACGCGGGCTCCGCGTCGCGATCGTTGAACGGGAACTCGTTGGCGGCGAGTGTTCGTACTGGGCTTGCATACCGTCGAAGTCGCTGCTGCGGCCGGGCGAGGCGGTGCACGGCGCGCGGGAGGCTGCCGCGACGGCCGAGGTCGACGTGCCGGCCGCGCTCAAGTGGCGTGACTTCATGGTCTCAGACCACTCCGATGCAGGCGCGGCGCGGTGGCTGGCGAGCAGGGATATCGACCTGCTCCGCGGCACGGGCCGACTGGCGGGCACGGGCGTCGTCGAAGTCGATGGCGTGCGGCATACGGCGGATCACGTCGTGGTCGCGACGGGCTCAGCTCCGATCGTCCCTCCGCTCCCCGGGCTCGCTGAGCTCGATGGCGTCTGGGGGACGCGCGAGGCGACGAGTATGGAATCCGTCCCGAGTCGACTGCTGATCTTGGGTGGCGGGTCAGCGGGTGTCGAGATTGCGCAGATCGTGCGACGTCTCGGTGGCGAGGCAGCGCTCGTCGAGGGCGCCGAGCGCGTGATCCCTCGCGAGGTGGCGGCGCTGGGCGAGGCGCTCAGCGAGGCCTTGCGCCGCGACGGAATCGAGCTGATCCTCGGGATGCACGCCAGCGCCGCGCGTCGTGAGGGCGATGAGTACGTCCTGGAGTTCGACGGTAAAACAGAAGTGCGCGGCGATCGGCTGCTGGTGGCGACCGGTCGGCGGCCGCGCGTCGCCGGGATCGGCCTCGAGACGGTCGGCGTCGCGGCCGACCCGCACGGGATCAAGGTCGACGAGTACCTCCGCGCGGGCGAGCGGCTGTGGGCGATCGGGGATGTCAACGGCATCTGGCCGCTTACCCACGTCGGCGAATACGAGGGCGATGTCGTCGCCGAGAACATCTCCGGCAATAAACATCCGGCTAACTACGAAGCCGTTCCGCGCGTCACGTACACCGATCCGCAGGCCGCCGCGGTCGGAGCACTCGAAGCGCAGTACAGCGCCACGGTGCCCGTGTCCGAGGTGCCGAAGACGGCCACCTACACACACGCCTACGCGGAATCCAACGGGTTCTTGACGCTGCTCTCAGACGGCAAGCGACTGACCGGCGCATACGCGCTCGGCCCCGAAGCCGGCGAGTGGCTGCAGCAGGCGACGCTCGCGATCCGCGCGCGTGTCCCGCTCGAGGTCCTGGATGACACGATCCAGCCGTTCCCGAGCTTCTCGGGGATCTACGACACGGCGGTGAAGGAGCTCCGCATGGCGATCGCCGAGATGCCGCGGCCGGCCCGGCCGATGAGCGCGCAGATGGCGAGCGTGTCGGGGTGATTCGGACACCGGTGGCGAGCAATTCGTCTGGTGACCAACGCAAACCAGGGAGCTCAACATGAGCACCAAAACGCGACTACCGGGACGGTGAATGATGGATATCGAAGCTCTCTCACAGCTGCTGCATGAAACGGCCGAACATCACGACGCATTCGAGAAGCGCGCCGACCCACACGACTGGTGGGACTGGTACGCCGCCTATATGGCCGCGCGTCAGTCCGGCAGCACTCCGGACGAGGCGTCCGCGTCGGCGGGGCGGTACATGGAAGACGTCAAGCACGTTCACACGCGATGACACCGTTCGTCAGCGATGGATCAGCCGCAGCGCCAGCGGGAGGGCGCCGTAGTGAAGCTCGGCTGCGACGTCTTTGGCCGACTGCCTGGTGAAGCTGGCCGAGATGTCGGCGCCGTCACGGCCGCTGATTCCGTCGGGATAGACCGTGTAGTCGATCGAGGGGACAGTTAGCAGTCGGTTGTCGAGCGCGATCGCGAAGTGCTGTTCCAGTGACTGGCCTGACGTGCTGGCGCGCTCACCCCTCCGCGCGACCTGCGCGGTCATCTCCTGAAACCTTGTGCGTCCAGCCGGGTCAAAGCCGAACACGACGTCCGGCGCCCCGCTCGCATCGCTCGCCGCGTGGGGGTTTGTGATGTCCCGGTTACGCAGCGCGACGTTGTCGCGCAGCACGAAGAACTGAGCCTGGTGGCCTGAGAATCCGGTCTGGCTGCCGGCGCCCGGGTTGGCCGCCTCGAGCACGGTCGTCCCCTGTTGGACGACCATCACCTGGCCGTCCGATGTGCTGACCCCGAGCGGAAGCCGATCGCTGAGGTTCCTTAGCGCCTGGCGTGTCGGGGTCGAGTAGCGCTCGTTGTCGGGCCCCGCCAGGAGGCAGTGCTGACCGGCGATTGGGAGCGTGCCCTGCGTCCTGGCCTCGGCCGCGCAGGCGGCGCTTCCGGGCGCACCGAACAGGTAGTACTGCGGTCCGAGGCGGCCGTTGTGATCGCTTAGTGATCGAGGCTGCTTGGCGGCAAGCTTGACCGCTTCATACAGCGTCAGGCCTCCCGCGCCCGACTGTCCGGGTGCGGCACCGCTCGCGCCCTGGCTGATCGTCAGCGCGCTCGGGTCTTGAGCTGCGAGCTCGCCGGCGACGGTCTTGCCGTTCGGCGTCAGCGCGTTGGCCTCCCAGTCATAGATATGAAGTTCCCCCGGCGCGGACGCGAGCGCGGCGATCCGGGCCCGCTTCGCCGGCGTCACCTTGCCCGCGGTGATCACCAGCTCGTGAGCGCGCGGCGTGACGCTGAAGCCGTGCAGAACCGACCGCAGGCGCTCACGGACGATCTCAGCATCGCGCGACAGGGCGGCCCGTGTGACCGGCTGCTGTGGTGTCGTTTGCGCCTGCAGCACGATCCGGAGCCCGCCCCCGCGTGGCACACCACTCTGGGTCGGAGAACTGTGGAGGCTCAGCGCCACCGCGACCACGACGATCACTACCAGGGCCCCGGCGACCGGAGCCAGGACCGGCCAGCTACGCCGCGGGCGCGACGGTGCCGAGAGCACCTGCTCAAGGACTCTGTCTGCCTCGGCGCGATCGTGAGCGGCTGGCCGCGCGTCGCGCGGGACCGGGTTTGACTCGGCCAGTTCGGTGATCACGCGATCTTCTGACCTCATGGCATCTCCTTGGCGATCGGCGCGTGCTGGGCACCCTCGGCGGTATCGGCGAGCTGCTCGAGCCACGCGCCGGCGTGCACGGTGAAGACGAACTCGAAACGCCGCCTGCGTACACCCTGCCGCGCGCGCCGCGCGCCCAGGTTCGAGGCCCTCCCAGGCGACCAGCAGGAGCGCCTCGCGCTCGCGCGCTGACAATGATCCAATCGCCACCGCGAGCCTGGGGCTCATCTCCACCGGCGGCTCCCAGCCCACGGTGTGCCCGCCGATCAGGCCCTGCAGGCGAGCCGCCAACGCACCCCGGCGACGGTCGGCCCGCTGCTGATTGGCGAGCACCCGGCGCGCGACCGCCAACAGCCACGGCAACGGATCATCACCCACCGACTCAAACCGCCGCCAGGCGACCAAGAACGTGTCCGCGACCACGTCCTCGACATTCGACGCCGGCCCGCGACGCCGCACGTAACCACGAACGGCCCAGTAGTGCGCCGAAAACAGCCGCTCAAACGCGGCCGTGCGATCGTCAGCTCCAGACATCTACCACGCGAATGTCCGACAAGCCGCGATCCGTTACATCGCGCGCGACCCGGCCCAGCCGACGCATCTGGGATGCCGGCACACCGGTGACGCTAACAGCGATGCTCTCCGTCGTCGGGCCCGCGGTTCACGGGGTGAGCACGATCGGGGATTGCCGTTGCTGGCGTAGAGTCCCCGCATGGCCACATTCGTGCTGCGCCTGATCGCGCCGCGCCCGAACTTCGCCGAGACGATGACCGACTCAGAGCGCGAGATGATGAGCCGCCACGCGGCGCACTGGCGCCCGTACCTCGAGCGCGGCGACATGGTCGTGTTCGGGCCGGTCCTGACCGACGAGGACTCGTTCGGCCTCGCGGTCGTCGACACCGATGACGAGCAGGCGCTGCGCGAGTTCGCCGCGCAGGACCCGGTCGTGACGAGTGCAACGGCGGCGTTCGAGTTCGGGCGGATGGCCGCGGGCCACGTTCGCGGTCGCTGACCGCGGGCGGCTGACCGCTGAGGCCTCCCTGCGCTCAAGGGATCGCGTCAGAGAGGTCGGACCAGCTGTAGCGCGGCCGCCAGCCGAGCACGGCGTCGGCGGCCGAGCAGTCAATTAGCGCTCGCCACGGAGCCGTCGCGTATCGCTCGAGGCCTCGCACCGGAACGCCCGGGGCGAGCCGGGCGGCGAGTTCGAGACTCGGCGCGCTCGCGGAAATATCGGGGGCGCAGAGCAGCGCCCGATGATGGCCCGAGAGCCGAACCTCGAGCGCGCGTTCGACGGCGATCGCCACGTCGCGCACATCGACGAAGGCGCCGTATTCCCAGTACGGCTGCCACTCGGATTCGGGCGCCGCGAGACGGCGCTCCTGCACCCGCGCGTAGATCCCGGCATCCCAGACGGCCACCGGGCGTAGCGATACCGTCGCGATCCCCGTCCGGCGCGTGAACCGCTCGCACAGATCCTCGCCCCGGCGCTTGGAGATGCCGTACGGGCGCGTCGCGTGTCGGGGATGGTGATCGTCGACCGGGAAATAGTCAGGGAGCCGTTCGCCCTCGGCGATCCCGAGCGCTTGCACGCTCGAGAAGTGGATCACGCGTGTCACACCGGCGGCTTCGGCGGCGAGCAGAACGTGCAACGTACCGAGCGCGTTGACGGCCATGATCTGCTCGGGAGTGCCGCCGGAGTCGGTCGCGATCGCTCCGAGATGCACGATTGCGGCGGCCCCTCTTGCCGCGCGCCGGATGGCCGCAAGATCGAGCAGATCCGATCCCTCAGTGAGATCGAAGCCGGCGATCGAGTGGCCAGACCGCTCGAGGTGGTCGACCAGAGGAGCGCCAATTCGGCCGCAATGTCCAGTGACGAGAACGTGCACGAGACGTCGTCCGCTCAGAGGCCCGGATGCGGCAGCGAACTGGTGTCGACGACCTGGAAGTCCCGACCCGTCAGCCGGCCGAGCGCACGAAGGGCGGAGTCGTTCCAGCGCGGGTCGGGCTCGCCCGAGATGTGCCACGAGAGGCCGTTGTCGGCGAGGATCATGCCGTAGCGCTTGAGCGCGTGAGCCACGATTCGAGCCTGGTACGGCAGCGACGATATGTCCACGCTCGCCTTCAGTCTCACCCGCAGTCCCATCGGAGGCAAAAAGCGTCCGGAACAGCTGACCGCCGAGTGTCGCGCGGGGTAGAGATAGCCCGAGCCGCTGCACTCCGAGGTAAACCGCAGGGCATGATCGATCGCGCCTGAAGCGACCTCGCTGTAGCGCGCGAGTCCAGGGAGGATCGCCAGTCCGGCGGCGTCGGCCGAGGTAAAGCCGGCCGGTCGCAGGTGGTTGGAGCGAAGATTGAAAATCGCGCCCGATGCCGCCGTCCAGCGGCGACCGCGGTCGTGAGGGTACGCGGAGTACAGCTCGTAATCGGTACACGTGTCGCGGTCGACGACGACCAGGTGTCGGTCCCCCATCGACCGCGGGCCGCCTTGGACCTCGACGCCGCGCGACAGCGGGTAGTAGCGCCCATCGGACTGCGATGCATACTTGAATGTGACCGGCACGCGGTGGATATGACCGGAGATGATGTTGACCGGGATCCCGTCAGGAGCGCCGTCGTAGACCGTGCCGAAGTCGGCATGCAACGGGACATCGAGCCCGATGCGTGCGAGCAGTCGCGTGGAATTGGCGGCGACGGGCAGACGGCTGACCGGCTCGTTCCAGGCGCTGTTGGCCGGAAACACGGGGCACCCCGCGAGCTTCGGTCCATCGGCTGCGAACGTCGGCCCATCGCGGACCGAGCCCGATGCCCCGCAGGCGCCGGCGACGAACGCGATCACGAGCGCGGCGCAGAGCGGCGCGAACATGCGGCGGCCGCGGAGCCGCCGCGATGACCAAGGTCGAGACGTGCTGCGATCAGCTGTACTCGTCTCTCCAACCTCGCGCGGGATCGCGACGCCGCAGACGTCCCCACCACGCGTCCAACCGGGACGAGTACAGGCAGTGCCGAAGGTAGGAGGCGCGGGCCTGTGCGATGTGACTCGCGATCGCGTCCTCAGGCGCGCCGTGCTTGCGAAGGATGCGGCGGATCTCGTTGACATGTGTGGTCAGTGGGAGGTGCGTCGTCAGCCGGTGACCGGAACGGTGGTCGCGGTAGATGTACAGGCACTCGGGTACCGCCGAGAACCGAGCTCCGGCGTCCAGCATCGACCACGGAAAGTCGTAGTCATCGGGACCCACGGAGTTCAGCGACTCGTCCATGCCGCCGATCGAGAGCGCAAACCCGATTCGCCAGCAGAGGAGATGCTTCACTGGCCCGCCCTCGAAGAACATCTCGCGGGTGACCTCCGACGGAGCTTGATGCACGCTGCTGATCGCCGCCCCGTCGTCATCAATGAACCTTCGTGCGGAATGGAAGAAGTCGACGTCGGGGGCCGCGACGATGTTGCGGTTCAGCACCTCGACCGCGTTCGGCGCCCAGAGATCGTCTCCGAGCAGGATTGCCGCGTACTCCGTATCGCTGGCGCGCATGCCCGTGTTGAGTGCCCCCGCGAGCTTGCGTCCCCGCTGTTCGGTGAGCATGATCCGGCCGTCTCGCGCGGCGCCGTCGAGGACGGTCTCGATCTCGGCGCGGGCTCCGCGTGTATGAATGATGAGTGCGCGCCAGTTTGGCGAGGTCTGCTCGAGCAATGAGCCGACCGCCTGGCGGAGATAGCTGGGCTGGTACGCCTTGACTGGGATCAGCGCGGTGATCAGATCGTCGGTCACGAGCGATCGCGGCGTGGGTGTCGACGGCGTCCACATCGACGGAGCCTATGATGGCGGCCATCGGCGAGACGACGTTCAGGGAGATTGGCGCCGAGCGCGCCGGTGAGTGGGTCGCGAAGGGTCACAAGCTCCGGCACTTCTTCGCACACAGGCTATTTCACCTACCCAAGTGCGGCCCGGACGGGTACCGGGTCGCACGGGCGATGTGCGGGTCCGAGGACCTCGGCGCTCACTGGCAGCTGCTCGTGTATGCCGATCCGGGGGTCGTTTCGAAGTTCCCGACCGAGCTGTTCTTCGACGACGACTTGATCTGGCATCAGCAGCAGTTCGGCCTGCCGGGACAAGTCGCGACCGCATCGATCGTGATCGACTCCGGCGCGATCACCACCTTGCTGCACGAATCCGATCTCGTGCAACGAATCGGCCGTCGACGCGAGCACAGATCACAGGTCGAGAAGCGGTTACGCGGATGGCCGTGGATGGTGCTCAACGGGGTACTGGCGTTTGCGCGCGAGCGAGGCATCGAGCGCGTGCGGGTGCCCCGCTCACAGCTGGCGATGCATCACACGGACCCGGCCCGCGAGGTGCAGCCGTATCTGTTCGAGCGCATCTATGACCGCCCGATGGCGGACTTCCCCGGGACGAATGCTCGCGGCGAGTGGTGGGAGATCGATGTCGCGCGGGCAGGCGCCGCCGTCGTCACGCCCGCGGCGCGCACCGAGCCGCTCGCCGACGAGAACGTCGTGTGCGTGTTTCACGACCTCGAGCGTGGCCTCGGACACCTCGAGGCCGACACGGCATTGGCGCGGCGCGCCGACCTCGCGGCGCGAGCGACCCTCGACTCGATCCTCGCGATCGAGGCCGATGCCGGCGTCAGCGTCACCTACAACGTAGTCGGACAGATCCTGAGCGAGGTCCGTGAGCCGGTGCAGGCCGCGGGTCACGCGGTCGCGTTTCATTCGTTTGACCACGGGGACGGTCCCCAGCTCCAACGCTGCCGTGAGCTGGACTATCGGCTGAAGGGCTACCGGCCACCGCGCTCACTGATGACGCCGGACATCTCCGACGAGCGCCTCGCGTTCCATAACTTCGAATGGCTGGCGAGCTCCCGCAGGTCGCTCGGCACCGACGTGCCCGAGATGCGTGACCGTCTGGTCCGGCTACCCGTGACGCTCGACGATTTTCCGCTGTACACGGGCGCGTCGCCCTACGAAGCCTGGGAGCGCAAGGTGCTCGAGCACGTCGAGCGCAAGGCCTACACCGCGATCGGACTCCACGACTGTTACGCCCATCTGTGGCTGCCCCATTACGCCCGGCTGCTCGACCGGCTGTCCGCGCGCGCGCGGCTGCCCACGTTCGATGAGGTGTCGGCCGAGGTCGTCATCGGGGCCGCGGTGTGACCGTGCTCGAGGTCCATGGCCTCCGCGTCCGGCTGACCGGGGATTGGCCCGAGGTGATCGAGAACGTGCGGCTCGACTTCGCCTGGTTCGAGCGGTCAGACGACGGCGCGGAGCCCGCCGACGTGACGGTCGAGATCGAGCGTCGGCCGCCCGACCTCGAACGCTTCGGTGAGGTTCCCGCGAGCTTCATCACCCCCCGCAATGTCGTCTATCAGCATGGCGGCCTGACGATCGTCGACTACTTCGGCAAGGCCGTCTCGGTGCTGGACCGCGCGCGGACGCGGCTGCTCGTCCAGGGCGAGAACGAGCACCTCGTCTACGAGGCCGCCTACCACTACCTCGTGTCGCGTTTCGGCGAGCACCTCGAGCGCAGCGGGTTCACTCGGCTGCACGCGCTGGCGCTCGGGTCGCCCAAAGGCGCGGTCGCGTTGATGCTCCCCTCCGGTGGCGGCAAGAGCACGATGGCGCTTCGAGCGCTGCGCGACGGTGGCGATATCCGCCTGCTGTCGGAGGACAGCCCGTTGCTCGACAGGCGCGGTCGCCTCCATCCCTTTCCGCTCAGAATCGGGATCAACGAGACCGACGCCGCCCGGCTGCCCCCCGGCAGCGTGCGCCGGCTCGAGCGGATGGAGTTTCACCCCAAGCTCCTGCTCGACCTCGACGCGTTTGCCGATCGGATCGAGCCCGCCCCGCAGCCGCTGCGCCACATCGTGATCGGCCGCCGAACGCTCGGCCCGGTGGCGCGGCTGGAGCGCGTCCGGCGACCGGCAGCGGTCGGGACCCTCGTGCGCGAGGCCGTCGTCGGCGTCGGGATATACCAGGGGATGGAGTTCATCCTCCAGCGCGGACTCGCCGATGTGGCCGGCAAGCTCGACGTCGCGTTCGGGCGCGCGGCGTGCTGCGCGGCCGGCCTCGCACGGGCACAGGTCTGGCGCGCGACGCTCGGCTCAGACCACGAACGCAACTGGGCGTCGCTGCAGCCGCTGCTGCGCTAGACCGGCAGCACAAGAAAAACCGTCTAGCGCTGGGCGCCCGCCAGCAGCGGCGCGACGAACTCGGTGATCCGGTCCGCGGTCCGCTCGGTGGTGAACTCGAGCCGACACTCCAGACACCGTTGAGTCGCGGCCTCGATCGCGGCGCGGTCGGCACCGATCCGGCCGAGCTCGTCCCAGCTGTCGACCACGAAGCCGATCCCGAACTCGTCGATGCGCTCGATCACGCCGCGGTAGTGCGGAAAGCAGACGACAGGAATGCCGCCGTGCAACCAGCCGCACACGGCCTTGGTCGGAAGGCACACGGCGAGCGTCGCCGACTCGTTGTGGTGCTTGGCCTCGAGCTCGTGAAACACGCCCATCAGGTCGTAGCGCGACATCAATCTCGATAGCTGATCGGTCTCCAGGTACGGAACGGTGGGATGACAGTGGTAGTCATCGAGCTCTTGCGCGAGCTCCCTGTAGGGCCCGAGCGAGACGCCGAACTCCTCGAGATCCCAGAAGTGCGAGTGGACCACGAAGCCCAGGTCGACCAGCCGGCGAATGATCGTGACGTACCAGCGGCCGTGATCGGGTTGGTCGTCCGCGGTCCCGACGACCGCGATGTGGGTACGTCCGTCCGTGGCTGAGAGCTTCGGCGACGGCGGCGCGATCGTCGCGCCTCCAAATGCGTACGGGATCACCAACGAGCTGCCGGCCAGGTCGATCCCGTGCGCGCGCTCGTAATACGCTCGCTCGGCCTTGCTGATCAGGATCTGCCGGTCGCTCGCGAGCAGCGCTTCGCGCTCGCGGATCCAATGACCATCTCCAGGGCTCGCACCGGTGAGCGTCGTCAGCGGGTCGCGGCACTCGAACATGATCGGAACCGAGTCACCGACGAGCTCGCGGACCATCACCGTGAGGTCCTCGTGGTTGTAGTACATGACGTGCACGACGCCCGGGCGGAACTCGGAGATCGCTTCGCCCAGCCGGGCTCGGACGTGCTCAGCCCCGTCGTCCTTGATCCAGCCGATCGGCAGGCCCCGCAGGCCCATGCGCATGCCGTCGCTGGCCGCGCCGGCCCCTCCCTCGCCCGACCATGCGACGAGCACGTCGAAGTGCTCGCCCAGCGCGGCCAGGTAGGCGATGTGCACCCACTTGAACCGGGCGACTACGACGAGCAGGCGCGGGCGGTCGGCCGGCACCGGCAGGACTACAGCACACCGCTCGACGGAGGGCCGTTTTGCACTATCGTGCTGCGTGACGATGGAGCAGCGGGGCGCAGCTTTGATCGGCTCGCCGGAGCAGGCGACCGCGACTGTCCGGGTCGAGAACCTGTCGAAGGTGTTCGCGATGCCTCAGCATCGCTCGTGGACGCTCAAGGAGCGGATGCGTCATCCGATCCTGAGTTCGGCCAACGATCACCTGCAGGCCCTGGACGACGTCTCGTTCGAGGTCAATCCCGGGGAATTCTTCGCGGTGATCGGGCGCAACGGCAGCGGCAAGAGCACTCTGCTGCGCTGCATCGCCGGGATTCACCAGGCCGACGCCGGTCGCATCGAGGTCAACGCCCGGATCGCGCCGTTCATCGAACTGGGGGTTGGCTTCCACCCCCAGCTCGCCGCGGCCGACAACGTGCTCGTCGCCGGGACGCTGCTCGGGCTCCGCCCCGCCGAGGCGCGGCGCCGCTTCCCGAGCGTGATCAGCTTCGCGGAGCTTGAAGAGTTCGTCGAAATGCCGATCGCGAACTACTCGTCGGGCATGCAGGTCCGGCTCGCCTTCTCGACCTCGTTCCAGGTCGACGCGGAGCTCCTCCTCTTCGACGAGGTCCTGGCCGTCGGGGACGAGCTGTTTCGCCGCAAGTGCACGGACACATTCGACCGGCTGATCGAGCGCGGCCACACGATCATCTACGTCACGCATCAACTCGAGACCGTGTCGCGCTTTGCGGATCGCGTGTTGCTGCTCGAACGCGGTAAGGAGGTCGCGCTTGGCCCGCCCGAGGCGGTGCTGGAGGAATACCACCGGCGCAACAGCGAGTACAAGCGCAAGCGCGATCGGCTCGAGGCCAGTGAGCCCGCGCCGGTCGAGTCGCAGGTGACAGGTCAGCCGCTCGGCGAGTACGGCAACGCCGAGCACGTCGCCAGTACCCGGCGCTTCGCCGACGTCGTGGTCACGCTCGCGCGCGCGGAGTTCAAGCTGCGCTACCTCGATTCGGTGATCGGCTACATGTGGTCACTGGCGCAACCTCTGTTGCTGTACCTCGTTCTGTATTTCGTTTGGACCAAGCTGTTCCCGCCGGCGGCGAAGGTCCCGCACTACAAGCTCGGGCTGCTGCTCGGGATCGCGCTGTTCACGTTCTTCAGCGAGGCGACGGGACAGGCGATGAGCTCGCTCGTGGGCAAGGGCACGATGCTGCGGAAAATCCCGTTCACGCCGCTTGCACTGCCGCTCTCCAGCACGCTCACGAGCTTCTTCGTCTACGGCCTGACGCTCGTGATCGTGTTCGGCTTCATCCTCGTTTCGGGAGTTACGCCCACGTTCGGGTGGCTTGAGATGATGCCGATCCTGGTCTTGCTACTCGCGTTCACGATCGGCACCGGCCTGATCCTCTCGCTCGTGTTCGTCAGCATCCGGGATGTGCAGCAGATCTGGATCGTGGTCCTGCGCCTGCTGTTCTTCCTCACCCCCGTCTTCTACACGATCCAGCTTGCTCCGGCTGGGCTGCGGGAGTTCATCATGCTCAATCCGCTGGCAGTGGTGATCGTGCAGGCACGCCACGTCCTGATCGATCCAACGGCGCCGACGGCGCTGAACGCCGGTGGAGCGCTGCCGCTCGCGTTCGCGCTGGCGTTGACGGTCGCGACGGTCCTCGTCGGGCTCTGGGGCTATCGCCGCTTTGGGCCGCGGGTGGCCGAGCGCATCTAGCGTCAGCGCGCCGGAAACTAGAGCTTTTTACGTCTCGGTCCCGGCGCCGCCCCCTGCGTCGGCGTATGCCGGAAGCTTGCGCACGAGCGCGCGCATCGCAGCCAGCGTGGCCACCGGCGGCGGCGTTCGGGACACGGCGAACTGACGGTAGGCAGCGAGCCCATCCTCGGCAACCGTGTGTGCGCGCGCCGACCGTTCCGCCAGCCGGCTGACCGTCTCGGTGAGAGTCAGTGAGAGCTCGGGGACACCCTCGCCCGCGAGGCTCTCAGCGAACAACCCGACACGTGCGGCGCCCAGCAACATCGCGAGCGCCTCGCCGGCGACGTCCTCACCTCCACTGCGCTGCGGCGCGTCGAGCCACGCTCGGTGCTCTGCCAGCGCGCGGGCGGAGGTGTCGCGCACGGACCAGCCCGGGACGTTTGGGAACTGCGCCTCACCGCGACCTTGCACGAGGGCAAAGGAGATCGGGTCCGTGGTCGCGCATTTGATCGCGCGGAGGCTGGACCGCCATCGTGCGGCCGGCAGCACCAACAGCGGATCGAATCGCAGCGCTGGATACGGCCCGTCGCCTTGGGAGCTCATGGCCGCGTCGAGCACGGCCGGATCGCTCGGATCGTCCCCGAGTACGGCGAAGCACTCATCGGGCAGCAGCGGACATGCAAGGCTGCGCCAGTCGCACAGCGGCAGCAGGCGCGGCTTCTGGCCACCCACCAGCGAAGCCGTGCGGCGCCAGCGGCTGCGGGGAAGGATCAGCTCCGCGGACTCCGCGCCCGCGAACCGGACCGAGGTCGTTCCGGCGTCGATTACCTGTGTGGCAATCAACTCGGCGATCCGGCTCGACATCCGCGCCAGCACCGGCAGCACCTCAGCCAGTGGTGGCTCCGGGCCGTCGGGCAGCGCCCGCTGCAACTCCAGCGCACGACGCAGTGCCGTCTCCTCTTCGGGCAGCCGATCCAGGCCTCGGCGCAGGACATCAGCCCGCCGTCCGAGCCGCTCGCCGTCGGCAAGCCACAGCCAGATGCGCAGCGGCTCGGCCACGAGCTTGACGCACAGGCTCGCGGTCCGAGGTCCGCTCGGATCGCCGCACACCGAGAACACCCACTGCCACCAGGAGCACAGCTCGAGCCAGCCGGCGATCCGCCGAGGCTGCGCGCCGCGTGGGTGCTCGGGCGGCCGACGGTCACGGCCGCGAACCAGGCGCCAGTCCGTTGTCGTGCCATACAGCCCCGGGCGCTCGAGCACCCGGATCTTGTCGTGGCTGACCCGCTCGCCGTAATAAGCCGAGCCGCGCTCGGCCGGTCCGTCGAGCCCGAGCGTGAACGTCGACGAGTTCACCACGTCGACGAGCTCGTGTTGCTCGAACACCATCGGGTAGTCGAGCAACAGGTCGGTGAGGCGAAAGCGGCTGCGTAGTCGCCTCCATCGGAGGCTCGCCCTGACGGCGGCCGCCCGTGAACCGGCGGGGTCATCTGACAGTACGACGGCGACGTCGATATCCGACAGGCCCGGGAGCACGTCATCGCCGCTGAGGCTGCCGCGAACGTACCCCGAGGCTTCGCGCTCGCCCGCGATCAGATAGGAAGCCCATGCCCAGGCGAGCAGCCGATACGTCGATGCCCAGAACTTCTGCGCCCGACGCCCGGCGCCACGCAGGATAATCCCGTGGAGGGCAAGGATGACTTTGGACCGGGTGGTCAAAGCCGAATATCGTAAAGCCGTGCCGGTCCCGAAGCTGGTGAGTGTCGTCATCCCGGTGCTCAACGGCGAGCAGCACATCGCCGACCAACTCGGGGCGCTGGCTGCCCAAACGTATGCAGGCGCTTGGGAGCTGGTCGTCGTCGACAACGGGTGCACTGACCGAACGGTCGCGATCGCGCGTTCGTTCGCATCGCGGCTGCCACAGGTGACGATCGCCGACGCTCGGGCCCGCCGCGGTCTCAACCACGCTCGCAACGTCGGCGCGGCGACCGCCCAGGGGGACTTTCTCGCGTTCTGTGACGCCGACGACGTCGCGTCCGCGGGATGGCTCGACGCGCTCGTGGCTGCGGCCGCGGACGCCGACGTGATCGGCGGCCGCCTCGAGTGGGAGGCGCTCAATGACCCCGTCTCGCGCGCGTGGCGTCCGCAGGCGCCGATGAGGGACCTGATCTCAGACCACGGCTTTCTCCGCTACGCGCCGGGAGGCAACCTCGGGGTATGGACGCGCATCGCGAGGGAGATCGGCTGGGACGAACGGTTCACCTTCGGGAGCTCGGATCACGGCTTCGCGTGGAACGCACAGCTGGCTGGATACCGGCTCTCGTTTGCGCCCGACGCGCTCATGCAGCAGCGGTTTCGGGCGACGTTGTGGTCGCTCGCGCGCCAGCAGTTTCGCTACGGCCGGTCCGGCCCGCTGCTCCAACGCACGTACCGCCACCTGGGCATACCCGGCCCCAACAACCGCGAGGCGGTGCGGAGCTGGCGCCGCCTGCTCGAGACGGTGCCCGATCTGTGGCACTCCCGCGAGCGCCGCGGCAATTGGATCAGACTCGCCGCCTTCCGCCTCGGCCGGCTCGTCGGCAGCCTCCGGACAGGGGTCCTGTGCCTGTGACCCGGGAGCATCGCCACGGGCAGGCGCTGCACCTGGTCGAGGTCGGCGTGCGGTGGCCGCCCGAGACGTTTCTGCGCTGGAAACTCGAGGGCCTCGCCGCTCGCGGCATGCGGGTCACGGTCGCCTCCCGGCAGATCGACGACCCGGGTGCACGGCTGCAAGGAGTCGAGCTGCTGGCGCTGCCGCAGCGGGGGGGGCAGAGGCGACGGCCCGTGACCGTCGCGTGGCGGGCGCTCTCGGTCGGGATCCGGTCACCGCGCCGTCTGATGCGGCTGCTGCGGGGCGTCAAACGGATGGCGCCGGCCTATCGCCGGCGGTACGGAGGCACACTCGGGCTGTTGCCGCTGTACTTGCCGCTCGCGAGGCTGGCGCCCGACGTCGTGCACTTCGAATGGGAACATGCCGCCGCGCTCTACCTGCCGATGTTCGATGTGTGGAGATGTCCAGTCGTGATCAGCTGCCATGGAAGCGAGCTCACCGTCGACCCCCACCTCCCCGGGGGCGAGAGCTACGCCGCGCTGTTGCCCGAGCTGCTGCGCTCCGCGACCGCTGTGCACTGCGTGTCGCAGACGCTCCGCACCCGGGTGCTCGAGTTGGGGGTACCGGCGGAGCGTTCGACGGTAATCCTGCAGGGCGTCGATACCACCGTCTTCCGCCCACACGCCCGAGGTGGCAGGCGCGAACACGCGCAGATGAGCGTGATCGTGATCGGGTGGGCAAGATGGGTCAAGGGGTTCGAGTGGGCGCTGGAGGCGATCCGGACACTCGTCGATCGCGGCGTGCCGGTCGCGCTCGAGATCGTCGGCGTCGCCGCCACGGACGCGGACCTGGGCGATCCCGCCGAACGGCGGCGCTTGCACCACACGGTGCAGGACCTCGAGCTGTCCGAGCATGTGCGGCTCTGCGGGGCGCTGCCGTCGGCGGAGGTCGCCGAGCGGCTGCGGGAATCCGATGTCCTGCTCGTCCCCAGCCTGATGGAGGGGCTCCCGACCGTCGTACTGGAGGCAATGGCTTCGGGCGTGCCGGTCGTGGCGACCGATTGCGGCGGCGTCTCCGAGGCCATGACCGACGGACAGGAGGGACTGCTCGTCGCGCCGCGAAACGCCGAGGCGCTGGCGCAGGCACTCGAGCGGTTGTGGCGAGATCCGGCGCTGCGGGCGCGAATGGGAGAAGCAGGTCGGCAGACCGCCACGTCGCGTTTCGAGCTCGATCGTCAGCTGCGCGAATTTCAGGCGCTCTACACCGAGGTCGCGCGGCCGTGACCCCACGGGTGGTGCTGGTCGCCTCGGGCACGGCGGACATAACTGGCGGCCTGCTCGCGGCGCGCTTGATCTATCTACTGAACGCGGGCTGGGATGCGCGCGTGTTCTGCAAAGGGTCACGATGGCCCGGCGAGGAGGCGCTCGAAGATCCGCGGCTGCGTCAGCGCATCGAGCTTGCACCCAAGGCCCGTTCGGAGTCGAGCCCGTTTGACCGGCGGCTGAGGCAGCTGCGTCCGGATCTCGTGCACTTTCACTCCGCCGTCGCCGCGTCGAAGGGACTGAGAAGGGGACGGCTGAGAGAGGCGCGAGTCGTGATCAGCCTCCGTGACGACGGGGCTGACCTCAATACCCCGGAGCGGGGCTTTCTCTCGCAACGGGCCGACCTGCTGCTGTTCGGCCACGGTGCCGTGCTCGAGCGAGCCGTGGCGTTGGGCTGGCCTCGGAACCGCGCCGCGATCCTGCACGCGCCGGTGGTCGGGTTACCCGGCCACCGAGAGCAACCCGAGGATCCCGGGGTGCTCCGGATGCTCAGCGCGGGCTCGCTGATCTGGGAGCAGGGCTTCGAGCACTCGATCCAGGCGACCAGGGTCCTGCTCGATGCCGGCGTGCGCTGCTCATACCGCATCGTCGGCGAAGGCGAGCACCTTCCGGCGGTTGCGTTCGCTCGCCATCAGCTCGGGCTGACCGAACACGTCGAGCTCGTCGCTCCCGACGGCCGGGACGGTCTTGCGCACGAGCTCGCGCGCGCAGACGTGTTCGTCGATCCCGCGGTTACCGAGACGACGTCACCCGCAGCGTTGGAGGCCGCGCTTCACTGCGAGCTGCCCGTGGTCCTCACCAGACGCAGCACGGGGGCGCCGGATGGCGCGGCGATCATGGTGCCGCGGCGCGATCCACGGGCGATCGCGGATGCGCTTCGCACGATCGCTTCCGATCCCGAGCTACGCGATCGCCGGACTCCAGATGCCGAGCGCGCCGACGGCCAGGCACCCGTCGAAGCTCATGTGGCGGCACTCGAGCGCCTCTACCGCGGCGTTCTGAACGGTGCGAGCTGATGGCGCGCCGGGGGCGCAGCCAGGTCGATGGGCGCGCGCTACACCTGCTCGTGGTGGGCATCAAGTGGCCGCCCGAGACCTTCTTGCAACGCAAGTTCGCAGAGCTCGCGGGACGTGGCCTGCGCGTGACCGTCGCTGCCGACCCGGTCATCGACGAGCGCTTCGTCTTGCCCGGAATCGAGCTGTTGCGCGTGGCGCCCCAGGGCACCGGAACGCTCCGGGCGTTCAGGGCTGGACTTGCGCTGGCGTTGAGCGCGCCGGGGCGCCTGCTGCGATTGGTGCGCAACGTGCGGCAAGTGCCGCCCGCGCTTCGCCGGCGACGCGGCGGCGCCGTGGGCCTCTGCTCGATCTGCGTGCCGCTCGCGCGACTGCGGCCGGACGTCGTCCAGTTCGAGTGGAACACGTCGGCCGTCGACTACCTCCCGTTGTTCGACGTCTGGGACTGTCCGGTACTGACGAGCTGCTGGGGCAGCGACCTGACCGTCTACCCCTACGTCCCAACGCTGCGCGCCTACGCGGATCGCCTGCCGGAGGTGTTCAGGCGGGCGCGGCTCGTGCACTGCGTCTCGGAGTCGCTCAAGCAAGAGGCGATCCGCTTCGGCATGGAGCCGGCGCGGGCACGGGTGATCCGGCCGGGGGTCGACCCTGAGCTGTTTCGTCCGGGTGGGAATGGCGTGCGCTTGCGCCCGCGCCGCGATCAGGTCCTGCGAGTGACCGCGGTCGGGGACATGCGCTGGGAGAAGGGCTACGAATACGCGCTGCAGACGATTCGCGCGTTGTTGGACGGGGGCGTACCAGCTCAGCTCGAGGTCATCGGCGCCGTTCCCGATGCGGGCAGCGAGCCGTCAACTGAGCAGCGGCGCATCCGGCATACGATCGCTGACCTCGAGCTCGAGCCCCACGTGCGCTTGCAACCGTGGCTCACCCCGAGCCAGCTCAACGGCCGGCTCGCCGAGGCCGATGCGTTCCTGCACGCAAGTCTCGCCGAAGGGATTCCCAACGTCGTCCTCGAGGCGATGGCCTGCGGCGTGCCGGTGGTGACAACGGATGTGGGAGGGGTCTCGGAAGCGGTCACGGATGGCGTCGAGGGTTTCGTCGTCGTCGCGCGCGACCCCGGGCAGCTCGCGGCGGCGCTGGGTGCGCTGTGGCGCGACCCGCCGCTGCGCCGCCGAATGGGCGAGGCGGCGCAACGTCGGATCAGCTCGGAGTTCACGCTGGCGGCCCAGATCGAGGCGTTCATGGCGATGTACGAAGAGGCGGTCGCGTGAACGGATGGCGGCCATCGGTATCGGTCGTCGTGCCGGCCTACAACGCCGCCCGGACGATCGACGACTGCATCCGGTCGCTGCTCGAATTGCGCTACCCCAGTGAGCTTCTCGAGCTGCGCGTCGTCGACAACGCCTCCACCGATCACACCGCCCAGGCGCTGCGTTCCTATGGCGCGCGGATCATCGTCACCCGCGAGCCCAGGCGCGGCCCGGCCGCCGCTCGCAACGCCGGCGTGCGAGCTGGTGCGGGCGATGTGGTCGCGTTCACCGACGCCGATTGCACCGTCGAGCGTGACTGGCTGGCGCACCTCGTCGACGCACTCGAGGACCCCGGCGTCGGCATCGCCGGCGGCGCGATCCGCGCCCGTGCCGGCGCCAATCAGATCGAGCGCTACGGGGAGGAGATCCACGACCAAGGCAAGGCGATCGAGCTCTACTCACCTCCCTATGTGATCACCATGAGCTGGGCGTCGAGGCGCGACTTGGTTGCCGAGCTCGGAGGGTTCGACGAGTGTCTACGGCGCGGCGAAGATGTCGATCTCTCCTACCGAATGTTCCGGTCCGGATATAAGCTCTCGTTCGTGCCCGATGCGGTGGTTTATCACCGCAACGAAGGCACCCAGTTGGGGCTGTTCAGAGAGGGCTTTCAGCACGGTTTCTATGGCGTCCAGGTCCGCAAGCGACACGATGCCTATCTGTCATCGCTTGGCCATCGACGTCTCGACCGGCGCGCATACGCAGACGTCGCCGGCGGGCTGTGGCGATGGGCGCGGCACGACGACGATCTCAACTCCCGGTGCAAAGCGGTGTTCGGCGCCGGCAAGAAGGCCGGCAAGCTGGCCGGGTCGATCCGCTTCGGCCAGCTGGATCTGTGAGCCGCCGGAGGAGTAAGCCGAAGCCGATGCGGGTCGCGCACCTATCGATCATCCATAAGCCACTTGACACGCGTGTGTTCCGCAAGCAGTGTCGAGCGTTGGCTGCGGACGGCTATGAGGTTCACCTGGTCGTCGGAGGAGCACCGGAACGTGCCGTCGAGGGGGTCCACCTCCATTCGATCGCCGCGACCGACGCGCGCCCGGCGCTTCGCGATCAGCTCCCTCGTCTGTGGCGTACCGCCCGGGTGGCATTCGCGCTGCGCGCGTCGGTCTACCACCTCCACGATCCACATCTGATCTGGCTCGGAGTGATTCTCAAGCGCCGCGGCGCGCAGGTCATCTACGACGTCCACGAGGACTATCCCGCGAAGGCACGTACCGAACATGCCGACCGGCGCGTGCACCGAGCTCTGAAGGCCCTGACCTGGAGCACGCTCGAACGAATCGCGCGCAGGGCCCTGGACGCGTTCGTGTGCGCGTCGCCGGCGATCGCCGCGAAGTTCCCGGCAGACAGAACCGTCGTCGTCGGCAACCTGCCGCTCCATCGCGAGTTCGCGGCGCCGCGCAACGGCTCTGCGTGCCCATACCGAGAACGGACGAACACGCTGCTTTACGTCGGCTCGTTGACGAAGACGCGCGGCTTCTTCGAAATCACCCGCGCGCTTGACCTGCTCCCGGCCGAGCGAGAGTGCAGGTTGCGGGTCGTCGGGCAGTTCCGGGACCGAACGGTCGCGCGGGCCGCCACGACATCGCCGACGTCGGGCAGGCTTGAGATCGTTCCGTTCCAACCCTACGGGCGCGTGATCGAGGAACTGCTCAGCGCCAGGATCGGACTTGTGCTGTTGCATCCGCTCCCGAATCACACCGATCCGATCCGCTCGAACAAGCTGTTCGAGTACATGTCCGCCGGGATTCCGGTGATCGCCTCCGATCTCCCGCGGTGGCGCGAGATCGTGCTTGGCGTCGACTGCGGCCTCGTCGTGAATCCGCTTGATCCGGCCGCGATCGCGGCGGCGATCGACTACCTGCTCACACACGCCTCAGAGGCCGAGGCGATGGGTCAGCGCGGGCGCGAGGCGGTCTGGTCACAACTGAACTGGGACTCGGACAGAACGCGGCTGCTGTCCCTGTATCGAGATCTGACCAGCAATGGCCGGCCTGCGGCTATCGCGCCGCGTCAGCCCAACGCTGCGCTGTAGACGCATACGCGCGACGCAGGAGCTCGATCTGCGGTCGTTCGCCGACGTTCGCCTCGGCCCACCCGCGTGCGGCGTGCGCCATCCGCCGCCGGCGCGGCAGGTCGTCGAGCAGCGCGATCAGCGCCGTCGCAAGTGGCTCCGGGCGCTGGGCGACCACCTGCACGCCACCACTGTCCCCCACCCTCTCGGCGACCTGAGGCAGATCGGACAGCACGACCGGCACCCCCCCGGCGAGCGCCTCCCACACCGACTGGGGCGATCCGTCCGAGCTGGGGATTGACACTGCCGCATCGGCGGCTTGCACGTACGCCGCCATGTCGGCGTAGGGGACGCCACCGAGATCCCAGACACCGTCGGCGTGGCCGAGCCGATCGAGCGCAGCTCGGACGCGCGGTACCGCCGGCGCGTCGCCTCGGAGAAGTACGAGCGTGGCGTCGGGAACCCCCGCACGGACGATCCGAAAGGCCTCGAGCACGATGTCGAGGTTGTAGAGCCCCGTGCCCGCGCGCATGCTGAGGATCAGCGGGCCGGGCGGCAGGCCGAGCATGTTCCGCGCCTGTGCCCTCTCGTCTGGCGAGGCCGGCCGAAAGCGATCCAGATCGACGCCGAGGTCGGCCGTGTAGATGCGGTCGGCCGAGACACCACGGGCGATCATCCCGCGCCGCATGTGCTCCGAGAGGGCGAGCACACCACCCGCGTAGCGCATCGCATAATTCGCGCGCCGCCGATCGGGGCCGCCGGCCAGATAGAAGTCACTCCCCCAAGCCGTGACAACGACCGGACGATCCGCGACGAGAACCGAGAAATACGCCCACTTGAGGAGCCAGTGGGCGTGAATCAGGTCCGGATCGAGGGTTTGGATCAGGTCGCGGAGCCAGACCAGGTGGGGGCCCGGCGGCAGGCCGTACAAACGCTCCGGTGCGAACTCAACGAAATCCGCGACACCGGCCAGGTCGACCGGACGCCTGCCCGGCCGGACATGGCCGGCGGCGTACACGGTGCACCCAAGGGCGGACGCGAACGCCGACCACCGCCTGAGGTGATTGTTGTACAGCGGCCCGAGCTGAAGGACGGTCGGCGCCGGCGCTGCGCTCACCACGGCGTCACCTCCATAACCGGCGAGACACTACCGCCGCCCGACGGCGCGCTCGCCCATCGCGCGTCGCCGCCCGTGCGCTTTGCGCAGCGGGGTCGAAACTGAGATGATCCGCTCGGTGGGCGCATCTCTGAGAGGGCGATGGGGCGTCAGTGAGAGGGCGGATGGGCGCATGGGCGACAGGTTCACGAGTGCGGGCCCGCGTGTCGGGGTCGTGATTCCGGCGACCGATGCCGCGCCGTTTCTGGATCGTTGCCTGACCTCGCTCGCGGCGGCGGCCGATGGGCCAGACGAGGTAATCGTCGTCGACGAGCCCGGCATGTCGGTGGTCGAGGCCCGAAACGATGGCGCGCGACGCGCGTCTGCCGAGATCCTCGTGTTCATCGACTCCGACGTCCTTGTGCACGCGGACGCGTTCACCCGCATCCGGGCCGCGTTCGTCGCGGACGGAGACCTCGCCGGCGTGATCGGGTCCTATGACGACAGTCCGAGCGCAGACGGGGCGATCTCCGGCTTTCGCAACCTCCTTCACCATCACGTCTGCGTGACGGGCTCCGGTCCGGTGAGCACGTTCTGGACGGGCTTGGGCGCGATCCGGCGCGACGCGTTCGAGTCGGCGAGCGGGTTCAACGATGACCTGCGCTGGCCGCGCCGCAGCCGGGATCAGCGCGACTTCATGGCCGACGTCTCGCTGGGGATCCGACTGGCCGAGAGGGGCCACCGGATCGTGCTCGATCCCCGGATTCAGGGGACGCACGCCAAGCGCTGGACCCTTTCACAAATGGTGTACACCGACTTCCTGTTGCGCGGTGTACCGTGGGTGCGCCTGCTCCTGAGGCGACGGTACGCCCCCGTCTATCTGAATCTCGGCTGGCGCCACCGGATCAGCGCGCTCGTCAGCCTGCTCAGCATCGGGGCGCTGTTCAGAAGACGGGCCGCGCGGTTCACCGCGATGCTCACGGCGCTCGTCGTGCTCAACCGGCCGTTCTACATGCTGCTCTTGCGCAGGCGTGGGCCGGCGCAAGCGGCCGCCGGAATCTTCGTCCACATGATCCATCACCTCGCGTCGCTCGCGAGCCTGTTCGCGGGGATTGCGATCCATTTGTCAGAGCGCTCGCCCGGGGCTGCGGTGCCGGCCGAGCTCGCTTGCGCCGATCTCGCTGCGCCCGAGGTCTCAGTGCAGCTGCCATCCGCAAACGGCGCGCGAGCGTGGCCGGACCAGCCGCACCGCAACGGCTCACCGGTTCCGTCCGAGCTGCGATTCCAGAACGGCTCAAGAGGCCTCCCTTCCCGCGGGCATCAGCCGGCCCGGGCGAAGGCGCACGCTGGTCCATAACCTCCAGACCACAGTGCAGCGCAGTACGGCGTGTCGCGGCGATGACTTGACTGAGCGCTCCGCGAGCAGGACCGTGCGCCGAGTGCTGCGCGATCTGCCCACGGTGACCGCGCGGCCGCTGCCGTCGCTCGGTGCGATCGTGGCCTGCTTCTGCGCGATCGCGGCGCTGGCGGCGGTCACCTACTGGCCCCGCATCGCGCACCCGTCGCTGTACCGCGACGACTGGCGGTTCGCGTACTCGCAGGTCGCGCACCCACACGGCTATCTGCTGTTCGGGATCCACGAGGCGGTGATCCACAACCGGCCGATCTACCTGCTGATCGACCACCTGCTGACGTGGGGGCTGGGGACCAGCGCCACGGCGCTGTTGTTGGTCGGGCTGGTGCTCGACGCGCTCGTCTGCACGGCCGCATTCGTGCTGCTCAGCGTCCTCGGGATGGGCCGGTGGACGGCCGGCGTCCTGGCGGCCCTGCTGATCGTGTACCCGCTCGCCGACAGCACCCGCCTGATGTGGTCAATCGCGCCCACCAACCTCGGCGCGGGCTTTTATCTGGTCGGCGCGACGCTCGCGATCCTGAGCCTCACCCACCCACCGCACGAGGCCCGCCGGCTACACGCGGCGGCGATCGTCTGCTACCTGCTCAGCCTGTTGACGTACGAGAGCGCGGCCGGCTTGATCGTGTTCTCCTGCCTCGTGTATCGCCTGGTCGTCCCGTGGCGAGCCGCACTACGGCAGTGGAGAACAGACATCGCGGTCATTGGCGTCCTGTTCGGCGTCTTTCTGATCGTCAACCGCCTGTTTGGCGAGCACGTGAACAATCCGGTGTCGCCCGCGCAGCTGATCGGCCGCATCGCCGTGTTCGCGTACCAGTCAGTCGGTGCCGTCGCACTGTCCGTCTTCCCGGCAGGACCGGCGCTCGTGACCCGGCTGGTCGTGGTTGAACGGGGAGTGGCGCTCGCGGGCCTGATCGTCGTCGTGGTCGGCGCCTACGCCTGGCTGCGCGGCCGCGGGATCGGAACACCGCTGTCAGCGATCGCAGGCTGGGGATGGATGATCGCCGCCGCGACCGTGGCACTCGTTCTCGCCTATCTGCCGTACGTGATCGCTGCCGGGGCCTACCACCCGCTGGCGCGGGGTGAAGGCAATCGGACCAACCAGCTCGCAGCGCTGCCGCTGCTCGTGATCGCGTACGGCGTGCTACGGATCGCGTGGGCCGTGGTGATCTCGGGCTGGACGACGCTGACGCAGCGAGGTCGCTCCCCAACCCGCGCCTGGTACCTGATCGTCCCCGCCGCGGCACTGATCATCGCGAGCGCGATCACGGTCCGCGGGGACATCACGCGGTGGCGGTCCACCGCACAGCGCCAGGGGCGGCTCCAGGCCACGGTGAGCCGCGCGCTGGCCGGCGATCGACGCCGGGTCGGGGTGGTCGTGATCGGGCCGCTCGATCTGTTCAGTCCCGATATCCCGCATGCGGCGAAGCATGAGGTGATCAGCTTGCAAGGGACGTTCTCGGTCCCGCTCGGGCGGGTGCTGGGCCCGGAGTATCTCGTTGCGCCCGGCACCCCCTTCACCTGCGGCGCGGGCTTCGTATTTCCCGCTTCCTTCCCGCAGTACAGGTCGGCATACGGGCAGACGCTGGTGCTCCGCGCTCCCTGGACGCGTCCTCTGCCGATCACCGACCGACACACCTGTCTTCAGCGGCTGGCGACCGCCGCCTGAGCTCGCCCGCGGACTTGCCGACTGGTTGAAGGTTGTTCTGGCGGAGGTTTGCTCTGGCGGAGGTTTGCGCTCAGTCTGCTGAGGGGATATAAGGGGAGTTCGCGGGACGTGCCAGGCTCGCGCCCCGCATCGAAGTCGAAAAAGGAGACCAGGGATGATGTCCGCCCACGCACGCCGGGCCGGCTCCGTCTTTTGCGCCGGTTTACTCCTCCTGCTCGCTGCGCTGCTGCTCGCCACCCGCTCCGCTGCGGCCACACCTCCGGCGGCGACCGGCGTCTCGCCCGGCCTGGTACCGGCCGGGACGGTTAGCGCGCGGATCACGGGCGCTCCGATCCGTGGCACGAGCGACCGGAGCATCTCGCCGGCGCAGGCCGCTGCGTCGCCGGTTCCCGGGACGAGCGGGCAGGTCAAGAGGCTCGAGGCGGCGCTCGCCTTCATGACCAGTCAGTATCCGAGCCTCGCTGACTTCACCCCGGGTCCTCAGGACATCTTTGATTACGGCATCGGGAACCTGTGGCGCCACGGGATCGACGGTGCCGGGACGACGATCGCGCTGCTCGAGGGCTGGGATTTTCCCGGCATCGCCAAGACGGTCGCGTCTTATGACAAGGCGCTCGATCTCCCTAACCCCCAGATCTCGACGATCTTCCCGGCAGGCCCGCTGCCTGCCAAGTGTCCGAAGGGAATGCAGGTGCTCGGCAGTTATGGCTCGTGTAGCGCCTGGCAGGGCGAGCTCGCGCTCGACGTCATCACCGCTCACATCATCGCGCCGTACGCGAAGATCCTGCTCGCGGTGACCCCGGCCGATACGGTGATCCCGGCCGACGCGGCGCAGAACGTCGCGATGCCAGAGATGATGGAGTCGCTCGAGGACATCGCGGCTAACCATCTCGCGAACGTGATCTCGGTCAGCGACGGGACCGGGGAGACGACCTACCCGGCGGGCGCGGCGGAGATCACCGCGCAGGATCCGGGCGAGCTCGCCGCGGCGAGCGCAGGGATCCCGTTCCTGGTGGCGACCGGCGACTGCGGCGTCGTGCAGAACCTCGCCGAGGCGAATGCTCAGTGCGAGGACGCCGGCACGACGCCGAGCACGGCGGCGTGGGATGACTCGCCGTGGGCGACGGCCGTCGGCGGCAGCGTCCCCAACGTGAGCTCGACCAACGGCGCCAAGCTCGGCCCCGACCCGCTGTGGCATGACGGCCCGCCGAACGCGGAGTTCTCCGAAGGCGCCGGCCTCTCGGCCGTGTTTGCGCGCCCCAGCTACCAGAACGGCGTCGCGTCAATCACCGGCAGCGATATGCGCTCGGTGCCCGATCTGACGATGGACGCCCAGGACGGAACCTCTGAGGCGGCCCCGATGCTCGCCGGCGTGCTCGCGCTCGCGACCCAGGCCAACGGCGCTGACCTCGGCCCGATCAACCCCGCGCTCTACCACACGCTCGGCCCGGCCGGGTCAAGCGACGGGATCGCAGATGTCGTCTCGGGCAACAACTCGGCCGAGACGCCCGACGGCCAGGTGCTCGTCCCCGGGTTTACCGCCGGACAGGGCTTCGACGTCGCAACCGGATGGGGCACCGTCTACGCGCCCAATTTCGTCCCGAGCCTCGTCGCCGCCACCCAGGCCTCGCGCGAGGAGCGACACGCCCGGCGCTCCGCCCAACAGCAGCTCTCAAGTCTCGAGACCACGAGCATCTCCCTCGCGCCGCAGAAAGTCGCGCCCGGTTCAACGAGCTTCATGTCCGCCACCGGGTTTTTGCCCGGATACCCGGTCACGCTCTCGATCGACGGCACCCAGGTCGCGACGCTCACCGCGAGCCCGCTCGGCGACGTCACCGACATCATCGACCCGCAGACGCTTGGACTCACCCCAGGCAAGCACACCGTGACGTTGCAAAGCCTGCTCATCAACGAGACCGCGCGGTTGACGACGCACTAGCTCGACGCCATGCATATCGGGCCTTCTGGAGCCTGGTGGCTCACGGATAGCTGAACTGTTCAGCCCAGCCGGCGGGGCGACCCTCCGGGGTCAGATCAAAGAGGTTCCAGAGCGGCTCGAGGGTGCCGACATGGCGGGGTTCCTGCCCTCGATCAGTGGGCGCATAGAAGAGCTCCGAGCTCCAGAAGTGCCGGATCGTGTCGCCGTCGCGGTGAAACACCGTCAGCATCGGCCGCTGTATCCCGTCGGGCGTTTCGGCGAAGTAGTCCGCGTTGTAGCTGTTACCGGCAGACGACAGCAGCCGGAGCCGGCGCCACCCCCGTTCGCGCGCGAACGCCAGCACACGGGGTAGCGGTGCCTTCGCGACGACCGCAAGGTTGATCTGCTGGCTGGCATGCTCGGCCGCCCCGTCGAGCTGATCCAACAACGCTGCGCACGAGGGGCATGGCCCTTCGGCGAGCGCCAACTGCGCCGTCTCGCCGTCGCGCGGTCCCGGTGTCTGATCACCAGGGTCACGCGGAAACATGAAGCTGTAGATCACGAGCGAGTCCTTGCCGGGCTCAAACAACTCCGACAGCCGCACGTCACTCGGCGGCCGGTCAGCTCCCACCCCCTGAAACACATAGTCAGTCCTGACCCGTCCGCCCGGCGGGAGCGCGCGCCGCGCCGCCGCGACCGCCTCCATCGCTCGCCGCAAATCGATCTCGCGCTCCAGCAGCCGATCACGCGCGGCGCGATACTCACCTGACTCCCCCGGAAGCACAACGCCCATGTCTTCTCCTCTCATTCAGGTCCCGCCCGCAGCCGCCTCAACGACGACGACACCTGCGAACCATAGGATCAGCTCGAGCCCTAGAACTAGCACCCTGGCCATAGAATGGGTCGATGACCGGCTTCGGTGCAGACGAGGGGCTCGCGCGCGAGCATGAGCACGATCTCTCCCGGCTTCCGCGCGACCTCGAGGCCTACGCGCACGTCGAAGGGCTAGTCGGCGAGGAGACCGAGCTCCTCGAGGAAGCGCAGGAAGGCCGCAAGGAGGAGCACCGCGAGCGGCTCCACGCGATCACGCAGGAGCTCGACCGCGCCTGGGAGACGCTGCGCCGGCGCGCCGAACGACGCGCCAAGCCGGGCACCTGAAACCGTCCGCTCGGCCCTGGAGCACTCCGGGGCCAACTCGTCCCCGAACAGAGCAGGGGATGGCGATTTTCGTCGCCGAGCTCGTGCTAGCGGTGGGGCACTGCTGACGCGACGCCGTCTTTGAGCGCAGCGAACGCGTCTCGGTCGAGGCGCTGGGGCACGTCGAGATCAATGATCTCGAGCGCGCGGTCAGAGCTCCATGCCGGGCGGTAGGGACGCTCGGCGGTGAGCGCCTCATACACGTCGGCGACCGCGAGCACTCGCATCGGGAGCGTCAGCTCACTCGCTGATAACCCGCGGGGGTATCCGCTGCCGTCGAGGCGTTCGTGGTGCGCGCTGGCGACCGGCGCAAGCTCGCCGAAGGCGGGAACTCGCTCGAGAATCCGATGCGTCACCAAGGGATGCTGCCTGACGTCCGCGTACTCCTCGTCGGTGAGCCGCCCCGGCCTGTCGAGGATCCGGTTAGAGATCGCGAGCTTGCCGATGTCGTGCAACCGCGCCGCGCGCCGCAAATCACGCACCGCGGGCGCCTCCAAACCCAGCACCCCCGCGATCCCGGTCGCGATCGCAGAGGCGCGGTCGGAGTGGTCATGGGTCCACGGGGACTTCGCGTCGATAACCGCAGCAAACGCCTCGGCGATCTGATCCAGCCGGCTCTCGTCGGCGACCAGCACCCGGTCGACCGGCTCGACGCCGGACAGGTCTGGCTCAGCCAGCGATGCCCAGAACCCCGTGTCCGCGCGCAAGGCGCCGAGCGCCTCAACCAGCGTGGGATCGAACCACTGTCCGGCGCGCCTCGCCGCTACCCGGTACGCCGCGCTCACGCCGCGCGCCGCGTGAAAAATCTCAACCGTCTGCGCCAGGCATAGGACTCGGGCCGCGAGCGGAATCTCGGTACCCCGCAGACCGCGTGGTTGGCCGCGGCCGTCCCAGTGCTCATCCAGCGCACGGATCGCCTCCGCTGTCGCTTCGGAGAACCCAAGCATCCGCGCGATCTCGGCGCCGCGATCGCAGCGCGCCCGCATCAGCGACCGGGTCACCTCGCCCTCGTCGCGGATCGCCAGCAGCCGATCTACCCGGGCTCTCAACGAGCCGCCCGGCGCAACCGTCCTCAACGACCACACAAACGCCGAGGACGGCCGGGCCCAGTCCACGCGCTTGGATGTCCGCTTGGCCTCGTGATCGTCCGCGGCAAACAGGGCCGCCATCCGCGCCGAGTTCGCTGAACACCCCGCGTCCTTGAGCAACAACGCATAGAAGAGATCCGACCGCGCCGCTGCTCCCAGCCCCAACTCGTCCGCCAGACGCATCCCGATAAGACACGACCGCACAGCGTGCCCGGGCGGCTCCCCCTCGGTGATGTCCAACGCATAGGACAGCGCGCCGATCAGCCCGGACAGCGCGATCTCGCGGGTCCCGCCAAGCACCGCCGCAGTATCTCGCACCGCCAACGCCTCTGCTGCGCGGACCCCGAGCAACGCGGGCGCGTCGCGCGAGCTGGTTGGGCAGGAGCGGCCGGCATGGTCGCGCGACCTTGGCCGTCGCAGTTGGCTCCGGCGCTAGCCTCGTGCCATGGCGACGACGCAGATGATTCGCAGCGAGGAGTTCCCTGACCTCGGTGACGAGGTGCTCTTCCCGCGACTCTCTGAGGCCAAGCTGGCGTGGCTGGGCAAGCGCGGTCGCCGTCGGACGGTGGCGGCCGGTGAGGTCCTGTACGAGCATGGTGTCCGCGACGCCCCGTTCTTCGTCATCGAGCGGGGGCGCGTCGAGTTCATCGATCGCAAGCCCGGCAAGAACGTGTACATCGCCCAAGCCGATAGTTGCACCTTCATCGGTGACATCGCCATGTTCACCGGTGAGCCGACGATCAGCGCGTGCGTGGCCGTCGAATCGACAGACGTCATCGAGTTCGACCAGTCCAAGCTGCGGAGGATGGTCGCCCAATGGCCAGAGTTCGGCGAGCACGTGTTCGCCACGTTGCTGGAACGACGGGCATGGCACGAGGCCAGGGGGCAGGGCGTCATGAGACTCATCGCTGCGCGCGGGTCACGCCGGGCGTTCGAGGTCCGCGATTTGCTGGAGCGCAACCTCCTGCCGGTGCGCTTCTTTGACGTCGACACTGACGAGGAGAGCGCCTCGCTCCTGAACTGGCTCGACATCCCGCGATCCGAGACGCCCGTTCTGGTTCACGCGACCGACGTGATGCGCAACCCATCGGCGGCGCAGGTCGCGCGGTCACTGCGCCTTCGGGCCGAGGTCGACGGTGAGCGGTTCGACCTGGTCGTGCTTGGTGGTGGCCCAGCTGGTCTCGCCGCTGCCGTATACGGCGGCTCCGAGGGGCTGAGCACGTTCGTGGCCGAGGCCTGGGCGCCCGGTGGTCAGGCGGGGACGAGCACCCGGATCGAGAATTACCTCGGCTTTCCGACCGGGGTCTCCGGTACGCAGCTGACGCGCAACGCGACCCT
Source organism: uncultured Solirubrobacterales bacterium (assembly GCA_963744695.1). Lineage (GTDB taxonomy): Bacteria > Actinomycetota > Thermoleophilia > Solirubrobacterales > Solirubrobacteraceae > Palsa-465. The sequence continues at coordinate 16,959 of CAVUUT010000018.1, read as the reverse complement.
TCAGGCGCGGCGGTTCGATGCGGTGCTATCGAGCTTTCACCGTGTCGTCGAGATGACTGACGGACCCGAGGGCCTCCTCCGCGTCGATCTTGACGACGGCCAGCACGTGCTCGCCCGCTCGATCGTGATGGCGACCGGAGCGCGCTGGCGGGAGCTCGACGCAGAGGGCATCGACCGCTTCCGCGGCGCCGGCGTGTACCACGCCGCGATGGCCACCGACGCTGAGCGATGCAGGGACGAGGACGTGATCGTCGTCGGCGGAGGCAACTCTGCCGGTCAGGCGGCGCTGCACCTCGCCTCGCGCGCCCGCAGCGTGCGAGTCGTGGTACGAGGCAAGGCACTCAGCTCGACGATGTCGCGATATCTGATCGATCGGATCGAGGGTTCGCCCCGGATCGAAGTGATGACCGAGACCAAGGTCGCCGCAGTGCACGGCAGCGCGACAGTCGAGTCCGTCACCCTCCGTGACCGCGGCACCGCCACGCGGGTAGCCACCACCGCGGTCTTCGTCATGATTGGCGCGGTCCCATGCAACGAAGCGGCACAAGGGATGCTCGCCGTCGACGCAGCGGGATACCTCTTGTGCGGCAGCGCAGTGGCTAGCTGCGACGGGCAGCTCTCCTGGCCGCTGAAGGACCGCGAGCCGCATCTGCTCGAGACGGTCCGCCCGGGAGTGTTCACCGCCGGTGATGTGCGCGCCGGGGCGACCAACCGGGTGGCGGGCGCGGTAGGTGACGGCGCCCTCGCCGTGCGCTTCGCACACGCTGTACTGGCCGGTTAGGGTCCCGGATCGGCTCCAGCTTCCGCGGCCGAGCGTCGTCCTCGGCACGCACCCGACTCACGCGCCTCGTATTCATACGTTGACACCAGTAGCGTTATCGGGATGGTCGAGCCGCCCGCATTGGTCAAGCCGCGCTTGCGGGGCAGATTGCACCAATGGGCTTTTCTATCTTCGCTGCCGCTCGGGTTCGGACTCGTAGTCGCCGCTGAAGATGCGCGCGCACGCATCGCGGTGACGGTCTACGCACTCAGCGTCGCGGCGCTGTTTGGCACTAGCGCGCTGTATCACTGCATTGATTGGCGTTCGCTGACCGCACGCCTTTGGATGCGCCGGCTCGATCACTCGATGATCTTCGTGCTCATCGCCGGCACGTACACGCCCTTTGCGCTGCTGGCCCTCCATGGGCCACTCGCGCTGGCGCTCCTGGTCGTAGCGTGGGCAGGAGCGCTGGCCGGCATCGGCTTCAACCTCGCGTGGCCCAGCTCACCCAAGTGGCTGCACACAATCCTCTACATCGCGCTTGGCTGGGTTGCCGTCGCAGCCGCACCTCAGCTCGCAGCTGCGATCGGCATCGGCGGGCTGACACTGGTCGCGCTGAGTGGCCTGCTCTACACGCTGGGGGCGATCGTCTACGCGGCAAAGCGGCCGGACCCCCGTCCATCGGTCTTCGGCTACCACGAGGTCTTCCACGCCCTCGTGATTCTCGCCGCGGCGCTCCAATACGCAGTCATAGCGTTCTGGATCGCGCCCAGCTGAACATCCAAGGACAGGAGACGCCCGCCGGAGCACCGAGATGTCTCCCGAGGTCCCCACGACCAAGCCGAAAGGAGCTTCACATGGATTGGACCCTCGAAGTTGTCGTCCTCCCGGTCAGCGACATCAGCCGCTCGATCGAGTTCTATCGCGACCAGGTCGGCTTCGACCTGGATCACCACACGCAGAACGAGCACATGAACGTCGCTCAGCTAACTCCCCCTGGCTCAGGCTGTTCGATCGTCTTTGGCAATCTGCCAGCGCAAAACCAGATGGCGCCTGGCTCGATGAAAGGTGTGCAGCTCGTTGTTCCGGACGCGAGAGCAGCGCGGCAGGAGCTACTGGATCGTGGTGTCGAGGCGAGCGAGCTCAGCGTGATCACCGAGGCCGACGGCGGCACCTTCTTCGGCTTCAGCGACCCGGACGGGAACTCATGGGCAGTGCAGGAGATCAAGGCACGAGCGGGCAAGCCGCTGATCCCCAAGGACCACTCTGGGCTCAGCGAGTGGGCCGGGCGATGAACGAGACAACCATACGATTGCGACACGCACCGCGATTTAGCGCTGGTGTTCTTTGGCTGCCAGGACGCTAGCCGTGCTTGGGGGCGGTCTGGGCGAGCGCCTCCTCCAATGCGCCCTTGCCGCCGGGCTTGCCGGTAATCGCCAGCTCCGGAGACCAAGTGGGGACCCGGCCGACGAGCGCCGCGGCGCGCTTGCGGCCCGCGACCTCTATCGGTGCACGCTGACGGACCTGAGCGAGCAGCCGGGTGCTGTACTGCTGCGGTGACTCCTCGGGCGCGATCGCGGGTCGATCGAACGCGAAGAACCCGACCCGCACGTCCGGGCGTTGTCTGGGGAAGCGCGGGATCGCGACCGTGCCGCTGCAAGCGACCCCGACGATCGTCGCCTCCGGCACCGCCCGCGCCATGTAGCCGACGCCGCTACGGGCCCGCAGAGCTCGGCCGAGTGAGCGTGTGCCCTCGGGGTAGATCCCGATACATGCGCCCTTGCGAAGCTCCTCGATCGCGCGGTCGAGCGCACCGCCGTCGCCGGACCCACGCTGGATCGGGATTTGGCCCATCCCTGTCAAGGCCGCGCCGAGCAACTTGTTCTTCCACAGCGAGGACTTCGCCAAGGCCCTGATCTGCCGGCGGGGCATCGCCGCGATCCCGGTCGCGACGGTGTCCCAATAGCTGTCGTGGTCGCCGACGAGCAGCAGCGGGCCCTGTACTGGGAGCAGCTCGAGGCCGGTCACTTGCAAGCGGCCCCACCAAACGACACTCGGAGTGCAGGCGATCATCACACCGCGATACGCCGGGCTGATCGGCTCGATGCGATCCGACATCGCCCCGCAGGCTACCCGGACTGCCGCTACGAAGCTGAGCGTGCGGTCGTGGCCATTGGGTACTGCGGGCGCTCGGTGGGTCGGCATGCCCTCGCCATTGCGATCGTCTGTGCCGCACCGATGACCAAGCGCGCGCCCCGGCGGCGCGGACACATTGCGGCCCGGGCAGGTGTAGCCATCGCCGCCGGAGGATGCGATGCGGATCAGTACCGGTCGTGGTGACGGAACCAGGCCCCGTTCTCGTTGCGTCCCAACGGCGCGCGATCCAGCCACTGGTACATGCCCCACAGCGAGTCGAGACCGCGCGCGTACGCCGAGTAGGTGTGGTAGACGATGCCGTCCTCGCGCGCGAAGGCGCTCATGCCGGGGGCCTCGCGCATGAAGGTGGCGTTGTCGGTGCCGGCCATCGCGGCGTGCGGGCTCGGCTGCGTCGCCTCGAGCGCGCCACGCATGTCCCTCGCGGCGTAGTTGTACTCGGTGTCTCCCGAGCGCTGCTGTTCCTCGGTGAACGACGTGTTGAAGTCGTAGTTGAAATCGGTGTCGTGCGAGGAGGCCCAGCGGAAGGTCCAGTCCATGCGCCGCTTGTAGGCCTGGATCTGTTCGATCGGAGCGCGCGAGACCGCGACCAGACCGACGTCGTGGTTCTCGAGGTGGACGGCGAAGCCGTTGAAGCCGTCGGCGATCGCCGAACACGACGGGCAACCCGACTCGTAGCCCGGTCCGAGCATGAAGTGGTAGACGAGAAGCTGAGAACGCCCAGCGAAAAGATCGGCGAGCGATGCGTCGCCCTCGTCGGTGTCGAAGCGGTACTCCTTCTCGACGGGCACCCAGGGCAGCTGCTGACGCTGGCGGGCGATCTCGTCGCTGCGGCGGGTCAGCTCCTTCTCGGCTCCGAGCAGGTCGATGCGGGCGGCGAGCCACTGCTCGCGCGTGCCGGTCGGGTGGGTAGCGGTGGTCATGCGGGTCTCCTCTTGGTTGTTCAGGCGGTGGCGATGCCGAGGGCGACGATTGCCAGCGCCAGGGACAGGTCGAGGGCGGGATGTGGTGCAAAGAGCTTCTGGGCAAGGACGACGGCGGCGATCGCGACCATCAGCGCGACGCTCATCACGTTCACGGCGACGAGCACGAGCATCAGCCCGATGCTCGAGCCGAAGCAGAGGACGCCGAACCGTGCGCCCGAGCGGACGCGCTCACGGCAACGCCGGCGGCACTCGCGCTTCAGCGGCGTGAGCTCGTAGAGGCCCGCGCCGATGAGCAACGCTCCGGACGCGGCGGCGCCGGGCGGCTGATAGAGCAGCCACATCGCCAGACCGGCGAGCGCCCAGACGCCGAGATAGGAGCCGGCGAACAGCGGCGCCGCGAGCACACCGCGCCATCACGCGCGCGCCGCACGATCGCGGGTACCGCGCTCGGCAGCATCATCGCGGCCATCATCACCACGAACAGCGGGAGCGCCATCGTCATGCCGCTCGCGCCGGCATCACATCGGCATGCCGTTCATCGCGTCAGCCCGAGCCTGGCCGGCGTGTTCAGCTGGACGTCCGGGAGCGTCTCACCGGTCTCGAGCAGCGTCTTGAGGTTGGCGAGGACCCGTGGCCAGCCGTTGCTGACCATCGAGCCCGTCAGCCCGCCGGGCACCAGATCGTCGTGGATCACGGTCAGCTTCACCTGATCGCCGAGCGGCTCGATCTCGAAGGTGACCTTCGAGCGCGGCTCGGAGGCGAGCCGGTCGCCGGCCTCCGCACTGAAGTTGAGCGCCTGCGTCCACTCCGGCGAATGCGTCTGCCACGTGTAGGACAGGCGACGGTAGGGCTCTGATTCGAGCACGACCTGCTCGGGATCGGCGATCGCCAGGCCGCGCGTCTTCCAGGTCATCGGCGAACCCGGCTTCCAGTCGGTCTCGAACGTGATCGACCAGTAGCGCTCGGTAAACGCCGGCTCGGTCAGCGCCTGCCAAAGCTTCTCCGGCGTCGTCCGGATGTAAGTCGCGTAGACGAATGAAGGCTTCTCGGGCTCCACGGGGGTTTCCTCCAGTGCTCTTTTCAGGTCGGCGAGCGCGTTGACGCGGTCCTGCTCGTACCGCGTGATCCAGCGCTCGGCGATGTCGTTGATGGGCGCCGCGTTGAGGTAGTGGTGCTTCTCCCGGCCGCGGCGAACGGTGGTCACGAGGTTGGCCGCCTCGAGCACAGCGAGGTGCTTGCTCACCGACTGGCGAGCCATGTCGAGCCGCGAGCAGAGCTCCCGCAGCGTCTGACCGTTGCGCTCGTTGAGGCTGTCAAGCAGCAGCCTCCGGCTCGGGTCGGCCAGCGCCTTGAAGACCTCATCCAGCGAATAGGCAGCCATCTGGCTGCCAATAATAGGCAGCTAGATGGCTGCATGTCAAGTCACCCGTACACCGAGGCTGGGGCCCCCCGATGCGAACTGCTCCCTAGCCGAGCCATCCTCCGCATACCTCAAGCCCAGTTGTAGTGACGGACGAAGGAACTCAAATGTCAACGATCACCCAAGACACCCTCGAACGACAACGCGCGTTGGTGACTGGCGCTAGCTCGGGTATCGGTCGCGCGGTCGCGCTGCAACTGGCGCGGGACGGGGCCGAGGTCCTGGTTCACGGCCGCGACGCCGCCCGCGGCGCGCAGGCGGTCCAGGAGATCACCGCCGCCGACGGCAGGGCCAGCTTCGTCACTGCCGACCTCGGCGATACGGCCGACGTGCAGCGCCTGGCAAGCGACGTCGGCGAGGTTGACGTCCTGATCAACAACGCCGGGATGGCGCGCTAGGCCCCGACAGCAGAGCTCGACACGGCGGCGTTCGACAAGATGTTCGCGAGCAACGTCCGCGCGCCGTTCCTGCTTGTGGCGGCGCTGGCTCCCGGAATGGCAGCCCGCGGGCATGGGAGCATCGTCAGCGTCAGCAGTGCTAGCGTTCATAGTGGACGCGCACGCGGCAGCGTGGCGCGCTCTGCTTACTTCTCGGCCTTTACGTCAGGCCGTGCGGCGGTTGTAGGCGTTTCGACTGGATTGCCGGGGTGCTTTCTGCGGCAGATGCCCATGCACCCTAATTAAAGGTCGCTTTGAGCGCCTTTCAAGTTGGATTAGAGCTACAAGCACCGCAAACGAGCGCGTCTGGGTGCGCAGCTACGCGCTCTCTCGGCGTCGCGCCGAGCGCCGAGGATCTGCGTCCCGGCCTTACGGTCATCGTGCCTGCGTACAACGAGGCGGAGTCGATAACTGACACCATCCGCTCACTGCAAGCGCAGACTCGGCCGCCGCAGCAGATTCTCGTGGTCGACGACTGCTCGACCGATGGCACGGCGGCCGTCGCGAGAGCGGCGGGTGCGACCGTTCTGCGGCCGTCGGTGAACACAGGCTCAAAGGCTGGCGCACAGACGTTCGCGCTCCCTCACGTGAAGACGGACCTGACGATGGCTGTCGACGCGGACACAACCCTCGCGGCCGACGCGATCGAGCTGCTGCTCGAACCGTTCGGGGATCCCGCGCTCGCGGCGGCCTGCGGCTCAGTGATCCCCCGTCACGTGAGCACCGTCTGGGAGCGGGGCCGCTACGTCGAGTACCTATTCGCGTTCGCGTTCTTCAAGCGGATTCAGAACCACTACGGCAAGCCGATGATCTCCTCAGGCTGTTTTTCGGCCTACCGCACGGACGCTCTGCGGCAGATGGGCGGCTGGTCGACCCGGACGATGGCCGAGGACATGGATCTCACATGGACGCTGTACGAGGCCGGGTGGAAGGTCGGGTTCGTACCGGAGGCAGTCTGTTATCCGATCGAGCCTCACAACCTCAATCTGATGCGCAAGCAGCTTCGCCGCTGGTCGCACGGGTTCGTTCAGAACGTCATGTTGCACCGCCGCGGCCTACTCGAGCTCGGATACCTGCGCTCGATGGTTGCGCTGGCGTTCTGGGACGCGGCAATCGCGTCGCTCGCCTACCTCCTGCTCATACCACTGCTCGCGCTGCTGGTGAGCCCCCTGTTCCTCCTCGCGTACGTCATCGACGCGCCCGTCGTGCTGGTCCCGGTCGTGGTGGGCTCATACCGGCGCAGAGAGGTCGGCGCGGCGTTGGCCAGCTTTCCCTCGTATTTCCCGCTGCGGGTGCTAAACGGCGTGATGATGCTAAACGCGCTCGTCCGCGAGTGCGTACTCCGAAAACCACTTCTCGTCTACGAGAAAGGTCACTGATGTCCGCCGGTCTGCCCGGCCTTGGGCTGTCCGGAGCGTTCTTCATCATCTCGGCGCTGCTGGCGCTGCCGATCGAGGTGGTCTTCACGTTCCGGGGCCGCAGCTCGCTCGCGAGATGGCGCAGCGTTCTGCGAAACGTCGGGATAGCCCTGACGATGATCGCGGGCCTCGCCCTCATGTACACCGGGCTGCAGTTCGTGATCACGCAGCTTCCCGGCCGAAACGTGACCGTCGCCCACACGACGCCAGTGATACCTGTCCTCGGGACGCTGGGGTTAGTCGCGATCGTGATCCTGGGGGCGAAATCGGCGCAACTAATCTCTCGAAAACGCGCACCGACCGTCGGGCTGGTTCGGGCACCGGACCCGACTGCCCGCTCTCATGTCGCTGTTGGCTATGACTTGGATGTGGATGCGCTGATCGACGAACCGGTGTCCGGGCGGGCGGCCGACACCAACGCTGCGCGCAAGCGCGATGCTCGTGGAGCGGCAGCATCCGCCACACACGCGGGCGGTTCAAATGACGACCGTGCTGCTCTTGCTGCTGGTCCGCCGGCACGGCGAGTGCCCCGCGAAGGTCCGCTGACAGCGCCCGTCTCAGGTGGGGTCGTTGCTCGTGCTCGTCAGGGCCCCCGACCCGAACACCAAGCCCTGCAGGACGGCACCGATGATGCTTACAACGATGATCGACATCCAGTGCCTTGAACTCCCCTTCGCTGGACGGGTCCCCAGCACGATTCCGACGATCGGCCCGATCGGCGGCAACGTGACCGCGGTGATGTAGCCCAGGACGGACGAAATGGCGCGCGCGCGCGATGGCGGGCTCTGATGTCGCACCGTTGCTCGATACGTCCTCGGCGGCCCACGGCTCGCCGTCTGCAGTGGACGTGGTGGGGGCACTCATCGGACGGACCCGAGACCGTAGAGCCCGCGGCGCGAACGTTCCGCAACCGAGCGCAGAACGCCGTCAGCAATATCGTTGCTCTCCCAGTGCATCGCAGGCGCCAGGTCGACAAGGGTTCGTCGCCGACACAGGTCTGGTCGCGATGCTGGCACTCTGGGTCTCCGCCAGGGGTAAGCGGAAGTGCTGATCGCCGGTGCTAAGCGCGTCCGAGGACGAGGTCGATCCCAGCCATGATCCGGTCCAGCTGAGAGTTCGACACACGCCCGACTCGTTCGGTCAAGGTGGCGCGGTCGATCGAGATGATCTGAGAAACGTTAGCGACCGAATCCCTCGGCAAGCCGGTTAATGCCGCAGCGACCGCGACGTTGCCCGGCGCGGCGGCGAGTCGTTGGTTACTTGTCAACGGCACGACGACCGTCGTTGCGATGCGGCTGGCGTTGAACGGGTCGCCCTGCACGACCACGACGGGCCGGCGAAAGCCGGCGCCAGAGCCAATCGGATCATCGAGCGACGCCCAACAGACGTCGCCCTGTGCGATCACCATTCAATGGACGCAAGCGCTTGGCGAGCCGCGTGTTCGACCAGGCCAGTCCGGTCGGCGGCGAGTTCGTCAGCCAGCTCATTAAGCGCGGTCGTCACGGCTGCTGGGTCGCGGCGCGCGACGTAGTCAGCGAGGGCTTCGCGGTAGAGCTCGCTACGACTCTTGCCGAGATGGTCGGCGAGCGCGTCCGCTTGGCGAAACAGGTCGTCCGGGATCGACACCGCGGTCTTCATACCAAAAGTATAACCGCGTTCCGCCAGCGACCGTAGCTCAGAGTCCGAAAACACCCGGCTCTCGGCGACCTCGGCCCACCCCGACGCCGACGCGAATGGAACGGGTTCTTGACCCGTGCCGTGGAAGCAGATGGAATGCGCGTTCGATAGGACACCGCCTCCAGACCCGGTCGTGAGCGGGGTGTGAGGCCCAACCATTGGAGGTGCCAGATGGCAGAGCTCCCACCGCCCCCGGAGGGGATTGTGCTGGCCCACTTCATCGTCTCGGACGATGTCGAGCGCTCTCGGCGCTTCTACACCGAAGTACTCGGCGGCAGGGTGGCCTTCTCCGGCCCCGGAGGGCTGACCTACGTCGCGCTACCCGACAGCTGGATCATCATCAACGTTGGGGGCGGCCCGACCGACGACAAGCCTACGGTCACGCTGCAGACGCCACGCGATCCCGATCGGGTCAGCAGCTTCCTGAATATCCGGGTCAAAGACATCGCGGCCGTGTACACCGAATGGAGCGCCCGTGGCGCTGAATTCCTGACGGCGCCCAAACAGCACCAGTACGAGATCCGCTGCTACATCCGCGATCCCGACGGACACATCATCGAAGTCGGACAAACAACGGACCCAGAAGGGGACTGGACGCCCGCTCACTGGCCATCGAATGCGTCCCCAGAGGGGCTTGTGCTGACCCGCTTCATCGTCTCGGACGATGTCGAGCGCTCTCGGCGCTTCTACACCGAAGTACTCGGCGGCAGAGTCGCCTTCTCAGGAAAGCCGTCCGGAGAGCCGACCAATGTCGCACTGTCTAACAGCTGGATCGTCATCAGCGTTGGCGGCGGACCGACCGACGACAAGCCTACGGTCACGCTGCAGACGCCACGCGATCCCGATCGGGTCAGCAGCTTCCTGAATATCCGGGTCAAAGACATCGCGGCCGTGTACACCGAATGGAGCGCCCGTGGCGCTGAATTCCTGACGGCGCCCAAACAGCACCAGTACGAGATCCGCTGCTACATCCGCGATCCCGACGGACACATCATCGAAGTCGGACAAACAACGGACCCAGAAGGGGACTGGACGCCCGCTCACTGGCCATCCGAGCAGACGACTTGAGAGACGGGTTCGGGTCATGGGCACCGCGATCATCGGCACTGGAGGGCTCGGGTCGGTCATCGCCCGCCGGCTCGCGTCAGGCGGCGAGACCCTGCGTCTCTCGAGCGCCGACACAGAGTCGGCCCGAACGCTGGCTGCGGCGATCGGGCGAGGCGCGGCTGCTGCCAGTGACAACCGCGACGCGCTGCAGGGCACCGATGCCGTCATCCTCGCGCTGCGGTTTGGCGTGCTGAAGGGCGTCATAGAAGAGATCGCCGACTCGCTGACCGACAAGCTTGTGGTCGTTGCGAGCAACCCGGTCGGCCTCGATGCACAAGGGAAAATCGTGCGTCTGCTGCCGCAACGGCAATCCTCTGGCGAGGTTGTAGCTGGGTGGCTGCCGGAGGGGGCGCGCCTGGCCATGGCCTTTGGCAGCATGTCGGGCGATCTCCTCGAGTCCTCCAGCAACCGGTCACCGGAGCTGGCAGTTCTCTTTTACGCGACGGATGACAAGCGTGCCGGCCGGCAAGTCGAACGGCTGATCCGAACGGTCGGCTTCGAGCCCGTGGTGGTCGGCGGCGTCGAACAGTCCGGTCGACTCGAGGTGGGCGGCGACCTTCACGATCTCGTAGTCGGGCCCGCGCAGGCGCGATCATTGATCGGTGGCACCTGATCGCCTCGCGGCCATCGCCGGCCGACTTCGCGGGAACGCGGCTGGGCGATCGCTTTCCCGTCTTCACCAGGTTCATCGTGACGAGCGCCTTGGCGACAGGGCGATCACAACGCTCAATGACCAGACCGCGCTCGCGGAGATTGGACACGACGTCGCAAACGAGCTCTGGCCACGCGGGACGGTCGGGACATTTCCGAGCGACGACGTGTCCGCTAGCCAATCCACTCGGGTCGTCGAACCAACCAGTGCGAGCGGCAGTGATTGGTGGGCCGGTTTGGGGCTAGTCGCGTAGGGCGTCTCGGTAGCGGGCGAGGAGTTGGCGTAGCTCTGTGATCTCGTCCTCGCCGATGATCCTGGCGTTGTGAAGGTTGCGTTGACGGCTCTTGTCATTGATCGTGTCGAGCACCGCTTGGCCGTCGCTGGTGAGGATCAGTAGTGGCGAGCGCTGATGGTCCGGGTTCGGCTCGAAGGTCGCGTGGCCCTCGGCGACGATCGCGTCGGCGACGCGCTGGACACTCTGGCGAGCGAGTCCGAGACGTCGGGCGATCATCGCGACGCTGAGCCGGCCGGTCGCGGCGATCCACATCACTTGCCACCGGGCTTGGGTCTGTCCGGCGAGCACTTCATGTCATCGACCACCGTTTCAAAGGCCTTTCCACAGGCAGAAGCCGCTGGGCCCGGCTCGGGGATCTACCTCGCGTTCATCCCATGGGTCGTCTTCACACTCGTCGCTCAGCACTCGACGCTGAAGCTCGCCGCCGTCGGGGCGCTGCTGGCAGCGGCGCTGATTGCGGCACGCTCGGTTCGGGCCGGCAGCGCGAAGGTGCTCGAGCTGGGCGCGGTGCTCGCGTTCGTCGCCTTCACCGTCATCGCGTACACGGCCGATCCGGCAACCGGCGCGTTCGTCGACCGCTACGCCCGCGCGATCGCCGCGGGGCTGCTCGCAACGATCGCGTTCGGGTCGCTGCTCGTGACGCCGTTCACCGAACAGTACGCACGCGAGTCAGTCCCGCGGGAGCTGTGGTCATCGCCACTTTTCAAGCAGATCAACCGGCAGCTGACGACGATGTGGGGACTGGTGTTCGCCGCGATGGTTCCCGCGCACGTGATCGCCGGGGCTCTCGATACGCACCGGGCGAACCTGATCTTTAACTGGGCGATCCCGATCGTGCTCGTGATCTGGGCCGCGAGCCGGACCGCCCGGGTCAGCGACAGCGCCAAAGCACGACCGAGCACTGACACCGGCGCAGCGATCGCAATCGACCGCAACCCGACCGCTCTCACAACAGCCGGGAGCATCGGTCACGGCGAGATTGCGGCGACTCTAAGGAGGAGCAAGTGAGCATCGCAACCCAATCAGACCGGCGGCTCATCGCCCCACGCGCAACGGGACACACGCGACAGGAAGATCCCGCACCACACGGCCCCAAGGCCGGCAGCGGGGAACCGATGATCGCGATCCGCGGCCTGACCAAACGCTACGGGCACGTGGCCGCGGTGCAGGACCTCAGCTTCGAGGTGCACGCCGGCACGGTCGTCGGTTTCTTAGGGCGAAACGGCGCGGGCAAGAGCACGACGCTGAAGATGCTCGCGGGTTTGTCGGCCGCGACGTCGGGGACCGCGACGATCGGCGGGGTCCCGTACCCGTCGCTGCCACAACCGATGCACGTCGCAGCGTTCGGTCTCAGCGCCCGCGCCTAGATCCCAACCCTGCACTCATAGCCATGAACGTCCCAGAGAAGACAGGGCCGCGAAATAGCGGGCGCTGATACGCGTGCGTCGGATGGTGAGCCGCGGTAGTCCGCGAGGTCCTCAACGATCTGGTGCTGGAGCGCGTACCCGGGTGAGACGATCTTGTCGGGCGGCACGAATTTCATCGGGATTCCGGTCATCATCACCACGAACGCGAACTGTCGCCCGCCGATGCTGCGGCAGTACCCGCTTACGTTCAGGGTGTTCTCTGACTGTTTCAGGCCGACGTGGGTGCCGCCCTTAATGAGGTGACCGTTCGCGCGGGAAATCGACGTTCCCGATCCAGCCACGTTCTGCGCGCCACTTGCTGCATCGCTACGAAGGCGGGCGATCTCCAGCCCGCCTGGCGGGTTATCTGCCAGAGACAACGTTGCCCCTCAGGGTCTCAGTCGGGGCCCCTGGGCGTTATCGCGAAGCATCGGGCGGGGAACCCCGAGCCGGCCATTGGCTTTGGCCAGGTTGCGACAATCAGTGAGCCGCGCACCGGGACGCGATCAAGATTTGCCATCAGCTCAATCTGCCATCGGTCACGCGCGAGCGCGTACGTCTCTGCTTCGACGTGGCCGCGATCAACGAGCGCCGCCGGATCGGTGCTTGTGACGTCGTGGCCGATCGCGACGCAACCTCGTTGCTCAAACAGCACACGCAGTGCCGAGACGTCCCATCCAGGCGCGCGTGAGTGGCCCTTAGCGTCTCGGTTGTCCATCGCCGCCGCGTCGGGCCAGCGGGCCCCCCAACCCGTCAACAAAGCCACGAAGGCCCGATCAGGCATCTGCCCGTACTCGGCCTCATGCGCGCCAATCGTCGCGTCGGTCGCGGCGAACCCAGCGTCGGAATTAACCTGTTCACGAACGTCGAGCACGACGAGCGGCAACACCATCTCCTCGACGGGCAAGGCGTCCAGCGTACGACCTCCCTCGATGAAGTGCGCGGGCGGATCGACATGCGTCCCCCACTGACCCACGTGGCGGTACTCGTGGACCAAGAACCCCGACCCCAGAGTCCCTTCGCTCGGCTTGAAGCCGAACACCACCCTACGTACTTCATCAGGGAACGGAGCGTAATGCGGAATCCCCGGCTCGAACGCATGAGTAAGGTCGATCCACTCGCAACCGCGCAAATAAGCGAGCACCTCGTCGAGGTCCATACAGAGGATTGTGCGCGATCTGCTTGGCCGGCGGTCCGCGAGCGGCTCGGCCAAAGCGCTCCGTCCGCGCTGACGCGCCTAACTTGCTGAAGTCAGCGGAGCTCGGCGAGGCCCTGGACGACCCAGGCCTTCAGAGGCTCGGCGCCGGCAAAGGGAGCGCCGTCTGCCTCCGCGCGGGTGAGCACCTCGTCAGCCGAGGCGCCCGAGCGCAGCCCGGCATACAGGTAGACAAGGGCCGACGACCGCGGCCCAGTGCGGCATGTGACCAGCGTCGGCCTGGGCAACTCGTCCAAAGCGGCAATCCCGCGCCGCGCGACATCCATGTCGAATGGCCGGGGCGGGTCCGCGATCACCTGCACTGACTCGTGGACGGCAGCCTGGACGTCGGCGAACGACATCCCACCCTCCATTCCTGCAAACTCCTCGCCACACAAGTACAGCCACGAACTGGCACCGGCGCCCTTCGCAAACGCCGTGGGATCGGCGATCAGCCGGCGATTGTGGATCAGATCGGTGGGACTCTGAAACCCAGCCATGATCCTCGGGTGTCGGGTCGTCTGCAGGAGGTCAAGCACCCGGAAGTCTATGCCGCTGGAGACGTGCGCTGCCGGATCGATCGAGTGGAGTTGCGCCCAGATTACGCCAACCGCATTGTGCGGCCGCGTGAGCGCGCGCGTTTTCGCTGCAAACCGCCAGGAGCCCTCTGTCGGACTCGAACCGACGACCCCTTCCTTACCATGGAACAGGCTTATCGTAGCGTTCTCCCTGCATAATCGTAGTTTCCGGCTCAAGAACTAGACGATCGGTGACATGGTCGTGACATGGTGGGGGTCGGGCGTGGCGCAGACAGGCACTTGTGCCGGTTCCCAGCCAGACAACCGCGACCGCGGGTTCACAGCATGGAACAGACGCAGCGAGCAGAACAGATCAGGAGGGTGACGGGGCTCGAGGAGCGACGGCAGATCATCAGGCGCACTTGCCCTGCCGAACGCTCCGGTATTAGCCCGATGCAGCCGTCTGATGAACCCGCCTGAGAGCCACCTATTCGCGCGACTTGAAGCCGGCGCGACGATACTCTTCAGGGATAGGTGGCGCGGCTGCTACCTATGCAAGGTGCGGAATCCGGTGAACGGGTGGCGCTGCTGCGTCTCGTGCTTCTCAGGAGCGCTGACGTGAGTCGGGTCGGCTCACGTCGAGCCGGCGCTGGTCGTCATCAAGCGGATCGAGGCCGATGAGACTCGGGTGTCGACTGTTTTGGGCCGGTGGCGTGAAGCTGATCGCGGGTCGCCCTGTCGAGCATCACCGCTTCCGATCAGCCTCCTCCTCGGCAACCTTTAGCGCCTTCCAAGGCCAGCGCGTACCCCTGGTCGCCGATCGACCGTAGTTGCGCGGCGAGGGCGCGCATCGGGTACGGGTTGTGATCGGCGACCACCGTCGCAGCGCATGAGCGCGGCTTCGCGGACGAACTGCGAGACGCTAGAGCCTTGACGTTTGGCGGCTGCGGGGAATGGAAATGATCCGACATGCTATCGCTGCCGCGGCGAAGAAGTCCCGAAGAAGCGACCTCCTGTGCTAGCGCCGCTGCTAGCGTAAATCTCAGCACGCATGCTAGCGGCGCGGTGCAGGTAGGGAGGCCCGCTCTACCAGAGGGTCTGCCCGGGGCGCCGTCGGGGCGGATCGGGCGTGGCCGAGCGGACCGCCGCCTACAAGCCAACTCAAGAACCAAAGGAGGCTTACCGGATGCGTAAGCTCATCGCGAAACTCGCACACCCCTTGCTTTGGCGCTTCCGCCGCCTCCGTCAACAGAGCTGAAACAGACGGTCGCTCAAGTCGTGCCGGGGAACGCACTCAGATACTCAAAAACGTAGATATCTACGACCCCGCCCGGTGCGACATCGGCTCGCGAACGTTGGTCGTCGGGATGACCGTCATCTACGCCGAAGGGGGCGTCAGCATCGGGTCTGACGTGAACATCGCCGCGCACTGCACGATCACCAGCGTCACCCACCCGACCGACCCGGACGAGCGACGGACCGGACGGCGTGAGTTCGCGCCCGTGCGAATCGAGGACGGTGCATGGCTCGGTGCCGGCGCGATCGTGCTTCCCGGCGTGACGATCGGCCGCGACGCGATCGTCGGCGCCGGCGCGGTCGTCACGAGAGACGTGCCGCCCGGCGAAACGGTTGTGGGCGTGCCAGCGCCGCGAGCCGCCTACGTCTCCACCGTTGATCCCCTGCTGCTTTCCCCCGACCATGCGATCGCCAACGGAGATTCGGGTGAGGTGATCGCTCCGGACGAGCAGGCCCAGCGCCCCGCGGTTCGGCCGACGCCAAGGTCTGCATAGGCAACCGTGGTACCGCTGAGAGCCGGCAGTCCTGCTGAGTCCGGCTTCTCCTATCGCGTGATCTCGACACTCAGCCGTCGAGACCGCTGCCTTCTCAGACTGATCGACAAGGAGCAGCGCGCCTTCGATTCGTAGTGCCTGGCCCTTTCAGGCTGCGAGGGCGACACCACGGTTGTCCGTGGGTTATCCGTGCCGCTCGCTGGGTGGGTTTGGGTTCGTCAGAGAGGATGCCGAGCGCAGCCGCGACCGGCGTCGTGCGGATAAATCCCGGCCGGCTGCCAGTCGCGGCCCACCGACCGGGCTCACACATCTCACGTCTTGGAGTTGGCGACCGCATCGGACCTAGGACCAATACTTCGGGCTGGTCGTGTACTTGGACCAACCCCCGACCGAAACGCCGTGGCCGGTTGAGTTGTTCGGCTGTCCGCAAGGGCGGCTGCTAACCCCAACGGAGAGCCAGGTTGCATGGGGAGCGATTCCGTCACCGCGCAAGATGTAGCCGGACGGCAGCGGAGGGACGCTAGGACGACCGCCCGGCCCAGCGCTCACGCGCTGTTATCGCGGGTACCAACCGCGACAAGCTCGGGGGCGCCGTACTTCGCCTGCACGCCCGCGACGGCCGCCTGATCGGGTAGAGGCACGCCATCGGTCGGGAGCGCCCACGCCTGTGTCGTCTCGGGATCCCAGTCAGGCTCGACCACGACGTTGCCCATGCGAGTCGTCGGAGGCGCCGAGCGGCCACGGTGGCACGCCTGCGCGATTGTGCGGACCTTGCCCACGACCTCGTTGTACGCCTGTTCGTATGGTGTGACCTGGGGCTTGCGCCTCGGCCAGCTCCTCGGTGACACGTATAGCGTCGTTCTCTAGCTCTGATAGCAGCTCGGCTGCGTTGGCGCGGGTGAAGTCTTGGATGGCCTGTACGCTGCGCTCTTGGAAGCGTCTCGGCGCCCCTGAGTCTCGGGATCCATAGCTGATCGCCGGCCGCAAGACGAGCATCTTCGAGGCTGCGGGCCAACTCGACCTCGGCCTTAGTGTCGCTGCTTCCGTCGCGGGCGGTGCGCTCGAGCATCGCTGGACAACTCGCCCTCAAGATCACGCGCGGCCATCGCCGCCACCGCTGCGCGCGACGGAGGTTGGCGACGTTCTCGGTCGCCTGAACGGCCTCGGTGTAACGCGACCAGTCGCTTGCCGGCCAGCGTCTCGG
>CAVUUT010000017.1:0-307397 GCA_963744695.1 uncultured Solirubrobacterales bacterium | reverse complement strand
TGGTGTTCCCGCGGCCACCGAGACCGGTGTCCAGCCGGACCTCTCGGCTAGCGAGCAGGACGCTGCGCGCACGCCGATACGACGTGTTCGACAGGCCCGCGGCCGCCGCCAGCTCGCCCGTGGAGAACCCGCTCAGCTGGCCGTCGTCGCTCGCTAGCGCCGCCATCACCGCGACGAGCAGCCGAGCGGCGCCGCGTGCACGACTGGACACCAGCGCGCCTTCGAACAGCTGCGCGTTGATCTCCGCGTCCAGCCGCTCGCGGGCCTCGGCGAACGCCAGCAGGACAGTGCTCGAGCGCCCGCGGCCGCCGCGGGATTCCTCGATGACCAACATGCCGGCGCGGGCCAGCCCGTCGCGGGCGGCGAGGAACCGGCCCCGACTCATCCCGGCGCGAGCGGCAGCGGCCGCCGCGCTCGGCCACGCGCGATGCTCACGGTTGGCGTAGCTCGCCAACGAGAACGCCACCAGCCGTTCCGGGGTCGACACCCCGTCGAGCGCGAGCGCGGCTGCGATCGCGGCATGACTCATCCCGGCTCTCCCCGCAACAGGAGGGGGCGATGAAAGGGGCGGGCTTCCGCGGGAGTGATCTCGTGGCTGAGAGCCATCGCCAGCGCCCGAACTGGAGGCGCTCGCGATGAGCCCCGGCCGAGCACGAAGGCCACAGACGCTCCTTGCCGTCGACAGGTCCGTCCGCCGCCGGCGTAGACTGAGCGAGGGTTCTTGTCTGGCGCTGATGGCGCCGATGCTCTGGAAGACCGGGTGGCTGCCCGGTCTTTCGCGCTTCTGAGGCGCGGTCGCGCCGGCGGTCCCCGCGCACGACGTCGCGGGAATCCGGGCACGACGTGGCGAGGGGGATCGCAATGACGCGCTCATCCCACGAGCTCCTCGAAGCGCTCGGTCGCCGCGGCGACCCTCGATCAGAACAGTGCGGTCCCGAGCCGACCAGGTCACCTCGCCGCTCACGAGTGGATGCCCGGTAAACGCGCCGAACCGATCCCAGACCGGCGCCTCCAGGGCGTAGCACAACTCATCCCGGCCGGTCCACCACTCGACCTCGACGAGCTGCTCGTCCTCGAGACGCAGCAGTTTGATCACGTCCGTGTGGCCGCCGCGCCCCGCGCGACCCCAGAACGGCACCACGGCGGCCGTCGCACCGCGGCGCTCGAGTTCCTCCCACACCCTGGGACGCCCTACGAGCTCGAACCGGCCGGGGCGTAGCCGGGCTGTATGGATCCGCGAGGCCTCACGGCCGGTCGGTGTCGAGCATCGCTCGCCGGTGGACGCCTTACACGTCGGGCAAGGACGCTCGAGCCAGCCCCTGGCGATGTGGAGCTGCGGGCTCGGGGCTGCGCGGCTCCGGGATCCCCAGGCCCGGTACGGGAGGCCGCACCGCAGCCCTGGCGCCGCATGGCACTCCGGACACCACTGCTCGAGCCATGCCACGCGATCGCTCATCGCTCGCACCTCCCCGCCCGGCCTACGCCGCGCGAACGCGGCGGGGCCTGGCAGCGTCCGTTCCGTCCGCTCTTGCCTACGCCAGCGGTCGGCGCGCGAGAGTGGCCGTCAAAGCCTGATGCACCCCAAATGCACCCAAAGCGCCCCCTCTCCGCGACCCTGCTTCGCAGCTGCGTTTCTCAGAAACCTGGCGATTTGCACGAGTTTCCGGCGAGTGGGCGATCCAGGACTCGAACCTGGGACCTCTTCCTTATCAGAGAAGCGCTCTAACCGACTGAGCTAATCGCCCGGCTGCGGCGATTCTAACGACGCGCCGGGGGCACGGGTGGTCGTGATCGGGGCCTGGCGTCGCGGCCGGCGGCGGTGTCCGCGGCGCGAGACGCGGCGGTCAGCCGTGCAGGCGCCGGGCGAGCTCGAGCGCCTCGTCGGCGGACTCGAAGCTCAGGTGGACGCGGTAGCCGCCGGCGGAGGTGGCGCTCACCTCGACGTCGCGGCCGAGCGCGGCTCCAAAGCCGTCACCGATCTGCAGGATCGCGGCCTCCTGGTCGGGATGGAGCTGGTGCTTTCGGCCACGCGGGCGGGGCTCACGGCCGGCGGCCGTATTGGCGCGGCGGGCGCGCTCCTCGAGCGTCCGGACAGACCAGCCGCCGTCGATCGCGTCGCGCGCGAGCCGCCGGCGGTCGCCGTGGTCGGTCGCGAGCAGCAACGCGCGTCCATGGCCCTCGCTGAGCTCGTGGCGCTCGAGGGCGGCGAGGGCGTCGTCGGGGAGGTCGAGCAGTCTGATCAGGTTCGAGACCGCGACCCGGCTGCGACCGACCCGGGTTCCGACCTCCTCGCGGGAAAGGCCGAGCTCTTCGGTCAGGGCCGCACAGGCGCGCGCCTCCTCGACGGGGTTCAGATCCTCGCGCACCATGTTCTCGATCAGTGCGACCTCGAGCGAGGTCGCGTCGTCGTGGTAGCGGACGATCGCCGGCACCGCGTCGAGCTCGGCCAGCCGAGCGGCCCGCCAACGTCGCTCGCCGGCGACCAGCTCGTACGTACCGCCCGGGATCGGGCGGACGAGCACCGGCTGCAGTACGCCGCGGACCTTGATCGATTCGGCCAGCGCGAGCAGGCCGGCCTCGTCAAATGTGCTGCGCGGCTGGTGCGGGCTCGGGGCGATCAGCTCGGTCGGGAGCTGGCGCAGCTCCTCGGGCTCCTCGCGCGGGGCGACGGACAGGATCGCAGCGAGTCCGCGGCCCATCGCGCGATCGCGCTCAGCCACGGCCGGTCACCTCCTTGGCGAGCTCGAAGTAGGCGTCGGCGCCCGCGCAGTGCGGGTCGTAGTGGATCACGGGCTTGCCGAAGCTCGGGGCCTCGCCGACGCGGACGTTGCGGGGGATCACGGTGTCGAACACGAGCGCGGGGAAGTGGTCTCTGATCTCGCGTTCGACGTCCTGGGCGAGCCGCGTGCGGCCGTCGTGCATCGTCAGCAGCATGCCGGCGACCGTCAACCTCGGGTTGAGCTCACGCTGGATCAAGGATAGGGTGTCGAGCAGGCCGGCGAGCCCCTCGAGCGCGAAGTACTCCGATTGGACCGGCACGATCACGCGATCGGCGGCGACCAGCGCGTTGACTGTCAGCGGCCCGAGCGACGGGGGACAGTCGAGCAACACGAACGCGTAGCCGTCACGGATCGGCGCGAGCGCCTCGCGCAGGCGGTTCTCCGAGCCCGCGACGCGCGGCAGCTCGACCGCCGCGCCCGCCAGGTCGGGGCCCGCGGGAACGACTGCGAGATGGGGGATTCCGCTCTCGACGATCGTCTCCTCGAGCGTCATCTCGCCGACCAGCGCGTCGTAAACGGTCGGCTTCGTGTACTTGTCGATCCCGAGCGCGAGCGTCGCGTTGGACTGGGGGTCGATGTCAATCAGCAGTGCCTCATAACCGGCTTCAGCGACGCACGCCGAGAGGTTCACTGCGGTCGTGGTCTTACCGACCCCGCCCTTCTGATTGGTAATCGCGTAAACGGTCGACATCGTCGTGCCCAAGCTACCGCCGATGGCGGTCAGATGGGGGCGCCGGATGTCATCCGAGCGGGCGCTTGCGGGCTGCGCCGGGCCGGCGCGGGAAGCGGTCGGGAGTCGCGGTGCGCTTGACCATCGGCTGCAGATGGCGGTGGGTGGCGCCGGGATAGGGGTCGACTTGGATCGCCGCGGCCATCTCCAGACCGAGCTCGTCGGCCGCGAGGTGCGCGGCGGCCTCGTCGGTCACGTCGCGGCGACCGCGCCACACGAGCAGCATCCCGCCGAGCTTCAGCAGCGGCGCTCCGTATTCGGCCACCACGGGCAACGGCGCGAGCGCCCGCGCGGTGACGAGATCGAACTTCCCGAGCCCGTCGGGCCATTGTTCCGCGCGCGCGTTGACGACGGTCGCGTTCGCCAGCCCGCAGGCGTCGACCACCTTCGCGATGAACCTTGACTTGCGGCCGTTGCTCTCGACCAGGTACACGTCGGCGGCCGGGAGCGCGATCGCGAGCGGCAGACCCGGAAGCCCGGCCCCTGCGCCGAGGTCGGCGATCATCGCCGCGGTGCGGACCTCTGCAAGCTCGAGTGCGACGAGCGAGTCGGCGAGATGATCGTCGAGCGCTCGCGCCGGGTCGCGGACCGAGGTCGGCGCCAGCGGATCGCCGGTCAGCGCTTGGAGCAGCGTCGCAAGGCGGCCCTCGGAGGCCTCGTCGAGCCCGTATCGGCGGGCAAGTGCTTCGATCAACCGTCTGGCGTCCCGTCGTCCTCGTCAACCGAGGTTGCGGCGCTCTCCAGCCGTCGGCGTTCGCGCTCGATCACGGACGCGTAGCGCTCGCACATCGCCCGGAAGCGCTCGGCGCTGTGGGCGTCTCGCTCAGCCGAGAGGTCCGCCTCGAGCAATGGCAGCACGTCCTGCACAAGCGCGCTGCCGCGCGCCATCCACTGGTAGTACGAGCGCCCTGAGTGATGGTAGGGCCCGTACAGCCGACAGCGCGGGAAGCGCGCTTGGAGCCACCGGAAGATCGCCTCGTGCCGTATGTGCATGCGGAGCACAACCTGGGGCTGGCGTCCATCACCTCCGAACGACCCCTCGCCGACGAGCAAGCCGATGAAGAAGCCACGGTCGAAGTCCGAGAGCTGCGTCACGGCCAAGGGTTCTAATGCTTGCGTGTTTCACCGTCAAGAAAAACGTGAAACACCCGGCGCGCTCGCCCCGTGCCTCGATCAGTCGACGAGCGGCGCGACCACGAGGCGCCGGGCCGGCTCCTGACCCTCACTGTAAGTCTCAACGTCACGGCGAGCCTTGAGGTGCTCGTGGATCACCTTGCGCTCCATCGCGCTCATCGCCTCGAGCGGAACGGCGCGGCGATGGTTGACCGCCGTCTCGGCTGCCTGGTCGGCCGTGGCGCGCAGCGTGACCGCGCGGCGCTCGCGGTAGCCGGCGGCGTCGACCGTGACCGGCTTGCGCTCGCCGTCTCCCTTCGTCGCGAAGCGGTACGCGAGGTGTTGGATCGCGTCAATCGTCTGCCCGTGGTGGCCGATCAGCAGTCCGAGATCATCGCCGTTGTACTCGGCGACGAGTCCATCGGCGCTGTCGTGGACCTCAACCGTCGCGTCGATGCCGGCGGTCTCGGCGATCCGCTCCAGTAGCTCCTGGACGCGGCCAGCAGGATCGTCACTCTCGACCGACACGCCTACCTCCTGCGGCCCGAGCGCTTCTTCTTCTTGCGCGGCGGCCGCGGCGGCGGCGTCGCGCGGGGCGTGGCCGTGACGGTCGCCTCCTCCTTGTCCTTGTCGGACTTCGCGCGGCCGCGAATCAGGCCACTGAGACCACCGGCGCTCGCGCCGTTGGTCTCGGCCTTGCCATTCCCATCGCTCTTGGGCGGACTCTTATCGGTCGAAACGGCGCTCGTTTTAGCGCCCGCAGCCAGTGCTGCGGGCGCGGTCGAGACCGGGCCTATTCGTCTTCGGATGATGTACTGCTGGCCGATCGTCCACGTGTTGGTCGTGATCCAGTAGACCATCACGCCGGCCGGGAACCTGATCACGAACAGGACGAACACGAGCGGCAGCGCGAGCATGATCTTGCGCTGCGTCGGGTCCATCGTCGGCGTCGCCATCAGCAGGCTCGAGGCGAGCTGGGTCCCGACGTAGAGAATGATCAGGACGACCAGCACCGCGCCGCTCGCCTTGTTCGTCAGGTCCGGGATGAAGAGGAACGAGGCACCGCCATGGGGTCCGCAGGGCACCGTGTGGGCGGTGCTGAGCACGCCATGGTTGTGCGCCTTCTGGATGTCGGGGCAGATGTCGACCCGGAGGCTCGTGCGCAGCATGTAGTACAGCGAGATGAAGACCGGCAGCTGCGCGGCCAACGGCAGGCACGACGCGAACGGGTTGACCCCGTTCTCCTTGTAGAACTTCATCATCTCCTGCTGCTGGCGCTCCTTGTCCTCCTTGTACTTGGCCTGGATCGCCTTCATCTCGGGCGCCAGACGCTGCATCTTCTGCATCGAGCTGAACTGCTTGATCGTCAGCGGCAGCAGCACCGCGCGCACGCAGATCGTCAACAGCACAATCGACCAGCCCCACTGGATGCCGACGCTGTTGTGGAAGAACTCGAGGACCGACTCGAAGACGTCGATCAGTGGCTGGAAAATGTTTGCGAGCTCAAGCATGATCAGGCGCTCGTCACCGTCGACCTCGGCTTGAACAGCCGCTGGTCCTCAACCCTGTCGACCCCCCCGAGACTCCAGGGGTTGCAGCGGAGCAGCCTCCAGCCCGCCAGGACGAGTCCGCGCAGTATGCCGTACCGCTGCACCGCCTGCGCTGCGTATTGCGAGCACGACGGGTAGTACTTGCACCGTTGTCCGAGCAGCGGCGAAACGAGCAGCTGGTAGGCGCGAATCGGGAGCACGAACAGCCGGCGGATCACGCGCCCTCCACAGGAGCTCGGCGCGCCCGGTGCCGGCGCTGTTTGCGCCGCGGCGCCCGGGACCTTGTCGACGAGTTCAGCGAGCGCCCGCTCGACGCCGGCCAAGCCGTCGCGCTCGGCCAGCTCCCGCACCCCACGACGAGCGACGACGACTGCGTCGGTGTTCGCCGGCAGGCGCGCGCTCTGGTGCGCGAACGCCTCCCTCAGCAGCCGCTTGACGCGGTTTCGCTCGACGGCCCCGCCGACCTTGCGCGAGACCGACAGCCCGAGCCGCGGGACGCCGTCGTCGCCGCCGCGCGGGAAGACGTAGAGGACGAGCTCCCGGCCGGCATGCGAACGGCCGTGGCGGAACACACGGTCGAATTCAGCGCTCCGCGAAAGCCGTCCCCGACTTGGCCGCTGCCCGACGCCGGGTGCGACGAGCATCAGACCGTCAGGCGCTTGCGGCCCTTTGCGCGCCGTCGCTTCAGTGTCAGGCGCCCGGCGCGGGTGCGCATGCGGGCGCGAAACCCATGCGTGCGTGCGCGCTTGCGCTTCTTTGGCTGGTAAGTGCGTTTCATAGCTCGGGGCCCGAGACGAGCAGGGCGAGGAGATCCCAGTATACGCACGCGTGCTCAGCGTTCCGGGAGGGCCCACGAGGATACCGCGCAGTGATCCTGCGAGCCGTGAGCGCAACGGCTCCTGACGCGCCCCGAAACATCCTGGCCACTCGGCGTTCACTTTTTCTCGCGCTTTGCGTCAACACACCCGCTCGCGGGTCTCGGTGGCCCGGCGGCCGTTGGTATATTCGCCGACCCCGGGCGGGTTCCCGCCCCTCGCCTTCCAAATCTGTACCTCGATGCTCCTCGGAGGGGTCCCTTGGCGCTGCCCGCGCAACCCGAGCCGTTGCCCGCGTGGCGCACGATCCAGTCCGAGCTCCGCAGGCGGGTCGGGGACTCGACCTATGAGATCTGGCTCGCGGCGCTGAGGTTCCATTCCTGGGACGGAGACGTGCTCGTGCTCGAGGCACCGGCCGCCACTCGCGCGTGGGCCGCAGATCGCTTCGGCCGCGTCATCGACCGCTGCGTGAAGGACGTCCTCGGCGAGCAGGCGTCGGTCTCGTTCACCGGCGGCGAGCGGGCCAGACGCGCCACGAGAGCGCCCGACGCCGCCCCGGAGGCCGGCTTCAATCCGCGCCACAGCTTCGAACAGTTCGTGATCGGCGCCGGCAACCGCCTCGCCCACGGCGCTGCGCTGGCCGTGGCCGAGCTCCCGGGGCAGGCTTACAACCCGCTCTTTCTGCACGCCCCTCCGGGCCTTGGCAAGACCCACCTGCTGCACGCGATCGGCAACTACGTGCTCGCCTTCGGCGCCGGTACCAGCGTCCGATACGCGACCGCCGAGTCGTTCACGAACCACTTCATCGCGGCGCTCGACGCCAAGTCGCTGACGTCGTTCAAGCTTGTCTACCGCGACGCCGACGTGCTGCTGATCGACGACGTCCAGTTTCTCGCCTCAAAGACGCGCACCGAAGAGGAGTTCTTCCACACGTTTGACGCGCTCTACCAGGCGGGGCGCCAGCTCGTGCTGACCTGC
Organism: uncultured Solirubrobacterales bacterium; assembly: GCA_963744695.1. Lineage (GTDB taxonomy): Bacteria > Actinomycetota > Thermoleophilia > Solirubrobacterales > Solirubrobacteraceae > Palsa-465. The sequence continues at coordinate 299,431 of CAVUUT010000017.1, read as the reverse complement.
GACCGACTGCCGCGCTCGCTGGTCACGATCGAGGAGCGGCTCCGCGAACGCTTCGAAGCCGGACTGGTCGCCAACATCGAGCCACCAGACCACGCGACGCGCGTGGCGATTCTCCGCAAGCGGGCTGCGTTGGATGGCGTCCCGATCACCGACCCTGAGATCCTCGACCTGATCGCCGACCGCGTGACGGACAACATCCGCTCGCTCGAGGGGGCACTGATCAGGGTGGTCGCATATCACTCCCTGACGCGGCAAACGCTCGACCTCGAACTCGCAGCCGAGGTCCTCGATGCGATCTACCCGGCGCGGGGAAGATTGGCCCCCTCGATCGCCGACGTCCAAGCGGTCGTCGCCGCTTACTACTCACTCTCGACCGCCGAGCTCGTCTCACAAAAGCGTGAGAGCAGAGTCGTATGGCCGCGCCAGATCGCCATCCACCTTGCCCGTGAGCTCACCGGCGAGCCCCTTCAAGCGATCGGGCACGCGTTCGGTGGACGCAACCACGGCACCGTGCTGCACGCGTGCAAACGGGTGTCAGAACGCCTCAGCGGGGATCGAACGATCGCCGGCGAACTCGACGCGCTGAGCACACAGATCCGCGAGCGGCAAGCCGACCGCAACTGTTGACAGACTTCGCTGTCCGCTCCAGGCAACAACTTGGCCGCTAAATGCGGACGATCGCGCACTTCTCCACACCTCTTATTCGCTCTATGACTTCTAATTCCTTGTCGAGGTATCAACCGTGAAGATCACTCTCGAGCGCGAACGTCTTCTTGCACAGCTGCAGACCGTCAGCAGGGTTGCGTCGACTCGTAGCGCGATTCAGGCTCTGTCCGGCGTCCAGCTGCTGGCGTCCGAGTCAGGCTGCGAGCTGCGTGCCACGGACATGGATGTCGGTCTGCGGGTCCCACTCGAGGCCGAGGTGGCGCGCGAGGGTACGGTTGTGCTCCCAGCGCGGCTCGTGCTCGACGTCGTGCGTTCGCTGCCCGCCGAGACCGTCACACTCGAGCTGCGGTCGGCCGAGCAGGACGTCGAGATGGTCTCGGGCAGCGCGACCTTTCACATCCGGACGCTTCGCAGCGAGGACTTTCCGCCGTTCCCTGAGGCCGACGACAGCTCGACGATCGACCTGGCCGCCGACGCGTTCGTGTCGACGGCGCTCAAGGTCGCCGGCTCGGCCTCACGCGACGAAACGCGTCCGGTATTGACCGGGATCCTCGTGTCGGCCTCCGACCGCGAGCTGCGGATGGTCGCGACCGACTCCTACAGGCTGAGCGTCAAGGAGACGACGCTCGAGGCACCGCTGTCGGCGGGCTTCGAGGTCAACGTCCCAGCGCGGGCGCTCCAGGAGCTGTCGCGACTCGTGACCCACACCGAAGACGAGCAACTGCGCGTCAGCGTGCGTCAAAACCAGGTGTTGTTCACGCTCGGGCGGGTGGTTCTGTCCTCGCGCCTGATCGATGGGCAGTTCCCGAACTACCAGCAGCTGCTGCCCGAGAGCTTCGAGCACGAGCTGCGCCTCGCCGGCAGTGAATTCACCGACGTCGTCCGGCGTATCAGCCTGCTGGCGCAGAAGAACGCGCCGCTGCGCCTCGCCTTCTCTCAGGGAGAGCTCACCGTCTCGGCACAGACGCCCGACGTCGGAGAAGCGCTCGAGTCGATGCCGGTCGCGTTTCAGGGGGAGCCGCTCGAGATCGGCTTCAACCCGGAGTTCCTGCGGGCCGGGCTCGAGGCGATCGAGGAGGGAGAGGTAGTCCTGAAGCTGATCAGCCCGCTGCGCCCGGGGCTGATCGAGTCCGGCGACGAGAGCCGCTTCCGGTACCTGATCATGCCGATCAGGCTCAACGTCTAGTAGAGCGTGCGCGATTGCGGGTTGTGCGCGTCACCCTGCGCGATTTTCGCTCCTATGACCAGGCACAGGCCGAGTTCGGCGCCGGCCTGACGGTTGTGACCGGGCCCAACGGCGCCGGCAAGACGAACCTGATCGAGGCGCTGTACTTCGGCTGCACGGGCCGCTCGTGTCGGACGACCAACGAGCGCGAGGTGGTCCGTTTCGGCCAGCGTGCGGCGCGCGTCGTGGTCGAGGCGCTCGGGGAGGACGGCCCGCACGAGCTGTCGGTCGGCTTCTCGCCCGGGGAGCCGAAGCGGATGCGCGTCGACGGGGCCGACGTCGAACGCCTGCTCGAGGTGACCGAGCGTCCACTCGTGAGCGTCTTTCTGCCCGATCGCCTCGAGCTGATCAAGGGCGCACCGGCGCTGCGCCGAGCGCACCTGGACCAGTTCGTCGCCGCGCTGTGGCCCTCGCGGGTGACGACTCGGCGCGCGTACGCGCAGACGCTCGCGCAGCGCAATGCGCTGATCGCCCGGATCCGGGCGGGCGCCGGCAGCCGCGATTCGCTCATGAGCTGGGACACGCAGCTCGCCCAGCACGGGATCGCGCTGATGGCCGACCGCCGGGCCGCCGTCACGGAGATTGCCGACCGCTTCGCTGCCTGCTGCGGCGAGCTCGGACTGGACGGCGATCCGAAGCTCAGCTACCGCCCGCGCTCGCATGCCTCCGATCTGGACGGGCTCCGGGCCGAACTGGCCGAGCGGACCGACTCGGACCTCGAACGCGGCTTCAGCGGCCACGGGCCGCACCGCGACGACCTCGCCGCGGCGCGCGAGGGGCGTGACCTCCGTGCATATGGGTCCCAGGGCCAGCAACGCCTGGCGCTCCTGGCGCTCCTGCTCGCCGAGCGCGAGGCGATCGCCGCCCGCCGCGAGACGCCCCCGGTGATGCTGCTCGATGACGTGATGAGCGAGCTTGACCAGACGCGTCGGCACGCGCTCGTGAGCCTGCTGCGCGCGACCGGCGGTCAGTCGGTGGTCACGGCGACGGACCTGCAGCAGGTGCCCGGCGCCGACGAGGCGGGCGTAACCCGGCTGTCGGTGTCGTCGGGGCGGGTTCTCGGCGAGGCGATGGCAGCGTGAGGCGGCGAATGCGAGCATGAGCCCCTACCGTCGCGGACCTCGGTCGATGGACGCCGCACTCGGCTCGCTGGCCGACGATCTGGCGCCCGAGACGTTGCTCGCCGAGGTGCAGCGGGTATGGCCGAGCGTCGTCGGAGAGGCGATCGCGGCCGAGGCTTCGCCGAGCGCCGCGCGCGGCGGCTCGGTCACGATTTCCTGCTCGGCTTCGGTCTGGGCGCAGGAGCTTGATCTGATGTCGGCGCAGATAATTCCTCGGCTCAACGGTCGCCTGAGCCGGGGCTCGGTGCAGCGCCTTCGCTGCGTCGCCGTGGGGCATCCGACGTAGGTCATAAGAGCGGCCCGTTTTGCCGCGTTTTGCAGGTAAAAGCACTCGCGCGCGAAGGCCGTTCCGGCCGTTCGCTGTGCTATTCTTCTGTACACCAATTCTTCGACGCCCCGGCGCGCCAGCCCCGGCGCAGGACCGGGGCGTTGCAACGTCATCGGAGGATCGTTGGCGAACGACGACGGCGCTGCGAGCGCCAAGCAGCAATCGACTTATGACGCACAGGACATCACCGTGCTCGAGGGACTCGAGGCGGTCCGTAGACGTCCGGGCATGTACATCGGCTCCACCGGCCTGCGGGGCCTGCACCATCTGATCTACGAGGTCGTCGACAACTCGGTCGACGAGGCGCTTGCAGGGCACTGCACGGCGGTCGAGGTCACGATTCACCCCGACAACTCGGTCACGGTCATCGACGACGGCCGGGGGATCCCGGTCGCCGTGATGGCAAAGGAGCAGCGCCCGGCGGTCGAGGTCGTGCTGACGGTCCTGCACGCTGGCGGAAAGTTCGGCGACGGCGGCGGTTACAAGGTCTCGGGCGGGCTACATGGCGTCGGCGTATCGGTCGTCAACGCGCTATCGGAGACGCTGCACGTCGAGGTTCGCCGCGACGGCTATGTCTGGACCCAGGACTACGAGCGCGGCAAGCCGCTGGCAGACCTGCAGCGGGGCGCGCCGACCAAGGAGACGGGCACGACGATCACGTTCCGCCCCGACGAGGACGTGTTCGAGGCGCTGGACTTCGATTTCTCGACGCTCGAGGAGCGGATGCGCGAAACGGCGTTTCTGACCCGCGGCCTTCAGATCACGTTCGTCGACGAGCGCGGCGAAGGTCACCGGGCCGAGTTCCGTTACGAGGGCGGGATCGTCGACTTCGTCGCCTACCTCAACGACGCCAAGGAGCCGATCCACAAGAAGGTGATCTCGTTCTCTGGCGAGGGCGACGAGGGTACCGTCGAGGTCGCGATGCAGTGGAACGGCTCCTATCAGGAGTCCGTGTTCTCGTTCGCGAACAACATCAACACGATCGAGGGCGGTTCGCACCTGAGCGGGTTCCGCTCCGCGCTGACGGGTGCGCTGAACAAGTACGCGCGCGAGAAGGGCTTCCTCAAGGAGAAGGACGAGAGCCTCAGCGGCGAGGACGTGCGGGAGGGGTTGACGGCCGTGATCTCGGCGAAGCTCGCCGAGCCGCAGTTCGAGGGTCAGACCAAGACCAAGCTCGGCAACCCAGGGATGCAGGGTTTCGTCCATTCGATCGTCAACGCGCGGCTCGCCGAGTTCCTCGAGGAGAACCCTCGCGAGGCCAAGTCCGTGCTCACGAAGGCGGTCCAGGCCGCCCAAGCTCGAGCGGCCGCCCGCAAGGCACGTGACCTCACCCGCCGCAAGTCGGCGCTCGAGAACTCGCGCTTGCCCGGCAAGCTCGCCGACTGCTCCGTCAAGGATCCGTCACTCTGCGAGATCTTCGTCGTGGAGGGCGACTCGGCCGGCGGCTCGGCGAAGCAGGGCCGCGACCGCTCCGTGCAGGCGGTGCTCCCGCTGCGCGGCAAGATCCTCAACGTCGAGAAGAGCCGGATCGACAAGGTTCTCCAGAACCAGGAGATCCAGGCTTTGATCACCGCAATCGGCACCGGCGTCAGAGACGAGTTCAATCTCGACAACGCCCGCTACCACAAGGTGATCGTGATGACCGACGCCGACGTCGACGGCGCCCACATCCGCACGCTCGTGCTCACGTTGCTGTTCCGCGAGATGCAGCCATTGATCGAGGCGGGCTACGTCTACATTGCCAAGCCGCCGCTGTACCGCGTCAAGACCGGCAGGTCCGAGCGCTACATCGAGAAGGAGTCCGAGCTCGAGGAGATCCTGCTCGACGGCAAGCTCGACCGATTCAAGATCTCCGACCGTCACAACCAGGAGTTCGCACTGACCGAGGCGCGCTGGCAGCGATTCGGCAAAGTGCTCAAGCAGTACGACGGCTGGGCCGCGGCGCTGCGGAGCAGCTACGGCCATGAAGCGGTCAACTTCATGGCCGAGTCGGGCCTGCTCGACGACAAGGTCGAGGACGCGGACACACTTCTGAAGCTGCTCACCACTCCTGAGACCAACGGGCGGCCGTTCACCACCGAGGTGCTCTCGCAGGACGCAACTCAGATCGTCGTGCGGGCGATCGAGCACAAGACCGGGCTGGCGCGGACGCACAAGCTCCAACGCTCGCTGCTCGTCGACCACGAATACCGACAGCTCGTGCGGCTGCACGAGCAACTCGTCGCGACCGCGGGTACGCCGCCGTTCACGATCTCGCTCGGCGAGCGGCACGCCGAGGCGTTGACCTTCGGCGGTCTGCGCGAGGAGGTTCTGAACCTCGCGCGCCACGGCGTCAACGTCAACCGATTCAAGGGCCTCGGCGAGATGAATGCCTCACAGTTGCGCGATACGACGATGGATCCCTCACGCCGGACGCTCGCCCGGGTGACGGTCGAGGACGCCGCTCAGGCCGACCGGATCTTCTCGATGTTGATGGGTGACGCGGTCGAGCCGCGCCGCGCCTTCATCGAGGAGAACGCCCGCCTGGTTGCCAACCTGGACATTTAGGAGGCAAGCGTGTCCGCGATCGACACCATCGGCGGCGGCAACATCGAGCCGCGCGGCCTCGAGGAGGAGATGCGCTCTGCGTATCTCGACTACGCGATGTCCGTCATCGTCGGCCGCGCGCTGCCCGACGTGCGCGATGGACTGAAGCCCGTTCACCGTCGCGTGCTGTTCGGGATGAACGAGAACGGCCTTCAGCCCAACCGGCCGCGGGCGAAGTCCTCAGCGATCGTCGGCACCGTGATGGGCGACTATCACCCGCACGGCGACTCGCCGATCTACGACACCCTGGTACGACTCGCACAGGATTTCTCGATGCGCTACCTGCTCGCCGACGGGCAGGGCAACTTCGGCTCGATCGACGACGACCCCGCCGCCGCGATGCGCTACACCGAGGCGCGCCTCGCCCGGATCTCGACCGAGATGCTGCGCGACATCGATCAGGACACGGTCGACTTCGTTCCCAACTACGACGGGCGCAAGCAGGAGCCGTTGGTGCTCCCGGCGCGCTACCCGAACCTGCTCGTCAACGGCGCCTCCGGGATCGCGGTCGGGATGGCGACGAACATACCGCCGCACAACCTTCGCGAGACGATCGCGGCGGTGATCGCTTATATCGACAACCCGGAGATCGGCGTCGAGGGATTGATGCGGCACATCAAGGGGCCCGATTTCCCGACCGGCGGGATCATTCTCGGCAGCGCCGGCATCCGCGACGCCTACGAGACCGGGCGCGGCCGGGTCCGGGTGCAGGCGCGCGCGCACATCGAGCCGATCGGGCAGGGCAAGGAGGCGATCATCGTCACCGAGCTCCCCTACATGGTCAAGAAGGGCGGCCAGGGCAACCTGATCGAGAAGATCGCCGATCTCGTCCACGACAAGAAGCTCTCCGAGATCTCGGACATCGAGGATCACTCGAGCGACAAGGGCATGCGCCTGGTGATCGAGCTCAAGCGCGGCGTGATCCCGAAGGTCGTGCTCAACAAGCTCTACAAGCACACCCCGATGCAGACGACGTTCGGCGTCAACATGGTCGCGCTCGTCGACAACGTGCCCAAGACGCTGTCCTTGCGCGAGCTGATCCGCCACTACGTCGACCACCAGCGCGAGGTCGTCATCCGGCGCACGAAGTACGAGCTGCGGCGCGCCGAGGAGCGCGCCCATGTGCTCGAGGGGCTGCTGATTGCGCTCGACAACCTCGACGCCGTGATCGCGTTGATCCGTGGCTCGCGGGATCCCGAGACTGCGCGCAACGGACTCCTCGAGCGGTTCGAGCTCACGCTCGTCCAGGCGCAGGCGATCCTGCAGCTGACGCTCAGCCGGCTGACCGCGCTCGAGGCCGACAAGATCAAGCAGGATCACGCCGATCTGATCGAGCGGATCAAGGAGCTGCGCGAGATCCTCGGCGACGAGGCTCGGATCTACACACTGGTCAAGGACGAGCTCACCGAGATCGCCGATGCCTACGGCGACGAACGGCGGACGGAGATCGCGCACGCCGAGGGCGAGATCGACATCGAGGACCTGATCGCCGACCAGCAGATGGTGATCTCGATCACCCACTCGGGCTACATCAAGTCGCTGCCGCTCTCGACCTACCGCCAGCAGCGCCGCGGTGGCATCGGCGTGACCGGGATGGAGATGAAGGACGACGACTACATCGAGCACCTGTTCGTGTCCTCGACGCACGACTACCTGCTCTTCTTCACCAATCGCGGCAAGGTCTACCGGCTCAAGGTCTACGAACTGCCCGAGGCATCTCGTACCGCCAAGGGACGCGCGCTCGTCAACCTGCTGCCCCTGCGCGAGGGCGAGCGGGTCCAGTCAGTGCTGTCGACCCGGGACTTCACCGAGGGCAAGTACCTCGTGTTCGCCACTCGCAAAGGGATCGTCAAGAAGACCGAGTTCGGCGCCTACAACACGCCGATCAAGGCCGACGGGATCATCGCAATCAACATCCGCGACGACGATGAGCTGATCGCCGTCCGCCGCACAAGCGGCCGTGACGACATCATCATGGTCTCGCGCTCGGGCCAGGCGGCGCGCTTCAGCGAGGAGCAGGTCCGCGCGATGGGCCGCGACACGAGCGGCGTGCGCGGGATGAACGTCGCCCACAAGGGCAACGCCGTGCTCGCGATGGACGTCGCCCGCGACGACCAGGAGCTGTTGGTCGTGACCGAGAACGGCTACGGCAAGCGGACCCCGATCCCCGACTACCCGGTCAAGGGGCGCGGCACGATGGGCGTCAAGACGATCCAGCTGACCGAGAACAAGGGCGCGCTCGCCGGCGCGCTCGTCGTCCGCGAGCACCAGGAGCTCGTGTTCATCTCGCAGAACGGGATGGTCCAGCGCACGTCGGTGCGCGGCATCAATCGGTATGGGCGTGCCTCCCAAGGGGTGCGGGTGATGAACATCCGCGACGATGACCAGGTCTCCGCGGTCGCGCTCGTTGCCGAGTCCGAGGCGGATACGGCTGCTCCGGTCCTGGAAGAAACGCCTCCGGTAGATCCCGAGTCGGGTTCAGAGCCTGAGTCGTAGCCGGTGGCGGGTCGGGTGACCGCGCACCTCCGCTCGCGCAAGCGCTGAGGGGCCGCGCATAACGTTGGCGTTGGCGCAAACGACGCGACCTGCGCGGACGAAGGTCGCGACACCCGCCCGCCATCGCGCCCGAACGACTGGAATCAATTCGGGCTTCGGCGTTCTCCTCATATCGGGACTCCGTGCCGGGAGGGCGGCAGGCGGCTTCGCCCTCGCAGCAGTCGCGTCGTCGGCGCATCATCAGAGGTTTCGCGCCGGTAATGAGCGCTTCGGCTGCGAGGGCGCAAGACCGCCTGCCAGACCTCAAGCCGTCACGCGAGTTCGATATCCTCCCCCTACCAGAGAAAGGAGGTGGTCCGAGCTTGTCTAACAGTTTTTGCGGGACCCTGGAGGTGTCCGGCCGCTAGGTCGGAGGCTGACCCCGCTTAGCGGAGTCCCCCCGCGACACCGCCGTTGACGAGCGCCGGGAGTAGTCCCTCCGGCACCGTAGGTTGCTCGTCGCGGAATCGCAGCCAAGAATGAAGCGAAGGGCGCCGGTGTCGACGGCGCCCTTCGTGCGTTCTGGACGGCCGAGGTCGATGAGCCACTACGCTGGGTGCATGTGTCGAAACATCCGCACCCTTCACAACTTCGAGCCCCCGGCGACCGAGGAGGAGATCCGCGCCTCGGCGATCCAGTACGTCCGCAAGATCAGCGGCTTCACGAAGCCGTCGAAGGCGAACGAGGAAGCGTTCAACGCGGCGATCGAGGCCGTGACCGCCACGACCACGACGCTGCTGGCGCAGCTGACCACGCCGGCGGCGCCGCGCAACCGCGAGGTCGAGGCCGCCAAGGCGCGCGAGCGGTCGGCTGAGCGCTACGCGGCGCTCAACGCGACCGCATAGACGCCGAACGGTTCGCCGTTACGCGGCCAGGTAGGCGCGCCAGGCGACCGGGATCGTCGGGCTCGCGACCTGGATGAACACCGACGGGTTGGGCGCCTTCGGCTGCCTGACGAGGTGCATCCCCGCCTGACGCGGGAGTGCGTTGCCCTTGCGCCGGTTGCACGGCGCGCACGAGGCGACGATGTTGTCCCAGTTCGATCCGCCGCCCTTGGAGCGCGGCACGACGTGGTCGACGGTCAGGTTCGACCGCGAGCCGCAGTACTGGCAGGTCCAGTCGTCGCGGGCGAAAACCGCCCTCCGCGTGATCCGCCGGCGATGCGTGTCACGCGGGATGTGCACATAGCTCACGAGCCGGATCACGACCGGACGCGCCATCGTCGTGCTCGCGGAGTGAAGCTGCCACTCACCACGCTCGATCACCTCAGCCTTGGACTTGAGCAACAGGACGACCGCGCGACGCACCGTGCACACGTTGATCGGCTCGTACGTCGCATTCAACACAAGCACCCGCCCAACTGCTTGCCCGCGCCGCTGGTGCTGGGAAGGCGGCGCGGACCCCACTGGTTCTGCTGGTACCGGGGAGGGCATTGGCTTCGCAGCGGCAGTGTAGCGACGACCCCGGCTTTCCCAGCGTCAACGCGCGGCGGATGCGCCAGGTGCCCTCGAGCAGAGACGGGGTGCAGACGGTCAGGCCCGGCGTTGGCCGTCCGCAGCGGTGGGAATGATCTCCGGGTGAGGATCGAAGGGATCGCAGCGGGGGACATCGTCAAGGCCTCGATCGGAGGCCGGACCGTCTACGGCGAGGTCGTCGAGATCCGCGATCACGTCGTCTACTTCAACCCGCTCTCGCGCGCCGCCGGCTGGCGCCACGCGACCGCGACCCAGATCGTCGCGCACTGGCGCAAGGCCGGCCGGCCCCGCACTCACGCCACCGCCGCCAACGATGAGCAGCCCGCTACCCAGCCACCAGAGCAGCTGTCATTACGCCTGAGCCCCTAAGGAACCAAAGATCGCCTGCGCCCAACCAAACGCCCCGCACCCACGATCAGCATTCCCGGCGCGAGCGGAGCGTCGCGATCCACGCGAGGCGAGACCAGAACTACGCAGCGGGGAACGACCCGAGGACCCGCAACGTTTCGACATGCGACGCAAGCCCCGCAAGCCCCGCGGAGACGTGTGGCTCGGTGTCGCGCCCCTCGAGGTCGCAGAAGAACATGTATCGCCCGAGCCCCTGCTTGCGCGGCCGCGACTCGATCCGCGTCAGGTTCACGCCGCGGCTGGCGAACTCCGACAGGCAGGCGACCAGCCAGCCCGGGGCCTCGGACCCGATCCCCCAGAAGACGATCGCGGTCTTCCACGGCCCGAGCTCGGCGCGGCCGTCGTCTCCCGGGCCGCCGGGTGGCGCGCCCGCCGGGCCGAGCCAGACGAAGCGCGTCTCGTTGTCGGTCACGTCCTCGACCCCGGCGCGCAGTACCAGGCAGCCGTAGCGCTCGGCCGCGAGCCGGTTGCCGAGCGCGGCCCAGGGGCCGTCGTGGCCGGCGACCTGCCGCACCGCCTCGGCGGTTGAGGCACCGACCATTACCTGCGCGCCGGGCAGCCGCGTGCGGATGAAGCGCGCGCACTGGGCGCTCGCCTGGGGATGGGAGATCACGACCTCGATGTCCGTCAGCTCGATCTCAGTCCGGGCGATCAGGCAATGGCGGATCGGATGCACGACCTCGCCGAGGATCCGGACGTCCTCGGTCTCCATCGCGAGCGAGTCCAGCGTCGCGTTGACCGAGCCCTCCAGCGAATTCTCGATCGGCACCAGCGCCCGCTCGACGGTGCCGTTGTGGACCGCCATGACGGTGTCGTAAATCGTCGGCAGCGGCACGAGCTCGAGCCCGGCGCCGTGGCTTGAGACAAGCAGCGCCTCCTGGGTGAAGGTGCCTTCGGGTCCGAAGTACCCCGCGCGCACGACCGCCGCCGGACCCTGGCCGACGCTACTCCGGGGGCGGCTCGCCGCCGCCCTCGAGCGCGAGGCGGATCGCCTCGTCCTCCTCGGGCGAGAGCTCGAGCTCGCCGCGACCGCCGAACACCTGCTTGGCGTACAGCCGCGCCTGGTCGCGGTGGTTGATCGAGGACAGCACGACGCCCGAGCGGGTCGCGTCGAGGAGCGCGATCGACGTCGACTGGCGGCCGGACATCTCGCCGTAGGCGTCGTAGCGCACCAGCGATCGGTAGGCGACCGCGCCGTCGAGCCGCTGCTCGGCCGTCGCCATCCGCTCGTCGAGGCGGCTCGCGATCTCCTGGACGTATTCGTGCAGGGCCTCGAACTGGCTCTGCATCGATGCCGCGTGGGTGACGAGGTCGGCGCGGCCGTCGCCGAGCACGGTCTTCTGATCCGCGCGGACGCGGTGCAGGCGTATCGCCAGGGCGGCGCTGAGCAGCAGCGCCACGACTGCCACTGCCCCAGCCGCCAACGCGACGATCCCCGCCGTGCTCGTCAGGTCATGCACCGCTGGAAGGATAAGCCCAGCGTCGGAGCGCTGACCGCCCGCTTGCGGCCGGCCTACTGGAAAGTGACCGGGAACGAAAGCGAGTTGTTGGAGATGTTCTTCTCTCCCGGAACCCGCTCGATCGTCGCGACGACGGTGGCGGTGCCCTTCGCGGGCGGTGACTTGAGCGTCACCTTGCAGGTCGCCGGTTTACCGGCCGTCGTCTGCGCGACGGTCGTCTGGCCGCTGTCGCTGGTGCCCGAGACGCTGACCTTGCAGATGACGTTGGTCTCGTTGTTGGTGCCGCTGTTGGTGAAATTGAGCGTAAAGGCCGGCGCTGGGCTGGCCGCGATCGTGTTCGGGGAGCCGGTCTGCAGCGTGGTGCCGTTGACGGTCACCGAGTTGAGCTCGTGGCCGTGCAGCCCAGGTGCGATCGGGCCCAGCGGCGCCGTGCCCCCGGATAGGCTCACGTGGAGCTCGGTCGCGATGAATTGGGGCATCACCCACTGCACATTGGGGACGAACTGGCCCGCGGCGATCGGCTGCCCGTCGGCCCCACCGACGGCGATTCCCGCAGAATGCAGTGCCCGCGCGAGCTGGACGGTCGCGTAGTTCTTGTACACCACATCGGACGCGTACAGCCGCGCCGTCTCGGCGGCGATCGCGTAGATCGCGTCGTTGCTCGCCTGGTTTCCGAGCGCGGGCTGGATCTGGGACGCGATCTTGGCGATCGCGTCGGCGCGCATCTGCATCGCCAACAAGAAGCTGCGGTTCGCCGTCTTGACCTCGTCAGGCACGTCGATGCTCTTCGCGTGCGAGAGCTGGTCGTCGGCGCTCATGCGCGTCTGGTTGATGTTGTTCTGCACGCTCGTCGCGTTCGACGCCGTGGGGCCGCTCGACAGGATTCCGAACAGCTTGCTGCCGGTTTCGTTGGACTGGTGAATCAGCGACGCGACGTTATTGGAATAGGTCTTCAGCGAGCTGTTGCGTGCGCTCACCTGGCAGCTATGGACCCCGACCGCGATCAGCACCACGACGACCAGCAGAACCACGGCGAGGACCGCGCGGCGTACCTGGATCGCCTGCTGATCGGTGGGTGGCCGACGGCCGGCTCCGGACGGCCTGCGCCTACGGGGTGGGGTCCGAGGCGATGTACGAGGCTCTTGCACCTCGTCGAAGAACGACACGCGGGATCGCTCCTTACAAAACTTGTGAAGAGCGCAGTATGAAGGTCGGCACGGATGCTCTGATACCCAGAACCCGGCGGCGCGGCACGCGGGTGCGCCGGAATCGGTGCCCGGAACTGCAGGCGTTTGTCGCGACCGCCCGCAGGGACCGTCCCCGAGGCGTGGAAAACCTCTCCATGAGTCCAAGCCAGGCACGGACGGCCCGGCAGTCGGCGGACGAGACCCGCCGCACCAACCGGGCCGCCGCCCCCGGCCCGCTCGTTCTCGGCCGGTACCGGCTTCACCATCGGCTCGGCGCGGGGGCCTACGGCACGGTCTGGCTCGCGGGGGATGAGCGCCTCGAGCGCGACGTTGCGGTCAAGATCATGCCGCGCGAGCGGATCGTCAGCGGCCGCTTCGAACGCGAGGCCCGTGCGGCCGCCCGGCTTTCGCACCCGGCGATCGTGACGCTGTACGAGGCCTCGGTCGACGACGAGGGCGCCTACCTCGTCTCCGAGCTCGTGCGCGGCGCGGCGCTGGACCAGCTGCTGGCGGCGGGCCAGCTGTCCGATCACGACGTCGTCTCGATCGGGATCGCGGTCTGCGAGGCGCTCGAGCACGCCCACGCGCAGAGTGTCGTGCACCGCGACGTCAAACCGTCCAACGTCCTGGTGCCCGACCACCCCGTGACGCCCGCCCAGTGCGCGAAGCTGACCGACTTCGGGATCGCGCTCGTGATCGGCGGCAACTCGCTGACGATGACCGGAGACGTGGTCGGAACGCCGGCCTACATGGCTCCCGAGCAGGCCGAAGGGCTGCGGGCGGACGCCAGCGCCGACCTGTTCTCGCTTGCGCTCGTGCTGTACGAGGCGCTGACCGGCGTCAATCCTGTTGGCGCCAGCAGCGCCGCGCTCCACGCGCGCCGCCTCGGCGCCCATCTGCCGCCGCTGCGCCGCCAGCGCCGTGACCTGCCGCCCGAGCTCGGGCAGGGGATCGACCTGGCGCTCCGCCCGCGCCCGCGCGAGCGCGGCCGGATCTCCGATCTGCACGGCGCGCTCGTGGCCGTGCGCGAGACGGTTGGCGACGAGCCAGGCGTCGTCGCGGCCCCGCTGCGTGTCCGCAGGCGCGACCGTACACCGGCCGCCACACCGTCGACGGCGGCGCGGCCGTACCCACTTCAAGACGCCGAACCGGACGCCGAACCCCGGCTACCGGCGGAACCGTGGCCGACGCGCGCCATGACCGCACTCGCGGCGGCAGCGATCGCCGTCTGGTTGGCCGTCCACGTGCTCGGCTCGGCGCCGATCCCGCCCGCGCTCGCCGGCCTCGCGACGGGCGCGATGATTCTCGTCGCGCCGCGCTTGGGCTGGGTAGCGCTGACGGCCGTCGCGGTCGCGCTCGCCGTGATCGAGGGCCACGCCGGACTCGCGACCGTGACGCTCCTCGCGCTTGCCCTGCCGGTCGTCGTCATGTCGCGCTCGCCGAGCGCCTGGCCACTGGCTGCGGGGGCGCCCACGCTTGGTTTGATCGGGCTCGCGGGTGCATGGCCGGCCGTCGCCGCGCGCGCGAAGACGCCCTGGCGGCGGGCCGGGCTCGCCGGGGTCGGCTGGGTCTGGCTCGTGCTCGCGGCGCCGGTGCTCGACCGCGTCCTGTATCTGCCTACGCTCCCGGGGGTGCCGGCGCCGACTGACTGGGGCGGCTCGGTAACGGGGACCGTCGATCACATGCTCTCCCCGCTGCTCGGCTCGGGCATGTTTGCGCCGGCACTGGTGTGGGCGGGCGCTGCGGTGATCCTGCCGTGGCTCGTGCGCGCGCGCTCGCCGGTCGTCGATCTCGTCCGGGTCATGATCTGGTCGGCGACGCTGGCCGGGGCGACCGCGATCGTCGTGATCGCCGTGCACGGCTCCGACGCGGCCTCGGTGGCGCCCACTGCGGTGGCCGGAGCGGTGGCCGGGGCAATCGTCGCGTTCGCGCCGCCGTGGCTTTCGGCAATCCGCCTCACGTCGCGTCCGGGGCGTCATCCGACTGGCCCTGGAGGACAATTTCCGTAGCATGGATCAGCCCCAAGGGCGTCCCCATGAGTGTCCTCAGAAGTCTCGAAAGCAAGATCGCCGGCCTCGTCGAAGGCACGTTCAGCCGTGCCTTCAAGTCCGAGGTTCGCCCGGTGGAGATCGCGCGCAAGCTTGCGCGCGAAATGGAGGAGCACAAATCCCTGTCGCTCTCGCGGACGTACGTGCCGAACGAGTACCGCGTCTATCTATCGCCTCGCGATCGGGAACGGTTCGCCGACTACGAGGAGGCGCTCGCGAGCGAGCTGGCCGGCTACCTGCTCGAGCACGCTCGCAGCGAGCGGCTGGCGCTGATGTCGCGTCCGGTGGTCGAGTTCGAGACCGATGACCGTCTCCGGCTCGGCGAGTTCGGGATCCAGACGAAGGTCGTCAACCCGCAGCAGCCCGACGAGCCCGAACCGGTCCCGGAGGAGTCAGGGCGCACGATGGTCTACAGCAGCGCCGGGCGCGTCGCGGGCCCGCTCGAGGAGCGCGCCCACGCCCTACATCAGTCGGCCCTGCTGATCACCAACGGCAGGCGCCTGGTCGTCGGGCCGGCGGGTGCGACCGTCGGCCGCAGCCGCCGCTGCGACGTGATGCTCGACGACCCGAACGTCTCTCGAACGCACGCAGAGATCCGGCCGCGGGGTGGTTCTTGGGTGCTGACCGACCTGGGGTCGACAAACGGCTCGCGCCTCAACGGGCGCAAGCTTGATGGCTCGGAGGTTGTCAAGCCCGGCGATGAGATCGAGCTCGGCACTTCGCGGCTCACGTTCGAGCTCGAGTAAGGAGACAGGCCCACCCGTGCTCGAGCCCGTCTCCGTAGGCCTGAAGTTCGGCTTCTTGATCGTGCTGTACCTGTTCCTGGTCTGGGTCGCCTGGAGCGCGACCCGCGACCTGCGCCGGGGCCGGGGCGGAGTCGTGCAGACCAATACCCCGCCGCCGGACGCGACCGGCATGTACGACGCCGCCAAGGGACTTGGCGATCTCGACGAATTCGAACCCCGTTTGCTCGTCGAACGCGCCCCCGGGCACGAGAGCGGCATCGCATATGACCTGATCGACGGCGCTACCCTCGGCCGCGGAAACGTCGAGATCCGTCTCGACGACCCGTTTGCATCCTCACATCATGCTCGTATCTCACGCGAGGGCCACGTTGTGGTGATCGAGGATCTCGGCTCGACCAATGGGACATATCTCAACGACGATCCGCTGACCGGACCCCAGCCGTTACACGATGGTGACCGAATCCGGATCGGCGACAGCGAATTCTCCTACCTGCAATGACGTCCTTCGCGAACAGAACTTGATCGGCCATGCTTCGTGCTGCGCACACCACTTGGCGCACCGACACGGGTCGGCAGCGTCGCGGCAACGAGGACAGCGCCTTCGCGCGCGCACCCCTGTTCGTGATCGCGGACGGGATGGGGGGCGCCCAGGCCGGCGAGGTCGCCTCGAGGATCGCGGTCGAGGCGTTCCACGATGAGCTGCCCGAGCAGGGCACGCCCGAGCAGAAGCTGGCCGAAGTCGCGCAGGTAGCAAACCGGCGCATCTTCGACATCTCGCGCTCAGAGCACGAGCGGGCCGGAATGGGGACGACTCTGACCGCCGTATACGTCGAGGACGGCAAGCTCGCGATCGCACACGTCGGCGACAGCCGGGCCTACCTGTTCCGCGATGGCGAGCTGGGCCTGCTGACCCAGGACCACACCCTCGTCGGCGAGCTGGTCAAGCGCGGCAAGCTGACCGAGGAGCAGGCGGCAGAGCATCCGCAGCGCTCGATCATCACGCGCGCGCTCGGGATCGACGCCGAGGTCGAGGTCGACACGTGGACCTACGGCGCGCGGGCCGGTGACGTCGTACTGCTGTGCAGCGACGGCTTGACGTCGATGATCACCGAAGAGCAGATCCTCGCGATCGTGTCGAGCGAGCCGGACCTCGACGCCGCGGCCGACCGCCTGATCGACGAGGCCAACGAGGCGGGCGGGCGCGACAACATCACCGTGATCCTGTTCACGCTCGAGGACGTCGGAGGTGACGGCGCGGGCGACGAGCCGACGGTGATCGGGATGGCGCCGTTGCCGACCTCGGAGGCCCCGTCCGGCACCAACGCGCGAGCCGGGGCGGCGGCCACGATGACGGCGTCGCCGCCGAGCTCATCCACGACCTCGGACCAGCCGCGCCCGGCGCCACGGCTCGCCCGCACGCAGGGCCGCGGCGGGCACGCGGACTCCGGGCGCCGGGGGCGGGTTCCGCACCGCTTCGTGAAGCCGCTCGCCGCGTTGCTGGCGACCGCGATCGTGGTCTTCGTGATCGGCGCCGGCGGCTACCTCGCGACGAGGCAACTGTTCTTCGTCGGCACCAACAACCAGGGGATCGTGACGATCTTTCGTGGCCTTCCCTATGAGCTGCCGTTCGGGATCCGTCTGTACGAGACCTTCTACGTGTCGGGGGTTCCGCTGCAGTTCGTCCCGGGCCCGCGGCGTGGGGAGCTGACCAACCACGAGATCCGCTCACAGGGCGATGCGATCAGCCTCGTGCACGCGGCCGAACTCGGGCAGCTCGCGCGATGAGGGCGCGCAACCGAGAGCTCGTCGCGCTGATCCCCGCCTCGCTGCTGGTCACGGCCGGCTTCGCGGGGGTCTTCATCCAGCGTTCGAGCGAGCTGACGAACGTCTCGCTGACCTACGGCGCGATCTTCCTCGGGCTGTGCCTCGCCGGCCACATCTTCATCCGGATGACGTTGCCGAACGCCGATCCGTACATGTTCCCGCTGATCGCCGTGCTGGCCAGCTTCGGGCTGGTGATGGTCTACCGGATCGACGCGACCGACGCGCGCCAGCAGGCCCAATGGTTCGTGCTCGGCCTGGTCCTGTTCGCGGTCACGATCATCGTCTTCCGCGACTACCGCAAGCTCGAGCGCTACCGGTACCTGATCGTCGCGATCTCGCTCGCGCTGATGGTGATGCCGCGCCTGCCCGTCGTCGGCTACCAGGCCAACGGCGCCTACCTCGGCGTGCGCGTGCCGGGACTGTTCGTATTCCAGCCGCCGGAGTTCGCCAAGATCGGGCTCGTCATCTTCCTCGCCAGCTACCTGCGCGACACGCGGCAGCTGCTGGTCGTCGGCGCGCGCCGGGTGCTCGGCGTGACGATCCCGCCGCTCAAGCACTTCGGGCCGGTGCTCGTGATCTGGGGCCTGGCGATGGCGATCCTCGTCGTGCTCTCCGACGTCGGCTCGTCGGTGATGTTCTACGGAGCGCTGCTCGCCATGCTGTACGTCGCGACCAACCGCGTCTCGTTCGTCGTCGTCGGCCTGGTCGCCGCGGCGATCGGGTTCTGGTACCTGGGGACGCACATTCCGCATATCCACGCGCGCGTCGAGACGTGGCTGCATCCCTTCGACCCGCAGCTCTACAACGCGCAGCTGGGCAGCTTCCAAGTCGCTAATTCCTTATTCGCGCAGGCGGCCGGAGGGCTGTTCGGGCAGGGCTTCGGGCAGGCGATCCTGAACTTCCCAGGCGGGGGGACGCTGCTCCCGTTCCCACAGACCGACATGATCTACGCGGTCATCACCGACGAGCTGGGGCTGTTCGGCGCGACCGCGGTGCTGCTCGCCTACCTGATCTTCGTCTGGCGCGGGTTCAAGACGGCGATGCTCGCGCGCGATTCGTTCTCGAAGCTGTTGGCGACCGGGCTGACCGCGATGTTCGCGTTACAGGTGTTCGTGATCGTCGGCGGGGTCACCCGCGTGATCCCGCTGACCGGCGTCACGCTGCCGTTCATCTCCTACGGCGGCTCGTCGATCATCGCCAACTTCGTGCTGCTGGCGCTGCTGCTGCTCGTGTCCGATCGCGCTCGGAGGCCGGCCGCATGAACGGCGCGATCGCAAAGCTCTTCATGGTGGTCGTGGTTCTGTTCGCGCTGCTGATCGGCTGGACGTCGCGGTGGACGGTGTTCGACGCATCGTCTCTGACATCGAACCCGCTCAACCGCCGGACACTGGTCGACGACCTGCGGATCAAGCGGGGCGAAATCATCGCCGACGACGGCGAGGTGCTCGCGAAGTCGATCCGAGCTCCGGCGCACACATGGAAGCGCACGTATCCGACCGGCGCCCTGTTCGGCCAGGCGGTCGGGTACCTGGACGCGCTCCAGGGGCAGGTCGCCGGGCTCGAGGAATCGCGCGAGCCCGCGCTGCGCGGACTACCGACGGGGCTGTCGTCGATCTTCGGCCAGCTGAGTCCCAACCCGGTCGGCGACGACGTCTACACGACCCTCGATCCGAAGGCCCAGCAGGTCGCCGAGCAGGCGCTCGCCGGCCGCGCCGGCTCGGTCGTGGCGCTCGACCCGCAGACGGGCGCCGTGAAGGTCATGTACGCCAACCCGGGTTACAACAGCAACGACCCGCACGCGTGCACCGGTATCGGCTGCGAGGTCAACCGCTCGACGATGGGGCAGTACCCACCGGGCTCGACCTTCAAGGTCGTGACCGCGACCGCCGCGATCGACAGCGGCAAGTACACCCCCGAGTCGGTCGTCAACGGCAACTCGCCGGTCACGATCTCGGGCGTTCCGCTCGCCAATGACAGCGATCAAAGCTTTGGCCCGATCGATCTGACGACCGCCCTGACCTTCTCCGTCAACACCGTCTGGGCGCAGGTCGCGGAGGCGCTCGGGCGCCCAACGATGACCAAGTACATGAAGCGCTTCGGCTTCTACGCCAAGCCGCCGCTCGACTACCCGCCGGGCCAGATCCGCTCGAGCCGTCCTTACGGGCCCAACGGCAAGCCGTACCTGCCGGGCAGTCCCAACGAGGACATCGGCCGGATCGCGATCGGACAGGGCGGGCTGCTCGTGACGCCGCTGCAGATGGCGATGGTCGCGGCCGCCGTCGCCAACAAGGGCACGCTCATGGCGCCGCGGTTCACCGACAAAATCGTCGATCAGGACGGCCGCACGGTGCAGACGATCAAGCCGACGGTCTACAACCATGTGATGAAGGCGTCGACCGCCCAGGAGATCGGGCAGATGATGGAAAAGGTCGTCGACGAAGGGACCGGAACGCCCGCGCAGCTGGGCAACGACATCCCGTTCGCCGGCAAGACCGGTACAGCTTCGGTCGGCCTCCCGGGGCAGGACCTGACGCAGCCGTGGTTCATCGGCTTCGCGCCGATCGACGATCCGAAGGTCGCGATCGCGGTCACGGTCGAGCGCTCGGAGGGCGGCTTCGGCGGCACCGTCGCCGCGCCGATCGCCAAGGATGTCGTGCAGACGCTGCTCTCAGAGGAGCAGTAACCGCCGATGCCGGCACCGCCCCCCAACACCTTGATCGACGGGCGCTACAAGGTGCTCTCGAAGCTGGGTTCGGGTGGAATGGCGGACGTGTTCCTCGCCGAGGACCAGCAGCTCTCGCGCAAGGTCGCGCTCAAGCTCCTGCATGAGCGGTTCGCCGCCGATCCGGACTTCGTCGAGCGCTTCCGACGCGAGGCGCAGGCGGCCGCCGGGCTGCAGCATCCGAACGTGGTCGGCGTCTACGACCGCGGCCGCTACGAGGACACGTACTACATCGCGATGGAGTACCTGCCCGGTCGGACGCTGAAGCAGCTGATCCGCGACGAGGCCCCGGTCGATCCGATCCGCGCGATCGACCTCACCCTGCAGGTCCTCAAGGCCGCCCGCTTCGCGCACCGGCGCGGGGTCATCCACCGCGATCTGAAGCCGCACAACGTGATCGTCGACGACGCCGACCAGGCGAAGGTGACCGATTTCGGGATCGCCCGTGCCGGCGCCTCGGACATGACCGAGACGGGATCGATCATGGGCACCGCACAGTACCTCTCCCCCGAGCAGGCACAGGGACTCTCGGTTGGCGCCGGCTCGGATCTGTACTCGATCGGCGTTGTGCTCTACGAGCTCCTGACCGGACGGGTGCCGTTCGACGGTGACGCGGCCGTCACGATCGCGCTCAAGCACGTGTCCGAGACGCCGCAGGCGCCCTCGCAGATTTAACCCCAACGTCCCGCTCGAGCTCGATCAGGTCGTCCTCTGGGTGCTCAACAAGAACCCGAGCGACCGGCCCGCCAACGCCGACGAGCTGATCACGGCGCTCGAGCACGCGAAGGTGTCGATCCAGTCCGGCGCCGCCGGGCAGGACACCGCGCGGATGGCGGCGGTCGCGGCGCTCGCGGCCACCGGCGCCGGCGGTGGCGGCGCGCTCGGGGCGCTGCTGGCGCCCGAAGCCGGCCCGTACCCCGAGCCCAGCACCAACGGCGCCGGCGCGACAGACGGTGGCCCGCCCGAGGATGAGCGTCAGCGCCGCTGGCTGCCGTGGCTGATCGGAGCCCTGATCCTGCTGCTGATCGCCGGCGCGGCGGCGGCGGCGTACTTCATCAGCCGTCCGAAACAGGTCGTGGTGCCGAAGGTGACCGACCTGCAGCTCAACATCGCCCGGACCGTGCTGCTCAACGCCGGCTTCCACGTCGCGGTGATCCCCGTGCACAGCTCACGTCCGGTCGGCGTCGTGTTCGGCGAGGACCCGGAGCCGGGCAGCAAGGCTGACAAGGGATCGACGGTCACGCTGAGCGTCTCGAAGGGGTTCGGGAACACGACGATCCCGTCCGTCGTGGGGTTCAGCGAGGCCGCCGCCAAGAAGGAGCTCAAACGCAAGCACCTCGACGTCCACGTCGTGACGCAACCGTCGACGCGCTACGGCGTCGGTCAGGCCACCGGGACCGACCCGAGGGCCGGGCGGGCGGTTCCGGCCGGCACTCAGGTGACGCTGTTCATCTCGTCGGGCAAGCCGGAGAAGGCGGTCCCGAACGTGGTCGGCTCCGATCAAGCGACCGCGAGCGCGGAGCTGACCACGGCCGGCTTCCAGGTCGTCCCGACGAGCGAGACCTCGACCACGGTGACGCCCGGCAGCGTCATCAGCCAGAGCCCGCCGGCCGCTACGGACGCGGTGATCGGATCGACGGTCTCGATCGTGGTCGCCAAGGCGCCTCCGTCCGTTGCCGTCCCGCAGGTCGTCGGGGACTCGGCGTCCGACGCCAGGAGCACACTGATCGGGGCGGGCTTCACGGTGACGTCCGAGCCCCAGAACGTGACTGACCAGAGCAAGAACGGGGTCGTGATCAGCCAGACGCCGCGCGCCGGCGCCAAGGCGAAGCCGGGCACCGCGGTGACGATCGTGGTCGGCAAGTTCGTTGCAACCAACGTGACCACGACCACCACCTCGAGCACATCGCCGACGAGCTCGTCGACGACGACCACCAGCTCGACGACCACCTCGTCGACGACGACCAAGTCGCCATGACCGCAACCCGGGTCGCTGTGCTCGCCGGAGGCAGATCCTCCGAGCACGAGGTCTCGCTTGCCTCGGCGGCCTCGGTCAACGAGGGCCTGCGATCGAAGGGCTATGAGGTGGCGATGATCGAGGTCGGCCGCGACGG
Organism: uncultured Solirubrobacterales bacterium; assembly: GCA_963744695.1. GTDB lineage: Bacteria > Actinomycetota > Thermoleophilia > Solirubrobacterales > Solirubrobacteraceae > Palsa-465. The sequence continues at coordinate 276,986 of CAVUUT010000017.1, read as the reverse complement.
GGTCTGGCGCCACGCCGGCGAGCCGTTGTCGCTGATCCCCGGGCAGGGACTTCCCGGCCACGACGTCGTATTCCCGGTGCTGCACGGACCGTTCGGAGAGGACGGGACGGTCCAGGGCCTGCTCGAGTGTCTCGACGTGCCGTACGTCGGCGCCGGCGTGCTCGCGTCCGCTCAGTGCATGCACAAGGTCGTGTTCAAGCAGCTGATGGCGCAGGCCGGGATCCCTCAGGTCAGCTACGAGGCCGTCACTGCCGCCGAGTACGAGACCGCGCCGGCGATCGTCCGTGACCGGCTGGCGGCGCTGGGCCTGCCCGTATTCGTCAAGCCGGCGCGGCTCGGCTCGTCGGTCGGGATCTCGCGCGTCGATCGAACACGGACGCTCGACGGTGCGTTGACCGCGGCGCTCGCCCACGACTCGATCGCGATCGTCGAGGCGGCCGCCGAGGGCCGTGAGGTCGAGTGCTCGGTGCTGGGCAACGACGAACCGATCGCGTCCGAGCCCGGCGAGATTCTGCTCGGCGCGGGCGAACAGGGCTGGTACGACTACGAGGCCAAATACTCACCGGGCGGCATGCGGCTCGAGATTCCGGCGCGGATCCCGCCCCCGGTCCGCGTCCGCGTCCGCGAGCTCGCCGTCGAGGCCTTCGTCCGCAGCGGCTGCAGCGGGCTCGCGCGCGTCGACTTCTTCGTCGTCGGCGACGTTGTGCTGCTCAACGAGCTCAACACGATGCCGGGTTTCACGCAGACCAGCGTCTACGGGTCGCTGTTCGCGGCCAGCGGAATCCCGTACGGTGAGCTGCTCGACAGGCTCGTCAAGCTCGCGTTCGAGCAGCACGAGCGTTCGCGCGCGTACCGGTTCTGAGTCCCGCCATCGGCTCGGCCCTTGATCGGGAATCATCAGCGCGACTATCGTCCTGGGGCGTTTAGGGCAAGACGACGCGATGTTGGAGCCTCGATGGACCATCTAGAAGCTGAAGCGAACCCACCCATGACGTTTTCGATCGGGGCGCAGGACGCCGAGACGACGCTCGTCACGATCCGCGGCGAGCTTGACATCTCCAACGTCGATCAGCTCGATGCCGCGATGACTTCGGTCATCGATCGGCGCGTCGGGCGCCTGATCCTCGACGTCGGCGAGCTCGAGTTCGCTGACAGCTCCGCGATCGCAGTCTGGGTGCGGTGGGCGACTGCGGTTGGGGAATTGAGGCTCCGCAGGGTGTCGCCGCTCTTGAGGACGGTGATTGTGACCATGGGCCTGGCGGGAAAACTACGACTCGAGCGATGAAGCGCGCACGCGATTTCCCGTTCGATGTGATGTCGGTCGGCGCCGCTCGGCGATTTGCGGCCGAGGCGCTCGGCGATGTCCCCGCCGAGGTCTTCGATGCCGTCCAGCTGATGGTCTCCGAGCTGGCGACCAACAGCATCCGCCACGCGAAGACTGGTTTTCACCTCTCGATCACCAGGACTCGCGAGTCAATCAGGGTCGAGGTCACCGACCTCGGCGGCGGCGTGCCGGCGGTCCAATCCCCGGGCCCGACCGATCCGACCGGGCGCGGGCTGGCGATCGTCGAGATGTTCTCCGACGATTGGGGCGTCGAGTACGCCGCGGCGACCGACAAGACCGTCTGGTTCGCGCTCGCATGGACGCCGGCGGCGCGCCACCGGTCCGCTTACGTATAGAGCGCGACCTCGTTCAGCGCGACGCTCGTGTGTGGCCCGAGGTCGGTGATCCAGACGAGGTAGTAGCGGTAGCTGGCGCCCTTGGTGTCGAGCTTGAGCGTTTGTGTCGAGTGGACGTTGTCGGTGCCTCCGACCTTGACCCAGCCGTTGGGCCCGACGTCGAAGGTGTCGGGATCCGGCGCGTTGTGGCGGGCGTAGATGGCGACCGAGTAGCCGGGCGTCGAGGTGTCGATGATCATTGATCGCGCCGCCACGCCGGGGCTGGCGTCGACGTACAAGCCGACCCCGGGCTTGCTCTGCAGGCCGTAGTAGTAGGTCTCGGTCGTCCACGCCGTGTTGCGGTTGCCGTCGATCGCCAGTCCGTCCTGGCCGGGGTGCTGGTTCTTTGGTCCGCTGAGCGCGTCGGGGTTGTAATCGTGTGCGCACGAGCTGCACAGCTGCACCTGGGCATGGGTCTGGGGCGGGCGGGCTTGGGGCAGCTCGCCGGTCCCGTGATGCGTGCGTGGAGCGAGGAACACCAGCACCGCGGCCACGGCGGCGACGAGCAGGATCAGCGCCGAGATGACCGTCGCCGGATGGCGCAGGCGGAACGGGACCCGTCGCCGCTTCTGCGAGGGCAGCGTCTTGAGCACGGTCGTGACCTCGCCGGTCGCGCTGCCCGCCCGCGCGGTCTCGACGGCGAGCACGTCCTCGAGGTCGGCGATCAACTCGGCGTCGTTCGCGTAGCGGTCCTCCTGGTGCTTGGCGGTCGCCGTCTCGACCACGGCAGCGAGTGCCGCCGAGGCCTCGGGCCGCTTGAGCTGCACGTCGGGGACCTCCTCGCGAACGTGCTTCATCGCGACCGCGACCTGGCTGTCGCCCTTGAACGGGACCTCCCCGGTCAGCATCTCGTACAGCACGATCCCGAGCGAGTAGAGGTCCGACTGCCCGTTGACGTGCTGGCCGAGCGCCTGCTCGGGTGAGACATAGTCAGTCGTCCCCAGAACCCTGCCGTCGGCGGTCAGCCCGTCCTCCTCGAGCGTGCGCGCGATCCCGAAGTCCGTGACCTTGGCCGAGCCCTCCTGGTCGATCAGGACGTTCTGCGGCTTGACGTCGCGATGGACGATGTGCTGGGCGTGGGCGGCGCCGAGCGCGCGTGCGATCTCGAGCCCGTAGGCGACGGCCTCGGTGATCGGCAGCTTCCCGAGCCGCCGGATCCGCTCCTTGAGCGTCTCGCCCTCGACGTACTCGAAAACGATGTAGGGGCGCCCGTCGTCCTCACCGGCATCGATCACGCCGACGATGTGCGGGTGCGAGAGCTGTGCGACTGCGCGCGCCTCGCGCCGGAAGCGCTCGAGCTCGTCCGAATCGCTCGTCACCTCGCGATTCATGAGCTTGACCGCGACCTGACGCTCGAGCGTCTCGTCAAACGCCCGGTAGACGGTCGACATGCCGCCGGAGGCGATCCTCGCCTCCAACCGGTAGCGCCCGTTGAGACAGGTGCCGAGGAGCGTGCTCATCTAGTAGCTCGCTCTATTTTGCGCCACTTCGTTCTCGAGCATGGCTGCAGCTGCCCGCCCCCGTCCGTCCGTGGTGCAGGTGGGACAAAGAGCACCGGTCAGGCCGTTCCCAGGCCGTCCGCTCCTCCCTCGATTCGCAGGTCGGGCACCTCGACGATCCCGCCGCGGTCGGTGACTCGTCCGATCACGGCCGTGCCGGGGTGATGGTCTGCGAGCAGCGCGACGGCCGCATCAGCATCGTCAGCGGCGACGATCGCGCAGAAGCCGCAGCCCATGTTGAACACCTCCCACATCTCGTGGGCCGGCACCCCGCCGAGCTCGGCGATCAGGCCGAACACCGGCGCCACCGCGAGCGGCGCCGTGATCTCGAAGCCGACGTCGTCGCCGATCCGCAGGAGGTTGAGCAGCCCGCCACCGGTGATATGCGCGAGCCCGCGGACGTCGACGCCGCTGCGTAGGAGAGCCAGGATCGCGCGCACGTAGATCACCGTCGGCGCAAGCAGCACATCGGCGACGCTCGCGCCGCTGAGCTGCTCGGGGCGATCGTCGAGCGCCAGGTCGCCATCGTCGAGCAGCGCGCGCCGTGCGAGCGTCAGCCCGTTGGAGTGCACCCCCGAGGCCGGGAGCCCGATCAGCGCATCGCCTGGGCGGCACGACGCGCCATCGACGATCGCGTCCAGGCTGACCGTTCCAAACGCCGACCCGACGAGGTCAAATCCGTACGGCGAAGGATGGCCGCGGATCACCTCCGGCAGCTGACACACCTCGCCGCCGGGAATCTCGACGCCGGCCGCCTCGGCGCCGGCCCGCAGCCCGATCGCGATCTGCTCGAGCAGCCGCGGATCGGCGTGCTCGACCGCGAGGTAGTCGAGCAGCGCGAGCGGCTCGGCGCCGACGCAGATCAGGTCGTTGACGTTCATCGCCACGCAGTCGATGCCGATCGTGTCGAACCGCTGCGTCTGCTCGGCGACGATCACCTTTGAGCCGACGCTGTCGGTCGCGAGCGCGATCCCGAGTCCCGGCGCGATCTTGATGACGCTCGCGTAGTGACCCGGCAGGGGCACAGCGAGCGAGCTTCGACCGGGATCGATCCCCCGCAGCACGTCGACCAGCGCCGCGACTCCGCGGTCCGCCGAGCGCGTATCCACACCGGCGGCTGCGTAGGCGTCAGTCATGCCCCAATTGTCGTACATCCGGCGGACCACGCCGGCGGCGGCGAAGAGTGATCGCGACCGCGGCCGCGAGCCCGATCCGGTACGCCGCGTAGCGCCGCAGCGAGCGGTCGCGCTCGACCTGACGGATCAGCCACGTTGAGCCGAGCGTGGACGCGAACGACGCCGCCGCGCCGGCGGCGAACGGCACGCGCGTCTGGGGCGGCAGGCCGCGCCGTGCCAGGCGCGCGCTCTTGAGCAGCGTCGCGCCGGCGATCACCGGCAGCGCGACATGACGCGACAGCCGGTTGGCGTCCTCCCGGGTGAAGTGGCGCATCCGCGCTGCGGCGAGGGTCGCGCCGTTACGCGAGACGCCGGGGATCAGCGCGCTCGCCTGGGCGATCCCGAGCCACAGCGCATCGACGGCGCCCGCGTCGGTCGAGCTCCTGATCTGCGGCGAGCGGTCGGCCCACGCCATCGCCAGCGAGCCGACCACGAGCCCCGCCGCGACCGTCGGCGGCGTTCCGAGATGCCGTTCGATCGGGCGCTCGAGCAGGTAGCCGACGATCGCCGGCGGTACGAAGGACAGCACGATCAGCTCGGCGATCCGGCGGTCCATCCCGCGCGCCGCGTCGCCGACCTCGCCCCGCAAGGTGATCAGAAGCGCCGCGGCCGTTCCGGCGTGCAGCGCGACCTCGAACGCCTTGCGCAGCTCTGAGTCGAGCCGGTCATAGTCCCACCCGAGCAGCCATGGGATCACCGTCACGTGTCCCGACGAGGAGATCGGCAGCAGCTCGGCAGGGCCGTGCAGGGCCCCGAGGACTAGCGCCTGCCCGAGCGCGAGGGTGCCCTGCTTGGAGTCCTCGGTCGGGGTGTCGCCGGCTGCCGGCCGCGCCTCAGTCTGGCACGACATCCGCGGCCGGCTCGCTCGAGCCCGGGCGTTCAGTCCGGCGGCGATAGATGTAGTAGACGATCGCCGCGAGGATTACCGCGATCCCCGCGTAGTCGACGTACTCGAGGTGGTGACGCCAGCTCTGCCACTGGCTGCCGACCTCGCGTCCGAGGACCGCGAGCCCCGACATCCAGACGATCGAGCCAAGCGTCGCGAGCACGAAGAAGCGCCAGAACGGCATCTTCGCCACGCCCGCGGCATACGGGAATGCGACCCGTACGACGGGCGCCATGCGCGAGAAGAAGATCGTCGGATCGCCCCAGCGCTCGAACCACCGATGGGCCTTGTTGAGCTTGCGCTGGCTGACGTGCAGCTTGCCACCCCGCTCGAGCAGCTCCCGGGAGGCGAAGTAGCCGATTGCGTAGGCGATCGAGGCGCCGGCCATGTCACCGGCGACGCCGGCGGTGATCACGCCCGCGAGCGAGAGGTTGCCCTGGTAGACGTCAAAGCCGGCGAACAGCATCGTCGGCTCAGTCCCCGGTAGTCCGATCACGCCGGTCATGACCGACAGCAACGCGACGCCCGCGAGCCCGAGATCCGAGATCAGCTGCGTCGCCAGCCGAACCAGGGGCTCGGTCAGTGAGGCGAAGGTCAACAGCAAGAGGGCAAGCGTAGCGGTCAACCGGGCAACCCGTCCGGCGTTGCAAGGACCGGATCGCGCACCGAGTCACGCCCTCGCGCGCGCGGCGACTAGGGTCTGCGCCGTGCGCGTTTGGGTCGATCTGACCAACTCTCCCCACGTGCTCGTGATGCGACCGGTGATCGAGCAACTGCGCGCCCGCGGCCACACGGTTGAGGTCACAGCCCGTGATTTCGCCCAGACGCTCGGGCTGTTGGAGCGTTTCGGGATCGCACATACGGCGATCGGACGCCACCGCGGCGCGGGCCTGGTGGACAAGGCTCGGGGTCTCGCCGGGCGCTCGCGCGCGCTTGTCCGGTGGGCCCGTAAGCGCCGCTTCGATCTCGCGCTCGGGCACGGGTCAAACGACATCACCGTCGCCGCGGCGATTCTGAGAATTCCTTCATCGACGACCTTCGATTACGAGTGGGCGAAGGTCCAGCACACGGTCAACTGTCGGCTCGCAGCGGCCGTGGTCGTTCCCGAGGCGATCCCGCCAGAACGGCTATACCGCTACGGGGCGCGCGGCAAGCTGCGCCGTTATCCGGGCCTCAAGGAGGAGTACTACCTGGCCGACTTCGAGCCCGACGCGTCGGTCGTGAGCGAGCTCGGGCTCGACCTCGACGCCCCGATCACGCTCGTCCGCACGCCTCCCGCGGTGTCGCTCTACCACCGCTTCGAGAACGACCTGTTCGGGCAGGTGCTGCAACGGCTGCGGGGCTCGCAGGCCGTGGTCCTGCCGCGGACGCCCGAGCAGCGCTCGGAGCTCGTGCGCGCCGGGGGGTTCGTCGTTCCCGAGCGGGCGATCGATGCGCAGTCGCTGATCGCGTACGCGGACCTGGTCGTGTCGGCGGGCGGCACCATGAACCGCGAAGCGGTGGCGCTCGGCACGCCAGTGTTCACGGTCTTCGAGGGACGCCTCGGCGCGGTCGACGAGCAGCTGATCGCCGACGGTCGGCTGCGCCGCCTGACGCGTGTTGACGAGGTGCAGCCGCTCAAACGTGACACCTCGCGCGCCGGCGAAACGGCCCGTGTCCGCCGCGATCCGTCGCTGCTGACCGATCTGTTGATCAGCCCTGTAAGCGGGCATTGAGCGGCCGCCGCCGTTTGTGTGCGTACGGTTAGCGGCCCTTTGGTAGCGCCGCGGCGCGCGCAGGACTCAGCCAGCGGGGCTGGTACTTTCCGTTTCGCCTCGTGTCAGACACCACGCTAGAGACGCACCGAGTTCCCTCTCCGGGGGACCGTGGTTCGACGCCGGAATCCAAGCCCGGTGGCGACCGCTCGTTCCTCGAGCGCTATGTCTGGTGGTTCGTCGCCGCCGGCATCCTCGTGGTGTCGGGGCTGCTGATCCTGATCCTCCGGACGCGGCCCGGCTATGACCCGTACGGCTGGCTGGACTGGGGCTATCAGACGCTGCGCGGGTCGCTGAATCTCGGCGGCGCGCCGTCGTGGAAGCCGTTCACCTACCTGTTCAACGTCCCGTACGCGATCTTCGGCCACTACGCGCTCTGGATCTGGATGCTGACCTCGGTCTCGATGTCGCTCGCCGGAGCGGTGTTCGGCGGCCGGATCGCCTACAAGCTGACCGCCGCCGACGACCAGCATCGCTACGCCGCCTGGGTCGCCGCGGTCTTCGCGGGCGCATTCGTGCTCGGGATCCAGGACTACTTCCACTACGTGATGAGCGTGCAGTCGGACCCGATGCTCGTGACCGTCTGCCTGGCGGCGATCGACTGCTATCTCAACCGCCGTTACGCGTGGGCCTGGTGGCTCGGTGCGCTCGCCTCGCTCGGTCGCCCCGAGGCGTGGCCGTTCGTCGGCCTGTACGGGATCTGGTTGTGGTTGAAGATGCCGAAGCTGCGCTGGCAGCTGTACGCGGGCGTGCTGATCAACGCATTTCTGTGGTTCGGCGTGCCGACGATCACCAACGGCCGCCCTAACATCGCCGGCCAGCTGGCGCTCGAGTCACCGCGTGAATGCACCACCGGCAAGATCGCGTGTACCTGGGACCGCTTCACCGCGCTGAACTACCTCCCGGTCGAGATCGCGGCGCTGATCGCGGTCGTTCTCGCCTGGCTGCGGCGCAACTACACCGTGCTGGTCCTGGCGGCGATGGCGCTCGGCTGGGTGATCGTCGAGATCGCGTTCGCCCTGCACGGCTTCCCCGGCGTCCCGCGCTACCTGTTCGAGCCCGCGGCGTTGACCGGCGTCCTGGCCGGGATCGCCGCCGGCTGGCTGCTGCTGGACGCGTCGAAGATCGATACAGCGGCTGCCGGCTGGGCGGGCATCCCGGTCGTCGCGGTGCTCTTGTTGACGATGGTTCCGGGCGGCGTTCTCCCAAGTCCGGGCCGAGCACAAGGACGTGTTCCACGAGCGGATGCGCACGACCGAGATCAACAAGCTCGCGGCCACGATCAACGCGCTCGGGGGCTACAAGAGCCTGCTCGCGTGCGGCCACCCGGTCGTCAACGTCGAGTACGTGAGCATCATGGCCTGGTACACGCACCTGAACACCGGCGTCGTCGGCCATCGTCCCGAGTGGGAGATCAAGACGCGTAAGTACCCGATCGTGAACTTCATCCCGCTGCCGAACGGGTGGGCGATCAAGTCTTACCGGTCAAACCGGCTTAACGGCCCGCCGTCGCTGATCGCACGCTGCTCGAAGATCAATGACCTGTACGTGCCGACGGCATTTCATCCCAGCGGCGTCCTGATCCAGAAGTAGCCCGGTCAGCCCGCCTCTCAGAGCGCCGTGCTCGGTGACCGCCGGCGTGGAAATCCGCGCTTAGCGGCGCTTCAAGCAACCCCGATTACAATCATCGGCGCATGCGCCGGCGGATCCGATCCGCGGCCTTTCCCGTCCACCGCCACGCAATTGGGCAGCTCGTGGTCGACGGTGTCCTGGTCGCGTTGGCATATTTCCTCGCCTTCTGGCTTCGCTTCGAGGGCCCACCGAAGGGCCCCTATGGGCAGCTTCTCGGCCAGACGATCGGCTGGGCCGTCGTCGTAACGCTGGTCGCGCTGGCGGCCTTCGGCCAGTACCAGCGCCTATGGCGGTACGTCGGCCAGCGTGACTACGAGGCGGTGCTGAAGGCGGTCGTCGTCGCGACGGTCGTGATCGTCGGCGCGATCGCGCTGATCCACCCGGTGATCGCCACGCCGACACACAGGCAGTTCGTGCCCGGCCATCACCATCACTCGGCCCACTTCAAGATCGTCAGCGGCAACGCCTCTGCGGTCACGCTTCCGGGGAGCGTGATCTCGGGATTCTTCCTCCTGTCGCTCGCATTCCTGGTCGGCTCGCGTTTCGCAGTCCAGCTGATCACCGACGGCCGCGTCCGGAGCGTCCGCGTCGGCAAGGGCTTCCGCGAGGTGCTCGTGATCGGCGGCGGCGACGGCGGCCGCCTCGTCGTGCGCGAACTGCTGCGCAACCCCGAGCTCCACCTCCGCCCGATCGGGTTTCTCGATGATGACCCGCGCAAGGTCGGGATTCAGCGACGAGCACGGGCTCAGGGTGCTCGGCAACACGTCCTCGGATCTTGCGCGCGTACTGGATGAAGTCGAACCCGACGAGGTCGTGATCGCGATCCCGTCGGCCCCGGGCACGCTCCGCGCCCGCGTCGTGATCGCCTGTCGCGCGCGCGGGATCCCGGTGCGGACGATGCCGACCGTGTTCGAGTTGCTGCGCGACGGCTCGGGCCAGTTGCGCGTCACCCGCCAGCTACGCGAGGTGCGGGTCGAGGACATTCTCGGCCGCGAGCCGGTTCGCGAAGAGCTCGACCGCGTCGGCGCCTACCTGTCGAACGAGACGGTGCTGATCACCGGCGCCGGCGGCTCGATCGGGTCAGAGCTCTGCCGCCAGATCGCCCGCGTCGGCCCGCGCAAGCTCGTGCTCGTCGACCACGCCGAGGACAACCTGTTCGAGATCGCCCGCGAGCTCGAGGAGGATCGCCACGTCCGCACGGCGATGTCGCTGCTCGCCGACTGCAAGGAGGAGGAGCGGCTGCGCGAGATCTTCGCCGAGCACAACCCGACGATTGTGTTCCACGCCGCCGCCTACAAGCACGTCACGATGATGGAGCACAACCCGGTCGAGGCGATCCGCAATAACGCGCTCGCGACGCGAGTCGTCGCGAGGGTCGCGGGCGAGACCCGGGTGTCGACGTTCGTGCTGGTCTCGACCGACAAGGCGGTCATGCCGGCGACCGTGATGGGCGCGTCCAAGGCGCTCGCCGAGTGGGCGGTCGAGGCCGCGGCGGTCAAATACCCCGCGACCCGGTTTGCGACCGTCCGCTTCGGCAACGTGCTCGCCTCGTCGGGCTCCGTCGTCCCGATCTTCAGGCGCCAGATCGCCGCCGGCGGGCCGGTGACGGTCACCGACGAGCGGATGAAGCGCTACTTCATGACGATCCCCGAGGCCGTGCAGCTGATCATCCGCGCCGGCTCGCTGGACGAGCGCAGTGGCGAGATCTACGTGCTCGAGATGGGCGAGGCGATCTCGATCCTCGAGCTCGCCGAGCAGATGATCCGGCTCTCGGGCCTCGAGCCCGAGCGCGACATCGCGATCGAGATCGTCGGCGCGCGGCCGGGCGAGAAGTTCCACGAGGAGCTCTTCAACCCCTCCGAGCACCCCCAGCCGACCCCCGCCGCAGCGGATCCTGCGAGCCGAGCATGAGCAGCTCGATCCGGCCTGGGTCGAGCGTACCTTTGCCGACATCAACCTGCTGGTGCTAGAAGGGGACGCCGCCGCGCTAGCGAAACACGTCTCCGATCTGTCCGACGCTCGCGTCACCCATGACGCGAGCGAAGGTCCCCGTCTCGTTCCTTAGACTGCCGCAGACTCATGGGAGCCATCCCCTTCGCCATTTCGGTGCACCACTTCGTGTCGACGGTCGGCGCTGATGCCGGCTTCGCGGCGATCATCGGGCTCGCGATCCTGGTCCTGCTGTTCTTCTCGCAGGCGCGCGAGACCTCGTCGCTGCGCCACCGCGCCGAGGAATCCGAAGAGCACGTCCGCGAGCTCGAGGTTCAGCGTCGCTGCTCTGTCGCGGGGCGTGTCGCCGCCCCAGGCCGCCCAGCCCGCGGTCGCCCCCGCGCCGGCGAGCGTGCAGCGGACGATCGCGCCCAGCGGGCGCCGCGGTCGGTGCCGCGGCCGCTGGCGCCGCGGTCGCCTCCAGGACCGTCCGCCCGTCCTCCGGAGTCCCCGCCGCCCCGGCCGGCGTCGGCGCTCCGGCGCTGAGCGCGGCTACGCGATTGATCCCGACCGGCGGCGAGGATCCGATCGCGATCCGGGCGACGGGCGCCCCCGCCGCGGCCGGCGCCGCCACCAGCGATGCGGCTGCGCCCACCGGCTCGGCCGCCGATTCGGGCGCACCGGTGCTCGCGCCCGCTGCACCCCCGACCCTCGACCGCAGCCGCCGGCGCCAACGGCGGTGGCACCCGCGTGCCGCCTCCCACGGCCGCGGCCGGTGCTGCTGGGGCCGGTGCTGCCGGAGCCGGTCGCGCCCCGCAGCAGCCCCAGCGTGCGGCGCGGCCCACGAGCGCCCGCTCGCCCCAGCCCCCTCGACCTCCAGCGCCCGCGCAGCGCCCGTCGCGCGCCCGCGGGGCGGCGCTGATCGCGGTCGGCGTGATCGCCGTCGCGGCGATCGTCGTCGTGCTGCTGGTCCTCACTTCGGGCGGCACCAGTTCGAGCCACTCGAACAGCGCCTCACAGATCAGCAACGCGAACTCCGCCAAGCACCACCGGGGCGGCCACGGCGCCGCTGCCCTGAAGCCGTCAGCCGTGATGGTCGACGTCCTCAACGGGACCTCGACCACGAATCTGGCCCACGACATCACCCAGCGGCTGGCCAACGCCGGCTACAAGACCGGGACCCCCGCGACGGCCACCGACCAAACCGCAGGCGGCGACCACCGTGGGCTTCACCCGGGGCCATCGTGCCGCGGCGTTGCTGGTGGCGAAATCGCTCAATCTCGGCACGGGCGCGGTTCAGCCGGTCGCCCAAGCCAACGAAGTTGTAGCTTGTCCGCAGACGTCGTCGTGCACGGCCCAGGTGATCGTCACCGTCGGGGCCGATCTGGCTTCGGCCGCCGCCACGACTACGTCTGCCGTCACCACCTAGTCTCTCCCGAATCTCGATGACGGATCTGCTCAACCTTCCAGAGAGGACCGCCAAGCCTCGCCAGCAGGGCATCACGCACGTGCTCGACCGCGGGCTGTCGGCCGCTGACGTCGACGGCCTGATCGAGGTCGCCGGCGACTACATCGACATCGTCAAGCTCGGTTGGGGCACGTCCCTCGTGACGGGCAACCTCGAGGCCAAGCTCGCCCGCTACCGCGCGCACGGGGTGCCGGTCATGTTCGGTGGCACGCTCACCGAGCTCGCGATGGCGCAGAACCGGCTCGATGCGCTCGTGGCGTGGTCGCACGAGCTCGGGCTCGAGCACATCGAGGTGTCTGACGGGACGATCACGATCGAGCACGAGCGCAAGCTCGAGTTGATACAGCGGCTCTCGAGCGAGTTCACTGTCCTCTCCGAAGTGGGCTCCAAGGACAACACCCGGATCATGGCCCCGTTCCGGTGGGTCGAGCAGATCGAGACCGAGCTCGAGGCGGGCGCCTGGAAGGTGATCGCCGAGGCGCGCGAGAGCGGCAGCGTGGGGATCTTCCGCCACGACGGTGAGGTCAGGATGGGGCTGATCGACGAGATCGTCCATGCGATCGAGCCCGAGAAGATCCTCTTCGAGGCCCCGCGCAAGGACCAGCAGGTCTGGTTCATCCGCCGGTTCGGACCCGACGTGAACCTCGGGAACATCATTCCCGAGGAGGTCCTGTCGCTCGAGACGATGCGCGTCGGGCTCCGGTCAGACACGGCGATTGTCGACCACGATGAATGAGCACCGGGGTGAGCGGGTCCCAACGGCCGCTTGAGGGAGTCGTGCTCGCCCGTCACGGCGAGACCAATGACAACCTCCAGCCTCTGCGCTTCCAGGGCTTCACGGACACGCCGCTGAACGAGACCGGGCGCGCGCAGGCGCACTCGCTCGCCGAGCGGCTCGCCGCCGGACCGCCGCCTGGTTCGGGCTCGCAGGCCGGCTTCCGTTCGCTGTGGTCCTCTGACCTGAGCCGCGCGAGCGAGACGGCGCAGATCGTCGGCGCCCGCCTCGGGCTCGATCCACGGCTCGACGCGCGTCTGCGCGAGGCAAGCCGCGGTCGCTGGGAGGGCTACACGTTCGCCGAGATCGAGCGCGACGAGCCCGAGCTCTACGCAGCCTGGCGCGAGGCGCCCGCGCAGTGGCGCTTTCCGGGTGGAGAATCATTGCTCGAGCAGCAGCAGCGCGTCACGGCCGCGGTGACCGAGATCCACGCCGGCGGCGAGCTGCCGGCGCTCGTCGTCTGCCACGGCGGCAGCATCCGCGTGATGCTGTGCGCGTCCGATCCACGTGGGCTCGCCGCGTTTCACGACTTCGATATCCCGAATGTGGCGGTGGTACCGCTGTGAAGCGATGGCCGGTCGCGGCGTTTGTCGCGCTGGCGATCGCGACGATCGCTGCGTTCTTCGTGACGCAGCACCTGAAGGTCTCGACGCCGCTGCTGACGGGCGCGCCGGCACCGCAACCGTCCGCGATCAATCCGGTCGACGGTCGCGCCTGCCTTACCCAGACGCACCGTGGGCTGAGGCTCGTCAGCCACCGCCGGATGTTCGTGTCCTTCTATCTGCTGCACCGCTCCGACGACGTCAACGTCTACATCGTCAACGCGGACGGGGACATCATAAAGACGATCGCCTCAGGGGTGCACATGCAGGCCTCGCCCCCGCGTCGCAAGAGGTTCGCCTGGGACGGCCGCACCGACAGTGGCGCGGTCGCGCCCGACGGGGACTACTTCATCAAGGTCTCGCTGATCCACCAAGGCCGCTCGGTGCTGATCTCGGACAGCTCGGGCGCCGAGCCGGTGACGGTCTTGACCATCCCGCCCCGGCCGCGAATCACGGATGTCACACCGAGCGCGATCTCCGGCTCGGGCGCGACCGGCGCGACGATCCATTACACGGGCGCCAGCGGTCTGGAGGGCCGGATCTTCGTCTACCGCACCGGCGCCTCCGGCGCCCCCCGGCTGCTCAAGAGCTTCGCGGCCGGCCGCGACGGATCCTCGGTCTGGGACGGAACCGCGCCCGGCGGGCGGCCGGCGCCTCCGGGCACGTACGTGTTCCGCCTCAAGGTCACTGACAAGGCGTGCAACGTCGGCTTCGCCCCCGCCCAGTGGCCGCCGGCGACCGGCACCGTGCCCGGCGACACGGTCACGGTCCGCTGAGGCCTAGCGTTCCGCCTCCAGATGACGTCCTACCTCAAGCGCCTGGTCTCCTCGCTGGCGGCCTACCAGGTCGCAGACGTGGTCTCGAAGTTCATCGCGGTCCTGCTGCTGCCGGTCTACACGCGCTACATCGACCCGGCGGGGTACGGGGTCGTCGAGCTGCTCGCCAACGGCGTGATCCTGATCAGCATCGTGGTCCGCTTCGGGATGATCGAGTCCTTCCTGCGGTTCTATTACAGCGACGAGGACTCCGAGCGCCGTGATGCGCTCGTCCGTCGCACGACGGTCTTTCTGCTGATCGCGACGACGATCGTCTCGGCCCTGCTGGCGGCGTTCGCGGCGCCGCTCAGCACGCTCGTGCTCGGCCACCGCGATACGACCACGTTCCTGGTCGCGGTGCTCGGGCTGTGGTCGTTCACCAACCTCGAGCTCGCCTACGCGGTGCTGCGCGTCGACGAGCGCCTGCGCCTTTACGCGACCGCGTCGCTGACCAACGTGTTGTTGACGATCGCCGCCTCGGTCGTGCTCGTCGTCGGCCTCGGGGACGGCGCCCGCGGCCTGTTGCTCGGCAACTACGGGGCCTCGACGGTCGTCCTGCTCGGCCTCTGGTGGACGATGCGCCGGCGGCTGTGGCCGCGCCACGCCCGGGTCGAGCCGCTCGGGGAGCTGCTGCGCTTCGGCCTGCCGACGGTCCCCGCCGAGGCGTCGGTCTACATGCTCAGCATCGTCGATCGCTACTACATCTACCACGAGCGCAGCCCGACGCTCGCGGGGCTCTACTCGATCGCCGTCAAGCTCGCGGGCGCCGTCGCCTTCATCGTGCGCGCGTTCCAGTATGCGTGGCCGCCGCTCGCCTACTCGATCACCGACGACGTCGAGGCCTCGCGGCTCTACGGGCTCGTGACGACCTACTACGTGTTCGTCTCCGGCTGGGTCGTCGCCGGCCTGACGCTGCTCGGGCGGTGGGTGCTGCGGCTGCTCGCGGCGCCGTCATTCTTTGACGCCTACAAGGCCCTGCCGTGGGTGTCGCTTGGGTGGGCGCTGTACGGACTGTGGGTCGTGTTCCTCGTGATCGCCGGGCGCGCGAAGGTGACGACCCGCAACTTCCCGGCCGCGATTGCGGGGCTGGCGGCCAACGTGATCCTGATCCTCGCGCTCGTCCCGCCACTCGGGATCGCCGGTGCCGGGATTGCGCTGTGCGGCGCATACGTGGTCATGCTGGTAGTCATGTACCTGCTTACCCGCAATGCGTTCCGGGTGCAGTTCGAGTGGTTGCGGCTGGCGCGGCTGGTTCTGGTTATGGGCGGCCTGGCGGCCGCCGGTGATCTGGTTTTGCCCACCCACGGCGTGGTCGGGCTCCTTTCCCGCGGGCTCGTCGCGTTGGCGATCCCGTTCGCGGCTGCTGGCGACCGGGTTCGCGCACCAGGCCGAGCTGAGTCAGCTGCGGGCGCTGCTCGCGCGCGTGCGGCGCCCCTACCCGCCGCCCGCCGGGAGCGCGCAGGCCGGGCGACCAAGCCAGCCCTCCGATCCGGCGAGCGAGGATCACGAGCGCAGCGGCGGATGACCCGCCCATCGGTCAGCGTCGTGATGCCGTTCGCGGGCTCGCGCGCCGACGCCGAGCGGGCGCTCGACGCGCTGCTCGAGCTCGACGCCGGTCCCGACGACGAGCTGATCCTGTCCGACAACGCGGGCGTCGCGCCCGAGCGTGATGGGGTGCTGGTCGTGCTCGCGGTCGCCGAGCGCTCGCCGTCGCACGCGCGCAACGTCGGCGCCGAGCACGCGACGCGCGACTGGGTGCTGTTCCTCGACGCCGACTGCCGCGCGGAGCCGGGTCTGATCGAGCACTACTTCGCCCCGCCGGTCGCCGCCGACGTCGGCGCGCTCGCGGGCGAAGTGATCGCCTCGACCGACGGGGCATCGCTCGCCGCCCGCTACGGCGCCGCGCGCAACTTCCTGGGCCAGAGCGCGCATCTGGCTCACCCCTACCTGCCGCGCGCGGTGGCGGCCAACCTGCTCGTGCGGCGGCGCGCGTTCGAGCAGGTCGGAGGCTTCTACGAGGGCGTCCGCGCGGCCGAGGACACTGATTTCAGCTGGCGCCTGCAGCGCGCCGGCTGGGTGCTCGAGGCCCGTCCGCGGGCGCGCGTCGAGCACCAGTACCGGACCAGCGTCGACGCGCTGCGCCGCCAGTGGCGCGGCTACGCGGCGGGCCGCGCGTGGCTCGGTCGCCGCTACGAGGACTTCGAGCCCGAGCCGGCGTTGCGGCGGGCCGGGGGACGGGCTGTTGCGGCGCCGCTCCGCGCCGCCCGCGGTCGCGCGGGTCGATCTGGCGCGGTCTACGTCCGCCCGCCGCGATCGGGGCCGCTTCCTGGCGCTCGACGCGCTGCTCGGCGTCGAGGAGCTCGCCGGCCTGGCGCTCTCGAACCGGCCGCTGGCCGCGCCCGCGGCAAGCGGCCCGGTCCAGGTGGTGCTGGTCGCCGAGCACTTCCCGACCCGCGGCGATCCGCTGAGTGACTTCGCGCGCACGCTCGCCGGCGCCCGCGTCGAGGCGATCGCCCGGCCGGAGGCGTTCGATCCGCGCGTCGCGCGCGAGCTCGCGGTCGACTACCGCGAGGATGACGGGACCGCTGCCCGGCTGCTGGCGCTCGTTCGGCTCGTCGTTCGCCACCCGCTGCGCTCCGCGCTCGATCCGGTCCGGCGCCGCCGCGGCGATCCGAGGCTGGCGGCGCTCGCGCCGGCGGCGCTGCGGCTGATCGGTGATCCCGGCGCCCGCGTGCACGCGCTCGGCGGCGACGAGGCGCGCGAGACCGCCCGGCGCCTGGCGGCGCTCGCGGGCCGGGCGCTCGAGGATTCCTGATGGGAGTCCAGATCGGCTGATGCGAGTCCGGGCCGGCTGATGCGGGTCGATGTCGTCGACCCATCGGCGTACACGCCGCCGTATGACCACGCTCTGTGTGCGGCGCTCGCACGGGCTGGCGCCGACGTCAAGCTCGTCACGAGCCGGTTCGCATACGGCGACGGCCCGGCGCTGCCGCGGCTATCGGGTCGACGAGCGCTTCTACCGCCTAGCGCGGGGCGACGCCGGGCTCGCGCGTGCGGCGGGCCGTCAAGGCGCTCGAGCACGTCCCCGACATGCTCGCCTACCGCCGCTCGGTGGCCGCCGACGTGGTCCATTTCCAGTGGCTGACGATGCAGTGGCTCGACGGCAGCCTGCTGCCCCGCCGGGTCCCGCTCGTGCTGACCGCCCACGACCTGCTCCCGCGCGAGCCGCGGCCCGGCCAGGCGCGCGCGCAGCGCCGGCTCTACGAGCGGGTTGACGCGATCGTCGTCCACTCGCAGTACGGCCGCGCGCCAGCTCGTCGACGAGCTCGGCGTCGATCCCGGCCGCGTCCACGTGATCCACCACGGCGCGTTCGAGCACCTCGCCGTCGCTCGAGCCCGCGCCGCTTGAGCCCGTCGCTCGCGGCGGTGCGGCGCCCGGTGGTCCTGTTCTTCGGCCTGCTGCGACCGTACAAGGGCCTCGAGACGTTGCTCGAGGCGTGGCGGGGCGTCGACGGCGCCGAGCTGTGGATCGTCGGCCGGCCGCGGATGGCCGTCCGCCGCGGTGTCCGCTCCCGGCGTGCGTTTCGTGTCGCGGTTCGTGTCCGACGCCGAGCTGCGCGGCGTTCTTCCGCCGCGCCGACGTCGTCGTGCTGCCGTACTCGCGGACCGAGCGGCTTGACTTCTCGGGCGTGCTCGCGACCGCGCTGGCGTTCGGGCGCGCGATCGTGCGTCAGCGACGTCGGCGGCTTCGGCGAGGTCGCGGCAGCGGGCGCGGCGCGGCTCGTGGCGCCCGACGATCCGGGCGCGCTGCGCGACGCGCTGACGTCGCTGATCGACGACCCCGATGCGCGGCGAGCGGCTCGCAGCGGCCGCGCTCGCGGCTGCCGCGGGCGCCTACTCGTGGGACGCGGCCGCGCGCGAGACGCTGGCGCTCTACCGGGCGCTCGGCGCCGGCGACGGCCGGTCGGTGAGCGTCGCCGCACCTCGGCTCGGACGAGCGGCGCGACCTCGGTCCCGAACAGCTCCATCGAGCGCAGCACGTCGCTGTGCGCGACCGCGCCGACGCTCATCTGCCCGATGTAGCGCGTGTTGCCGAACAGCTCGTGCTCGAACAGGATCTTCTCGGCCACCTGCTCGGGCGAGCCGGCGGCGACCGCACCGCGCGGCGAGCGCAGCGCCTCGTACTCGGGCTTGCCCGACGGCGGCCAGCCGCGCTCGCGCCCGATCCGGTTCATCATCGCCAGGTAGGGCTGCGCGAACGCCGAGTCGGCGGCGGCGGAGCTCTCGCCCACGAACGCGTGCGTGTTGATCGCCACCGGCAGCTGCTCCGCGTCGTGGCCCGCCTCCGCCGCGGCGCGGCGGTAGAGGTCGATCAGCGGCGCGAACCGCTCCGGCTGCCCGCCGATGATCGCCAGCGTCAGCGGCAGGCCGAGCATGCCGGCGCGCACGACCGACTGCGGTGAGCCGCCGACGGCGACCCACACCGGGAGCGGCTCCTGCACCGGTCGCGGCCAGACGCCGGCCTCGTTCAGCGGCGCGCGCAGACGTCCCGACCAGGTCACGCTGGTCGACGCGCGGATCTTCAGCAGCAGGTCGAGCTTCTCGGCGTACAGCTCGTCGTAGTCGTCGAGGTCATAACCGAACAGCGGGAACGACTCGATGAACGAGCCCCGGCCGGCCATGATCTCGGCCCGGCCGTTGGAGATCAGGTCGAGCTCGGCGAACTGCTGAAAGACCCGCACCGGATCGTCGGAGCTGAGCACGGTGACGGCGCTCGAGAGCCGGATCCGCTCGGTCCTCGCAGCGATCGCGGCGAGCGGCACGACCGGGGCGGAGACCAGGAAGTCGGGGCGGTGATGCTCGCCGATCGCGAACACGTCGAGCCCGAGCTGCTCGGCGAGCACCCCCTCCTCGATCAGGTCACGCATCCGTTGCTCGGGGCTGACGCCCGAGCTCAGGTCGGCGAACGTTGCGACTCCAAGCTCCATGGGTTCGGGAGTCTAGCACGGTAGTTGCGCAGACAACTATCTGCGGGCGGGGCCCCTGTGCAACCCAGCGAGGGATCCGCCGCCTGCAATCCGTGGAAAATCCGGAACCCGCGCCCGGATTTTCCACGCCCGTCCCGCGAGCGCGACATTCCGTGGAAAATCCAACGCGCGGGGGTGGATTTTCCACGGAACGTCGCAGGGGGCGTGGCCGCGGGCGCCTGGGCGCGGGGCGCCGCCGAGACCGTGACGCGCATCGGTGCGCCAGAATGCGCGCGCGATGACCGTGGTGGCGATCGTCTTCTGGGTGTCCGCGGGACTCCTGCTCTACACGCATCTCGGCTACCCCGCGCTGCTCGGGGCGCTGGCGCCCCTGCGCCGGCGCAAGCTGGCACGCGCCGCCGCCGGGCAGACCGCGCCCGAGGTGTCGGTGATCGTCGCCGCGTACGCCGAGCAGGAGGTGATCGCCGCGCGGGTCGCGAACCTGCGGGCGCTCGACTACCCGGCGGAGCGGCTCGAGGTGCTGGTCTCGTGCGACGGCTCGCCCGACGAGACCGCCGCACGCGCCCGCGCGGCCGGCGCCGACGTCGTCCTCGAGCTCCCGCGCGGCGGCAAGATCCGCGCCCAGGACGCCGCGGTCGAGCACTCGCGGGGGGAGATCGTCGCCTTCTCGGACGCCAACGTGCGTCTGGGAGCCGGGCGCGCTGCGGGCGCTGGTGGCGCCGTTCGGCGACGAGCGCGTCGGCTACGTATGCGGCCAGGTCGCGTTCGTAAACGAGCGCGGGACCAACCAGGAGGGCGTGTACTGGCGCTACGAGATGGCGGTCCGCGAACTCGAGTCCCGGGTGCGCTCGATCACCGCCGGCAACGGCGCGATCTACGCGACCCGGCGCGACTCCTACCTCGTGGTCGACCCGATCATGGGCCACGACCTCTCGTTCCCGTTCAATATGGTCAAGCGCGGCTGGCTCGCCGTGTACGCGCCGCAGGCGCGCGCGAGCGAGAAGATGGTCCCCTCGATCGAGGGCGAGTTCGCCCGCAAGCGGCGGATGATGAGCCACGGCTGGCCGATCGTGCTGCGCGGCGGGATGCTCTCGCCGCGCGGATATGACCCCCTGTACGCGTTCATGATCGTCTCCCACCGGCTGCTCCGCTACCTGTCGCCGTTCCTGCACCTGATCGCGCTCGGGACGAGCATCGCGCTGCTCGGCGAGGGGTGGGTGTACGTGGTCGCGGTCGTGGCCCAGCTCGCGGTCGTGCTCGCGGCGCTTGCCGCGCCGCTTGTCCCGATCCGCCCGCTGCTGTTGGCGCGTTACTACGTGCTGACGACCGCGTCGCTCGCCGCCGGGCTCTGGGACTGGCTCGCGCACGGGACGCACGCCGGCTGGGAGCCGGCCGAGGGAACGCGGTGATCAGCCGCGCGCTCGATCTGACGATCGGCCTCGTGGGCTCGATCGTGACCGCGCCGCTGGTCGCCGTGCTCGCGCTCGCGGTTCGGCTCGAGTCAGGCGGCGATCCGATCTATCGCCAGCAGCGAGTCGGCAAGGACGGGCGGCCGTTTCAGATCTACAAGCTGCGCACGATGATCAGCGGCGCCGAGTTCACCGGCGCCGGGCTCGCGGTCGCCGCGGGCGACAGCCGGATCACGCGGGTCGGGGCGCTGCTGCGCCGCTACTCGCTCGACGAGCTGCCGAACCTGTGGAACGTGGTCCGTGGCGAGATGGCGATCGTCGGCCCGCGGCCGACACTCGATGGTCAGGTGCGTCAGTACACGGCGCGCCAGCGCGGCCGGCTCGCCGTGCGGCCCGGGATCACCGGCTGGGCGCAGGTCAACGGCCGGGCCTCGCTGCCGTGGTCTGAGCGAATCGAGCTCGACCTCTGGTACGTCGAGCACCGCTCGCTGTCGCTCGATCTCTCGATCCTCGCCAAGACGGTCGAGATGGTCGCCCGCGGCCACGGGATCTATAAGGGGGCGGACGGCGGATGGCAGCCCCCCGACCACGCCGCATGAGCCCCGCCGTCCTCCTCACCGGGGTCGGCAAGCGCTACGACATCGTCTCGGCGTTCGCCCAGCACGCGACCGTGATCGCGGCTGACCCGAACCCGCTCGCGCCCGCCCAGTACGCCGCGCACCACCGCCGCTCGGTGCCCGCGATCAACGACCCGGGCTACGTCCCCGCGCTCGAGGCGCTGTGCGAGGAGTTCGGGGTCGGGGCGGTGGTGCCGCTGACCGACCTCGACCTCGAGGTACTCGGCCACGCGCGCGTCGCCGGGCGACTGCCCGCCTTCGTCCCCGATCCCGAGTTCGCGCGCGCGACGTTTGACAAGTACGAGGCGCATCTGTTGCTCGAGCGGCTCGGGCTGCCGTCGCCGCCGACGGTGCTGCCCGGCGAGCCGGTCGACAGTTATCCGGTGATGATCAAGCCGCGGCAGGGCTCGGGCGCGCGCTCGATCCACCGCGCCGACGACCGGCGGGCGGCCGAGTTCTTCGTCGAGTACGTCAAGGAGCCGACGATGATCCAGCGCGCGATGGACGGGCCCGAGTTCTCGGTCGACTGTCTGTCGGATCTCGACGGGCGCTGCCTGAACGCGATCCCGCGGACGATGATCGAGTCACGCGGCGGCGAGTCGGTCAAGGGGACCGTGATCGATGACCGCGAGCTCGTCGAGCTCGGCCGTCGCGTCGTCGACGCGCTCGGCTGCCGCGGTCCCTGCACGGTGCAGGTGTTCCGTGACAAGGAGATCGGGATCGGGATCACCGACGTCAACACCCGCTTCGGCGGGGCCTTCCCGGCGCCCATGTACGCGGCCCTCCCCGGCCGTACCTACCCGGAGCTGATCGTGCGGATGGCGCGCGGCGAGCGGATCGAGCCGCACGTCGGCGAATTCAGGGCCGGGCTCACGTTCACGCGCTACTACTGGCAGCTCGAGCTCGACCCCGAGCTGGAGCCGACCGCGCGCGACATCGTCGTCCCGCCCGGCCCACCGCGCCCGCGCTGAGGCGATCGCGCCTTGCTTGGCTGGCCAGCCAGGCGCCGCCGGTGGCGTGCGACCGCTAACTTCTCTGCGGCAACTTTTGAGAATCAGGAGGAAGTGCCCGTGTCAAGAGCTCGTCGTTCGCTAGCCGGCAAGGTCGTCGCGATCACCGGCGGCGCAAGGGGAATCGGGCGCGCGACGGCCGCGGCGCTGATCGTGCAGGGCGCGCGCGTGGCGATCGGCGACATCGAGCCGGACTTGGCCGAGCGCACCGCACAGGAGCTCGGCGGCGGGACGATCGCCGCGCCGCTCGACGTCACCGATCGCGCGAGCTTCGAGCGCTTCCTCGAACAGGTCGAGGAGCGTCTCGGTCCGCTCGATGTGCTGGTCAACAACGCCGGGATCATGCCCGTTGGCCCGTTCGTACAGGAAACCGACGCGATGACTCAGCGGATGATCGACATCAACCTCGAGGGCGTGATCTTCGGCTCCAAGCTCGCACTCGAGCGCTTTGTGCCGCGCCGCAGCGGCCACCTCGTCAACATCGCATCGAGCGCCGGCAAGCTCGGGGTCCCGGGCGGCGCCACCTACTGCGCGACCAAGCACGCAGTCGTCGGTCTCAGCGAGGCGATCCGCGGCGAGGTCCACCGCAGCGGCGTGAGCGTCTCGGTGGTGATGCCGATCGGGGTCAACACCGAGCTGTATTCGGGCCTGCCGCAGCCGCGCGGCTTCAAGACGGCCGAGCCCGAGGAGGTCGCCGACGGGATCGTCGAGGCCCTGCAGAGCGGGCGCTTCGAGGTCTACGTGCCGAGGTCGCTGGCACTGACCCTGCGCCTCAACGCGCTGATGCCGACGCGCGTCAAGGACGTGTTCGGGCGGGTGCTGGGTCACGACCGCGTGCTTCTGTCCGCCGACCACACGACGCGCGGCGCCTACGAGCAGCGGATGGCGCGGACCGCGGCGGGCACGTACGTCGGACCGGCGGCTGCCACCGCCGAGCCCCCGCAGCCCGAGCCCCCGCAACCTGATTCCCCGCAGCCCGAGCCCGTGCCGCCCGAGCGCGGCCCCGCGCAGCCCGAGCGCGAGCCCGAGACCGTCTAGCCCGACCGCAGCCAGTCGGCGATCAGCCCGCCGATCTGCGCGCCGGCGTCCTCCTGGAGGAAGTGGCTGGCGTCCTCGATCACGTGCGCCACGTCTGACCCGAGCGCGGCGGCGAACTTGCGACCGGTCTCGAGCGGCAG
Source organism: uncultured Solirubrobacterales bacterium (assembly GCA_963744695.1). Classification (GTDB taxonomy): domain Bacteria; phylum Actinomycetota; class Thermoleophilia; order Solirubrobacterales; family Solirubrobacteraceae; genus Palsa-465. Next base: position 253,530 of record CAVUUT010000017.1, on the reverse strand, counting down.
CACGGGGTCCGAGTCGGCCCACAGGATCAGCTTCGGCCGCTGGTCGCCCCGGAGCGCCTCGAGCACCCGCTGTCCGGCCTGTGCGCCCGGCGCCTGCGGATCGGTCGGCAGGATCGCCGGGAAGGCGCGCGCGCCGGCCTTGGAGGCGGCGTTGGGGAACGGAGCCTCGTAGGCGGCGATCACCTCGTCGCCGGGATCGCGCTTGCAGGCGCCCCGGACCAGCAGTCCGATCGGCAGGTCCTCGGTCCGCGCGACGAAGTCGCGAAACGCGATCCATGCGTCGGTCATCCTCTGATGGCCGGTGAACAGGCCGGTGTCAAGGACGACGAGCCGCGCGATCCGGTCGGGATGCTCGACTGCCGCGCGCAACCCGATCGGGCCGCCCCAGTCGTGGACGACGAGCGTGGCGTCACGGATGTCGGACTCCTGCAGCAGTGCCGCAAATGCCGCCGTGTGACGGTCGTAGTCATACCAGGAGAGGTCGGTCGGCTTATCCGAGCGGCCGAACCCCGGCAGGTCCGGCGCGATGCAGCGAAAGCCCGCGTCGCGCACCGGGACCAGCACCTTGCGCCACAGAAATGACCACGTCGGCTCACCGTGCAGGAAGACGACGGGGTCACCGTCTCCCTCATCCAGGTGTGCCAGCCGCACGCCGTCGAACTGGCGCCAGTGGGGCGCGAACGGGAAGTCCGGCAGCCCCTCGAGAAGCTCGTCCGGGGTGCGGATCGCGTCGGTCACGGCCGGCGGCGGTCGTCCGGGGTGCGGATCGCAGCGGTCACGGGCGCCAACCTACACGTTTCAGCGAAGCCAGCGGCCGGCGTCGGACGCCACCGTCACGTCGATGACGGTCGGTTGCCGGATCCAGCCGATCAGATCAAGTGACTGCAGGCGGTCGAGGATCGCCTGGAAGGCGCCCGCCTGGGCGCCGTTGACGTAGCGCCGCTGGATCTGAAACGAGTAGCCGTCGGTCGCCGCCCGGAATGGATCCCCAGCGTGCTCCTGATAGCGGACGTCGCTGACCGCGCTGTACAGGCGCAGCGGCGCGGCGCCACCTGAGAGCGAGCGCACCGACGCCGCGAGCGCGACCAGCAGCCGCAGGGCGACAGGCCGCAGGCCGCGATAGAGCGATGCCGTCGCGCCGACCTGACTCGCCCGCGCGCCGATCCTCGGGTTGATCGCGAGGCCGAGGGTACGGGCATTGCTCGGGAGCGGCACGAGCGTCCGGTCCTGGTAGGCGGCGGCGAGCGCGCTCGGGCTCGCGAATCGCCCCGGCCGTCCGGGCGGGTGCAGCACCGAAGCAGTTGACCCGGAGTCGAGCTGCAGCGTCGACAGCTGCGCGAGCGCGTGGCGGTCGGTTCGGTACAGGTGCATGATCTGCGCCGCCTCGAGCACACGCCAGTAGTAGAGCGACGAGTCGTCGCCGAACCCGGCGAGCAGGTCATAGGCGGCGGCGTGATGCGCCGGCGAGGTGTCGAAGTACAGCTGCGCGTACGGGACCGGCCGGCCGCCGTTGTAATCGCCGAGCACGTGCTCGAGGTTGCCGATCCCCATGTGGTAGGACTCGAACGCCAGATCCTCGCGGTGCAGCTGGGACTCGGCGTAGCGCAGGTAGTGGACCGTCGCGGCGAGCTCCTTGGCGGGGTCAAAGCGCTCGTCGATCGCGGCCCGCCGCGCGAGCAGCGCGTCGTAGGGCCGGCGGCTGACGTTGGTGGCCGCCGCCCGGTCGATCGCCGCGGTCAGCCGGCGGCTCTGGGCCAGGTTGATGTGCATGCCGAGCAACGACTGGCCCGTCTGGGCGAGGATCTGGGTCAACCCTGCCGCATCGGCCGGGTCATCGCCGGCGATCACCTCGGGCAGTCCCGCGCTCTCGATGAACACGAGCCCCTCGAGCAGGTTCGGGTCGATCCCGGTACCGGCGGTCACGCGGTCGATCAGCGGGCGGAAGGCCGCCACCCGCGTGGCGGTCGCGAGCACCCCACCCGGGCTCTTGGTGAACAGGACGTGGGCGTTACCGGCCGCGGCGCGGGCGACGTACTCGGCCTGGAGTGACGGCACGTAGGCGAACGGGCTGCGCAGGCCCGCGCTCGTGGCGGCGCGCGGCGGGGGCGGCTTGGGCAGCGAGCCGCCGCCGAGCCCGGACACGATCACCGCGACGACCAGCAGTACGAATGCGCCCGCCAACACGAGCCGCAGACGGCGCCGCTGGAGGCTGGGGCGCCGGCGCCCGGCGCGATCTGAGAACTGAAGGTCCGGCCCCGGCGGCGGGGCGCTCACGTGCTGTAGGAAAGGCCCTTGCAGCGGGCCGTCTGCGCGGCGGTCGCCACGTGACTGGGGAAGAACTGCCAGCCGTAGGAGTGGGGGTACATGTTCTCGAGCGGTTGCGGGTGGCGCTTCTCGGCGTTCGCGTTGTAGTACAGGATGCCGGTGTTGGTACCGAGGTCCCAGGCGAGGATGCTCTGGAATGCGATCGGGATGTTGGGCTTCCCGCAGGCGAGGATCCGGGCGCCGCCGAGACGGTTTACGACTGACGCCAGGAGGCTGATCTCCGTCGTCCGGGCACGCTGTTGGGTCAGGTCGAAGCGCTCGGCGGTGATCCGCTCATGGGCGGCAGGAACGAGCGACACGGCGAAGATCGCCACGACCGCGGCCGCGGCCCAGCCCGCGAGCCGCGGCGAGACCCGCAGGTGTGCCCAGGCGAGCATCGAGCGGGCGTCGAGGATCACCCGCCCGACGAAGATCCCGGCGAGCACGCAGACCCCGGCGGCGGCCTCGTACATGTAGCGGGGCACCGCCGGCCAGCCGTGCACCGCGAACGCCGCCTCGATCAGGACCCAGAGCGCGACGCCGCCCGCGAGCAGGAGCACCGGGCGATCGCGACGCACGACGGCGAAGCCCGTCGCGATCAGCGCGGCGAGCTTGACGGGCGCAGCGGTGAGCGAGAGGAAGCGATTGAACGTTCCGATGATCTTGTTGCCGTGCAAAGCGCGCGGCGAGCGCTCGGCGAGCGAGGCGGCGGAGAACGGGCTCTTCGAGGTCAGCGCCGGGATCCCGAGCCACAGGACCGGGATCAGCACGACGCCGACGATCATCTGGCGCCGCATCGCCGGGACCGCGCGCCACGCCCAGATCACGTACAGCCCCATCGGCGCCCACACCTCGGGCCGCCCGAGCGCTGCGAGCCACCAGGCCCAGAAGGCCCAGCGGTAGCGCCGGCAGATGATGCAGTCGACCGCGGCGAGGCACAGCGCGACGATCATCGTGTCGGACTCGGCGCTCAGGATCGAGTGCATGTAGACGTCGATCCCCAGCACCGCCAGCGCGGCGACGAGCCCGGCGGCGTAAGCAGCGTAACGTCGCTCCGGCGGCGCGTCGACGAGCCAGAACGCGACCCGCCACGCGAACACCAGGCCGCTGAGCGAGAACGCGAACGCGGTGATCATCCACAGCTGGAGCGCGTGCTTTCCGAACAGCGCGTAGGGGACCGTGAACAGATAGGGCAGCGGTTTCCAAGAAGGGGCGCCGTTGGTGTCGAGCTGCCAATGGAGCGTCAGGTGGCCCCAGACGAGCCAGCCGTAGGGGTCATAGCCCGGGCGCGCCCGCGCCCACTCCATGACGATCGTCGCGAGCACCAGCATGCCGACCGCGCCCAGCGGCCACCGGTAGCGGTACGCGAGCCTTGAGACGGAGTCGGCGTGCTTGCCCAAACGGGAATCGGCGGCGAGCCCGTCGTGCACCGGGCCGCGCGAAGGAAACGTCTGCTCCGACACGGGAGCGCCGACGGTAGCAGCGATCGAGGCCGGGACCACGAGCAACCCGAAGATCGCTATGCTGCGCAAGTTCTCCGTCGGGCCGTGGTCCGTCCGGTGGTCTATTCTCGTGCGCTCGCGGGTAAGCAAGATGGCCAACTGCCTATCCGCCTGAGGCATGACCGCGAGCGCTGAAGATCTAGAGATGGCAACAGAAGGCATTGGAGCGTCTGAATGAAAATCCTGGTTCTTGGCGGTGACGGGTACCTCGGGTGGCCGACCGCACTGCATCTGTCCGCGCTTGGACACGAAGTAGCGGTCAACGACAATTTCGCCCGCCGCGGCTACGACGTCGAGATGGGCGTCGACAGCCTGGTGCCGATCCTGACGCTCGAGGAGCGCATCGCCGCCTGGGCTGAGGTCGGCTCAATCCAGATCAAGTCCTACGTCGGCGATCTCTGCGAGCCCGAGTTCGTGCACCAGATGGTGCGCGACTTCCACCCCGAGACGATCGTGCACTTCGGCGAGCAGCGCGCCGCGCCGTACTCGATGATCTCCCAGGCGCACGCGGTCTACACGCAGACCAACAACGTGGTCGGCAATCTCAACGTGATGTACGCGATCGCCGACATCGACCGCGACATCCACCTCGTCAAGCTGGGCACGATGGGCGAGTACGGTCAGCCCAACATCGATATCGAGGAGGGCTGGCTCGAGGTCGAGCACAAGGGCCGCAAGGACCGGATGATCTACCCCAAGCGGCCCGGTTCCTTCTACCACTGCTCCAAGGTCCATGACAGCCACAACATCGAGTTCGGCTGCCGGATCTGGGGCCTGCGCGCGACCGATCTGAACCAGGGCGTCGTCTACGGGGCCGACACCGCGCAGACCAAGCTCGACGATCGCCTCGCGACGCGGTTTGACTACGACGGCGTGTTTGGCACCGTGCTCAACCGGATGGTGATCCAGGCGGTACTCGGCCACCCGCTCACCGTGTACGGCAACGGCTCGCAGACGCGCGGCCTGATCAACATCGTGGACACCGTCGAGTGCATCCGGCTGGCATCGGAAACCCCCGCCGATCGGGGCGAATTCCGGGTCTTCAACCAGATGACCGAGTCGCTGTCGATCAATCAGATCGCCGAGACGATCGCGAACGAGTTCCCCGGCGAGGCCACCATCGAGCACGTCGAGAACCCACGCGTCGAGATCTACGACCACTACTACAACGTCGTCCATACGGCGCTCGAGGGCCTCGGCCTGAAGCCGACGCTGCTGTCGACGACGCTGATCGACCACCTGTTCGACGTCGTCGAGCGCCACAGGGACCGCGTCGATCTGGCCGCGATCCGGCCGACCGTCAAGTGGGCGGAGACCGCGAGCGATCTGCCCCGGACCTCGAGCGAGCTGGCTCGCGCGAAGTGAGAGCACTCTGCGCTGGGGGCACCGGTGCATAGCGGGGAGTCGATCGGCGGGCGCCGCGTGCTGGTCACGGGCGGCTCGGGTTTCATCGGCCGGCACGTCGTCTCAGAGCTGACGGCGGACGGCGCCAAGGTGCGCGTCGTCGACCTCAAGCCGCACCCCGACCCGTCGGTCGACGTCGTGATCGGTGACATCGCCGATCGCGAGGTGCTCGATCGCGCGCTCGACGGGGGCTTTGAGTCGATCGTCCATCTGGCCGCGGTGACGTCGGTCCTGCGGTCGATCGAGCACCCGGTGCTGACCTATGAGACAAACGTCGCCGGGACGGCGAACGTGCTCGAGGCTGGTCGTGCCGCGGGCGTGACCTCGCTTGCATTCGCGTCCACCAACGCCGTAACCGGCCCGATGGAGGAGCCGAAGATCACCGAGCGCGCGAGGCTGCACCCGCTGACGCCGTACGGGTCGACCAAGGCCGCAGGCGAGATGCTGATGTCGGCCTACACCGCGGTCTACGGAATGCGCTGCGCGCCGATCCGGCTGACCAACGTCTATGGGCCGGGGATGCAGGCCAAGGACAGCATCGTCGCGCGCCTGATGCGCTGCATCCGGCTCGGGACCACGTTCGAGATCTACGGCGACGGAACGCAGGTGCGGGATTACGTCCACACCGCGGACGTCGTCGCTGCAATGCGTCTTGCACTGACCGACGAGCAATGGGCCGGACCGACGGTGATCGGCTCCGGCATCTCGCTATCGGTGCTCGAGGTCGTCGATGCCGTACGCGCGGTCAGCGGAGCCGAGATCTCGGTCCGGCACGGACCGGCCAAGCCGGGCGAGATGCCGGCCGTGATCGTCAACGCGAGCAAGGCCAAGGCGGCCGGCTGGTCGCCCCGGTTCCCGAAGCTCTCAGACGGCCTGGTCGGCGTCTGGGACGAGTGGTCGACGGCCGAGATCGAGCAGCCGGTCTCGGCGTCCGGCGGCCGGTCATGACGCTCGCGGACTCAGAGCCCGTGGTCGCCACCCCCGAGTACGAGCGGTTGGAGACCGTCGAGGTCGAGGCCGCACGGGCGTTCCTGGCGGCCAACCCGCCGGGCGCCGGCGCGCCGCTCGCGATCGTGATCCCTGCCTACAACGAGGAGCCGACGGTCGCCGAGGTGATCGCCGGGATTCCGCCGGAGGTCGGCGGGCTGCAGACCGAGGCGATCGTCGTCGTCGACGGCGCCAAGGACGCGACCGCGGTCCAGGCGCTGGGCGCCGGCGCGCTCGTCTGCGACGTCAAGGTCAACCGCGGTCAGGGAGCGGCGCTGCGCCTCGGCTACTGGCTGGCGCGTGCACGCGGCGCGAAGCTGATCGTGACGATCGACGCTGACGGCCAGTACGAGGCGCACGAGATCGCAAGGCTGATCGAGCCGATCCAGAACGGCACCGCGGACTTCGTGTCGGGCTCCCGGAGGCTGGGCGATGAGCTGACGACCGATGCGACCCGCCACGCCGGGGTGATCGTGTTCGGCGCCATGATCAGCATCCTGATCCGCCAGCGGATCACCGATCCGGCGTGCGGGCTGCGCGCGATGCGGTCCGAGGTGACCGCCGCCGTCACGCTCGAGCAGCCGCAGTACCAGGCGTCCGAGCTGATGATCAGCGCCGCGCTGAACGGCTACCGGCTCACCGAGGTGCCGACGACGATGCGCGACCGCGGCAAGCACGCGACGGCCACGAAGAAGGGCGGGAACTTCGGCTACGGGGTGCGGTTCGCTCGCGCCGCGGTCCACACCTGGCGGCGTGACCGCCACGCGGCGCGGAAGCGGGATTTGCCCGCGAACACCCAGTGTTCGTAGACGAGGTACTTGACGCCGAAGAAGAACGCCTGAACTGCCACGTAGGCCGCGGTCACGAGCAGCACGCGGATCCCGTGGTGCTTCGGGATGCCCTGGATCTCGGAGTTGGCCCAGCCGGTGGCCGCGGACGACATCACCAGCACCGCGATCGAGATCGCGATGTAGCCGACGATCTCGCGCATGATCGAGACCTGGCCGCGGATCTTCCACGCCCAGCGCCGGTTCAGGATCCAGTTCGGGATCGCTCCCGCGACGAACGCGCCGATCGAGCAGATCGTCGTATTGATACCGAGCACGTACATGATCGCGAATACGACGATGCTCGTCACCAGCGCGATCACGGAGCCGATCGCGTAACGCGTGATCTTTCCGGCGTGTGCCGAGGCGCGCAGACGCGTGTAGAGGTCAGAAACCACCACGCGGGATCCTAGCGGCTGCGGGCCATTGACCGCTAGCGGCGATACGTTGCATGGTTATGAAAATTCATACGGTCGACGAGGATTTCGCGCTTCATGACGATCTCGTCCTGGTCGGGGACAACCAGCTCGCGCTCGATCGCCTCCCGGCGGCGAAGTTCGACCTTATCTACATGGATCCTCCGTTCAACACGGGCCGCGCTCGGGAGCGCCAGACGGTCGCCGCCGAGCTCGATCCGAGCTCGACGCGGACCGGGTTCGGGGGCCGGCGCTACCGGACGCGGCTGCTGCAGTCGCTCAGCTACGAAGACGAGTTTGCGAATTATCTTGCGTTCCTCGAGCCGCGTCTCGCGCGCGTGCGCGAGCTGCTCGCCCCACATGGGACGCTCTACTTCCACATCGACTACCGCGAGGCGCACTACTGCAAGCTGCTGCTCGACGAGCTGTTCGGGCGCGACGCGTTCCTCAACGAGCTGATCTGGGCCTATGACTACGGCGCCAAGCCACGGCGGCGGTGGCCGGCCAAGCACGACACGATCCTCGCCTACGTGCGCACGCCGGGCGCGCACCACTTCGACGCCGACGCGGTCGAGCGCGAGCCGTACATGGCTCCGGGGCTGGTCGGCGCCGAGAAGGCCGCCCGCGGCAAGCGGCCGACCGACGTCTGGTTTCACACGATCGTCCCGACCAACGGCCGCGAGAAGACCGGCTACCCGACGCAGAAGCCCGAGGGCGTCGTCCGCCGGCTCGTGGCGGCATCGTCGCGGCCGGGCGGCTGGTGCCTTGATCCGTTTGCCGGGTCGGGCACGCTCGGCGCCGTGTGTCGCGAGCTCGGGCGGCGGTTCGTGCTGATCGACGTCAACCCGGTCGCGATCGACGTGATGCGCGCGCGGCTGGGCGGAGCGGACGCGAGCCCGGGCGACGCCGCCGCGCCGCGCGCAAACGCCGCGCTCAGCGATCGTCGCGGTCGCGCACGAGCGGCACGAACCTGACCGGGTCCAGGCGCTCGCGGCGCACCCCGTCAGCGGTCCGCCGAACGCGCACCAGATGCTGGCGCCGGCGGCCCACCGGGGCCACCAGCCGGCCGTCCGCGGCCAGCTGGGCGACGAGCGCGCGCGGCACCTCGAGCCCCGCGGCGGCGGCGACGTTGATCGCGTCAAACGGCGCCCGATCGGCGAGCCCGTGCGGTCCCGTCACCGACCACGCAGGTGACGTTGCGGATCCCGAGCTGCTCGAGCGTCGTCTGCGCCTGGGCGCTGAGCTGAGCGTGGCGCTCGATCGTCCACACCTGCGCGGCGAGCAGTGACAACAGCGCCGCGTGGTAGCCGGAGCCCGTGCCGACGTCGAGCACCCGGTCGTCGGGCGACAGCTCGAGCAGCTCGAGCATCCGCGCGACGACGATCGGCTGCGAGATCGTCTGCCCGCAGTCGATCGGCAGCGCGGTGTTGTCGTATGCGTGCTCGAGCTCGCCCGCAGCGACGAACCGCTCTCGGGGGACGACGGCGATCGCGGCGAGCACTCGACTGTCGGAGATCACGGCGCTCAGTTGGCGGGAGAGCTCGCGCGCGGGGTCCATGGCACTCAATCTCCCTTACACAACCAGATCCCAACACGAATCCGACCGCCGGGGGCGCAAGTGCCGTGGGAAAATGTGGTCATGGCAACGAGCGCGAGAGTCCAGCGGCTGCTGACCGTCGTCTTGGTTGGCCTGCTCGCGGCAATCGCTGGCGTTCTGCTCGCGCGCAGAGGCACCTCGTCCCCGGCGTCTACGCCGATCGCGAAATCGCCCTTCGACGGTCCGACGATGCCGCCGGGCCTGCGGGCGAGGAACTTTTCGCTCACCGATCAGTACGGTCACCGCATCACACTCTCCCAGTACCGCGGCAAGGTCGTCGTGCTGACCTTCATCCACTCGTTGTGTCGTGACACGTGTCCGTTCATGGTCGAGCAGATCAAGGGCGCGCTGAACGAGCTCCCCGACGACGGCCATGGGATTCAGACGATCGGGATCAGCGTCGATCCGTCGCAGGACACCGTCGCCAACCGACGGGCGTTCCTCGCTCGCCACGACATGACGGGCAGGATGGAGTTCGTCAACGGACCGATGCCGGCAATGCGCCGCGTCTGGCGCAACTACGCGATCCGGCCGGTGACGCCGAAGGTGGACCATTCGACGTTCGTGCTGTTGATCAACAAGCGCGGGCTCGAGCGGGTCGGCTACGCGGCCGATCAACTGACGCCAGAGGATCTGGCGCACGACATCCGCGTACTCGAGCGCCAGCCGGTGTGAATCCGGCGCCGGCGCGGCCTACACGGCCGCCGCGACGGCCACAGCGGCGAACAGGAGCGCCAAGTAGAGGAGCGTGTAGTGAAACAGGACGTTGGCACGCACCACGGTCGGCTCGCGCCACAACCGCCACGCAAGGCAGCAGAGCAGGCTGTCGAGCGCGATCGCGACCACCAGATAGAGGCCGGCGAAGGTGCCGAGCACGCCGGGCGCGAGCGAGATCGCGACGAGTGCGAATGTGTACAGCAGGACCTGCCGCGCCGTCGCCTCCGAGCCCCGCACGACCGGCAGCATCGGCACATGCGCGGCAGAGTACTGGGGCGCCAGCAGGAGCGCCAGCGCCCAGAAGTGGGGTGGCGTCCACAGCAGCACGATCAAGAACAGAAACACCGCGCCGAGCCCGAGCCGGCCATCCGCCGCGGCCCAGCCGGCGAGCGGCGGGATCGCTCCCGCGGCGCCGCCGATAACGATGTTCTGCGGCGTCCTGCGCTTCAGCCACAGCGTGTAGACGACCACGTAGAAGGCACCGCCGCTGACCGCGAGGGCGGCCGTCAGGAGGTTGCAGAACACCGTCAGGATCACGAATGAGAGGAGCGACAGCGTCAGCGCGAACGCGCCCGCACGTCGCGGCGCAATCCGCCCCGCCGCGACCGGCCGCGATGCCGTCCGCGGACCCATCAGCTTGTCGATGTCGCGGTCGAGGACGTGGTTGAGCGCGCTCGCGCCGCCGCACGCCAGCGCCCCACCCGCGACCAACGCCACGAGCGCGACCGGCGCGGGCGATCCGCCCGCCGCGGCGACCATCGCGCACACGGACGTCAGCACGAGCAGCGACATGATCCGCGGCTTCGTGAGCCTCACGTAGTCGCGTACCGCGTCGGCCGACGCGGGGCGGAGTCGTGCTCGGCGTCGGCCGACGACGAGCGGCTCGACGATCTCATTCATGGCTCGAGCTCCGGTCCGCCGCGGCGAGGATCCGCATGTCGTGTCCGACCCGCGCCGGGAGGTACGGATACAGGTAGCCCGAACGTTCATCGCCACGGCGGTCGAGGAGGTAAAGCGCCTCGGTGTGGACGATGTCCCCCTTCTCCGGCTTGACGAAGATGTGGTACGCGCGCCACACCGGGGCGAGCTCGGCGTGCGAACCTCGCAGCCAGTACCACGGCGCGACTGCCCCCAGGCCCCAGGCTCTGATCGCCGCGCGGGTGCTCGCCGGGGTGTCGAGCGGGTTGACGCTGACGACCACGAGCACCGGCCGCTCGGCGCGCGGCAGTGGGCGCTCGGCCGCGGCGAGCGCGCGGCCCGCGAGCGGGCACGCCTGCTTGCAGTGCGAGTCGAAGAACTCGATTGCCACCGGCCGTCCGCGCAACGAGGCGAGCGAGAACAGATGGTTGTTCTGATCGCGCAGCGTGTCGATCGTGGGCGCCGGGCGGGTGCCCGCCGCCCACGTCGCCTCGCCGTCAAACATCGCCTTGGGTGTCTGTACCGCGGCTGGCGCGCGGTGTCCGGTCAACAGCAGGTGCGATCCGAAGCCGACTGCGACGCCGATCAGGATCGCGCCGGCCAACACGGCTGCGATCAGCCTTGGGTTGCGGCCGGCGCTCGCGCCCCGGACACCGGCACCCGCCTCCATCCTCAGCCCGCGGCCGGCCCGCTCGGCGGCGGGTCGCCGGTCGCCGCCGGGGCCGGCGGCTCGGCGGCGGCCAGGACCTCAGCTGACGGGAGTGAGGCCGAGGAGGTCGGCGTTTCCTGGGGTACGCGCCTTACGACCCGGACGTACCAGATCGTGAGCACGATCAAGAGGCCGAGTGGCAGAAAGATCGTCAGCAGCGAGCCGGCGAGGAAGTTGTCGGCGAATGGAATTGGTGGCATGTTGCCGTCAGTCCTCCTCAGGTCGTGAGCGCGTGACTGCGCGGGCGCCTACCGGGGTCAGGCTCGAGCCAGCGGTAGACGCCGATCATCATTGCGATCGTGTACGAGACCGAGCCGAGGACCCACATCACGCCTCCGGCGAGCTGCTGATCGGTCAGCGCCGAGATCCCACCTGGGCGGTGGGCGAGCATCGCGTAGTGCGGGTAGAGCGGGTGCGGTACGAGCACGAGCGTGATCGCGAGCACCCAGCCGACGACCATCGCGCTGACCACGTACGCGATCCGCATCGGCCAGATCAGGCGGGGACGCAACGGCCCGGGGTCGATCACCCGCGCCCAGAACAGCAGGCCCGTGAAGAAGAACATCGCGTGCTCGAGATCGTGGACGGTGTTCGAGTTCAGGGTCAGGTTGTAGGCCGGCGGTATGTGCCATGCGACGAACGTCAGGTTGAACAGGATCCACGCCGGCCACGGCCGCGACAGCGCGCGCAGCGGCGCCGTCCAGCGCGAGCGCGCGAGCGTCCGGCCGATCGCCGTCCGCGACTTCAACGGCAGCGCGCGCCACATTCGCGGCCACGGGCGGCCGAGCAGGATCAGCGGCGGGGCGACCGTCAGCAGCAGCACGTGCTGGAGCATGTGCACCCAGAACAGCTGATCGGCGTAGATGTCGATCGGTGACTCGAGCGCGACGATGATCGTCACGAGTCCCGCGATGAACGATGCGGTCCGCAGCGGCTGGTTCCCGGAGCGCCGATAGCCCCGGCCTCCGACCCAGTAGAGCATCGCCGCGATCGCCACGTAGGCGAGTGGCAGTTGGATCGTCCAGCTTCGGAGATTCATCGGTGGTTACAGCACGTAGAGGAGCACGAACAGCACGAGCCCGTTGAACACGTAGAAGTTCCAGAAAAACGAGCACGCTTCGAGCCCAGCGCCGATCACCTCCGGATCGGTGTGGACCTCCGCCGAAGCTGCGGGCGTCGTGCCCCGAACGCCCTCCCGTCTCCTGCGCCAAGCGGTCGCGACCTGGGTCTCGATCCAGAACAGGCACGGAAGGGTGAACACCGCGTAGAAGGCCGTCCACCCGACGTACACGCTCGCGAAACCGCCGCTGGCCGGGCCGAAGCCGAGCGTCGTCCAGGTGATCACCTGCAGCACTACCGACAGCAGTCCGAGCGTCAGCGCGGCCGCTCCAGCGCTGACCGTGCGCGCCGGTCGCGTGGCCGCCGCCCGCAGCGCGACCGCACTCAGGATCAGCACCACGAGGATCGCGATCCCCCATCCGGTCGGCACGCTCACCGAGCCGATCTTCCAGCTGCGGTTGGCGTCGAGTGAGCGCAGGTAGAAATACGCGAACACGAACGAGACGAAGAAAAAGGCGGCCACGCCGCAGAGCTGGCGGGCGCCGACCCAGAGCACGCGCGGCTGCCACTCGGGCGGCTCGAGCTCGATCGAGGGGTGGGTCGGGGCGGATGCGGAGCCCTCCATCGTCTACGCCCCTCCACCAGCGAGCGCGGGCTCGCCGGTCGGCTGCACGCCATACGGGTACGGGTCGTCGCCGAACACGGGAATCCGCTCGAAGTCGTAGACCGGGACCGGGGTCGGGAGCTGGAACTCCTCCGACTTCGAGTGCCACGGGTTGTCCTCGGCGCGCTCGCGCTTGATCAGCTGCGACCAGACGAGGTTGTAGAGGAACACGAGCATCGAGATCCCGAGTACGAACGCCGACACCGAGACGAAGTCGTTGAGTCCCTGGAGGTTCGATGGGTAGGTGACGACCCGCCTCGGCATGCCGAGGAATCCGAGCGCGAACAGCGGCGCGAAGGTCGTGTTGAAGGCGATGAACATCGACCAGAAGTGGACCTTCGCGAGCGTCTCGTTGAACTTGAAGCCGGTCATCTTCGGGCCCCAGTAGTAGATCGCCGCAAAGAACGTGAACACCAGGCCGCCCATGATCGTGTAGTGGAAGTGAGCCATCACGAAGAAGCTCCCGTGCGTGGTGACGTCACTCGGGACGTCTGACAGGAACACGCCCGAGATCCCGCCCCAGAGGAAGTTGAACGCCCACGCGAGGCAGAACAACATCGGCACCGTGAACCGTATTCGCCCGCGCCACAGCGTCCCCATCGCGCAGAGGAAGATGAATCCGGTCGGCAGCGAAATGATCTCGGTCGACAGCATGTAGAACGGCCGCAGGTCGGCGTTGATGCCGCTGACGAACAGGTGGTGCTGCCAGACGAAGAAGCTCAGCAGTGTCACGCCGAGCAGGCCGGCGACGGCGAGGCGGTATCCCCACAGGGGCTTGCGTGCGAAGACCGGAAACAGCTCGAGCACGATCCCGAAACCGGGCAGCGCGACGATGTAGACCTCAGGGTGGCCGAAGACCCAGAACAGATTCTGGAACAGGTACGAGCTGCCGCCGTTGCCGGCGACGTAGAAGGCGGTCTGGACGGTGCGGTCAAAGGCGCCCATCAGGAGCGCTGCGATCAGCATCGGCGCCGCGAGCATCATCAGGATGCTGGTCGCGAACACGCTCCAGACGAAGATCGGCAGCCGCGTCCACGTCATCCCGGGCGCGCGCATCGTGATGATCGTCGCCAGCAGGTTGAAGCCGAGCAGACACATCGAAACGCCGACCAGGGCGAAGAAGCCGATGTACGCGTCGTACCCGGCCGTGCCCTGGTCACCGAGCGGCTGATAGCCGGTCCACCCGGTTTGGAAGCCGCCGAAGAAGATCGTCGTGATCAGCACCACGCCGGCCGCCATCAGCAGCCAGAACGTGAATGACTCGATCCGCGGGTAGGCCATCCTCCGGGTGCCGATCATCAGCGGCACGGCCCAGTTGGCGAACGGGCCGAGGATGCCCGAGGTCATGATCCCCATCATCATCGCCCCGTGCATGCCGACCAGCGTGAGGTACTGGTTGGCGCCGAATACGTGGACGTTGGGCTGCAGCAGCTCGGTGCGGATCAGCATTGCGTTGACGCCGGCGATGAAGAAGAACACGCCGATCCCGACGAGGTACTGCAGCGCGACGACCTTATGGTCCGTGCACAGACGGAAGTAGCGGCCGAGTCCCTCGCCCTCGGACTCGTGCTCGGCGAGCGACGGCGGGTGGCCGAGCATCCTGCGGATCGGGTAGTTGGCGAAACCGAGCCCGATCAGGAAGCCGAACACGCCGAACAGGTAGCCGAGCAGGACCGAGATGTCGTTCTGCCCAGCGTCGTCGGAGAAGTAGTCGAGGCTCGGGGCGTGGATCAGGCCGCCGATCCAGTAGCCGATCAGCCACCCGACGATCGCAAGGATGATTCCGGTCAGAAGGTTGAAGCCGAGCAGCCGCCGCCAGGCGGGCTGGCGCTCGGCTGGCAGCGCGATCGAGGTCATCCGCCTCTCCTCTCCGGTTGCGGGAAGTACTGCTTCTGATAGGGGTAGAGATGCCGCGTGGCCGGCGCGTAGAGCACTCGCTGGCGTGCGATCCAGGCCGCGAACTGCCGCTTGGGCACCACGCGGCCGGTGTCGAACATGTATCCGTGCAAGACACCGCATAGCTCGGCGCAACGGACGTTGAACGTCAGCGGGCCCTTGGTCGTCACGTAGGCGATGTTGTTGATCCCGGGATTGGCGTCGGCCTTGACCCCGAGCTGGTAGGCCCAGAACGAGTGGATCACGTCGAGTGAGGTGACGTTGAACTGGACGAGCGTGTTGGTCGGCAGCTCGATCGCCGGCGTCTCGACTCCGCCGTAGGCGGGCCAGCGGTAGGTGAACTTCCACTGCTGCGCGATCACCTGCACCCGGAGCGCGTGGCTCGATCCGGCGGGCGCGGCGATCGGGTTTGGTCCCTGGCCGCCGCCGGCCCCGTCGGCGAGCAGCCTGACCGTCCCGTAGCCGGCCAGGAACAGGACGATCGCGGTGGTGACGATCAGCCACCACAGCTGGATTTGTGCGTGGCCGCGCATTGCCGGGCCGTCGACCACCGCCTGCGGCTGGCGCTCGCGGAACGCGACGATCGCGTAGATGAAGTAGACGATCACCGCCAGCGCGACGGGCGTCGACACAGCGAGCAGCACGGTGTTGTCGACCACCTGGCCCGAGGACTCGACGGTGCCGTTACCGGGCGGCAGCCCCGGGCCGAGCACGAACACGACGATCGGCGTCATGACCACGGTGGCGAGCAGCCACCAGAGCACGACGCGGCGCCAGTGGTTGACCTCGCTCACGGCAGTCGCCTCATGCGATCTTGATGAAGCCGTCCATGTACCCGACGGTCTGCATCGGTCCGCCGAAGCCCTGGATGTATCCGGCCGCGCACGGGACGAAGCACTGCCAGCGGTACAGGCCCGGCCCCGGCGTGCGGATCGTGAAGGTGGTCGTGGTGTGGGCCTGGCTCAACGAGCACGGCGCGTTGGGACATTGATTCGGGGCGTTCGCCCCGACCCCGAGCAGCGGGACCGAGACGCCCCACTGCGGGATCGCGAACACGTGCGAGGCGCTTGCGGGGTTGATCGCCTTGATCGTCTTGCCGTCGCGCGTGACCGTCCCGCCGACGGTGCCGGTCGCCTGCGACATGAACGGATTGCGCAGCCCCGAGGCGCCGTCGAACTGGTAGATCGTGATCCGCACCAGCGAGTGCGCCGGCAGGTCATAAGTGGTGACGTGACGCCAGTGCGTCGACGTCGGGCTGACCGCGTAGTAGGAGACCCAGGTCGGATGTGGGTCACTCAGTTCGGACGCCGGGACCGTTGCGAGGAACAGCCTCGCGCCGGCCGGGCTCGTCGCGGCGGTGGCCGAGCCGGGGACGTTCGTCAGGTAGAGCCCGACGTAGAGACCTAACAGAACGCAAACGATTGCCGCTCCGAGACCAATCCCGATCAGCCTTGTGGCGCGCGAGCCCTGGACCATCGCGGCGGACAAACTATCGCCGCGATTCGCGAACACAAAGCAGATGACCGCGATGTCATCTGCCGGTCATTTACAAGTCATCCAACGACGGATATGTTGCCTTCGTCAGCCGATACCTCCGGAGAAGTACATTGCGAATACTGGTGGTCGAGGACGAGGCTCGCATCCGCGCGTTTCTCGCTCGAGCGTTCGGGGCCGAAGGGTTCAACGTCGAAGTCGCCGAGGACGGCGAAGGGGGGCTGACGCTGGCGCTCACCTCCAGTTACGCGCTGGTGATCCTCGACATCCTGCTGCCGGGCCGCGACGGCCTCGACGTGCTGCGCGAACTTCACCGCGAACGTCCCGATCTACCGGTGCTGATCCTCTCGGCGCGCACCGATCTGGCGACCAAGTTGCGCGGCTTCGAGCTCGGCGCGGTCGATTACATGGCTAAACCGTTCTCGCTCGACGAGCTGCTCGCCCGTACGCGGGTGCAGCTGCGCCGCGCGAACGCCTCGGATGGCGGCTCGATCCTGCGCGCGGGGACGCTCGCGCTCGATGTCACCCGCCGCAAGGCGCGCGTCGGCGATGTGGTCGCCGACCTGTCGGATCGCGAGTTCCGCGTGCTGCACTTCCTGATGCTGCACGTCGGGCAGGTGGTCAGCCGCGAACGCTTGCTGTCCGAGGTCTGGGGCTATGACTTCGACCCGCGCTCGAATGTGGTCGATGTCTGTGTGCGGCGTCTGCGGCGCCAGCTGGGTCCCGACGCGCCGATCGAGACAGTTCGCAACGCGGGCTACCGCGCTGCGGCGTGAGCGTGACCGCGGCACTGCGGCGCTACAGGGTCGAGCTGCTGTGGCTCGCGTTTGCGGCCGCGAGCTACGCCGCGATGATCGCGTGGCCGAGCTGGGAGACGATCCCGTTTCACTTCGTCTGGATCAGCCTCACACTCCTGTATGGCTTTCGCGTCTGGCCGATGAAGGCCACGCTGCTCGTCCTCGCCTGTGTGATGCTCGCGACCGGCGCCTCGATCGGCCTCGACGCGTTCCGCGGCATCCAACTGTGGGGCGAACTGTTCGAAGTGCCGTTGATGGCCGCGATGTTCCTGGCGATGGTCTGGCACGCGCGGCGTCGTGTCGACGCGCTCCAGATCGCTGAGCAGCGCTCCGAGCAGCGCCGCTCGCTGCTCGAACGGCAGGAGCGCTTTATCCACGACGCCTCGCATGAGCTCCGCACGCCGCTCACGATCGCCCGCGGCCACCTCGAGCTCCGGCGCGGCGAGCACCCGGGCGCTGCGGAGGTCGAAGTCGCCCTCGACGAGCTGCAGCGGATCGACGGGATCATCGAACGCCTGCTCGTGCTCGCGACCGCCGATCAGCCCGAGTTCGTGCGCCGCAAAGCGGTTGACCTCGAACCGGTGCTCGAGGATGTCTTCATGCGCTGGTCGGAGGTCGCGCCGCGAACGTGGCAGCTCGGGCCGTTGGCTCGCGGCACGCTGCTCGTCGACGCCGACCGACTGCGCGCGGCACTCGATGCGCTGCTCGAGAACGCGGTCAAATACACCGAGGCGTACGCGGCGATCGAGCTTCGCGCTCGTCGCGCCGGTCCCGGGGTCGTGCTGATCGAGGTCGAAGACGAGGGTGTAGGTGTCCCCCCAGAGGCCCTGGAGCGAATCTTCGATCGCTTCGCGCGCGCGGATCCGGCGCGCACGCGCGCGGCCGGGGGCGTCGGTCTGGGGCTCGCAATCGTCGACGCGATCGCCAAGGGCCACGGCGGCACCTGCACCGTGACGAGCACCGCCAACGGCTCGATCTTCGCGCTGCGGCTTCCCAACTTCACGCCCGAGGGCTCGGCGGTCGGCATGTCGCCGGCGATCCGTTAGCGGGATCTCGCAAAGCCGTGGCCACGCCAGGTCCGGGCGGGCGCCAGGTCACAGCCGTCCGTGCTCGAGGCGCTCGGCGACGGCTGCCAGAAAGCGCGCCGCGTGCGCGCCGAACAGGATCCGCCCGTCGCAGCTGAGCGTGAGCTCGATCGTGTGGCCGGCGACGACAGCGCCGTCGCGCGCCACCGGCGCCGGGCGCACCGCGCCGGCGGCGACCGCCGCGGCCTGGGGAGCGACCAGAAAGGTACTCGCGCGCGCGACTCCATATTCGCCGAGATCAGCGAGCGTGAACGTCGCGCCGGCGAGCTCAGGCGGCGTCAGTTCGGCGGCGCGGGCGCGGGACGTCGCGCGCTCGATCTCGGCGCTCAGCTGCGCCACTGACTTGTGGTCGGCGTCGAGCACCGTCGGCGTGACGTAGCCGTCGGCGGTCTGCAGCGCGAGTCCGACGTTGACGCGCGAGTAGAACTCGTACTGGCCGTCGCGATAGGCGCCGTTTGCGCGCGGGTGCTGCGCCAGCTCGAGCGCGCACGCGCGCACGAGCACGGCGGTCGTCGCGTACCCGTGCTCGCGCGCGAGCGCCAGCACCGCGTCGGCATCGACGGTCGCCCCGAGCTCGAGGTCGGGGACGGTCGCACGCGTCTCGGCGTGGCGCCGCGCGATCGCCCGCTCGGCGCGCGTCGGCTCGTGAATCTCGGTCTCGCCCTTCAGGGCCCGCGGTTCGGCCGCCGGTCTGTGCACCCGCCAAACCTGTCAGAACAGCGGCCGCAGCGCCGTGTAGAGCTCGCGGTAGCGCGCGTGCACGGCGCCGTAGGTCGCGTGCCGCTCCGGATCGGGGAGGACCGGCTCGCGGCGCGTCCCGGCCATCGCGTCGACCGCGCTGCGCACGTCGGGGTGCAGGCCTGCGCCGGCGGCCGCGAGCATCGCGGCGCCGCGAGCGGTCGTCTCGACGTCATCGGGGCGGGTCACCGGCAGCCCGGTCACGTCGGCGCGAATCGTGAGCAGCAGATCGCCGCGCGCGCCGCCGCCGACGCACACGAGCTCGGTCGGCTCCAGCCCGGCCTCGCCCATCGCATCGAGCACGTCACGCAAAGCAAACGCGTTGCCCTCGAGCAACGCCCGGGCGAGGTGCGAGCGGCCGTGGGCGGCGGTCAGGCCAAACCACGCGGCGCGCGCGTCGGGGTTCCATTCGGGAGCCGTGGCGCCGGCGAGCGCGGGCACCCAGAGCACGCCGTCGGCGCCGGCGGGCACGGCCGCGGCCGAATCGTTGATCAGCTGGTAGACGTCGGTCCCGGTAGCCATCGCGCGGGCGCTCTCGGCAGTCCCGAGCTCGTCGCGAAACCACCTGTAGGCGCCGCCGGACAGCCAGCCCGGATTCTCGAGCAGCCAGCCGTCGGGGCTCGCGTGGGGATGGACCTCGGTCACGCAGCCGGGGTCGAGCGCCGGTTCGGAGACGACCGCGCAGACGGGCTCCGCGGTGCCGAGCACGTCGCACACGGCGCCGGGATCGATCACGCCCGCGCCGAGCGTCGCGGCCATCTCGTCGCCGCAGCCGAGCACGACGAGCGTCGATGCGTCGAGGCCGGCGGCGTTGCGCAGCCACGGCGCGACCGGCCCCAGGACCCGATCTGCAGGACTGATCGGCGCGAGCATCTCGGGATCGACCTCGAACGCCGCACATACCTCCGCGCACCAGCTCCGGCCGGCGATCTCGAACAGCATCGATGAGGAGGCGTTCGACGGATCGACCGCGAGCTCACCCGCCGCTCGCCACGCGACGAACGAGCCGGGCAGCAAGAACCAGCGCGCGGCCGCGTGCTCGTCGGCCCGGTTGCCGCGCAGCCACGAGATCTTCGCCGCGACGTGGCCGGGATCGAGGTTGCACCCCGTCAGCTCGCGCAGCCGGCCCGAATCGAAGCGGTCAGCGATCCGCGCGCACTCGGCGGTCGCGCGGCGGTCCATCCAAATCAGCGCGGGGCCGGTCGGCGCCCCGTCACGGCCGGCCGCGACCAAGCCGTCGAGTTGTGAGCCGAACGCGATCGCGACCAGCGGGCTTGGGTCGACCTCGCGACGCAGCTCCTGCAGCGCCTGGGCGACGGCCGCCAGCCACACGTTCGGATCCTGCTCGGCCCACCCCGGCTGGGGATAGGAGAGCGCGTGCGGCACGTAGGTGGTCGCGACCGCCGTGCCATCGCCGTCGATCGCCTGCGCGCAGGTGCCCTGTGACCCGACATCGACTCCGACGACCAGCTCGGCGCTCATCCGGCCGGCTGATCCTCGCCCGCGTCGGCGCCGCCGCGCCGGTAGATGCTGATCTCGAACGCGTCCGCGAGGTGGTGCTCGAGCGACACGAGGACCACCTCTTCATCGGCAGTGCTGTCGACCTGGAACAGCGACAGCAGCAGTGTGCCGACCGGGACCTGCAGCCGGCCGGCGATCTCCTCGGAGGCGACCCATGGGTAGATCGACGCGACCCCGTGGTCGACGGTCAGCCCGTGCTCGGCGAGCGCGACGTAGATCGAGCCGTCGGCGAGCTTTGTCAGCGCGGCCGCGTCGAGCACGTCGCCGCGACACCAGTCCGTCGTGTCGACGACACGCCGGCCGTCGGCGGTCCGCACGCGCCGAAGCACGCCGAGTTCGGTGCCGGTGGCGATCCCGAACGCCTGCGCGACCTCCGCGGGAGCGGCTTCGGCGGCGGCCCGCCCGAGCACGGTCCCGGGCCGGGAGCCGGTCGCCTCGATCATCGCCGAGACGCTGAAGTTGCGGCTCAGGTCGTTGCTCAGCAGCAGCTTGCCGGTCACGTAAGTCCCCGACCCGTGGCGGCGGCGCAGGAGGCCGTCCTCCTCGAGGATCGCGATTCCCGAGCGCAGCGAGCTGCGCGAGACGCCGAGGCTGCGGGCGAGGTCGGGCTCGCTGGGGAGCCGGGCGCCGGGTTCGAACTCGCCCGCGAGCACGCGCTCGCGCAGGTGCTCAGCGATCCGATGGCGCAGCGAGAGGCGGGTTGAGGTACCCATCGGGGCCTATTGTCGAGTCACGTCCCGCTCTTCGTCGTCAGGGGCCGACGACGATCTTCAGGACTTCGCCCGCTCTGATCCGCGCGAACGCGTCCGGCGTCGCGTCGAGCTGGACGACGTCGGAGATGACGCTGCGCAGGCCGCCGACATCGTCGGCGAGCATGTCGAGCGCGTGCACCTGATCGCGGTGGCGCGAGGCGTAGGAACCGTGCACCTGAACCTCCTGGTAGTGCAGGATGTTGGACGGGAAGCGGATCTCGGTCGTGCCCTTCGGCAGCCCGCCGAAGAACAGCACCCGGCCGCGGGGCGCCGCCATCTCCATCGCCTGCTCCTGGGCCTGGCTGCTCGAGCACGCCACGATCACGACGTCGGCGCCGATCTGCTCGGTGGCGTCGCGAACGGCCGCGGTGCCGTCCGCGCCCGAGACGTCGACGTAGCTCACCCGCTCATCGCCGAGGATCGCGCGCGCGAGCTCGAGGCGATCGGTCGCGGTCTCCAGCAACAGGACGTGGCCGGCTCCTTCGAGGCGCGAGATCGCCGCGTGGGCGGTGCCGACCGGGCCGGCGCCGATCACCGCGACCGTGTCGTCGAGGCCGACCGCGATGTCCTTGTGGCCGCAGATCGCGTCCGAGAGCGGGTCCGCGAAGGTGGCGACCGCGTCGGACAGGCCGTCGGGAATCTTGAACAGGTTCTTGAGCGCGATCTCGGGGATCGCGACCAGTTCGGTATACGCGCCCTGGTAGTCGAACCCCATCAGCTCGCCGCGGACGCAGAGATGTTCGTTCCCGCTCCGGCACAGGCGGCAGCGCCCACACCACAACGTCGAGATGCAGTGCACGTGGTCGCCGACCTCGATCCCGGCCTGCTGGACCTCGGCCGTCGCGAGCTCGCCGATCTCGAGCACCTCGCCGCTGATCTCGTGGCCCAGCACCCACGGCGGCGAGATCCGCCGGTCGCCGTTGAAGAACGTGCGTACGTCGGTGCCGCAGATCCCGCACGCGGTCACGCGCAGCAGCACCCCGTCCTCCGGGCAGGTCGCATCCTGCACCTCGCCCACCGTCATAGCTCCGGGGCCCTCCCAGATCGCCGCCCGCATGCTCAAAGCCTCCTGAATTACTTCGTTGCCGTTCGCTGCCGCAAACGCTAAGATATCGAGTTGTCTGACAACTTTGGACCTTATGGGGTGAATTGGCCGAGTTCATCTTCATGTTGACTCGCGACGACCGAACGATCGCCGACGCACGGGAGGTCTACGCGTCGGTCGCCGCGACCGGGATCACGCACGTCGGCTGCAAGGACCTCGGACTGGAGCGCGACGAGCTCGCGAAGCTGATCGCCGAGATCCGCGCAAACGGACACACGAGCTATCTCGAGGTCGTCTCCGAGACCGAGGATGCGACTCTGCGATCGGCCCGCGTGGCAGCGGAGATCGGCCCCGATTACCTGATCGGGGGCACGCTGATCGAGCCCGTCCAGGAGATCGTCGCCGGGACCGGCGTGCGCTTCTTCCCGTACGTCGGGCAGATCGTCGGACACCCGTGTCTGCTGCGCGGCACGATCGACGAGATCGCCGCCGATGCACGGCGCGCGCAGGAGCTCGGAGTCGACGGGATCAACCTGCTCGCCTACCGCTACGACGGCGACGTCGACGCGCTCGTCGAGGCGGTCGTGGACGCGGTCTCGCTCCCGGTCGTCGCTGCCGGCTCGGTTGACTCGGGCGAGCGGATCCGGGCTCTGGCGGACCGTGGCGTCTGGGGATTCACGGTCGGGACCGCGGCCCTGGACGGGAAGTTTGTGGCGCAGGGGGCGTTAACAGATCAACTGGGCTACATCCTCGAGGCGGCAGGTGCCGTGAGGACCTGATGCCCGGTATCTCGGCGCTATCTCAAACGTCTTCCTGGAGGATGAAATGACCGCAGAAGAGCGTCGCCTTCGTAAGGACCTCGCAGCGCTGGCAGCTTCCGAGCAGGGACGCCGGCTGCTTCAGCTCGGGCTCCGAGGCATCGAGCGCGACGAACGGGCCGTGACGGCCGGGTGCTGGACCGAACGCGGAATCGCTGGTTGCTTGTTCCAGCACGCGTACTGGCAGGCGGTCCGCGAGGGCGTTTTCCCCGACGTCGGCAGGCCCGGTGACTGGATCGGGAGCTTCGTCGGGCCACACGACTACGGCGTCGTGATCCAGACGATCGAATCCTTCGACCGACTCGCGCGGTCGAGCTACTCGGACGTCGAACCGCGGAAGTTCCTGCCCGATCGGGTTCGGCTCAGGCACGACGATTGGGACGCGGCGGTCGAGCAGCTGCTTGTCGACACGCTCGGCGGGGCGACGTCCGAGCCGCCGTCCGAGAGACCCGAGGTGACCACGAGTGTGTAGCTCCGCTTAGGCACAAAGCCAGCCCAACGTAATAGGAGAGAGACGTGAGTCCAGAGGGTGGAGTCGTCAAGCCGCATCATGAGGGGATGTTGCCGGTAGTCGAGAGCGTCGATGTCGCCCAGCGCGACGATGTCCATAAGCTCCGGCCCGCGGCGGTGGGCCTGATCGGGGTGCTGTTCCTGACGGTGACGGGGTCGGCACCGATCTCGGCGATGCTGTTCAACACACCGCTGGCGGTCGGCTTCGGGAACGGAATCGGCGCGCCGGCCGGGTTCCTCTTCGCGACCGTCGTGCTGGTGATCTTCGGCGTGGCGTACGTCGCGATGGCGCGGAAGGTGACGACGGCCGGTGGCTTCTACAGTTTCATCAGTCACGGTCTCAGCCGTGAATGGGGAATGGCGAGCGGTTTTGCGATGGTCGCCGCCTACAGCGTGTTCGAGGTGTCACTCGTCGGCGGCTTCGCGTACTTCGCGGAGCTCAAGGGAGCCCACTACGGGCTGCACATCGCGTGGTACTGGTACGGGTTCTTCATGGTCGCGCTGATCTCGGCGCTGACGTACTTCGACGTTCGCGTCTCCGCGCGGCTGTTGGGAATCGCGCTGCTCTGCGAGATCATCACCCTGATCATCTTCGACGGGTTCATATTCACCCGGGCGAGCGGAAACGTGTCGGCCGCGGCGATCAACCCCGTCAACGCCTTCAAGGGTCTCCCGGCGGGACACTCCGGGTCGACCGCGCTCGCCGCCGGCGCCGCCGGAATCGGGATCTTCTTCGCGTTCTGGTCCTGGGTCGGCTGGGAGATGGCGCCGAACTACGGCGAGGAGTCCAAAAGCCCGAAGAAGAACGTCCCGCGGGCGCTGTACATCTCGGTGATCGGGCTCGGGATCTTCTACACGCTCACGTCGTGGGCTGGGATCAGCGGTTACCACGACATCAATGCGGCCGCGAACGTCGCGCAGAACAACTCGGCGAACTTCTTCTTCATCCCCGCGCAGCACTACGGGGGGGCGTTTTTGAAGGGGGCGCTGAGCTGGTTCATCATCACCGGCTCGTTCGCATGCGGGATGGCGTTTCACAACACGACCGCGCGCTACATGTATTCGCTCGGTCGCGAGGGCGTGCTTCCCCGAGCGTTGGGGCGCACTCACCGCCAGTATCTCAGCCCGCACATCGCGTCGGTGACGCAGTCGATCATCGCCGCCGTCATCCTGCTGCTGTTCGTCCTGTTCGCGCCCGTCGACCACACGCTCGGCGCGCCGGACTCGGTCGGCTACCTGCAGGTGTACGGGCTGATGGCCGTGATGGGAGTCGTCTCGATCCTCGCGATCCAGGCACTCGTGTCGGTGGCGATCTTCAACTACTTCCGCACGCATCACAAGGAGGATCACCACTGGTGGACGACGATCACTGCGCCGATCATCGCCGCGATCAGCCAGGTAATCGTCCTCTACCTGGCGATCAAGAACCTGAACTTCCTCGGGTCGGGCTACGGCTACGCCAAGTGGCTAGTTTGGGGCGATCTGCTGATCTTCGTCGGCGGCCTCGGTTATGCCTTCTACTTGAAGTCCAATAACCGTGCCAAGTACGAGACGATCGGCCGGATGATCAACCAGGGGATAGATTCGGTCTAACCGGGTCTCAGTGGGGGATTGCGTGGGCGCCGTCGTGTGAACGGCGGCGCTCCGCGTTAACCCTTCTGTTCAATGCCAGACCGCCATGTGATCGCCGTGCGTCGGCAGGTACGCCCCCGGCTTGAAGTAGTGATCGTAGAAGTCGAGGTCGAGGTGCTGTGCCTGGAGAAAGTTCATCACCCACACGCTCGGGACCGTGCCGGGGAACTTGGCCCATGTGTCGAGCGTGTACTGACACTGGAGCGTCACACATGCGAGGAAGCGCTCATCATGGGGCTGTGCTGCGGCGCGGATCCTGCTCGACTCAAGCCACGCTCCCGGCGTCTGCGCGTGGTAGGGACCGCCGGGACCGAACTTGCGCTCGCTGAATGCCTGCACGGCGGCCGCCATGCTCTCGAAGTGCGGCGGGCAGAAGGCGTGAAATGTCCCGTCGGTGCGCCCGGTCGGGTTCGGCGTCCCCCAGCGGGGGTCGGTGTCGAAGCGAAACCCGAGCCCGGGGACGTCAGGGTCGCCGGAGGCACCGAACAGCGCCATGTGCTCGATGCCGTCAAATGACCAGCCGCCGAGTCCCATCGCGCCGAGCAGCAGCGCGCCGTTGTAGCTCGACGTCATGAGCTCCGCGGTCGCCTCGGTGAGCGAGTACTGCTCGACGAACGACAGCGGGATCGGTTCGTTGACGTCGACGAGATCGGCGAACTGATCGAGGCCCGCGATCGCACGCTGGTTGATGTCGTCATACAGGCAGTAGCCGTTCTGCGTGAAGAAGCAGATGTTCGCGATGTGGTGCTGGGCGATGTCGGCGACCGGGATCGCGAGCAGCGAGCCCGGCTCGTTGGCGATCCACGTGTTATGGCCCTCGAGGTACGGCTCGGCGCGGGGGAGGTGCAGCCGCTGGTCCGAAAGCCGGACGATTCGGTCGCGGTGACGCTCGAGCATCAGCTCCGGGGTCAAGTCCTCGACGGCGGGGTCGACGAGCGCCGCGGCGTCGCGGGTCGGCAGAAAGTAGAGGCCCGAGTCGTCGGTGTAGAAGAGCTCCGAGGTGTGAAACCCGGCAGCCGATGGAATCGTGCGACCGGCGGCGGCGCCGTTGTAGTTGGCGAGCGCGGGCGCGTAACGGGCGTGGCGGGTGATCCCGAAGTGCCAGCCGGTGGTCCCGGTCATCACTGCGAGGATCAGCAGCGTCTCGAGCTCGGACAGCGGCACGTGCTCGTGGCGCGAGCGGTACGCGAGCGGGCCATCGGGGATCTCGCCACCGAGCGGAAAGCGGCGCGAGCGCCGGCCGAAGATCGCGTCCAGCAGCGGGAAGTCCGCCAGCCGCGCTAGCGCGTCGCGCTCGCGCTCGGTCAGCTCGAGCGGTCGCGCCGGGGTCATCCGGGCCGGCTAGCGAGCGGCGCCGCGCAGCGGCGCCTCGGGCTCGCGGTCGCCTACCGGCGGCGCGCCCGGCTCGCGGTCGCGTGCCGCTCGGCTCCGTGCGGACTCGGAGTCCGACGTGGTCGCGCCGGCGACGGTGGTGTGCGTAGCTCGCTGGGCGCGCCCAACGCAGCAGCTCTCCCCGACCTCGGTGACCCGATGGTCGATCCAGGTCAATGCCCTGACCAGCGGCTGTCTGATCGCGACCAACGCCCGCCACACGGTACCGACCGCGGTCCGCCGGCGCGAGGTACATTCGGCTGATGAGCGCCCCCTCGAGTGACGTCTGCGTGATCGGAGGCGGTGTGATCGGCCTCGCGGCCGCGGTCAGCCTCTGCGATCGCGGTTTCGATGTCGTCTGCTTTGAGAGCGCGGTGCCCGGCGATGGCCAGTCGGCCGGCCGCACGCGGCAGTTTCGCCACCTGCACCGCGAACCCGAGCTGATCGAGCTCGCGACGCGCGCGCGCACCGGCTGGATCGAATGGGGCGAGCGGTTTGGACGCACGCTGCTCGGTGCCGAGGGCGCGCTTCGGGTCGGCGCTGGACCGAGCGAGCTCGAGGCGCTGCGCGCCGCGGGGGTGCCGGCCACCGTACTGAACCCCGCCGAGGCACGCGAGCACTTTCCGATCGCGGATCTCGCGTCCGGGGTCGTGCTGTTCGATCCGCTCGCGGGCGCGATCCGAGCCCAGGAGGCGATCGCCGCGCTCGCCGGTCACCTCGGACGGCGCCTGCGCGTTGCGCGGGTCAGCTCAGTCGCGGTCGACGGCGAGTCGGTGACTGTCAGCACCGACGCCGGCGTCCATCGCAGCGCGCGGTGTGTCGTCGCCGCCGGCGCCGGTACCGACCGGCTCGCGCGCCCGCTCGGCCTCGACGTCCACCAGTACCGGCAGGCGCACCTCCGTCTCGGCTTCAGGGTCAATCAGCCGAGCGCGGCGCCGCTGCCGTGCTTCAGCGACCGCACCGGCGATCCCGAGCTGATCTACGCGGTCAGCGACCTCGGCGACCGCTACGCGGTCGGCCTCGCGGAGATCACCACGTATCCCCCGGTCGAGGACCTCGCCGGGGAGGTCCCGGCGGGCGTGGACGTCTCGAGCCAGAGCGAGCGAATCGTCGCCTACGTGCGCCGGCGATTGCCCGGCCTGGACCCGGCGCCGGTCGACGAGGTGTTCCGTCTGACGACGACCACGCCCGATCATCCCGAGGACGGCTTCAGGGTCTGGCAGGCCGGACCGGTCGCGGCGGTCGCCGGGCCCAACCTGTTCAAGTTCGCGCCGGTGATCGGGGAGCAGCTCGCCCGCGCGGTGAGCGACGAGCCGCTCACGGGCGATGTGCCACTCAGTGCAGCTCGAGGTACTCCTCCAGCTCCCAATCGGTGACGTGATCGGCGAACCGCTGTAGCTCGTAGCGCCGCATCACCGTGTAGGCGGTCACGAACTCCTGGCCGAGCATCTCGACGACCTTGTCGTCGGCCTCGAGACCGGCGAGCCCTTCCTCCATCGTCGTCGGGAGCTTGGGCTTGGACTCGTCCTCCTCCGCGGGAGCGGCGGCGGGCGGCTCGAGCTCGAGCTCGTCGGCAATTCCAATCAAGCCGGCGCCGAGCAGCGCGGCGCTCGTGAGGTATGGATTTGAGAGCCCGGTCGGAGCGCGATTCTCGACGTGCCGGCTCGGTGCACTGCCGCCCTTGACGCGCACGAATGCGCTGCGGTCCTCGGGGCCCCACGAGATGTTCGTCGGGCTGAACGTGTGCGTGCGCCGGCGCTTGAGGCAGTTGACGGTCGGCGCGAGCAGCGTGTAGATCGCGCGCGCATGGCACAGCTGCCCGGCGACGAAGCTCCGCCCGACCGCCGACAGCCCCGTCTCGTGGTCGTCGTCGGCCATCGCGTTGTCGCCCGATTCTCGGTCCAGCAGGCCGATGTGGTTGTGGGCGCCACAGCCGGCCGACTCCTGAAACGGCTTTGACATGAAGGTCGCGATCAGCCCCTCCTGGTGGGCGAGCTCCTTGGCGGCGTTCTTGAAGCTGAACGCCGCGTCCGGACCGGCCATCCCGGTACTCGGGCCGAACACGATCTCCCACTGCGAGCCCGCGTACTCGCAATTGGCGGTGATGATGTCGATTCCGAACTCGCGCGTTTCGTTCACGATGCGCTCGACCACCGGCGACCACGTGTTTCGGACCGTGTTGAAGATCTGATGGCCCTCGAACAGCGGCTGTCGGGTCTCGGCGTCGAGCAGGTAGAACTCGGGCTCGAGTCCGATCAGCGGCTCGTAACCGAGCTCGCGGCAGCGTTCGAGCACGCGCCGGAAGACGTGGCGCGGCGCGGCGTGCAGGGGCGTCCCGTCATCCCAATAGGTATCGCAGATCAGACGCGCGGTCTGGTTGGCCCACGGGACGATCGCGGCGGTTGTCAAGTCGGGCCGCAGGCGCTGGTCGCCGTAGCCGATCTCCTCGTTGTAGAGCGTGCCCGGAACGACATCCGAGCGGCTGTCGAGCACGACCGCGCCGCCGTACATGTTCAGGCCATCCTCCGCGTAGCGCGCGACGTGCTCGATCGGCACGAGCTTCGAGCGGCTCGTGCCGTGCATGTCAGGCAGCTCGAAACGGACGTTGCGGATGCCGTCCCGCGCCCAGCGCGACAGGAGATCGTCGACGCTGACCGCGGGTTGGTCCGTTGCCGCCATCGCGACTACCTCCTCGTCTCGGTGTCAGTGGATGAGAGGCTCACCTTGTGACTCCTGGTTGCGATCCGCGGCCGCTTTCGCGATCGCATGCTGGTAGGCGGCGTCGCGAAGCGCGGAGAAGAGCTGCGTCGACTCGTCGGCCTCGGGATGCCACTGAACGCCCAGCACCCAGCGGCCGTCGGCCGACTCGATCGCTTCGATCACTCCGTCGGCGGTTCTGCCGCTGACCCGAAGGCCGGCGCCGACCGTCGAGACCGCCTGATGGTGGTGGCAGCGGCCGACGTGGACCGTCTCGCCCGCCGCCCGCGCGGCGAGCGACCCCGGCTCGAGCTCGATCGTCTGCTCGTTGCCCTCGAAGCTGCCGACGATCCGCCGGTGGGGCTGGCTGCCGTCGCTCGCGGACAAATCCTGATTCAACGATCCGCCGAGCGCGATGTTGAGCATCTGCATGCCGCGACAGATCGCGAGCACCGGCAGGTCGCGCTCGATCGCACCGCGGAGCAGCGCGAGCTCGAACTGGTCGCGCTCGGGATAGGTTGACTCGATTGCCGGATCGGCCGGCTCGCCGTAGCTGCGCGGGTCGATGTCGGCGCCGCCGATCAACAGCAGGCCGTCGATCAGCTCGAGCAGCTGCTGCGGCGCACGGCGATCGACCGGCAGCAGGATCGCAACCGCGCCGGTGCGCTGCAGCCCGGAGACGTAGGAGTCGGCGACGAGGTGCGCCTCCTGGTCCCAGAACGCCCAGCGTGCGCGTTCCTTGACGGCGCAGATTCCGACGATCGGTTCAGACCACTCGTTCATAGCGGGCACGCTCCCAGTCGCTCACGGCGTCGCGCCAGGCGCTCAACTCCCACGCGCGAGACGTCCTGTAGTAATCGCAGAACACCGGTCCGATTATCTGCCGCAAGTCCGCGTCCGCGTCGAACGCTCCGAGCGCGCTCTCGAGCGAGCCCGGCAGCGACGGCAGATCGTCGCGCTCGGACGCGTCGCCCTGGACGGACGCCGGCGGCTTGGCGTCGCGCCTAAGGCCGTCGACGGCGGACGCGACAACGGCTGCGAGCGCGAGGTACGGGTTCGCGTCGGCGCCGGGGCGACGGCACTCCAGCCGCCAGCGCTCGGGACGGTCACCGCGCACGGCGCGCACCGCGCAGGAGCGGTTCTCGAGCCCCCAGCTGACGTTGACCGGCGCAAACCAGCCCGGCACCAGGCGCTTGTAGGAGTTGATCGTCGGGTTGAGCATCAGCGAGGCGGCCGGCAGGTGCTCGAGCACGCCGGCGATTGCGGCCGTGAACGGCTCGGGCAGCTCGTCGGCCGGATCATCGGGCCCGAACGCGTTGCGGTCGTCGGCCCAGCACGACAGGTGCACGTGGCCGCTCGAGCCCTCCTGCCCCGGTTGCGTCTTGGCCAGGAAGCTCGCGTGCAGCCCGAGCGACGACGCGACCTCTTTGGCGGCGAGTTTGACGAATACCGCATCGTCGGCCGCGCGCAGCCCTTCCCGAGCGGCGATGTTGAGCTCGAGCAGGCCCGGGCCGGCCTCGGTATGGATCGCCGACAGTTCGACGCCGAGCGCGTCAAGGGCGGGCACGATCCGCGCGACGAACTGCTCGAAGCGGGCCACCTCGCTGAGGCTGTAGCTGAGCCCGCTCGAAAGCGGACGATCGTCGCCGTCGCGCAAGCGGAGCTCGTATTCGACCGCTGCCAGCGCCTCGTAGCCGAGCTCGCTTAGCTGTGCGAGGACGGCACGCAGCGCCTCGCGCGGGGATAGCTCGCACGGCGAGCCGTCGGGCCACGCCGGCGTGCACAGGCAGATCCGCCATCCCGGCAGCCACGAGAGCTCACGGAGCGTGGTCGTATCGGGGCGCACGACCAGATCGCCCGCGCCCGATCGGATCCCGAACCGCTCGTAGTCGGTGATCGGGGTGTCGACCGGGTCCAGCGCGAGCAGCAGGTCGGTCATCACGGTCCCGTGAGCGATCGCGGCCTCGAACGCGTCCGGGCGCAGCGCCTTTCCCTTGACCGAGCCGTGGAGGTCGGGCATTCCAAGCAGCACGAAGCCCTCCCCGCCTCGCGCCTCGCCGCCGACCCGCGCCGCCAGTTGCGACAGCGATGTCTGACTCATCGGGCGGCCAGCGCACCCTTGATCGCGCGCTCGACGTCCGCGATCGTCGACGTGAACCGCTGCACGATCTCCGCGAGGTCGTCGTCGCTTGCGACGAACGCCGGCGCGAGCAGCACCTGGTCACCGGTGAAGCCGTCCGCCGTCGAGTGCGTCGAGGTGACGAGCAACCCGTGCTCGAATGCGGTCTGGTCGACGAGCGCCGCCGCATCGAGCTCATCTGCAAGCAGCGACTCGCCGTCGCGGGGATCGACGAGCTCGACTCCCAGCAGAAAGCCCCGGCCGCGGACCTCGCGGACGATCTCCGAACCCGACAGCGCGTGCTCGAGCTCGGCGCGCAATGACGGACCCGCGCGTCCGGACGCGCTCGATCAGATCGCGCTCGATCAGCGCGTCGAGCACCGCCAGTCCGACGGCGCACGGGAGCGGCGCGCCGTCCCACGTGTGGCCGTGCTCGAAGTTGCGCGAGCCCGCCGCGAGCGGCTCGAACACGGCGTCGGTGCAGAGCGTCGCCGCGAGCGGCGCGTAGCCGGCTCCGAGACCCTTGCCACCGGTGATGATGTCCGGCTCGATCGGGAGCTGGTGGGCGGCGAACCAGCTGCCGGTCCGCCCCATCCCGGTCACGACCTCGTCGAACACGACCAAGAAGCCGTGCTGCTCGCGGCGCTGGGCCAGCCCCTCCCAGAACGCGTCCGGCGGCGTGTATCCCGGCAGCGCCGCGGCGCTGATCGGCTCGCAGAGGAACGCCGCGATCGTCTCCGGGCCGGCCGCCTCGAGCGCCCGGTCGAGCTCCTGCCAGCGCCGCCTCGCCGGTCGGATCAAAGCGCCACGTCGCGGGCGCGATGTGCGGGTGGCCGACCAGGTATTCGCCGTATGGCTCCTGCAGGCTGCGGCGCCCGGTCAGCGCGAGCGCTCCCATCAGTGCGCCGTGGTAGGCCTGCGCTTGGGTGATCACCCGCCAACGGCGGCGGCTCGCCGCGGTCGACGTGGTACTGGCGAACGAGCCGGAGCGCCGTCTCGTTGGCCTCCGATCCGCCCGACACGAACCGCACGCGCGCCATCTCCGGCGCGGCGACCTCGAGCAGGCGATCGGCGAGACGCTCCTGGGGCTCGTTGGTGAAGTGGTGGTTGTAGACGTAGGAGATCCGCTGCGCCTGCTCCTGCGCTGCCCTCACGATCTCGGTCGCGCCGTGGCCCAGGCACGCGACCATCGCCCCGCCCGAGCACGCGTCGAGAACCTCGAAGCCAGCGTCGGTGTACAGGCGCACCCCCTCGCCGCGCGCGATCACCGGGTAGTCGAGGTCGAGCAGCCGGGGGAAGACGTTGGTGTCGGCGGCGATCGTCATCTCCTAGCGCGACCCACGCGCCGCCTCCGCGATCCCCGCGACGCGATCGAGAAATCCGTCAAACAGGCGCCACGCGGCGGCCCGGCTCTGATCCGCGCGCCGCAGCGTCTCCTCGAGCAGAGCGATCGGGGTCGACGCCCTCCTGGTCGAGCTCGTGCCGGTAGACGGCGACCCACGTGTCCATGATCTCCGGGGTCACCTCGGGGTGAAACTGGACCCCGAGGCTGCGCCCGAACGTGAACGCCTGCGGCCCGACCGGGCTGTCGGCGAGCAGCTCGGCACCGGGAGGCGCCGTGAACGTGTCGAAGTGCCACTGAAACCAGGGTCCCTCGGCCACCAGCGCAGGGTCGTTGCTCCGGACCGGCAGCCAGCCGATCTCGGACTCGCCGCCACGGAACGACTCGCCACCGAGCGCCCGCGCCAGCAGCTGCCCTCCGAAGCAGATCCCGAGCACCGGCACGTCGGCCTCGACGGCGGAGCGCAGCAGCTCCTGCTCGCGCCCGAGCCAGGGATCGAGTCGTCAAAGGCGGCGAACTCGGACCCGAGCGAGACGATCACGTCGTAGTCACGGGGTTCGATCGGGCGCTGCTCGATGTCGATCCGGAGATGTCCTGCTCGGCGCCGCGCTCGCGCAGCCACTCGTGCACGTGACCGCCCGGGCGTCGGCTCCTCGTGCTGGATCACGAGCGCGCGGACGGGCGTCATCGGGCGCCTCCAGCCCCGACGGCACCGAGCTGCACCCCGGCGAGCTCGCGCTCGACCTCGCTCGCGATCTGGCTCACGACCGCGGCGAAGCGCGTGACCATCTCGGCGAGCTCCTCGTCGGTCGTCGTGAACGCCGGCGCGAACAGACTCTGGTCACCGGCGTAGCCGTCGCGGGTCGGCTGCGTCGAGAGGATCACGAGCCCCCGTCGAGCGCGAGGTCATCGATCCGTCCGGCGACGCCGAGCTCGGGCCCGAGGAACGAAGCACCGTCGCGCGGGTCGACGTACTCGACGCCCAGCAGGTAGCCGTGGCCGCGGACCTCGCGCACGATCGGGATACCGGCGAGCGCGCCGGCGAGCTCGTCGCGCAGCCGCGGCCCGCGCTCGGCGACTCGCTCCACCAGCCGCTCGCGCTTCAGCGCGTCGAGCACGGCGAGCCCGACGGCGCACGGGAGCGGCGCCCCGTCCCACGTGTGACCGAGCGTGAAGCGGCGCGAGCCCGCGGCGACGGCCTCGTAGACGCGGTCGTGGCAGATCGCCGCGCCGATCGCCGCGTAGCCCGCGCCGAGCCCCTTGGCGGTCGCGATGATGTCGGGCGTGAACGGAGCTTGTCGGACGCGAACCAGCGGCCGGTACGGCCGATGCCGGTCACGACCTCGTCAAAGCAGATCAGGAACCCGTAGCGCTCGCGGCGCTCGGCGAACCCCTCCCAGAAGCTCGGCGGCGGCATGTAGGCCGGCAGCGCGGCCGCGCTGATCACCTCGCAGAAGAACGCCGCTACGGTCTCGGGCCCGGCGTGCTCGAGCGCCGCGTCCAGCGCCGCCAGCGCACGCTCGCCGGTCGGATCAAAACGCCACGTGCTCGGCGGGATATGCGGCTGCTCGGGCAGGTACGGGTCAGCGGCCCCTGCAGTCCCGGCCGTCCCGTGAGCGCGAGCGTCGCCATCGTCGGCCCGTGGTAGGACTGCGCCGGCGAGATCACGCGCCAGCGCTGAGGCTCGCCGCGCTCGACGTGATAGCTGCGCGCGAGCCGCAGAGCGCGCACTCATTGGCCTCGGCGCCCCCCGTCACGAAGTGGACCCGGTTCAAGCCCTCGGGAGCGACCGCGGTCAATTCGCGCGCGAGCCGCTGCTCGGCCGGATTAGTGAGCCGCTCGTTGTGGACGAACGCCAGCCGCGGCCTGCGCGCGCGCCGCCTCGATCATGTCCTCGCGCCCGTGGCCGAGCGTCAGCGCCATCGACCCGCCGCTCATCGCGTCGAGGTAGCGCCGGCCGGCCGCGTCGCTCGCCCAGACCCCGTCACCTTCGACGATCACCGGATAGCGACGATCCAACTCAGGCGGCAGCACGTGGGTATGCGAACACTGCACCAGGGCGTCCTTCACCGTGGATCTCCCTTGAAATCCGGGACCTACAAATGGTCCGAACCGAGGTCCTTATAGCAATAGACTCTATCGATCGCAAACCATCTCAGAGTGTCAACGGAGGGTCGCCGTGGGGACTAGCAGCGAGACGGTGTTAAAGGTCGTAGAGCCCGCGACCGAGCAGGTGATGGCGGAGCTACCGCACGCCGGTGTCGAGGAGACCGACACCGCTGTCGCACGCGCGAAGGCGGCCTTCGACGGCTGGCGCGCGGTGACCCCTGAGCGACCGCGCCAGGCACCTGCGCGCGATCGCCGTGCGATCTCCGATCACGCGGAAGAGCTCGCCCGGCTCGAGGCGCGCAACGTCGGCAAGCCGATCGGTGACGCGCGCGGCGAAGTGGGGATGGTCGCCGACACGTTCGCCTACATGGCGGGCGCGCCGGAGCGGCTGCTCGGTGACACGATCCCGGTCGCCGGCGGCGTCGATGTCACGTTCCGTGAGCCGCTCGGCGTCGTCGGACTGATCACGCCGTGGAACTTCCCGCTGGCGATCGCGTCGTGGAAGGTTGCGCCCGCGCTCGCGGCCGGCAACACGATCGTGCTCAAGCCCGCCGAACTGACGCCACTGACCGCGATCGAGCTCGAGAAGATCGTGCTCGAGGCCGGGCTCCCCGAGGGCGTGCTCAACGTCGTCGTCGGCCCGGGCCGCGTGGTCGGCGAGCGGCTCGCCCAGCATCCCGACGTCGCGAAGGTCGCGTTCACCGGCTCGACGGCCGTCGGCCAGCGGGTCGGCGCGCTCGCGTCGCAGTCGATCAAGCGCGTGACGCTCGAGCTCGGCGGAAAATCAGCGAACGTGATCTTCGCCGACGCCGATCTCGAGGCCGCCGCGCAGGCGGCGCCGCTGGCGGTGTTCGGCAACGCCGGCCAGGACTGCTGCGCGCGTTCGCGGATCCTCGTCCAGCGTTCCGCGCTCGAACGATTCATGGCTTTGCTCGAGGACGCCGTCAAGGCGCTGCGCGTCGGCGACCCGCTCGATGACCAGACCGAGATGGGCCCGCTGATCTCGGCCGACCAGCGCGAGAAGGTCGGGTCCTACGTCAACGGCGAGGCGCCGGTCGCGTTCCGTGGCAGCGCGCCTGACGGCCCCGGCTACTGGTTTGCGCCGACCGTTCTGTGCCCGGTCTCCAACGACGACCGTGCCGCCCGCGAGGAGATCTTCGGGCCGGTTGCGGCGGTGATCCCGTTCGACACCGAGGAGGAAGGGATCGCGCTCGCCAACGACACCGTCTACGGGCTGTCGGGGTCGATCTGGACCCGTGACGGCGCGCGGGCGCTGCGCGTCGCGCGCGCGCTCGAGAGCGGCGCCTTGTCGATCAACTCCAACACCTCGGTCCGCGTCGGGACGCCGTTCGGCGGCTTCAAGCAGTCGGGGATCGGCCGCGAGCTCGGGCCGCACGCGCTCGACTACTACACCGAGCTCAAGAACGTCTACATCGCGACGACGTGATGCGTCGCGGCTGCGCCAGGCGTCACCGGCACGTTGGACGCCCTCGCTTCAGACGCTAGAGCGGCCAGTCGGCGCCTGTGTCGGCGCCCTCCCAGCGGGCGATGAACTGATCGGCGTCGAGCCCGACGAGGTCCTCACGCAGGTGGCGCAGGAGCTTGTTCGCCTGCTTGGCCGGCAGGTTCCAGTAGAGCACCACTTCGCCATCGTCGACCGATACGACCTCGATCCGGTCATGGCGTCCGCGAGTCGCAAGGAACGATGGCTCGCGTCCTTCGCGCGAGACGATCAGGTGATAGACGCGGTTGGCCCTCATCGCAGCACCGCCAATGCCGCGTCGGCACGCTCGATGCAGTCGCTTCCCTGGCAGAGCTCGTCGCCGACCTGGATCGCGGGCAGCGCCGTGACGCCCGCCGTGCCGGCGCGCTCGATCGCGCGATCGAGGCCGGCGCGGACTGTCCTGGTGGAGATCCCCTTCAGGACGGCGTTCGGGTGCATCTCGCACGCGGCGGCGGCGAGCAGCACCGTGCTCTCGTCGCCGAGGTCGCGCCCGCCGGCGAACGTCTGACGGAAGGCCGCGAGCGAGAAGGCGACCGCGCGGCCGATCTGCTTGGCGTACGTCGCCGCGAGCATCGCGGTCGTGCTGTCGGGCGGCCATGGCGTCGGCCAGCGCAGAGGCTGGAGCCCGAGCTCGAGCGCCCGTCTCTCGATGCTCGTGCGGTCAGGACCGGCGTCGCGCGGGCTCGCGAGCACCGGCTCCCATTCGGGTACCAGGCGCAGCTCGGACATGATCCGCTCGGCGACCACGTAGCACTCCGGGTTGCCGAGGTCGTAGTAGAAGACCGGTTGACTGGACTGCACCGGCCGCTCAGCCGTGGATCAGCCAGCCGTCCGCCGCGCGTGCGGCCTCCATCACCGCTTCGGACATCGTCGGGTGGCCGTGGACCAGATGTGCGATCTCGGGATAGCCGCCCTCGAGCGCGCGCGCGTTGACGAGCTCCTGGATCAGCTCGGTCGCCTTGGCTACCGACGATGTGGCCGCCGAGCAGCTCGCCGTAGCGCTTCTCGCCGACGATCTTGACGAGCCCGGTCCGGTCGCCGTAGACCGTCCCTCCCCCGACGGCCCCGTACTGGACCTTGCCGACGACGACGTCGTATCCCTGCTCACGCGCCTGCGCCTCGGTGAGCCCAAAGCTCGCGACGTTCGGCATGCAGAACGTCGCCCGCGGGACGTCGATGTACTCGATCGGATGCGTCTCCATCCCGGCCGCATCCTCGACCGCGATCACCCCCTCGTCCGAGGCCTTGTGCGCGAGCGCCGGTCCCGGCACCAGATCGCCGATCGCATAGACACCGGCGGCGGTCGTCCGCATCGCGCCGTCGACCTTGATCATCCCGCGCTCGTCGAGCTCGACGCCGGCCGCCTCGAGCCCGAGGCCCTCGATGTCGGGACCACGGCCGGCGGCGATCACGAGCCAGTCGACCTCGCCCTCGCCGGTGCCGAAGGTGAACTTGACGCCCGTCTCGCCGGACTCGATCTCCTGCACCGCCATCCCGGTGTGGATCGCGATGCCCTGGCGTTTGAGGCCGCGCTCGACGACCTTTGAAATATCGGCATCCTCGGTCGGCAGCACCCGGTCGAGCGCCTCGAGCAGCAGCACCTCGACCCCCAGTCGCGCGTAGGCGGACGCGATCTCGGAGCCCGAGGCGCCCGCGCCGACGACCGCCATCGAGTTCGGCAGCTCGTCGAGCGCCCAGGCCTCCTCGGTCCCGATCACGCGGCCGCCGAACTGCGCGCCGGGGATCGGCCGCTTCACCGAGCCGGTCGCGAGCAGGATCGTCTTGGCGGCGATCGTCTGGTCACCGACCGTGACCTGACCGCCGCCGGCGAGCGACCCGGAGCCCTCGATCAGGTCGATCTTGTTCTTCTTGAACAGCCCCGAGACGCCGCTGGTCAGGGTCTTGACCACCTTCTGGCGGCGCGCGCTGACGCCCGCGTAGTCGATCTCCGGCTCGGCGACCTTGATCCCGAACTCGCCCGCGTCGCGGATCTCGGACAGCACGTCGGCGACGCGCAGGACCGCCTTGGCGGGAATGCACGCGTAGTTCAGACAGCGTCCGCCGACGCGGTCGGACTCGATCACGGCGGTCTTCATGCCCAGCTGCGCGGCCCGGATCGCGGCGACGTAACCGCCGGGCCCGGAGCCGATCACGACGCAGTCGTATGAGAATTCGGCCATGGATTGAGCCTATCCATGCGCGAACGCATTTGCGGATTGACGCTCGGAGTCAGCGCAGGTCGCGGTCAGTGGCCGGGGTAGCGCGGCATCTGGATCCGGCTCAGGACCCTGACGAGCTTGAAGAACAGATAGCCCGAGCCGCCGATCACCGCCACTCCGACGATCAGCCCGAGGACGTTGCTCGCCTCGACCAGCAGCAGCGCGAAGATCACCGCGACGATCGCAAGCAACGCCATGAAGCCCAGCACGGCGCCGTACCAAAGCCGCCACAACCCGATCGCGCAGGCGATCATCACCGCGGAGAAGATGAAGATCCCGCCGGCCGCCGGGTGTTTGCCGTCGATCTTGATTCCGGCCAGCCACGCGACCAGGTTGCCGCCCCCGATCAGCCCCGCGATGATCGTCGACGCGATGATCACCCCCGGCCGCTCACCCGGCGCCAGCGGCGTCAGCCCAGCGCGGACCTCGGCGTCGCGCCGCTGCGAGCGGGTCATCTTCGGCTCGACGCGCCAGCCGCCCACGGTCTGGGGCGGCGTCTTGTCGGCGTCCTTGCTCGGCGCAGCGGTCGCGGCCGCGTCGCGGCGGGTCGCGTCGCGCGCTTTCGCGGTTGCCTGCGGGCGCGGCTTGCGAGTGCGGCCGCGCTTGCGGCTACGTTGCGCCAACTTGCACCTTGCCTTGCGTGACCGCAGCGCGGAGCGAGCGCGCGACGCGCTCCGGATCTGGTGCCTCGGTCAGCGCCCGCACGACGGCGACGCGGGTTGCGCCCGCGTCACGGACGGCGCCGACGTTCGTCGTGTCGATCCCGCCGATCGCGAAGAACGGCAGCGGGCAGTGCCTCGCCGCGTAGAGGACCAGTTCGAGGCCGACCGCCGGCCGCCCCGGCTTGGTCGGCGTGGCGTGGACCGGGCCGACCCCGATGTAGTCGACGCCGGCGCCGCGGCGGCATCGACCTGGTCCGGCGAGTGGGTCGAGAGCCCGACGATCAGGCGCTCGCCGACGACCTCGCCGTGCACGCGACGCCGGCGGCGTCGTCCTGACCGACGTGGACGCCGTCGGCGCCCGCCGCGACCGCCAGGTCGGGCCGGTCATTGACGATCAGCAGTGCCCCGGCTGCGTCGCACAGGCGCCGGTAACGGCCGCGCGGCGGCGAGGATCGCGCTCGTCGTCGCCGCCCTTGATTCGCAGCTGGACGATGTCGACCCCTCCACGCAGGGCGCCCTCGATGAACCTGTCGGGGCGCTCGTCGCAGACGAGGTACAGGCGCGCGTCGCTCCAGCCGCTGGCGGCGATCATTCATGCACCCAGTCTGTCAGCACTCGACGCGCTAGCATTGCCCGAACGGGAGCCCCACCGTTGGGCTGAGAGGGCGGAGCCAGCATCCGCCGACCGTCAGGACCTCGCCGGGTAATGCCGGTAGGGAGATTTTCGTTGAAGTCGCCGCAGCACAACTCCGAAGCAGTCGACGTCGTCGTCATCGGCGCCGGCGCGATCGGCCTCGCGATCGCGTGGCGCGCGGCCACGCGGGGCCTGCAGCGTGACGGTGCTCGAGCGTGGCGACGCCGGGCGCGGGACGTCGCACGTGGCGGCCGGGATGCTCGCGCCGGTCGCCGAGGCGGCCGCCGCGGAGGAGCCGCTGCTCGAGCTCGGGCTGCGCAGCGCGCGGGCTATCCGCAGTTCGCGCGCGAGCTCGCGGCCGCCGCCGGCTTGCCGACGGTCGGCTACGCGCGTGCGGGACGCTGCTGGTCGCGCGCGACGGCGACGAGGCGCAGGCGCTCGAGCGCGAGTTCGAGCTGCGCCTGCGCTTCGGGCTCGAGGTCCGGCGGCTGCGCCCGAGCGAGGCGCGCCGGCTCGAGCCGGGCCTGGCGCCGACGTTGCGGCTCGCGCTCGACGTCCCCGATGACCACGCGGTCGACCCGCGCGTCCTGACCGCGGCGCTCGCGGCCGCCGCGCGCGGCGCCGGAGCACAGGTGCGCGAGCGCGTCGCCGCGACCGCGATCGAGTGCAGCGGCGGCCGCGCGCGGGCAAGTCGTGCTCGGCGACGGATCGACGATCGCCGCGCACGACATCGTGATCGCGGCCGGGGCGTGGAGCGACGCGCTGCGCGGCATCCCGGCCGCGCGCTCGGGTTGCGATCCGGCCGGTCAAGGGCCAGATCCTGCGCCTGCATGACCCGGCCGGTCCGGGGCTGCTGACCGGGTGGTGCGGATGGGCCCCTCGTACATCGTGCCGCGCGGCGACGGCCGCTACGTGATCGGCGCGACGTCCGAGGAGCGCGGCTTCGACACGACCGTCACCGCGGGCGCCGCGTTTGAGCTGCTGCGCGACGCGAGCGAGCTCGTCCCCGGCGTCTCGGAGCTCGTGCTCGACGAGTTCTCGGCCGGACTGCGGCCGGCGACCGCCGGACAACCTGCCGGTGATCGGGGCGAGCGCGGTGCCCGGGTTGCACTGGGCGGTCGGCCACCGCCGCAGCGGGATCCTGCTGGCGCCGGTGACCGCCGAGACTGATCGTCGGCGCGCTGCTCGGCGAGCGGCGAGGACCCGCTCGCGCCCGATGTTCGCGCCCGCGCGTCTGCCGTCGGCGGCCGCCGGGAGCCGATCGTGAACGTGACCGTCAACGGACGAGCCACGCGAACTGCCGCTGGCGCTACTGTCGCGAACGTGGTGGAGTTGCTCGATGTCGCGCCCGACGCCCGGGGCGTCGCGGTCGCCGTCGACGGAGAAGTCGTGGCCCGCTCGCGGTGGGCCGAGGCCGAGGTCCGCGATGGGGCGCTGATCGAGGTCGTGGCCGCGATTCAAGGAGGCTGAGATCGATCATGAGCGCCGACCCATTCGTGATCGCCGGGCGCGAGCTGAGCTCGCGGCTGATCCTCGGCACCGGCGGCTTCACGAGTCACGAGCTGCTCGCGCGCGCGTGCGCGGAGTCCGAGGCCGAGCTGTGCACGGTCG
Source organism: uncultured Solirubrobacterales bacterium (assembly GCA_963744695.1). GTDB lineage: Bacteria > Actinomycetota > Thermoleophilia > Solirubrobacterales > Solirubrobacteraceae > Palsa-465. Next base: position 211,870 of record CAVUUT010000017.1, on the reverse strand, counting down.
CGCTGCGGCGGCTCGACCCGCGCCGCCCGCGGCTCGATCCTCGACGTGCTGACCGCGGCCGGCGTCGAGGTGCTGCCCAACACCGCCGGCTGCTTCACGGCCCGCGACGCGGTCATGACCGCCCATCTGGCGCGCGAGGCGTTCGAGACCGACTGGATCAAGCTCGAGGTGATCGGCGACGACCGCACGCTGCTGCCCGACGCGGTCGAGCTCGTCGCCGCGGCCGAGGAGCTCGTCGACGACGGCTTCACGGTGCTGCCGTACACGACCGACGACCCGGTGCTCGCGCGCCGGCTCGAGGACGCCGGCTGCGCGGCGGTGATGCCGCTCGGCTCGCCGATCGGCAGCGGGATGGGGATCCGCAACCCGTACAACATCTCGATCATCGTCGAGCGCGCCGGCGTGCCGGTGATCCTCGACGCAGGCGTCGGCACCGCCTCGGACGCCGCGCTGGCGATGGAGCTCGGCTGCGACGGGGTCCTGTGCGCGAGCGCGATCTCCCGCGCGCACGACCCGATCGCGATGGCGCGCGCGATCAAGCTCGGAGTCCAAGCCGGGCGGCTCGCGCGCGGCGCCGGACGGATCGCGCGGCGTCACTACGCGCAGGCGTCGACGCCCGAGGAGGGCATGCCGGATCTCGAGGCGCAGCTCGGGGCCCGGCCGACGCCGCAATGACCGTCGACGAGCTGATCGACGGCTGGCAGGCGGCCTGGTCGGGCAAGGACCCGGCCGCGTTCGCGGAGGTCTGCGCGTCCGGGATCCAGTACGAGGATCCGCTCACGCCGGCGCCGCTGCAGGGATCGAGCAGCTCGGCGAGTACGCCGGTCGGCTGTGGGCGGGGTTTCCCGACGCGCGGCTCGAGCGCACCGGCGCGCGGCTCGCCGACGGGCAGTTCGTCGCGGCGCCGTGCAAGCTGCTCGGGACCAACCGCGAGGCGTTCGAGGGCCTGCCGGCGACCAACCGGTTCGTCGTCGTGCACTGCATCTTCTACTGCGAGCTCCAGCACGAACTGCTGCTGCGGGTCCGTGGCTTCTACGACGTCTACGACGCCGCGACCCAGCTCGGCGTGCTGCCCGCCCGCGGCACGCTCGGCGGCAAGGCGCTGCTGATGCTGCGCGGCTTCGGGCTGCGCGCGGCGCGCGGATAGCGCGTCGGCCGTTCGCGCCTGCGCCGATGGCGCGGGCACGTTGGCGCGCGGCCGACCGCTGAGCTCGTTAGTCCGAGCGCTCGACCGTCACCACCAGCGGCGGGTGATCGGACAGCGTGCCCCGGTCGAGCACCTCGGCCGAACCGACGATCTGCACGCCGTCGCCGACGAAGATGTGGTCAACGTCACGTTCGCCGGCGTGACGGAGCCGATCGAAGTCCGGATCGCGGCAGGTTGAAGTCGCCGCCCACCACGAGCGGCGCGCCGGCCGCCCACCGAAGCGAGGTCCGCGCGACGAGCTCGCCGTCGCGCTGGGCGCGGGCCTCGTCGCCGGACGAGTGGACGTTCACGACCCAGAAGCCCGCCGCGAGCCACGCCCCGTGGGCCCAGCGGCGCTCGGGGAAGCGCGCGAGCCGCACCGTGCGGTGCGCGACGATCCGGTCGTGGCGGGCGAGGATCGCGTTCGCGCCGCCGCCGTTTGCGCCGATCAGATCCGGCCAGCGGGTGGCGATCGCGCGGCGTGCGGCGAGCAGGCCGTTGCGTGAGGTGAGCACGAACCGGTACTCGGCCTCAAGCTCGGCGCCGAGGCCGGCCGGCCACCACGGCGGCACCTCCTGGAGCAGCGCGACGTCCCAATCCCACCCGCCAAGGGCGGCGGCGAACTCCCGGCGAAGGTCGCGTCCGGCCGACGGCTGGGCGCGGCCGTGCATCAGATTCCACGTCAGCACTCGAAAGCGCATCACGATCGTCGGAACGTACACTGCTGCGCTTGCCTCGCCACTTCCTGACCGGAGCCGAGCTGACGTCGGACGAGCTCGACGGGCTGCTCGCCCGGGCGGCCGAGCTCAAGCGCTCGCCGCTCGCTTCGCAGGCGCTGATGGGCAAGACGATTGCGCTGATCTTTGGGGCGCCATCGACGCGCACACGGGTGTCGTTCGAGGCCGGGGTGTTCGAGCTCGGCGGCCACCCGATGGTCCTCCGCGGCGACGAGATGCAGCTCAGCCGGGGCGAGTCGATTCGCGACACGGCGTACGTGCTCTCGCGCCACGTCGGCCGCGATCGGGATCCGGACCGGGCCGCACGCTTCGGTCGCCGAGCTCGCGGCCCACGCGACCGTGCCGGTCTTCAACATGCTGACCGCTGACCACCACCCGTGCCAGGCGCTCGCCGATCTGCTCACGCTGCGCGAGACGTTCGGCGATTTGCGGGGGCTTACGCTCGCCTACGTCGGCGACGGTAACAACGTCGCGCGCTCGCTGGCGATCTTGGGGGCGCTGGCGGGAGTGCGGGTGCGGGTCGCCGCGCCGGCCGGCTTTCAGCTCGAGCCCGTCGCGAACGCGGTCCTGACCGATGATCCGCGCGCCGCTGCCGCGGGCGCCAACGCGATCTACACCGACGTCTGGGTCAGTATGAGCGACGATCCTTCGGGCGCGGAGCGGCGCCGCCGCGCGCTTGGCCCGTACCGAATCGACGAGCAGCTGCTCGGCCTCGCGGCCCCCGACGCGATCGTGCTGCACTGCCTGCCGGCGCACGCCGGCGAGGAGATCACCGCGGCGGTCCTGTACGGCGAGCGCCAACGGATCTGGGACCAGGCCGAGAACCGCCGTCACGCGCAGAAGGCGCTGCTCGAACTGCTCGTATCCGACGCGCTCGAGTAGCTGTTAGCGCGCGGTGTCCAGTTTGGATACGCTCGCGCCACCGCAAAGCCAGTCAGGAGTCGAACGCAATGCCCGCCCCGAAACGCTCGTCGTCAAGTACGAAGAAGTCCTCGGCGGCCGCCAAGCCGGCGGCGAAGCGCACGAGCGCTGCCGCCAAGAGCGGCACCAAGGCCACCGCGAGCAGCGCCCGCAAGAGCGCGAGCCGGACCGCGACGCAGGCCAAGGCCGGCGCCGCGAAGACCGCCAGCGCCGCCAAGTCCGGCGCCGCGAAGACCGGGCGCTCGGCCCGCGGCGGCGCGAAGGCGACCGCGAGCGCGGCGAAGGCCGGGGCGAAGCAGACGCGCACGACGGCCAGGAGCGCGGCGACCAAGACGCGCCGTGCGAGTGCCAGCTCCGACGGAGCCTCGGTCGCCGAGCAGCTCGCCAAGGGCGACCTCAAGCCGCGCGACGTCGTGATGCTCACGCGCGAGCGGATCCAGGAGACGCTCGACGACGCCGCCTCACGCGGCCGCGTCACACGCAAGGACGCCAACGACCTGGTCGGCGAACTCGTCCGCCGGGGTCGCCAGCAGGGCGATGATCTGCGCGGCGAGATCGACCAACTGCTCGAGCGCGGCCGCGGTCAGCTCGAGGCTGCGACCAAGAAGGCGCTGCGCCAGCAGCCCGTCGATCGCATCGTCCGCGGCGCGGATCGCGCTCGGCGCAAGGTCGGCGTCGGTCCGTCGTTCCCGATCATCGGTTACGACGAGCTCAACGCCACGCAGGTCAAGAGCCGCGTCTCGGACCTGTCGAAGCCTGAGTTGCGCAAGGTGCTGACCTACGAGCGCCGGCACGCGAATCGCAAGTCGGTCACCGCGGCGCTGGAGAAGGCGATCGGGTAGCGCCACGCGGCCCGAGGGCCGGGGCTGGCATCCTGGTGTCGGTGGAGACGACCGAGACCAAGCCTCGCCCGCAGCGCGGCGATGAACTCGAGCTGACGATCGATTCGCTCGCGTTCGGCGGCGCGGGCGTCGCGCGGCTGGACGGGTACGTCGTGTTCGTCGCGGGCGCGATCCCCGGTGATCGCGTCCTGGCGGTCGTCTCAAAGCGCAAGCGCGCCTACGCCGAGGCGCGCACGGTCAGGGTGCTCGAGCCGAGCGCGGACCGGATCCCGCCGCTCGCCGACCATCCGGGCGCCCCGTGGCAGGTGCTCCCCTACGAACGCCAGCTCGAGGTCAAGCAGGCCCAGGTCGACGACGCGCTGCGGCGGATCGGCAAGCTCGACGGATTCGAGCTCGAGCCGATCGTGCCGGCCGTCCAGCAGTGGCGCTACCGCAACAAGCTCGAATACTCGTTCGGAACCGGCGCGGCGGGAGAGCTCGTGTGCGGCTTTCACGCGCCGGGACGGTGGGACGAGATCGTGCCGGTGAGCGACTGCCTGCTCGCGTCCGAGCGCGGCAACGCGGCGCGCGAGCGGATCTTCGCGTGGTGCCGCGAGCAGTCCCTGAAGGCGTATGACCGCCGCAGCGGCGAGGGCGAGTTGCGCAACCTCGTCGTCCGCGAAGGGCGACGAACGGCCGCGATCCAGGTCAGGCTCGTGAGCAGCCCCGGGGCGCGGCTCGACCGCGAGTCGCTCGCGCAGGCGGGCGCGGGGTTCGAGGGGCTGCTGTGGACGCGGACCGAGAGCCTCGGCGAGACGACGCTCGGCGGCGAGACCGAGCTGCTCGCCGGCACCGAGCGTTTCGAGGAGGTGCTCGGGTCGATGCGCTTCTCGATCTCCTCGGAGGCGTTCTTTCAGACGAACACCGAGATGGCCGAACGCCTCTACGAGCTCGCGATCGAGTACGCGCGGCCAACCGGGTTCGAGCGCGTGTTCGACCTCTACTGCGGGATCGGCACGATCGCGCTCTCGATCGCGCCGCGCGTGGGCGAGGTGTGGGGCCTCGAGCTCGTCGAGCAGGCGATCGCCGACGCGATCGCCAACGCGCGGGCCAACGAGGTCTCGAACGCGCGCTTCTTCGCCGGCGATGTACGGCTCGCGATGCGCGAGCTCGTGACGCGGGCCGGACGGCCCGATGTCGTGGTCGTCGATCCGCCGCGCGCAGGGCTCTCGCAGAAGGTCGTGCGCCGGATCATCGAGGCCGCGCCGCAGCGCATCGTCTACGTCTCCTGCAATCCGACGACGCTAGCGCCGAACGCCGCGCAGCTCGTGGAGGCCGGCTACCGGCTCGTGCGTGTGCGCCCGGTCGACATGTTCCCGCAGACGCCGCACATCGAGTGCGTCGCCGAGCTGACGCGAGCCTGACCGATCGTTTGAGGACCGGCCATCCGGGTCGCGCGCTCGTGCCCGGTCACTTGAGAAACGGCCATCCGGGCGGCGCGCCCGGCGGGACCTTGTAATCGTCGAGCTGGCTGCGGCGCTGGACCGTGAAGCCGGCCTTCGCGAGCTCGCCGAAGATCTCGTGCGCGTAGGTCTGAAGGACGAGCGGGCTGTTGCGGTGCAAGCCATACACCATCGGTCGCGCGTCGATCCAGATCCTCACCGACCCTCCGTCGGCCTCGGCGTCATACGCGAGCGCGATTGTCTCGCCGACCTCGTGGCGCCAGTTGTCGTAGTCCTCGATCGTGCGGTTGAGGTTGACGTCTGTCAGCTCGGCGGACGTGGTCGAGCCGCCACCTCGGTCGCGCGCCAGGTCATCTGCGAGCGAAAGTGCGCCGCCGGGGTCGGCTTGAAGTGATCCGCGAGGCTCGGCGGCGTGAAGAACGCAGTCTTGAACGCCCTCACGACGTCGTCCTCGCTCGCGTTCGTGCGGACGAGGACCTGGTTGTCCATCGTCATCTGCTGCCCCCTTCGGTGTCGCCGCCGGATAGCGGTCGCTGTGCGCCCGCGAAGTGTGGCAGACAGGGGTCGCTTGGAACGCTCTGCACACATACCGTGCAAAGCGGTTCCGAAGGTCGGCAGGGTGGCGTCGCACTAGTATGCGACGCGCCGATGCGCGCCGCCACGATTCGTGATCAGCAGGTGACCGTCGAGGAGCACCCCGACCCGGTCCCGGGCGCGGGTGAGGTCCTGGTCCGCGTCAGGGCCGCGGGCCTGAACGGCGCCGACATGCATCAGCTGCGCGGTGGCTATCCGGCCCCGCCCGGTGCCCCCGCGGACATACCGGGACTCGAGCTCGCCGGTGAAGTCGCCGCGCGCGGCCCCGGCGCCGAGCGTTTCGAGCACGGAGCGCGGGTGATGGGGATCGTCGGGGGCGGCGGCCAGGCGGAGCTCGCCGTCGTCCACGAACGGGTCCTGATGGCGGTCCCCGAGCGCCTCTCGTGGCCGGAGGCAGGCGGAACCCCGGAGGTGTTCACGACCGCCCATGACGCGCTCTTCACGCAGGCGGAGCTGCGCGCCGGCGAGCGCCTGCTGGTCCACGGCGGCGCCGGCGGCGTCGGCACGGCGGCGATCCAGCTCGGCCGGGCGGCCGGGGCGCGGGTGACGGCGACCGTGCGCAACCCGGACCTGCGCGATCAGGTCGCCGAGCTCGGCGCACTCGTAATCGACCCCGACGCGTTCGCCGAGCACGGACCGTACGACGTGATCCTCGAGCTCGTCGGCGCGCCCAACCTGCCTGGCGATCTCGCCGCGTTGGAGGTCCTCGGCCGGATCACGACGATCGGGATCGGCGCCGGCGCCAAGGCCGAGGTCAACCTCGGGCTGCTGATGGCCAAGCGCGCCCGGATCCACGGCTCGATGCTGCGCGCGCGACCGCTCGAGGAGAAGGCGCTGACGGCGCGGGCGATGGAGCGTTCGGTGCTGCCGCTGCTGGCCGCCGGGGACGTGCGGGCGCTGATCGCCGAGACATACCCGCTCAGCGAGGCGCCCGCCGCCTACGAGCGGTTTCAGGCCGGCGGCAAGCTCGGCAAGATCGTGCTCGAGACGGGCTGACGCTCGGGCCGTAGGTCCGAATCCGCCGTAGAGCCGAGCAGTCGACCTACGGCCGCGAGGTGTAGGTCCGCAACCGCCGTATAGCCGAGCAGTCGACCGACGGCCGCGAGGTGTAGGTCCCAACCGCCGTATAGCCGAGCAGTCGACCCACGGCTCCCAAGTCTTCAGCGACTGGCCAGTCATCTGCGACTGGCCAGTGCAGCTGCGGCTGGCTAGTGCAGCTTGTCGCCGATTGTCGAGGCGAACGCGTTGGCGATCACCTGGTAGCCGTTCTTGTTGGCGTGGATGTTCGGACCGCTGGGGGGTGTCTGGCAGGCCCAGGTCCAGCTGCAGACCTGCGCGACGTCGAGCGGGATCTGCTGGCCCTCCCACGAGACGGTGTCGGTCGTGTTGTAGGTGTCGAACGCGCCGGCGACGTCGGCGGTCAGAAAGCCACCCTTGGTGAAAGCGGTGGTAAGCGCGGCGTTGACTCCCTGGCTGAGCGGCACCGATGCCGCCGCGAGTGTGTGACCGGCCGAGTTGGCAGGGCTGAAGAAGCCGCCGAGCACCGGGTCATAAAGCGTCATGCCGGCGAACGTCGTGCCCTTCGGCGCTGCTTTCTTGACGCCCGCGAGGATCTTCGGCACGTTCGTGTTGATCGTGCCAAGCCCGTCGTTGACGCACGTCAGCACCTGGCTCGCGGGAACGGCGGTGCAGCCGTCGACGTCGTTGGCGCCGATGTCGACCGTGATCAGCGGCACCTCGCCCTTGCGGTGGTGGGTCTTGAGGAAGTGCTCGGCGGCCGCCTCCTGGGATCCGCCGCGACGGTCGCAGTGCAGGGTCTTGGCGGCGGCGTTGTTGCCCTTGCCGGTCAGCATGCTCGTCGTCGTGTCGCCGCCGCAGCCCAGTTGGACGAGCTTGAGGTTGTGAATGTGCCTGCGCTCGATCGCGAGCAGATCGTTGGCGTATCCCTGGTTGGTATCGCGCGTCGTCCCGTTCACGTCGGGCTGCATGCCCTGGGACAGTGAGTCACCGAGCGCCAGGTAGTAGTGGGCCCGCGCGGGCTTCGCGGCCGCGACGCCGGGAAGTGCAGCGGCGGCCGTAGAAACCGCCGCAGCGACGACCGCGAGGAAGATCCGTCTGTGCATTCAGTGCTCCAGTCCCGTGCAGCAGGTGCTGCCGATATCGAGTGACGTCGGCCGGTGACGGTAGCTGCCCCCAGTAACAGAATCGCCACAATCTTGGGCGTTTCTTACAAACCCGCGGCGCGGGCGAAGGGAGCGGGGTCGGCCACGACGCCGGGCGGCGCCGGCGCTCTGCGCTCAGTACGGCGGGAGGTCCTCCCACCACTGGCCGAGGACGCGGAACGCGGTCCAGAACTCGCGCTTGGCGGCCTCCTCGTCGAGCGAGTCGTCGATGCTGGGGACATACAGCGCGTCGATCACCGGCGTGAAGTGCTGCACTTCGCCGGGCGTCGCGGTCAGTTCGTGCGCGAGCGGGAAATCGAGTTCGTTGATCACCGTCAGCGCCTCGTCACCCATCACGACGACGATCTTCGGCGCGACGATCGTCAGCTCTTCGGTCAGCCGCCCGACGCACACGGGATCGGCCATCGCCGGGTCGGCGACCGGGCACTTGACGCACAGGGTCCCGTACACGGCGAGCGGGTCGATCGACAGCCGCTTGAGCGATTTCATCAATGCGTTGCCGGTACGTCCGTAGAAGGCGACGCCCTCCTCGACCTCGGACGGGCGGGCCGAGTACTTGACCATGAAGATGTCGGCCTGGGGGTGGCCCGATCCGAGCACGGGCATCAGCTGGCCGCGCGGGCAGTGCTGGCATTCGCTCAGCCGGCGCGCGAACGCGTTCAGCTCGCGGATCGCGCGCTCGAGGTACTTCTCCTTGATCTCGTCATCGGTGGCTGGCACTGCACTCCGATTGGACGGCTGCGGTGCTTGTCCTTGCGACTGCATCAGGACTTGCGCCCGGTCGCGCGCCGCACGCGGCGTTCCCGAGACGCCTTGCGCGCCGCTTCGGGCATCGCCTTGGTCTGCAGGAACTTGAGCGCCTGCACGTACAGGAGGCTCGCGGGGTTGCGAATGATGTCGGCGTCGCGCAGCGATTGCAGGAACTCCTGCGGCCCGTCGAAGTCGCGCATCCGGATCCGCACCGACCCGAGTCCCTGCGGCACGTGCGCGTCAGAGCCCGCTCCGGCGGGGATCCGATACTTGGCGGCAAAGCGCACCGCCTCCTCGTTGAACTCGGTGATCGCGATCCTCGGGTTGAAGACCTCGATCGCGTCGACCTCGTCGATCACGGCGAGCAGGTGCTCGTAGTCGGGCACCGAGTGCATTCGGTCAAATGGATGTGGCACGTAGACGAGCCCGCCCTGGCGCTTGATCTCACCGATCGTCTCCGCGAGCGTCAGACCGCGCGGGATCTTCTCCTCGATGAACAGTCCGATCACCTCGCCCTGCTCGGCGGTCTTCACCTCCTCGCCGACGATTACCGTCAGCCCGTCGGCCTTTGACCGCGCTTCGAGCGCCCCCGAGATCTCGTTGTGATCGGTGATCGCGATCGCGCCCAGCCCGCGGGCCCGGGCCTCCGCGAGCAGCACCTCGACGGGCGTCGCGCAGTCGTAGGAGTGGTCGGTGTGCATGTGGAGGTCGACGTCGATCAGCGCGCGGGCGGTCAGGCGCTTGCGCAGCGAGCGGTCGCCGACCTCGTCATGACGGCGCGCGGCGAGCTCGCCGTAGACGCGCTCGAGGTCGTCCGCGACTCGCGGCCAGCCGAACGTCGCCTGCAGACGGCGCACCTCGGCCGGGCTGCGGCGCAGCCGCTCGGGCTCTGACACGGCCTGCGCCAGGTGCGTGGCGAGCGTCTCGATCTCGTTGACCTCGAAGATCAGCCCCCGTTCGCCGTCGGCGAGGATCTCCTCATAGACGGGCAGGCGCGACGCGACGACGGCCATGCCCGATCCGAGCGCCCGCACGACCGCGCCGGGAGCCGCGCGGTCGCCCTCGGATGCGAACACCGCGACGTCGCCGCGGGCCAGTGCCTCGTCCCGCGAGCAGTCGCTCGCGTCGATGAAGGTCACGCGATCACGCAGCGCTCGCCCGAGCGTCGCCGGCGGAGCCATCGGCCGGGGGGACCACACGGTCGCGTGCCAGTGAACCTCTCGCGCGAGCAGCCGCAGGGCGCGCAGGAAGGTCCGCAGCGCTGCCCGCTCTTCGGTCGCGATCATCACGAGTTCGACGAGCTCGCTCGGCTCGCGCGGCGTCTGCGCGTCGGCGCCCGGCGTGATCACCCTGTACTCAGCGGGGAAGTATCGCTGGAGCAGGTTGCGCGTGGCGGTGTAGCTGACGACGCGTGCGTCGAGGCGCGCGAACAGCAGCCGCGTCAGCGGTCGGGTGAGTTGGGTCGAGAGCAGCCGTTCGGTCGGCGCATGGAAGCTGCCCACGTTCAGCGCGCGGGAATGGCGCAGCGCGACCGCGGAGGCGCTCGGCGCGAACGGCTCATGGACGTCGACGATGTCGAGCGCGAGCGATCCCAGCACCTGCTCGATCGTCCGCGCGACGTCGACCGGGATCGACGCCGCGCGCCGGCGCGCGGGCGAGAACGGCAGCACCTCGCCGACGCCGAGCACGAGCGGCTCGGACTCGGCGCGGGCCAGCAGGTCGTCGGGATGCGAGCGGATCGCGCGGCGGCTGTCACGGACCAGGGCATCGCTCTGCGAGGGCGCGATGATCAGCACCCGATGGCCGCGCCGCGCGAGCTCACCCGCGACGCGGGCCACGTACTCGTTGACGTCGCCGCCGACCTCCCACGCAAACGGCGTCACCTGCGCGATCGCGAGTCGCTCGCCGCTCACGATCGGGATTTTAAGGAGGGGCTGCGCCCCTTGTTTATTTCGTCGCCCGCGCCTTCGCCTTGGCAGTGATCGGCTTGCGTGCGTACTTGGCGATGAAGGCCTCGGTCGCCTCGCGCGCCTCGGCGTCGGGGCGCTGGTGCATCGGCGACTTCATCAGGTACGAGCTCGGTCCATCGAGCTGCCCCGTGAGGCCGTTGTTGAGCGCCAGCTTGCAGCACCGGACGGCGTCGGTGACGATCCCCGCGGAGTTGGGCGAGTCCCAGACCTCGAGCTTGAGCTCGGCGGTCAGCGGCACATCGCCGAACGCCTGGCCCTCGAGCCGGATGTGGGCCCACTTGCGGTCGGTGAGCCATGGCACGTAGTCAGACGGGCCGACGTGCACGTCCTCGGGCGGAAGCTCGTGGCCCATGATCGACGTGACCGCGTTGGTCTTGGAGATCTTCTTGGACTCCAGCCGCTCGCGCTCGAGCATGTTGTAGAAGTCCATGTTGCCGCCGACGTTGAGCTGCGACGTGCGCAGTAGCTTGACGCCTCGGTCGTGGAACAGGCGCGCCAGCGCGCGGTGCACGATCGTCGCCCCGACCTGGGACTTGATGTCGTCACCGACGATCGGGAGGCCGGCCTTCTTGAAGCGCTTGTCCCAGTACTCCTCCCGCGCGATGAAGACCGGGATGCAGTTCACGAACCCGCAACCGGCATCGAGGATCTGCTCGACGTACCACTTGGTCGCCTCCTCGGAGCCGACCGGGAGGTAGGAGACGACGACGTCGGTGCGCGTCGCGCGCAGCACCTCGACGATGTCTGCCGTCGGTCCCGGGGCCTTGGTGATCTTCTCCTTGAGGTACTTGCCGAGGCCATCGTGGGTCATGCCGCGCATTACCTCGACGCCGAGCTTGGGGATGTCGTCACCGAGCTTGAGCGTGTTGTTCTGGCCGGCGAAGATCGCCTCGGACAAGTCCTTGCCGACCTTGTCGGCGTCGATGTCGAATGCGGCGCTGAACTCGATGTCACGGACGTGGTAGCCGCCGAGATCGACGTGCATCAGCCCAGGCACCTGCTCGGCCGGGTCAGCGTCACGGTAGAACTGGATCCCCTGCACGAACGAGCTCGCGCAGTTGCCGACGCCGATGACCGCGACCCGCACCTTGTCGTGTTGATGGCGCGCAGTGCCGTTTTTGGACCCGTTATCACTCATTCGGAGTTCCCTTCTCGAAAAAATTGCCGCGCGCGGAACTGAGGCGCGGGCGTCGAAGCTAGGTATTCCGCAGCGCGTCGTTGGTTACACCGGCGGCGCGGCGTTGAGCTGCTTGCGCACGTAGAGGACGCGCTGGAGCATCGTCACCGCGGTCAGCGCGGCGAGCACGTAGACGGCCGGCGCGAGCAGCTCGAAATGGCCGATCGAGGCGCCCTTCGCGAACACGAGCCCGATCGAGAGAATCACGACCCGGACCGGGCGCGTGGCGAGTCCGACCGTGCAGGCGACGCCGAGCGCCTCCGCCCGGGCGCGTGTGTAGGAGACCATCAGCGAGCCGAGGACCGCGATCACCACCGCCGCGACTGCGACCTGGTTGTGCAGTGAGGCGAAGTAGGCGGCGACCGCCGTCAGCACGATGCCCTCCTCGAGCCGGTCAAGGGTCGAATCGAGGAACGCCCCGAACGGGGTTCCCTTGCCCGACATGCGCGAGTAGCGGCCGTCGAGCGTGTCCATGATCGACCCGATGATGAACGCGATCCCGGCGAGGAAGAACATGCGGCCGACGATCAGCCCGGCCGCAACCATGTTGAGCACGAAGCCGGTCAGCGAGATCGCGTTCGGGGTCAGGCGCGACTCGATCAGCCGGTCGCGCATCAACTCGTGAGTCGTCGGCCCGGGACCGCGGTTGCGCCGTCCCCGCGGCCTCGGGGGGCGGGGACGAACCGGTGTCGTCTGGTCGGCCATCGCGCCTATACGTTATGCGTGCGCGTGGTCGAACGCCCAGGCGTCGGGTCTGGCCCGGGCGAGCAGCTGCTTGGCGAGCAGCGCCGAGGCGCCGGCGGTGAGTGCGCCGAGGACGACGTCGGTCAGATAGTGGTTGCCGGTCGCGACCACGACGAACGTGATGAACAGCGGGTACACGCACCACAGTACGCGCGCCCACCAGCGCTTGACCAGCCGGGCCATCGGGATCCCGATCATCACCGCGAAGCAGACGTGCATCGACGGGACCGCGGCGTAGAAGTTCAGCAGTGCCTTCCCCGGCCCGTCCTCGACGTGCGGAGTTCCGAGGAACTGGGCGATCGAGTCGGTGAAGCCCCACTCGGGCATCAGCCGCGGTGGCGCCGTCGGGTACAGCGCGTAGCCGACGAGCGCGATCGCCATCGCGATCATGAACATGTTGCGGATGAAGTAGAAGGAGTCGTTGCGCCGCAGGTAGATGAAGACGAGCGCGCCGATCGTGACGAAGTAATGGGCGTTGAGGTACGTCCAGTCGGCGATGTCCATCACCCAGTGCACGCTCGAGGCCCAGGCCTGGATGCTCGGCTCGACGAACACATGTAGGGCGCGCTCGAGGCTGATGATCTTGGTCGCGTCGCCGAACGGCTTGTAGGTCTCGCCGCCGACACCGCTGACCAGACCGCGGACGATCTGGTAGACGACGTAGGCGCTCGCGAACAGGAGCAACTGCCGGATCACATCCGTCCAGCCGCGCGGAAGAACCCGCGTCTCGATCCACTTGAGCCGACGACGCATGGAAGCTCCCATCCTACCGCTCTCGCCTGTTGTTCCTGGGTCAGCGCCGCGACGCAGGTGCTAGTTGCACCGTGGCGATTGTGCCCCGATCCGGTCGAGCGCAAACTGCGTGACGAGTCTGACCGTCCCAGGGGCGCGCAGCGTCACGCGCGTGTATTGGCCCTCGGGCGCAACGCAGCCTGCTCCACCGGAGAGCGCCCAGTAGGGGGTGAAACGAACGTGGACCAGGAGGCTCCCGGCCCGGTGCGCGGTGATCGTCAGCGAGTCGGGTCCCAGCGTCCGCAAGGTCGCCGGCCCCTGGACGATCGGGGTCGCATCGGCCACTTCGTAGACCCGCCAGTGGCGCGAGTGCATGACCTCGTGCAGGTACGGCAGACCACGATCGATCAGCGCCATCTCGGCCTTGGCGGAGTAGTCAAGCTGAGCGTCGGACGCCGCCACGAACCGGACGGCGTTCTCATGCAGCCAGCGCTCGTAGCTCGCCGGAGTCAGGTGCCCGCTGTAGAAGATCGAGTTGTCCTTGATGTCGAGCTGGCGCTCCCACCCGCGCGCAAGCGGGAAGTGTCTCGCGACCACGTATGCCTCCCAGTGAAAGCGGGTGAACGGGATCTCGGTCCGGAACGGCGGTCCGGTCTGCTCGGAGAGGAACGCGACGAGCGGCCGGTAGTACCCCGTCGATGTCGACTGATCATTCGAGGCGCTCGTCAGATCGCGCACCGGAGCGGCCCATTCGAGATACACGAGTCCGAGCAGGGCGATCAGGAGCAGGGCGGTCCGCCGCGGCCACCACAGGAGCGTCGCGAGCGGCAGCGCCAGAAACGTCCCGAGCCGGGCGATGTTGCTGCCGATCGGCGAGGGCACGAGATAGACCGCGAGCACCGCCAGCGCGTAGACGGCGACGCCGGCGCGCAGGGTGATCAGGTCCTTCGGGATCACCAGCAACGCGATCACGGCGACGACCAGGACCGGGAACATGGTCGGAAAGCCGAATGGCTCGGTGCCACCTTCCGGAAAGGCGATCGCGATCAGCCCGACGGGTGCGACCGCGGCGACGGCGACCGCCGCGCCTGGGAGTGCGGCCTTCAGCCGGCGCGATCCCAGGTAGCCGCCAACCGCGTAGCCGGCGGCGGCGAGGGCGGCGAACAACGCAGCGACCGGGCTGCACAGCGCTGACAGCACCGCCAGCCCGCAGGCGAGCTTGTTGCGGTGGTAATCGAGCGCGACGATCGCGGCCAGCGCCGGCAGCGCCCCGAACGCGAACGCCAGCCGACCGGTGTACAGGTCGGTCGCGGTCGCGGCGCCGAACACCGCGGCCCCGACCCAGGCCGCGGGCCCGAAGTGCTTGCGGGCGAGGATCTCGAACAGCGCCGCCGTGCCGGTGGCCGCGAGCGCGCCCGCGAGCTGTGGCGTCAGCCACGCCGAGACGGCCGGGAACAGGACGCTGTAGCCGACGATGTCATGACCCGAGTACCAGAGGTTGTTCCAGATCCCGAAGCCCTCCATTCGGAACAGCTGCGCGCGGAACAGGTGCGCCGCGAGGTCGAGGCTCGGCGGCGAGATGATCATGTAGGCCGCCGCGAACGCCGCGGCGACAAGCGTCGGGACGAGGCGCAGGAGCAACTCGACGGAGGGCCACGGCTTGGCGCCGCGGCGGTGGCTGAGGGTGGCGCTGGACATCGCCCTTGCCCGAAGAAGCTACCCCGGTGCGGCTCAGAAGCTAGCCCCTCGCGGAAGCGAGGCCGCTCGTGAACGCCAGGACGCGATCGACGACCGCCGGCTGGTCGAGCCACGGCCAGTGGCCGGCGTCGGTGATTCGCTCCACCTGCGCGCGTGGCAGGCGCCGCCCATACGCGTCGGCGAAGGCGGGCGCCAGCCACGGGTCGCGCTCGCCCCAGACCACGAGCGCCGGCATCCACAGCTGCTCGAGGTCCGCACCGGCGGCGGCGAGGCCGGCGGGGTCGATCGAGCGGTGCAGCCGCAGGATCGCGCGCTGTGTGCCCTGGTCGAACTGCTCCCAGGCCGTGGCGATCCGTGCCTCGGTCCACGCTTCGGGCGAGGCCGCCCCGGAGCGCAGCGTTCGCGCCAGCAGCCATTGGTTGACCGACCCCATCACGAGCTCGCCGACCCCGAGCGCACGCCACCGACGGACGATCCGCGGCCACTGGAAGCCGTCGAGCAGCGGCACGGCGTCGATCAGCACGAGTCCTTGTACGCGGTGCGGGTGGCGCTGCGCGAACGACAGACCGACTGCGGCACCCCAGCCATGCCCGACGACGATCAGGTCGTCGGCGTCGACCGACTCCAGAAACCGCTCGAGAAACTCGACATACGCCGGGAGTGTGTAAACGAGGTTGCCGGCCTTGCTCGAGCGCCCGAAGCCGAGCAGGTCCGGGGCCAGCCCGCCGCCGCGCTCGAGGAACTCCACCCAGTCGTCGGAACTGGTCGGGACGCTGTGGAGGTATAGGACGGTGGGGCCGTTGCCCGGGGCGTCGCGGTAGAAAACAGCCTCTCCGGCGACCTCGATCGTGTGCTCGTCGACGGCCACGGAGGGCCGAGGATAACGTCTGCTCCGTTGAGCCCCGGGCCAACCCGCACTCTCTGTCTGGGCGATGCACTCGTCGATCTGGTCGGCGAGCGGCGCGGCCGCGCGCTGGTCGAGATCGACCGGTTCTCGCCCCACTTCGGCGGCGTCGCCGCCAACGTCGCGCTGGTCGCCGCCCGGGCGGGCGCGCCGGTTGCGCTGGCCGGCGGTGCCGGTGATGACGGCTGGGGCCGCTGGCTGCTGGCGCAGCTCCGCGCCGCGGGCGTCGACGTGTCGCTGTTCGAGCTGCTGCGGGGGTTCCAGACGCCGATCGCGTTCGTGACCGTGAGCGCCCAGGGCGAGCCCAGCTACGAGCTCCACGGCCACGCCGACGGCACGCTCAAGGCGGTGCTCGACGGCAAGGCGCAGGACGCGATCGACGATTCGGCGGCGCTGTTTCACTCGACCAACACGCTGGTCGACGCCAGTGACCGTGCCGTGACGACGGCCGCCCGCGGGCGCGCGCTGCACCTCGGCCGGCCCGTGATCTTCGAGGCCAACCTTCGCCTGCACCGGTGGGAGTGCAGCGCCGCTGCGGCTGCCAACGCGAACGCGTGCGTCCCCGGAGCGCTGCTCGTGCGGGCCAACCAGGCCGAGGCGGCCGCGATGACCGGCGAACCTGACCCCGAACGGGCCGCGGCGGCGCTGCTCGCGGCCGGCGCGCGGCTCGTGGTCCTGACGCTGGGCGCCAAGGGGGCGATCCTGCGAGGCGAAGTCGAGGCCGACGCCGCCGGCGCTGAAATCGAGGTCCTCAACACCGCCGGCGGCGGAGACGTTCTGACCGGCACGCTGCTCGCCGCGCTCGCGCGCGACGACTTTCGCCCGCGCGCAGTCGCGCATGCGCTTGAAGAGGGGGTCGCGGCAGCGGGACGCGCCTGTGAGCGGTGGGGTGCGGTTGACTGACGCGATGGAGCAGCGTGTGGAGACATGGCGCAAACCCCGTCCGAGTCGGGTGCGGAGAGTCCGCGATCGCCTGCGGCTCGTCTACGGGACGCCGGCGGCCAAGCCGCACGGGCATCCGATTGCCGAGCTGATCCTGACGGTCCTCTCGCAGTCGACCAACGATCGCAACCGCGACGTCGCCTACCTCGCGCTCCGCGAGCGCTTTGACGACTGGGCCGATGTGCGCGACGCGCCCGTCGACGAGATCGAGCAGGCGATCCGCCCCGGAGGCATCTCAAAGATCAAGTCGGCGCGGATCAAGTCGATCCTGCGCGCGATCACGGACACATCGCCAAACCGGGAGCTGGCGCTGGACTGGCTCGGGTCGCTGTCGGTCCCGGAGGCGCAGCAGTACCTCTGCTCGCTGCCGGGCGTCGGGCGCAAGACCGCCGCCTGCGTGCTGCTGTTCGCGCTCGGGATGCGCGACGTGCCCGTCGATACCCACGTGTCGCGCGTCGGTACCCGCCTCGCTCTGTTCCGCGCCGGGGCGCCGTTTGTCGAGATGCACGACACGATGCTCGCGATCACGCCGCCGGGCGAGGAGCTCGAGCTGCACCTGAACCTGCTGCGCCACGGGAGGCGCACATGCCACGCGCGGCGGCCGGAATGTGACGCCTGCGCGCTCGCGAGGATCTGCCCCAGCGCGGGGAAGTTTGATTAGTGTCGTGCGCTCGTGGCCCTTCCGGGCCAAGGCCTGCTGTGTTAGCTTCACGAAGGGCGAGTAGGGACTGATATGTATTTGGCGCGCTTTCTGGTTCGGCCGCTTGGCCACCTGGTTTTTGTAATCGCACTGCTGGCGCTCACGGGCGCCGCGAAGCTCCTTGGGGAGAAGAACCAGCTCGGGATCATCTGCAGCCGCCTGGCCCAGGCGATCTGGCGCTATCCGGACGTGACGCGACCGGGATTCCGCCTCGCGTGGCTGCTGTGGGCGCTGCTGCTCGCGATTACGGTGAGCCCGCTCGGGCCGCTCGCTACCCGCTGGGACGCAGTCGCACTTGGCGCGATTGGTCTTTCCGCGCTCTGGCACCGCTTTTTCGCTGCGCGGCGAGATTCGCACTGAGGTTCGCGAGCGCCTGCTCGAGTCCGACCTCGGACGGGTCCAGCGCTTTCATCGCGACCGCCAGCCTGTACTCGGCAAAGTAGGTCGGCGGTACGTCGCAGGCCTCGGCGATCAGCTCCATGGCGCGCATCGACGGCTTGTCGTGGCCGTTGGCGAGCATGTTGATGTGGGCGTGGGTAACGCCCTTGCCATCGAGCTCGCGGGTCGCAGCGGCAAGGCTGCGGTAGCTCAGTCCGTGCGCCTTCATCAGCTGGCGCAACGCTTCTCCAAAACGCTTGTTGCTCGTGGCGGTCATCTATCTCCTCGGTCCGGGATGCAACGCCCCCGTGGGCTCACGCCGATGCGGAGGTCTTGCCCTGCGCGGAATCGTCTCACGTTCCGCGGGCCTTGACATGTGGATAATATGATCGTTAGGTTGAATACCTAACCTTACCTGGCTTCGTGGCTGGACGGGCTGGGTTGACGCATTTGATCTGGAGAATTCACTTGGGCGCGATCACGGTTGACGACCGACGCTTAATGCTCGGCGACGAGACTTGGTGGGCGATAAAGGACGAGGTGCTCGCGGCGATCGCGTAAGCGCGTCGCCACAGAGACCGGATCGCTCGAAAGACCCCCGAGGGGGCACCGCTCCCAGCCGGTGTTCGTTCGTCCGCGTGCGGGACCATACGAGCACAACCAGCGGTGGGGTACGGCGCGGGCCGTCAATAGGCGGCCCGCGCCGGTTGCTTAACGGGCCTTGTGGCGGCCTCTGCCGCGCCGCAACGCACGAAAACGCCTCCGACGGGCGGCACTCAAATCTGCTACGCTGTGACTAAGATTTTTCGATTCACAGAGGAGTAGACAACACATGGGAAAGACCATCGGAATCGACCTCGGGACGACCAACTCATGCATGGCCGTGCTCGAGGGTGGCGAGCCGACGGTGATCGAGAACGCCGAAGGTGGGCGCACGACTCCGTCGGTGGTCGCATTCACGAGCGGCGGTGAGCGGCTCGTCGGCACGGTCGCCAAGCGCCAGGCCGTGACCAACCCGCAGAACACGATCTTCTCGATCAAGCGCTTCATGGGCCGCAAGGAGGGCGAGGTGCGCGAGGAGGAGGCGATCGTGCCCTACAAGGTCGAGTCGGGTCCGCGCGGTGACGCGGTCGTCGACGCCGGCGGCAAGCAGTACCGCCCGCCGGAGATCTCCGCGATGATCCTGCAGAAGCTCAAGACCGACGCCGAGGCGTACCTGGGCGAGACGGTCGACAGCGCCGTGATCACGGTCCCGGCGTACTTCAACGACGATCAGCGCCAGGCGACCAAGGACGCCGGCCAGATCGCGGGACTCGACGTCAAGCGGATCATCAACGAGCCGACCGCGGCGTCGCTCGCGTACGGGCTCGACAAGGAGAGCGACCAGACGATCCTTATCTTCGACCTCGGCGGCGGCACGTTTGACGTGTCCGTGCTCGAGATCGGCGACGGCGTGTTCGAGGTCAAGGCGACCGCGGGTGACAACCATCTCGGCGGTGACAACTTCGACAAGGCGCTCGTCGACTGGCTGGTGGCCGAGTTCAAGAAGAGCCAGGGGATCGACCTGAGCGCCGATCCGATGGCGCTGCAGCGTCTCTACGAGGCCGCTGAGAAGGCCAAGATCGAGCTCTCCACCACCCAGGAGACGCAGATCAACCTGCCGTTCATCACCGCTGACGCGAGCGGGCCCAAGCACCTCGATACGCGCCTGACCCGTGCGAAGCTCAACGAGCTGACATCCAGTTTGCTCGACCGTACCGTTGCCCCGGTCAGGCAGGCGCTCGATGACGCCAAGGAGAAGGGCGCTGCCACGATTGACCACGTCGTCCTCGTAGGCGGTATGACCCGGATGCCGGCCGTGCAGGAGAAGGTCAAGGAGCTGACCGGCAAGGAGCCGCACCGCGGCGTCAACCCCGACGAGGTCGTCGCCGTCGGCGCCGCGATCCAGGCCGGCGTGCTCGCCGGCGACGTCAAGGACGTCCTACTGCTCGACGTCACGCCGCTGACCCTCGGGATCGAGACCAAGGGCGGCGTGATGACCAAGCTGATCGAGCGCAACACCACGATCCCGACCCGCAAGTCGGAGGTCTTCTCGACCGCCGAGGACAATCAGCCATCGGTCGAGATCCACGTCCTCCAGGGCGAGCGCGAGATGGCGACCTACAACAAGTCGCTCGGCAAATTCCAGCTGACCGGCATCCCGCCGGCCCCGCGTGGGATCCCGCAGATCGAGGTCGCATTCGACATCGACGCCAACGGCATCCTCAACGTGTCGGCCAAGGACCTGGGCACCGGTAAGGAGCAGAAGATCGAGATCAAGGCGGGCTCCGGCCTCTCCGATGACGAGATCAAGCGGATGGTGACCGACGCCGAGGCTCACGCCGAGGACGACAAGCGCCTGCGCGAGCTCGCCGAGGCACGCAACAACGCCGAGAACCTGGCCTACCAGTCCGAGCGTCAGCTCAACGATCTGAGCGACACGATCGACGCCTCCTCCAAGGAGGAGATCGAGGGTGCGATCAAGGAGGTCCGCGACGCGCTCACGTCAGAGGACGCGGCCGAGATCAACACGAAGGCCGAGGCGCTGCAGTCTGCGTTCCACAAGGTGTCCGAGGCGATGTACCAGCGGGCCCAGCAGGAGGCGGCGGAGTCAGCGTCGACCGATGGATCGTCGACTGATGGATCTGGCACGAATGGTGCTGGAGCCGAGGAAGAGGACGTCGTGGACGCCGAAGTTGTAGATGAGGGGAAGTAGTTCGCGGATGAGTGACCCTCGATTTAGGCCCCCGGAGCCTGGCGTTGGCTCCGGGGATCCGTCCTCGCCGGTCGCCGGAAGTGCGTCGCGACCGGCTCCGGCAGAGGACGGCTCCCCGGAGGTTCGCCCGGACGCGGCCTCAACCAGCCCCCCCGAGGGGGGGACGCCAGAGCCCGAAGCCGTTGCAGTAGACGAGGTCGACGAGGTCGACGAGGTCGACGAGGTCGACGTGCTCGCTCTCGTCGCGAAGGCGGAGAAGGCGGATGAGTACCTCGAGCTGGCGCAGCGGACGCGGGCTGAATTTGAGAATTACCGCAGGCGGACCGCCAAGGAGGCCGCGACCGCGCAGGAGCGCGGGGCGGCGAAGCTGGCGCTCGAGCTACTGCCGGCGATCGACAACCTCGACCGGGCGCTCGCCCATGCCGGTGAGACGGCGAACGGGGACGCCTCGTTCGTGTCCGGGGTCAAGCACGTCCGCAGTGATGTGCTCGCGGCGCTCAAGCGCGCCGGGATCGAGCCCTACTCGCCCGAGGGCGAGCAGTTTGACCCGCAGTTCCACGAGGCCGTCGCCCAGCAGCCGTTCGAGGGCGCCGAGCCAGGGACGGTGGTCGAGGTCTACCAGCGCGGTTACCGGCTGGGCGACACGATCCTGCGCCCGGCCCGCGTCGTCGTAGCCGGGTAGAGGGGGAGGCGACAGTGGCTGAGCGGCCCGACTACTACAAGGTCCTCGGGGTCGGCAAGGGCGCCTCCGACGACGAGATCAAGAAGGCTTACCGCAAGCTGGCCCGGAGGTACCACCCCGACCGCAACGCGGGCGACAAGAAGGCCGAGGAGCGCTTCAAGGAGATCTCCCAGGCGCACGACATCCTGTCTGATCCCGACAAGCGCAAGGCCTACGACCGCGGATCGGGCCCGTTCGGCGGGTTCACCGGCGGCGGCTTTGACCCGAGCTCGTTCTCGGGCGGCTTCGGCGACATCCTCTCGGACCTGTTCGGGCGCGGTGGCGCGGGCGGCCGCAACCAGGGAGGCGTGCGCGGCGGGCAACCACGCCAGGCGCGCGGCCGCGATCTCGAGACCGAGGTCTCGCTGAACTTTGATCAGGCCGTAAACGGCGCCCAGGTGCCGCTCGCGGTGCCCACCTCACAACCGTGTCCGACCTGTCACGGCTCGGGGGCCAAGCCCGGGACCGTGCCGAAGGTGTGCCCCGTCTGCGAAGGGCGCGGAGTCGAGTCCGAGAGCCAGGGGATCTTCTCGATCTCACAACCGTGCTCGAACTGCCATGGGACCGGCACCGTGATCGAGGACCCGTGCCCGACCTGCGGCGGCACCGGCGCGCAGCGCTCGGTGCGGCGGATGCGGGTCAACATCCCCGCGGGCGTACGCGAGGGCAGCCGGATCAAGCTCGCCGGCAAGGGCGAGCCCGGATTGCGGGGTTCACCGCCCGGTGATCTGTTCGTGATCACGCGTGTGTCCGAGTCTCCGGTCTTCAGGCGCAACGGCGACAACCTCGAGGTCGAGGTCCCGCTGACGATCCCCGAGGCGCTCCGGGGCGCCGTGATCGAAGTCCCGACGCTCAACGGCTCCAAGCGGTTGCGCGTCCCGGCCGGAACCAAGCACGGCACCGTCCAGCGGCTGCGCGGCGAGGGCCCGCAGCGACTCTCCGGCAAGGGACGCGGTGACATCCATTACCGGTTCGTGCTCGAGGTGCCCGACACGCTCTCGCCCGAGCAGTCCGAGGCTGTCGACAGGCTTTCCGAGGTCATGAACGGCAACCCACGCGACCGGCTGTTCTCGACCGCGGCGGGAGGGGCGAGCTAAATGGCGACCCGGCGCGTTCGCAGCGCACGGGTCGAGGTCTCGTCCGACCGCGGCGTGTTCATGATCTCGGTCGCGGCCGAACTCGCCGCGATGCACCCGCAGACGCTCAGGATGTACGAGGCGCGTGGCTTGATCGAGCCCAAGCGCTCGCCCAAGGGCACGCGGCTGTACTCCCACCAGGACGTCAACCGCCTGCGCAGGATCCAGGAGATGACCGCCGAGCTCGGGATGAACCTCGCGGGCGTCGAGCGCGTCTTCGAGCTCGAGGAGCAGCTTGGCTTGATGTCGCGCAAGGTCGCCGCGCTCGAGAAGCGCGCCCAGCAGCTCGGGGCCGAAGTCGAGCGTCTCGAGGCCCTGCGCCGCGAGTTGCGTGCCGAGATCGTGCCCTACGCTCACGGCGGCGAGCTCGTCCGCCACGGAGATCTGCAGCGACTGCGACTGGGCCGCGAGCGGGACGCGTCGGGCTAGTTGCATTTAGCTCAAGCGCGGATCGGCAAATGCCGAATCACCGTTGTGCAACGATCCTTCGCGGAGGAGGGATCAGGACTACGTCGGAACAACCAGGAAGCGAGCGATCTTGGCTAACAGGCGGTGGGCTCGAACGGCGCTCGCGCTGTGCTGCGCGGTGGCTGTGTCCGCGATCGTCGCGACGCCGGCGCTCGCCCGCGGCTCCCGGCTGACGCCCCTGGGTTCGGCGCCCCGCGGGCATCGGCTGCAACTCGTACTGCCGCTGCGCGCCGACGTGAGCGGGCTGGAGCGATTCGCAAACGCGGTCACCTCGATCGGCTCGCCGATCTACGGCGACTATCAGCCGATCGCGGCCCTGGCCCGGCGCTTCGGCGCCTCGGCGAGCGATCGCTCGCGCGTCGTGCGCTACCTCCATCACGCGGGCGCAAGCGACGTCAAGATCGACGTGACAGGACTATTCGCCGACGCGACGATGCCCGCGGCGCGGGCCCGGCACCTGTTCGGCACCTCGCTGTCGCGCTACCACGCCGCCCGTGCCGCGCGGACGACGGCGTCCTCCGCTGGGGCTCGCGTTCCGGCAGCGCTCGGCGGCGCGGTGACCGGCGTCGTCGGGCTCGACACGCGCCCGGTATTCAACGCGCCTGAGGCGACCGTCACGAACGCCGCCCAATTCCCCCGAACGCCGCCCCAGACCGCCTCGCGCGACTTCGTGTCGGGCTACGGGCAGCGGACCGGGACCGCGTCGGGATGCTCGTCGGCGATCGGCGATCGCGGCTTCACGCCCAATCAGTACCTGACGGCATACGACTATTCGTCGCTGCAGGCGGCAGGCGTTACGGGCCAGGATGAGCGCGTCGCGCTGATCGAGATCGACGGTTTCCGCTACTCGGACCTGCGCACGTTCGCGAGGTGCTTTCACTTCCCGGTCCCTGCGGTCAACTCATACGGCGTCGGCATCAAGCACTCGCTCGCCCCGGGCGGCGAGACCACGCTCGACCTCGAGCTGCTCGACGCGTCCGCGCCGGGGTTGAAGGAAATCGACGTCTACGAATCCGTGCCGCGCGCATCGCAGGTGCTGCAGGCGATGACCGCTCCGCTTCGCAACCGCCGTCACGTGCCCGACGTCATCTCCGCCTCGCTCGGGACATGCGAGCCTGCGCTGAAGGTCACACTCGGCCGCAGTGGCGCCCGAGCGGTCGAGGGCGCGCTCGCGCTCGCTGCGGCGAGCGGGATTTCGGTGCTCGCGTCGAGCGGCGACGCCGGCTCGAGTGCTTGCATCGGAAATCAGGGACCGCTCGACCGGCTTGCCGTCAGCTTTCCGGCCTCGTCACCGTACGTGACCGCGGTCGGGGGCACGAACGTGGCGTTGACGGCGAGCAACAAGCTCCAGGCGCAGACGGTGTGGAACGACGCGCCGCTCGACCTCTCGGCCGGCGGCGGCGGACTCAGCACGATGTTCAAGCGCCCGTCGTACCAGAACGGGTTCGACACCCAGCGCCATCGCTCGCTCCCCGACATCTCGCTGCTCGGTGATGTCCTCCCCGGCTACGACATCTACTGCACCGCCAAGGAATGTCTGCGCGGCAGCCCGGGGCCCTGGATCACGGTCGGCGGCACGAGCGCGGCGGCGCCGCTGTTCGCGGGCGGATTGGCGCTCGTCGACCAAATGCTGCGCGAGCACGACAAGCAGAACGTGGGGCTCGTCAACCCGCTGCTGTACGAGATCGCCCGGGAGTTCAACTCGTCGGGTGCGATCTCCGACGTGACGTCGAACAACAACGACCTCGGTGCGTTCATCCCGGGCGGCAACCAGCGGCCGCTGGGGTGCTGCTCGGCCCAGCGCGGGTACGACTTCGCCTCGGGCCTTGGGAGCATCGATCTGGGCAAGCTCGCGTTCCTCGCGATCGGCTTGCAGCCCGCGGTCGCGGATATCACCCTGTCCCTGCCGCCCCAGAATCCGGTGCGGCGTGACCGAATGCTCGCGCGCCTCGAGTGCTCGCAGCGCTGCATCGTCACCGCGGTCGCGACCGTCTCGATCACAGGCGCACGGCCGTTCGTGGTCCAGTCCAAGAGCGTGGTGCTCAAGCGCAAGGGCGCGAAGACCGTGGCGTTACGCTTCTCACGCGGGCGGCTCCGGATGTTGCGCCGCGCGATCAGCGCGGGCGAGCCGATCCAGGCCAGCATCGTCGGCCAGGTCATCGACTCGGGCGGCAACGTCGAGGCCAGCACCGGCGCGCAGATGCTCGCGATCACCAGCTGACGCGCGAGATCAACTTGCCAGGCCGGCCCGTCGAAATCCGTTGCGCCGCGGGGTGATTTATGCGATAATCTAAGTCACACAGACTTAGATTTCTCTTTGAACAACGGAAAACGCCTATGCAACCAGACCGCTTTACGATCAAGTCCCAGGAGGCGCTGCAGGCCGCTCAGGAGCTGGCCGCCCAGCGCCGTAACCCGCAGACGACCCCGGCCCACCTACTGGCCGTCCTGCTTGAGCAGGATCAGGGGATCGTCGTACCCGTGCTGCGCAAGCTCGGGGTCGAGCCCGGCGCCGTCCGCCAGGCCGCCAGTGCGGCGCTCGAAGCGCTGCCGAAGCTGACCACGAACAGCGCCCCCGAAGAGCCGGCCGGGGATCGGGCGAGCTCGTGCAGATCCTGCGCGCGGCCGAGTCCGAGATGCGCGACCTCGGCGACGAGTATGTGTCGACCGAGCACTTGCTGCTGGCGCTCGCGTCGCACCCTGGCGCCGCCGGCGATGCGCTGCGCGCCAACGGCGCCACGCACGACGCGCTGATCAAGGCACTGAACGAGGTCCGTGGCTCGCATCACGTGACCGACCAGAACCCAGAGGAGAAGTTTCAGGCGCTCGAGCGCTACGGCCGCGATCTGACCGAGGCAGCGGCGCAGGGCAAGCTCGACCCGGTGATCGGCCGCGACGACGAGATCCGCCGCGTGATCCAGGTCCTCTCGCGCCGCACCAAGAACAACCCGGTGCTGATCGGCGAGCCCGGCGTCGGCAAGACCGCGATCGCCGAGGGGCTCGCACAGCGGATCGTCGCGGGCGACGTCCCCGAGGGGCTGAAGGACCGCCGCGTGGTGGCGCTCGATCTCTCCGCGATGGTCGCCGGCTCCAAGTACCGGGGTGAATTCGAGGACCGGCTCAAGGCCGTCCTGAAGGAGATCACCGACGCCCAGGGGCAGATCATCGTGTTCATCGACGAGCTGCATACGATCGTCGGCGCAGGCGCCGCGGAAGGCGCGATGGATGCCGGCAACATGCTCAAGCCGATGCTCGCTCGTGGCGAGCTTCGTGCGGTCGGCGCGACGACGCTCGACGAGTACCGCAAGCACATCGAGAAGGACCCGGCGCTCGAGCGCCGCTTCCAGCCCGTGTACGTGGGCGAACCGAGCGTCGAGGACACGATCGCGATCCTGCGCGGGCTCAAGGAGCGCTACCAGGTGCACCACAAGGTCCGGATCCAGGACTCGGCGCTGGTCGCGGCCGCGAGCCTCAGCCATCGCTACATCGCCGACCGGTTCCTGCCCGACAAGGCGATCGACCTTGTCGACGAGGCCGCGTCGCGGATCCGAATGGAGATTGACTCAAAGCCGACCGAGATCGACGAGGTCGACCGCCACATAATGCAGCTCGAGATCGAGCTGCAGTCACTCGGCGACGACGACGATCCCGGCACGTCCGCCCGCCGCGAACAGCTCGAGCGGGCGCTCGCCGAGGAGCGCGAGACATCCGCCGGGATGCACGCGGAGTGGCAGCGCGAGAAGGAGACGCTCGGCGCGGTGGCGGATATCCAGGAGCGCCTCGAGCAGGCGCGGATCGAGCTCGAGCGCGCGCAGCGCGAGGCCGACCTCGGGCGCGCGGCCGAGCTCCAGTACGGGACTATCCCGGAGCTCGAGAAGCAGCTCGCCGCGGCCGAGTCCGCCGAGCACGACGTTGCCGCCGTCGGCGTGTCGCGCCCCAGGTTCCTCAAGGACGTCGTCGACGCCGATGACGTGGCCGAGATCGTCTCCAAGTGGACCGGGGTCCCGGTCTCCCGCCTGATGGAAGGCGAAATCGAGAAGCTCGTCCACATGGAGGAGCGCCTGCATCAGCGCGTAATCGGTCAGGACGAGGCGGTCAGCGCGGTCGCGAGCGCACTCCGTCGCTCGCGCGCCGGGCTCCAGGATCCCGACCGGCCGATCGGCACGTTCCTGTTCCTCGGCCCGACCGGCGTCGGCAAGACCGAGCTCGCCCGGGCGCTCGCCGAGTTCATGTTCGACACCCAGGAGGCGATGGTCCGGATCGACATGTCGGAGTACATGGAGAAGCACTCGGTCTCGCGGCTCGTCGGTGCTCCGCCCGGCTACATCGGCTACGAGGAGGGCGGTCAGCTGACCGAAGCGGTCCGCCGTCGGCCCTACTCGGTGGTGCTGCTCGACGAGATCGAGAAGGCGCACCCGGACGTGTTCAACACGCTGCTGCAGGTGATGGACGACGGCCGCCTGACCGATGGCCAGGGACGCACAGTGTCGTTCAAGAACGTCGTGCTGATCATGACCTCGAATATTCCCGGCGGACTGGCCGGAGTCGAGGCGTCGTTCAAGCCCGAGTTCATCAACCGGCTCGATGACATCGTCGAGTTCGAGCCACTGACCCGGGCGCAGATCGGCGAGATCGTCGACCTCCAGATCGCGGTGCTGACGCGGCGACTGCGCGAGCGCGACCTCGAGGTCGAGCTCACCGACGACGCCCGTACGCTGATCGGCAACCTCGGCTACGACCCCACCTACGGTGCCCGGCCGCTCAAGCGCGTGATCCAGAAACGTCTCGTCGACGCGCTCGCGCTGGCGATCCTCGAGGGCCGCTTCGTCGCCGGCGACACCGTGAAGGTGGACGCTGCCGACGGCGAGCTGGCGCTCGAGCGGGCGCCCGCGACGGCCGCGGCCGCCGCGTAACCGGATCGACCCGCCCGGCAACCGTGTAATCGGATCGTCCTGCTCGGCTCTGCGCCGGGCGGGCGATATCCGGTACAAGTCGGCTACCACCTCGAGATGCGAAGGAGAGCCAGGTGCCGACATACATCATGCTCACGACGCTCACGCCGGAGGGCGTCCAGACGATCAAGAACAACCCAGCCCGGATTCGCGAGGTAAATCGCGAGGTCGAGCAGCTCGGGGCGACAGTCAAGGCGCAGTGGGCGACGCTCGGGCAGTTCGACTTCGTCAACGTGATCGAGGCCCCCGACGAGCAGACGATCGCGCGCGTGTCGCTCGAACTCGGCTCGCGCGGAACTGGGCGTTATGAGACGTTGAGCGCGATCCCGATCGACGATTTCATCGGGGCGATTTGAGCACCCGGGTCCTCGTCCTCGGCTCGGGGGCACGCGAGCACGCCCTGGTCCAGGCGCTCGGACGCTCGCCGCAGCGGCCCGAGGTCTTGTGCTCGCCGGGCAACGCCGGAATCTCGCTCGAGGTGGAGGTGCCGGATCCCGCGCTGGACGCCGAGGATCCCGCAGCGGTAGTCGCGCTCGCGCGTCGCCTGGGGGCTGACCTCGTGGTGGTCGGGCCCGAGGCGCCGCTCGTGGCCGGGGTCGCCGACGGCCTCGGAGCCGCCGGGATCAGATGTTTTGGCCCGACCGCCGCGGCTGCGCGGCTCGAGGGCTCGAAGTCGTTCTGCAAGGAGGTGATGAGCGCCGCCGGCGTCCCGACTGCCGCCCACACCGTTGTGACCGATCCGGACGCAGGAATGGCGGCGATCTCGCGCTACCCGACGGTGATCAAGGCCGACGGCCTGGCGGCGGGCAAGGGCGTGATCATCGCCGCCGACGAGGGCGACGCACGCGTCGCCCTCGACCAGCTGCTGATCGAGCGGCGCTTCGGGACCGAGCGCGTGGTGGTCGAGGAGTTCCTCGACGGCGAAGAGCTCTCGCTGCTCGCGATCTGTGACGGGCGGACCGCGCTGCCGCTCGCCTCCGCGCAGGATTACAAGCGGATCTTCGACGGCGATCGCGGCCCGAACACCGGCGGGATGGGCTCCTACTCGCCGGTCCCGGGCGTCGACGATGGCCGCGCCGAAGAGATCTGCGCAGCCGTTCACCAGCCGGTCCTCGACGAGCTCGCGCGGCGCGGCACGGCGTTTCAGGGTGTCCTCTACGCCGGGCTGATGATGACCCCCGGCGGCGTCAACGTGCTCGAGTTCAACGCCCGTTTCGCCGACCCCGAGACGCAGGCGATCCTGCCCCGGCTGCGCTCGGACCTGCTCGCGTTGCTGCAAGCCGCGTGTGAACCGGGCGCCCTGCACGATGCGCAGGTGCAGTGGGCGCCGGAGGCGGCGGTGACCGTCGTACTGGCGAGCGCCGGCTATCCCGAGTCCTCGTCGAGCGGTGACGTGATCACTGGGCTCGACGCGGTCGGGCAGGACGTCTTCGTCACCCACGCCGGCACCGCCCGTGACCGCAGCGGCGCGATCGTCACGGCCGGAGGCCGGGTGCTGAGCGTGACCGCGCTGGGCGCCGACATCGCCGCCGCCCGCGCGTCCGCATATGCTGCTGCCAACATGATCGAGTTTCCCGGCCGGCAGCTACGTCGCGACATCGCGCTGCGAGCGGTGCAGTGAGCAGCGAGTCGATACCCGAGACCGTCGCCGAGACGGCGTCCGAGATGGAGGAGGTCGAGGTCGACGCGCCACGGGTCGGGATCATCATGGGCTCCAAAAGCGACATGCCCGCGATGGAGCGCGCCGAGCAGGAGCTGACCGAGCGCGGGATCCGCTCCGAGACGCGGGTCATGTCAGCGCACCGCCAGCCCGACGTGGTCGCCGACTACGCGCGCAATGCCAAGCTGCGCGGGTTGCGTGTGATCATCGCCGGCGCCGGACTGTCGGCCGCGCTTCCGGGCGTCGTCGCCGCGCACACCGATCTGCCCGTGATCGGGGTCCCGTTGACCAGCCGTACCTCAGTCGCCGGCGGGCTCGACGCGCTGCTCTCGATCGCCCAGATGCCGCCCGGGGTTCCAGTGGCATGTGTCGGGGTCGACAACGCGCGCAACGCCGCCGTGCTCGCCGCACGAATCCTTAACGCCTGAACGAGCGTCCGCCGCGCTCCAGCGCGGGTACGCTTGGGCCCAGCACTGCAGGCGCTGCGTTCCCGTCACGGTGCCGAGGCGGTGACCGTGATCGAGACCACTCCGAGCGTTCCGAGTCGCGAGTGGACGATGCCGCCGCTGGCGCTGCTCTCGCGGCCGCGCTGGTCACCCGGGCGCCGGCTCGCGCTGCTCGCGGTGTGGGCTTACCTGTTCCTGTCGATGGCCCTGCTCGTCGTCAAGGCCGTGCAGCTCGCGGGCGGCTGAGCGCGCGGGGCCGAGCGCGCGCCGGGACCACGGAGATCCCGAGCGCGATCACGCCGGCCGCGAACGCGATCGCGCCCCAGACGATGAACGGCGGCGCGTAGCTGAAGCTCACGGTGTGCGTTCCGGTCGGCACCGAGACCGCCTGAAAGAGCCCGTCGAACGCATGCACCGGCGCGGCGTTGCCGCCGACGGTCGCCGACCACCCCGGGAGGTACGTCTCGCGGCGGATCAGCGTCGACGGGTGAGTGCAGGTGACGGTTACCGAGTCGCGCCCAGCGGAGTGTGCCGTGCACCCCCCCGCGCTGAAGTACGGCGCGGCCCCGGCGAGGTGGTAGATCCAGGTCGTCGGCGTGCGGGCGACGAGCGTGAACGTCCCTGGGCTCTGGGGCAGGCGCTGGCCGGCGGGGGCGAGCACATAGGCGACGCCGGCGGCGCGGTAGCCGGCGAGGTTCGCAACCAGTTCCTTGGCGGGCGAGGGAGCGAACAGCGGGCGTCCGCCACCGTAGTTGCCGACGAACACGGTCGGGTTGACGTACCGGTCGAGGTGGTCATGGATGTAGGTGGAGACGCTCGATGGAATCGGGATGTCGTTGATGTTCAACGACGAGATCCCGTAGTAGGAGCCGTAGTTGGGCTGCAGCGGCCCAAGGGTGAAGAAACGGGAGTTGCCCAGATGGCGCTCGAGGAACGCCGCCGGCGCGCCGTCAACCGTGACGCTTCGGGGTGCCGAAAGCTGTGGCGCGACGAACAGCGCCAGCGCGTCGAGCGTCGCGACGAACGCCAGCAGCGCACCCCGGTGGGGGGTACCGATGATCCAACCGAGAGCCGCGAGCGCGAGCACGATCACGGTGCCCCACGCGACCGCGGCGGCGAAGTACGGCCGCCGGGAGTACTTGTGCCCCAGTTCGCTCGCCAGCGAGTGCGCCCCCAGCGCGGCGATCGCGATGATCACGACCATTCCGGCGCCCGCCCACAGCGCCCGGCGGCGGTGTTCGGGGACCGTCAGCAGGTCGTTGATCCCGAGCGCTGCGAGGATCGTCAGCGAGAGCTCGAGCGCCGGCGTCGCATAGCGAAAGAACGCGATGTGCTGCATGCCCGGCAGCCAACCCAGCACGTGGCCGAGCAGCGGGATCTGGCCATACATGCGAGCGAACACGAGCACGATCCAGATCGCCACAACCGTGCGCAGTCCGCGCCGCCCGCGCGAGCACAAGCCGAGCAGGCCGAGCATCAACAGCGACGTCGAGATGAAGCCGCCGACGACCACCCAGACGCCGGTCAGCTGCAGTTGCGGACCCGTGAACTCGAGAATCGGGCCGTAGATGTACGGGAGCAGCAGCGAGGGCAGGCCGTTGGCGGAAATATGCGCCGAGCCGAAGACGGTGCCCGCGTGGCTCGACAGATCGGCGTGACCGAGATAGTCGAGCCCGGCGATCAGCAGCGGCGCGGCAAGCAGGATCCCGACCGCGGCGCCGGCGCCGGTCTTGCCGAGAAAGGCGCGCCAGCGCGGGCGCTCGAGGCAGCCGAGCCGCCACCCAAACCAGCAGATCCCAAACACGGTGTCGATGTAGGCGACCTCCGGGAAGCCGGCGTAGAAAGACAGCGCCCCCGCGATCGCGATCAGCCGCCAGCCGTTGCGCCGGCCCTCGACGGCCGCGGCGTACGCGCGCTCGATCCCGAGCAGCAGCAGCGGCAGGAAGGCGATCGGGTTCACGGGCGCGTGCGCGAACCACGCGAAGCTCCCGTTGAGCGCGAACGCCGCTCCGCCCGCGAGCGCCGCCCACCGGTTCAGCGACAGCCGCCTGAGCAGCAGATACGTAGCGATCCCGGCGACGATCTCGAGCAGCAAGTGCTCGAACAGCTGCCCGTTGGACACCAGCAGGAGCAGCGTCGGCGCAAATAGCGCGGCGGATTGCATCTCACCGGCGAGCGGCGCCCCGGTGCCCTCATACGGGTTCCACCACGGCAGGTGCAGGTGGATCAGATCGAGCGCCGCGCGGTGGCCGAGCGCCTGCGAGACGAAGCCGTTGTTCGGGTCGATCGTCGGCTGGCCTCCAACCGGCCCGAGCGCCGTCGCGCTCGCCAGGCTCGCGCGCGGCCCGAGCGGGTTCGGGTCAAAGACGCCGACCAGGTAGGGAAGGTTGGCGAGGAGGACCACCCCGGCGATGGCGATCATCGCCCAGCCATCGGGCGTGATCCTCCTCAGCAAGCTCGGCACTCGCACGGCGGGCATCATCGCGCAGTGACGCGAACTGCCGTGCGGGCACCCGTCAGCGCGGCCGGCGCCGCGGCTCTAGGCTGGGCGCACGGGAGTTAGGCCCCGGCCACGGGCCTTAGGCCGGGCGCAGCGGCCCGGGCCCGTCGTTGCGCGCCAGGTCCTGGATGTACTGCGCGATCACAGCGGCCGCGCTGCGCAGCCTACGCGGGGCCAAACGCCGCTCCGCTCGGCGCTGCGCTTCACTTTCTGTTCTCATTTCGTTTCCTTCGCTGCGGTCCGTTGTACGATGGGTACCGTACGATAACAGATTGTTCGATGCTCGTCGTACAATGAATGAGCAGAAGATGTCAATCCACGAACCCGAACTGATTGCGCACCCAGCTCGCGAGGAGCTCGAGCTCAGCGCGGTGCTGCATGCGCTGAGCGATCCGGTGCGGCTGATGATCGTCGCCGAACTCGCCGCGAGCGGCAACGAGTGCACATGCGGAAGCTTCGAGCTGCCGGTCACGAAGTCCACCTGCACGCACCACTTCAAAGTGCTGCGCGAGGCGGGGCTGATTGCGCAGCGCCACAAGGGGACCACGCGTCTCAACACGCTCAGGCGCGACGATCTCGAGGCGCGCTTTCCGGGTTTGCTCGGCTCGATCCTCAAGGCCGCCGACGATCCGGCGGTGGCCGCGGCGCGGGCCACCTGATGGGCTGGCCCGCGCTTGCCGCGAGCCCGAGCACCCGGCCCACGCAAGCCGGCCGGTGATCGCGCGCTACACCCGGCCAGAGCTGGCCCTGATCTGGTCCGATCAGGCGCGTTTCGACGCGATGCGCGAGGTCGAGGTCGCCGCCTGCGAGGAGATGGACGGTCCGACGCCGGCTGAGCTCGAGGCGATACGCACCGCGACGTTCACCGTCGCCGAAATCGACGAGCGCGAGAAGCTCACCGATCACGACACGGCAGCGTTCGTCGACGTGCTGTCGGCGTCGGCCGGCCCTGCCGGACGGTGGATCCACTACGGACTGACGTCGAGCGACGTGCTCGACACCGGTCTCGCGTTGCAGATCAAACGCGTCGGCGAGCTGGTACTGCCCGATTCGAGGCGCCTGGTCAACGTGCTCGCCGCACGCGCGCGCGAGCACGTTTCGACGCTCTGCGTCGGGCGCACGCACGGGATCCATGCCGAGCCGACGACATTCGGGATCAAGCTCGCCGGGTTCGCATTCGAGGCGGACCGCAACGCCGCACGCCTCGAGCGCGCCTTCGCTCAGGCGGCCGTTGGCGCGATCAGTGGCGCGGTCGGCACCTACTCCGCGACCTCGCCCGACTTTGAGCGGCGAGTGCTGGCGCGGCTCGAGCTCGACGTCGAGCCGGTCTCGACCCAGGTGGTCGCCCGCGACCGCCACGCTGAGCTGCTGCAGGCGATCGCGCTCGCCGGCGCCGGGCTGGAGCGTTTCGCGACCGAGCTTCGCCACCTCGCACGGACCGAGGTCGGGGAGGTCAGCGAGCCGTTCGGCGCCGGACAGAAAGGCTCGAGCTCGATGCCGCACAAGCGCAACCCGATCAAGTCCGAGCAGGTGACCGGGCTGGAACGGGTTTTGCGCGGCAACGCCCAGGCGGCACTCGAGAACGTGGCCCTGTGGCATGAACGGGACATCTCGCACTCGTCAGTCGAGCGGATCATCCTGCCCGACTCGACCAGCCTGCTGGATCACCTCCAGCGGCGCGTGATCGCGCTCGTGCAGGGGATGGTCGTCAATACCGAGCGGATGCGGGACAACCTCGAGCTGACGTACGGCGCGCTGTTCTCGCAGCGAGTGCTCCTCGCGCTCGTGAGCAGCGGCCAGACCCGGGACGATGCCTACCGGGTCGTCCAGCGGCTCGCACGCCGCGCGCTCGACGAGCGCACGCCTCTGCGCGACCTGCTCGCCGCCGATTCGGCCGGCGCCGGGCTGGACCTCGACGCGGTGTTCGACTACGGCCAGTTCGTGGCTCACGCCGAGGAGATCGTCGGACGGCTTGATGCGATCGCCTGACCGGAGGTTCGCTACCCTCGGCTCTTCTTGATGCCGCCGGGGGCGTCGCCAACGACCAAGAAGGGGAGAACATGAGGCATGTACTTCTCCGGCGGCCGTCAGGCGCGATGGTGGTTGCGATCATCGCCCTGATCGTTGCCGCGTCAGGGACCGCGGTCGCCGCGACCAAGATGATGAGCGGCGACAAGTTGATCATCAAGAACAGCCTGTCGGCTAACCGTTTGCGCAAGCAGACGCTGACCGGCTCCCAGATCAAGCCACACTCGCTGACTGCCAAGCAGATCCGCGCGCACACGCTCACCGGCACGCAGATCAACCTCAGCCGGCTCGGGGAGGTCAACAGCGCCAAGAACGCCGATCACGCGACCGCGGCCACGACCGCGACTGCGGCGCTGAACGCGAGCAACGCCAGCAATGCCGCCGAACTCAGCGGCCAGCCGGCGAGCACGTTCCTGACCAATGCCAACCGGATCGGGACGAACGGGCTCGTGACCTCGACTGCATCGACGTCCGGGGTCGCGACGACCGTGTTCGCGACTGGGCCGTTCACGGTCACGATGAGCTGCACGACCACCGGATCGGGGACAAGTCTGCAGCTGTTCGCGTCCTCGAGCGAGGCCGGCTCAGTGATGGACGGCGCCCCGCCCGTCCCCGCCAATACGCAGGTCCCCCTGCAGCAGTTCGATAGCACGACGCAGAGCCCCAACGGGAACAACGGCGTCCTGGACCTCGAGGCCCCGAGCGGCAACCAGGCGCTGCTGGTCGGCGCCGATGACGTCAACAGCCTCGGCGCCGCGTGTTGGGCGAACTTCGCCGGAATCCACTAGTCGATTCAGGAGTTGGCGGCCGGCGTGAAACGGGCTCCGGATCGGGCCTCGATCGCGCCGGTCCGCCGCCGCGCGACGGCCGAAGCATCGGGGCGAGACGCTAGGATCGCGAGCGTGACCGCACTCGCAGATCTGCCACTGCTCGCCTCGGGCAAGGTTCGCGAGATTTATGACCTCGGTGACGAGTTGCTGATCGTCGCGTCGGACCGGATCTCGACCTACGATGTCGTCCACCCGACGCCGATTCCCGACAAGGGCAGCGTCCTGACCGGGCTGTCGACGTTCTGGTTTCAGCGCACACAGGAGATCGTGCCCAACCACATGATCTCGGTCACCGACGGCGTGCCCGACGAGGCCCGCGGCCGCGGCATGGTGGTCAAGAAGCTCGAGATGCTGACCGTCGAGTGCGTGGTTCGCGGCTACATCACCGGGTCGGGCTGGAAGGACTACCAGGCGACCGGCGCCGTATCGGGCATCGAGCTGCCGTCGGGGCTGCGCGAGTCAGAGCGACTACCCGAGCCGCTGTTCACGCCGAGCACCAAGGCCGACGTCGGACACGACGAAGCGATCGACTTCGAGGGTGCCGTGCGGCTGGTCGGTGACCGCGCGCTCGCCGAGCGGGTGCGCGACATCTCGCTTGCCCTCTACGAGCACGCCGCCGAGCACGCCCGCTCGAACGGGATCATCCTCGCCGACACGAAGTTCGAGCTCGGCCTCGACTCGAACGGCACACTGACGATCGGTGACGAGATCTGCACGCCCGATTCGTCGCGCTTCTGGCCCGCCGACGGCTACGAGCCGGGTCACGGTCAGCCGAGCTTCGACAAGCAGTTCGTGCGGGACTGGGCCTCGTCGACCGGCTGGGATCGCAACCCCCCGGCGCCGCCGATCCCCGATGACGTGGTCGCGCGCACGCGCGAGAAGTACGTCGAGGCTTACGAACGGATCACCGGCGAGCCGTTCACGCAGTGGCTGGCGCGCACGGGGCGCTGATGACCGTACGGGCGCGCGTGCTCGTCAAGCCCAAGGCGGGGATCCTCGACCCGCAGGGCCAGGCGGTGCAGCGGGCGCTGCCGGCGCTCGGGTTCACGGGCGTCCGCAACGTCCACGTCGGGCGGCTGATTGAGCTCGACGTCGAGGACCCCGCGCGGCTGCCGGAGATGTGCGAACGGCTGCTGACCAACCCCCTGATCGAGGACTACGAGATCGTCGAGACGGAATCGGCGGAGGGCGACGACGCGGCGTGAAGTTCGGCGTGATCCGCTTCCCGGGCTCATGCGACGAGGTCGACGCCCTGCTCGCCGCGCAGCGCGTCGGCGAGGCAGTGATCCTGTGGCACTCCGACCGAGACCTGCGGGGCGTCGACGCGGTGATCGTCCCCGGCGGCTTCTCCTACGGCGACTACCTGCGCGCGGGCGCGATCGCGCGCTTTGCGCCGGTGATGGAGGAGGTCGCCGAGTTCGCCCGCGCGGGAGGGATCGTGCTCGGGATCTGCAACGGCTTCCAGGTTCTGTGCGAGGCGGGGCTGCTGCCAGGGGCGCTGCTGCCCAACACGTCCTTGAAATTCGTCTTTCGGCAAGTCGACCTCGAGGTCGTACGCACGGACACTGCGTTCACGCGCGCCTGCGCCGATCGCCATCGCCTCTCGATCCCTGTCAAGCACACGACCGGGCGCTTCTATGCCCCCGACGCCCAGCTGCGAAAGCTCGAGTCAGACGGTCAGGTGCTGCTGCGCTACGCGCCGGGCCACAACCCGAACGGGTCGTTGCGCGACATCGCCGGCGTCTGCAACGAGGCGGGCAACGTGTTCGGACTCATGCCCCACCCCGAGCATGCCGTCGACCCGTTGACGGGCTCGACCGACGGCCTGCTGCTGCTGCAGTCGATCCGGGCGCACGTTGCCGACCGCGTCGCCGTCTGAACGGCCGGCCGTGACGATGGCGAGCAGCACTGACTCGCGCCACCGTGAGCTCGGCCTCACCGACGCCGAGTACGACCTGATCGTCGAGCGTCTCGGGCGCACGCCGGGTGACACGGAGCTCGCGATGCTGTCATTGATGTGGTCCGAGCACTGCGCATACAAGCACTCGCGCAAGCTGCTTCGCCGCCTCCCGACCGAGGGGCCGTACGTGCTGATGGGGCCGGGCGAGAACGCCGGCGTGGTCGACGTCGGCGGTGGGCTGGGGGTGGCCTTCAAGGTCGAGTCCCACAACCATCCGAGCGCGGTCGAGCCGTTCCAGGGCGCGGCGACAGGCGTCGGCGGGATCCTGCGCGACGTGTTCGCGGTCGGCGCCCGCCCGATCGCCGTGCTCGACTCGCTGCGCTTCGGCGAGCCCGCCACCTCGGCGCGCTCGCGCTACCTGCTCGAGCGAGCCGTCGCCGGGATCGGCCATTACGGCAACTCGATCGGCGTGCCGACGGTCGGGGGCGAGATCTACTTCGAAAGCAGCTATGACCAGAACTGCCTGATCAACGCGATGTGCCTCGGGCTCGCGCCGCAGGACCGCCTGATCCGCAGTGCCGCCGCCGGACCCGGCAACGTGCTCGTGTTGCTCGGGGCGCTGACCGGCCGCGACGGGATCGGCGGCGCTTCGGTGCTCGCCAGCGCCGAGCTCGGCGAGAGCGATGCGGCCAAGCGCCCGAGCGTCCAGATCGGCGATCCGTTCGCCGAGAAGAAGCTGCTCGAGTGCTGCCTCGAGTTGCTCGACTCAGGGCTGCTGGTCTCGCTCCAGGACCTCGGCGCGGCCGGGCTGACATCGTCATCGTCGGAGATGGCGAGCAAGGGCGGGGTCGGCCTCGACATCGACGTCGCCAGCGTGCCGCTGCGCGAACCGGGACTCGAGCCGTTCGAGGTCATGGTCTCCGAGTCGCAGGAGCGGATGCTCTGCGTGGTCGAGCCCGCGCGGGTGGACGACGTGATCGCCGTCTGCGAGCGGTGGGAGACGCTCGCGACCCCGATCGGCACGGTCAACGACAGCGGGCGCCTGCGCGTGCTCTCGGGCGACGAGGTCGCCGCCGACCTGCCGGTCTCGATCCTGGTTGACGACTGCCCGCTGTACGACCTCGAGCCGGCGGCGCCCGCGCGGCCCCTGTACGCCGCTCCCACGCCCGCGCTGACCGGCGACGAATCGACCGGCGCAGACGCTGCTTGCGCTGCTGGCGTCAGCCAACGTCGCGTCCCGGCGCCCCGTGTTCGAGCAGTACGACCCGGTCGTGCAGTCGCGCACCGTGCGCCGGCCCGAGCAGGCCGACGCGGCCGTCCTCGCGCTGCCCGGCGGCGGCGCGATCGCAGTCTCGATCGACGGCAACGGACGGCGCGTCGCGTGCGATCCGCGTGCCGGCGCGATCGAGGCCGTGTTCGAGTGCGCGGCGAACCTCGCCTGCGTCGGCGCGACCGCGCTCGGGTTGACCAACTGCCTGAACTTCGGCAACCCCGAGAAGCCACACGTCGCGTGGCAGATGGTGCAGGCGGTGGACGGCATCGCCGCCGCGTGCGAGGCGCTCGGCGTGCCGGTCGTCGGCGGCAACGTGTCGCTCTACAACGAGGCGCCCGCCGGGCCGATCTTCCCGACCCCGGTGATCGGAATGGTCGGCCGGCTACCCGAGGCCGCGCGCGCGGGGCGGCTCGGATTCCAGCAGGCGGGCGATCTGATCGCACTCGCCGGACCATTCGAGCCGTCGGCGGTCGGCTCCGAGCTCGCCAAGCTGTTGGGTCACGCGCCCGCCGGGGAGCTTCCGCCCATGGATATGCAAGCTGTCCGTGACGCGCATGAAAGCGTTCGGCGCAAGGTCAACGCCGGTGCGCTCCACAATGCACATGACATAGCCGAGGGCGGCCTCGCGGTAGCCCTGGCCGAGTGCTGCATCGCGGGGCGGATCGGCGCGACCGTGCGCCTCCCCGAGGATCTCGATCCGTTCGCCGAGGCGCTCGGGCGGGCGTTCGTGGTCTCGGGGCCCGAGGAGGCACTGGCCGGACTGGAGATCATCGGCCGCGTCGGCGGTGACCAGCTCGAGCTCGAGGGACAGCTGAACCTCGCAGTTTCCGACCTGCGAGATGCGCGCGAGCGCGGGCTCACCGGGTATGTGTGATGCCGTTGCTAGCCTAGGTTGCAGGCGTTCGAGGATGGCCACTGCTCTCGACTTTCGCGACGGTCCACGCGACGAGTGCGGCGTGTTCGGGATCTACGCGCCCGAACACGACGTATCCCGGCTCGCGTACTTTGCCCTGTTCGCACTTCAGCACCGCGGCCAGGAATCGGCCGGGATCGCGACCGCGTCGGGTGGCGGCAACATCATGGCGATTCGCGATCAAGGGCTCGTCACGCAGGTGTTCGACGAGAACACTCTGCGCTCGCTGATCGGCGACATGGCGATCGGCCACGTGCGCTACTCGACGACTGGCGCGTCTGATTGGGAGAACACGCAACCGATCGTCCGTGACGACCGGCGCACGCTGGCGCTGGCCCACAACGGAAACCTGATCAACGCGGTCGAGCTCCACGCCGAGCTGCGCGGGCGCGACGTCCCGTTCCGTTCCACGTCTGATTCGGAGATCATCGCCGCGCTGCTGGCGACCCATCCCGCCGAGCGGGTCGAGGATGCGGTCGCCGACGTGCTCCCGCGACTGCGGGGAGCCTTCTCGACCGTCGTCCTGACCGACGACTCCGTGGTGGCGTTCCGTGACCCGCACGGGCTGCGGCCGCTCGCCCTCGGGATGATCGAGGACCCCGCCGGCGGTCGCCCCGCGTACTGCGTCGCGAGCGAGTCATGCGCCTTTGACCTGATCGGCGCGACCTTCCTGCGCGATGTACAGCCCGGCGAGGTCGTGACGCTCACGGAGCGAGGGTTGAAGACCAGGCTCGTCGCCGGCTCCGAGCGCCATGCGTTCTGCGTGTTCGAGTACATCTACTTCGCCCGCCCGGACACGAAGATGGCCGGGACCGTGCTCCAGGTCGCGCGCTCCAAGATGGGTGAGATCCTGTGGCACGAGGCGCCGGTCGAGGCCGACGTCGTGATCCCGGTGCCCGACTCCGGCAACGCCGCGGCACGGGGGCTGGCGCGCGCCGCGGGACTGCCCCAGGACGACGGCTTCATCAAGAACCGCTACGTCGCGCGGACCTTCATCCAGCCCGGGCAGGAGCTGCGCCGCCACGGCCTGCGGCTCAAGTTCAACCCGCTCGCCGAGGTCGTCAGAGACAAGCGGCTCGTCGTCGTCGACGACTCGATCGTGCGCGGTAACACGACCCGGCAGATCGTGCAGATGCTGCGCGACGCCGGAGCGGCCGAGGTCCACATGCGGATCTCGGCGCCGCCGATCAAACACCCGTGCCACTACGGGATCGACATGTCCACGCGCGAGGAGCTGATCGCGCATGGGCGCTCGGTCGCGGAGGTGTGCGCGGAGATCGGGGCCGACTCGCTGCACTACCTCTCGCTCGAGGGGGTCTACGAGGCCGTCGGACAGACGCGCGAGACCCATTGCGACGCCTGCTTCAGCGGCGACTATCCGCTCGAGGGCACCGAGGACGCCAACGGGAAGTTCGCGCTTGAGCGTGAGCTGCCGTTGGTGCGCGCCTGAGTTGCGCGGTCGGTCAGCGCGAGCCTCCCACTCCGCACAGGGAGTGCTGATCGGGGGCGCGTGAGGGCTGTGTAGGCGCTGACGACGCTTGTAGCTCCCCCTTTTATGCGCCGGGGGCGTCGCTATGGTCGGGCGCCCGATGGATCCGCGTGAGCAGCTGCGAGAGCTATTTGGCTTTGAGGAGTTCCGTCCTGGGCAAACCGAGGCGGTCGCCGCCGCGCTGAATAATCGCGACGCGCTGGTGGTGATGCCGACGGGCTCGGGCAAATCGGTCTGCTACCAGCTGCCGGCCCTGATCCGCGAAGACCTGACGCTCGTCGTCTCGCCGCTCGTGTCACTGATGCACGATCAGGTCTCGGCGCTCGAGCGGATCGCGCCGGGGAGGGTGGCGGTCGTCAACGCCCAGCGCGGGTTTGATGCAAACGCGGCTGCGCTTCAGCGTGTGCGCGAGCGATCGGTGCGGCTCCTCTACGTTGCGCCCGAGCGCTTCGGTTCGCCGCGCTTCGTCGAGGCGCTCGCCGGCGTTCGCGTGGGGTTGTTCGTGGTCGACGAGGCGCACTGCGTCTCGCAGTGGGGCCACGACTTCCGGCCCGATTACTTCACGCTCGCCGATGCCGCGGCGCGCGTCGGCGCCCGGGCGACGCTCGCCCTGACCGCGACCGCGACGCCGCGGGTCGCCGATGACATCGTGCGCCGCCTGCGGTTGCGCGATCCGGTTCGTGTGACGACCGGCTTCGATCGCCCCAACCTGAGCTTCGCGGTCGTCCCGTGCCGGGGGGCGCCGGACAAGGAGCGGCGCCTCGCCGCGGCGCTGTCCGCGCCCGATGCGCTGCCGGCGATCGTCTACGCCGGCACGCGGGACGCGACCCAGCGGCTCGCCACGGCACTGGCCGGCGCCGTCGATGCGAGGATCGTCGTCTACCACGCCGGCATGGATCGCGGCGCGCGCGCGGCGGCCCAGGAGCGCTTCATGTCCGGCGAGGCGGAGGTGATAGTCGCGACCAACGCGTTCGGGATGGGGATCGACAAGGCCGACGTCCGAACCGTCTGCCACGCGACGGTCCCGGGCTCGCTCGAGGCCTACTACCAGGAGGCGGGCCGTGCCGGACGTGACGGCCGCCCGGCGCGCTGC
This sequence comes from uncultured Solirubrobacterales bacterium, assembly GCA_963744695.1. GTDB lineage: Bacteria > Actinomycetota > Thermoleophilia > Solirubrobacterales > Solirubrobacteraceae > Palsa-465. Next base: position 169,806 of record CAVUUT010000017.1, on the reverse strand, counting down.
CTGCTGTTCGCCGAGCAGCGCGACAAGGGTCTGCACGTGTTCTTCATCCAGCGTGCGCATGTCGAGCTCGAAGCGATCGAACGCGTCGGCGAGCGGCTCAACTGGGCCGGGATTGACGGGCGCTACGACGTCGCGCTGTCCGAGCTCGGGGGCCTCGCATCCAAGCGCCGCGATGACGATGCGGTCCGGGCGATCATCGGGCATCTCGCCCGAGCCGGCGTCCTGGCGCCGATCCCCGCGCCGTACGACCGGGCGGCGGGCAAAATCACCGGCGGCTTTGACCGTCGCGCGGCGGCGCTGTGCATGGGATCGGCACGCGAGGCAGAGCGCGTGCGGTGGGCGCAGTACCGCGCGGTGTGGGAGTACGTCGAGGGCGCCCACTGCCGACGCGAGGCGCTGCTCGCGCATTTCGGGGACCGCGCGCGGGGCGGGCCGAGCGTGGACTGCTGTGACGTGTGCGCCCCGTCGCTCGTGCCCGCGCCGCCGGTGGCGCTCGCCAGGGTGGCGCCGTCGGGCTCGGGCGCCGGCGGCGATCTCGATAGCGCGATCACACGGGTCGTAACGACGGCGCACCCGCCCGTCGGGCGCACGCGGGCGGTCGAGATTCTCCGCGGCGGGCGCTCGAAGATCGTTGTTCAGAACGCGTACGACGGCCTGCCCGATTACGGCTCGTTTGCGCACCTGCGATCCGAAGAGGTGCTCGGCCGGGTCGACGAGTTGCTCGCCGCCGGGACGCTGCGCTCGAGCGGCGGGCGCTTTCCGAAGTTGCGCGCGGCATGAACGTCGCGGTGCTCGCGTCCGGCGCCGGCACCAACCTGCAAGCGCTGATCGATCGCTCGCATGGGCGCGACGGCGTCGAGCTCGTCGCGGTCGCGTCTGACAAGCCCGGGGCGCCGGCGCTGCACCGCGCTGGCACGGCGGGGATCCCGACCGCGACGTTCGCCACGGATCGGTTCGGCGGCAGGTCCGCGCGCGATCGGGCGCTCGCCGCGTGGCTGCACGAGCGTGGCGCCGAGCTCGTCGTGCTCGCCGGCTACATGCAGCTCTTGAGCGCCGAGTTCCTGGAGGAATTTCCCAACCGGGTGATCAACGTGCACCCATCTCTGCTGCCGGCGTTTCCCGGGCTCGGCGCCGTCCAGCAGGCGCTCGACTACGGCGTCAAGGTGTTCGGGGTGACGATCTTCTTCGTCGACGGCGGCGTCGACACGGGCCCCGTGATCCTCCAGCGCGCGATCGAGCTGCCTGGCGTCAGCAGTGCCAGCGAGGCGCTCGCACGACTGCACGAGATCGAGCACGAGCTGCTCGTGGAGGCGGTGGCGCTGATCGCTCGCGGCGCGGTCAGCTTCGACCCGGCGAACCCACGTCGAGTCGTCATCGCGCGGTAGAGTCGGTTCGGATGCAAGCGAGCGCCGAACCCGCTGACACGCTCGAGCCCGGAGTCGCGGGCGTCCAGGTGTCACGGGCGCTGCTGTCGGTCTCGGACAAGACCGGGATCGTCGAGTTCGCCCGCGGTCTCGCGGACCTGGGAGTCGAGATCATCTCGACTGGAGGCACCGCCGGAGTGCTCGCGGAGGCCGGCGTCACGGTGCGGCCGATCTCCGATCTGACGGGCTTTCCAGAGATCATGGACGGCCGCGTCAAGACGCTTCATCCGAAGCTATACGCAGGCCTGCTCGCGGTGCGCGACAACGAGGAGCACCTTCAGGCCGCGCAGGAGCATCAGGTCGAGCTCGTGGATCTCGTGTGCGTGAACCTTTACCCGTTCGAGCGCACCGCCGGCGCGCGCGGCGCGACCGAGGCGGAGGTGATCGAGAACATCGACATCGGCGGCCCGACGATGATCCGCGCCGCGGCCAAGAACCACGCGTTCGCGGCCCCGATCGTCAGGCCCGAGAGCTATGACGCCGTGCTCGCGGAGTTGCGCGAGTCGGGGTGCCGCCTGTCGCCGGCGACCCGCGAGAACCTCGCGGCCGAGGCGTTCGCCTACACCGCCCGCTACGACACGGCGATCGCACGCTGGTTTCAGGAGAAGCGCGAGGACTTCCCGTCGCTGTTGGTGCGCGCGTTCCAGAAGGTGCTCGAGCTGCCCTACGGAGAGAACCCCCATCAGCGCGCCGCCTACTACGAGCAGGTCGGGGCGCGGACGCACGTCCTGTCGATGGTGTCGCAGCTCGGCGGCAAGCCGATCTCGTTCAACAATCTGCTCGATCTCGACGCTGGGCGGCTGTTGCTGGGGGAGTTCGCGATCCCGGCCTGCGTGATCATCAAGCACAACAACCCGTGCGGCGTGGCCGTCGGCACGAACGTGCTCGAGGCCTACCAACGCGCCTTCGCGTGTGACCCGATGTCGGCCTTTGGCGGCGTCGTGTGCCTCAACCGATCCGTCGACGAGGAGCTCGCCCGCGCGCTGTCCGAGCAGTTCATCGAGGTCCTGTTCGCCCGCGGCTACGAGGGCGGCGCCGTCGAGGTGCTGTCAGAGAAGCCGAACACGCGCATCCTCGACGACCACGAGCGCCGTACGACGACCAACGTGCTCGAGCCGCACCTGCGCCAGGTGGTCGGGGGGATGCTTGTCCAGGATCGCGACATCGATCTCGAGGAACGGGCCGAGATGCAGGTCGTCACCGAGCGCCGCCCGACCGAGGCCGAGTGGCAGGAGCTCTCGTTCGCGTGGAAGGTGTGCAAGCACGTGCGCTCCAACGCGATCGTCTTCGCGCGTGAGCTCGCCACGATCGGGATCGGGGCGGGCCAGATGAGCCGCGTCGATTCGGTCCGAATCGCGATCGAGAAGGCGCGCGACGGCGTGCACCGCGCGGTGATGGCCTCCGACGCCTACTTCCCGTTTCCCGACAGTGTCGAGCTCGCGCTCGAAGCCGGCGCGACCGCGATCGTCCAACCGGGCGGCTCGGTGCGTGACCACCTGTCGGTGCAAGCCGTCGACCGAGCCGGTGCCACGATGGTGTTCACGAGCCGCCGTCACTTCCGGCATTGATCGAGCGCCTGACAGGCGACCCACCATCGCCCTACGAGCAGCGCTTCGGCTTCAGCAGGGTCTCCCACGCGGGCCCGTTCGTCCGCGTCGGCGGCACGACCTCGGTCGACGAGGACGGAGTCGTTCACGGCGAGACGCCCTACGACCAGACGCTCGCGATCCTGCGCAAGATCGAGCACGAGCTCGGTCGCGCCGGCGCGAAACTCGAGGACGTGATCGAGACCCGAATCTACGTGACCGACATCTCCCGCTACGAGGAGGTCGGTCGCGCCCACGGCGAGCTCTTCAGCTCGGTCAGACCGCTGATGACGATGGTCGGCATCAGCGGCCTGGTCGACCCGCGGATGCTCGTCGAGATCGAAGCCGTCGCCTACCTCGGGTAGCCCCGCCGCGCGCGAGCGACCGACGGCCGCGCGCGCTCGTGCGCGATGATGGAGATCCGCCGCTGTAGCTCAGTTGGTAGAGCAGCGGACTTTTAATCCGAAGGTCGTGGGTTCGAGCCCCACCGGCGGCACTCCAGAAATGCTCCGCAAATACAATGGTTTAGTCCCACATTTGGTGGCGGGCTCGCACGAGCAGGTACCGGGCGGGTACCAAAACGCCGCAACGCGGTAGGCGAAGAATGCGAAATGATCCTCCTCTGTTTCGCAGGACCCGTCCCGCATTTTTGAGGCTCTTGTGAAGCGACCCTGTGCTAGCACGCGTGGCGACGATCCACCGTCTGGTCTTCGGGGTTATGCGGAATCCGACTTGTGGGCGAGTCCTGCGTCTGGTGGCTCGGCGGTCGGACTTCGCGTAGGCAGGTCGCTCTGACAAAGCGCTGAGCCTGCTCGGGACCGCTGGTTTTCGATCAAACGGGAAGCGACCGAGCGAGTTTCTGGATGCCCGCTGTTTGGTAATGAGAGAGTCGCGCGGTCGTCGGAAGGACGCGAGTTGCGTTCTGGAGCTGTGGTCTTGTGATCGTTTTGGTCGCGGTCGCCGCGCGCTGGGGACGCTTGTCTTCCTCTGTGCCGGGTGGGGTGGCGCGGGGGTTGGGGGGTGTGCTGTTGTTGGTGGCGGTGGTTGGGTTGGTGTAAGGGGCGGGTGTGGTGATCGGTGATCGTTTCCCGGGTTGGGTGTTGGGGGCGTAGGCTCGGCTTCTTGGTGTTCTACCGGGGAGGGCAGCATGAGGCAGCGTTTGCTTTGGTCAGATCGGGCAGGGCGTCGGGGGTGGGTGGTCTTGCTGGGGGTGATGATCGGCCTCGTGGTTGCGCTCGGCGTGGGGGCGTCGGCGGCTGTCGCGTCGACGACGAGCGTCTTTTATGACCCCCTCGGCAATCTTTCGGCCGATCCCAATCCGTTCGGCGGCGGGGCACTCGCCGGCGGTTCGAACACCGCTGTCGGCCAGTTTTCATTGGGCCATCTCACCAGCGGCGCTAACAACACCGCGGTCGGTTTCGCTGCGCTCGACTCAGACACCACGGGTAGCGCCAACGTGGCGGCGGGGCTAGGCGCGCTCGAGGACAACACCAACGGCAACCTCAACACGGCTGCTGGCATAGGGGCGCTTTTTCAGAACACCACGGGATCTTCCAATACCGCGACCGGTCCGAATTCGTTGGTGGACAACACGGCCGGCAATGACAATGTGGCCTACGGGAGCGAAGCGCTTGAGGACACAAAGACGGTGAGCGGGAGCACCGCGGTCGGCACCGAAGCGTTGGCGGCCGACACCACCGGCGTTCAGAATGTCGCGAGCGGCTGGCATGCGCTGGCGTCCAGCAACGGGAGCTTCAACCTTGCCAACGGCTACGAGGCGCTGGCGGCGAACACGACCGGGAACGCCAATGTAGCTAACGGTCGCGATGCGCTGCTAGCTAACACCGGTGGTAGCGAGAACGTCGCCGATGGCGTCAACGCGCTGTTTACCAACACGACCGGCCACGATGATCTCGCGGCCGGCTACCAGGCTCTGTTTAGCAACAAGAACGCGAGCAGCAATGTCGCGGTGGGCAACTACGCGCTGTTTGGCAACACGACCGGTCATGACGATCTCGCGAGCGGCGTCAAGGCGCTGTTCTCTAACACGACGGGCAGCGACAACCTCGCCAGCGGGAACGCCGCGCTGCACGCGAATAAGACCGGCAGCTCGAATGTCGCCGACGGCGTCAACGCGCTCAATCACAGCACCGCCAGCGCGAACACCGCCGTGGGTACCAACGCGCTGCTCAGAGATACCACCGGCACCTCGAACCTCGCGGTCGGCGACGCCGCGGGTTCGAGCCTGACCACCGGCGCTGACAACATCGACATCGCCAATACGGGCGTCGGGGGCGAGGCCCGCAAGATCCGGATCGGTACCCGTGGCACTCAGACCGCGGCGTTCTTGGCAGGCGTCTCCGGGGTGACGATCCCGGGGCCGACCAAGACGGTTGTCGTCAACTCCAACGGACAGCTGGGCACCGCCCCGGCAGGCTCGACGCCAAAGGCGGCCAGCAGCGCGCTGGCTGACCGGGGGCTCGCACGCCAGGTACATCGCCAAGCCGCCCAGTTGCACCGCCAAGCCGCGCAGCTGCGCGCGCAGGCCGCGCAGCTAAAAGCGCTGAGTGAGCTGCTGCACGCCGGACGATGAGAACAAGCGACCAAACCCTTCGCGGCACGGAGAGCCGCGACCACTGAATGGTCCTGGACCCACCGAGCGCAGGCCGGTGTCCCCCACGGCGTCATCCGGTCGATTACCGCGTCCGCGCAAAGCGTCACTTCCCTTTGGGCTAGTTGCGACAGCGCGGCGCGGCCCTCGGATCGCCTCTCAAGCTAGTGCGGTTTGAGAGACCCTATGGAGGGTGACGTCCGGCGCCTGTGGTGGATCATGGCCGGTCCCCTGACGTTGCGCTGGGGACGTTGAAGCCGCGCGACTAGTCCTCGCGCGGCGGCCCGCAGCTACATGCGAGAGGAGCCGGCCGTGGCGGTGAAGGCTACGTGCCTTGTCGGTCTTGGTGTGCGCGCGCGGCAGTCGCACGCGGCGGTGTTCGACATGCGCTCTGGTGAGATTGGCGTGAGCGGGTTGTTGGGGATAGCGGAGCGGGCTGTGTTGCCGTTCTTGGAGTGTCTGGAAGCCGAGCTGTTGGTGGTGTATGAGGTGGGGCTGACGGGGTTCGGTCTGGCGCGGGCTGGCCGGGAGCGGGGGATCGATGTTCGCGTGGTCGCGCCGGGCTCGATCCCGAAGGGCTCGGGCGAGCGGGTCAAGACCGACCGCCGTGACGCGATTCGCTTGGTGCGGCTGCTGAGCGCCGGTGAGCTGTCGTTCGCGTTCGTCGCGACCGTGGAGGACGAGCAGTTTCGGGACGTGGTGCGCTGCATCGACGACATCCGCGGGGATCTGATGCGCGCCCGGCACCGGCTCGGGAAGTTTTTGTTGCGCCGCGGGGAGCGCTTCGCGGGATCGGCGGGCGCCTGGACGACGACGCACATCGCCTGGCTGCGCGCGCTGCGCTTTGCTGACGCCTGCTCACAGGCGACGTTCGTCGACTATCTCGCCGCGGTCGAATTCCTGCTCGGCCGCCGACAGACGCTGCTTGCGACGCTCGGCGAACAGGTCCCCGGAGAGCGCGCACGCCCCGGTAATCGCCCGGCTGCGGTGCTTCTGTGGGATCGACACGCTATCCGCCGCCGAGATCGGCTCCTTCGAGCGGTTCCCCAAGCCAAGCCTGCTATCCGGATTTCTCGCGATCGTGCCCTGCGAGCACACCTCCGACACCCGCCGGCGGCAGGGATCGATCACCAAAGCCAGACCACCCCACGCGCGCCGGCTGCTGGTCAAGGCCGCGCACCACTACCGCTACCAACCCCGCATCGGGCAGGCGCTCGCCCGCCGCCAGAACGGACAGGACCCACGCATCATCGAGATCGCGTGGCGCGCCCAACGCCGCCTGCATCAGCGCTGCCAGCACCTCCGAAGCCAGCGACGCAAGCCCACCAGCGTCGTCACGATCGCAGTCGCGCGCGAACTCGCCGCGTTGCTGTCCGAGGCCGCCACGCTTGACTGACCCAACCCCGATCATCGCGCCCGAGACGCTGCCGGGGCGAGCACGAGCAACCACGAAGGCCCACAACCGCCGCGCGAGGCTCGCGAGCAGCACTCGGGCAACCAGCCCCGGCCGGCCGCGCCCGACGAGAGACAACGAGCCGCGACGAAACCCGGGTCTTGAGGACAAGCCCTCGAATATCAGTCTGACCCCGCAATCGACCAGACCGGACCTTCCGCCCGTGCCGCCCCGACAACGCCCCGGCAACGCCCAACAACACATCCACCGACGACACAGGTTGACAAAACACCCTCCATATCAGTGCTGCTTGTCGATCTAAGGAGCGGCCAGCGTTTGCGACAGAAGACCGACGGAGTTAGCTCGGTGTCGCGCGCCTTGGCGGCGATTTGTGACCGCGCGCTGGCTAGCGTGGCGGGAAAGCGGCACGCCATACGCGGCCGGTTGCGTCGATCACATACAGTTCATGGCTGTCGAGCACGATGAACCAGGGAGTCGGCAAGCTGGCCGGCAGCTGGCCTGTAAATGGGCGCAGGCTCGGCAGCAGCAGACCGGCGAACTGCCCATCCCATTCATAGTGTCCGTCCGATACCTGCCAGAGGACGGCGTGGTCATTTGCCGTGAGCGAGCCCAGCCAATCGTCCTGATTGGGTAGATCGACCGGCATTTGAAGGTTTGAGCCACACCGCTCCAAAGAAAAGGGGAACTCGCCGCCATCGCTCGCTACTGCGAACGTGCCATATAAAGTCAGCGAGGGGAGTGGGTGATAGGAGTCCCTGGGTGGCGCTGTCCGTGCGGGCACCCGCAGGGGGCGACAGAGGCGGTGAAAGAGCTTACGCGAGTCAAGCACCGGGACACTCGTCGAGCTCTGACTGGCTTGGAAGCGGCTCTGGCCGGTTTGAATGTTGTAAAAGGAACGGACTGCCGGGCTGCACAGGCCGGAGTCGTTGCAACCGTCGTTCTTTTGCACAAAGAACTCAACCCAACGCGCACCCACCGCGTAGGCGTACGGTCCGTCCGGACCGCACCTCCTGCACGCAGCCGCTCGCTCACTCCCAGTCTTGATGTTATAGAGCCGGAACTCGCCAGAGTGCGGCTCGAACAAGATCCACGGCGCTCCGAACGAAAGAACGGCCGTCAGAGATCCCCCCTTTAGATGGACGACGGCCCTCTTGCCAGTCCGATCGTCGATCAGCAGAAACCTGCGCGGGCACCCGAGAGTGAAGCCCTGCAACGCAACGAGCGCGTAGTCCCCGCTCGTCGACACCGGCTCGTCGTTACACGTGTCGGCGACGAAACCGACGACAGGGCGAAACTGGAGATCCAGCGTGACGGGACTCCCAGCCGTAGCGTTGTCGCCAGCCAACGCCGACGAAACGACCCAGCCCAAACCCACCCCGCAGGCGCCCACCAGCGCCACCAGACGAGCCAGCCACTTCACAGTCATCCCCGATCCCCACTTTCCGCCTCGCGCTACCCAGCAACACAAACGAGCAACGAAGCTCGACAACCCGATGAAGCCCGCCGCGCCGAAAGGAGGCACGAACAGGGCCCCGGACAGCTTCACCGTACACCGCAAACCCGGCCACAGCAACACCCGCCGCTAACGCTTTGGGCTAATTGCGACAGCGCGGCGCGCGTCCCAGATCGCCGTAAAGCCAGCGCGGATTGAGAGTGCTGCTTGTCGATCAAGCCACCAGTGCGCGCCGACAAAACGAGTCGTCGCTACGCGTTTAGCCGACGAGCCGCCGCGGTCATGGCACCCAGCGGCCCGCTGTTAGACATCGCTCCGCTTGCGAGGTTAACCCGGTCCGACCCAGGTCATCGAGAAGTGGGTATGAGCGTTGAGGAATGGGTTGTAGCCGCCGAGCTCCAGCGTGGACCCGCTGTCTTGCCAGGCGTAACCGTCGACTTGGTCGCCCGCGTTGAGTTTCACTAGCGCTGAGACGGATTGGTCCGTCATGTCGGGGGCGGCTGGGACCTCGCTACCAGCGAGGATCTGGTCGTGGGCTAGGAAGTACAGAAACCGATCGCCGGTGGTGTTGGTGGACCAGCTGCCAGATAGGTTCACCTGGTAGACGCCAGCGATCGGAGCTGTCAGATACCAATTGTTCCCCGGTGCCGTGCTGTGCATGCCGTCCGTGTCGAACTCGGTCGTGTCCAGCGACAGCTCCGTGCCGCCGCTATTGGACGGGATCGACTGGTCGGTGCTGTTCGTCGCGCTGACTTGTGGAATGGTGCCGATCTTGCCCGGGGTAACCGCGCCTGGAGCAATCGACGGATTCGGATAGCTCCCCGTGAGATCGCCTCCGGCCGGTCCCGTCGAGGGGCCTGGCGGCCCCGTGTCTCCCTTCGGGCCTTGCGACCCCGTATCCCCCTTCGGGCCTTGCGCTCCAGTTGGTATCTGCCCTGGCCCGAAGTCCTCGGCGAGCAGCGAGCCGACCTTGACCTTTGCCGACGACACGGCGTTGTTCGCAAGCTTGCGGCCGGTTACGGCACCATTCTTGATCTGCTTTGTGCCAACCGTGTTGGCGCGTATGTTGACCGCCGCATACGTGGTACCACCCATGGCTACGAACAGCGCGATGAGCGAGATGATCGTGGCCGGCGAGGGTACGCGTGCGCGTCCGCTACGGCCGAGTCCCTCACGATTGAGCATGATGTATCCCCCTTGGCGACGCCTGTCGCCATCTTGTGGATAACAGCGACGAGGATCCAACTCGCCAGAAGAGCGTCTACCGGGTGCGGCATTTTCAAACCTCGCTTCTCTCGCACGGAACGTGCGGTCTTGTGGCGCACGTCCCAGGATCGAGCACACGGCTAACAGAGCGATCACAAATCGGTAACCACGCTCGGCAGGTCTCGGAGCCCGGCTGAACGACCAACGGCCTCGACCACTGCTGGTTCGGGCTAAAAGCAGCAGCGAATGAAGCGAACACTATGCGAACATATGTTCCTACTCGATTCGGATGGATGCGCCCTGCAACCCGATCCCCGGTCGACATCCCGCGCCCCTGCAGGGTTAGTCGATCTGAGTGGAGATTCCATGGCCACTCAAGTCGAGTACGGACATATGTTCGATGCGCTCGCTCTCGTTCACGATCATCGAGCACGACCTGCTGCGACCGTGGATCGTCACCGCCCGCGAGGCACTTACTGTCGAGCTCGAGGACGAAGTCGACCTCTTTGCCTGGGCTCGAGAGCGGTGGCCGGCGGCGCGTTTCACGGTCCAGCTTGACCCGGGGCAGCTTTCGCGAGGCCGCGGCGCGCCATAGGCGGCGTCCGTTTGCGGCTGTTATCCGCATGTGAGCGCGTTGTTAGCGCCGACCGCGAGAGTTGGTCGCGGTTCTAGACGACCGGAGGGACGACGTTGACTTCTGCTTGGCGAAGGAGGATGGTGGCGCTTGGCGGCGTGGATAGGGCGGCCAAGCGGACGACCAGCGGCCCTTAGGGGGTGGCACATGACGGGTACCGGAAGGCTCTTGCTGATTCTCTTGTCGCTTGCGCTGTGCTGGATTCAAGGCACGGTCGTAGCGAGCGCCGCGGGTGACAACTTCCGCGTGAGCGGGTCGGGAACGATCTCAGAGAACGTCGGCTCGGTGTCTGAGAGCGGCTCGGCGATGGGGACTCTGATCGGGAGCGGACGGTTTGACGGGCGCTTTACCGCTGGCTTCCCGGCCCCGTGCCCGAGCACCAGTAGCACCGTGCGCGGCAGGCTAGAACTAACCGCTGCTAACGGCGACAGCTTGATGGAGCAGCTGTCGGGAACCTACTGTCAGTCCGCTACGGATCCTCCAACGACTGCGAGCACCGCGACATATGTCATCAGGGGTGGAACCGGCCGTTTCCAGTACGCAACGGGGCACGGATCGACTACAAGCCTGTCCGTCTTTAGCACCGGCAATTTCCCGACCACCTCATCTGGCCCCACGACTCTTGTCGAACGTGGAACGATTGAGCTCAATTCCCCCTCGGCGCGGCTGGCAGCAACCCCGGTCAGATGCGTTCAAGGCGATTTGACTGCGCAGGTGACGGGCCACGGAATCGCTTCTGTGAAGTGGTCGCTGAACGGCAGGCCGATCAAAGGACACACGGAGCGTTCACAGACCCGTTACGCCGCCCCGGTCAAGCTCTCGCCCGGCCTGCATCGCCTGACAGCGAAAGTCACGTTCGTCGCTTCCAGCCATGTTCGCGCACGAACGTTTCACCGGACCGTGCTCGGCTGCTCCCCCGCGCCGCCGCCATTCACCGGCTAGGCGGTACGCGGACGCGTGGCCGCCGGGGCGAATGCATTGTTTGCCTCGGTTAGCTCAGTGAGTGCCAGATGCGTTCCTGACGGTCGCCGAGATCGCCGAGGCTGAAGCTCAACCCCAGACGGTCAGGAATTGCATCGACCGGGGGGAACTTCCAGCGGTCAGGGTCGGGAGCCGGCGGGCGCCTGTCCGCCGAGCCGAGCTGGACGCGTTCCTCGAGGCAGGCGCGACCGACAGGCACCCGGGGCCGTCTGCCGCCCAAGGTTGACGAGGGCAGCGTGACGGCGTGGTTCGGGGCCGCGATGGCTGAAGCCACGGCCACGCTCGAGCGCGCAGATCAAGCAGAGCTGATCCGAGCGCTAGACGGGCTCGCTGACGCTACGCGGGCGCTGGTCGATTCCCTCCACGCGGACGTTTGAGCGTTCAGCGTGACCAGGTTCGCGATTCTCGGCTCGGGTCAGAAGCGTTGGCGCGTCATCGCTTGCGCTCGGCCTCATCCTCGGCGACCTTGAGCGCCTTATCGGCCAGCGCGTATCCCTGATCGCCGATCGCGCGGAGTTCCTCGGCCAGGGCGCGCATCGGGTAGGGGTTGTCGTCGGTGGCCATCCGTGCGCGCATCAGCGCGGCTTCGCGGACGAACTGCGAGACGCTTGAGCCTTGGCGTCTGGCGGCTTTTTGGAGGTGCTTCATGTTCTCGCGGGTGAAGCTGATCGTGGTGCGGGTCATGGGCATGGCGAAGAGTTCCTCAACGTTTCGTTTGCTAGCGCCGATGCTATCAGGAGCGATAGCAGGCATGCTAGTGCGGTGGTTGCGAAGAGCTTCGTAAGGAAACCATCCGCGTGCTAGCGCTTTCGCTAGCATAGGCGCTAGCACAAATGCTATTGGCCGTAGCTGTGGCGGGCAACTCGACGATGGGGTTGCTCCCCCCAGTCCTCCGCTAGCGCGTCCTCATGAACCAGCACTCGCAATTCACAGAAGGGAGTTCACGCTCATGCGTAAGCTCATTCTCGCCGCGACCACCATCGCGGCCCTCGCAGCTCCCGCCGCGTTCGCGGTTCCGGCTATGGCAGACAACGGCTCGACCGGCACCGTGCTCACGATGACCACCACCTGGCAGGGCCAGATCTTCACTCACAAGTATTTGCTCACGACGGTGAACCCGAGCGCTCATACGTTCACGGGGGTTTCTACCGACGACAACCCGGCTGGCGTTCGCGAGACCGTGACCGGATCGCTCCAGGCTCAGAACATCACGATCGCCGGCGCGTACGACGGAACCAACTACACGTGGCACTACAGCGGCCCGCTCTCGGGCGGCACCGCCACCGACAGCTACCAAGACCAGTCGGTGCACGCCTCGTTCACGACGTTCCACCCCATCAGCAGCTAGCAAGCACGCGGGGCAGGATCCCGCCGACACGCAGTCCCGAGGCCCGCTTTCGAGCGGGCCTCAGTCGTTTTCGGGAGCGCTCCCGTTCCCGTTCGCCGACACCAGCACAAGCCCGTCCCCGGGGCGTCGTGGGAAACGAGACCCACCTCACGAGACTCACGCAGATGCGCAACGACAGGACTCCGCGCCCGGCAACGGGGCCTGAGCATCCCGCCAAGCGCGCATGCGACAACTAGCGGCGAAGAACCTCGTAAGGAATCCACCTACCGCGTGTCAAGGACCGCCTCGCGACGAACTTCGTGCCCTACTCCGAGTTCGAGCGCGACGCGGTCAACGGCACCCTGCCCGACTTCAGCCTGATCGAACCGAACATGCTCTCCGGGCACAGCGATTATCACCCTGCTTTCGGCCGGTCGCTGATTCCTGACGACATGAACATCCCGATGGACCCCCCGTCATCGATCGGCGGCGGCGAGGCGTTCCTGGCCAGCATCTACAACACGATCAGATCGGCCGCGTCCCCGGACGGCTCTAACGCGTACAACACGCTGTTCTTCATCGGCTGGGATGAGCCCCGCGGAACGTATGACCACATTCCCCCAGGGCCCGCGCCGCCGCCGGACCCGAGCGCGCCAGCGGGACAACTCGACTTCAAATTCGACCGCTCGGGCTACCGGGTGCCGGCGATCATCGTCTCCCCGTGGGTGGACGAGGGGATCGTGATCAACGAGGAGCACCGACATACATCGATGATCGCCACGCTCCGCAACGCATGGGGTCTCGGCGACCCGTTCACCGGCCGCGACGCCGCCGCCGCCACCTTTGATCACCTGCTCTCCCGCGATACCCCTCGCGATCCCGCGAGCTGGCCAGAGGTCGAGGCGCTCCCGGTCCCGCAGTTCCACATGGACATGGTGCAGATGGGAAAGGCCCTCAGCGTCCTCGGCAAGACCGCAGGCAGCGGCATCCTCGAGCATGCAAAGCAGTCCGGGCTCGTGATCCCCGCTGAGCTGACCGACGCCAACTCGTCCCCCGAGCAGATCGTCGCGGCCTTGCGAAGCATGGCGCTGCAGGTCTTCCCGCGCCTAGCCACTTCGACCTAGACGTCGAACCCGGTTACGAAGCTCGACGCGGATCGCTGGTCTGCGCGAACTCACGATCTAGTTGGCGACGCGTCAATAGCGCGTATCTGGCACAACGACGCCAACACCGCGGGGTTGAGCATCGGAGCCAACATGGTCCGACACGCTAGTTGCCGAGGAGGCCGCTGTTGTGCTCGTTCTGGCGGTAATGGGGCCAGGAGTCGCGCTTCGCGGAGCCGTCAACCTTCCACAGGAACAGCGATCCCTCGCGGGTGCCGAATGCGAGCCGCTGCTGGCCGGCCGGGCCGGCACCGGCGATGACGCCGCTGAAGGAGGGCCACTGGCCGGTGAACTTCGGGAAGCCCGGTGCCTCCCCGCCGGAAGGCTCGTAGGCGTGGATCCAGCCGGAGTCGTTCGCCTCGATCACGGCCTGCTGTGGCGAATCCGACAGGTTGGCGATCAGCGGCGAGTCGAAGAACGGAAAACCATCCTGGGCCCGCGGGAACGTTGCCAGGTTGGCGCCGGTGCTCACGTCCCAGGCCTGCTCATAGGTCTGCGGCAGGTGCGCCGTGCCTTTGTCCGAGTTGAACAGGTTGAGTGACGCCGCGCCCGCATTGCTCAGGACGTAGCGCGGTGTCCCGTCACCGAGCAGATCGCCGATTCCGCCCTGGCCGGTCAGCTCCAGCGTCAGCGGATCCCCCGGGTAGAACGGCGGGTTGGGAGCGCAGGCGCTCGTGCCGCACCCCGGGCTCAGGGTCTTGTACACCGAGCCGTCGCCGTTTAGGACGACGGGCGGGCCCGTGACGCCGGCCGTCGCGATCCGCAGCGTCCCCGAGCCGTCGAAGTCGGCGATCGAGGCGGGCGCGGCACCCTCCTCCACGAAGTCGATCGACATGTCGTAGCACCCGGCGAGCGAGGGCAGGGCCACCGGCCAGCCGGGCATGAACGGACCGCCGGGGTGCAGGTTGCCGTCAGGCCAGATGCCGTACATGAACGGGTGCTGACCTGTGGGCGTCGTGACGCACTCGGAGCTTGGGACGAACACCTGCGGCTTGCCCGTTCCGAGCACGTCGGCTACGGCGGGCGGGTAGATCAGCTTCGCGTCGCGGATGTAGTCGTTCGGGTCGGTGGGCACGTCAGCCCCCGGCAGCTGCACCTGGACAGGCCAGCCCGGAACCGCCTTGCCGTCGGGCTGGAAGGCGTACTCAAAGCCGTCGTAGGCCGACATCAGGATGTCGAGCTTGCCGTTGCCCTCGAGGTCTGCGAGCACCGGCGGGGAGAAGTCGCCGCGTGACGGCAGGCGGCTGTGCGGCGTGGCCGCTCGCGGCGTCGGCACGGGCAGCGACCAGAAGGCCGACTGCGAGTGCACAGGGAAGCCGGATCGGAGCTTGCCGCGCGGAGTCCAGGTGTAGACGAACGCGTTGGACGTGGTCGCGACGATGTCCCGGACCCCGTTGTGGTGGAGGTCTCCGACAGCGATCCCGCTAACCGGGTCGCGCGCGTCCCGGAGCTGCTTGTGACTGCGGTAGGAAGCTGCGCGGTAGTTCTCGGGGTCGTTGGGGTCGATCGAGGCCAGCGTCCGCGTGTGGACCGGGAACCCCGGCACCTCGGTGCCGTTCGGGCGCAGCGCGTTGACGGTGCCGTCGTAGGTGCCGTACACGAGGTCGAGCCGGCCGTTGCCCGTGAGGTCGGCATAGGTGGGCGCGCCGCTCATCTCCGCACCGATCGCGCGTGGGAAGCCCGGCACCAGGTTCGGGTCGTGGCGGGCGTCGAATACGCGGCGGTCCTCGGCCTTGAGCCCGTTGCCGTCCAGCGCCCGCAGCCGCAGCGTGACCGTGTACTGCTCAGGGCCGTCCGGGGGCAGCGTCGACGACGGGTCCTTGGCCGCGAAGTCGCGGATCTGGCTTAGGTCGAGCGTGCCCAGGAGGCCGTGTCGAGCGCCGTGACCGGTGGCGATCGTATGGAAGTCCGAGTCGGCGGGGTCGGCTCCGAGCGCCCACTCGAGGGTCCACTTGACTCCGCCCGACCGCCACGCGCTCGGCGCCACGCTGCCGCGGATCTGGAGCTTGCGCTGTGCGAACGGATCGACATACGCGTACCAGTTGGGTGAGTCGATCTCGGCGGTCGGTGGCACGAACCCGGACATCACGAGGTGCGTCGCCGCGCCGATGTCCGGGCGGCCGTAGCCGTACTGCGTTGACCAGTTCGTGTGGTCGGCGTCGGTCGCGCTGTTCGGGTTGCCCGGCCACTGCCCGGCGACGCTGGGCGCCTGCGTCTGCGGGATGACCGGGCTCACCGTGTCCATCATCACCTGCTTGACCTCGTTGGGCGTCAACTCGCGGGGGATGATGTGCCGGTCGCGCGCGTTCAGTGCTGCGGACTGCACCATCGCCAGCATCCCCGCCATGAACGGGGTCGCGCTGGAGGTGCTGTTGCCGTAGCCAGAGAAGATGTTGTGCGGCCCGTAGCTGGTGACGTTGCTTCGCGCGCGGAACCACTGCGTCGCTGACCCGCCCGGCGTATCGGTCAGAGAGTTCCCCGGGATCGCGTCGTTGTAGAGCATCCCGTCGGTGTGGTCGAGCGAGTCGAAGTCGTTGGCGTCGAACGCGAGCAGCACGCCCTTGCTGTTGGCGTAGTTGACTGCCTCACGGGCGAAGCTCGAATAGGTGTACTCGACGACCACCGAGCTGATCGCCTTGGCGCCGGCGTCGACGGCGTACAGGATCGCCTCCGCCCACTGGTCGCTGCGACCGACGGCCTCCGCGCCCTGCTTGATCGGAATCACCTCGCACCGCGCGCAGACGCCGACCGCGCCGAAGTTGTTGTTGGCGGCACCCGCGAGGGTCGAGATCAGGCCCGGAGCGTGGCTGTAGGCCGAGTCCTCGGTCTGCGGGTCATTGTTATTTCGCTCCGTGTTCCAGCCGCTGATGTCGTTGGGATAGCCGTTGCCGTCGTTGTCGAAGCGGCCGCCCGGAGGGCACGCCCGGAGCTTGCCGTGGGTGATGCGGCAGTGGCCGAAGACCGCGATCAGGTCCTCGGGTGACAGGTACGCGGTCGGGGTGCCGTCGATGTCGACCTTGTTCAGGTACTGGTGCTCGCCGCCGATGACGCAGCTGCGGGTCGTGCCCTCCTCGAACTTCGTGAACGGGGCGGTGCCGGCCGGGCACGGCGGGTTGACGCGCGGGTCCTCGGCATAGTCGCGGATGTCGAAGTGCCCGTCGCCGTTGAAGTCGTAGGTACCGCGATCGTGTCCGTTCGGGCCCTCGGGGTAGGGGAGCTCGCCCTTGTTGAGGTAGATGTTGTCGAGCGCGTCCTTGATCCCGTCGTTTGAGTAGTTGACCCCGCCTTCGATGTACGCGATCCGGACGTCGGGACGGCCGAAGTTGCCCTGCGCCCAGGCGCCGGTGATGTCGACGCCGGCCGCGCTGTCGGGATCGGTGGCGTTGGTCGCCCAGCACGGAAGGCCGCCGTCGGGATGCGGCTGATCGGCCACCGTGCCGCCCGGAGCCAGGCAGGTGTTGCCCGTCAGCGGCCCGTACAGCTTCCACTCGTCGCTGTCGCCGCAACCGGTGTTTGGGTCCTGCGACTCGCACGGCGCGAACCCGGGGTCGTTGGGAAACTCCGACGGCGACACCGCCGGGCCCCGCTGGATCGGCGGAGCCGACGCCCCAGCGCCGGGCGCCGCAAACACGAGCGCCAGGCAGGCGAGCGCGACAGCGGCCGCGATCGCGTGCACCGGACGGCGATAGCGAGCGATGCCGTCAGCCATCGCTAACGGCGCCGCGCGGCCCTGATCCCCCGACCCACGGCGTCGCACCATCAAACCTACTCGTCAAAACAGACTCCCTCCTCGCAGGGGGGCTAAAAGCTAACGCAAGCGTGATGGCGGAACTATGGGCCGACTCACAGTCTTCGCGCCCGGTGGCTGTGATCCGTCACACGTCCACCAAAAAGCTCGACCCGGCGGCTACCCTGCGCGGATAGGGCACGACAGCGAGCCGGTCCGAGCTCCAGCAATTGAGTGGGAATCCACGACGCTGAGAGTGCAAGGGCCCGCATTCGCAGGGAAAAGTGCCGCCGGGGTCGCACATCGCGGATCGCCCGGCCGGGTTGCGGCCGACGCGCCGCGCGATCGCGATGATGCGAGTCGACGTGAGCGCGACGCGGTGATGCGTCGCTCACGTCAGCCGTCGGGCGTGGTCGGGTTAGCCGGCGCGACCGAGTTCGGCGGCTCTGCGGTACAGCGGCTGCTCGCGGCGGATGAGATCCGGATTCGTGCCGCGGGCCACGGACAGCTCCAGCGTCAAGAGTTGCAGCGCAACCGCGCCGGCGATCAGCGCCTCGGTGCCCGATGCGAGGGCGGGTCTCGCGAGCGTAATGGTGGGCATCGCGAGGACGGCGGCGGCCGCTGCGACATTGGCGGTGCGGTCGTCGCGCTGCGTTGCCTGGGCGGGGTCGCAACGGATCAGCACTAGGCCGGTCCGCGCATCGGCCGCTGGTAGGTGGCCGTGCAGCACCTTCTCGGTGCCCAGCGGCGTGCACGGCAGGTGCGCAGCCTCCTCGATCTTCAAAGCGAGTTCTGACGCGGTGATCTCGTCGACTCCTGAACCGATGATCAGCAACCGGTCGCAGCCGGCCAGGGCGATCGCATCAGCATGGCGCTGTTCCCGCAGGGCGAGCTCTGAAGCGATCAGCATTCGCGCCGTCTCGGCTTCAAGACCAGCGCCCATAGCACACGTCAGGATCGGCGACAAATAGGCGACCGTGTGACACCACGAGGCGTCGTACACCGGTGTCCCGACGGCCTCGACCGCTTCCGGGGCGTCCTCGGGGCAGGCCGTGATGAACAGGACTCGCGCGCCGCGGCTTACAGCACCAGTCGCCGCGCCACGGGTCACGGCCGTGCCCGCGGCATGCGAAACGGCGATCACCAACCCGCGGTCAGGAGGATCTAGATATACCTCAAAGGAGTCTCTCGCCTCAACCCGACACGTGGGCGCGGCGTGCTCGAGGATCGCCTGGATAGCGCGAGCGGCGTGCTCGCTGGTTCCACAGCCGCAGATCATGATCGCCTCGCCGGCCGACACCGCTTCGCCGACCCGCTCGGCGACACGGCTCACAGCGGGCTCGGCTGAGATCTGGGTCGGCAAGCCGAGCTCCGCCTGGATCATCTCCTCCATCACCCACGGAGGGCCGCCACGCAGCTCAGGCTCACGGTCGCTCATATCGCCGCCCGGAAGCCTAGGGAAACGTCGCGACCCAGCGCGGCTGCGGGTTGCCGCTGTCGCAGCCGAGTGACGGCGACTACGTTCGGCTGGCGAGGGCCCCTCGGGCTACAAGCCATCCGTGAAGTGCCGCTCGGCGTTGCGCGCGCTGTTCATAGACCCGCAGGGCCAGCAGCATGCGGTCGACGGCACGACCGGTTCCCTGTCGCCCCGCGTGACTCTCGATCCGGACTCGCCACCGCGCCTGGGGATGGATCGGCGGTCGGTTTGTGTAGCCAGCATCGGCTGTTTGTAGCTCCGCTGTCATGGTCGCCACGCAGGCTACAAAGTGCGTCGGCGGGACCAACTACTTGGTCTGGCAAAGAACGACGGGATTGCCGTCGGGGTCGGCGACCGCCGCGATCCGCTCGCCCCACGGCATGTCCTCAGCCTCGCACAAGACCGTGACGTTCGCCTCGATCAACCGAGCGAGCATCGCCTCGAGGTCGTCGACGTACACGTGCATCTCAAAGCGAGGGCCGCCGCCAGGAGCCAGCCTGTAACGATCGAAGGCCCAGCGCTCCTGGGTGACCGCGAGCTCGCCCCCGCCATCCCTGGTGAGCCCGACGTATCCCGGCTCACCCTCCGGTGGCAGCTGCACGTGGCGGCGAAACCCCAGCAGCTCCCAGAACGATGCGACCGCTTCAACGTCGGACGCGTAGGCAACCGGGAACGCGCGCAGCGCCATGTCCAAAAGCCTACGCGCGCCCACGGGTCCTGCGCGGCTGCATCGCCTCAGTCAGCGGCGGCGTGGCCTATGGGCGCAGTGCTCCCTGAGGGAGCCTGAGGATGTTCTCGGCGGTGTCGATCGGTCCATGCCTGACCGTGCCCGGCGCGTGACCGCCCGGCTAGACCGTCACGCCCGACGTGTGTGAGACGGGGGCATGGGCGCTGTCACCTGAGTACCGCGCCTGAATCGTCCACATTCCAGAGGTGAGCAGAGACCCGGCGGGGGCGGCTAGCTGATCACTGAAGGTGCCGTTCTGCGCGCTTGTCGCCGTGTGGACAGCGTCTGATCCGGAAGGTGGGCCGTAGGTGAGCCTGATCTGAGCCTGGCCGAGTCCTGCTCCCTCGGAGGTCAGTCGGCCCGTGCAGGAGATGAATCTCTTGTTGGGGTCAGGGGTGCATTGAAGCGAGAGCGTGCTCGGCGGACGCGCGACGGTGAACTGGCAGATCGCGCCGGCGGGCGCGCTGTTGGCGTCGCCGTTGTAGTGCGCTTCCGCCTCCCAGGCGCCAGGCTGATTGGGAACGAACACGTCGGTGAACGCACCGCCGGTGCGGGCGATCACGTCATCCGTGCCCACGGCTCCCGACGGAGCGATGTGAAGCACCGCGAGCGGCGCGTCCGCGGGGGCGCCCGAGAGCACGCCGGAGACCGGACTCCGTGCGCCGATCGTCGCGGCCGACGGGCACGTGACTGTCACATGCGTCGGCGCCTTCTGCACCGTGCCACCGCAGGGTTGCGCGGCGGCCGGTTGGTGCGTTCTGTCGCCACCCCAGCTCGCGGTTACGATCCAGTTTCCTGCCTCGCCGAGCTGATAATGGTCGCTGAATCGCCCGCTGCCGTCAGTCAGAACAGTTCGCTGGACGGCAGGTCCAAACACGCCCGGCGTCGCAGGTGGGACGTACTCGACGGTGACCTTCTGGTGCGCTCGCGCTGGCATCAGCGTGCCGGTGATCGACGCGTCTCGATCTACCGAGGGCGGGACGCCGCAGACGTCCGTGAGCGACGCGGGCTCACGGAGCCGCGCGGCCTTGGTCGTCGTGCGACCGTTCTTCAGCCTGCCGAGGATCTTGATCGCCACGCCGGGATGCTCTGCCAGAAGCGTGCGCCCGCGTTTGTTGAGCTGCAAACTCAGCGTCTCTTGGAGGCCTGGGCGGATGCGGAAGTGGCGCGGGACGCTGGCTACGCAGGCTTTGCATCCGGCGGAGGCGACCTTCAGTGACACCGTGCCAACGCAGAGCTTCACATGGCAGCCAATCGAGAGAGACGCCTTGCCGCCACCCTTGGTGACGAACTTCGCAAAAAGCGTGATCCCAGGCCGGAGCGACGCGCGTTGCAGGAGCGGTGCGCATGCGGAGGGCGGCACGTGGTCCTGATTGATGTACTTCACGACCGCGCGAGCATTCGAGTTGGTCAGCACATAGAGATTAGAGTGACAGTCGAACGCCACGCTCAGCGGCGGGTTACCCGCGATCGTCGACGCGTCCGGGTAGAACGGAAGCGGCAGGTTGCCTTCACTGCTTGGTGGCTGACCACCGTACGCAGCGGGGTTGTTGAGGTTCGGGTCCAGACGTTCGACGGCAAGATGGGTCTCGGTTGTCGCGTACACACCCCCGCCGTTGGGATCGACCGTGACTCCCCCTGGGTCGTATCCATCATTCACCCATCCGTGAAAGCAGTCGACACTGGACTCGCTCAACCAGCCGTAATCGACGACCGCCCCGGACGCAGTAAACCGGACGGCCTCGCCGCTCACCAGCGGGTCGAAGTACGGGTGGTGATCGACGCCGTAGGGATACGGCTCGTCGATCACGGAATGACAGTCCGGCTCGGGGTTGGAAAGCGCCTGATCGGACTCGCCGACGACGATCGGGCGCCCCGATCCGTCCACCGCGATCTCCGTGGCGACCGTCTTGTCCGGCGGGTCATAGCCGGCGAAGCCAAAGTATTGCCCAGGGAAGCTCGCGACGAAGCCGCCGATGCTCTTGCCGTCGGCGTCGTACTCGCCGACGCTGTTGAGGAAGTTGGTTAAGACGAACAGCTGTCCGGCGCGGTCGGCCGCGATCGACTTCGCGAATGGCACCTTCCAGCTGGACAGCAGCTTGAGGTTGGCCGTGAACTTCGCCACGGTGCCCGTCGCCTCGTAGACGAAAAACACGTCGCCAGAGAGATCGGTCGTCACCCCCGTCGGCGCCCTCGGCTGCTTGAACTTGATCAGATGCTTGAGAGTCCCGTCAGAGGTGTACTCCTCGATCGCGTTGGCGTATTTGTCGGCCACATAAATCAGGTTTCCGTCCGGGCTCGCCGCAATCGCGCCCTCCTGATCGTTCGGGTTTCCGGGCAGGGCAGGGAGATTCCAGTAGAACGCCACGCTCGGCGTCAGCGAGGTCGCATCGGCCCGCCCGGCCACGATCAGCACTCCGAGCACCACTAGCCCGGCGCAGCGCAACAGATAGCGCCACCGCACTCGCACGCAGATCACGACCTCAGCAACGACCGGGGCGCCAGCCCGAACGAAAAGCCAATCCACACGCGTCCCAAACGCCCTCCCGTAGTGCACCGCCCCGCACATGCGCTTGTAGCACAACACGCCTCGGACGACAAGGACAGAGTCTGACCGGCGCAGACCGGTGCGACCTCGTGAACGGGACCGCGGAGGCCGGTTATCGCGTTGGATAAGGGGTCGCAGGGGCACTGACCGCTATCCGCCGTTCACGCTCCAGGACATCAGCGACTACCCGGCGCGGCTCGAGGTCGAGTACCCAGATTCGCTCTCGCTGTCGGGCGGCCTGGTCGGCCTGCTGGTCTTGTTCGCCGGCATCGCGCTGCTCTTCACCGGCCGCTACCCGAAGTCCCTGTATGACTTCGTGCTGGGGATGAACCGCTGGGTGTACCGCGTCGCCGCCTACGCGACGCTGATGACCGATGCCTACCCGCCGTTCCGGCTCGACGCGGGCGGAAACGAACCGCCGAGCAGCACCGCGCCCGACACCGTTCCTCACGCGCCAGCGCCGGCGACCTCGTGACCGCACCGGCGGACGCTCCGCAGCGTCGGAAAACCTTATGGCGCTCGAATCCTCGCAGCGCGCCCACGCTGCGGCGATCCTGATCGATCTCCGCTTGAAAGACCGGGTGGCGCGCCGTGTCTTGGCAGAAGTGGACGCCCGCGACTATTTCGACGGCGATCGCGGTGGCGGCTACCCAGTCGACTCCGAGACAGAACGGCGGCCACGACCAAAGCCGGAAACCACCCGATGCACTGTCAGATCGACGAGCATCATGAGGGCGGCATGATGTCTCGTTCGACGTCACCTCATGAGCGCGCTCGCCGCCCCGATCGCTCCCGACGCGACCGTGGTCGCGGAGCGAATGACGGCTAAAGCGCTGTGGGCGTTCGCCCAACAGCATCCTGGAGAGCATCGGTCACATTTACGCCCCGTCGGGTGTCAACCAGTTAGAGGTCAAATCTGACGGCGCCGAGCCGCCGGCAGCTGGGAAAGGAAAAGACATGGAGACCGAAATCAAGCGCCAGAAGATTGCCGTCACGGGAGCCACCGGCCGCGTCGGATCGCATCTCGTCGAGATCCTCGAGCAGCGCGGACACGATGTGGTCCCGATCGCGCGCTCGAAGGGTGTCGACGTGGTCAGCGGCGAGGGTCTCGATCGGGCGCTCGTCGGGGTCGAGATCATCATCGACACGGCAACCGGGCCTTCGCCCGACCAAGACGAGGCGACGGCCTTCTTCACCACGTCGGCGCGCAACCTTCAGCGAGCTGGCGCCGCAGCCGGGGTGAAGCGGATCGTCGTCGTCTCGATCATCGGGATCGACAAGTTCGAGGGCGGCTATAACGCGGCGAAGATGGCGCAGGAGCGGACGCTGCTCGAAGGTCCGCTCCCGGTCCGGATCGTTCGCGCGGCGCAGTTTCACGAGTTCGTCGGTCCGCTGGTCGGATGGACGATCCAGGATGGCGTCGCCTACGTGCCCGAGATGCGAACGCAGCTCGTGGCGGCTCGCGTTGTCGCTGAAACGCTTGCGGACGCGGCCCAGGAGCCGGAGATCGAGAACGGCAAGATCACCGAGGTCGCAGGGCCCCAGGGGGAGCGTCTCGCGGATGCCGCCGCAGCGCTCTTCGCCAGCCGAGGTGACTCGATTGAGATCCGCGAGACCCGTGGCGGTTTGCTGGCACAGCCCGACGACCCCGACGCCGCCGCCTACGCGGAGGGCGCCGTGCTGCCGAACCCGGGCGCGAAGCTCGCCGGCCCCAGCTTCGAGGCGTGGCTCGCGGCGGTCTAGGCGACATCGAGGACTCATCACCAGCAAACCCTCTCGATCCAGCCCACGTTGTCCGGTCGACCTCGTCCTGGGCGACCCCGTGGACCGGGCGGACTTGGGCAAAGACATGCCCCTCGGACCACACGCGATGACATCGCCGATACTCCGCCGGGATGATGACGTCCATCGTGATCGAGCCGATCGGGTTGGTGCGCTCCGCGTTGCGCGATCTGCGAGACGCGCCGTGTCAGGCCTTTGAAGGCGCACCTCCAGCGAGCCTCGAAATCGACCCGAAGTTCATGCCGGCGCTTCATCGAATCAGGGCTGGCACAGAATTGATCGTCGTGACCTGGCTACACCAAGCCGATCGCAGCGTCCTTCAGACCCATCCGCGGGACGACGAACGGATCCCACTGACTGGAGTGTTCGCGACACGGTCCCCAGATCGACCGAACCCGATCGGCCTGCATCGGGTTACCGTCGTTGGCATAGATCCGGCCAGCAGCGTGCACGTCGATGGTCTAGAGGCGATCGACGGCACCCCGGTCCTCGACCTCAAGATCGTGGTCAAGCAAGCACGCGATGCGTGAGACCGGCGGACCCCGCTCGCGCCGGTGCATGGACGGCCCGTTGCGACCTACCGTTGCGACCGGCGCGTTCCACGGCTGCCGCTTGGTCGCCCACGCGGGTCTCGTCCAGGCGCTGCTGATCGCCTCGGCTCGCCGCGCGCCGCGAGCACATCTGGAAGCTGTCGACGCGAGGAGATGTCGAGCTTGCGGAACGCTCGTCCCAGGTGGGTTTCGACGGTCTTTTCGGTGACGAATAGCGTCTGGGCAATCTCGCGGTTGGTGCTGCCGGACGCGGCGAGCTCTGCGACGCGCAGCTCGCTTCGTGTCAGCGCGGCCACGCCCGTATGGTCGGTGGTCCGGGGTCGTACGCCGATCGCACCGAGCTCAGCTCGCGCCCGGCGCTCCAACCCCGTGGCGTCGCACCGGGCAGCCAGCGCAAGCGCCTTGAGCAGGGGCTCCCGGGCGGCGGTGCGTTGTCCGGCGGCGCGAAGCGTTGCGCCGAGGTCGAGTAGGACCCGGGCGTACTCGAGCCGTGCCGGCGAGGAGGCCAGTACGTCGCGCGCCGCCTCGAGCCCGCTTTGCCGCTCGTCGTGCGGGCCGACGAGCGCCTGGGCGCGCAATGCGATGCCGATGGCCCGCGGGGCGCCGAACGATTGCGCGCGGCGCGCCTCGTCGGCGGCGAGGGTGCGAGCCTCCTCGTTGCGGCCGAGTTCGGCAAGGGAAAGGGCCGCCGCCGACCGCCAAGGGCTGACGGCGGGGTTTTCTCCGCCCAACACAGGGTGGTCGAGCGCGCAGCTGCGCAGCTCCTCGATTGCGGCCGGGTGGTTGCCGGCCGCGGCGCGAAGCACGCCCGAGGCGTAGAGCAGCTGAGCGCTCGGCGTGAACTCGGAGTCGAAGCGAACCCCGGTGCGATCGATCAGTCCGCGCAGGGCCTCGGGCTTCTCATCACGCTCGAGCCCGGCGAGCACCGCGGTCGACACCGCCGTGACGAGGAACTCGGCGCCTAGGAGCTCGGGAGCCAGCTCCATCGCCGCTTGCGCGTCCGTGGCCGCGGCGGCGAGGGCTCCTCGGCGCAGCCCGTTGAATCCTCGAAAGGCCGATACCGCCACCACTGTCACTGCCGCGCCCCGCTCGCGTGCCCGCGCGAGGATCTCGTCGGCCTCTGACTGGGCTGCGTCAAGATGGTCGGAGAACATTAGGGCGTACAGGGCCGCGAGCGCCCAGTTCTCGCCGCGGTGGGGATCGAGGGGAAGGCCCGCCGCGAGGGCCCGCTCAGCGAGGTCAATTGCGGTGGAGGCCGAGCGGAGGTACATCACCTCGTCCAGCGCGAGTGTGGCGAGTGTGGTGGCCTGCAGCGACCCACGCGCAGGGCCGCCGGGATCTCGCAAGTTGGCAATCTCGGCGTCGGCCTCTCGGCGGGCCGACACCGAGCTGTAGCTGCCACCCAGCAGCGCGACCTCGAGCTGTTCACGCGCCGGCGCGCCGGCCGGCAGCCGCTGCTGGGCGCGGCGCAGCATTGCTGCTCCCTCAGCAGCACGGCCAGCGTAGAACAGCATGCCGCTCAGCTCGATCGTCGCCGCGGCAATCGCGGCCGCGTCCTCGCTGTGCTCTACCACTTCGGTTAGCGGGGCGAGCGCGTCGGGCGCGCCGGCGCGGGCGCGCGCCTGGCCGAGCTCGAGGAGCACGCTGATGCGATCGCGGTCAGCGGGAGGCTCATCGAGGGCGCGAGAGAGAAGGGCCGCCGCGCCGGCCGCGTCCCCGAGCGCCAGCGCACCGCTGGCCGCGCTGCGCAGCAGAGCGACCGCGCCGCTGTCGGCAGCGGGTTCCGTGTGCATGATCTGTGCGGCGACTTGGCCGATCGGTGCTCCACGCTCGCGCAAGATCCCCGCCCCGCTGCGGTGCAGCCGCTCTCGTTCGGCCGGCGACAGGTCGCCGTAGATCGCTGCCCGCAGGATGGGGTGGGTGAAGCGAGCCGTGACCCCGGCTTCCATGATGCCGGCCGATACCAGCCCAGCCATCGCCCCCTCCAGCTCGCCACCGACCAGTCGTGCCAGCCGCCCGGCGTCGCCTACCTGCGCACCGTCGCCAAGGACACTGAGCCCGTGGGCCAGCGCCGTGGCTGCCGGTGTCAGCCGCGCCAAGCGGAGTAGCACCGCGTTGGCGACGCCGTGGGGGACGATCGTCGCGACATCGGCAGCAGCGGTCGCGGTGGGATCTATGCCGCGAGCCGCCGCCTCGTCGAGCAGCTCGCCGAGCAGGAAGGGGTTGCCGCTGGTTGCCTCGAGGCAGCCTCGGACAAACCGAGCCTGGGGTTCGACGGCGAGCCGCGCGGAGACTAGGGCGGCGACAGCCGCCTGCGTCAGGGGCGCCGGACGAAGCAGCTCGACGCCGGGACCGGCGACGAGTGTCACCGCCTCGGGCGTTAGCGCGGGATCGAGCGGCCGGGTCGCAAGCATCAACGCCAGCGGCTGCCCCTCCAGCCGTCGGGCAATGAACGCGAGCGCCCGCACCGACGGAGCGTCACACCACTGCAAGTCGTCAATCACGAGCACAAGCGGCGAATCAGCCGACAGGTTCGACGCGAGCCAGTACAGGCCGTGCTGCCACGCGTAACTGTGGTCGCCGTTCGCCCCCGAGGCAGCGTCGGGCGTCGCCGTTGGCGCCCCGACGAGCACGTCGGCGGCGAGCGCCGCAGCTCCGGCGAGCCAGCGGGCGCGTTCGCCGCTGTCGGCCTCCAGCAGTGGTCGCTCGAACAGCTGACGCATGGCCCCGAACGGGTACCCCTGTTCAAGGTCCGATGCCAGCGCCGCGAGAACGCGAACCCCCAGGTCGGGCGCCGCTGCACGGGCCTCCTGGAGCAGTCGAGATTTCCCCAGCCCAGCGGCGCCTTCGATGACCAGAACTCCGCCGCGGCGCCGCCCAACCGCGCGGAGCATGGCGTGCACGCGCTCTAACTCGTGCTCGCGTTCGAGGAGCGCAGCCGGCCCGGCAATCGCGGACGGTCCCATGCGCCGATCGATCGTAAGGGGCACGGGAGCGCTGCGCAATGTTCAGGGACCGATGTCAGGGGGTGTGCCCGATGTGCAGAGCACCGGCGAGGCGGACGATGGTCTTCACACCAACCCGTCCCGAACAGGAGAAACGCATGGCTCTGATCCAGGTGAAGGTGATCGCGGGCGTCTTCACGCCGCAACAGAAGCGAGAGATCGTCGAGCGTCTCACCGACGCGATGGTCGAGATCGAGGGCGAGAACACGCGGCGAGCCATCTGGTGCATGGTCGAGGAGGTCGCGAGCGGCGATTGGGGCATCGGTGGCCAGAGCCTTACCGCCGACGACGTGAAGGCACTCCAGAGCGGTTGATCCGATGAGCCTTCCCGACATTCCCATCACATCGCCGGCTGCTGACCGGGCCGAGCGACTCGCGCGGCTCGTTTACGAGTTGCTCGACGCCCACGCCGACACCGTGCAGCTGGCGCATGACCAGTCAACGGATCTGCTCTGGCGAGCGCACCTGCACTACCTGCGCGACCTCCAGCGTACCGGTCGCGAGATCCTCGCACGCAACGTCAGCCCATGACCGGGGCTACTACTGATGCCAGCTGCTCGCAGCGCAGCGAGCGCCCGCGGCCAGCTCTTCAGCAAGATCACGAACGGCGCACGCCCTACGTGCTCGACCCGGCCAGCCTTCCAGACCACATGGACGCGCTCTATCGCGCGGCGTGGGCGATATGCGGGTCACCGACCGACGCGGAGGACCTCGTTCAAACAACCTTCGCTCGCGTGCTCGCGCGCCCCCGGGTCATCCGCCGCGACAACGCGCGCGCTTACCTGTTACGCGCGCTCCGGAACACCTATGCGAGTCGCTACCGCGCGAGCTCTCGCCGTCCGACAACCGTGCCGCTGCTGGAACATCACGGAGATCACACACAAGAGCCTCCGACGATTTCTTCTCGGGAGCTGATGGAGACGATCGCCGGAGCACCGCCCGTGTACAGAGACGCGGTGATCGCCGTCGATATTCTCGGCCTCTCCTACCGAGAGGCCGCCC
Organism: uncultured Solirubrobacterales bacterium; assembly: GCA_963744695.1. Lineage (GTDB taxonomy): Bacteria > Actinomycetota > Thermoleophilia > Solirubrobacterales > Solirubrobacteraceae > Palsa-465. Next base: position 141,188 of record CAVUUT010000017.1, on the reverse strand, counting down.
GTGCCCTGCGGACGCGCGAGGAAACGATCACCAGTCGCGTCCACCGCGGCCGGCAGCACATCGCGCGTGGGCTGACCGAGCGTGGTATCTGACTGCGGGGGCCGCCGGCCCGCTTGGCTGGTCTCTCCGGCACGGGCCGGACCGCTGCAACGCACGGACTGCAGCATCACCCGCGCCGTTCAGCCGGATCCGGACGAGCCCGGCCACGTGATCACCGTCTGGCTCAATCACCTGGACTAACGACGTGGAACTCAATTAGGTAGACGAGTGTGTCCTCGTCGATCGGCCCGGCGTGCGCGGCGCGCTGGCGCAGCGTCTCACGGTCGGGCTCGCCGGCCCGTCGGACGTCCTCGCCGGTGATCGCCGCGAACGGGACAAGCTCGACGGCGTCGACCTCGATCTGACCGGGCCCGACCCGGTAGCGGCCGCCCTGCTTGACCCGTGGCCGCTGCCACAGCCGGACCGAGAGCGTGATGTCTCCGGCCAGGACATCGTCGCGCAACTCGCGGCTGAACTCCACTTCCGGGAAGCTAACCGGTGATTCTCAACGCTGCGCACCGGTCAATGCACCGGCCGCCCGGCTGGCGGCGCGGGCCATCGGCCCAGCGGCATCAGTACTGCGCCATGAGCGCACCTGCTCGGCGCGCCGTCCGGTCTCGGTGAGGCCGTAGCGTCGGTCAGGGCCTATGGCCATGGAAGGTGCGGCGCAGGTCGTTCACCCAGGCGTTGGGGTTCTCCCAGGGGATGAAGTGGCCGCCGTGGTCGTGGGCGTTGACGTTGACGTGGTTGAACCAATCGGCCCGTGGGCCGGTCTTGAACGCGCGGATGCGCTCGTTGGCGGTGTGGATGCCGGGCGGGTTCTCGTAGGTGACGAAGGTGAGGCCGACCGGGGCCTGCACGACCGGGGTGCGGTCGTGGGCCGGCACCCAGGGGTAGCGGTTTGCGTTGGCGTAGTAACGCATCGACGTGCCGATCGAGTTGTTCGCCCAGTAGATCGTGGCGTGAGTGAGGAGGTCGTCCTTGGTAAAGACGGACTCGACGTCGCCGCCGTTGTCGCTCCAGGCGTTCCAGCGCTCCAGCAGCCAGGCGAGCAGTCCGGAGGGTGAGTCGCTGAGCCCGTGGGCCAGGGTGGCGCCGTCGAGCATGTGCACGGCGAGGTGCGACGCCGAGCGGTGGTCCAGCTCGATGATGCGGGCGCGGACATCGGCGGGCTGGTCGTCGGTGAGGGGCCGATCCCGGGCGAAGTCCCAGGCGCGGGGACCGGAGAAGAGGTCGAGCGGCAGCCCGGAGCCGATGTGGATGCCGTGCAGTTCGTCGGCGTACTTGTGGCCGAGCTGGCTGGAGACGATCCCGCCGATGTCGCAGCCCCCGGCGGCGTACTTCTCGTATCCCAGGGTCTCGGTCATCATGGCGTGCCAGACGTCGGCGACCTTCCAGAAGTTGATATCCGGAAAGCCGGTGAGCGGGCCCGGGAAACCGAAGCCCGGTAGGGACGGCACGATGACGTCGAATGCGTCGGCGGGGTCACCGCCAAACGCGGCCGGGTCGGCGAGCGGGTCGATCACCTTTGACCAGTGCCAGAACGTCCACGGCCAGCCATGGGTGAGGATCAGCGGGACCGGCCGGGGGCCGCGGCCGGGCTTGCGCATGAAGTGCACCGGGATACCGGCGACGCTCACCTGGTAGTGCTCATAGGCGTTGATGGCGGACTCGGCCTTGCGCCAGTCGTAATCATCTCGCCAGTAGGCAACGAGCTCACGGAGATAACTTTCCGGGACGCCGTAGGACCAGTCCCCGTTCCGCTCGTCCAGCGGCGCCCGGGTCAGTGCGAGACGGGCGCACAGGTCATCGAGGACCTCGTCAGGGACGTGGATCGGGATGGGCTCCAGGGGATTCGCGTGTGAGCTGGTCATGGCGTCATTCCTTACTCGGTAGATCTGAAGCGTTCGAGCTCTGAAACGGTGATCCAGCTGTAAGGGTCGATCCCGACCGGATACTCCGAACCGAGAACGTCGCGCCAGACGCGCTCCTGCACGGCTGAAGGCGAACCGTCATACGTTCGCTCGAACACCGCAGCCCAGTCCGATTGCACCCTTCGATTCTCGCAACGAGACGATCACCGCGCCATCGCCTACCTAACCGCAAGCCGGGTGTCGATCTTCTCCCGAATCCCAGCGGCGCCGGAGGAAGCGAGACGCGTGCCCACCCTCGCGTAACGCATGACGCCGCAGGGCGGGGCGTAGTCGCTGACATGGTCTGGGCGGTCATCGTGATACCCCTCATGGGCCCCCGCACGCGCTTGCCGCCCGTTGGAACGCCGGGGCGTTGGTATTGATGCCGGGTGGCGGTCCGAAGTCGTACGGTCCGTGGCTGGGGATCGTGGGGTCGGAGTAGTTCGAGACGCCGTGCGCGCGCATGCACTCGGCGTGGTGGAGCAGGCTCAGCCTCGTGCTCTCCGATATCCCCCCATGGGGGCCGCCGCCCGGCTGGAGCTTGCTGCGGCACGTGTGCGCGGCTTTTAGGAACGCCGGCGACTGCGCCACCCCGTCAGGAATGCTGGGCCCGTCAGGGAAGTTCGGCACCCCGTTCGAGCGCATGCACTTCGCGAACGCCAGCCGGCTCGATAGGTTCGAGGCGGTAGTGCCGGTCGGCGTGGTCGAGGATCCGCAGGCGGCGAGCGTCAGGGTGCAGGTAGCCGCTGCGGTTGCGATCGTGAGCAGTGCGGTCGGTCGCCGGTGTCGTCGTGTGGAGTTTCGGCTCGGTTGTCGGTTGCTCATCGTGTCGATGTCGTGGGCGTCGGGTTCCGAGTGTGGGCTCGGTGGATCTGGTTGGCGTGGCGAGGACGCCGGCATCGGGGTTGTACGCGACCACGTATAACGGGGGCGCTACGGCGGCTGTTACACGGTTGTTAGCCGTTGTCGGGCATTCTCGGGCTAGTGATGTGGTTGAACGAGAGGCTGGTTGAGAGGTTTGAGCGTGGTGGCCGGCCGGCACGGAGCGTGCGCTTGCGGCTCACAGCGCTCTACGGCGGCTTGTTTGTGGTTTGTGGAGCGGGTTTGCTGGTGACCACTTACGTGCTGGTCAGCGATAGCACCAGTCATCGGCCTGCGGGGAGGGTCGTTTCTGGTGGTCGGTTCGCTGGGTTGGGGCGGGGGGAGCGCACGATCGAGATCGGCCGGATCGTGGCCGCCTTGCGCTACCAGAACCACGTTGATCTGCACCAGTTGCTGGTCGAGTCGGCGATCGCGCTGGTCGTGATGGCGGCGCTCTCGGTCGCGCTGGGCTGGGTCGTCGCGGGCAGGGTGCTGGCACCGTTGCGGACGATCACGGCGAGGACGAGGAGGATCTCCGAGCGTAGCCTGCACGAGCGCCTGGCGCTCTCGGGCCCGCGCGACGAGCTCACGGAGCTGGCGGACACGATCGACGCACTCCTCGAGCGCCTGGAGGCGGCGTTTGACGCGCAGCGGCGGTTTGTCGCCAACGCGTCGCATGAGCTGCGTACCCCGTTGGCGATGATGCGCACCCGGCTGGATGTCGCGGTCTCCAAGCCCGGGGGCGTGCCGGCACAAACCCAAGCTCTCGACCACGGCTTGCGCAGGGATCTCGACCGCGCTGAGGCGCTGCTGGAGAGTTTTCTTTTGCTCGCGCGCGCGCAGCACGGGACGTTTAGCGACCGCAGGGTCGTTTCGCTTGATCAGCTCGTGACCGACGCGTTGGCGGCGCATCATGCGCGGATCGCCGAGCGCGAGCTCGAGGTCCGCGCGACGCTCGCGCCGGTCGCGGTTGCGGGCAGCGAGACGCTGCTGGCGCGGATGGTCTGCAACGTGATCGACAACGGCGTGCGCCACAACGAGCCGCACGGGTTCATCACCATCGCGTGCGCGAGCACTGACCGAGCGGCGCGATTGGTCGTCGAGACCGGCGGGCCGGTGCTCGATGAGCAGAGCGTCACGCGGCTCGGGCAGCCGTTTCGGCGCCTTGGGGTCGAGCGTACCGGCTCGCGCAACGGTCACGGGCTGGGCCTGTCGATCGTCGCGGCGGTCGCCGACGCGCACGGCGGCGAGCTCGAACTCCACGCGCGCCCGCATGGAGGCCTGCGCGTCAAGATCACGCTCCCAGCCGTGACCGCCACCCCCTGATCCGGTCGCTAGCGGCATGAGGGTCCTGGTCGTCGAGGACGAGCCGGAGTTCGCGAACCTGATCGCCGAGGGGCTGCGCGACCACGGGATCGCCGTCGACGTCGCCTACGACGGCCTCGCGGGCGCCACCAAACTCAACCTCTATCCCTACGACGTCGTCGTCTTGGACCGCGACCTCCCCGGCGTGCACGGCGACACGCTCTGCCGCGTAATCACCCGCTCACACGATCCCGCGATGATCCTGATGCTGACCGCCGCCGGCTCCCCCGCCGATCGGGTCGCCGGGCTCGCGCTCGGCGCTGACGACTACCTCTCCAAACCGTTTCACTTCCCCGAGCTCATCCTCCGCGTCCGAGCGCTCGCACGCCGCAAACCCACCGCCCAACACCGCACCCTCACCACCGCAGGAATCGAGCTTGACCCGCTCGCCCAGACCGCCACCCGCGACGGCCGAGAACTCGACCTATCCGCCAAAGAATTCGCCGTGCTCGAAGCGCTACTCAAAGCCAGCCCCGGCGCGCTCAGCGCCGAACGACTACTCGAGCAAGCCTGGGACGAGAACACCGACCCATTCACCAACACCGTCCGCGTCACGATCGGCCGGCTCAAACGCAAGCTCGGAGAACCCGCGGTCATCCAAAACACACCCGGCATCGGATACAGACTCGCACCCTCCAAAAGCAACCCACCCCCACCAGCCAGGCACACACCGAACCCAACCCACACCGCCACCCGCGGCACGACCCCGGTCAGCACACCCCGCCGCTGACAAACACGTCAAAGCGCGACCCCGCACCTAAACGCGACACAGCTCGCGAAACTCGTCACCGCCTACAAGCAAGGCGTCGCGGGGCTGAAATCCCAGGGGTACCTGCCGCCGCGCAGGCGAGCACGCTCGATGGCCTGGCCGACAACATCCAAGCCTAGCCCGAGTCAGGGTCGTCGCCAGATCAGCGGTCTGCGGGCACTAGATTCTCGCCTAGCGGTTGCAAACCACAAGCGGAAGGAGCCCCGTGCTGAGACAGGTCGCGGAGGGTGTGCTGATCCACCAGAGCGAGTTCTTGCATACCAACGCCGTTGTCGTGGAGGGCCGGGCTGGCGTGTTGCTCATCGACCCCGGGGTGCGCGGCGACGAAATGGCCTGCCTTGCGAACGACCTGTCCGAGTTGGACCAGACCGTTGCCGCAGGCTTCTCGACGCATCCTCACTGGGATCACCTGCTCTGGCACGCCAGCCTCGGCGCGGCGCCCCGTTACGGCACGGCGCGCTGCGCGGCCACGGTCCGAGATCGGCTGTCGAACGCGCGCGCTAAGGCCCGCATCGCCGAGCTGATACCGCCGGACATCGTCGAGGAGGTGCCGCTGGACATGCTCGGCCTCATTACCGGCCTGCCCGCCGAGACGGAGCAGATTCCTTGGGATGGCCCTCAAATCCGGATCATCGAGCATCAGGCGCATGCCCCGGGCCATGCGGCGCTACTGATCGAGGAACGCGGCGTTCTCGTCGCCGGGGACACACTTTCTGATGTCCTGATTCCGCTGCTCGACCTGAACGACACCACGGACCCGATTGAGGACTACCTCGCCGCGCTGCGGCTGCTCGAGGGCGCAGCGGACGACGTCGACATCGTCGTCCCCGGCCACGGGTCCATCGGCGAAGCTGATCAGATACACGCTCGGATCGAACAGGATCGCGCGTACCTGCACGCCCTGCGTGACGCCCAAGTTGTCAGCGACCCGCGGGTCGGCCCATCGGCGACATACGACTGGCTGCCTGGCGTGCACGAACGGCAGCTACAGAACCTCGCCCGAAGAGGAGAGCGCGACGGAACGCCCGGATAGAGATCGGCTTACGGGACACCGTGCCGCAGTGGCTGCTTCCGTCTCGCGCGGACGCCGCGTAGCCGGTCGCTTTCGGCGAATATTTCTCCGGAGTGCCTCGCCAGCGAGCTCGGCGAAGGCCGACGTCTCTGAGGCGCAGGTGTGGCAGCGCGAGGGCCAGCGGCGCCGCTAGCGCTCGATGGTCGAGCCGGTCCGGTGACGAACGCCTCGGCGCGGCTATGTCTGGAGTTCCCGTTCGCCGCGCTCTCGCTGCCGGATCAAGTCTGCCGCCCGGGCGAGCCAGACCACGATCGTCACCCATGCCGCCGCGATCAGCCACCCCGCTGCTACATCGGTGGCCCAATGGACCCCGAGGTACACCCGCGAGCAGCCGACGCCAATCGCGAGCCCGAGGGCGATCGTGCGTCCAGGCCAGCGCGCCGCCGGGAGCAATACTGCACTGGCGAGTGCCAGCGCTAGGAACGTCGCCAGCGACTGTGTCGCATGGCCCGAGGGAAAGGACGACGTTCGCCCCACGTCGGTGAGCCAGATGTCCATCGGCGGGCGCATGCGATGCACGAAATGCTTGGTCAGGTTGTAGATGCCAATCGCTCCGCCCCACGCCGCGACGAGCAAGCCGGCCACGACCCACCGCCGCCGTCCAATCAGCGCCACCGTAGCGACCACAGTCAGCGGAATCAGGACCGCCTGGCTTCCCAGCGTCGACAACAGCCGCGCCACCGATGTCAATGCGTGCGTCCGGTGCGCGACAACCCACGAGGTGATCGAGCTGTCAACTGCTGTCGACCCATTCGGCCGCTCAGCGAGCTCGAGCAGCTCTCCGGTCGCTATCGCGCACCCAGCGATCACAGCGAACCCCACCAACATCGCCACGAGCAGCAGCGTCGGCGTCCTGATCGGTCGCCCGAACCAAGCCATCCGACAGAACCTAGCCCAACCATGGGCCTGGTGGCCGCGCGTTCAACGATCACGACGATGCGGACCGCATTAGCGCAAGCAAGGCTCGCCAGCTCGGTTGGCGATTGATTCGGCACCGGGGATCGCGCCGCTGGAGCGCTTCGCACGATCGCATCCACCTAAATCCGAGCGCCAGGATTGGGAGCGCAGCGCCTTTCCGTGGCTCCTGGTTTCAGTCGCCGGCAATGAAGCTCCTTTACTTAAGTATTTACTTCTGATATGCTAGCTAGCGTAAGCAACGATAGGAGTAAAACATGGATAGGGAAACCTCTTCCGCAACCCAGTACAAGTCGGTCACCGTCGATGTCCCTGAGGACCGTCTGGCCGAGTTTCATGCGTTCTATGCGCGATTCCTCGCCGGCCCTCGCGGCCGCGGGCGGGGCGAGCGCCATGGCAGGCCGCACCGCGGCCGGCATGAGCACGGGGATCGCTGCGCCCGGCGCGGCGAGACCTCAGAGCACAGCGAGCCGACCCAGGCGCCGACTGAGGCCTGATGGCCGACAAGCAAGTCACCGTGGCGGTCCCGGAAGAACGCGTACCCGAGTTCTACGCGTGGTTCGCGTCCTTCCTCGCCGCCGCGCCGGGGGCACCGCCCCCGCTGCCCGGAGGCGGACGCCGCGGCTCGCGCGGTCACCGACGCCACGGACAGGCTCAAGCCTGGTCGGCGCAGGACGCCGACCAGGCCGTCTGGCTATATCGCAAGCTCGCCCCCCAGGCGCGCGAGCTGTTTGACCTGCTCGCGGCGACGCCGGGCGCACGAATTGCCGGCGAGGAAATCGCCAAACGCCTCAAGCTCGAGAAGGGCTCCCACGGCGTCGCGGGCATCCTCGCGTGGCCGGGCCGCTACAGCCGCCATCTCGATCGCACACTCCCGATCGCTACCGAAGGACGCCCCGACGGTGGCACCGACTACTACATGGACCCCGAACTCGCCGAACTCTTCACCGCCGCCCGCGCCGCCTCACCGCCCGGCTCCCCAGCCCGCCGCCGCCGCGAACGCTAACCACCGCCGCCGACCCCCCAGCGCCCGACCCACGTACAGGTGTTACCACCGCCCGCACCACGGACACCGCGCCGTTCGGCACTCCTCGGGTCTATCGCGCTCACACGACAGCGCCCCTCACCCCAGGATCAGTCTTTCGCTCCGTCGCCCATAGGGCTGCGATGATTCGGCTGCTGCTCAGGCCGCTCAGCGGCTCAAAGGAGAAGCCTGGACCGGGCGGCGCCGGCGAGGTAGCCCGTCGGTGGTGGGACGCGGCCAGGGGAGATCGCTCGGTTGATCGTTGTGGGCTGAACCCGGGGCCTGCTGGGCGAGGTCGCGGGGTCATGCGGGTCAGATCGAGCGGATGGCGCCCCCGTCGACCGGGATCATGGCGCCGGTGATGTAGGAGGCGGCGGGTGAGAGCAGGAACGCGGCAGCCCGCCCGAACTCCTCGGGCTCCCCGTATCGGCGCAGTGGGATGTGCTGCGACTCGCGCGCGCGAACCTGGTCTGGATCGCCGCTCAGGGCGTCGAACTCGCGGACTCGGTCGGTGGCGATCCTGACGGGCAGTAGAGCGTTGATCCGGACCCCGTCGGGGCCGACTTCGTTGGCAAGAGTCTTGACCACGCCGGCCAGGCCCGGGAACAGGCCGTTGGAGATCGGCAGCTGAGCGAGCGGCACGCGCACCGACGAGGCGAGCACCAACAACAGCGAGGGGCCTGTTCCCGTGATCGAGCCGGTTGGGGGAAGGTCCTTGGTTGTTTCGCTCACCGCATCCATGGCGATAACCCGAGCCAGGCGAACGGCGCCCAGGAAGACACTTTCAAACGCCGACCGCCACGCGTCGTCAGGCGTGTTCCGGATGCTGCCCGGTGGCGTGCCGCCCACGCTGATCAGCGCACCGTCTAAGCGCCCAAACCGATCGTTTGCAGCTGCGATCAGCCGATCCGGAGTGCCAGGATCGGCGTTATCCGCTACGACCCAGGTGACAGCGCCAGCCGTGACCGCGTTCTGTGACAAGCGGGCTGCCGCCGCAGACGCCGTCGACTCGCGCGGACTGCTGATCACCACGCGAGCGCCGTCCGCGACCAGCACCTCCGCTGCAGCAAAACCAAGACCACGGCTACCGCCGGTCACGAGATACACCCGGTCTCTTAACCCAAGATCCACGCGGTCATTCTCCTGCAACCCTGTCCCCGGCGCAGGGGGTCGCCGCCGAGCACTTGCGGCGCCGGCTCATGTCTTGGCGGGTGGCCGACGCAGAGCGGAAGCGCCGGACCAAGATCTTGCCCCGTTGTTGACGGCCACGATGTTGTCGGTGGTCGGGGAGGTGGCCGTGTGGAGCTCATGCAGCTCGGGCGCGTGTCGCTTAACGTTCTGACGGTGTCCGGCGCGCCCGTCAAGCTCGATCATTGCGTGATTCACGTATCGGATTGGTCGGTCTCTAACCCGTTCTACCGCGATGTGCTCGGCGCCGAGCTCGTCGACCGCGCCGATGGCACGTGGGCGTACCGTTTCGGCACCGAGCAGCTCAACGTCCATGGTCCCGGCGCGATCGCCGACCCGCTCGCCAGGATTCCGGTTGCGCCCGGCAACAGCGACCTGTGCTTTGCGTGGGACGGTCCAATCCAGGACGCCGTCGGGCATCTCAAGCGCCATGGCGTTGTGGTTGAGCTCGGGCCAGCCGAACGCACCGGGGCGCGAGGCCGCGGGATTAGCGTGTACTTCCGCGATCCCGACGGAAGCCTTCTGGAGTTCATCTCTTACTCGAGCTGAGATCGAGCCCGGCCCGAACCCGGCACCTAGCCCTCGAGGCTTCGGCAAAGTCGCCGGCCGAGCGGTGATCGACCGGCTGCCGCTTGGGGGTTTCGTCCCACGCCGTCGGAAGAGGACGCGGGGGTTCGCTCAGGTGTTGTCTGCCGGCTTGTTGTGGCTGGCGAGGATCTGGGCGAGCTCGCGTGCGGCATCGAAGCGCTCGGTGGCTCGCTCGGCTCGGTCGCGGTCTTGGGCCGCGGCTTCGAGGTAGTCGACCTCCTGCTGCTCGTTGCGGTCGGCCGCCCACGACTGGAGCTCGGTCAGGAACTCTGCGCTTGAGGCGAGCGCATTTGGGTTCTGCGCGTCGAACTCGCGGCACGCGAGCTCCTCGCACCGCAGCCGTTGTCCATCGAACCAACGCTCATACAGCGCCACCTGCACCGTCCCGTTCTCGCGCTGCTTGGTGTCAACGAAACACCCCAGCGTGCCCTCGTTGCCGTGCGTCGCGGCGCGCTCAAGTTGGGCGGCGTAGGCCTCCATCTCGGCCAGCTCGAACATCGGTCGAAACGTCCGATGAGCCACCACCACGGCGTCGCCGGGCTGCTTGTGGCGCAGGCGCGCCAACGCTCCATGCGCGTCCGAGGATCGCACCAAGGCGACATCCGCCCGCCCCCGCGTGCCCAGGTCGCGAACGACGCTGTAGTGATATCGGGACCCGTGGCCTGTCATTGCTGCGCGATTCTGCCAATGCCGGCGCACGACGATCAAGGCACATCGTGTGAAGGACATTGGACCGCGGTCGCCTGGTCAAGGACCATTGTCGCGGCCGCAGCCACGAGACCGCCGCTGCCGCTCCGGTCAGCCACAGCCTCGAAGCAGCGTCAACGAGCGCTGCACGCCTGCCGCTGAGATGACCGCTGGTTCGAGGAAGCCGCTGAGGCGCGGCCCGCACAGCACCAGAGGCCGTCCTGCTCGTCGTCGGAGCGGCTTCGGAGCGGCCGCGAGGTCGTTGCTCGTGCTTCGGCACTCCGGGGGCCAACGGCGGAAGCCGCCGGTGGGCGTTGCCGGCTGCATCCTAACCGCCTTGATTTCGAGCCTAGCCTGGCAATTGCGGCCGCGCGCGTTCGTCGAACATCAAGGCGCATCGCCCAGAGACCGCGTCGCCCCGGTATGTTGACTTTGTGCGGGTCGCCCTGATCTCGCGCGTCGACCGGGCCGTCTCCCGCCTCGCGGCGACGCTTCGCAGGAGCGGTCACGAGCCCGTAGGCGCGCTCACGACAACGCTCGGCGGCAGCCGCTATGGATCCGACAGCCTCGGCCAGATCGCTGCTCAGGCAGGGGACGGATTCGACGTAGTAGTGGCTGGCTCTCCATCGGGGATCGCGCCGCTGCTCGCCGCACTCGGGGCGGACGTCGCAATCAGCGCCGCCTTCCCCATACTGATACCCGTCGAGGCGCTTGACATCCTGCCGATGGGCATCATCAACACGCATCCCTCGTTGCTTCCGCGCTACCGGGGTCCCAACCCGATCGCGTGGACGGTCCGCAACGGCGACCGCGAGCTCGGCTACAGCATCCACCGAATGGACGCGCACTTCGACACCGGCCCGCTGCTCTCCCAGGGCACTACGCCGATCGACGACGTCAAGGACGCGCCAGAGCTGTTCGAGCGGATGTTCACTCTGCTCGGCTCGCTGCTTCCAAACGCGCTCGCGCGCGTTGAAAAGGGAGACGCCGGCGATCCACAGCCAGACGGGCAGGCAACCTACGCCGCGTTCTTCGAACCGGAGTACGTCGAAATTGACTGGTCGCAGACCGCCGCCGAGGTACGTCGTCAGGTGTTGGCGTGGCGCGTTGCCGCGGCGCGCTCGGGCGGGCACGGTGCGCTGACCACGCTTCGCGGCGAGCGCGTGCGCGTGCTGCGAGTGCGCGTCGACGATGCCGAGGGGGGAACCCGCATGGACTGCGCAGACGCCGCGCTATGGATCGTCGAGACCGAGCCAGCATCACACTGAGGATCCAGAAGCGCGGCAGACTCGTCCGGACTTCTGGATCGGTCCGGGCGCAGTACGTGGCTCCTTGCGTCAGGACGGAGTCGGGTACTCGTCTCGCTTGCCCGGCCAGCCATCGAAGCTCTCGCCTCGGCCCGTCGGCGTGCGGTCCATGATCTGGGCCATCTCAGCCGGTGTCACCAGGCGCTCGGTCAGATCTAGTCCGTCAGGCTCGTCCACGCACATCGCCTCCCCGGCGCCCCTGATTCGCGCCTCAAGTCACGTTAGCGATCAGAAACACGACCTTATAGCCGGTCGCGGGCGGATCTAGACCATTAGTCGGATTGACCGCGACAGCTCAAGACGGGGCGCGACGGCGGGCTGCCGCCAGCGACTGGGGAGTGCTGGTACCAAAAACACGCCAGCGAGCGCAAGGCAGTAGACGATCAGCACCCACGGTCGCCCCGTGACCGCATCGCGAACCACAATGAACGTGCTGATCAAAAACACGCAAACCGCAATGATCAGAAACGCTTGGAGAACCGGGCTTTGGCTAATGAAGGGTGATGTCAGCGTTCCGGCTGACCACGGTCTCGCCGTTGGGGTAGGTCCAGAGCAGCCGCACCGAGCCGGAGGCCGGGAACGTCTGGAGCACCTCGAAGTAGCCGTTGTGGTTGGTGATCGTCACGCGCTTGACAGTGCTGAACGCGCCGCCTGAGCTCGGACGGAACTGGATCTGGACGACCTGGGCTCGGCGTGTCTGGCGCCGGGCGAGCGGGGCTGGGCGGACCTGGCCCCAGACGACGAGCGGGTGGCCCTTGGCGGTGCTCGAGACCGGTAGGTAGAGCGGCATCCGGAACGCCGCGAACCCGGGTTTCGGCGCGCCGGCGGCGGTCTCGAGGCCGGTGGCGAACGGTTGCTTGGTCGGCGGGTCGGTGAGTAGGTACTGGTCATAGGACTGTATCCGTGGGTCCTCCCAGCTCAGGTACTGCGCCCAGTTGAGGTAGTACGCGGCCAAGGCCGGGGTGATGGTGTACTGGTCGTTAGGCGGGTTGGTGATGTAGCCGAACTCGGTCGACCAGATCGGAAAGCGCGTTGCGGAGCCGTAAGTCCGTTGCAGGCGGTCGAGCACTGACTCGAGCGTGGGCAGTGCCGCCAGCTCGGTGTAGTCGGGTTCGTTGGGGATCCGGACGTTCGGGGGCAGCGAGCTGAACGAGTACGGGTGCACGGCGAACCCGGACGCGTCGAACAGCGCCGGGTTGTGCGCCGCGAAACGGGCCGATCCGGCGGCGGTCTGCGGGCAGCCGCGCTCCGTCGCATGGGTTCCGCGCAGCGGCCGGCCGTTCGCGCCGACGCAGTAGAGCGCGCGCAGGAACCGCAGCGGGGCCATCGCGCCGAACAGCCCTGGCTGTCCCGCGGTCGTTGCGCCCTGCGGGGCGAGCTCGCCGATCAGGATCCGGTCATCGCCGTGGCCGGTCGCGTGCAGCGCGGTCCACGCCGCGTCGACAAGGTTGCGGTAGATCGTCGGCGCGACCTCGACCGCCGAGCCGGCGTGGGTCGTCTCGGGCGCGAGGTTGATCCCGATGTTCGGCTCGTTCCAGGTCGACCAGAAATCAACCCGCGGCAGCGGCGTCGACGCTCCCGGCGGCGTGAACCGACCGCTGTACCGCGCCCCGACCGCCTTGACCCAATCCTCATAGTCCGCGACATTCGGCTTCCACTCCGGCTGGGTCATGCGCGTCGGGTCGCCCGGCCCCTCGGCCCAGTACGGCGGCGGACCGGTGAGCGCGAGGTTGACCGCGATGCCGCGGCTGGTCAGTCCCCGGATGATCGCGTCGTAGGCTGCCCACCCCGACGCGGGGTACGCGTCGGGGTTGGTCGCGTCAAAGCTCGGCTTGTGAAACGAGGACGGGTCGGGCGCGATCGCCGACCAGTTGATGTAGACGTGGACGCTCTGAATGCCGAGCCGCTGCAGGGTGTTCATCGTCGCGACCGGCTGGCTGATCAGCTCGCCGGTGCCCGTGAACATCGACTGCGGCCCGGCGCGGTCGGGGTGCAGCGCTGGCAGCTTGGCGACCTTCGATGACGATCCGCCGCCGCAGGCGCCGAGCAGCCCCGCCGCCACGACGGCGAGCGCCGCGCAGGAGCAGCGGATCACGAGCGCGTGGACGCGCCGCCGTGTGGAGGACGCGACGAGCAAGCCGACGACAGTACCGTCCCGCCTTGACGCGGGTCGCGGCTATCGCGCTTTGCAAGCACCTCCGCTGCTATCGATCGAGCGGAGCCGAACTGAGCCCGGCCTCGAGCCGGCCCACGGCGTTACTGTGCAAACCGTCGATGATCGTGAACGAGCGCGGCCTTTCTAGGGCCTCAACCCGAGCGCCGCCTGAACCCGAGCGCCCGCCGTCGGCCGCCCCGCCTCGCGCTCGCTTTCGGGTTGGCGCCGCGGTAGCTACGTCGACGCCCACTATCAGCCGTCGTATTCGCTGACACGTTCGACGTTGATGCGAAAGCTCACCCGGGGCTGGCCGGCGAAGTCCGCTGGGTCCTCGTCGTATCGCTCGGCTTGACGCATCGCCTCGGCGACCGCTGCGTCGCTTTCATCCAGAAGCGTCGCGGTCCCTCGGATCGAGACGTAATGCAGATAATCGACTTGGTCGTGGACGACGAGTGATACGCGCGGGTCACGTCGCAGGTTGCCGACCCAGCGACGGTCTCGGTGCCCGTTGATTCGGAGATGGTCGTCACCGAGCAGGTAGTGGATGACGATCTGGCGCGGCGCGCCGTCGGTCGCGATCGTCGCGAGCACCGCACACCGCGGAGCACTCAAGAACGAGCGCACAGGGTTGATCAAGTTCCGGGCGTCAGCCATGCGGTCGGAGGCTATCTGGCCAGAGCTTCGGCGGCCGCCGTGGCTCGCCCATGGTCGTGCGGCAAGAGTGGCGGCGGCAGTCGACCGCCACTCGGCTAGGGGACGTCCAGGTACTCGATAGCCCGGGCTTGGGCCAGATCGGCGTCGGGATGGGTGTAGAAGGCGAAATGGGTGCCGGCATCGAGCTCGAGCAGCTCGGCGTTGGGAATGCGGGCTGCGGCGCTCCGGCCGTGGTCGGGCTCGACGTCGGTGTCCGCGCTGCCATGGACGATCAGCGACGGTGCCGTTATCCGCTCTAGCTCGAGATCGTCGATCATCTCGAACCGCTCAATGTCGTTGTCGTAGCCGGCTTTACGTCCCACCTGGCTGATGGTGGCTGACACGTCGAGTACGAGCTGACGCTTGCCCGGGTCGTCGAACACCTCTTGCACGCGTTGCGCCAGCTGTTCCTTGGACAGGTCGCTCTCCTGCTCAAGCGAGCCGGCGATGACCTGCTTTGGCGAATGAGCGATTAGCACCCGTAGCAGCCACTGCCCCGCTCGCGTGTGGAACATGAGCTTGTCAGACGCGCTCTCACGCGGGCGCGGGTACTGCTTGCTCACGCAGTCGCAAGCCACCAGCGCGCGAACTCGACCGGGGTCGCGAACTGCCAGGCGATAGGCCGGCGGTCCACCACCCGACCAGCACAGCACCCCGGCTTGCTCGACGCCCAAGGCGTCCAGGAGCGCCGCCAACAGCTCAGCCTGCGCATCGAGCGCCCCTCGGTCTCCTAGCTCTGTCCGCAGATATCCGGGACGTGAGGGCAGGATCGCCTGAAACCGCTCGTGATCGAGGAACCGCGACATCGCAAGCGCCTGGTCATACCCGCCCGGGCTCCCGTGCACGACCAGAACCGGAGTCCCTTCCCCGACCGTCGCGCACTGCACGGCCCCTACACGCGTGTCCACCATCTTCGCATCAATGGCAGCACCCGACCCAGAACCCTTCGTCATAACCCTCGTACCCCGTTTCGACTTTCAGATCGGACACCACCCTCGCGGCGGGCAACGTCACCGCTGCGAACGTCCGCCACTCAAACGCGACAGCGCACACCACCACGAGGACCGACGATCGTCACTTCAGCACAAAACGCCGTCGGAGACCCAGCAGCCCCGGGCCCGCAACCGGGCTCAGGGCCCGGTCATCGCTAGGCTCGACGCGTCCCCCTATGACGATGAGAAGCTGACCGACGAGGAGCACCAGGCGGTGAACGAGGCACGAACCGAACCCGGGGTGCCTTGGCCCGAGGCGCGCGAGGCTGAGCACTGACTGACCCCGCCGGCGCGCGGCGAATCGAGATCCGCCCAGCCGCGCGCTGAAGTCACACCCTGCCGCCGAAGGAGGATCCCGCTGAGAAGGGCCTGACAGCGGGCGGCGCGTGACGGCCGCTCAGCCCGTGGCGCTGTCGCCAAATGCGATCAGATGGAAGCCTCGGTCGGCGGCGGTGCCGTCGCAGTCCTTTGTCTCAACCACAATAAAAGTCGTCGATGCGTTACTTGCATTGCTGGCATTCGTGGCCGTGCAATCCGCCGATGGGGTGTTCGGAGTGACGAGCATGACCGTGTTGTCGCCTTGGACGTTCAAACCGTCGAAGCTGATGTCATAGACGCCGGTTGAGGGGTGGGTGACGGTTGGCGCGCCGCCGAACGCGTTGAACCAAGACGTGACACCGCCGTCGGAGGTGATCAGGGCGCCGGCGAGGGCGCTGCCCTCGGCGTTCCGCCGTTGGTAGAGCGAGCCCGGCAGGCCTCCGAGAAGGTCCGCGTTGATCGCGGTCGTCGCGGTCGTCGCGGTCGTGGCGGTCGTCGCGTTCGTCGCGGTGTCGGCGGTCGTGGCGTTGGTCGCGTTCGTCGCGGTGTCGGCGGTCGTCGCGTGCGTTGCGTTGTCCGCGTTGGTGGCGTTGGTTGCGTTGTCCGCGCTGGTGGCGTGCGATGCGTTCGTCGCGTTCGTGGCGGTGCCGGCGTCCTTCGCGAATGCAACTCGGAGCCTCGGCGCGAGCTTGTTGATCAGCGCCCTGTCCTGCCGGTTGTCGTTGCGCTCGAGCTTCTTCTTCGCCTCAGAGCGACGCGGCGCTCCCGTGGTCGACGCGTGACCGGCAACAGTGGTCGCGGCGTAGCCCGTACCGCCGAGCGCCACGAACAGCGCCGTTACTGACACTACCATTGCGGGTGACGGTGTTTTGAACCCCCAGTTCATCAGATCCCTCCTTGGCGTCGCCCAGCGGGTGACGAGGAACGCAGGGCGTCTCATCACCGGCCCCGGTGCGACGCCGGTCGATTTTCGACAAGAATAAGCGAGAAGCCCCGGGCGGGTGGTCAGCAAGCCCGGGCCGAGCCGCCGGTGCTCCGCGCCAAACTTGCCTTGAGGTGCCGCGCCTCTCACCGGATGGCTCGCTCAGCAAAGCACAGCGATCCTGAGTGTCGGACGGCGCGTTGCTGCCGGCAGCGAACGTCCGTCTCAAGGGTGACTGTGTCGCCGCTCGCAAAGTCACTTCCGAGCCCCGTGGCTCTCGCGCTCTGAGATAGGCAAGCGCCAAGCCGGGGTGCGGCCGGTGCTCGCGCCGGCCGGCAGGACGATCGGGACCGTCCCGATGCTCGCCAACGCCGCGCAGTGCGAGACCCCTGTCCGAGGTCGACCTTGTAGGCGTCTGGTCGAGCGCCTCCTCGATGTCGCGAGTCAATGTCTCGGTGGCGGGCGCAGTCAAACGCGATTGCTGCCCCGTGAGGAGGTTCCGCGGCACGTAAGCCGCTGCGCGACCCCAGAAATGATTCGCTCGCCCGTCGCTCGCCCGTATTACGCTAGTCCGCGCCCAGTGCGTATAGTCAACGCGGCGGAGCGAGAGGAGTCAACGATGCGTGCGATCACCGTCAACGAATACGGCGCGGCACCGGCACTGACGGAGTTGCCCGACCCGCACGCGGGACCGGGTCAGGTGCTGATCAGGGTCGATGCTGCCGGGATGAATCCGATGGACGGGTCGATGGCCGCCGGCGCGTGGAAGGAACGGATGCCGGGGAGCTTCCCGTTCGTTCTCGGCGCCGACCTGGCTGGCGTCGTCGAGGCCGTCGGTGAGGGCGCGGACAGGTTCCGGCCCGGCGAGGAAGTGTTCGGCCAGCTGCTGATCGCCCCGCTCGGCTCGGCCGGCACGTATGCGGAATATGTCGCCGTCACCGAGGATGCGCCGCTTGCGCGGCTACCGGAGGGCCTCGATCCCACAATCGCAGCAGCGCTGCCGACCGCCGGCGTGACCGCGTTGCAGATCGTCGAATCGCTCGGACAGCTCACGGGGAAGACCGTCCTGATGGTGGGCGCCGCCGGCGGCGTCGGCTCGTTCGCGACGCAGCTCGCCGCGCAGGCCGGTGCGCACGTGATCGCCGTCGCCCGCGCCGACGCCGCTGTCCGCATGCGTACCTATGGTGCCGCGGAGACGGTCGACCGCACGGCGGTCTCAGTACCCGACGCAGTGCAGCAGACGCATCCCGAGGGCATCGACGTCCTCGTCGACCTCGCGAGCGACGCCAGCGCCTTCGCTACGCTCGCAGCACTAGTAGGTGCAGGCGGAACGGCTCTAACGACACGGTACATCGCCGACACGGAGGCCCTCGCGTCGCGCGGAATTGCCGGTGTCAACTTCCGCGTTGTCATGTCGAGTGAGGCGTTGCAGCGGCTCGCCAACATGGTCGCCAGTGGAACGATCGTAGTGCCGCCGATCACCCTCATCAAGCTCGACGATGTGGCGACGCTGAACCCTAACGCGCCCACCGACGGAAAGACCGTCATCACTCCCTGAGCCTCGGCCGTCGTCGCTCGCGGCGACAAAGCCGCGCTTGAGTCGCGGCGCGCGTAAAGACCGAGCGGCAGCACGCTTACCCCAGCGGGATCACCCGATCAAACATCGTGTCGCCGGCCCAGACACTCCCCGAGCCGCGGACCAAAGTAAGGCTAGCCACTTCACCCGGATAAATGGTCGGGGTTAGGCAGCAATTTGGAGGCCGCTGGGGGTGCGGCTGGCGCCGACTGTGACGGCGATGGTGTGGGTGAGGCTGGCGGCGAGGAGGTGTTGGGATTGGGTGTTGAGGTGGTAGATCGCGTAGGCGGCTTGGGTGCGGGTCAGGCGGTGCTGGGCGCGTAGGTGGAGGATCGCGTCGGCGAGGCGGGCGCGTTGTTGTGGGGTGTCGATCTGTTCGGTCACGGCGCGTAGTTCGTCCCAGCCCTGGTCGGGGTCGTCCTCGGCGACCGCTTTGCGGAGGCGCCGCAGCTCAGGGGTGATCAAGTCTGGGAGCTTGACGTGCAGGGACAGGTCGGTGGTGGGGAGGTCGAACAGGCCTTCCCAGAGGATTTCGAGCGCGCCGTCTGAGAGGTGAGCGAGGTAGTGGACGGCGTCGTGGGCGAGCGTCGCGAGGTGCGCGCGGGCGAGTTGGTCGTCGGAGGGGCCGCGGTGCTCACCGCAGCAGCGTTTGACTTTGCGGCCCGAGCCGCATGAACAGGGCTGGTTGCGTCCGGGTCCGGGCATCGCTCCTCCCTCGTGGTTGGGTGCTGTGAACAGTGGCATCGTGGTCGGTCAGAAGCCGATCGTTCCGTCTGGTGCGCTAGACCAAGTCACCTGGCAGGGAGTCAGGACACTCGCAGCGCGAGGGCAAGAAGCTTCAGAAGCTGGTCGGAGGCAGGGCGCGGGTTCGGGACCGCTCCCGGCTGGTCGGCAAGTCTGTCCGAGCGATCTCCAAGCGACTCGCCGCCGCGGCGACGGCATCGGCCGAGGTCGCGGCGCCAAACCGAAACGCCGAGACGCCAGGCAGTTAGTGTCAGTCATCCCGCGGGAGCTTGCTACCTAGAACCGTGCGGCCGAGTGCGAGCATCGACAACGGTGCGACAATCGAATGCAACAAGGCGTCGAGCACTCCTAGTGGTCATTGACGCAAGCAACCGTCGGACAGGGGAAGTCACATGTTCGCCAGAATTAGTTCGTTCGGGCGTCATAACGCGCTCGCGCTGATCGCGATCTTCGTCGCCATGTCGGGAACGGCATACGCGGCGACGAGCCTGCCACATAACTCGGTCGGCACCAGGCAGTTGAAAGATAGGGCGGTGACAGGTGCAAAGCTCGCACGGGCCGCGGTCACCGCGTCGAAGGTCAAACCGGGCTCGCTGACCGGGAGGCAGATCGACGCGGCGACGCTGGGGCTCGTGCCCAGCGCAACGCACGCAACATCGGCCGACAGCGCCAAAACGGCGGACACGGCAACCAGCGCGACCACGGCCAGCAGCGCGACCACGGCCACTAGCGCGAGCACGGCCACAACGGCGATCACGGCCACCAGCGCGAGCAGGGCTACAACGGCGATCACAGCCACCAACGCCGCCAACGCGGACCACGCTACAAACGCCGACCACGCCACGAACGCAGATGAGCTCGCCGGCAAGACGCCCGCGGACTTCGCACCGGCCAGCGAGGTGCTGACGTCGGGCTGGATGACCGCTTCGAGCTGCGGGACTAACTGCGCATCGAACGTTGACCTGGTCGACAACGGCACCTACGACCTCGTCGCCGGATGCCAGGGAAACCAGTCCGGGAATGGGGCTCTCACGTTTCTCTTCGCCAGACCGGTCGGCCTCACAGGCACCTACTTTGAGGCGTTTTCGCACACCCAAGATGCCGCTCCGGACGCGGCGATATTTTTCAGCTCGGCCTCCGGCACGACGACTACGCAAATCGACGGGGTCAACTTCGATCTCGTGAGCTCAGACGGGAAGTCGCTTGCGGGGATAGTGACGGCGATCGCGAACTACCCGAATCCCGGCCAGTGCGCCTTCAAGGCATCGGCCGTCAGCGGCTAAAGGCGCCCATCGGCGACACGGCTCAGTTCTCCTGATTACAGAACTGTTGCGGGAGCCAAGTCATGCACTGCGCGTGATCACTTTCGACGAACGCGAGCGCTGGTTGATCGACGTTCTACATGCTTCGAGCATCCGGCTCGGCACCCAGTCAGGCGCGCTTCGGTCTAACGTGAGCCATCGTGGCAAAGGAATGGGGTAGCCTCGCTCGCGGAATGCCTGCGAACGGGGGCGGGTCCGATACCAACGTCGTGAATCGACGCGCGTTCCTGGTCGGTGCGGGGGGCGTGGGCGTGGCGTTGATCGCCGGCTGTGGCGGATCAAAGTCGAGGACCGCATCGACGACCACGTCGACAGCGAGCAGCACCACTACCGCGAGCAGTACTGCACAGACCTCGACCGCCACTGAGCCCGTCGCCGAGGTTCTTCGGGGGGCGATCCGCGGGCGCGTGTTCGGGCCCGGCCAACCGGGCTACGCCGGGGCCGCTCGTGTCTATAACTTGCGCTTTGATGACGTGCACCCGAGCGCGGTGGCCCGTCCCGTCGACGCGAGCGATGTCCAGAGCGCGCTGCGCGTCATGGTCGGACGCGGCGCTCGGCTGCGAGCGCGCTCAGGTGGTCACAGTTACGCGGGGTATTCGACGCTGTCTGATGGCGTCGTTATTGACTTGAGTGAGCTGACCTCGATCGCTGTTGACCGTCAGGCGCGGACGGCGACCGTCGGGGCTGGTGCGCAGTTGATCGACGTGGCTAATGGGCTCGCGAAGGCGGGAGCGTTGCTGCCTGTCGGATCGTGCCCGTCGGTGGGCGTCTCCGGGGTCACGCTGGGAGGTGGTTTCGGCTTGGCCGGCAGACGTTTCGGATTGACTGCCGACAACCTCGTCAGCGCCAATATCGTGACGGCGGACGGTCGCCTTCGGATCGTCAACGCGCAAACCGACAGCGATCTTTTGTGGGCGCTCAAGGGCGGCGGCGGCGGTAACTTCGGCATCGTCACCGAGTTCACGTTCAACATCCATCCGCTGCCCACCAGCGCCACCTACTTCAACGTGACTTGGCCATGGTCGTCTGCGACCGAGGCGATCGACGCCTGGCAGTCGTGGGCGCCGCACACGACCGACAAGATCACTTCGATCTTGCACCTCGACTCGATCAAAGGACCTCCCACGATCAGCACGGTCGGCCAGTATCTCGGCTCCTCCGCCGCGGTCCGCGGACTGCTCGCGCCGCTGCTCGCGGTCCCCGGGGCGGCGCTGGCTGGCAACGTCGAGATGCCCTACCTGCAACTGCAGTTCCTGCTCGCCGGCTGCGTGGGAAAGACGTTCGCCGCCTGTCACACCGTCGGAACCGCCCCGGGCGGGACGCTGCCACGCCAGGCCTTTGACGCCAAATCGGATTACGTGGCCAAGCCGCTCCCGAGCGCAGGGCAGTCGGCGATGGTCGCCGCAACCGAGGCGCCTGGCGCAGGCGCGCTGCTCTGCGACTCATATGGCGGCGCGGTCAACCGAGTGGCTCCAACGGCGACGGCCTTCGCCCATCGCGAGCAGTTGTTCTGCATCCAGTACTACGGCCAGGGCAGCAGTGCCTCCTGGATCGACCAGGCCTGGACCAAGATGCGCCCGTATGTATCCGGCCAGGCCTACCAGAATTACATCGACCCGACCCTGGAGGGGTGGCCGCAGGCGTACTACGCAGAGAACCTGCCGCGCCTGGAGGCGACCCGGCAGCGCGTCGATCCCGACCACTACTTCAATTTTCCACAGGCGGTCGGCAGCTGAGGCTACGTCGTCCGTGCCGCCCTGGCCCAGCCGGGGCGCTCGACCGACGAGCCGCCTTCCGCCGGCCGGTCATCGCTAGTCGCCCGAGACCTTGTCGCCTGGCTTGTCCACGGCGCCCTCGGCGTCGAACTTGGCAAGTCTCGACCCTCGGCGTGGATAGGGCAGAGTTCTCTTCTGATGAGTGCGGATCGCGGCGACCAAGCGGTAAGTCCTCTGACGGTAGGCGGCGGGGGCGTCGTGGCGCTGTCGCTCGCTGTCGCCGTAGTGCTTGGCGATTCGGGCGTGGTGACGCTGGCGTTGCCGGAGATCTTGCGGGACTTCGGGGCTGAGGTTGGGGAGGTCGCGTGGGTGCTGATCGCGTTCAATCTCGTGCTCGCGCTCGTGGCGGTTCCAGCGGCGCGTCTTTGTCTGCGCGGGGATCCAGCCGTGGCGACCGTTGGTGGCGTGATTGGCTTGGCGGCCGCGACGACCGTGTGCGCGGTGGCGGGGTCTCTGGGTGTGCTGATCGCGGCGCGTGCGGCCCAGGCGGCCGCCGGCGCGCTTGTGATCGTCGGAAGTCTCGAGCTCCTCGTTGAGGCCACTGGCGCCGAGCGCGCGGGGGTGAGGCGGTGGGCCGCGGCCGGTGTCGCCGGGGCGGCGCTCGGTCCGGTGATCGGAGGGCTGCTGACGTGGGCGTTCTCGTGGCGGGCGATCTTCGTGGCGCAGATCCCGGTGGTGCTACTGGCGCTGCCCACCGCGATCGCGCTGCGAGGTCGGGTGCTGCCACGACACGCGAACGCGGACGCCTCGCCGGACCGCCCGCGCCTGCTGGCCAACCTGGCGCTGGCGCTGCTATCGGCGGCGCTCACCGCGGCGCTGTTCTTGCTGGTGCTGCTGCTCGTGGACGGCTGGGACCACTCGCCAGCCGTGGCGGCGGCTGCCGTCACCGCGGTGCCGGTGTCGGCCCTAGCGGCCGGCCCCGTGTTCCGCCGGGTGCGAGCCGGGACCCAGTCAGAAGCGATCGCTGGGTCGGTGCTGATCGCGGGCGGGCTCGCGGGACTGGCGTTGCTGCCGAGTGCGGACCTCGCCTGGACGCTCGCGCCACAGGTCCTGATCGGTCTCGGTCTCGGGCTTTCGGTGGACTCGCTGACAACAGCCGCGCTGCGCGACCGGATCCCGCGCGCGCTTCACGGGGGCTGGACGATCGCCGCGCGGCACGCGGGCGTGGTGCTCGGCCTCGCGATCCTCACCCCGATCTTCACCGCCGACCTGCGCCATGCCGAGACGCCGGCCAAAGAGGCAATCGCGAGCCTGGTGCTCGATGCGCCGTTGCCCGCCTCCACCAAGCTCGACCTCGCCGACCAGTTGGGACGCCGGCTGGTCGCCGAACGCGGCCGCGTGCCTGATCTGCGGCCCGCGTTTGAGAGCTTGCGCTTGCCCGCGGCTCAGGCGCCCGCGGCCGAGGCCCTGGAGCACGGCCTCGAGGACCAGCTCAAGCGCGCCGCGACCCGCGCGTTCCGCACCGCGTTCCTCGTCGCGGCGGCGCTGGCGCTGCTGGCGCTGGCACCCGTGCTCGCTCTCAAAGATCGCAGCCGCCGATGAAGCGACTCGTTCTGCCGGTGATCGCCGTCGTGCTCGTGGCAGCCGTCCTCGGCGTTCAGGTCGCCGCCGGCGGCGGCGACTACGTGCCGCGCCGACCGGCCAATCCGTGCATACCGCGCCCTGTTCCGCCGATCCCGCCGCGCCTTGAACCGCTCGCGGAGCAGATCGTCCTGCTCGGCCTCGACAGCGCCGCCTGCCGTCTCGGTATCTCCCGCGAGCGGCTCGTGCTCGCACTCGCCGACACCCACTCGCTAAACCCCCGCGCGCCCGCCGCGCTCAAGGCGGGCCTGCGCGACGCTGTCAGCCGGCTCGACCGCGAGCACCGCCTGCCCAAGGTGTCCCAACTTCTTCCCGAAGCCCTCGACCAGGCCAATCTCCCCGGGATCGTCAAGACGATCATCGAAGCGATCCCGGACGGACTCGTCGACAACGCTCTCCCGACCGCGCCGGTGCTACGCCGGACCATCGACGAACTCGACGTCGCGCGGCTGCTGCAAGAACTCAGCGACCCTCGCCAGCTCAACTCCGCCGTCCAGTCAGCGATCCTCCACGCCGCGCTCCACCAGATCCTCGACCGCCTACACCCCTAGCACTAATTCGCGTTCCGGGCACGCCGCCAGCGAGCGGTCCGTGGCGGCCCACGCAGGGTGCCTCGCTCCCAATCCGGTGGCCGTGTCACCTGATTACCGTGGGCTCGCGCACCGTCTCGGCCGGTTCAGGTCGCGGCGCCGTTGACATCGTCGCCCGGCTCAAGGAGGAGTCCAAGGTGCCGTTGTGCTCGCACGGCAGCCTTCGCGAGCAGCCCGATCCGGACAGTCCGCCTTCGCGGATATGCGGGCCGTCCTTGTGAGCGGTCGATCGTGACCGGGCGACCTGCAGCTAATGCGCTACGCGGTAGCGGAAGTAGACGGCCTGGGAGCCGACGGGTCGGGTCTCAACCAGCTTCAGATCCACCCTGCGCTCGGATTGCGGATAGAACGGGATGCCACCGCCCAAGAGCACCGGATGCACGCGAGGCCAGTACTCGTTGATCAGGCTCAGCCGTGCCGCCTCGCGCGCGAGCGTCGCACCGCCGATGGCGATGTCGCCGTCGGCTGGCTCGGCCCGCAACCGCTCGATCTCCTCGACCAGGCCGCCTGTGGCTAGCCGCGCGTTCCCCTCTACGGCCGACAACGTAGTGGAGAAGACGACCTTCGGCAGGGGCTTCCAGATCGCAGCCCACGCGAGGGCGTCGTCGTCCAGCGACGGATCCTGGTCGGCTGTCTCCCAGTACAGCATCGTCTCGTACAGCCGCCGGCCCATCACGTACGCGGCGAGCTCCCGCGTCTGGTCGGTGACGAAGCGAAAGAGCTCCTGGTCGGGCGTCGTCCAGTCAAAGCCACCGTCGGGGCCGACGATGTACCCGTCCAGCGAGACGCTCATCGAGTAGATCAAGCTGCGCATCAGGTTCTCCTCGCGAAGGGGTTCGACACTGCGACCGTCTCAGCCCGCCGGATTCATCGCGTCTAGTACCGACTCAGACGGCGGACCGTCTTGACGACGTAGCCGCGGCGGGGGGTCGGGGTGAACGGCTCAGGTTCTCCGTCAGGTGAGGTCGTTGTTCGTGCTCGTCAGGGCCCCCGACGCGAACACCAGGGCCCATAGGGCGGCACCGATGATGCTGACGACGATGATCCATATCCAGTGCCTGGAACTCACCTTCGCTGGGCGGGTGGCTAGCACGATCCCGATGATCAGGCCGATCGGCGGCAGCGCGACCGCGGTGATGTAGCCCAGGACGACGAGGCGGCCCGCGCGCTCGTTGACGAGATCTGATGTCGCGCCGTTGCTCGATACGTACTCGGCGGCCCAGGGCTCGCCGTCTGGAGTGGGCGGGGTTGGGGCACTCATCGGACAGGCCCTGAGATCGTAGACCCCGTGGCGCGAGCGCTCCGCAGTCGAGCGCGGCGCAGAACGCCATCAGCAATATCGTCGCCCATCAGAGGATCTCCGAGTCGGCCCGCCTCCGGGACGAGCCGGCCCGGTGATGACTCGAGTGCCGGGTGATGGTTCGGACGGCCAGGGCGTGTAGCCGTTGAGACCCTGATCGCCTGGATCCGCTTTTTGTGAATCCGTGTCGCCTAGTCTGCCGCGGTCTGCCACGCTGCTGCTGATGGCGGCTTTCGACGCCGAGATGTACCTGCGCTTGCTGGGTGAACGGCTGCTCGATGATCCCGATCACCGGCACCACGATCAGCGGCCACCGCTTCGGGGTGCCGCCGCCGCGCTCGTCGTTGCGGGCACGATCGCCGCTGATCAGGCGTGGCGGGTGATCGATGACTACAGCACCGCGACTCGCATCCGGGCCGGCGAGCCCGGCTTTATTCATTTCGGCCCGCCCTCGCGTCGCCGCGAGGCCGGCAACCTCATACCGCGACAGACCGTGGTGGTCGACCAGGAGATCCTGTTCGGTCGGGGTCAGTTGCTCGTGCGCGACCTTTCCATCAGTCCCGACGGGGGGACCCTGCGCTACCGCTGGCGCCCCGACGCCCGGGGGTCAAGCCAAGTCGCCCGCTTGTTCAGACGCCGGGGCGGTTTCCCTTGGGGGGCCACGGCTCCCGAGATCGTTGACCCCGATGGCAATCGACTGGTGGTCCGGGCTGGTAGCGGCGGCGGAGACAGCGAAGATCACTGGGACCGAGAGTTGGAGCTGCACGGAACCATCGCCCCAGAGGCCGCGTGGCTTGAGATCGACGGCACCCGAGTCGACCTTAACCGCCGCACGGCGCGCTGGGAGGTCCGCATCGAGGCGCTTGAAGACCGAGATCCGGTGGAGCGCTTTCTCTGGCGACGTCTCGCCGTGGCCGACATACGGTCCGGGCTCACCACTGACCTCGAGCCCCTGATCCAGGCGCTGCTCGCCGCGGGTGCACTTGACGAGCGGTCGCGGCTGCTGAAGGACCTGCGGGCCGTCACGGCACGTATGCCCCGTCGTCCCCTACATCAGCGCCCCATGCGTGGCGGGTCCACCCGATCCTTGGTCGAGCCGTGGGGATCTCTGCTGGCCCGTCTCGGACGAGACGATGGTCCCGAGTGGACTCTTAGTGTCGACGCGGTGACCTCTTCGTGTGACGGGGTCCAGTTCGCCGCGAACTCGATCACCTCTGACCCGGCCGGCTTCGAGGTCGAGTTCGAGGTCGCCCCTAACGTGCTGGGCGTCGGCGCCCTCGATGAGCTACCGGTCGCCTGGTGGGCGCGTGATGACCGCGACAACCACTACCTCGGAGCGCCGACCGGCTGGTACGCCAGCGACGACGGCGCGCGGGGCACGATGCGCTACTGGCCGGCCCTGGATCCACGCGCGAAGCGCGTTGACCTACTCGTCTGCGTCGAGTCCCATCAGACGGTCGTCTCACTCTTACTTCGGGACGACCTGGAGGCCAGTCCATGAGTCATTGGTGGACTGGTATCCCGGCGGCCGAGACCACGGTCTCGTGCGGCGGATGCACCCACACCGTACGTTGGGAGGCCGGTGAGCTCATTGCCGTCGACCACGGCGATCCTGAGGGGGAGCGCACGCTTGCCGGCGAGACGATCCCCTGCCTTGAGCTGCTGCACACATGGTCTCGACGGCGCGACGATCCGCACGTGCTCACGCTTGCCTCCCGCGGTCTGACCGACCCCCTCAAGATCGACGTCGACCGCCTCAGGTTCGACTACAGCGGGCCGCGCCGGCATACCGAAGAGCAGACCCTGCGGCTGCTCGCGGCCGGTGGCCCACTGCCTGACCGCCTGCAGGCCACCACCGCGGCGATCTGGGCCCGGCGCTTGCGAACCGGCCACGCCGCGCTTGAGGCCGCCCGCCCCCAGCTTGAGGCCGCCCTTTACGGACGGGCACTCAGAACGCTTCGCGCGTGGCTCGGCGAGCCCCGGCTCGCGATCGAGCTCAGCATGATCGGACCCGGGCAGGAGCGCAGGATCGTCCGTACCGCAGAGGGGCTCGACGTCTCGCTGCCGTTTAGCTGGCTATCTGACGTCTGGGTGCGAGGGCTCGCGGTCATCTTCGGCCGGCTGTGCATGGACGCCGCAACAACCGATGGGTCAAGCTGGACCCTGCAGACCCTCGGCCCCGACCTCGCCGACCTCACCCAGCTCACGATCGCCAGCCGCTAGCTCAAGCACAGAGTCGGGGTGCGGCCGCACAGGACGCGGCGCTCCTGCTGCCGCAGTCCGCAACGCCCGGGCGGCAGCCGCGGCGGCCGGAAGGCTAGGCGGCCGTCATACGCTGGGCTGCCGCTGAAGCGAGCGCGTTTGGCCAGGTCGTCGCCGGGCCGGCGACGCTCACCAGTCACGGACGGTCAGGCCTGCAGGCTGAATGGCGGGTAGCGGTCTGTGATGAGTAGGAAGGCGTAGGCCGCGACGCGGTTATGCCAGCGGATCACGCCCTCGATGAAGTCAAACAGCGACCGCGGGTAGCGGCCCGTGAACAGGATCGCGAACCACGCGAAGATGGCGGCAAACAACGCGCCGATCGTGAGAAAGAACAGCACGATGTAATGGGGGATCGCTAGCAGCCACTTAACGAGCGGCAGGCCCCGGCTGAGCTCGTGCTCGGCGTCGGGATAGGGAAAGTTCAGCCGGACCGCCTGCTCCTCGTCGGTCGAGGGGTAGCGGTCGTCCATCAGCGCGAAGTAGACCGCGATCCGGTTGCTAAAGCGGGTCAGCTCCAGGTTCCAGTCATACCACCAGCGCGGGTACTTCTTGCGAAACAGCAGCATCAGCAGCACCGGTATGACGAGGATCCCGATGCCGCCACCGGCGTAGCGCGCCCCGCTACCTCCCGCGCTCGCCTCGAAGCTGCCTCCCTCGAGCGTTGCGGCGAGGATCGCGATCGGGATGATCGTGAAGATCCGAAAGGCCGAGCTGAGACGGTCGAGGCTGCGGTCGGGATAGTCGACCGCGTAGGTGAGCGGGTAGTCGTGGCCGCCGCCCGGCGGCTCGGTGTCGCCCGGCGAACGTTCGGGCGTCTGTCCTGAGCTTTCCATGATTGCCCCTCTCTGTCAGGTGTACGGCGTACACTCTCCCTGCAGGACTATAGGTGTACGGCGTACACTTGTCAAGCGCGATGACCGAACAGACGAACACCGGCCGGACACGCCTGAGCAGACCGCTCGTGCTCGAGGCCGCCGTCGCGCTCGCAGACCAGGACGGCCTGGAAGGGTTCAGCATGCGCCGGCTCGCGCAAGAGCTCGGCGTCGTGCCGATGGCGCTCTACAAGCACGTCGCCAACAAGGACGAGCTCCTCGACGGCATGGTCGACATCGTCTTCGGCGAGATCGAGTCTCCCGCGATCCACGACGACTGGCGCTCAGCCATGCGACGCCGGGCGATATCCGCGCGCGAGGCGCTCAAACGTCATAGCTGGGCGATCGGGGTGATGGAGACGCGAAGCCCTGGGCCGTCAAATCTGCGAAACCACAACGCGGTAATGGGCTGCCTGCGCGAGGCCGGGTTCGCGTTCGAGACCGCGATCCACGCCTACTCAGTTCAGGACGCCTACATCTACGGCTTCGCCCAGCAGGAGAACACACTTGGGTTCCAGACACCCAGCGATGCCGGCAAAGCGGCGCAGAGAAGAGCGCGCGCGATCGGCACGCTCGACGACTACCCGTATCTCGCCGAGATCGCCGCCAAGCTCCCCGAGTCCGGATACGACAACACCGTCGAATTCGCCTGGGGACTCGACCTCATCCTCGACGGCCTCGAACGCCATCGCCGCACGGCCTGACGGTGGCCGCACCGTCACAACCAGTGCGTCGGTTCACTCGCTTCCGCGCCGCGCGTGCGATGGCCGCCGGGCAGAATCTGCTTGATCGTTGAACAAGCAAAGCCCGAACGAGGAGGTGGCATGAACATCGAGTTCCTCTCGACGGTGACGGTGATCGCGCCCGATCCGCACGCCAGCCGCAAGCTATACGTCGAGACGCTTGGGCTGCCGCTCGAGGGTCGGGGCGGCGACTATTCCCACAGCGAGCAGCTCGCCGGCTGCAAATCCTTCGGCATCTGGCCGCTATCCCAGGCCGCCGAGGCGTGCTTCGGGACGGCGCAGTGGCCGGTGGAGCGGCCGGTGCCGCAGGTCAGCATCGAGTTCGACCTCGCGGACTGCGCGGCGGTAGGCCCGGCGGCGCGGGAGCTCGAGCAGGCCGGCTACGAGCTGCTGCACGCACCGCGCCGGGAGCCGTGGGGGCAGACGGTCGCGAGGCTCCAGTCCCCGGAGGGTGCGATCGTCGGGATCTCGTACGCGCCTGTGCTGCACGAAGAGGACTGACCGAGTCAGTCGAACAGCTCGCTGAGCAGATGTGTGATCAGCCAGGTCGCCAGTCGCGCAGTCGCGCCCGAGCTGTCGGCCGGCGGGTTCAACTCGGCGATGTCGAACGCCACGATGCGGCCGCGGCGCGCAATCGCCGCCAGCGCCGCTCGCAGCTGGCGGTAGCTCAGACCACCGGGTTCCGGCAGAGTCGTACCGGGCACCAGACCCAGGTCAAGCACATCGAGATCGACAGACAGATAGAGCGCATCGCACTCTGGCACGAGCTCGTTGACCACGGCCACGGGCCCGCGATCAACGAGATCGAGCGTGGTCGCGAACCTCACCCCTAGATCGCGCATGCCGTGGACCTCCTCATGCTCGACGTTTCGTAGCCCGAGCGCGGTGACACCCCCCACGTCCGGAAGCTCGGCGATCCGCCGCAACTGACTCGCTCCGGTGAGACGCGAACCGTCAAGCTCATCGCAGAAGTCGGCATGGGCGTCAACATGGACCATCTCCACTCGATGGTGAGCTGCCACCCCCGCCGCGAGCGGAAAGCTGATCGAGTGATCGCCACCAACCGCAACCAGAAGGCAGCCTTGCCCGACGACCAAGTTCGCCGCTTCACGGATCCGGGCGAAATTCCCGTGATCGTCGGCTCCTTGGATCACGACGTCGCCGACGTCGACCATCGTGACCCCGCGAAGACGGTCGCGATCGCTCTCGACGTCATACCAACCCACTGAGCCATCGTCCAGCGACTCGCCATACTCGAACTGCTCCCACGACGCCTGACGCGCGGCAGCCGGTCCAAGCTTCTGCCCCGTCCGATTGCCAGGCTGCGGGGTACCACCGTCGAACGGCACCCCCAGAAACGCGACCTGGGCGGTCACGCTGGCCAGATCCGCCACCGGCGGCACGCCAAAGAACGTCCGTGCGCCGCTCGTAAAGACCTGCGACAAATCCGCTCCCCTTTCACTCACGCAAACGGCAAAACGAATCAATCGAGATCCTACCCGCGGGCTGATGCTCTGACCTTGGGCCCGAGAGTGCCTCCAACGCTCAGCGCTGTGCGAGCCACTGCGTGCGGGTGGTCCAACACAGGTCGACGTCTTCGCCTCACCTCTGCGATCCTCAGGGGAGCGTGAGGATCGCGGTGTACATGGGCGACCCGGTGATGCTGACCAGCTGCCATGGTGTCTGCGAGACGACGTCGCGCAGCTCGTGAGGTGTTAGATGCCAGTAGGAAAACCAGTCGTCGACTTGCCCGTCGAATCTCACTCGCAGCCGGACCTCTCCCGGCGGTCTGCCTTTGGCTCTCTGGCGCTCGTGGTATGCGAGGTGGTCGGGATTGTCGGTGTCGGTCGGGTTCTGCGCGTCCCCAACGAGCGTCGCGCCCGGCACGCAGCAATCAGCGAGCCATTGCAGGTGGGTGGGCGCTTGCTCGGGGCTCGCGAGCAGTCCGAAGTTGTTGCCAGGCAACGCGATGCCGTCAAACCCATCAAGCCCTGGGCTCGCGTCTCCGAGCCGACCGAGGATCGCGGCGACGCCGCGACGGTGGCAGACCTCGATCGCGCTAGGCGAGGGGTCGAGGCCGATATCGTCACAGCCGCGGCTGGCGAGGTACAGCGCGTGCCGCCCCGCTCCGCACCCGACGTCGAGCACGCGACCGTGCAGGTACCCCAGCCCATCGACCAGTTCGCTCGGCCAAGCATCCGCCGTACTGAAGTAGTCGGTTGCGTCCATCCAGTCAACCCGCCCGTCGTCGCGCTCTATCGAATGGCGGCCCACCCCGCCTGCCAGCACATCGAGCAGCGCAGCGCCGAACGCATCACATGCCATCACCACCATTGAAACGTAGCTCCAGCACGCGGCGCGGAGCATTTCAAGATGGTGCGAGCCTCAGCCCTCGGAGAGGTTGGCGCTGCGCCCGTCAGCCGGCGAGGTGAGCTGCGCACCGGGGGCTGAACCAGTGCCAAGGTTCATACCTCGACAACCGATTGGGCGACGAGTACGTCACCGCCTGCCTGAAGTCAGGTGGGCTGCCACAGCTCGACTCGGTTGCCCTCTGGATCGGTGACCCAGCCGAATCGACCGACACCCTCCATGTCCTGCGTCTGTTTAGCCACGTTCGCTCCCTTGGCGCGCAATTGCGCGAGCATCGCATCCAAGTCGCGGACGCGGAAGTTGAGCATGGTTTGCTGGGCGCGGGACCCGAAGTAGTCGGTCTCGGACTCGAACGTCGCGAACACTGTCAGCCCGGATCCCTGACGCCACAGGCCGTTATCATCGGCGTCCAGCCCCAGGCACTCGCGGTACCACGCGCTCAGGGCTCCCGGATCGGCGGCCCGCATGAAATATCCACCGATTCCAAGCACACGTTCCATGGCGCCATCTTGCCACGACGCGGATCGGGCCGGGCTGGCACGACACTGTCGCCGCTTCACCCTTCTGCCTCCAAGGCATCGGCTTGGTGGTTCACATCATTGGCGCGGCGCGCAGGTTGACGCGGTCCGCTCCGCCCATAACGAGAGCTGCACCCTCGCTTCCGTGCATAGCGCGGCCGGTCGGCGTGGACGCGGACATGCGCACCGGGGATGGCCACGCCCGACGTAGCGTGGCATCCTTTGAACGGTGGGCGTCCGAGTCGTGTTTGAGACGCACGCGACCAGCGAGGACAACGAACGCGGTCTCGCGAGCGGCTGGCGGCGCACGGGGCTTTCGCGACGAGGTGAGGAGCGGGCGCTTGAGCTGGGGCGACGACGCGCGTCGGACGGCATCGCGGCGATCTTCACGTCCGATCTACGTCGTGCGACTGAGACAGTTGAGCTTGCGTTTCCGAGAACCGAGGTGCCGATCTTCGTCGGCTGGCGGCTTCGGGAGTGTCACTACGGACAACTCGACGGGGCCGAGTTCGCCGAGGTCCACGCTGATCACTGTCGATGGCTCAACGCTCGGTATCCGGCCGGTGAGAGTTGGACGCAAGCTGTCGAGCGTGTCGCAGGCTGCCTTTATGACGTGTGCGCGCGCTGGCCGGGGCAGCGGGTGCTGATTGTCGGACACCTTGCGACCCGTTGGGCGCTTGACCATGTGGTGCACGGCAAGTCGCTCGATGAGGTCATTCAGCACGACGACGGGTGGCGGCCAGGGTGGGAATACGAGCTGAACGGCTCTGCGCGGTGACTCCCGACCCGGGTTGACGTCAACGCGATCGTCGATACCGCGGGCGAGCCGTGGTCTACGGAGTTCAAAGGCCGTCTCGGCGCTCACCGCCTGCGACCCGGCCACTACACGGTCACGGTTCGCGCGACCGGGTCCGGCCGCCAGGCTACGCGCCGGCTGCATTTCACGATCGCGCGTTGACCGGCGGACCTCAGCTGAAAAGCCACCGGAGTGCAAGGAAGCTATGCCGTCGCCTTGACAGCACCTGCGGACAGGACGGACGCGCTTCTGCTCCGCGCGTCGCGGGACGGGGAGGAGAGGTTCGCGTCGGTAGAGGTGGCGGCCTCAGCGCGAAGCACTGAGATCGTCACCCTGCCCTGCATGGAGCACCGCTGCGATCGCGAAGAAGAGAACCAGCAGAAGCAGGCATGCCCCGACTCCAACCGCGACACCGAGAAGAATCGGATGGGGAGCGAGCGCGACAGCCAAGAGGGCACCGGCGAGCACGGCGATCGCGACCGGCCTGGGTCGTAACAGCGAGAAAACGAGCCCCAGCCCGAGGAGCGCGAGAATCCCGACGCGGTGATGCTCCAACTCCCCGAGGGCTAGCGCCTTCCCCAGCAAAAGCACTGCGACGCCGATGAACAACGGCCAGCGACTCGTGTGTCGTTGGCCGACCGACGCTTCACTTCGGGCGGGCGGCTGAACCGCAGCCGCTGATCCGACAGCTCGCTGGTCGGTGCTCATAGCCCGAGGCATGATAAGGCGTTTGCGCACAGCTGGCACCCGTCCGGACTGGCTGTCCCAAGTCCGGCGAGTGCCCCGCTCCCCGCCGCTTACGTGGCCGCCTGTACGTTGATGGAAAGTGTCCGCGACTGGCTATCGAGCTTCCGCGGGCTATTGGGCTTGGAGCGGACGCGAGGCTAGGTCGCGGTGACGGCGCCCGCGTGTCAGTTCACGTCGCGGCGGGCAAACCGCCACACTCCGATCAGGAGCGGGAGCAGCATCCACAGCGCGATCGTCGTGCCTGCGCGCGCCCAGTCTGAGGCGCTGAACGAATGTTGGGCGAGCGGCCCGAGCACCGTGCCGATGGCGAGCCAGTGGTCGAGGGTCGCGAACGTGTGGATGGTCGAGACGAGCGCGTCCCACGCCGCCGGCAGCAGCAGGTAGGCGACGAGCGCTGGGGCCGAGAGCATGATCGCGGCCCCGAACGCGACGCCGATCACCATTGTCGCCGCGAGGAACAGCAGGCCTTGGGCGAGCACGACGATCGATAGGCCACCGGCGCCGGTGGGCGCCGGGAGCAGCTCGCCGACCACGACGCTGCATGTGAGGCAAACGACGAACGCGGCGACCGCGACTACGATCGCGGCCGCGAGCTTGGCCGACAGGATCCGGCCGCGGTCGGGGACGAGCGTGAACGTCGTGAGGGTCGTGCGCTGCGACCATTCGCCGCACACGAGCAGGACCCCGAGCACGGGCAGCAGGATCGCGCCCGGCTGGACGGAGTTGTTGAATAGCTTCGCGAGCGTCGAGTCGCGCCCGCCATGGACGCGCGCTGTGATGATGACCGTGATGAGCGTGACGGCGGCGACGGCGACGCTGGACCACAGCCCGGAGCGGGTGTCGAGCATTTTGCGCAGTTCTATGCGCGTCAGGCGGCTAAAGCCCGGCCGCGCTCGTCGGCGGGAATCTCATAGATGGGAGTGGCGAGCGCGCTCATCGGTTGACCTCCTCGAGGGTCGTGGCGGCGGGTGTGACGGAGGGTGCGGCGGGTGCGTCGGTTCCGGCGCCCGCCCCCTGCTGGGTGATCTGGAAGAACAGCTGCTCGAGTCCGCCGTCGCGGGTGCTTCCGAGCTCGCGCAGTGCGACGCCCGCCGCCAGCGCTACGTCGGCTACGACCTCGGCGGCTGCATCAGCGACCAACGCTCCGTCGTCGGCGACTGAGACTTCGATCGAGTAGTTGCGCAGCGCGCTGCAGAGCGCGTTGTCGTCGGCCGAGCGCACGCGGGTCGCGGCGTGGCCGCCGACGAGTTCCTCGCGGGTGCCCTGGGCGACGATCCGCCCGCCGGCGATGATCACGAGGCGGTCGGCGATCGCCTCGACTTCGTGGAGCAGATGCGAGGAGAGCAGCACGGTGCCGCCGCGATTGGCGAACTCGCGTAGCAGGCCGCGCATCCAGCGCATGCCCTCGGGATCAAGTCCATTGGCCGGCTCGTCGAGGATCAGCAGCTGCGGATCGCCGAGGAGCGCGTTGGCGATCCCAAGCCGCTGGCGCATGCCGAGCGAGTATTGGCCGACGCGCTTGTGCGCCGCGGCCTTGTCGAGGTCGACGAGCTTCAGCATCTCGTCGACGCGCGTCTCCGCGACCCCGAGCAGCTCCGCGGAGAGCGCGAGCGTCTCGCGCCCGCGGCGGCCAGTATGGACTGCCGAGGCATCGATGAGCACGCCGACGTGGCGTCCGGGGTTCGGGATCTCGGCGTAGAGGCGGCCGAGCATCGTCGAGCTCCCCGCACTGGGGTGGGCCAGGCCACACAGCATCTTCAGCGTCGTCGACTTCCCGGCGCCGTTAGGCCCGAGGAAGCCGGTGACCGTCCCGGGGGTGCAGGAGAACGAGACGTCCTGCAACGCGGCGTGGTCGCCATAGCGTTTGGTGAGGGAGTTGGCTTCGATCATGGCCCGCCAAGCTACGCGCGGCCGGCAGCTCGCGAAACACCCTGCGGGGGGAACCCTCAGTCCTCCCACCGGAGGACAACGACCCTCCCCGGGTGGACGAACGAGATTGCTCGTCGTCTAGAGCATCAGCCTCGACGAGGCAGCAACGCGCCCCCTTTGTTACGGAGCCAAAGCAACGCCCGCACGACACCAACGCTGAGGCGCAATGCAGTTGGCAGCGCTCAACGTGTCGCTCACCGGACCACCGCCGTGACCGCGCTGTCGACAACCCCCCGGCTCCAGGAGTCGAGATTAGCCTGTAGTTACGAGTTCTTGGCTGGCTCCGCAGAGCGCTCCAGCTGGACACAGTTCGGCGGCCACCGTGCGGCGGGGATTACGGAGCCCCGCAAGCGCAATGAGACCCCCGCTGGCGACGAGGATGGCCGCGATCGCGTCCGCCACGCGGAAGGCATGCACTGACGCGTTAGCGAAGGCCGCTTTGAGGACGACCCGTTCGCCTGGGTGTACTCCATCCATGCTGACCGGGCCCAGAGGCTGCCGCTTGGCGCGGTCGATCGCTGCACGGCTGGCGGGATCGATCGCGGATCGTCGCAGCGTCGCGTCGACGCGGCTGGCAAAGGCGAGCGAGACGATGGCTCCCGAGCACGGCGACCGCGAAAAGCTGCGCGACACGTGAGAGCGTCGTATTCACGGCGGCGGCGACGCCTGCGTGATCCTCCTGCACTGCCCCGAGGACCGTCGCGGTCAGCGGCGCAACAAGCATCGCCAGTCCGAAGCCGAACACGAGCAGCGCCGGCAGAACCTCGCTGACATAGTCCGCGCGCTGATCGACGCGCAGCAAAAGCAAGAGGCCACAGGCAGCAACGAAAGCCCCGAGGCTGATGAGCACCTGCGACCCGATGCGGTCGGCGAGCGCGCCGAATCGGCGGGAGAGCATGATCATCAGCGCGGTGGTTGGCAGAAGCGCGAGCCCCGCCTGAACGGGGCTGTAACCGCTGACCTCCTGTAGAAAAACGGGCAGCAGAAAGATCACGCCCCCTAGCCCGAGGTAGGTGGTCAATGTCGCGAGGTTTCCGATCGTGAAGTTGCGTTCGCGAAACAGACTCAGTGGGAGCATTGGCGCCGGGGTTCGCGCCTCGTGCGCAATAAACGCGATGGCTCCCAAAATCCCTGCGGAGAGCGAGCCGACCACCAGCGTGCTCCATCCGCGCGCCGGCTGCTCGGTCACAGCGAACACCGAACCCGAGAGCGCTACCGCCGCCAACAGGGCCCCAGCGAAGTCCAGACGCACGGCGGTGCTCGCGTTCGCACCCCCGGGCACGCCACGGGCAATCAGCGTCACGGTCACGAGTACCAGCGGCGCATTGAGCAAAAAGATCAGGCGCCACGAGCCGGCGGCGATCAACACGCCTCCGATGAACGGGCCGATAACCCCGACGATCGAGCTGAGCGCGGTCCATGTACCAATCGCTCTGGCCCGCTCGTCTTCTGGAAACACGTGGATAATCACCGCCAATGCGGTCGGCGTTACGAGCGCCGCGCACACCCCCTGCATCGAACGGAACACGCACAACTCGAGGATCGACGACGCGATCGCGCAGAGAGCCGAAGTGATGCCGAACCCGGCTACGCCAACCAAGAACACGCGCTTCTGACCGAATACATCGCCGAGCGATCCGCCGACTAACAGCAGCGACACGAGCGCCAGCAGGTACGCGTTCGTCACCCACTGCTGACCCGCAAGACCACCACCGAGGTCGGCTCGAATCGCGGGCAACGCGACACTGGTTACCGTCGCATCGAGGAACACGACGCTCGAACCGAGGACGGCTGCTAGCAGAGTCAGCTGCTTCTCGCGGGATGTGGCTATCGGCCGGATGTCTGTCAACGATCGGATTGCGCCCGGATGTATTCCACTGGATCAACGTCTTCGGGGCAAGATCTCCAATCGGAGATCTCGTATTCGGAGTACGCCGGCGACATTGCCTCTTCCATCGTGTCGTGCTGCGAGCCGCTCGCCGCGCAGCTCAGCAAACGCCGCCGCCTTGCCCACGCGAACTCCATCCCGCTCGCCGACCTCGAGCATGAGACCCTCCTTCTGTTCCCCCGTGAGCTCGCTCCGGCCTACTACGACCGCATCATGCAAACATGCGAGCTAGCGGGCTTCCAGCCTCAGGTCAGAGCGTTCCCCAAGCCGCCGGTCAACGCAATGCTCGCACGCCTGCTCGGGCACATGAGGTTGGCCTGAGCCCCGCCTCGTTCGCCTTCCACAGCGCCCAAGCCGAACCAGGCGTCGTCGCCTGCAGGATCGTCAATCCACAGATCCTGGCCGAGTGGTCGATCCTTTTGCCCGCGTGCACCCAATCCGCAGCCATCGCACGAGTCCTCGCCAGCGCACGGCGCTGCGCCACCGACAACGACTGGCTGCCCCGGGTCTAACCGCCCGGCGGATCGGCCGCCGGCTCCAGCCGCCACGTGTCGTCGCGCAGGATTGGTGTCGCGTTGCCCGCGCGGTCGATTCCGTCGACGGCGATGTTCGGACCGCCGATCATCAAGTCTTGATGAATGCTCGAGGCGTTGAAGCCACGCTCGGCGCGCTCGGCCGGCTCCTCCGGAAGATCGGGCACGGTGAATGGATACGCATTGCCCAGCGCGATGTGACAGGCCGCGTTTTCATCGATCAGGATGTCGTTGAACACGAGCCCGGTTTGTCCCACCGGCGACGTACCGTCCACCAATGCGACTTCGCCCAATCGCCCAGCGCCATCGTCAGCCTTGAGATATTCCCGCACCGCATCGGCATTGCTGGCAGCGTCCACATCCACCACGCGGCCGCCCTCAAAGCGGAGCCGCAATCCCTCGACGGTCATCCCGCCGAGCAGCTGAAGCGGCCGCGTCGCAGCGACGGTGCCGTGCGCGATCCGGTTATCCGGAGTCGTGAAGACCTCCTCAGTCGGCATGTTCGCGATCGTCTCGCGACCCCAGCTGGTGGTGATGCCACCCGTAACCCAACGCGCACCCTGCAACAACCCGACATACAAATCCGTCGCGCCGCCGTGAAAGCGTAAACCCACGAACTCATGCGCCTCGAGCGCGGCGGTCCGATTACGCAGGCGAGCGATATGACGCTCCCACGCGGCCGCGGGATCACCCGCATCGAGGCGCAGGATCGGCGCCATCACATCCCAGAGCGCGTCAACGTCATCGGTGCCGAGAATGCGCTGCGCCGCGCCGCTCGACGGTGCCGGCACGAATGTCCAGTTGACCTCACCGCTTCCCACCATCGCATGCAGTGGACCGCTGATCGGCATGTGGTCCTGACCGGCGCGTGCCGGATCGATATCGCTGAGCAACTCCGGATGCGGATCACCCCATACCACGATGTAGGCACTGCGCCGCTCGATGCACTCCTCGATGTGACGATCCCACCACGACGGGGTGAACTCGAGCGAGTCTCCCGGAGCGTGCTCGAGCCTCGAGCGTTTGACGTGCTGATCCCAGTACAGGACGCTGACGTAACGGGCGCCGGCCCGGTATGCGGCATCGGCGATCTCCCGCGCCAGCTGGGCGTGCTCTATGTCGTAGACCAGAACCACGACATCTTGGCCTTCCGCCACGTTCGCCCCCAAGCGCACCGCGAGCCTCGCCAGGCCCCTAATCCGCTCTGACGTCGTCAGGGAAACGGATCGCGGCACGACGCAAGCCTACCCAGGCATCGTCGAACGACGCTGCGCGGTCTTACGCGCGTTCAAGCGCTGCCAGGCGGAACCAATCCCGAGCAGCAACGCGAACACGCGCGCCGGGCGCGGTTGTCGGCGAGCGTACCGAGCAGGTGGCAACCAGCCCGACCGCACCCCTGAACAGATGCTCGCGGAGCGAGTTCCTCGCAAGCGGCGAGCGCTGCCTGCTTGCCACATATTCTCAGCATCGCTCCACCCAGCGCCACGACCCGCGGGTGGCGGGTGACGATCAGGCGCTGCGCACGGAGCTGCGGCGGATCTCGCGGCGTCGCCCGCGGTGGGTATCGCCGGCGCATCAGCTGCTGCTCGATGAGGGTTGGGCGCTGAACCGCAAGCGGACGCAGCGGCTGTGGCGCGAGGAAGAAGGTCGAGTGCAGCAGCAGCGCGCAAGCGCCAGCGACTCGGGATCTCAACCGTGCCGGCCGATCGGCTGCGGCCCAGCGACCCGATCATGTGTGGGCGATCGACTTTCAATGGGATCAGACCGCCGACGGGCGCAACCTCAAGCTGCTGCACGTCGTGGACGAGTTCACCCGCGAGGCGCTGGCGATCGAGTGCCACCGCCGGATCGACACCGATCACACCGTCAACGTGCTGGACCGCGTCGTTGCCGAGCGGCGCAGCACCCCGGCGTTCATCCGCTGCGACAACGGGCCGGAGATGACCGCCTTGCGTTGCCGTCATCTCGCCATCCCTGCGCGGCGACAGCCTCGACGGATCACCCGCTGACGGGTATTTGCAGCACTTCCGAGACGCGACGCAGTGGAGAACGGGGCCCCGGGACCGGCGCGCGTCCGGACGGTCGTGCGGGTCAGCCGGCCACGGCGTAGTGCCGCTGCGTTCGCGGTCAAGCCGACGTCAGGCGAGGACACGAAACAGCTGCCAGGTGCCGGGTACCCCCTTGAGCTGACATTCCCCGCGATCCGCGAATTCGATGCCGGAGCCGGCCACGAGATCCTTCACCGTGGAGGACACGAGCACCTCGTCGGATTCGGCCGACGACGCGACCCTGTCACCGATGTGCACCGCGATGCCGCCGACATCATCGCCTCGCAGCTCCAACTCGCCGGTGTGCAGCCCGGCCCGAACTGGGATCGCGAGCCGGTGCGCGCCGTCACGGATGGCAAGCGCGCATCGGATGCCGCGGGCCGGGCCGTCAAAGGTCGCAAGGAACCCGTCTCCGGTCGCCTTCACCTCACGCCCTCCGAAGCGGGCGAGTTGGCGTCTGACCATCTCATCGTGAGCGTCCAACACGTCCCGCCATGCTTGATCGCCGAGCGCACTGGCGTGCTCGGTCGACTTGACGATGTCGGTGAACATCACCGTCGCGAGCACCCGATCGGGATCCCGCTCGGTCCGAGCGCCGGTCAGGAACTCCTCGATTTCCCCGACCACCGCATCGGAGTTCTGCTCCCACGGATAGTGGTCGGTGCCCGCCAGCTCTATCAGCGTCGCGCCAGGAATCTTCGCGGCCGTGTACCGGCCGTAATTGACGTTGACCCACATCTCGTCGGTTCGCTGGAGCACCAACGTTGGGACCCGGACCGTGGAGAGCACCGGTCGTATGTCGATCTGTGTGTTGACCCGCAACAGAGCCAGAGCGGAGCCCGGGCTGGCCGCCGAGCGCCAATAGTGGGCGTACCACTCCCTGGCCGACTCATCGCCGATCAGACTCGGAGTGCAGAACTCCACGCCACTGCCGTCGGGCGTTCCCCAGGTGTTCTCCATCGCTGTGCTCAACAGCTCCCAGAAGTCCGCGGTCCATGCCCACGGGCACTCGTCATCCGCCAAGCCGATGATGAAGGGGCTGAACAACACCATCGCCGTCGTCCGCTCGGGATACGTCGCGGCGAACACCACGCCCGTGGCCGCCCCTTCCGAGGTCCCGAGCAGCGCGACATTCTGCGAACCGACCGCATCCATCACCGCCCGCATGTCATCCATCCGATCCTCGATCGTCGGGACATTCAAGACGGGATCAGACAGGCCGGTGCCGCGCTTGTCGAACAAGATCAGCCGACAGAACGACGACAGATGCTCGTAGAACCGCACAACCGCTGGTCTGCTCCACGAGAACTCGATGTGCGACGCCCATGAGTTCGCAAAGATCAGGTCAAACGGGCCCGACCCGACTTCCTGATACGCGATGTGGACACCGTCAGCCGTCCTCGCGTACCGCGTCTCGGGCATCACCAACGTCACGCGGCGATTGTCTCCTACCTCGAGCCGCGAGAACAAGGGCCTTCAGCGCGGATCAGCGACGGATCAAGGCCGCGAGGGCGTCGGGCTCATACAGCGTCTCGGGGTTGACCCGCTCGCCGTCGAAGACCCCGGCCGGGGTGCCATCCGGGTCTTGCTCTTGGAAGACCGCGTCGATCTCGCGGACCCAGCTCGCATAGCGACCCTCGCGCACCGCCGTGACGTAACCGGGGGTGGTCAGCCCGACGTGGCTTCCGAGCTCGAGCAGGTCCTCGGTCGTGAAGCCGCCACTGTGTTCTGGGGGCTGATTGGCGAACATCGCCCGGCGCAGCTCGTCAAAGCCACCGACTTCCGCAGCGGCGGCGAGCGCGTTAGCAGCCCGCACCGACTCGGCTCCCAGAAAGCACCGAATTCGATACTCCACGGCAACGGCCCCGGCCGAGACCTCGCGACGCAGCAAATCTCCGGACAGTTCCTCAAACTCACGGCAGTACGGGCATTGCGGATCCTCAAACAACACGAGGCGATGTCGGGCGCCCTCGGTGCCGACGAGGACGCCGCCTTCAGGGGTATGGCCCGATGGGGCCTCAGTGGCTTCCATGACGGGCCATTTTGACGCGAGATCAAAGCCTTTGAGCACCCGCGTCGTTATCCGAAGCAGCTTCCAGTAGGGCGGAGCCGGCTGCGAGAGACGTTCGCTCAGCGATCCGCTCTGATCGCGCTCGTGACTCAGCAACCGGCAAGGTCGCCGTGC
The DNA here is from genome assembly GCA_963744695.1 of uncultured Solirubrobacterales bacterium. Classification (GTDB taxonomy): domain Bacteria; phylum Actinomycetota; class Thermoleophilia; order Solirubrobacterales; family Solirubrobacteraceae; genus Palsa-465. Next base: position 98,601 of record CAVUUT010000017.1, on the reverse strand, counting down.
CGCCACCGCATAAACTAGGCCACGTGGAGTCACCTTGGAGGCCACGGTTGGCGGCGAGGTTGGGCTTTGGGATCGTGATCGCCCTGATCTTTGTTGCGAATTTTGGCGGTAGTGCCGAAGCCGTCACGCCGGGCCGCAACGGGCTGCTGTTGATCTCCGCTCCCGCGGGCACGCGGTTCTCTTCGCAGTCCGCCGTTCCGCTGGCGAGGACTGCCGACTGCTACCCAGGAGCGCCGGATGCGCTGTGGACTGTGCACGCCGACGGAAGCCACGTCGCGCCGGTCGGGGCAGGCAGTGGCGGGTCGTTCTCGCCGGGCGGACGGACGCTGTTGATCAACTTTTTCCCACCCTGCTACGGAGCCAAATCGCTGTCCATCTCGAGGTCGCCGTTCCGAACTGAACGCTCGATCAAGGCCGCGGTCGGCGACGGGGCCGGGAATGCGTGGCCCGGTTCGTGGCTTGGTCCGGAACGGCCGAGTGCGTTTGACGATAACGGGCGCTACATAGACGCGCTGACCGGGCGGCGGCTGCTGCCGGGCGCCGGCTATTCGGAGGCGGGCGGGGGCAATCCACCCGCAGCGTCGTGCGATGGCCGTGTGGCCTTGTCCGACTCGCCGATAGGCTCGTCTTCGGCGATCGTCAGTCCGGTGCGCTCGCACGGCCGGGTCCTGGCGACGCGCCGTCGGATCGTGGCGTTACACACCCCCGGGTACGTCTCTGCGCAGTGGTCGTCGGACGGCCGCTACCTGTTCTACGTCGTGGATCGCGAGCGCGCCGACTCGTCGAGTTTGTGGCGCGTGCGCTCTGATGGTCGCGGTCGCCGGCTGCTGTATACGGACCGCTTCGACTCCGACCTGCTCGCGAGCGTGTCGCCGAACGGCCGGTGGGTGCTCCTCGACGTGCTCGCACCGACGCCGGCAAGCGAGCAGCTCTGGCTGATCCGGTCCGATGGGCGCGGACTTCGCCGGTTGGCAGCCGTACCCGCCGGGCAGGATGGCGACGTCAGCGGAGAGTGGTCTCCGCGCGGCGACCAACTCTTCGTGACGGAGGAATCAGAAGCGCTTTCTGCGGGAGCACCTCAGACGCGCGCCGCGTACGTAGTCCGTCCGGGCGGCGGCGGCCGCCGAGCGCTTCCCGCCCTGGTGAACGCCGGCTTTCCGGTGTGGTCGCCGGACGAGCGCCAGCTTGCATATTCCGAACCGTCGACCACTACGGCCGGCGCTTGGAGTCTCGAGATCGCCCCAGTCGCCGGGGGTCCACCGCGGACGGTACTCACGGCGGTGACACCGCCCCTCGGCAGTACAGACGACTCCCAGAGTGGGCTAACGGTTTCGGACTGGCAAGCGGTTCCTGGGACGGCGAGGCATTTCAGGTGCCTCGACGGACGCCCGCCGTCCTGAGTTACGGGCGCGAGCGGCTGGTGCTCAGGTTCAGGCACCCCAGGGCGGCTCGCGGCGGGTCGCGCCAGGCAGTGCACCGGGCGCGTGCCGTGCGGCCGGTCGATCAAGTATCCCAGCAGCGGTAGCCTCGGGGGCGTGTTCGATCACGTCGCAATCGCCGTCACGGACCTCGCCGCGTCCGAGCGCTTCTACCGCACCGCCCTCTCCGTGCTGGGCGCCGAGCCGAGTCACGCGGACGCCGAGCTCGTCGAGTGGGACGACTGGGACATCGGGGCGACGGACCGCGAGCACCCGGTGGCCCGCGGCCTGCACGTCGGCTTCCGAGCACCGTCCCGAGAGGCCGTGGACGCCTTCTGGCAGGCGGGGATCGACGCGGGCTACCGCGACGACGGCGCGCCGGGCCGCCGCACGATCTACGGCCCGGACTACTACGGCGCCTTCCTGCTCGACCCCGACGGCAACAGCGCGGAGGCGGTGCACACGGAGCGCGAGGACCCCGTGCCCGACGGCCGCGTCGACCACCTCTGGATCCGCGTCCGCGACCCCGCCGCGTCCAAGCGCTTCTACACAACGATCGCCCGGCACGCCGGGCTGCGGATCGGCATCGACGAGCCGGACCACGTCCAGATGGTCGGCGAGGACTTCAGCTTCTCGCTGATCGACGACGAGCGCCCACTCACCGAGCACGTCCACCTCGCGTTCCCGGCGCACGACGACGCGACCGTGCGGGCGTTCCACGCCTCCGCGCTCGCCGCCGGCTACGAGGACCACGGCGGTCCCGGCGAGCGCGCCGTCTACCACCCGGGCTACTACGGCGCGTTCGTCCTGGACCCCGACGGGCACAACGTCGAGGTCGTCAACCACAACCGCTGAGCCATGGCCGATGCCGCTGTCCGCCGCATCTCGCAGGCCAAAGCTTTTAGACGGTCGCTCGCGCTGCTGGTCTTCGTTCAAGGCCGGGCTAGGTCAACCGGCCCGCTCGAGCAGCCACTCGTGAACTTCCTCGAGGTGGTGCTCGGTCAGCGTGAGATGGCCGTCGTCGTCCAGGAGCCGCGCCTCGACACCCGGGATATGGTGGGCCAGCCATTCGCCGTGCGTGAGCGGCACGAAGCGGTCCTGTCGTCCGTGGAGCAGAAGGACCGAAGTGCGGATCTGCGCGAGCTCGAATCCCCACGGCTCAATGAAAGCCAGATCGTCGTCCCACCATCCGTCTGAACCGGGTGCAAGCCCAACCTGCGTGGACTCGTAGAGGAACTCCGCGAAGCTCGGGGTAAGCGCCGCGCGGTCGACTGGTGAGAGCAGCGTCTCCATGGTCTCGTAGATCGTCTCTGGCGTCACGGCCAGTATTTCGGCACGGTCGTGCTCGTGCTTGGCTCGTCCTGCCGCTCTGTCCTTCAGTGTCACTTCAATGTCCTCGACGTTCTCGCGGCCCATGCCTTTGAAGTAATCGAGCCCGTCGACGCCCCACGGGGCGACCGAGGCCAGGACCGCGACGGCCGGAACGAGCTCGGGCAGGAGCGCCGCACAGGCGATCGCGTGGGGGCCGCCGCCTGAGATTCCCCACACCGCAAGTCGCTTGATGCCCAGCGCGTCGGCGATTGCCCGGACGTCTTGGACGCAGCTGGCGACCGAACGCCCGGGATCCCGATCCGAGCCGCCGTAGCCCGGCCGGTCGTAACAGATCATCCGGACTCCCTGCCTCTCAGCCAGCCGGACCGAAGGCTCATAGAGAAGCCGCGAGTTAGGCGTCCCCATGTGCACCAGAACGGGCCGCCCATCCGACACGCCCCGCTCCAGAACCTGAAGCCGGCGCCCGTCACCGACGGTTATCTGATGCTCCATGCTCGGACCCTTCCTGCTCGCGATTGCACTTCGCCCCGCTTGCCCCAACCCTGCGATCGCCGTTCCGCGATCTTATAACCAGGCGGCCGCTGTTCACATACAGGCTCCTTCGCTGAAAGACAGGGTGCCGGTGACAAACTGACACGGGCCTAGGTTCTGACAGGCACACCCAGCCGAGCCGGATGTGCACGGGTCCGTGCTCGGGGTGCCGGCGCAATTCGCATTGGGCCAAAAGGCGGTGCAATGCGCTCCTTGAAGGTCCCCGCAGACCAGCGAACTGGCGGCAGCGCTTGCGGGTCGGACCGCGACCGAGTAGATCAGGGGAGCGCTGACCGCGGCGGCACCGAGCGTAGCCGCCCGTTTGTACAGCGCGCGGCGAGAGATACCTTCAGGCTGCTCAATCAGGCCTGCAGCCGCCAACTCGTCCAGCGCCCGCGCGACCCGCGCCCGATCTAACCCAGCGCGAGGGGCGATGTCCTCGGTCGAACTGTGCCCATCGCAGCGCCGCCACACAGCGGCAGCGTCCTTAGACAGCGCGTGGGCGGTCTGGGTGGCCTTAACGTAGATGACCAGCTCGTCACCGAGCTCTTCGATCACGACACCGTCAGTACACGCCCGCGGGTGAGAACTCAAAAGACCCCTCGCCTTTTCGTATTCGGTGCCTGGTAGCCGCATGCTAACCGCACAGCGCTGCAGCTCGCGCAACAGACGGCCGACCACGATTGTCATTCCGCCAGCCCGGGCTCTCGTGGATGGGGCAGGCTCAGAAACGCGCAACCAAGAAGTTGCATTATTGTGGTGCTCATGCCCACGTTGACGATCGAGCACGGCGCCTGCGTTCGTGACGCGGCCTGGTGGTGGAACTGGATGGACTGCGACGAGATCAGGCAAGACCGACGCGTTGGCGCTTCGTCGCCGCCCATCGGGGGGGTGAGCGACCGGCTGTTCGTGGAAGTTGCCCGGTTTATGCACCGGTTTTCGTGTCGGTGGTGGCGAACAGATCGATTCCGTGCTCGCTCGCGTGTGCGACGAGTAGGCGGCTGACCAGTCCGGCGAGGGCGCTGCTGTCTTGAGGTGGCAGGCAAGCCAGCAGCGTCGAGACGTCCGCCTCAAAGGCTTTCGCGACGCGTGCGACGAGCGATCGCCCGGCACCGGTGAGGGCGACTTTGACCGACCGCCGGTCTGCGGTAGAAGGAATGCGCTCGACGAGGCCGCGACGCACGGCGCGATCGACAAGCCCACTGGTGCTGGACTTATCGAGTGCGAGCAGTCGCGCCAGCTCGTTGATGGTCGGCGCGCGGTCGCGCAGCACACCGAGCAGGCGCGTCTGGGTGATGGAGACATCGTGCTCGGCCGCTCGGAGCTCGAGCGTTCCGTGGATCAGAAACGAGAGCTGAGCCAGCCCGTCGACGGGGCTCAGCTCCGGGCGCGTTGTGACCGGTGCGGATGGATCAGACGTTCGCGACGACATGGGTTGGAGCCTACTTGACTTAGTACGTGCCACCAACTAGTCTTTTAGTACGTGCCACGAACTACATGGATCTCGCTCAAACGGGAGAAAGCTGCATGACGACAATGAGCGCAGCGGTGGTCACGTCGTTTGACGAGCCACCGCGCTACCAGAAGTTTGAGGTCCCGCAACCGACCAGCGATCAGGAGCTGATCGTTGACGTGCTGGCGGTCGGTTTGCATCCGCGGACCCGCACTGGCGCCAGCGGCGCGCATTACGCGAGCACCGGTCGGCTGCCGATGATCCCTGGCATCGACGCCGTCGGTCGGCGATCTGACGGCAAGCTGATCTACTTCGTGGCTGAAGACGAGGTGATCGGCACAATGGCCGACAAAGCGGTCGCCGACGTCCGCCGCGCGATCGAACTACCCGATCGGGTCGACGTCGCGAAGGTCGCGGCTGCGATGAACCCCGCCATGTCGTCCTGGGTCGCACTGCGCCGTCGCGTCCCGATCCAGTCCGGGCAGACCGTGCTGGTGCTCGGCGCGACAGGGAACGCGGGAAGGATGGCCGTGCAGGTCGCCAAACGGCTCGGGGCCGGATACGTGATCGGTGCTGGTCGCGACCCCGACCGACTCGGTGCGCTCACCTCAATCGGTGCCGACCGGGTCGTCCGGCTGACCGACGACGCCGATGCCTCCGCGAACGCCCTCGGCGCAGCAGCCGCCGAGGTCGACATCGTCATTGACTACCTCTGGGGCAAGCTGGCCCAGCAGGCGATCGCGACGCTGCTCACCGCCCGGGACGATCCCAGTCGCGCGCTGGACTGGATCCAGATCGGGGCGATCGCGGGCCCGACGATCGAGCTGCCGTCGGTCGCGCTGCGGTCATCCAACCTCCGCCTCCAAGGGACCGGCCACGGCGCCGTCTCGACCGACGTCTACCTGGCCGAGCTCCCATCACTCGTCGATCAGATCGACGGCGGCACCATCGCGGTCAACGCGATCACGCGCCCCCTCGCGGACGTCGAGCAAATCTGGGTCCATCCAGACCCGCGCCGCGAGCGAACCGTACTCATACCGTAGGTTGGAGCCAATGCGAGCCTGTCTAGCTCGGCGCGTGCACGCCGATCGTGCGCGGGCGAAGGGGCAGCACGCGCTCGTCGAACATGCGGCATACGTCGATCGATTCGCAGCTGCACCGGCTGCACATCTTCAGCACACGCCGCACGGACGTGGCCCGAGTGATCAGGTCATCAAGCTCGGGCAGCTTCAAAAGCGCCAGCTGGCGAAGCCGCTCGTGCGCCGGCTCGTCGCGCGATCCGAGCAGGTCACCGATCTCCTCGAGCGTGAAGCCGACGCGTTGTGCGGCGTCGATGATCGCCAGCCGCCGGAATACGTCCTCGCCATACCGGCGCTTGCCTGCCTCACGCTCCGGTTCTGGAAGCAAGCCGCGCGCTTCGTAGTAGCGGATCCGCGACGCGTTCGTCCGAGCCCGCTGCGCTACCTCACCAATCGTCAGCCGACGCATGTTCGCCCGTTCTCTCGATGCTTGACTTCAACCTGACTTCAACAGTAAGCCTACGACACGAGTTCGTGACTCACCTCGGCTGATCGAGGTCGGGAACCGACGCCCCGGACCCGGGGATGCGTCGTCAGGCTCCCGCTCGCTCAAACCGGTTCTGGCAAATCGTCGCGTCGCAGTCGCTGGGCGAGTTCGAAGAGTGCCGTTCGATTGCCGTCGTAGATGACGTAGGTATCCGGCGGCCAAAGGGTCCGCGCGTCGAAGTCTGAGACAGGCACCGAGTCGGTAGTTCTCAGTCGGTAGAACGAGGACTTGTCCGACACGCCCGCTGCTTCGCACGCTTCTCGTGCAGCCGCCTGGGCTGGCGTCTCGGAGTCCTCGCCGCCCCCGGCGATCCACTGCCAGGCGTCATCGTCTGCCCGTCGGAAGATCGCGTACTCGTAGTCATCTGAGCGAGCCCGGAACGGGACGACGACCACTTGGAATGGAGCCCGAGCCACCCCCACAACATACGATCCGCCCGGGAAGCGAGGCGGGAAGGGACGGCGATGACAATCGAGAACGTGGTAGCAGGCGATGGCCAGCAGTTCGCGATCCGCTCGGACGGTCAGGATTGGGCCGTCTCGTGGCACCCACCGCCAACGCCGCCGGACGGAATCCCGCATGGAGCCGAGGGGATTTGCGTGACCGACGACAGCAAGATTGTCTGGATCAGCGACGACGGTGAGCGATGGAGCTTCCCGGCTGGCCGACCGGAAGGAACCGAGTCCTGGGAGCAGACGCTTCATCGGGAGATGCTCGAGGAGGCGTGCGCGACCGTCGTCCGAGCGAGGCTGCTCGGGTTCGTTCGAGGCGAATGCGTCGACGGTCGGGAGCAGGGCCGAATCCTCGTCCGTTCACTGTGGCGGGCCGATGTCGAACTCGGGCGGTGGGAGCCGCAGTTCGAGATCCAACATCGCCGCGTCGTGAGCGCCACCGACACCGCCATGCATCTGATGATTTCAAGCCATCCGTTCGCCCCGATCATCCGACGCACGGTTGCCGAGGCAGCCATCACCTAGCTTTAGCCGGCGAGCCCGCGGGAGCGGAGCAGTTCGAGAACGGTGGCGCTGGGCTGCTTTGACTCGTCTGGGTCCAACGTGATCCCCTCCAGGGAGGCGCCCGCGTCAAGCAGCAGCGCTACGGTCGCGACCCAGTCAGGCGCGGGGGCGCTGTCTGGACCCTCGCCGCTGCCGACGAGCGCCCATTCGAGCGGCTGACCGTGCCAGCGCGTGTCACGTGCGCTGAGGTCGGCGCCGTGGTCGATCAGCAACGCGACGGTGTCGGCGCTGCCGGCCCAGGACGCGGCATGCAGCGCGGTGGCGCCGTCGTCGTCAGGGGCTTCGCGGCGAGCCTCGATTGCGAATCCGAGCTCCAGCATCAAGCCGACAGAGACCACGTTGCCGCGCTCGGCCGCGGCGACCAGTGCTGCCCGATCGGCGCCGTCAAGCCCGTCCACGAGGCCGGGAACGGCGGCGGCCAAGCCGTGGGCCGCGTTTCCGTCACCGATGACGATCGCCTCGAGCAGTCGATCAGCCGGATCATCGCCCCCGCCCCCGAGGAGCTCGACGGTCGCCGCGACACCGGCAGTCAAAGCGCGCCTGCGCGCCGACCGACCGTCAGGACCGGGCGCATCCGGCGCAGCGCCGGCGGCCAGCAGGACGCCCACCGCGTCCAGGTCGGCCCCGGCAACCGCCTCCACCAAAGCCTCCGTGAACAACTCGGGTGCGCCCACGGTGGCCTTCGTAAGCAGTTCCAGGCACCATGTGCCGCCGGCGGCGTACATCGAGGCGAGCAGCGTCTCGGCTCGTACCGGCGCGCCCCGGTCCAGCAGCAGACGGATGATCGGCTCGTTGTTGGCGCTCGAGTTGGCACTCGTGACGGCGCACTCCAACGGCCGCCAGCACCGCCTCCCCCCGCTCTGTCCGTCGATATCGGCGCCGGCGTCGAGCAACAGGCGGGCGACCTTGGCGAGCCCCGGCGCCCGCGCTGGATCGAGGTGAAAGCGCGAGGCACACGCGAGGTGCAGCGCCGTCCAGCCGCTCCCTGGGTCGACGCGGATGGCGGCACCGGGGTCACGGCGAAGCTCGGCCTCGACCCGAGCAGCGTCGCCCAGGACCACTGCGGCCGGGAACCCGGACTCCGACAGCGCGGGGTTCTCGTGCAGCATGCGGGCCGCCACGCCGATCTGCAGGTTGACGCTGCAGCGCAGAAAGCGCACGACATTCTCGGGAATCGACGCGTTGCGCGCCTCGATCTCGCGCACCAGCGCCGCCCAGCTCGGCTGACCGAGCTCACGCGCGAGTGTCAGTTGCGCCCCGGCAAGCGTCAGCGGTGCCGAGACCGCCGTGAGCCGCGTGAGCGCCGCAGCATCACCACCTCGAGCCTCGTGGAACAGCTCTTTCGCCTGACGCCGCGCCTGACGGAGGTCCGGATGCTCAGGAAGTACCGACATGACATCTCCTCTGTGGCCCGGTGGTCCGCGCGCCAGGTCTGGAGATAGTCACAACCTGCACCGTCAGATCGAAAGGTGAACTCAGTTCTGCCCGCGGACCCGGATGCGCCCTCACACGCCAGGACACAAGCTACCACGCGGCTGCCTTGATTCTGCGCGTTCGGCGCGCACCTGCGACCAGGAGGTCACGCTCGACTGCGGGATCCTCGGGCAGCCTCGTCAAACCGTGCCCGAGCTGGTCGTTAGACGCTTGGGTGCCCGCGCTAGCGCGGGCACCCACAGATCGCTAGTAGCCGATACTCGAGCCACCGCCGGACGAGCCGGCGCTCGCCGACAGCGCCGACGTGATCGCCGAGCCGGACTCGTTGACCAGCCACCACTTGGCGCCGAAGTTGTTGCTGCCCTGCCCGGTCACCTGGCCCGAGCGGGTGTCGCCGACGTAGTAGTACAGCGGGTGGCCCTTGTAGGTCACCTGCTTGAGGCCATCCGAGCGCGTCGTCGTGCCCAGGTCGGACGCCTGCGCGCCGCCTGACACGGTCGGCGCTGACTTCGTGATCACCGGAGGCCACGCCTTCGCGCACGCCCCCGAACAGGTCGACATGTCACCGGTATCGGCGTCCCACAGGTAGACGGCGCGTCCCGAAGCGCTGGTCAGATACGTGCCGTCGGCACCCTTGGCGGTGCTTATCGCGATCCCGCCTGCCGATGTCTTCGAGGCCGGCGCCGAGGCGCTCGAAGCCGAGCTGCTGCCGCCGCACGCGGCGACGAGCAGCGCGACGCCGACCATCAGCGCGAGCCCGGCGAGGCGCGAGCGCGCTCCAATACTGCGTTTCATATTTCGCTCCAAAGTCGGAGTTTTGAGGTCACTTAGAGAGACCCCGCAAACGGGAGGATCCTTCCTGCGGGTGGGGCTGGGACGGCCGTTCTTAGCCGTCTCTTAGACGGCGCCAGTCATCCCGGAGGCTGGCATCTAGGCGCGCAACGCCTCGGTGGGACTGAGCCGCGCGGCCTTCGTCGCGGGATACAGGCCGGCCAGTGCGCCGATCAGGAACCCGGCGCTCGGCGCGGCGATCAGTGCGTAGAGCGGCACCACGAACGGTTCGTGCTTGGCGTTCCCGATCAACACCATCGGGCGCCCATTGAGGTGGTAGATCTGAAGGTTCTCCGCCGCGCCTGAACCTAGGACGACCTCCGGGAGCTGCTCGTCGCGCGATGACAGAAAGCGGCCGGAAATCATTCTCGCGCCCATTACCTTGGCGAGCGCCAGGGCGGCACCGACGTCGATGCCGCGGTGAACCTCGCCGATTTCGCACAGGACGCGATCGCGCTCCGCGAGCGCCGGCTTGACGAGATCACGGTCGCCGCCGACCTTCATCCGGCGCCGCTCACCGGTGACCCGGCTCTGCTCGAGCGGTTGGTCGCCAACCTGATCGACAACGCAATCATCCACAACCTCGCAGAGGGCGGCTGGATCACCGTCGAGACGGCTCACGAGGGAACGGGCAGCTGGCTGCGCGTCTCCAACAGTGGACCAGAAGGTTCCGGAGTCGATGATCTCCGAGATATTCGAGCCGTTTCGCCGGATGGACGGCGAGCGGACGGCGACAGCCACCGGCCTCGGCTTGGAGTTGTCGATCGTGCGGGCGATCGCCGACGTCCGCGGCGCAGCGATTGTGGCCGGCCCAGTGGACGCCGGCGGCCTCCGGCTCGAAGTGCGGTTCTGAGTCGTGGCCTTGCGCCGCAAAGTCAAGTCCAAGCTCCGCGAGTCGGGCGAGGTCAGCATCGAGTCGGCGTAGCGATGCGGGGCGTGCTCGCCACGACCCCGCGCTCAGTCTGTGACGTCGGTGTTACCCCGGCCTTGGTAGAAGGAGCCAATGCAGGTCGTGGCATCGCTTCGCGCTTCAGACTCCGATCGGCAGCAGGCTGCCGAACGGCTGCGCGACGCGACGGCTGAGGGGCGGCTCAGCCAGGACGAGCTTGAAGAACGCCTTGAAGCGCTGTACGCAGCCCGGACCTACGGTGAACTCGACGCGCTCTTCGCCGACCTTCCAGTCAACCACGCCGTGGGGCGGTCGCACGTTCGGCTCGGACGCTTGGCCGGGCCTGTCAGTGCTGTGGCGTTGGTTCTAGGGGTGCTCGGCGTGCTCGCCATCACTCCCGGGCACTCCGCTGTCGCGGTCTTGGGTGCCCGACATCCGCGCGACCTCAACGCGCCAGGTCCGTTCGCAGGTCCGCATCATGGTCTGAGCATCCCGACGTCGCTGGGCGTCGTGGTTGTGCTGTTGGTGACAGCTGCGGCATTGCTGTGGGCCCTAATGGATTCAAGGTCCCGTGACAGCCGTGAATCGCGGGCCGGGCTGGAGAGATAATCACCTGGGAAGGTGTAAACCGTAGAAGCCTCGTTTACGGAATCGGCCGCTGTTGGGGGTGTAGGTGACCCACAGTCTCAGCGTCACGCGGTAGGTGTGGTGGCGCACGAGTTGTTTCCCGCGCCTGTTGGGAAGCACCCGGAGCTTGAGTGTCGTCGCGCCGGATCCGATTCTGTGTGCGCGCGCGATCACGAACCGGTGCGGCGCGGGTTGCAGTAGGACCGCGGCGCGGGCGAGGTTGTTCTTCCAGGCGGTCTCGAGTACGTCGATCGCCCCAGGCCCGGGAATCTTGACGTTGAACGTGATCCTCCCGTCGCGGTGGGTCCTGATCCGCGTGACGGTGAAGTGGTTGTTGGGCAGCTGGACGGTGTACGTGCTGGTGCTGGTCGCGGTCTGCCCATCCTTTGAGGTGGCGGTGACCGTGAAGGCGTGGCGCCCGACGGTCGTCGTGTCGATCGGTTGTCCGGTGGCGACGGGTCCGGTGCACGAGGCGATCCCGGGGCCTCCGGTGCCGTCGTGGCAGGCGTAGCCGGCCGGGACGACCTGCCCGCGCGTGTACCGCGCTGCGCTTGCCGGGGAGCTGACCGTGGCCGACGGCGCGCCCGCGACCGTGTAGTGGATCTGTGTCGTCCCGGTCTGCCCGTCCTTGCTGGCCGCGGTCACGGTGTAGGTATGCGACCCGAGCGTCGAAGTATCAAGCGCCCCCGGCGAAGCGCTGCCGTTTGAGTCTGTGCACGACGCGATCCCGGGACCAGCGGACCCCTCGGCGCACAAGAAGCTCGTCGCGACGTGCTGCCCGACGGCATATACCCCGCCGCCCGCGGGCGAGCTGATCCGCGCCGACGGCGCGCCCGCGACCGTGTAGTGGATCTGCGCCGTCCCGGTCTGACCGTCCTTGCTCGTCGCGGTCACGGTGTACGTGTGCGGCCCGAGCGTCGAGGTGTCAAGCGCCCCCGGCGAACCGGACCCGTCGTTATCGGTGCACGACTGGACCCCCGGACCATCAGTCCCCTCAGCACAGCTAAAGCTCGTCGCGACCACCTGGCCAACCGCATACACCCCACCCGACGCAGGGCTCATGATCTGCGCCGACGGCGCGCCCGCGACCGTGTAGTGGATCGTCGCCGTGTCAGACAGTCCGTCCTTACTGGTCGCCGTCACCGAGTACGTGTGCGCTCCGACCGTCGACGTGTCAAGCACGCCGCCTGACCCGCCATTGCCATTCGAGTCAGTGCACGAGGCGATCCCGGGGCCGCTGGCGCCCTCCGTGCAACTGAAGCTGGTCGTCACGTGCTGCCCGACCGCGTAGGTCGCGCCCGACGCGGGCGAGCTGATCAGCGCCACGGGCCGTTTCACGATCGTAAAGGACTGCTGGCGCTGGCCGGCTGCGGCAAAGTTCGCGCTCGCGGCCTGGTTGGCATCGATCACGCACCTCCCCGTCCCGGTAAATGAGACCGTGGTGCCCGCCGGGTTCAGCGCGCACGCCCCCTGACCGCTGGAGGAGTCGATGCTGAACACGACCGGGTTCCCGGAGGCGCCGCCGGTCGCAGTGGGCGAATAGGTCCCGCCAAACACGGCCGGGCTCGGCGGACTCGACGTGAACGCGACCGTCTGCGCGATTGGGAGCACCGTCAGCACGGCCGTGTCAGTGTCCATCGCGTTCGTGGTGTTGGTGAACACGGCTCGGTACTCAGTCCCCGACTGCGCAACCGTGACGTCGTGGACCGTCAGCGTGTCGGATGCCGCACCATCGATGTCGGTGAAGTTGGCGCCGCCATCGCTGCTTGATTGCCACTGCACGGTCGGCGCCGGAAACCCTGACGCCGCCGCGGTGAACACGGCGTCATGCAGGGCCGTTACCGTCGCGTCTTGCGGCTCGGTTGTCACCATCACCGGGGCGGCGTATTGTGCAAACAGAGTGACCGCGACCGGGCCGTCGCCGGACAGAGCATTCAGATCAGTTGTGTCGTCAACCTGAGTGCCGCCCGACGCCGCCGTAAACCAGCCCGTGAACGTCGCCCCCGCCGGCGCCGTCGGCGCCGCCGGCAGCGACTGATCAGAAGCACTCACCGACCCCGCGTACACGAACAGCGTCGCCGGCGCGGTCCCCGAGCCACCGTTGACATCGAAGGAGAGCGCGTAGTTATTCGGCTCGACCAACAGGCCGGTCGTGCCGTCCCCAGCCCCATTGTCGGCCACCGTACCGGTCGCGACGATCGCCCCGGTGTTCTGTACCGTGCCGTCTCCGTCCAGCTGCCCCTCGATCATCATCGTCCCGGTGCTCTGATTCTGCACGCTCACGCCAGACGGCACCGTCAACTCAGCAGTCGATGGGATCACCAGCTCACCCGCGTTGGACAACGATCCAAAACCACCGATCTGGCTGCTGTCGTTTTCGCCCCCGCCGATCGCCACAGCACCATCACCGCCGCCGCTCGCCGTGACCTCAGCGCCGGCATCGATCGTCACCGCCGCGCCGGCACCGCCGGCCGCGTCGACGCCGAATCCGCCGCCGATCCCAACCCCGAAATCGCCGCCGGTCGCGCTCACGGACCCACCCGAGACCGTCACCGAACCGCCGCCGCCGCCCGTGCCATTGCTGGTGCCGCCGCCGATGCCCGCGCTCTCGGCCCCCCCGATCGCGGTCACCGTGCCACCGCTGATTGAGACTTCCGCCCCAGCGCCACCCGTGGCGCTCATGGCACCGGCGTCACCGCCGCCGATCCCCGCCGCGATGCTGCCGGTGGCCGTCACCGTGCCACCGGTGACGGATACGCTGCCGCCGGCGCCACCACCGGTGTTGCCGAAAGCGCCGCCGATCCCTGTACCTTGGGAGCCGCCGGTCGCGTTCAGCGTGCCGCCGCTGATCGATACGGTGCCGCCGTCGCCACCGGCGCCATTCCCGTCACCGCCGCCGAGGCCCGATCCGCCCTCGGCACCACCGGTCGCGGTCACGGCGCCGCCGGTGATCGTCACGCTGGCTCCCGTACCACCACTGGTGTTGCCGGTGCCGCCACCGATCCCCGGTGCGATGCCGTCGCCGTTCGCAGTCACCGTGCCGCCGCTGACCGACACCGAACCGCCGGCGCCGCCGACACCGACATCCCCTCTGCCACCGCCGATCCCCGGCCCGAAGCTGCCGCCGGTCGCGGTCACTGTGCCGCCGTTGATTGTCACCGTGCCGCTGGCGCCACCAGTGCCGCTGCTCGCGCCGCCGCCGATCCCTGACGCTGCGCCGCCGCCCGTCGCGTTCACCGTGCCGCCATCGATCGTGACCGCGCCCGCGCTCTCGTCCACGCCGCCACCGATCCCCGCCCCGGAGTCGCCGCCAGTCACGGTCAGCGTGCCGGGCGTCCCGGCTGAGGTGTCCTCGAGGGTCAGCGAGTCACCGGCCGGGACGCGAATCGCCGCGTCATTGGAGCCCGGGTCGGTGATGCCCAGCGAGAAACCGTTCAGATCCAGCGCCGCCGGCGTGCTTGCCACCGTCAGGCTGCCGCCCGACGGAGCGGTGATATCAGCCCCAAGCTGCACGCTGCCGCCGGTCGCGACAGCCGACATCAGATCAGTCCAGGTGGTCACCGTCGCGGCACTCGCGGTGCCCGGAAGCAACCCCAGTAACGCCACGACGCTCACCAGCGCGCCAATCATTGCGATTCGGCGAGAGCCCCAGACCTGGCCACTCACCACGCACGACGACCTGTTTTGCATCCCCTCCCCGTCCTGTCTCCCACCGCGAATGACGGACCCAGACCGGCCCACGCGCACCCTATATCAAGGCCCTGCGCGGTGCGCCGGTCTCGATCCGCCTGCCCATATCCGCGTCACCGGCTCACGAATTCCGACATCGGCTGGAAGGTGCGGGCCGGTTGTTGCGTCTTGCTCGGTGGTCGGACATATGCCGACGCGGCGGCCGCGCCGGCAGACGCAATTGAACCGGGAGATTCTCATGTTGATCAGTTTCAGGAATGGGCGTTCGTCGCTCGCGGCCATGCGAGGACCCGTCATGCGACCGAGGCTCGTGCTTGGCGCGCCGGACGTCGGACTCACGGACTTCCGGGAGCCTCGATGAACTCCCAGCTCAACCAAATACGCGCCCAGCAGCGCAGCGCCGAGCTCCAACGCGTCGGCGAACAAGCACGGTTCTCAACCGAGTTGTCCTCTGCTCGAGGTCGCACGGCTCGGGTGCTGAAACACAGGCACGAGCTCCGCGTGACGGGGTTCACGCTGCACCACATCGCCAAGTTGGACCGCTTCGTCGGCCAGGCTCAACGCGCCGCGCGGCGGGCTGGGCGTGAGTTCGAGGGGGTTAGCATCGAAGTCGATGCTCGTGGCGTAGTCAGCGTCCACGCGATCGGGATGATGTCGATGATGCTCTGAGCCGTGTGGCTCGTCTTGCGCTTGGCTACAAGCACGACACGTTGAGAGCCGCCGCAGTCACATGAGCATCTCATCCTCGGGGAGGAGGCACCGGCCGCGGGGACCATCCTCCCGACGGATGTCGCCGTCGGGCTAGCCACGTAGCTTGCGTGCGGAAGACAGCACGACAGCGGCCGGGGCCGATCCCGGATTGTCGCGGCCCTGACCAAATCGACTCAGTGGAGGAGCGCAGATGATCTCTGGACTTCGTCTCAACGACAGCCTAAGGCGCAGGCTGGTGGTGCTGAGCACCGCCGTCGTTTGCGTAGCGGGCGTGTGTGCCCCGACGGCATCAGCGCTCAACCCGCAGCCACTGCCGCCCGGCAAGGCGATCGGAATCCACGCCACTCCGCCGGATCCGTGCACCCCCGCGGCCGCCAGCGGCTGCTGAGTGACTTCGGCGCGTCGACAGCACGACGACCCCGGCCCCGGCCACGACGGGTGCGAGCGCGATGTCGATCACGCACACGTCACGCGCGTACAGGGCCGGGTGCGGTTTGTGGCGTGCAGGAACAGGCCAGCGACCGGCCGGACCGTGACGTTCATCGAGAAACAGGCCGGCGGGGCGCTGCATACGCTCGGTCGCACAAGCAGCAAGGCCGGTCGAATCCGATTCAGGCCGGGGCCAGGGCCAGCCGGGCGGCGGGCGATCCTCGCCGAGGTGACCGAGCGGGGGATGGCAGCGGCCCAGTTGACCGTGGCCAGCTACATCGCTCCTGGCCCGCCGAAGCTAGGCAAGCCGAAAGCGTCCGGGTCAAACGGATCGGATCGCAGATCAAGATCTCCGGGCGTGGCGTGAACGGCGCCGCCCGGTTCGTGGTCCGAGCGATGCTCGCCGACGGCCCCTCGCTGGTGCTGCTCGAGCCGCGCTCCGCGCGATCGGTGACCGTCACGGCGGTGCGCGAGTTCGACGCCGGCAGCGCGACGGTGGCGGCGCTCAACCCGTCAAACCAGCCCGGACTGATCGGGACCGCCACGCTCAAAGCGCCGAAACCGACCTGCGCGCATCCGAAAGCGGTGCGCGGCAAGCTCGTCTGCGACGGGGTACGTCCACACCGCTCCTTAGTTCTTGCGTACGAGTGCGCACCAGCTACGTCGCACACGTGCGTTTCAGTGCGAGCGTCGGTGTTAGTCCTTGAACGGGTCGAACACGCCGGCACTGGCCATCGCGACGCCGATTGGCGTGAGGCGATGGTTGATCTGAATCGTGTCCGCGTGTGCGGCGAGCACCTCGTCTAGGCGCTTGTAGGCGCCGGGGGCCTCGTCGGCCGCACCACCGCGCAGCTCGATCTGTTTGGTGTCGAGATCGGCGAGCACGGCCGGCCAGTCGATGACGCCGTCACGGACCTTCTCGGTGACCCACCGCTTGACCAGCGTCCCGTCCGGGTGATCCGGGCACGGGATCGGATGACCGCCGGGTAGGTGCTGGCCGTGGGGCGCGCGGTACGAGCAGTCGCGCTGGTTGCAGTCCCACACCTTCCGGCGCTTGACCTTCCCAGCCGCCTGGGTGCGCGACATAACACGGCCGGCTCCGTGGACGGTCGAGTACAGCAGCGACTCGCTGGCCTCGGACTCGACCCCTTCGAGAATTACCGACGGCTCGCCCATCGTCGCGCCGACGAATCCCTCCTGACCGGGAAACGCCGGCGTGCAGCCCTTGCGGACGACCCACACGTTCTCGCCCGCGTGCTGCTCAAGCCACGCGAAGTTGTGGTGATTGTGGACCTCGTGGCGGACCTCGGCACCGAGGATCTCCAGCACCTTGTCAACCACCACGTCCCGACCGGCGTGGGCGTACTCGCCAGCGAGGATCATCGCCTCGACATACGCCTGCCCGAGGTCGGTATCGGTACCGAACAGGATCGGCGGCGAGTCCATCTCGCCTTCGGGAGCATGCTCGCCGAACTGTTTGCCGGCGGCGAGGGCAAGGAACCCGCTCGCGGTCTTGTGCCCGAACCCGCGGCTCCCGAAGTGCACGCCGATCCAGACCCGCCCCTCCTCGTCGGAGAACAGGTCAACGTAATGGTTACCCGCGCCGACGGTCCCAAGCTGCTTGGCGGCCATCTCCCGCAGCGCGCGCTGGGGAGCGAACGACGCGTCGCGGATGTGGTCGAGCACCGAGTGGTCGATGGGCTCGTCGTTGACGCGGCCGACGCCGAAGCTGATCCGCCGGACGATCTCATCCATGATCCCCGGCACGTCGACGAGATCGCCAGCGTCGATGTTGGTCTGGACGGCCTTGTTGCCACAGCCGATGTCGTAGCCGACTCCTGAGGGGCTGATGGAGTCGCGGTAGGCCACGACACCGCCGATCGGCTGCGAGTAGCCGACATGGCCATCTGCGCAGATCGCGGCCGCGACGGCGTCGCCCTGGTCGGCGCAGCGTTGGAGTTGTTCGACGGCGCGCACATCAACGGCGCCGCGCACTTCGATGGTGGTCATGCCGACCTTCGTGAGTAGTGCGTGGGACTCTAAGCCAGCCGTCAGGTCTGCCCGAACCGGATGTTGTCGCCGGGGATGAGCCCGGTAACCGCATTGGCCGCTCGCTCGCCGGCTTGAGCACCGCCGCCGAGGTTCGTACCATTCGACGACCTGATGGCGTTCTCGTTCCGACGGCGTGCGCTCGAGGGCGTCTCTTCGCCGGAGGACCTCGATCGGCTCGTCAAGGTGGCGCTCCCCCGAACGTGGGTCGCGCTCGCGGGGCTGGGGGTGCTGATGGTCGCGGCCGTCGTGTGGGCGTCCGTTGCACGTGTGCCCACCACGGTGAAGGGCCCCGGCTACCTCCTGCACGAGGGTGGCATCCACGCGGCCGCCGTACCGACGGCCGGCGTGGTGGTCAACATCCTCCATCAGGTGGGAGACACTGTCGTCGCCGGCGAGATACTCGGCCATGTGCGCGCCGCGGACGGCAGGCTGCTAGCGGTCCGCTCGCCATCTGCGGGGAAGCTGATCGAGGTGAGCGTCGGACTCGGTGACTATCTCGGCGCCGGCAGGCCGCTGGCCCTCGTCGACCCAGTCTCCCAGCCGGTCATGGTCTACGCGTACCTGCCGCAGAGCGATGCCAAAGAGGCGCACGTTGGCGATCGGGTGAACATTTCCACGGTGATCGCCCCGCCGTCGCAATACGGCTTCCTGCTCGGTCACGTCGTGGCGATCTCCCAATTCCCGGCGACGCAGGAGCGGCTGACGTCGATTGTGCGCCTAAGGACCGTGCTCGCCAAGATCGACGCGCTCGGGCCGGTGTTCGAGGTTCGCGTACGGCTCGATCGCGACCCGCGTACACCAAGCAAGCTTGCCTGGTCGATTGGGAACGGGCCGCCGTACGGGCTGTCGATCGGGACACCCGCCTCGATCTCCGTCGTGACGGGCGACCGCGCGCCGATCGACTACGTCACCGGTTAATTCGTGGCCACGACCGAGCTCGAAGTTCCGCAGGGCCGCCATCGTGGGGCCCACACGCCGACGATCATGCAGCTCGAGGCCGTCGAATGCGGGGCGGCCGCGCTCGCGATGGTGCTTGCCTACTACGGGCGTTACGTACCGCTGGAGGAGCTGCGCGCCGCCTGCGGCGTCTCCCGCGACGGCGCGAAGGCCAGCAATATCGTGAAGGCCGCGCGTCTGTACGGACTCGAGGCCAAGGGGATGCGACTCGAGCTCCCGCGCCTCGCCGACCTTCGGCTCCCAGCGATCGCGTTCTGGACCTTCAACCATTTCGTCGTCGTGGAGGGGATCGGCCCCAAGGGCGTCGACCTGAACGACCCCGCCTCGGGCCCGCGGCGCGTCTCGTGGGAGGAGTTCGACACGTCGTTCACCGGCGTGATGCTCGTCTTCGAGCCGGGACCGGAGTTCGCGCAGGGCGGCACGCCGCCGTCTGTCGTTCGCGGGCTTGCCACCCGGCTGCGGGGCGGGACGGCCGGTCTCGTTCTGTGCCTGGCCGCGGGCCTCGCGCTGGTCATTCCGGGGCTTGCGTTAGCGGCATTTTTGAAGATCTTCGTCGACCAGGTGCTCGTCGCCCATACCACGAGCTGGCTCGTACCCGTCGCGGTCGGGCTCGCACTGGCGGCGATCGTCGCCGGCACGCTGACGTGGCTTCAGCAGGCAACCCTGCTCCGCCTGTCCACCAAGCTCTCGCTGTCGATGTCGACGCGGTTTCTGTCGCACGCCCTGCGGCTGCCGATGTCCTTCTTCGCTCAGCGCTACCCGGGGCACGTCGTCACCCGATTGAGCCTCAACGACCAGATCGCGCAGCTCCTGTCGAGCCAGCTCGCGACGAGTCTCCTGAGCCTCGTCACGGTCACCTTCTACCTGATTCTGATGGCCACCTACGACCTGCTGCTCACGGCGCTGACACTCGCGTTCGCGCTCGCCAACCTGCTGGCCTTGCGGGCGGTGTCGCGGCGGCGACTCGATGTCAACCACCGGCTGGTGTCCGACACCGCGAAGTTGCAAGGGATCGCGATGGCCGGCCTGCAGGACATCGAGGGGGTCAAGGCGACAGGTGCCGAGCCAGATTTCTTCGCCCGTTGGGCGGGCCAGCAGGCCAAGGTCGTCAACGCGCAGCAGGAGCTCGGCATCCCCACGCATATACTCGGGGCCGTCCCGACGATGCTCGCGGCGCTCAACACCGCGGCGATCCTCGGGTTCGGCGGCTGGCGCGTCATCGACGGCAGCCTCACGATCGGGACGCTCGTCGCCTTCCAGGCCCTGGCGGCGACGTTCAACACGCCGATCGCGAACCTCGTCAATCTCGGCTCGACCCTCCAGGAGATGGCGGGGAACCTCGCGAACGTCGATGACGTCCTGCGCTACCCGGTGGAGCCCGACAGGCCGAGATGGCGTGGGGCGCTTCCGGCGCGGCTCAGCGGGGCGCTCGAGTTGCGGGGCTTGACGTTCGGCTACAGCCCGCTCGCGCCGCCGCTGATCGAGGACTTCTCGTTGACGATGCGGCCCGGGGACCGCGTCGCCCTCGTCGGCCCCAGCGGGTGCGGCAAGACGACGATCTCGCGACTCGTGTGTGGCCTGTACTCCCCATGGGAGGGCGAGATCCTCCTCGACGGGGTTCCGCGCGACGAGATTCCGCGTGAGGTCCTCGCCGCATCCCTGGCGCTGGTCGACCAGGACATCGTGCTGTTCGAGGCCACAGTGCGCGACACCCTCGCACTCTGGGACCGAACGCTGGCCGACGCCTCGCTCGTCGCCGCCGCGCGCGACGCGGTCATCCACGACGACATCGTCCGCCGTCCGGGCGGCTATGACCGGATCGTCGAGGAGGCGGGACGGGACTGGAGCGGCGGTCAGCGCCAGCGGCTCGAGATCGCCCGGGCACTCGCGGCCAACCCCGCGCTGATCGTGCTCGACGAGGCGACGAGCGCGCTCGACCCGCTCGTCGAGCGTCAGATCGACGAGCGGCTCCGGGCCCGCGGGTGCACGTGCTTGATCGTCGCGCACCGGCTGAGCACGATCCGCGACTGCGACGAGATCGTGGTTCTCGACCGCGGCAAGGTGGTGCAGCGAGGATCGCACGACGAGCTCAAGGACCAGGACGGCCTGTACGCAACGCTGATCGGGGACGGCTGACGTGCGCGCGCTGGAGATCCGCGAGCTGCACGGGCGCACACCGTTCGTGCTCGATGACCCCAATGTCGGTTGGATCGTGCGCGACGGCCGGGTCGACGTGTTCGCCGCCGAGCTTGTGGACGGCCAGCCGGGCGGGCAGCGCCACGCCGTCTGCAGCGCCGGGCCCGGTGACCTGCTCGTCGGCGCCGAGCCGACCGCCGCGCTCGTCCTGCTCGGCGTCGGCGTCGCGCCGACGACCGTTGAGCGCGTCTCGTTGGCCGAGGTAACCACCGAGCACGATGGCCCCAGGCTCGTCGAGCACTGGGCAAGGGAGCTCACCACCTACCTGCGCCAAGTCGAGCGGCCGGACGCGGTGACACTCGCCGCCGGCGAGCCGGTGCAGCTCGCTCCCGGCACGCAGGCGCGGTCCGCCAAGGGCACGGTCTGGATCGACTCCGCCGGACTCACCGTCCTGGGCGCTTCGGGCCCAGGCTGGATTCCGATTCCTCCAGGAGCCTGGGTCCAGTCAACGGAGTTCACCTCGCTCACGCCGGTGACGGGTCGCGAGGCGCTCGAGCACGGCGCGGACGGCCTGGCGACATTCGGGCGTGCCGTGCTCAGCCGCATCGCGGTCGACGTAGCGGTCGCGGAGGAAGAGTCCGAGCGCCGCCTCGACCGCCGCGAGCAGCAGGACGCTGAGCTCAGCACCGAGGTGTACAGCGAGCTTGCCGACATCGTCCGGGACCGGGGAGCGCAGGCCGTGGCGACATCCGGCGGGGACGCCCTGCTTGCTGCCTGCCGCCTCGTCGGCACAGCAGCCGGCTTCGAGGTGACCAAGCCCGCGCGGGGCGCGGTACTCGCGGCACGCGAGCCGCTAGCGGCGATTGCCCAGGCGTCGGACTTGCGCACGCGGGACGTCGCGCTCGAGACGGACTGGTGGCGCCGCGACTCGGGCCCCCTGGTCGCGACGGTCGAGGTCGACGGCCGACCGGTCGCGCTGCTGCCCCGCGGGCCGGGGCGGTACGACCTCGTCGATCCCGAGATCGGCGAGCGCGTCCGGGTCGATAGTGCCGTCGCAGCGACGCTCGCTCGGCGGGCGCACGCGTTCTACCGTCCGCTGCCGGCGCGACCGCTGCGCGGCCGGGAGATGGAACGCTTCGTTCTCCGCGACGGGCGGCGGGACGCCGTCCGCCTGCTCGTGCTCGGGTTCGCCGCCGGCCTGCTCTCGCTCCTGCCCCCGATCGTCGCAGCCGTGCTCTTCGAGGAAGTCGTGCCGGCCGGCCAGCTCGGCCGGCTCGTCGGGCTCTCATTGCTGCTCGTCGCCGCGGCGCTTGCCGCGGGGACGTTCGGGCTCGTCCAGGGGATCGCCTCTCTGCGGCTCGAGGGACGCATCTCGACGACTCTGCAGGCGGCGATCTGGGACCGCCTGCTCAGCCTGCCCGTCCCCTTCTTCCGCGGCTACACGTCGGGCGACCTAACCACGCGGGCGCTGGGCGTGGAGGCGATCCGCGAGACAGTCTCCACGGCGACGACGACGATCGTGCTCGCCGCCTCCGTCGTCTTGTGCAACAGCGTGCTCCTGCTCGTGTTCGAGCCGCTTCTCGGTCTCGTGGCCGTCGCGGTCGCGCTCGTCGCCGCCGCTGTCGTGATCCTGATCGGACGTTCAATGCTTCCGGACCAGCGCCGCGTGCAAGACGCGCGTGGCCACGTGTTCGCCGCCGGCGTCCAGCTCTTCGGCGGTATTGCGAAGCTCCGGGTCGCGCATGCGGAGACGCGAGCATTCGCGGTCTGGGGGCACTCGTTCGCGCAGATGAAGCAGGCCTTCTACCGCGCGCAGCGACGCTACATCGCGCTGACCGCGTTCGCGGCGTTCTGGCCGCTGTTCGGGACCGCGCTCGTGTTCGTCGCCGCCGCAGGCCTGCCCGGTCCGACGATCGCGGCGGGAAAGTTCCTCGCCTTCAACACGGCGTTTCAGCAGGTCGTCGCCCAGATCGTGCTGCTCGGCACGGCGGTCGTGAACGTCGTCGGCGCGATCCCGACTTGGGAACGGACGCGACCGATCCTAGAGGCTGTTCCCGAGACGGAGGGCTCAAAGCTCGATCCGGGTCGGTTGCGCGGCGCCGTCGACCTGACTGAGGTCTCGTTCCGTTATACGAGCGGTGGGCCGCTCGCGCTCGACGGTGTGACCTTCCGGGCCGAGCCTGGCGAGTTCATCGCGCTCGTCGGTCCCTCAGGCGCCGGCAAATCGACGCTGTTGCGTCTGCTGCTCGGCTTCGAGCAGCCGGAGACAGGGACCGTCGAGTACGACGGCAAGGACCTGAGCCATCTGGACGTGCGCGCCGTCCGGCAGCAGGCGGGCGTCGTCGTCCAACAGGCCCGGCTTCTCCCCGGGAGCATCTTCCACAACATCATCGGTAGCTCGACCGCCCTCACGGTCGACGACGCGTGGGAGGCGGCGCGCATCGCGGGGTTGGACGAGGATATCCGCGCGATGCCGATGGGAATGCAGACGATGATCTCGGAGGGCAACGCGACGTTCTCCGGCGGACAGCGCCAGCGGATCCTGATCGCTCGAGCGGTGGCCGCTAAGCCGCGCATCCTGCTGTTCGACGAGGCCACGAGCGCGCTCGACAATCGGACCCAGGCATCGGTCACGGCGAGCCTGGAGCGGCTGCGGGCGACGCGGATCGTGATCGCTCACCGGCTCTCGACGATCCGCGGCGCCGACCGGATCCTGGTGCTCGACGACGGTCGCCTGGTCCAGTCCGGCACCTACGTCGAGCTGGCCGCGAGCCAGGGACCGTTTGCCGACCTCGCGCGTAGGCAGCTGGCGTAGCGTGGCACGCGTGAGGACCGCACCCGACCTCCCGGAACCGGCTCGGCCCGAGGCGAGCCGCACCGCGCTCGCGGCGCTCCAGACGCACGCGCTCCTCGAGCTCGGCTCGCCTGAGGGCAAAGGGCTCGCGGCCCGGCTCTACGCGTCGGCGGCCGCCCGTGGGCGCGACCACCTCGAGACGGCGTCCGATCCGGTCGCCTACCGGGGGGCCGTGCTGGCCGGAGCTCTCCCCGGGCCGGGGCACATCGCCCGATTCGGCGTTCGCAAGCGATGGATGGCGGATTCGGCGACGGCCGCGATCGCCGAGGGCGTTCGCCAGATAGTGATCCTAGGCGCGGGCTTCGACACGCTCGGCCTGACGCTCCTGCACGCCGACGCCGAGCTCCTCGTCGTCGAGCTCGACCGGCCGGCGATGATCCGGGCAAAGGAGCTCGCGCTCGCTGCGGCGAAGGTCGCACAGCCGTGGCCTCGCGCCGTTGCCGTCGACCTGAGCGACGTGCGCACGCTCCCCGACGCGCTCGCCGCCGGCGGCTGGCGCGCGGCCGAGCCGGCGCTGTTCATCGCCGAGGTCGCGCTCGAGTACCTCGAGCCAGGAGCAGCGGTTGCCGTGCTGAGCGCGGTCGGGACTGTTGCGGGCCTCGGGAGCCGGATCGCATGCACCATCCGCTTCGGGGATGTCGACGACGATCACTTCGCCGCGGCCGCCGCCGCCACCGGGGAGCCGATGCGCTTCCGGCCGCTCAGCGCTGAGCTCCCGGCCCTCCTTGCGCGGGCCGGGCTGCACGTCCTGGACTCGCGAGGCCGGATTCTGGGCCGCAGCGGCGCCTCGGCGCTCCTCCTCCTGGGACCGAAGACGACGCAGGCAACTGAGGCCGCCCCGTGAGCAGCCGTCTGATGGACGAGAGCCTGGCCCGAGGCGTCGACTTCCTGCGGCGTCGGCAGGAGCCCACGGGCGAGTTCGCGATCGAGCTTTGGCGCGAGGACGAGGGCCCCGGCTCGTGCGTCCGCGACCACGCGGTCATGGTCACCGCCTGCGTGCTCTACGCCCTGCGCTTCATCGACGCGGCCACGGTCGCCGACATCGCATCCGCGGCGGTCCGCTTCCTGATCGGGGAGATGCGGCCGCCCGGCGTGTGGTCGTACTGGACGGCCGCCAGCGGCAAGCGGATCGAGCCCGACCTCGACGACACCGCGCTGCTCTCGTTTGTACTCCGTCGCCATCACCTCCACATCGCGCTCGGGTCAAACGTCGAGACGATGCTGGCGGCCCGCAGTCGCGATGGTCTGTTTCACACTTGGCTCCGGCCGCCGGATCGGCGCAACGACGCGGACGCCGTCGTCAACGCGAACGTCGTGCTCCACCTCGGGGAGCGCAGGGAGACGGGAGCCGCCTGCGACCACCTCCGCGCGTGTGTGCTGTCCGGCCGGGAGGCGGGCTCGTACTGGTACTACGTCGACGACTCGTCCCTTCACTACGCGATCTCCCGGGCGCTTTGGCACGGCGTCCGCGCGCTCGACGACCTGCGGGGACCGCTCGTCGAGAAGGCGCTGGCCCGGCAGCGTCCGGATGGGTCGTTCGGGGACGAGCTTTGCACCGCCTGGACTCTTTCGACGCTGCTGAACGCGGGGAGTGACGATCGGGACGCGATCCGCGGCGCGGTCGGCTCGCTGCTCGCGCGACAGCGGCCGGACGGTGGGTGGGCGAGCGTTGCCGCGTTCGCCGGTCCAGAGCCGCCCGGACCGCGCATTTTCCGCTGGGGCTCGGAAGAACTGACGGCGGCGGCCTGTGTCGAGGCGCTGGCCAGGGTGCGGGTGCACCCGGCAACCGGGACACTGGAAAGCCACCGCGGGCTGATGTAACGTTGGCGCAAGATCGTCGACAAGGGGAGAGTCCGATGGAGATGCTCAGTAGGGGCGAAGCGGAGCAGCGCATACGTGCGCGTGCCGAATCCGATCCGGCTTTTCGCGCGGAGCTGCTGGACAACCCGAGGAAAGCGCTCGAGGCTGAGCTCGGGGTGCAGATTCCAGAGAGTGTTTCCGTGCGCGTCCATGAGGAGTCGCTGTCGGAAGTGCACCTCGTCCTGCCGGCATCGCAGGAGGATTTGTCCGACGCCGACCTCGAGCTGGTCGCGGGCGGCGCGGGCTGGGGCGAGTGCCCGGACGACATGGGGGGGTTATAGCCGGGCGTCCCGCTCACGCCGAACGCAACGGTCCGCTCGCCGAAGCCATCGCTGCCCTGTGCCGCGAGCTCCCGGAGCCGCTGCTCGACGGTTCCGGCGAACTCCGGCTGCTTGAGGTCGCGCGAACGCTGCCGTCGGTGCTCGCTCGCAGGCCGGTCGGGCTCGAGCTGAGACTCGCGGGAGGCGCGCGCGCGGACCTGATCGTCGCCGCGCGGCCGCGCGAGGCAGACGGTCGGGCGCTGCTCGCTTGGGCCCGGCGTTCGGGCCTCACGCGGCTAGCGCAGGCGCTCGAGCGGTGGCGGAGCGGCTTTGGCTGGCTCGCGTGGAATGTGAAGTACCTGCTGCTCGAGTTCGATGCCGCGAGCGATCCCAGCGCGGTCCCGTCCATCCATCTGGCGCCGACGGGCGCTGCCGATGATGGGCCCGTCGTCGTCGCCGACAACGCGTTTCACGCCGACCCCGAAGGCCTCGTAAGCACGCTCGCCTGGCTCGCTGGCACGCCGGCCGACACGACCGCGGGGAAGGCGCTCCACCGGATGCTGGCCGCGCTGCCGCCGTTCGCGGAGATGTTCATCGCCGGCGCGATGCTCTCGCGCGCGTCGGTCCGCTGCCCCCGCGTCGCGATCCGCCGGCTGCACTCAGATGGTGTCGGCACGATCTTGACCACGCTCGGCCAGCAATGGGCCGCCGACGCGCTCGTCCCGCTGGCCGCCGACCTCGGTCGTCTCGACGCGCGCTTCATGCTCGACGTCGACGTCGGCGCTCCCGAGCAGGGTCATGCCGGACTCGAGATCCACGTCGGGCGCTACTGGACGGAGGGGAGCGCCGAGGGTTGGGCGCCGCTGCTCGAGGCACTCGTAGCGCTGGGCCTCGCGGAGGGAGAGCGCGCCGAGGCGGCGATCACGCTGCCGGGGTGCAAAGGACCCGGCGGACCGGTATTCGGCATCAGCCATGTCAAGATCGGAGCGGACGCCGCCGGGCTGCGCTCCGCGAAGCTCTATCTCGGCGTGGACCGCGCCCACGCCGCCGTCAAGACGCGACTGGCAGAGCCGGTCGCATGAGTACCGCCACCCTCCCGGGCGGTCACGTCACCGAGCGGCAAGACGCTCGACGCCTCGCCCCGGCCCCAGGCCTGCGCGTGTTCTCGTTCAACGGCCGGACGCTGGCGCACGTCTCCGCGGTGCCGCTCCCGTTCGTCTCGCTAGGCGACGCGCTCGCGCGAGCACTGGACTCGTTCGCAGGCGGACGGACCGTCGACGCCGTCGCGGACGAAGCCGGGTTGGCTCCTGGAAGGCCGCAGGCCGCGTTCGCGCTGTTCGTCGGCGCCCTCGAGCGTGCCGGAGTTCTCCAGGATCCCGAAACACCGGATCCGATCCATGAGCTACGCCCCGACGGCCGGCGCACCGCGAGCCTGTACCTGTTCCCAACGAACCGGTGCAACCTCGGCTGTGTCTACTGCTACGCCTCGTCCGGTCCAGCGGGAGGCCCGCCGTTGTCGGAGCACGACGCGGCGGTCGCGATCGACCGCTTCTTTGACGACCTCGCCCCCGAGGTCGCGCACGTCTCGCTGAGCTTCCACGGGGGCGGAGAGCCGACCGTCGCGCTCCCCTTGATGCGGGCGGCCTGGCAGCGCTTCCGTGAGCGCGCCGACCAACTAGGGCTGCGCGCCCACGGGTCAACCATCACCAACGGCGCCTTCGGCAAGCGGGTCCGGTCATTCCTGTCCGAGCCCGGGATCGACGTCCTGTTCAGCTTCGACGGCCCGCGCCAGGCGGCCCAGCGACCCACCGCGGGCGGCCAGGACAGCCGCGCCCGCGTCGTCGAGAACATGCGCGCGCTGGCGGCTGCGGGCAAGCGGACCCGCGCACGCGCGACGCTCACGCGCGAGGGACTGGACTCGTTCACGGCGCTGGTCGAGGACGCCGCCGAGCTGGAGATCGCCCAGCTCCAGGTCGAGCCGGCGAGCGTCGTGGGCCGCGGCGCCACGGCGGTCGACGGGCCGCCTGAGCCGCTCGCGTTCGCAGAGGCCTACCTCGACGCCTTTCGCCTCGGTCTGCGACTCGGCGTCCGAGTCAGCACGGCCGCGTTCAACATCATCCGCGTCGGCGACGGACGCTACTGTGGCGCCGTCAGGTCGTTGCGGGGCATCACTCCGGACGGCTTCGTGTCGAGTTGCGTCGAGGCGACACGGGGCAAAGATGCGGCGCAAAACCCGTTCATCGTCGGCCGGGTCGATGGGCAGAGCCTCCGGGTCGAGCTCTGGGAAGACAAGGTCGCCTCGCTGCGCAGCCGGACCGGCGAATCGCTCCCGCACTGTCGGACGTGCTACATGGTCGATACGTGCGCCGGAGGCTGCATGTCGCGTGCCCTCGCCCAGACGGGGACGATCCACGCGCGTGACGAACGCAACTGTGTCGTGACGCGACGCGTGAATCCGGAGTTGGCCGCCGACCTCGCGGAAGGGCGGCTGCTACCCGACGCGGGCTGGCTTCCGTTCAGCTCATCACTGACCGAGGCCGAGACTGGACGGCCGGGGATGGAAGGACGGCTCGTCGCACTCGTGCCGCCGTTCGCGCGCCGCGCCTGGCTGGCGAACCCGGACCGACGCCCCCTCGTGCCTACGCCGCGCAGCGCGCCGAGCTGGTTCCAGCTCGCGATCTAGGTTGGCGTTCGCAACGTTCTGGCCTCCCGTAGGTTCGCCGAGCCCACCACCAACGAATCGCGACACTAGGTCGTCTTGATCAAACCTCCATCGATGACGTAGTTCACGCCAGTGACGTTGGCAGTCCGCTCAGAGGCGAGCATCGTGACCACGGTCGCGACCTCCTCGGCAGTAGTGAACCGTCCCGTCGCGATGGCGGCGACCGCGGTCTCGCGAATCACATCGGCAGAGACGCCCGTAGCTTGTGCGACGGTTTCGGCAACGCCGTGTTCGCCGAGCCATAGGTCGGTGCTGACCTGTCCGGGGGAAACGCAGTTCACGCGTATCCCCTTGGGCCCAAATTCCTGAGCAAGCGACTTGCTCAGGTTCACGACCGCGGCTTTGGCGGCACCATAGTCGATCGTCGCCGCGTCGGGCTGGAAGAAGGAATTGACCGAGGCGACGTTGACAATCGATCCGGAGGCCTGCTCGAGCATTGTGGCCAGAGCTGCCCGCGTTGTGCGCAGCCCGGTGAAGAAGTTCATCTGCATCGCCCACTCGAACTCCTGGTCACTGGTCGCCAGAAACCCGTCGAGGCGGATGCGCACCGCTCCCACGTTGTTGACCAGCACGTCGAGCCGGCCGTGCTCGTCGATCGCTCGCCGAACGAGCAGTGCGGGACCGTCAGGCGCCGCCAGGTCGACTGACACCGGGATCACACGGCCCAGACCGTCGAGGTTCTCCGTGCTGCGCGAGCCCGCAACTACGTACGCCCCCTCAGCCAAAAGCGCCCTGGTCACAGCCAATCCGATCCCCTTATTCGCTCCCGTCACGACCGCGACTTTGTCCGCCAGGCCAAGATCCATGATCACTCTCCTGTCTGTTGCGACTCCGCATCCCGGGCCCGGACCGTCGCGACCTCGATCGCCGCGTTCGCCGCCCACTCAAGAGCGTAGTCTGCGACTTTCTCCGCCCGTGCTCCGCTGCTGGCCGACTCGGGTCGTGGTCGGCCGATGGTCCAGGTGACTGGCACGCTATTCGCGGTTGTGCTCGCGTTTGTGATCCTGGCCGCGTTTCAGACGTACAGCGGAGCCAAGACGGGAGCGCAGTCCGAAGCCTCCGCGGTGTTGGACATGGCCCGGACCGCGGCCTATTTTCCGGCCGCCCAGCGCGACCAGCTGCGCAGCGATTACATTTGGTACGGGCGCGCGGTCGTCCACCAAGAGTGGCCGGCGATGCGAAACGGGGATTCAGGCCCGCTCGTCGACTACTGGATCGGGGTGTACCGCGCTGAGTTCGAGCGCCTGGATCTGCATTCGGCTCGCGAGAGGTTTGGCTTCCAGAACCTTCTCAATCTGGCCGACAACCGTACAGCGGGACGTCAGCAGCGGCTTAGCGATGACACTCCAGCCGTGCCGACCCCGTTGTGGATTGCGCTCGTGTTCGGTGGCTGCGTGGCGGTGGCGACACAGCTCGGTATGGCAGACCCGCGCGAACGCCTCCGCGTGCACGCCCTGCTGGTGGCCGGTCTTGCCAGCGTCGTGACCGCTGGCCTATTGCTCGTGTACTTTCTCGACCACCCTTATCAACGGCATGCAGGTGGCATCCAGCTAACTGCGATGCGCCAGACGCTAGTTATGACGGGAGACCTCGAGCCGTGCCTGCGCCCGGGCTGCGGTCAGGGCGGGCGCCCGGTCTGAGCGGAGCGATTGCGCTCATTCGCCGTCAAACCGCCGGCACGCTTGAGTCCGTTCGCTGGTGTCGCTCCCGGTAGCCTGGGGCGCACACCAACGACAGGAGGGCGAGATGCCCGCGGATGATGGCGCCGAGCTGCGAGTCGCGCTCAAAGCGTTGCAGGATGCGCGCAAAGCGGGCGACGATCGTCGCGCCGAGATTGCGCTCGAACGTGCTCTGCTGACGACGCCAGCCGCTGGCATCGACACCGATGGCGAGACCGTCGCCGCCGCCGTCAGGCTGCTCCGAACGGCTGACGACAATGGCACGACTCGCCTGGAGGTTCGCGATCAGGGAATGACCCGCCGCCGGTGGTTCGAGGTGAACGCGAACGGTGAAGCGACATGGGGCGAAAGGTGATCGACCCGCGCCTGCGGCCGGTTTGGTCGCTTCAGCCTCCGGGTCGTACTGGATCATCAAGGACCTCCCGTCCTCTCCCACAGCGACGAGCACCCACGGGCTGATCACGTCACCAGGCACAGAGGATCACCGACCGGGCGTGCTCGGGTGACACAGCGGGGGTCGGGTGCGATGACATTCGTCGATCACCGTGAGGTTGAAGAGCCGAGAGTTGACCAGCGCTTAAGTTCATGACGTCGCGCGTCGAGCGCGGCACCGATGCTGTCGATCGCGTCGGTTCCCAGGGCGAGGCGCAGCGGGGGCGCCGGTGCGTTGAGAGCTTTCAGGATCGCCGCGGCGGCTCTGTCGGGATCGCCGGGCTGGGAACCATCCATACCATTGACCGCTGCACGCTGCGGTCCGACGGAGGTGTCGTAGTGGCCGCTGTCGGGGGAGATCTGCGCGCGGTCGCCGCCGAAGCTCGTGGCAAACGCTCCAGGCTCGACGATCAGGACGCGGATTCCGAACTGCGCAACCTCGGCGGCGAGCGCCTCGGAGATCGCTTCGAGTCCGAACTTGGCGGCGCAGTATGCGCCGAATCCCGGCATCGACAGCTGACCACCCATTGAGGACATCTGCACGATGGTGCCGCTACGCCGGGACCGCATTCCGGGGAGCACCGCTTGAATCAGCGCGACCGGGCCGAAGTACATGGTGTCCATCAGGGTTCGGTGCTGATCCTCGTCGAGCTCCTCGACGGCTCCAACCGATGCCAGACCCGCATTGTTGACGAGAACATCGATTGCGCCGAAGCGCGTGATCGCAGCAGCTACGGCGGCCTGAACCTGAGCGCGGTCGGTGACGTCCAGCGTGATAGCCAGGCTGCGCTCAGGTGCGGTTGCGATGAGATCGTCGAGCGCATCGATGTGGCGAGCGGTTGCGACCACGCGGTCGCCCGCGGCGAGGGCAGCCGTGGCGAGCGCTCGACCGAAGCCTCTCGAACTGCCGGTGATAAGCCAGGTGCCTTGCATGCGATCAGCGTAGGCGTGCTCCGCGCTGGGTGGAAACACCGATCACCTGCGGCGCCACAGGCATAGACTGTGCCCGCCCATGCCCGATCTTCCGGATCTGCGCCTGCTCCAGTCGTTCGTCGTGATCGCCGAGGAGGGCAGCCTCAGTCGCGCGGCCCCGCGGCTGCACATTGCCCAGCAGTCACTCTCCGAACAGGTTCGAGTGCTCGAGGCGCGGGTCGGAGCGCCACTACTGAGGCGCAGCAACCGCGGAGTTGCGCTCACACCCGTCGGGAAGGTCTTGCTCAGAGAGTCGGTACTCGTCCTCGGTCATGCGCAGCGCGCGATGGACGTCATCGCGCGAAGCGTCCGTGGAGAGGGCGTCGAGCTGCACGTGGGGTTTCTCGCTTCCCTGGCCAACGAGGTCATGCCGCCGGTCATCCGGCTTCTCAGCGAGCGCCATCCCCAGATCGCGCTGGAGACCGAGACCCTCCCGATCGCGGAGTTGGTCGCGGCTGTTCGTGGTGGGCGTCTTGACGCCGCGATATCTCGACCACCGCTCGTCGATGATCTCGACGCCGAGCTTGTGGGATCCGAGCCTGTTGTGATTGCCGTCCCAGACGAGCATCCGCTCTCCGGCACGCGGACAGTGCACCTCGCGGATCTCGCAGAGGAGAAATGGGTGATGACACAGCGATCGTCGTGGCCACCTTGGCATCGCAAGTACGACGCGGATTTCGCCGCGGCGGGCTTCCGCCCCAAGATAATCCAGCGCGGAAGCTCGCCGCAGGGTCTCCTCGCCCTGGTCGCTGCAGGCGTCGGTATCACCCGCCTTGCGGCATCGGCTCGCAGCCTCCGGGCTGGGGGTGTCACGTTCGTTCAGTTGGAAAACGAGCGCGCCGCCACAGTGCTGCTCACCCGACCAGGCCACGCGAATCCCGCCGTTGAGCACCTGCGCAACGTCGCGGTCGAGGCCATGGCCGCTTCAACACGGACGTCCTAGCACCGTCAGGGCAGGCGTCGCGCACGGATCACGGCGTCGACGCCGGTGCCGGCTGCCGCCCAGCGGTCCTCGGCGATCGGTCCGTTTTCTGCCTGGGCGGTGTCTCATCCTGCAAATGCAGTCGGGACGAGGCGTGACGGGGTCGTCCTCCCCGGAGCTGTCTCGACGATCAACCAGGAGCCAACAAATGACCGAACATCAGGCCGGAACCCGTGAAGAGTGGCTTGCAGCTCGCTTGGAGCTGTTGAAGGCCGAGAAGGAGCTGACCCCGGTGGCGCCGCCACGACGAATACCAGAGCGAGTAGCGGTGCCTGAGTTTCAGACTTCCCGCAGGCGAGAGGTGCGAGCCTCTCGGTCGCGGACCAGTTCGACACCGGAAACGAGAGGCGTGACATGTCCGACACACCTGCTGAGTACAACGCCAAGATCATCGCCGAGTTCCGCGCCCACGAAGGTCGCGTTGGCGGCATCTGGGAGGGAACTCCACTGCTGCTGCTCCACCACACCGGCGCGAAGTCGGGCGTGAGCCGCATCAGCCCGCTCGGATACCTGCCCGACGATCCGCGCTACCTGATTTTCGCCGCGAACGGAGGAGCGCCGACCAACCCCGACTGGTACCACAACCTCATGGCGCACCCGAACACGAGAATCGAGGTCGGGAGCATGACGATCGATGTCGAGGCCGAGGAGGTTACGGGTGAGGAACGTGAGCGCCTCTTCACGAGAGGAGGCGACCGCTTTCCGACGCTCGTCGAATACGCTGGGAAGACCAACCGGACCATTCCGGTCATCGTCCTGACGCCGCGGGGGACCGACGGAGAGGTTCGGACACGCTCGTGAACGGGTCGTCCCGAGGAGCGGGGCTTTCGGTCGCTGGAGCGCGACGACAACACGATGTAGCCTGAAGATCGAATCGCATATCAAGCTCTATCGGTCGCCCGCCAACTCGACAGCGATTCACCCTGACTTGTCCTGACGGACTGGCCGCCGGTGTCCGGTAACCGCACCGGCACCACGGACAGTCTCTTTGGGCGGCGGCACCACTGTAGGCCGACGAACGTGTGTTCGTAGCCAGCTAGACTCCAGCCATGTCGTTCGTCGTCCAACCCTCGCTGTTTGGCTCGGTGGGCAAGCTCGGCGTCGCCGAGCTCGGCGCCGCAGTCGAGCGCCGGCCACTCTCTGACGGCGCCTGGGTCGACCTGCGGCCGGGCTTCGTCACCGCGGCGGACGAGCTTTTCGATGCGCTGGCCGGCACCGTGCCGTGGCACGAGGAGCGAATGCACATCTACGACAGCACCGTGCGGGTCCCGCGGCTTTTGGCACGTTACTCGCAGGGCGAGGTACTGCCCCATCCGGTGCTCGACGACGCCCGCGCGGCATTGAACGCCCACTACGCCGACGAGCTCGGCGAGCAGTTCGTCAGCGCCGGGCTGTGTCTCTACCGCGACGGTAGCGACAGCGTCGCCTACCACGGGGACCGCATCGCCCGCGAGAGCCCGCGCGACACGATGGTCGCGATCGTCTCGCTCGGCGCCACCCGGCCGTTCGCGCTACGACCGAAGTCCGGCGGCCCGGGACTGCGCCTCCAAGTCGGCCACGGCGACCTGCTCGTGATGGGCGGAAGCTGCCAGCGAACCTGGCTGCACGCGATCCCCAAGGTCGCCAGCTGCCTGGGCGCGCGGATCAGCATCCAGTTCCGCCCGCACTGGGGCAACAACGTCGGCCAGCCCAGTGCCGACGATCGTGACCGGTAGGCAGCCTGCACGATGCTTTGCTGGACAATGGGCTTACCCCCGACGAACCGGAGTCGATCATGACCGGCCAGGCGCGCGCACTGGCCGCCGCGTCGGCCTTCGTCAGCGCAAACTTCGCCGCAGGTCACGCTCTGGGGTGCCTGGCAGCGCAAACACGGCGACGGGTGCCTGCTTGCCACGCGGCGTGACCTCGCCGACCTGGACGAGGTTCCCCGGCACCCGCGACAGCGCAGATCGGGTCGAGTCTGAGATCAGGACCATGTAGTCGGTTTCCTTGGTCATCTGCTCGAGGCGAGACGCCGTGTTGGTCGTGTCTCCCACCGCGGTGTACTCAAGCCGCCGCTCGGACCCAACGTTGCCTGACATCACGGGTCCGGTGTTGATGCCGATGCCCATCCGGAACCCGTCCCCAAGCTCCTCGACGCGAATCCAGTCGTTGAACTCGCTCAGCGCGCCGACGACCATCGCCTGCGCCGCGGCGACCGCCAGGTCCGCGTGGTGCTTTTGCTCGAGCGGGGCGCCGAACACAGCCATGATCCCATCGCCCATGTAGGAGACGAGCGTTCCACCGTGATCGAGAATCACGTCGCTCATCGTGCTCAGATAGCGGTTCAGGACCTCGATCACCGTGACGGGCGGGTTCGACTCCGCCCACGCGGTGAAGCTACGCAGGTCGCTGAACATCACCGTCGCGACGCGGGACTCACCGCCGAGGCGGAGATTCTCGCCGGCGCTCTCGAGCACCTGATCGACAACGGGCTCGGGGACGAAGCGCGCGAACAGGTTACGGACGCGTGCACGCTCGAGGTCCTGGAGGCGCTTGCGGCTCAGGCTCGCGTTGATGCGTGCACGCAAGAGCGTCCGATTGGCGGGCTTGGGCATGTAGTCGTCGGCGCCGAGGTCGATGCACCGAACGACGCTCTCGAGGTCGTCGACCGCGGAGATCATGATCACCGCGATGCCGTTCAGCCGCGGGTCCTCGCGGATGCGCTCGAGCACGCCATAGCCGTCGAGTTCGGGCATCTCGATGTCACAGAGGACGACGTCGATCGGCTGGCTCGCGAGGATCTCGCATGCCTGCTTGCCGTTCTCGGCCTCGGTCACGCGATGTCCCTCGCGCTCCACCAGCTTGGCCAAAAGCATCCGGTTGACCGGGTCGTCATCTGTGACCAGGATCGAGGCAGACTCCGTCCCCATTCACCCCTCCGTCGATTCGTACGGTTGACGCAGCCTACCCGGTGCTCACGGGCGAGCGTCCGGTGTCGAACCGCAGCCACCATGTGCGGTGAAACGGGATCGGGGATCGCGCGCCTCCTCGGCCGAGACCCTCCGAGCACGGTCGAATCGAGGTAAACTCGCCGCCGGCACCGCCAAGGGAGTGGAGCGTGGCATCGGGCACTCAGGTTCGTAGGGCCTCGACGGCCGACGAGCGCGATGAGATCTATAGGCTGCGGTACGAGGTCTACGTCGAGGAGTTAGGGTCGCTCTATTCCGACATGGGCGATCACGACCGTCGGCTGCTGTATGACCCGGTCGACGACGTCGCCCGGCTGATGATGGCCGTGGTCGACGGCCGCGTTGCGGGCACGCTCCGGGTGGTGGTTGGCGCGGACGGCCCCGTGCCGCAGTCGATCTACGACGAGTTCCACCTCGACAGGTTCATGGATCTCGTTCCCGTGGAGCGGATGGTGTTCATGTCGCGCTTTCTCGTCGGTGCGCCATATCGCGGCACCGATGTGACGATCGAGCTGATGCGGGCACTGCGCGCGATCTGGTTTGAGCACCGCCCCGATCTCTCGTTTGGGGACTGCGAGCCGCACCTGCTCGGCTTCTACACCGCACTGGGCTGGCGCACGTATTGCAGCCCGTACCACGATGAGAACCGCGACGTGGTGTTCCCGCTCGTGCTCGTCAACGATCCCGATCACCTGCGGCACATCGCCTCACCCCTGTTGCAGTTCGGACTCGCGGAGCTGCCGCCGCCGGCCAACCTCGCGGCGCTGCTGGCCAGGCTCCCGACGCTGGGCCCCGCACGTCCACTCGATCTCGAGAGCGCCGACTGGGCGGCCGAGTTCGACCGCCTCAATGCCGATCGTCCCGGTTCGCGCTCCTTGTTCGCCGGGCTCGACCGCGGGGAGGTCGACGGCCTGCTCGGGCGCAGTCAGGTGCTCGAACTCGACCCCGGTGCAGGGTTGATCCGCCGGGGGCAGGCTTCGCGCAACCTCTACGTCGTGCTCGGAGGATCGCTTGAGATTCGCGACGGCGACCGGCCAATTCGCACGTGCCTTGAGGGCGAGGTGGTCGGCGACGTTGCCTTCCTGCTGCGCGGGACGAGAACGGTCGATGCGGATGCGGGCTCCGAAGGCGCGCGTGTACTCAGCATCAGCGAGCGCTCGCTGAACGAGCTGATCGAATCGGGCTCGCGGACGGCGTCTGTAATCCTGCTCAACCTTGCCCGGACGGGCGCCAGTCGGCTCGCTGTCGCCGGTGTCTACGACCAGTAACGCGCCAGCAACTTGAGCTCAAAGCAGACAGCACCGCCGGCGACTGCGCAGAGCTTCGAGGAGTTGCGCGAGCGCTACCGGGCCGTTGGCGCCGAGTTCCGCGTCGCCTCGCGCGAGGCATACCGGGCCCGCGAGTTCAGCTGGAAGCTATGGCGTGGGATGGTCGCCGCGGGACTGCTCGAGCTCGTCAAAGGCGACCCGGGTCGGTCGCTCGCCAACCTCGGCGCCGCGCTCGAGGGTGTCGCGTACGGCTCCCGCGATGGCGGCTTCCTGATCGCGCCCGTGGCTCACTGCGCGCTCGGCATGCACGTCGTGCTGCAGGAGTCCGACCCCGAGATCCGCGACCAATACGTCGCGCGGCTATCGACGGGCGACGAAGTGCTCGCGTTTGCGATCACGGAGCCGAGTGGGGGAACTGACGCCTTCCGGCCGAAGACCACGCTCCGCAGCGATGGCGGAATGCTGATTCTCGATGGCGCCAAGTGGCACATCACGAGCGCGCCGATCGCGGCGATGAGCATCGTCTGGGCTGCCGACCCGGCGTGCAATGACATCGTCGGCGTCCTCGTCGAACACGACTGGCCAGGGGTGGAGGTATCGCCCCCGTTGCGTCCCGCAGGCACGCACAGCGCCCCGGTCGGCTCGCTGACCTTCACGTCGGTCGAGGTCCCCGATACGCATCTCCTCGGGCGGGGTCGCGGGCGCTCGGTATTGAACTCAGCACTCGTCCGCGAGCGCGTCCTCGCCGGCTTTGCGGCGACGGGCGCCGTCGACGCGGCCCTGCGTCAGGCACTCGAGTTCGCCGTCTCGCGGCAGGTTTTCGGCTCGCCGATCGCGACCAACCAGCACATCCAGAGGCGGCTCGTCGACATCAAGCTGAAGCTCGACACGATGCGCTCGCTCGCCCACGCCGCGCTCGCCAAGGCGGTCGCCGGCGAGCGGTTCGTGCTCGAGGCGTCGCAGGTGAAGATGTACGCAGCGCGGTGCGCGATCGAGGCGGCGCTCGACGCGATGCAGATCTGCGGCAGTTACGGCCTCCAGGAGGATGCTGAGCTGCTGCCGCTGATGCTCGACGGTCTGTGTCTGACCGTCGCCGGCGGCACCGAGGAGGCGCATCGGCTCGTGATCATGCGCGAGCTCGTCAAGGAGCTGCTCGCGAGCGGGGCGGGAGGGACATGAGCGAGGTCGTCGCAAAGCTCCGCGCCCTGGAAGCGCTGAGAACGTGCACTGACGAGCAGCTCGCAGAGCTCGCGAAGCACTCCGAGGCCGTCAACGTGCCCGCGAGCTGGGCGTTCATCCTCGAGGGGATGCCGGGGGATTGTTGCTATGTGGTGCTCGAGGGCACGGTCTCCGTGACCCGTGCGGGCGAGGAGATCAGGCGTGTGGAAGCGGGCGCGCTTGTAGGCGAGCTCGCGCTGATCGACGAGCGGCCGCGATCGGCGACGTGCGTAGCCGTCACGGCCTGCAAGCTCCTGCAGATCGACGCGTCGGAGTTCAACGGCTGGCTGCAGCAGCGACCTGAGATTCGCGATCGGCTGCTCGCTGTGGCGGTCCCGCGCCACGCGCTGCGTTGAACGAGCCGGCGCTCCGTCGCGGCCGGACGCGGCCGGGCATTGTGCTGGCCGTCGCTGCCGTCGGCGTGTTCATGGCGTTTGTCGACGACACCGTCATCGGGATCGCATTTCCGAACATCATCCACTCGTTCCCCGGTACGTCGCTGTCGGCCCTGTCGTGGGTGCTGAACGCGTACAACATCGCGTTCGCGGCGCTGCTGATCCCGATGGGCAGGTTCGCCGATCAATTCGGGCGGCGGATCGTCTACGTGACCGGGATCGGTCTCTTCACGGTCGGCTCGGCGCTGTCGGCGATCGCGCCCTCGATCGGAGCGCTGATCGCAGCACGCGCCGTTCAGGGGGCCGGCGCCGCGGCGATCGTTCCCGCCTCGCTCGCGATCATCCTGGATGCCTACCCGTCCGCCAAACGGGCGCAGGCGGTCGGGATCTGGGGCGCGACGGCGGCGCTCGCCGCCGGGATCGGGCCGTCGATCGGCGGCGCACTCGTCACTCTCGACAGCTGGCGCCTCGTGTTTGCGATCAACATCCCGATCGGTATTGCCGGCTACGTCTGCTCTCGCCGGCTGCTCGTCGAGAGCCGCGCTCCGGGGCCCAGGCTCTCGCCCGATCTCGGAGGCGCGGCGCTGCTCGCGACAGCGGTGGGAGCACTGACCTTGGCGATTGTGCAGGGTCCCGACTGGGGCTGGACGAGCCCGGGCGTGATCGGCGCGGCCATGGCGTCCGTGCTCGTGGCGGCGTTGCTCGCGCGACGCTGCCTGCGCCGCCGGTCGCCGATAATCGACCTCGAGCTTCTGCGAACGCCCGGCTTCTCTGTCACGGGCCTGCTGACGCTCGTCGGATCCGCCGGCTTCTTCGCCGTCGGGCTCCTGAACGTGCTGTTCCTGATCGACGTGTGGCACTACTCGCCGCTCAAAGCCGGGCTCGCGATCACGCCAACTCCATTCCTGGCGGCGGTCGCGGCGGGCGCGGCGGGCCAGCTCGCCACCCGTGTTGACCCACGGCGGCTGATGCTCGCCGGCGCAGCCGTATGGACCGTCGGACCGCTCCTATTGTTCGCGCGCGCGGGGCCCGATCCGAACTACCTCGGGGTCTACCTGCCCGCCGCCGCCCTGCTCGCGATCGGCGTTGGAATCGCGTTTCCGCTCGTCAGCGATGCCGCCGTCGGCGTTGCACCCGCCGGTCGGTACGCGGGCGCGACTGCGCTGAACGGCGCGATCCGGCAGGTCGGCGCGACGATCGGCGTCGCGATTCTGGCCGCGATCCTCGGCTACGCCGAGGGACTCACCGCGGTCCATTACTACCGGCCGGGATGGCTGTTCGCGGCCGGATGCTTCGCCTTCGTCGCTGCCGGGTCGCTCGCGCTGACGCCGTTCCGGGCCCCGGACCTCGCCGATGACGAAGAGCTCGCCCGGCGCCGAGCGGCGATTGCCGTCGGAGTTGACAAGCAGCGTGACGGGCTTCCGCGAGCGCGCGAGCAGATACCAAAGGCTCCGATCGCCGACACTGACGAGGCGCTGATCGCGGACGTCTCGATCTTTGCCGAGCTGCCGCCGGCGGCGCGACTCGAGATCGCGGAGCAGGCCCGGATCGTGCACGTGGCCGGCGGCGAGTGGCTGTTCCGCCAGGGTGACAGCGCAGACTCCATGTTCGTCGTCCGCAGTGGACGCCTCGACGTCCTGCTCGAATCCGACGACCGCCAACCCGAACGGATCAACGAGCTCGGCAGGGGGTCGGTCGTCGGCGAGCTTGCCCTGCTCGGTACCGGGGAGCGTTCGGCGTCGGTGCGCGGCCGCCGCGACACGACGCTGTTGCAAATAGACCGTGAGACGTTTGCGTCGCTGCTCGAAGCCGGTTCGAACGCACCTGCGATCGCCCGCGCGCTCGGCGCGCAGCTGCAGCGCAGCCGGCGTGTAGATGTTGAGGCGCCGGAGGGCGCGAAGACGCTCGTGATCCGCCACGCCCGATCACCGCGGAGCGCAGCGATCGCCGACGAGCTGATCGAGCTGTTGGGGCCGATCTGCAACGCCGTCGTCCTCGGTCGCGAACGCGTGGCCGACGAGGAGCTCGGCGCTGGGCTGAGTCGAGTCCTGGACCGGGTCGAGCGCGCGCACGAGCTCGTCCTGCTTGCCGCCGCCGGAACCTCGGACGAGTGGACGCAGGCGTGCGTGCGCCAGGCCGATCGCGTGGTACTGATCGTCGAGAACGATGACTTCTCGCGCTGGGCCGCGGACGCAAGCCAGCACCAGGAACGGCTCGACGGGTGCGACGTCCTTTTGCTCGACGGTGCCGATCACCCCGAGATCCTCGCGCGGCTGGACCGACTCGGTCCACGATCGACTCACCGCGTACGCGGCTCCGACGACCTGCGGAGGCTCGCGCGGCGGCTCGCCGGACGTGCGGTCGGGCTCGTGCTCTCGGGCGGCGGCGCGCGGGCACTGTGCCACATCGGCGTGATCGAGGAGCTCGAGGCCGCGGGGGTCACGATCGACCGTATCGGCGGCGTCAGCATGGGCTCGTTCATCGGCGCGCTGCTCGCGCAGGGCCTGGACGCGGCGGAGATCGATGCTCGCTGCTACCGCGAGTATGTACGCCGCAACCCGGTAAGCGACTTTCGGATCCCGCGCACGTCGCTGATTCGCGGCGCCCGGGCGCGAGCAATGCTCGAACGCAACCTGCCGGGTCTGATCGAGGACCTACCGAGATCGTTCTACTGCGCCTCGACCGACATCATCTCCTCCGAGCTCGTCGTGCACCGGCGCGGGTCACTGATGGCGGCGGTGACCGCGAGCATGTCGATCCCCGGCGTGTTCGCTCCCGTGCGACTCGGGCGCCGCTTGCTCGTCGACGGCGCCGTTCTCGACGGCCTTCCGATCACGATCATGGCCGCCGATGGCGAGGGACCGATCATCGCCTCGGACGTGAGCAAGCCGGATCAGCGCACGCTCGCGCCCGGGGAAGAGCCCCCCGACGTCGGGCTGGTCGACACGCTAGTCCGGGTGATGCTGTTGGGACGGCCCGACGCGGGGGCACTCGCCCGTGAGCATGCCGACCTCACGATCACGCCCAATCACGAGCAGATCGGACAGCTCGAGTTCCACATGCTCGACCGGATGCGCGACGCCGGCCGCCGGGCCGCGCTGACGGCGCTCGAGTCCGCTCCGGCAAGGCTGTTCGGCTGACCTCGCGCCGCCGCGCTCATGAGAAGGCGGAGACGCCGGTCAGGTCGCGTCCGATGATCAGTGACTGGATCGTGTCCGTGCCCTCGTACGTGTCGACGATCTCGAGGTCGGTGAGGTGACGGGCGACGTGATAGTCGAGCAGGAGCCCGTTGCCGCCGAGGATGTCGCGAGCCTCCGAACACACCAGCTTCGCGTTTCTGACGTTGTGGAGTTTGGCCAGTGACGCCATCGGGCCGGTCATCGCCCCGGACTCCTGAAGCTCGGCGAGCCGGAAACAGACCAGTTGCATGGCGGTCGTCGCGGCCTGCATCGTGGCGAGCTTGGCCTGCACCAGCTGAAAGCCGGCGATCGCTCGCCCAAACTGGCACCGCTCCTTCGCGTAGGAGACCGCCGCCTCCAGGCACGCCATCGCGTGGCCCACGCACTCCCATGCGGCACCGCCGCGAGTCTGGTTGAGCACCCGGGTTGCGTCATCGAAGGTGTTCGCGTGCTCGAGCTTGTGGTCGAGCGGAACGCGCACGTCGCTGAGCGCGATCTCCGCCTGCCACACCGCCCGCTTTCCGATCTTGCCGGTGATCACTGTCGCGGGGTCAAATCCCGGAGTGCCCTTGGGGACAAGGTAAGCCCCCACGTCCCCGTCCTCGCCTCGGGCCCAGATGATCGTCACGTCGGCGATCGACGCGTTGCCGATCCACCGCTTGGCGCCGTTGAGGACGTACTCGCCACGATCGCGCCGGGCGGTCGTTTCCAGCGACACCGAGTCCGATCCGTGCTCGGGCTCGGTCAGTCCGAAGGCGCCGATTCTCTCGAGCTTCGCCATCGCCGGGAGCCACTCGCGCCGCTGCGCCTCGCTGCCGAGCATGTCGATCGTGCCCATCGCGAGCCCGGAATGGACCCCGAAGAAGGTGTTGACGCTGCCGTCGCCGCGAGCGAGTTCGCGGGCGACCAGCCCGGCACCAAGACGGGACATCGCCGGGCAGCCATGTCCCTCGATCGTGGTCCCAGCGACGCCGAGCTCGGCGAGCTTGGGCACCAGTTCGAATGGGAACTCGGCTCTGTCCCAGTAATCGTTGATGATCGGGAGCACGTCGCGGTCGGCGAACGCGCGCACCCGGTCGCGAATCGCTCGCTCGGGCTCGGAGAGCGTCTCGTCCAGGAGGTAGTAGTCCTGTGCCGACGCGAGCTCGCTAGTCGCCACGCGCCGGCCTCATTGCAGGTGGCGGCCTCATCCACCGATCGTGATACCCGCTTTGCGGACGCGACGCACCGTGC
The DNA here is from genome assembly GCA_963744695.1 of uncultured Solirubrobacterales bacterium. Classification (GTDB taxonomy): domain Bacteria; phylum Actinomycetota; class Thermoleophilia; order Solirubrobacterales; family Solirubrobacteraceae; genus Palsa-465. Next base: position 55,524 of record CAVUUT010000017.1, on the reverse strand, counting down.
GAACGCGCGATCGTCGTAGGGCCCGATCCCCGAGCGCGCGCGCCACGGCGCCAGCCGCCGTCTCGGATGTGTCGCGTTGTTGGATTCTATGGATTGTGCGTGGCGGTGGTTTGCCCGGCTCAGGGGAGCGGGTATGTCTGTTAGTGCCACTGCATACGGCCGGGAGGAGAACTCATGTCCAGAGGCGCGATCGGGGCGAATTGGCGACGGCTCATCGGAGCGGGCAGCACGTGTGCGGTAATGCTCCTGGCCGCGTGGTTCGCGCCGCCGGTTCTGGCGTCAGCGCGCGCCGCCGCACCCTCAGGCCAGGCTCCGGATGGTCCGGGCGCCACCTCGTACCTGGACACGGCCCGCAAGGACTGCTTTGGAACGGCGCGCAACACCACATCGAAGGTGTGGTTCACGGTCGCCGACGGCGTGCTGTCCGACGTGTTCAGCCCGACGATCGAGCAGTCCAATGTCAGCACCGTTCAGTACGTCGTGACGGACGGACGCACGTTCGCCGACCTCCAGCAGCGTGACATGACGTACTCGGTCAGCTCGCCGAATCCGAGCGGCATGGTGTGTCAGGTGACGAGCACCGACCGTGCCCACGGGTTCCGGCTGGTCAGCGACTACATCACCGATCCAGCGCGGGACAGCGTCGTGATCCACACGACACTCGTCCCGATCAGCGGCGGCGTGCGCTCGATCCGCAAGCTCAAGGTCTACGTCCGCTACGACGCGACAATCGACAACACGGGCGGCGGCGGGGTGACAAACGGCGGCCCCAACGATGCCACCGTCGATCCGGCGACGACAGCCCTGGTGTCCTCTGACACCACCGCTCCAAGCGGTCCGTTCGCGGCGCAGGTCGTCGGCGCGCTCGCGGCTGATCGCCCCTTCCTGGCGGAGTCCAGTGGCTTCGTCGGGAGCGCCAGTGACGGCCTGAACCAGCTCGATGCACACCATAACCTTGTCGACCAATACCGCTCGGCCACCGACGGGAACGTCGTGCAGACCGCCCAGGTCGACATGACGGCGGGCCGGCCGTTCACGCTGGCGCTGGGATTCGCGCCGGACGCCGCCGGCGCGATCGCCGCCGCCCGCGGCAGCGCCGCCCAGCGGTTTGCGCGAACGCTGGGGCAGTACGTATCCGGCTGGCGCAGCTACGACGCCGCCCTACGGCGCCCACCTCGGCATCTGACCGGGTTCACCGGGGCCCAGGATGCCGCGATGCGGAGGACCTACTGGGTCTCGGCCAACGTCATCAAGGCCGCCGAGGACAAGACGAGCATCGGCGCGTTCGTGGCCTCGCCGACCGACCCATGGGGACAGTCGGTGCCGGCCGCCACCACGCATGCCGGCTGGACCTACCGCGAGGTGTTTGCCCGTGACAGCTACGAGACGTTCACGGGCCTGCTTGCCGACGGCGACACGGCAAGCGCCCGGGAGATGACGCTGTTCTTGTTTGACCGCGTGCAGCAGCCCGACGGAAGCTTCCCCCGTGACTCCGAGCTCGACGGCGCGGTCGCCCCCGACACGTTCGGGCTGTCGGAGATCGACGAGGTCGCCTACCCACTGCTGATGGCGTGGGAGGCGGGCCTGGCCGGGAACAAGACCTTCTACGAGGACCACATCCGCCCGGCGGCGGACTACATCGTTGACCACGGCCCCAGCACGGGCGCCGAGCGTTGGGAGGAGCACCCCGGTTTCTCGCCGGCGACGATCGCGTCGGAGATAGCGGGCCTGGTGGCCGCGGGCAAGCTGGCGGCGGCGGCCGGCGACACGGCGCGTGCCGATCTGTACCTCGCCACCGCCGATGACTACCAGCGCAATGTCAAGCGGTGGACGGTGACCACGACCGGTCCCGATGGGCCCCGCTACTTCATCCGCGAGTCAGTCGACGGCGACCCCAACACGGCGCAGACCTACGACCTCGGCAACGGCAGCCTCAGTGACGTCGACCAGCGCTCGATCATCGACGCCGGCTTCCTGGAGCTGACACGGCTGGGCGAGCTGTCCGCGCGCGATTCCGACGTCCGCGCATCGCTGCACGTGGTCGACTCAGTGTTGGAGAGCCAGACCGCGTCGGGCCCCGGCTGGCACCGCTACGGGATCAAGGCCGACGGCGCCAGCGACGGCTACGGAGACTGCTACGTGCCGGACCCGACCACTTGCTCGCCGACCGGCGAGCCGTGGTTCACGCACGCGGTCGGCTCCGGTCACCTGTGGCCGCTGCTCACCGGCGAGCGCGCCGAGCAGGACCTCCAGTCGGGCGACACCGCTGCGGCCTCCGCGCTCGCGGTCGATTTCCAGCGGATGACGTGGGGCTTGGGATACGTGCCCGAGCAGGTGTGGGAGGACCCTGACACGCCCGCGTCGCCATTCGGCGCAGACCCCACGACCGCCTCGATCGGCTTTAGCAACGGCAAGGCCGCTGGCTCCGCCGCGCCGCTGATCTGGGGCCAGGCGCAGTACCTGAGGCTGGTCCTCGACCTCAAGGCCGGGACCCTGATCGACCAACCCCAGATCACCCGCGCGCGGTACCTGGATCCGGCGCCGCCGGCGAATGTGCCGGTTACGATCGCCTCGCCCGCCAATGACGCGACCGTGACCGGCGCCACCACGGACGTGGCCGGGACGACGACACCAGGGGCGCGGGTAGACGTCGCCGCCGGTCAGCCCGGATCTCCGGACAACACCAGTACCGTGGTGGCGACCGTCGCCGACTCGCAGGGCGCGTACTCGGCCACGATCCCGACACCCGCGGGGACGACGATCATCACGGCGGCGGCCACGGTCGGCGCTCACGCGACGGGCTGGACCCAGGAGTCGGTGACGAACGGAGGGTGAGCACCGCTGACCTCGATGACCGCCGCGGTCAGTGCGCTGAGATGCTGAACGCTCCTGTCGAGCCGTTGACGTCCGCGGTTGCGCCCAAGGATGTCTGAACCGTGACCATGTTGTCGAACTGGCCCAAAACCCTTCCGGTGATCGGATCCGTGAAGGCGGTCACGGCGACATCAACCTCGGCACCGGTGGATACGGACGAGGAAATAGTGAAGCCCGAGCCACTGGGCGCCAAGTCAAAGGAGACCGGCCCCTCGCTGCTGACGTGTACCGGGTCGTTTGCCGTGAAGTTGACCTCCGCGATAGCCGGCCCGCGGAAGAAGACGCCTAACCCGCCACTCGCGGCCATCGGGACGCGGGGGATGCTGAACTTCAGTACGAGCGCGGTCGAGAGCGGCCCACCGACCCCCAGGGTGCCGCTCCCGGCGTCGATCAGGAGCCGCGCGCGACCGAAATGCGACGCCACGCTCGGGTCGGCGCGGTCGACGAAACGCGCCAGCCGCGCAGCCGACGCCCCCTGCACGCGACGCGCCCGGTAGCTGACCGACCGGCCGCCGCGACCAAGCCGTGGCCGGCTGAGTTCGAGCAGGGCGACGTCGGCCGAGGAGGGCGCGCCAGCGAGCACCAGTGCGGCGGTCGGCGGGTCAGATGAGAAACCCCGCGCCCGCCAGTGCCTGACGAAGTGACGCAGTGACTCGGTCGCCGGGTGATCGCCGCGCGTCCTGACCTTGCCGACATGCGACAGCACGAGACGGAACGTGCCCCGGTTGCCGCGAATGCGCTTCAGCGTCCCGCTTTGGGCTGCCTCTGCGTAGAGCGCATCGCCGCCCCGTGCGGACGAGTCAGCTAGCCGCCCACTGGGGCTCTCGGCCGCCGCGGAAGCGGCCCACGTCAAACACACAGCCACCAACAGCAGCGCCGCGAACACGCCGAAGCGCCGTACCTTCACCGAGGCAGTCATCCGGTCCCCTTTTGATGGTTGAAAGCGACTTCCGACCAGTGGTAACAGTACACCTAACAGAACGGTCCGTCAACTCCGCTTCCCGTTTCTTCGTGCCGATGGGCTAGGGTGCGCCGATGAGCGCCGACGCGCATCTGGGAGCGTCGGCCGGAAGGTCGGCGGTAGGAACGGGAGCGGCCAGGGGGGCGGGGATCGTCCTGATGACCCTGGCGGCTGGGCAGTTCGTCATGGCCCTCGACACGACGGTCATGAACACAGCGATCGCGACCGTCGCCAAGGACGTTGGAACCACGGTGACCGGGATTCAGACCGCGATCACTCTCTACACGCTGGTGATGGCGTCGCTGATGATCACGGGCGGGAAGGTAGGCCAGATGATCGGGCGCAAGCGGGCGTTTGCGATCGGGTGCGTCATCTATGCCTGCGGCTCGCTGACCACCGCACTGTCACCGAATCTGACGGTGTTGATGATCGGCTGGTCGGGCCTGGAAGGGCTCGGGGCGGTGCTCATCATGCCGGCGATTGTGGCGCTCGTCGCGTCGAACTTCGGCAAGCCCGACCGTCCGCGCGCCTACGGGCTCGTCGCCGCGGCGGGCGCGATCGCGGCGGCTTTGGGGCCGCTGGTCGGAGGGGTGTTTACGACCTACGCGTCGTGGCGGTGGGTGTTCGCCGGGGAGGTCGTGATCGTGCTCGTGATCCTCGTCCTGACTCGCCGTATCCGCGACACGCCCGCCGAGGAAGGCGCCCGGCTCGACCTGGTGGGCACGGCCCTGTCCGCGCTCGGGCTCGGCGCGATTGTGCTCGGGATCCTCAAGGCGGGGACATGGGGGCTCGTGCGGCCGAAACCGGACGCTCCTGCCTGGTTCGGACTTTCCCCGGTGATCTGGCTGATCTTCGCCGGCGGCGTGGTGCTGGTCCTGTTCGTGTGGTGGGAGGACCGGAGGATCAAGCGCGGCGGAAGCGCGCTGATCGACCCGGCGATGCTGGGCAATCTCCAGCTGCGTAGCGGGGTCATGTCATTCCTGTTCATGTTCCTCATCCAAGCGGGGATCTTCTTCACCGTTCCGCTGTTCCTGTCGGTCGCGCTGGGAATATCGGCGGTCGAGACGGGCGTGCGGCTGCTTCCGCTGTCGTTATCCCTCCTCGTGTTCGCGGTCGGCGTTCCCAAGCTCCGCCCAAACGCTTCACCGCGACGCGTCGTCCGGCTCGGCTTCATGATGCTGTTCGCCGGCCTTGTGCTTCTGGTCGCGTTGCTCGACGATGGCGTCGGCCCGGAGATCGTGACCTGGCCATTGCTGATCGCCGGGTCCGGGCTCGGGATGATGGCCTCCCAGCTCGGCGCCGTGACGGTGTCATCAGTACCGGACGAGAAAAGCGGCGAGGTCGGCGGGCTCCAGAACACGGGCACCCAGCTCGGCGCGTCGATCGGCACGGCACTCGCCGGCGCCGTGCTCATCTCCGCGATGACCGCCTCGTTCTTCACCGGGATCGAGAACAACCCCAAGGTTCCTCACAGCGTCGTGTCTCAGGCACAGACTCAGCTCGCGAGCGGCGTGCCCTTCGTGTCCGAGGCCGACGCCAAGGCCGCGCTGCAAAAGGCGAACGTGCCCCGTGCGACCGCCGACGAGATCGTCAAGCACAACGAAAAGAGCCAGATCGACGGACTGCGCACTGCCGAGGCCATCCTCGCGCTCCTGGCGCTGGTTGCGCTCCCGTTCACGCGAGGCATCCCGACCGTCCCGCCCGGTACGCAATCTGACCCGACGCCATCCGCGGCGTAGCACCGACGGTGATCGGCTGCCTCTTACGAGCGCTCTAGACTCATGCCGGTGAGCGTCTTTCGCGGTATCGGCCCGGCGTCTGATGGCCCTGAGCTGAACCGGCGCGCCGCAACGGTGCACGAACAGAAGCGCCCGACGGTTCGCTCGACGGTGCTGGGAGTCGGCACCTTGGCATGCGGTGGCTGTGACGCGCCGATCGCGATCGGCGATCGTGCGCTCTCCTTGAGTGACCAGCTGACGTGCCCGTTCTGCGGTCGCCTGGGACCTGCGCGCGACTTCCTATCGCTCGCAGCGCCGCCGCGACCGGCGCGAGTCCTGGTGCGAATGATCATTCCGTAGCGGGCGTGCGCCGAGCCCGCTCGAGCTCGAGCCCACCGACGAGCGGTGCCGTGTTGCGTTGGGGGGCTGACGGCGTGCTTTCGAACAAGCGGGCATCAACCCAGTTTCGCACCGGCGATCTCCTCTGCGGCGGACATCAGTGCCGGTACGGCTGTCTCAGCCTCTCCGCGTTCCCCTTCCAGGATCAGCGCGGTCTCGACGGCACGGTGGGTAACGGATAGGGCCTGTGCGGAACGATCCTTGCCCGGAAGGGTGTTAGCCAGGAGTGCGAGCATGCCCTGTCCTCGGGAGCGTGACTGCGGGCTCCATCGCGCGTCTGGTCGGTACTGGGTGACAGCGACCACTCCGATTGGTACCGGCTGTGTCCCCTTTAGCCCGCCGAGCCGCTCAACCGGCCAATGCGTGTTCTCGCGTCCGGGCTCGCGCATCGAAAGGGGTCTGGGGAACGGGTGCACGAGGCCATCCTTGTCGAGGAAGGCGTACTCGTCGGAGAAGTACAGCGCTCCGGCCCGCACGAGGGCCGCGATCAGCGTCGTCTTGCCGCTGAAGGCAGGGCCGGGCGTCACGATCGCGCGGCCGCGGTGGACGGCCACGCCGGCGTGGATGGAGATCCGGTCCGGAGCGTGCTCGGCGACGTGGAAGTAGAGCTCGGCCTCGAGCACGCCGAGCGCCAGCTGCAGGTCGGCGCACGCTCGGTGGCCCTCGTACGGGCTCACCACGCGATATCCGGCCTCGCCTTCGCGCGCAAGCACGAAGCGGTCTTCGGCAGAGCCCGGTGCGCACGGCGTGGCCTGGGGTGGAAGCAAGGCGGCAGCGGCCTCGAGCAGACCAGGGTCAGAAGCGCTCAGCATGGCCCGCACGCCGTGCACCTCAAAGGCAGTCTCGAGTGCCCCTGCCTGGGGAACCAGCTCGCCCACGCGCGCATCGTACACGCGCGTCTGATCGCGGCTACCGGGCCACCGATCCGCCGCTACGATCCCGACATGCAAACGGCAGTGCTCGGGGTGCGTCTGCTACTCGCCGTCGTATTCCTCGCTGCTGGGATCGGCAAGTTGCGCAGCCACAGAGTCTCTGCGCACACGCTCGTCGAGTTCGGCGTGCCGCCGCGGCTCACGCACACGATCGCCATTGCGCTGCCACTTGCCGAGCTGTCGACCGCCGTCGCCCTGGTCCTGCAACCGTCAGCCAGGTGGGGTGCAGTAGCCGCGGCCACGCTGTTGCTGACGTTCAGCGCCGCGGTCGCGAACGCGCTCGCTCATCATCGACGCCCCGATTGCAGCTGCTTTGGCCAGATCCATTCGGCGCCCGTGGGGGTGGGCACGCTGGCGCGCAACGCGACCCTGCTGGTGCTCGCGATATTCATCTGCGTCCGGGGACCGGGACCTGGAATCGGGGGCTGGGTATCGTCGCGGACCGCGACCGAGCTGGTGCTGGGGTTGGTCGTTGTCGCGGTGCTCGCGCTTGCCGTCGGCGCGGGTGACTACTGGCTCAACCGGCGCGCTGATAAACGTGGGTTGGCCCGCTTTGACGAGCTCTCGCTGCGCACCGGACTCCCCGTCGGCTCGCGGGCCCCGCAGTTTGAGCTGCGTGGTGCCCGTGGCCCTCGACTAAGCCTCGATATGCTGCGCGCGCGAGGCAAGCCGGTGTTGGTGATCTTCGCCGACCGTTCGTGCTGCGCGTGCCAGGAGCTCCTGCAACAGATTGGCCGCTGGCAGCAGGCCCTCGTCCACGAACTGACAGTCGCCGTGATCTCCAATGGGCACCCGGTCCGCAGCCGTGAGCTCTGCAAGCGGTATGGGATCGCCAATGTATTGCTGCAGGACAAGGTCGCCGTGTTTGACGCATACGACATGCCGGCAACGCCGTCGGCCGTCGTCGTCGATACCGACGGGCACATCGCGAGCGCGACGGCCAGCGGGTACCGGATGATCCACACGCTTGTCGGCCTCGCATTACGGCAAGCGCCCACGCAAACCGAGCCGTGGGAAGCCTCCAGCCAACCGGCGTGAGCCCCGCAGTCCGCGCCGCCGCGGCGCGCATGCGGATCGACAGCGCGACTGCCGAGGTGCTGAGGGCGTTTGACGCCGAAGGAGTGAGCAGCATCCTGCTCAAGGGCGCCAGTAACCGGCAGTGGCTCCCGGATTCGGCAGGCGCGGATCGGTGGTACGCCGACTGCGACCTGCTGGTGAGACCGGAAGACCAAGAGGCGGCGACGCACGTGCTGCGGAGCCTCGGGTTCGTCTCCGATCTCGATCCGACGAAGATGCCCGCCTGGTGGCGCGAGCACGGTCTCTCGTGGCGCCGCGACCAGGACCACGAAATCATCGACATCCATAGAACGCTCCCCGGGGTTGGCGTGGAGGATGACCGGGCCTGGACTCTGCTCTGGACTGGCAGCGAAGAGATCTCGGTTGGCGGCTACCCAGCTCGCGCACTCGGAATCCCCGCACGGGCATTGCACCTCGCCCTTCACGCCGCCCACCACGGACCGCGCTGGGTGATGGGTTTCGCTGACCTTGAACGAGCGCTCGAGCACTCCGAAACAGCAACCTGGACGGCAGCCGCGGCGCTCGCCGACCGGCTGGGCGCAACTCCGGCTTTCCTCGCCGGATTGCGCCTCGTACCCGCCGGCCGGGCGCTTACGGGCAGGCTTGGCGTCGTCGCACCGTCGAGCCTCGACGTCCTGCTGGTCGGTGACCACGCCCGCAGCCCCGCCCTGGCACTCGAGCGCTTCGCGCGGGCAGGTGACCGGCGAACGCGCCTCTCGATCGTCTGCCACAAGCTGTTCCCGCCCCCTACCTTCATCCGTCACTGGTCCCCGCTCGCGCGCCGCGGTCGGCTAGGCATTGTGATCGCCTACGCTTGGCGGCCGTTGTGGGTGCTGCTGCACCTGCCAACGGCGGCGCAGTCCTGGCGGCGAGCGAGACGGCGCCTGCGGCATTCTGACCGACGGGTGCGCTGATCAGGGAACGGCCGAGGTTTCGTCACCGCCTCCGGCGCGCCAGCGTGCGCTAGTCCTCGCAGAAGCACTGCAGGTGAAACGCGCCCATCAAGCAGAGGCACTCCTCGTCGTCAGGACAGCTGAGGCCGGCGCAGTGCGTTTTTACGCTGCACAGCTGCAAGGAACACTCTCCCCCTTGTGCGTGCGCCATTGGTGGGTCGACGGTGAAGATCAGTGTCGCGGCCGCCGCGGCCGCCCCGAGAGCGGCGCCCTTGTGGATCATATCGCGGCGCGAGATGCGGATCGGCGTGGCGAGTAGTCCGCAGTGCTCGAGCTGGACAAGCGCCGAGTTGACCTGATCCTCGCTGACTGGCTCGCCGAGCCGCTCGCTCGCTCGCCGGGCCAGGTCACTGATCGGCGTCTCGCCGTCGCAGTTGTCGAAGATGACCGCGGCGAGCGGCGTCAAGCAGTGCGCCTGCTTGCGCTCCGTGTCGTAAATGACCTTCTCGGAATCGACATCCTCGATGAGCAGTCCCTCCGAGCGCGCGAGCGCGACCTGACTCTGCCTACCCCTGAGTCTCATCCGATGCGTGCTCCCACTCCGCAACGCCAACCAGTCCACCTGGCAGCCTACCACCGCCTCCCGATCGCGAGAAGTGAGAAGCTGCCCCTGCGGGCGCGTAGCCGAGGAGGACATGATCTCCTCGTTACTGCAGCTGATCGGCCCATCGACCGGCACAATCAGATGACGCCGGGGACATGAACGAACTCATCGAACAGCACATCATCGGCCTGCGCGGGCCGGATGCCCGTTGCCGCTGGCGACGCTCGCCTCGGGTGTGCTGACCCGGCCGCGGCAGATCCGCGCTCTTGCGGTGGCGTTTCCACACCTCCCGCAGCCGGCGCTCGTCGAGATGGCCGAGGGCTTGGCGGAGGCGCGGTTTCGGCCCGGTGATGTGATCGTTCGTGAGGGCGAGCCGGCGGACCGCTTCTACATCATCGAGTCAGGGCAGGTCGAGGCGGCGAAGTCGGCTCCGAACGGAGGCGTGCACTTGGGGACGATGGGAGCGGGCGGGTACTTCGGCGAGGTCGGGCTGCTGGCAACGCGCAAGCGGATGGCAACGGTGCGGGCGGTCAGTGAGGTCCGCGTCCTGAGCCTTGACTGCGCCCGGTTCCGGGCGCTGCTGGACGCGTCGGAGCCGACCGCGACCGACCTCGCGCAGGTCGTCACCGACCGCAACGTGCCGGCGCAGCCGCGCGCTGACCGCGTCCCGCTGCCCGCGTGGACGGGACACCGACTGCGGCGGTTGCTGAAGGCGCCGTGGGCGATGCACTACAACCGCCTGATCGTCCTCGTTCTGGCGGCGAATGCGCTGCTCGCCGCGTACGGCGTGGGCCACTGGGAGCATTTTCGCTCGGCGCTCGGGACCGTCGCCGTGATCGCTTCGGCGAACATCGCGCTGGCAATCATCTTCCGCCAGCAGCAGGTGATCAACCTCCTCGGGTGGCTGGCGACCCGGCCCCCGGTGACGTGGCCGATCAGGGTGCGCTGGGCACTTGGCAAGTACTACCACTTCGGTGGGCTGCACGTGGGGGCCGCGCTCGCCGGGACCGTCTGGTACCTCGCGTTCGTGGCGATGCTGATCTATGGCTTCGCGGCTGGGAAGGGCGGCGTCGACGTTGCCGTGCTGGTGATCTCGGTGGTGGTAGTGAGCCTGATCGTCGTGATCGTGTCCATGGCCCGCCGGAGCTACCGGACCACGCGCCATGACAGGTTCGAGGCGACGCACCGGTTCGGCGGCTGGATGGTGCTCGCGCTCGTGTGGCTGAACACGATCGTGTTCGTGACAAGCCGCGCCCAGGGCTCGGACGCCGCGGCGCTGCTCAGCGCGCCGACGTTCTGGATCCTGGTGTTGACCACCTGCGGCGCCGTATGGCCGTGGCTGCTGCTGCGCAAGGTGCCGCTGACGGTGCAGCGGCCCTCGTCACACGTTGCGGTCCTGCAGTTACACCAGGACCTGAAGCCGGCCGTCGGCACCACCCGCGCGATCAGCCGCAGCCCGCTGTACGGGTGGCACCAGTTCGCGAACGTCCCGCTCCCGATCGGCTCCGACGACCGTGGCTACAGGATGACGGTCTCGAGAGCGGGAGACTGGACCGCCGCGTTCATCGACAGCCCACCCGAGCACGTCTGGGTCCGCGGGATCCCGACCGTCGGCGTGATCAACGTCAAGAAACTCTTCTCAAAGGTCGTGTACGCGGTCACCGGCAGCGGCATCGGGCCCGCGCTCGGGCATTTGCTCACCGCCGACACACCCTTTCAGCTGGTCTGGGTGACGCGCGATCCGACCAAGACCTACGGTGCCGCGCTGGTGAACGAAATCCTCACCGCCCAGCCCGAGGCGCTGATCTGGAACAGCGACGAACTCGGACGGCCCGACATGCTCCGCCTCGCCTACCGCGCCTACATCACCTCCGGCGCTGAGGCCGTGATCTGCATCTCCAACAGAGCGCTCACGTGGAGCGTGGTCCACGGCCTCGAACGACGCGGGATCCCGGCGTTCGGCCCGGTCTGGGACTCGTGACTGGATCCCGGGTTCGCTCCCGCCCGGGCGCCTGACCCGATCAGCGGCTGATGTGGGGCGATCCCGCCGGGCTCTGCGCCCGCTTCGCCCCGCGGCCGTCGCTCACCGTGATGAGATGCAGGCCGGCTTCGACCATGAGGATGCCGAGTCTCTGTCGGAGTGTTGGGGTGCGATCGGGCTCGGTACCGACGTGAGTCCGGCCCGAAGCGCCCGTCGGGCGACGATGCCGGTCGTGGTGAAGTTCGGCTTGGCGACGAAGTTCAGCTTGGCGGATGTCGGCCAGCGCTTGCTGATGCCAGAGGCTCATTGCTGCCCCCCCGGTGTCGACGTCATCGGATACGAGAAGAGCAGGAGCTCGACCGGCAATGCGTCTGCCGGCCGGGCGGCCGGGTCAGTCTGCCGCTCGCGGAAGCGGGGCACCAGCATCTCCACCAGCTCCTTGTTGAGCTGCGTGAGCTCGTCGCTCGTCATCCACATCACGAATTCGGAGTTGTCGGCCGCGTTTCGCCACGCTTGCGGGTAGCTGGCCCTGGTCTCCAGCCAGGACCGGTAGCGATCGAGCTGGCGCTCTCGCAGCATGCGCGCCAACGTTCCCGCCGCGAGGTTCGTCTCGGGGTCGTCGTGGTCTGTTGAAAAACGCATCCCGCGGGCGCTGAGCCGCCACGGGCGCGCTCGTCCGCTGCCACCCCCGGCTTCCTCGACGAACCCGTACTTGGCCAGCTGCCGGAGGTGAAACGAGCACGTGGTCGCGCTTTCGCCGATCCGCTCGCCGGCCTGGGTGGCGGTCAGCGGGCCGGCCAGCACGAGAGTCTCGATCAGTGCCAGACGCACCGGATGGGCGAGCGCGCGCATCGTCCGAGCGTCGGAGACCTCCCGAAGCTCGATCGGCTCGCCCTCTTTGACGTAGATGTGTTCTTATCAAGAGGCATATCTCGAGAGTAATCTCTCGATAGTTGATTGTCAAGAGATATCTCTCGAGACCTATCTCTCGAGCTGAGCGGAGGATCGCGCGTCACTCGTCGTCGAGAACTTCGCGAAGCTTGCGCGCGAAGGCTTCGGGTTTGCCGGCGTAGCCGTGCTCGCCACCGAGGAAGCCGCCGTGATGGCTGGGGAACACGGTCGCCCGCTGACCGAGCAGCTCGGCGGTGGCGTGCGACGTGCGTCCCGTGAACGCGCTCCCTGTCTCCTCGCCGACGGCGATCACGACGCGAGTTGGCGCCGCCGCGAGCGCGTCTACGTCGGGCCGATAACTGGTGATCGCCCAGGAACGGTCAGACAGAAGCGGGTCGTCGCGGGTGCCATCGTCGTCGGTCGGCAGCCCGAATGCGGCCGGATCCGCCGGGGGCTGGGCGAAGTACGCGTCGGTGAACTCGCCCTGCCACGACGTCATCGCGATGAAGGCCGCCATGCCGGCATTGGAGCCATTGGACTCGTATGCATCGCGAACCGCGGCGCGGGCGCGCTCGGCGGCCGCGAAGTCGGGGATCACGGGGATCAGCGGCGGTTCGTGTGCCACCAAGGTGAGCACGTCATCGGGATGGGCTGCCACGAGCGCGAGCGCAGTCACGGCGCCGCCGCTGCTGGCGAACATGTCGACCGGGCCGGCGCCGAGCGCCTCGATCAGGGCGTGCACGTCGTCGGCCTGGACCGTGGGCGAATTGTCGACTCGGCCGTCTGTGCGGCTGCTGCGGCCGAGCCCACGCGGGTCATAGGTGACCACCGTGCGGTCGGAGAACTGTGATGCCAACGCGCCGAATCCGTCGGCTGTCATCGGCTGACCGATCATCAGCACCGGCGGGCGCCCGTCCAGAGTCGGAAGTGGCCCGTGGACGTCATAGGCGATCTCTGCGTCGGTTGTTTTGAGTGTGTTGATAGTCGTCATGCCAGTCTTGACCGGCCTTCGGTCGAAAACTCATCGGCGCTACGCCGCGCTCGAGGCCGGAGCGCCCTTCACCTTGGGCTGAGCACGGGCACACCCGTTAGTCGGGACAAGCGGCGTGAGTAGCGGCGATGCGGCACCGCGCCGAGCCGGCGGGACCGAGGCGCGGGCAGCATGATCGCGTCGCAGCCAAATTCGCTCGCACCCGCCGCGAGCGCCTTGGTCCGAGAGCCAAATAGGACCGTGCGTTCGGTCGACGTGCCGAGAAGACGATCGGCGCGCTTGAGATCGGCGCGGGCGCGATCGAGCAGCACGTCGTTCCATACCCCCGTAAGCATCGGCAGGCGTGTGATGCGGCGTATCGTTGGCTCGAGCGCGACCACTGTGACGATCGTCAGCCGCGCCCCGTCGCGGATCGCCAATTCGTCGGCCGCGAGCAACGCCGCGTCTCCCTCCGAGGTGCCGTAATACTCGACCAGGATGTGCTGATAGGCCACCTCTGAAGCGAGGGTACCCCTACCGCTCAGGTCAGGTTTCGAGCTGGGGCGGTCGCGGCTGACTGAGACCGACGAGAATGGTGTCCATCGACTGAGGGCGGCTGGTCCGTCTAGCTGGGTTTTCGGTCGGCCAGCACCAGGATCTGGCCGCTGTAGACCGCCACCCACACGTTGCCGGTCATGGCGTCGTAGGTGATCCCGATCGGATGCACGCCGGTGCTGAAGTTCTGCAGCACCTGCAGGTTGGACGCCCGCAGTTTGGTGACCGTATCCGAGTCGTAGTTGACCACGTACAGGGACCGACCGTCGGCGGCGATCGCCAATGACCGGTCCTCGTCGCCCGTGTGCGCCGTTGCGATCACCGTGTCATCCGCGAGATCGACCTTGACCACGTCCCCCGGCCCATTGAGCGACGCATACAGGTAGCGGCCATCAGGGGAGATCACCAGGTGGCGCGGATTGTCGCCGACCACGAAGCTGCCCTCTGGTTCGAGCGTCGACAAGTTGAGCTTGACGATGTCGTCGCTGCCCATCACGGCGATGTATGCGGTCTTCGAGTCTGGCGAGACTGCCAATCCACGCGGATAGGGACCGATCGGGATCCGCGCGACCTCCTTGTGGCTGGCGATGTCGACCACGCTGAGGTCGTAGGAGCACCAGTTGGAGACCAGCAGGTACTTCCCATTCGGTGTCACCGCGAGGAACTTCGGCACCAGCCCAACCTTGATCACCTGATCGATCTGCAGCGTGGAGACGTCGATCCGGTAGACGTAGCTGTCCGTGTCACCGGCTGCCTCGGCGCTCGCGGGGGTGCAGTCGTCGTCGCCCTCAGGCCCGAACCCCGTGCCGTACATCGAGTAGTTCGACACGTACACGTACTTGGCGTCGGGCGTGAAGGCGGCCTCCACCGGCGCGCCGTGGGTGACCCCTGGATGGCCCGGGAAGCCGAACTTAGCCATCACGACCGTGTCAGGGATCGTCTTCGCCAGTGAGCCCTTGCTGGTGTATACGGTGACGGAGTGCGTGTACATCATGTTCTGTGCGAATACCAGACCGGTATCCGAGGCCGCCACTGACTTTGGCGAGATGTGACCGCCGATCGTCCGCAGCAACGAGAGGCGGCGCTGGTCAGACGGCGGGCCGGGCGGTCTGCGTTTGAGTGGCGACAAGGTCGGTTCGTGGTGGGCGGCGCCGTCGCTGCCCGGCCCCTTACGGTGACTGCCTGCGGACGAAGGCGCCTTACGTTGACCCGCGGGAGGTGCCGACGTGGCGATGCTGGAAGCCAGCAGGACGACGAGCGCCACCACCACCCCGAGCAGCGCCGCGAGCGCCACCACGCCTCTACGGCGGGAGGCGGACTTCGACGACGGAGGCGGTCGACGCGGTGGTCGACGCCGCGGTTGATGGGAGTCCGGCGGCCACGCGGTCCGCGACGGCGGTGTGCGGCTCCCCGTAGTCATCGCGGGGGAGGAGTACGGGCTCGGGTCGCAAAACCCTTCAATTCGGGCTAACGCACTACGCCTGCGCTCGGCGAGCGCACCGTCGCGTCCGGCATCGCGCTCCGCAGCTCCTGCAGTCCTCGCGCGACGAAGCCCGGAATGCGGCCACCGCCGAGGAGGAGCACCTCCGAGCCGATCCGGCCGTCGGTTCCCAACGCGAGCGGACGATCCCGCCTGAGAACGGATGCTCCCTGAGATCCTCCGAGCTCGGCTGAACACCTACATTACGGCAAGTGCATCTGTGCCCCACGGATGAGATGAACCTCGCATCGACCCGGCGCAACTGGCCCACTGGTCGCGGCTTCGAGCGTTTCTACGGGTTCCTCGGCGCCGAGACTGACCAGTGGCATCCCGATCTCGTGCATGACAACCATCCCGTCGAGCCACCGGCCCTGCCCGACGACGGTTACCACTTGACAAAGGACCTGACCGACAAGGCGCTCGAGTTCATCATGGACGCCAAGGCGGTGGCGCCCGACAAGCCGTTCTTCCTGTACTACGCGCCGGGCGCGTGCCACGCCCCCCACCAGGCGCCGCGGGAGTGGATCGACAAGTACAAAGGCCGGTTTGATGACGGCTATGAAGCGATGCGCGAGCGGACGCTCGCACGACAGAAGGAGCTCGGGATCGTGCCCGAGGAGACCGAGCTACCGCCGATCAACCCGATCGGCACGCCCGAGACCCGGACCGGCCCGGACGGCAAGCCGTTCCCCGCCGTCGACACCACGCGTCCGTGGGATTCGCTCTCGGCGGACGAGCGGCGCCTGTTCTCGAGGATGGCCGAGGTGTACGCCGGGTTCCTCGCCCACACCGACGATCAGATCGGCCGGCTGCTCGAGTACCTCGAGGAAACCGAGCAGCTCGAGAACACGCTCATCGTCCTGGTGTCAGATAACGGAGCCAGCGGCGAGGGCGGACCGAACGGCTCAGTGAACGAGAACAAGTTGTTCAACGGCGTCCCCGACGATATCGAGGCCAACCTCGCGCTGCTCGACGATCTCGGCAGTCCGAAGACCTACAACCATTACCCGAACGGGTGGGCGATGGCCTTCAACACGCCGTTCAAGCTGTGGAAGCGCTACGAGTTCAACGGCGGCACGAGCGATCCGTGCATCATCTCGTGGCCGAAGTCGCTCGCGGCCAAGGGCGAAATCCGGCACCAGTACCACCACGCGATTGATATCGTGCCGACGGTGCTCGACTGTCTCGGCGCGGAGACGCCCGAGACGATCAAGGGGCACGTCCAGAGCCGCTTCGACGGGACCAGCATGCGCTACAGCTTCGCCGACGCGCGCTCCCAGGGCCGGCGCACGACGCAGTTCTACTCGATGCTCGGCTCCAGAGCGATCTGGAACGACGGCTGGAAAGCCGTCTCGACCCACCCGACGATCAGCGGCTGGAGCAACTTCAACGACGATACGTGGGAGCTCTACCACGTCGACGTCGATCGATCCGAGCTGCACGACCTCGCCGACGAACACCCGGACAAGCTCCGCGAGCTGATCAGCCTCTGGTTTGCGCAGGCCGGAGCCAATAACGCGTTCCCGCTCGATGACCGCTCTGCCGTCGAGATCCTCAACACTCCGCGACCGCAGCTCACCAGCCATCGCGACCGCTATCGGTACTACCCGGGCACGGCCGGCGTCCCCGAGGCGCAGTCGGTCAACATCCGCAACCGCAACTACGTGGTTGGCGCCTGGGTCGACATCCCCGCGCCTGGCGCAAGCGGTGTGCTGTTCGCCCAGGGATCGCGCTTCGGCGGCCACGCGCTGTACGTCAAAGACGACCGCTTGCACTACGTCTACAACTTCGTCGGGTTGCTCGAACAGAGCGTCGTCTCGACTGAAGATGTCCCGTCCGGGGCGAACCTGATCCTGTCGGCATCGTTTCAGAAGGACGGCGAGGACCCGCCCGGGTCTCGACCGGAATCCTGTCCCTGTTCCACGGCGACCAGAAGGTCGCCGAGCAGCGGATCAAGACCCAGCCGGCAGCGTTCGGACTGTCCGGCACAGATCTCGTGGTCGGGCGGGCCATCAGCCACCTCACCGACGATTACCCCGGCAAACGCCCGTGGCCGTTTACCGGGGGGACACTCAAGATGGTGGCGGTCGACGTCAGCGGCGAGCCATACGTCGATCTCGAGCGCGCTGCCGCCGCGATGATCGCCCGCGAATAAGCGCAGCAAGACATGGGAATACCAGCGATCAATGGCTGCGAGCGTGTTCAGCGACGCAGAGCTTCAATACCTGAGGGGCGGCCGGCAGCTGGGTCGGATCGCGACCGTCGGCGCGGACGGTACCCCCCATGTGGTCCCGGTCGGATGGATCTACAACGCCGCCCGCGACACGATCGACGTCGGCGGTCACGAGCTCGAGGGGACGAAGAAGTTCCGTGACGTCGTCCGCTCGGGGCGAGCGGCGATCGTGATCGACGACCTCGAGAGCGTCGACCCCTGGCGACCGCGTGGGATCGAGATCCGCGGGAGTGCCGAGGCGATCACGATGCCGACGCCGCTGATTGCGCTCCACCCCGAACGGATCGTCAGCTGGGGATTAGGACCGAGCCGCAGTGCGCGCACGGTTGGCGGCTAGCTCGGTTGTCGCTCAGTGCGCGGGGCGCAGGGACAGCCGCTACGCGAGCCCCCGTACCGCCCACGCCTGCGCCGACATGGCAAACGGCGCCGCCGGGAGGCCGCGTCGGCACAGATCCCGGAGCCGATCCCGGCGCGCCGTGCCGAGCCGGGTGACGTAAGCGCCGGCCGGACCGACGCCGAACAGGAACGGGTCCCACCACTCGTCGAAGCTCGCGTACTGGACGTCGACCGACAGGACGTCGTGCTGCACCTGACGCAGGCCGGCGGCGTCGAGAAGCTCGGCGAGGTGGCCCCGGCGCGCGCCGGCAAGCCGCGCTTCGTCCTCGACGTCGGGATCGAGTTCGCGCGCCGCGCGCCAGAACAGACCGAGCGGCCCCTTGCCACCGGCGTGATCCCAGACGCACGCGGCGACGATCCCGTCGGGCCGGGTGACCCGGCCCATCTCGCGAAGTCCCTGGACAGGATCGGCCATGAAATGCACGACCAGCTGTGCCAGCGCCGCGTCGAAGGACTGATCCTCGAACGGAAGCTGCTCGGCGGCGCCGAGGCTCGAATGTACCGCGGGGTGGCGGACGCGAACCGCGTCGACGAAACGTTCGGAGGGGTCGACCGCCCAGATGTCGTCGGGCCGCGACCTCGCGACCAGCTCGCCGACCAGCGCTCCCGGGCCACAGCCAACATCGAGGACCCGGCTGCCGGCCGCGACGCCGGCGAACTCGACGAACCTCGGCGCCAGCGGCACCGAGTAACGGCCCATGAACTGGTCGTACGCATCGGCGCCGACGTTGAAGCTGCCCACGCGACGATCGTACGTGGACTGAGCCGATCCGCCTAGCGCCGCTTGCGAGAACCGCAGCGCGACGAGAGAATCACGGCGTGGAGGCGCCCCGAGGATCCCGGATCGCAATTCGGACGCGGGATGGAAGCTCGCTGACGTACGCCGAGCTCGAGCTGGGCGCTCGGAGGCTCGCGGGCGGCATGCTCGAGGCCGGAATCGAGGCGGGCGACAGGGTGGCCCTGTTCATGCCCAACTGTCCCGAGCTGGTCCTCGCCTATCGCGCCTGCTTCGAGGCCGGAGCGATCGCCGTTCCGCTCAACACCCGCTACCGCGCACGCGAGGTGGCATTCGCACTCGAGCGCTCGGGCGCGCAGACGGTCATCGGCCACCGGGATCTCATCGGGGAGGTCGAGAACGGGCCCGAGCGTGTGTGGGTCGCCGGTGACCACGATCCCGGCTGGGATGACGCGCGCAACGGCGAGCCGCGCCCGACGGCGTCGGTCAGGCCTGAGGCGCCGGCGCTGATCCTGTTCACTTCGGGGAGCACCGCGGCGCCCAAAGGCGTTACGCATACACACGCGAGCGTCGACCACACCGTCGCGACGCAGGCGCAGGTGCAGCGCCTCGGACCCGACGACGTCAATCTCGTGACGCTCGCCGCGGTCCATGTCGCCGGGCTGCTCGGCCAGATCCTGCCGACCCAGCGGACGCGCGGGACCTGCGTCCTGCACGCGGGCTTTGAGCCGTCCGCGGCCGCCGAGGAGATCGAGCGATCGCGGGTGACCCGGATCCAGTTGCTCCCGGCACAGCTCGAGGCGCTCCTCGATGCGGCCGAGGCGGAGCATCGCGACCTCGGCTCGCTCCGCTGCGCGATCGTCGGCGGCGACGTCGTGGCGCTCGAGCTGCAACGCCGCTTCCGGGCGCTGACGGGGCTGGAGGCGACCGAGGTGTGCGGGATGACGGAGGCGTTCAACTATGCGATGAACCCTCCCTTCGGGCGCAAGCGGCTAGGCTCGATCGGCCGCCCGACGCCGGGGACCGAGCTGCGGCTTGCGTGCGCGACCGGGGAGCAGCCGGCGATCGGCGAGCCGGGCGAGATCCTGGTGCGCGGTCGTGGCGTGATGCTCGGCTACTGGCAGGACGAGCCGCACACCGATGCGGCCCTGAGCGATGGGTGGCTGCGGACCGGCGATGTCGCTCGACGCGACGCCGACGGTTGGTACTGGTTCGTCGCGCGTTCGAAGGACGTGATCATTCGCGGCGGCTCGAACGTTGCCCCCGGGGAGGTGGAAGCCGCGCTCGATGAGCACCCGGCGGTGAGCACGACCGTCGTCGTCGGCGTCCCCGATCAGCACCTGGGCCAGCGAGTCGCCGCCTGGGTCCAGCCGCACGCCGGTGCGAGCGCGAGCGAGCGCGAGCTGTCGCACTTCATCCGCGAGCGGATCGCGCTCTACAAGGCCCCCGAGTGGATCTGGATCGAACCGTCGCTTCCGACCACGCCGGTGGGCAAGGTCGACCGCCATCTGCTCGGCGAGCGCGCGGCGCAGCGCGCGGCTGAACTCGGGCCGCCGTCGCGCTGATCGTGCCCTCTGACACCGGTACACCCCTGACGCGCCGGTTCAACGTCAGGATCCCGATGCGCGATCGGATCACGCTCGCGGCGGACCTCGTCCTGCCCGGGGATCGCCCTGCACCCGCGGTCGTGATGCGCACGCCATACGGCCGTGGAGACGAGCGCGCGACCGTCCGTGCCGACGCTTTCGCCCGGGCGGGCTACGTGTCGGTCTGGGTAGATGTGCGCGGGCGCGGCGATTCGGACGGCGAGTTTGAGCCCTACCGCAATGACGGGCCCGACGGCTTCGACGTGATCGAATGGGCGGCCGTCCAGGAGTGGTGCAGCGGTGCCGTCGCGACCTACGGCGGGAGCTATCCGGGGCGGATTCAGTGGCTCACGGCGCTCCAGCGGCCGCCGTCACTGGCCGCGATGATCGTGCTCGTCACTCCATCGGACCCGTTCGTCGAGAACCCGACCGGCGTTCCCGGCCCGATGCACATTCACTGGTATCGCATGACCGACGGTCGCGTTCTGCAGTACACCGAGGCCGTCGATTGGATGGAGGTCTATCGCCACCGGCCACTGTCCGAGCTCGATCAGGCTGCCGGGTTCGTCTCTGCGCTGTGGCGCGAGGAGTGCCGCCACCAGACGCTCGATGCGTGGTGGGAGCCGCTGCGCTACCAGCAGCGCGTCGGGGAGATCGATCTGCCGGTGCTCCACATCTCCGGCTGGTACGACGACGAGGAGATCGGGACGCCGGCCAACTTCTCGGCGATGGTCGCGGCGGGGCGTTCCCGTCAGCGGCTGTTGATGGGGCCATGGGGACACCAGGTCAACGCCGGCCGCCGGCTCGGCGAGCTCGACTTCGGCCACGACTCGGTGCTCGACCTCGATGCGGCGATGACGGGCTTCCTCGACGAGATGGTGCTCGGCCGCCCGCCGGCCGAGCCGCCGGCGCCGGTGCGCACGTTCCTGATGGGCGCCAACGTGTGGCTCGACGCGCGGTCCTGGCCGCCGCCGGGCGCCGCGGAGGCGAGCCTCTACCTCGACGGCGACGGGCGCGCGAACTCGCGCTTCGGCGATGGCCGCCTGACCGCCACGCCGCCCACGACCGACTCCCGCGCCGACGAGTGGGTCCACGATCCCGACCGGCCGGTCCCGTTCATCACCGACGCGTCGTCGGCGCAGATCGGCGGTCCCGATGATTACGCGGGGGTGCAGACGCGCGCCGACGTGCTCGTCTACACGAGCGATGCGCTCAGCGAGCCACTCGATGTGATCGGGCCGGTTCGGCTGATCGCCCACGTGGTGACGTCGGCCGACGACGCGGACTTCACCGCGATGCTGCTCGACGTCCACCCCAACGGCTTCGCCCAGCGCCTCTGCGACGGGCTCGTCAGGCTGCGCTACCGCGACGGCCACGACCGCCCGGCCTCGGTGGCGCCCGGCGCGGTCTACGAGGTCGAAGTCGTGATGTGGGACACCTGCCAGCGGTTTCTCGCGGGCCACAGGGTTCAGCTCGCGGTCGCGTCCTCCGCGCACCCGAAATACGCGCCGAACCTCGGCATCGCCGGCGACCAGACGACCGCGACCGACGCCACGATCGCGCACAACAGCCTGCACCATGGCGCCGCACATCGATCGCGGCTGGTCCTGACCGTCGCGGCGGCCGGGCAATATTGACCCGTGATGACGTCCTCACAAGCAAATGTCGCGACCACCAAGCCGGTGCCGTACATGCGCCAGCTCTGCAAGCACTTCGGTCACAGGGTCGATACGTCCTACGACGACGACCGTGGCTACATCCAGTTCGAGTTCGGCCGCTGTGAGCTGCGTGCCACCGACGGCAACCTCGAGCTGACGGCGACCGCCGCTGACGAGGCCAGCGGGGAGCGCGTCCGCAGCGTCTCGCTCAGTTTCCACCCGAGCTCGCCGCTCGCCTCCGCCCGGGATCGCATCAGCTCGTTCGTGCCGCGTCTCGCACCAGTCCGGCATCGATCATCTCGGCCAGGAGCGACCGGACATCTGCTTCGGCCACCTCGGCGGCAACTTCGAACTCACGCACGACGGCGTCGCGAAGGTCGGCGATCGTGGCGGGCCGTTGGAGCGCCTGCCAGACGATCGTGCCTGCGTCATTGAGCCCGAAGTACGTGCCACGGCTGAGGTTGAGGATCACGGTCTCCCCATCCAGATTCGTCGACGGGTTGTCATCGACGGCGACGAACGCTGCGCTGCCCGGTAAAACGGTCATGGCACCTCGGGCGATCCTAGCCAAACTTGCTAATCTGTCCTCGCCCATGAAGGGCATTTTCCAAAGTGGTTTGGAACAAGGGGCCAGCATGGAAGATCAGAACAACTCGGGACGTTCCAAGGGTCTCGCTCGGGAGACGGAAGCTTCGGCAATGCTGCGTCCATACGAGCGGCCCGCTCTGACGAGCTATGGCTCAGTTGCCGAGCTCGTCCTCAGCACCGGCGCCTCTGACGACATCCACAGCGTACCGTAGGAGCTGCGTGCCTCCGTGCCCGGGGGCGAGCGCGGCATTTGCAGATTGATCAGTGGGCAGCGCCGTGACCGCCGGTCCAGTGACCTATGAGCTGCACGGCCTGGCCGTCCGCAGCGAGTATGCCCTGCACGCCCGCACGGCCGAGCGTCGTCCCGACCTGGAGGTTGTGGACGGCGCGCCGCGCGCGGTCCCCGATGACCCACCGCGCGACGCGGCCGCTCGGCAGCGCTACGACGGCGGATTCTCGGCCTGGGTCACCGCCGATCGGTTGCGGGTGCGAATCGGCTTCGGCCGCACGTGTGAGTTCGTCACGCGAACCGGTCAGCGATCGCTCACCGTCGTAAAAGATCCACGCGCGGACCCGGGAGTCGTGCCGCGACTGATCGAGAGCTCGGCGCTGGCGCGTCTGCTCGCGTGGCGCGGGATCCCGACGCTACACGCCAGCGCCGTCGAGGCCGACGGCCGAGGATGGGTGATTCTCGGAGGCTCAGGAAACGGGAAGTCGACGCTCGCCGCCTGGCTGTGCCTGGACGGAGCAGCCGCTCTGATCACCGACGACGCCCTCCGCGTCGACCTGCAGGGCACCCAGGCGTATGGCCACAGCGGCACCACGACTGTGCGGCTGCGTGACGGCGCTCGCGACCTCCATCAGCGATTTCTCGCCAAGGCGGCGCAGCCCGAGATCGATGGACGGCTTCTCGTGCACCCGGCGGTCGCAGGCCGGCGCGTCGCGGTCGATGTCCTGCTCCTTCCGGCGCCCTCCCGTTCTGCGACACGAGTTTCGCTCGAGCGACTCCCGCGCCGCGAAGCCCTGCTTGCCGTCCTCGCCTCTCCGCGCACCCTCGGGTGGGAGATCGCCGGCCCGCTGCGGCGTCATTTCGAGCTGGCGTCGTTCCTCAGTGCACGGCTCCCCGCCTTCAGGGTTCGGGTCCCCTGGGGGCCGCCCTTCAAAGCCGCGCACGTCAGCTCACTCAGAGAACAGCTCGCCGCGGTGCTCGCGGATCACCGATCGAGCGATGACGCGCGACGCGTGACCTGCTGACGCGTCTGCGCGCGAGGCGACCTCGACACAGTCCGCGAGACAGTTGTCAGAGTCAACCGTTGGGCTGCGTGTAGACGTCGGCCCCGAACGAGTGGACCTGAGGCTGTTGGGCGTCGCCGAGGTGCTTGAGCCCGAAGATGTCCTCGATGCTGCGCAGCTGCGAGTAGTGGTTGTACGGGCGCCGGCTGACCGTCCCCGGCTTGATGAACTTCGAGAGTAGGACCGCGCCGACCCGCCCGCCGCCGGGGCCGTAGAGGCCGACCTCGTTCATGTTCGGGTGAGACGGATCGTCGAAGCCGAGACCGTCGACCTCGCCACAGCACGCTTTCGCGTTGGAGTCCTGACCGGACTCGTCGAACGTGATCAGGATCAGCCCGCCCCGAGCGTAGGCGGGGGACGCCATGATCTCCGGGATCCATCTGCTCAAAAACTGGTTGACCCTGGGCAGGCGCCCGGGCGAGCCGTTCTGACACTTCGGGAAGTCGTGCCCGTCGAAACACGTGTTGGGCGTGATCATCGAATAATTGGGCGTTGTCGCGACGCTGCGCAGGTTCCTCGCGAGGGGCTTGAGCGTCACCACGTGGGAGTCGCAGTACGACTTGCGGTCGATGACCGACCTGAAGTACATGAACGGGTTATGGCGGGTCGCGTAGCTGTCATTGGCAGGACTCGTGCTGTCGGTCAGGTCGACCGCGCCGACCTTCGGATGGCCGCAGGCCGGGCCGTGAGACGTCATCACGGTGCCGTCCCGATGCGGGTCGTTACCCATGTCCTGCGCGTACTCCCGCCACGTCAGATGGTGGCGTGACAGCTGCGAGGCGATCGTGTGGATGTACTTCGGGAATACGCAGCCTTCGCCCGACAGCTGGCCGTACTTGGTGAACTTGTCGAAGTTCTCGCCGCCGAACTGGACAAACGGCGCGTCGATTCCGCAGTCCTCGTTGAGCTCGTAGTTCCCGGACTGGCCCGAGATCTCGGCCGTGTAGTTGTCAAGGCTGTCGTGGCCGATCCCGTAGTAGTTGCGCAGTAGGGCGCCGTCCGAAACGAGCGTCTTGGTCAGGTAGGGGGAGAAGTGGTGTCCGCTGGGGCCGAACGTGTAACCGAAGTTCTCGTTCTCGAGGTCGATCACCCAGACGTGCCGGATCGGGGGCGGCTTGAAGGCGGCGCCGGCGACCGGCACGGCAATCAGAAGCGCCGCGACCGTCGCCGCGACAATTGCCGCCACGACCGCGGCGCGCCGCGACAAAGCTGTCCAGATCGAATCGCACTTCTGAGCCATCGTCGGTCCTTTGCTCGTCGCCGGTCCACGGCCCCTTGGGCGGCGACACCCTACGGACCGGCGCGAGCGCAAATACGGCCGTGATGTGAACGTCCGCTGGTCAGCGCCGGACGGCGCTCCAGACGAGCACGCCGGGCAGGCCGGCGTAAGGTAGGCCTCGGCGGTCGCCTCGGGGCGCGCGCAGACAGCGCCGTGGCTCCGACGCGGCGTCTGGAGGCGGCTTGCACCTAGCATGCGCGCAATCGTGCGAGCGAGCTGATCGTGACCGATTCATTTCCCCGCCAGAAGGCCCGTACGCGTAACTTCACGCTCGGCGAGCCACGGAGCTTTCACGTCGCGGCCGACGGAAGCCGGATCACCTTCCTGCGCTCGCCGGCGGGTGACGACGCGCGCAACGCGCTGTGGGCGTTCGACATTGAGGCGGGCCGCGAGCGGGTCGTTGCCGACCCGGCGGATCTCGTCGGCGCCGGAGCAGACGAGGACCTGAGCGCCGAGGAGCGGGCGCGGCGAGAGCGAGTGCGGGAGACCGCGGGGGGGATCGTCTCCTA
This sequence comes from uncultured Solirubrobacterales bacterium, assembly GCA_963744695.1. Classification (GTDB taxonomy): domain Bacteria; phylum Actinomycetota; class Thermoleophilia; order Solirubrobacterales; family Solirubrobacteraceae; genus Palsa-465. The sequence continues at coordinate 29,911 of CAVUUT010000017.1, read as the reverse complement.
CGCGATCGACCGCGATGCGCGCGTCGCTGCCCTGGTCCAGGCGGGGAGGCTGTTCGTCGCCGACCTGCTCAGCGGGCAGACGAGCGAGCTCGACGTCCCCGCTCCGGTCTTTGACCCCAGACCCGACCCGAGCGGCCGCCGCGTGGCGTTCGTGCACGCCCGCGGACTGCACCTCGTCGAGCTCGATGGCGGGACGGTGACGAGGCTCGCCGGCGAGGATGAGCCGACGGTCAGCTGGGGCACGGCCGAGTTCGTCGCCGCCGAGGAGATCGGCCGCGAGCGCGGCTACTGGTGGGCGCCCGAGGGCGACGCGCTGCTGGCGACGCGGGTCGACGAGGCCCCGGTTGCCGAGCTGTGGATCGCCGACGTCGCCAATCCCGGGTCCGCCCCCCGCCCAGTTCGCTATCCGCCGGCCGGCTCAACGAACGCCGCGGTCGACGCCTATCTCGTGCCGCTCGACGGCGGCGCGCCCGTACGCGTGGTCTTCGATCGCGACGCATACCCCTACCTGGCCGCCGCACATTGGGATGAGCGCGGGCCGCTGATCGCCGTCCAGTCGCGCGACCAGCGGCGGCTGCTCGTGCTCGCGGTCGATCCGGTCAGCGGCGAGACCTCGACGCTCGGCACGCAGGTCGCCGATGACTGGGTTGACCTGATCGCGGGAGTTCCCCGCCGGCTCGCCGACGGCCGCCTCGTTACCGCCGGCGCCGTCGGTGACGCGATCGCGCTGCGCGTCGATGAGCGCGCGGTGACGCCGGCGGAGCTCGAAGTTCGCGCGGTGCTGTCGGTCGAGGGTCAGGAGATCCTGTTCACCGCGAACGCGCAGCCGACCGAGGTCCAGGTATGGCGCTGGCACGCGAGCGAAGGCCTGGCACCCCTGACCGCGACGCCCGGCGTCCACACCGCCGTCAGCGCAGGCGGCGTGCGCGTGTTCGGGTCGAGCGCGATCGACCGCGACGGAGTGCGGTGGGAGACCGGCGAGCACGTGTTCGAGTCCCACGCCGAGCGGCCCGTGCTCGCGCCATCGGTGCAGCTGCTGACCGTCGGCGACCGCGGGCTGCAGGCCGGCCTCGTGCTACCGCGCGACCACGAGCCCGGGCGCAAGTTGCCGGTCCTGATGGATCCCTACGGGGGCCCTCACTTCCAGCGCGTGACGGCGGCGCGGCGTGGATGGCTCGAATCGCAGTGGCTCGCCGATCAGGGATTCGCGGTGATCGTCGCCGATGGTCGCGGCTCGCCGGGTCGCGGTGTCAGCTGGGCCCGGCAAGTCCGGGGCGATCTCGCGACGCCCGCGCTCGAGGATCAGATCGCGGCGCTCGATGCAGTCGCCTCGGCCCATCCCGACCTCGACCTCGGTCATGTGGCGATTCGTGGCTGGTCGTTCGGCGGCTTCCTCGCAGCGCTCGCGGTGCTGCGGCGCCCGGACGTGTTTCATGCGGCGGTCGCGGGCGCGCCGGTGACCGATTGGCGCCTGTATGACACCCACTACACCGAGCGCTACCTCGGCACCGATCCCGACGGGGAGGACCGGGCGGCTTACGACCGCTCCTCGCTCCTGAACGATGCCGCGCACCTGCGCCGGCCGCTGCTGTTGATCCACGGTCTCGCCGACGACAACGTCGTCGCCGCCAACACCTTGCGGCTCTCGCAGCGCCTGACCGAATCGGGGCGGCTCCACACGGTGCTGCCGCTGACCGGGATCACGCACATGACGCCGCAGGAGTCAGTCGCCGAGAACCTGCTCACGCTGCAGGTCGAGTTCCTCCATGCCGCGCTCGCCGGATCCGTCGTTCGTTGAGCTGATCCTCGATCGCGCGGCCAGCGAGCCCGACGCGGTGATCGTCGCCGACCGCGAGCGCCGGCTCACCTGCGCTGAATTCGCCGAGTCCGTGTACCGGCTCGCCAGGGCGCTCGATCGCGCGGGCGTGAAGCGAGGCGACCGGGTGGCGATCCTGGCGACGATTTCCCCGGAGGCGCTCGCGGTCCGTTGCGCCGCGGCGCTGATCGGCTGCGTGACGATGTTCTGCCCGAACAAGGGCTCGGACGAGGGGCTGCGAGCGCTGCTGGCCCAGATCCGGGCCGATGCGTTGATCGTCTTTCCCGCGACGGTCCTCGCCGCTGCGGCGGTGATCGCCGGCGGCTCGCTGGAACGCGTCATGTCGCTCGGCGCGGTCCCGGAGATCGAGGTCGATCTGCTCGCGGTCGCCGACGCGATGGCCGGCGATCCGATCGAGAGCCGCGCGCGCGGTGCTGACGCCGAGGTGCTCGTCTCGTCGGGAGGGACGACCGGCGAGTCAAAGGCGAGCCGGCGCAACTTCGCCGCCTACGGTCGCATGGTCGACGCGGGGCCGATGCGCGGACGGCGGCAGCTGATCTGTACGCCGCTCGCATACGTCGCGCAGGTACTCGCCGACCAGGTGCTCGTCGGCGGCGGGACCGTCGTGCTGTGCGAGCGATTCGAGCCCGGGCTGGTGCTCGAGACGATCGAACGCGAGCGGATCACGCACCTGGGCCTGGTCGAGCCCGGGCTCGTCGAGTTGATCGACCATCCCGACCTGCATCGACGCGACCTCTCGTCGCTGGTGGCGATCACGCACATCGGCGCCGATGCCCCGGCGAACCTCCGGCGCCGGCTGCTCGACCGCGCTGGGTCAGTATTGGCGCATCCGTACGGCGCGAGCGAGGCGGGAATGATCAGCGTTCTCGCGCCCCCCGAGTACGACGTCTCGCACCCGGAGCTGCTCGCGACCGCCGGGCGCCTGCTGCCGGGCGTCGAGCTGCGCATCGAACTCCCCGACGGCTCCGAGGCCCCGCCGGGCCGCGAGGGTTCGATCGTCGTCCGTTCGGCGGCCGCGGCCGACGGCTACGCGTTCGACCCGGGCCGGTCAGGGTTCTCCGGCGGCGGCTATCAGACCGGCGATCTCGGGTTGCTCGATGCCGACGGCTACCTGCACGTTCGCGGTCGCGCGGCGGATGCGCGCGAGATCGGCGGCCGCATCGTGATGCCGCTCGACGTGGCAAACGCGCTCTGCGCACACCCCGAGGTCCGGTACGCGGTCGCGGTCCCGGTCGGCGATCGGTTTGGCGCGATCGTGAAGCTCGCGCCCGGTTCGCTGACCGGAAACGGAGATCTCAGCGCATTCGTCCGCGATCGCTGCGGGGATACGCTCGTTCCCGCCGCCATGCTCCTGGCGGACCGGATCCCGACCACCGAGCAGGGCAAGCCCGACCGGGTCGCGATCACAGCTGCGATCGCCGCCGCCGCGAGGGGTTGACGGGAGTCGGCGCGCCCTCAGGAGACGGGCACGGCCGCGAGCGCGGTGATGTCGGGGAGCTTGAGCCCGAGCTGCGCCCAGCTGTCGCCGGCATCGTCGCTGACCAGCAGAGTCCCGCCGCGCAGGCCGACGAGCAACCGGCCCGTCGGCTGCTCGAGCGCCGCGAGCGCGTAGGGCATCCGCCGCAGCTCCGGTGCCCGGCCCCACGTGTCGATCGCCTCCCAGCCGTTGCCGCGCGAGCGCAGCAGGCGAGAGTCGCCGTCACCCCCACCGTGGGCGGCGAATGGCGAGCTGCTGATCGAGACATACCAGAGGTCAGGATCCGCCGGATCGATCGCCTGCGCCCAGGCATAGTGTCGGTCGAGGTTCTGCGCGCGGCGCGCCCATGTCTCTCCTCCGTCATCGGAACGGGCGATCCCCTGTCCCGCGGCCTCGTAGATGCGGTCCGGCGCGAGCGCGTGGGTGCGGAGGTCGTGGGCGTCACTGTGGGCGCCAGGGTTGTGATCGATCCACGAGCCACCGCCGTCGAACGAACGGATCACGCCGCCGAGCTCGATCCCGACCGTGAGCCGCGCCGGATCGCTCGGGTGCGGCGCGATCGTGCGCACGTGATGGGTCCACGGTCGCGGCGGGAAGGACCAGGTCGGGACGCTTGGCACGTCGAGCAGCGCCGGCAGCAACTCCCAGCTGCGGCCACCGTCGTCGGATCGGTAGAGATTGCTCGGCTCGGTCCCGGCGAACACGACCGAGACGTCCGCGTTGCGATCCGACGGTGAGACCGCGAGCGAGAGCACGCTCCGGTCGTTCAGTCCGACGTCGGGCGAGCGCCACGTCTCGCCGCCGTCATCGCTCGCGTAAAGGCCCTCTTCGAACGTCCCCACATACACGCGATGCGGGTCAAGCGGGTCGACGGCGACGCAGCGCGCGTCGCGGCCTTCGAGCGCCGACCGTGAATCGTGGACTCCGGTGCGGTCGATCGCGAAACGGACGATGCGGTCGCCGGCCACGGCGTATACAAGCGAGCTCTCAGCCATTGGAGTCCTCCGATCGTCCCGTGACCCGTGCCGGCCGCCGGGCTTTGCGCGCCCGGACCGCGCTGTTGTTCAGTGAGGTCGGGGTCATATTGCGAGCGTAGACCGCTGCGGTCAGCTGACCCAGGGGTCGTCGACCGGCTCGCCGTCGTCGCCGTGGTGCGGGCCGAATGCGAGTAGCTCGAGGCCCCCAGGTCCGGCCTCGAATGCGCGCGCGACGCGCGGCGCGACCCGCACCGCGTCGAGCTCGCGAACCTCGATCAGCTCGTCGTCGAGCTTCACCGAGCCGGAGCCGCCGAGAACGACGTAGATCTCCTCGGCATCGGTATGGCGGTGCGAGAACGGGGATCGCTTGCCCGGGTGCAGGCGGAAGTAGGTGAGGCCCGTCTGCTCGGCGCCGAGATCGGATCGTGCAACGCGCGCTTCCCAGCGATCGTCGAACCCGCCCGCGGGGGCCGCGTCCTCCACGTCTGAGAGGTTGACCCTCTCGTGTTTCATAGCCATCCGTTGCCTCCCATCGTCGAGCACCGGCCCCGCTGTCCTGACTCTACAAACGCCCGCGAGGGGTCGGCGAATCCGTCAGCGCGATGCGCACGCCTCCGTCAGCATCCGCTGTTCGCTCGTCGGGTGCCCGGTCCAGAGGATGATCGCCTCGTTGTGGCGCTCGACGTGGCCGAACGAGCGGACCTTCTCGATCGCCGCCGGCTCGAGCTGCTGCGCGACGCGGCTGCTCGAGTAGAACCCGATCAGGGTCGGCGTGACGCCGTTGCGGATCGCGAGCTCGCCGAGCGGCGTCTGCGGGCTGTCACTCGGCAGGCCCAGGCTTGGGCCGCCACTGACGTGCATCCCCTGCCGCGTCAGACACGATCGCGTTCTGGCCAGCGCCGCCAACACGACACGCCATGAGAGCGGGACCGCGATTGGCCTTAGACGTTTGCACGTGCCGGCGAGCTGCAGGGTGTCGGCGACCATGCGAGCGAAATCCTGCGGGCAGCTGAAGCGTGTGCCGTCGCTGAGCACGAGCACACAGGGCCGCGCATCTTCGCCGTTGGCGCCGGTCGGGATCCCATCGCAGACGGCCCGGGGACCATCCACCGTTGCGCTGCTCGGGCTCCCAGCTGACCCGCCGCATCCCGCCAGGCCAGCGCTCGCTACGACCACAGCGCAAGCAGTCGCAGCAAACCCGATCCGCATGGGTCAAGAATTGCATGCGCGCCCGGTCGCCGGCGAAGCATCGCGGCCGCGACTCAGCTCGTGCTGCCCGCAGCCTGGGCGGGCGTCAGGCCGTGGCGACCGCGGGCGTCAGGCCGTGGCGACGCATGACCTCGGCGACCGCGGCGAGGTCGGGCGGCCCCCCAGCGCTTGCGCCGAGGACGGCGTTCATGTCCTGGAAGTAGGCTGGTCCGAAGACGCCGGGTGACGCGATCGCAAGGAACCTCGCCGTCGACTGGCCGCGGTTGTCAAAGCCGTGCACCTGGCCCCGGCGAATGCACACGGACTCCCCGGTCCCCACCTCGCGCTCGTGACCGTCGACGATGAACGTGCACATCCCCTCGAGCACGTAGGCCGTCTCTTCGAAGCCATCGTGGCTGTGGGGCGCCGGGACCCTCGAGCCGGCCGGGACGGTGCACTCGAACACGGTCACGGTGCCGTTCGAGTCTTCGGCTTGCACCAGGAAGTCGATCGTGATCGAGCCGACCTGAATCGGGTTTCTGGTAGCTGTTGCCATCTGAGCCTCCATGCCCCGCTGGGGCTTGCATGAGTAAAGCGACTTGACGACCATAGACGGGTCCGGTGGTATTGTCAAGTCACTTGACCAACAGGCCCGAATATCCCCTCGGTCCGCCGCTGATCGGGGCGCTGATGCGGATGCCGCTCGACGTGATCGTCGCGCGGATGCTCGCCGCCCTGCACGCGGCCGGGTTCGATGACCTCGTCGCGGCGCATCTGGCCGTCTTGCGGTACCCCGGCCCCGAGGACAGGCGCCCGTCGGACCTCGCGGCCGAGATGAGGATGAGCAAGCAGGCGATGAACTACCTGCTCGGTCAGATGGAGCAGATGGGCTATCTGACTCGTGTGGACGACCCCGAAGACCACCGGTCCAAACGCGTCCATCTGACTGGGCGGGGCGATGCCGCCGGGCAGACGATGCGCCGGACCGTCGTCGAGATCGAGTCCGAGCTCGAACGCGAGATGGGTGCCGGCTCCTTCGGTCAGCTGCGCCGGCTGCTCGGAGAACTCAACGCCACGAGCTTCGTGGCAGACCATCAACCCCGGACGCCGGCCTCGAGCCACGCCCGCGCCTGATCGGCCTCGCCGCCACGCCGGTCCGCAGCCAGATCCCCGCGACCTCGAGCAGGACGGCGACGCTGATGATCAGGCCGTGACCTCGTCCGCGTTCGCCGTCGCCGTCGCCGTTTCGATCAGGCGCGTCTAGAGCCGGCATAGCCAGTGCCTCCCGATGCAGGGTGAACCGTTCGTGCGAGGGGAAATGATATGTGCGCGACCGCCCGCCGCCCGACGGCTGCGGTGTGCGAAGCTGACGTCGTGACCGTGATCGCAGTTGCGGACATGTTTGGCATCGAGGGGGGCCGCGACGAACTCGCGGAGGTGTTACAGAGCTTCGAGCGTGACGCGCAACGCGAGGCCGGCTGTCGGCGCTACACGTTCGCGGTGACGGTGACCGATCCGGCTCAGTTCCTGCTCCTGAGCGAGTGGGAATCCCAGGATGCGCTCGACGACCACTACAGCTCGCAGATGTTCGCCGACTTCCAGTTCCGGCTCCAGGGACTGCTCGCGCGGCCGAGCGAGCTCACGATCTACTCGACCGGCGGCGCGGTGCGACCGCTGGACTCGCGCCCGATGGATCCGCGCGACGCCGACTAGCGGTTCTACTGCAGGGCGTCGGCGAGCGCGTCGGCGACCGGGGCATCGCCGCCGTTCACGTACAGGGTGCGGCCCGTCGCACGTGGATCGAACAGCAGCGCGGCGAGCACCGCGGCGACATCGTCGCGCGCGACGCGGCCGTGAAACGGCGTCAAGTCGATCCGCGCGCGGCCGGTGCCGGGGTCGTCGGTCAGCGTCCCGGGCCTGACGATCGTCCACTCGCGATCACTCTCGGCGACCGCCGCGTCGGCCGCCGCCTTCGCGCGCAGGTAGACGCTGAACACGTCATCGTCATCGGGCGGGCTTTCGGCGCCCACCGAGCTGACGATCACATAACGCGGGACGCCGGCGATCGTCGAAGCCTGCACGAGCTTGATCGCGCCATCGCGATCCACCGTCAGCTTGCGGGCGGCACCGCTGCCGGCACCGGCACCGGCAGCGAACAGCGCCGCGTCGGCTCCGCGGATCGCCTCGGTCACGTCGTCGACGGCCGCGTGCTCGAGGTCGCAGACGACCGGCTCGACGGCGGGAGCACGGAGTTCGTCGGCGTGGTCGGGATTGCGGATCAGGGCGATGACGGAATCGCCGCCGGCCACGAGGCGGTGGGTGAGCCGCCTCGCGATCTTCCCGTGAGCTCCGGCGATCGCGACCCGCATCCTCTCCAGCGTACCGACGCGGGCCGCGCAGGGCCGGCGTCGTGGCCGCGAGCGCCGGCGTCGCTGTAGGGTGGACGGCAGTGCCCGACGATCCCACTGCCTTCGACCGAGAGCTGTTTGGCGCCGAGCGCGAGATCCCGATCGTCGTGCTCGAACGGAGCTGAGGACGGTGGCGGTGGGCCGGCTCGATGACAAGGTCATACTGATCACCGGAGGCGAGAGCGGGATCGGCCTCGCGACCGCGCGGCTGTTCGTCAGCGAAGGCGCGACGGTTGCGATCGTCGGCATCGATCAGGCCAAGCTGGAGGCGGCGGCACAGGAGCTCGGTGCCGAGCGCGCGCTGTGCACGGTCGCCGACGTGACCGACGAGGGTGCGGTCGCGCGGGCGGTCGCCGAGGTGGTCGACCGCTACGGCCGGTTCGACGTCGTGATCAGCAACGCCGGAATCACGGGCGAGGTCAGCGAGATCGTCAGCTACCCCTCGGACGCGTTCGCGCGCACGCTCGACGTGCACGTGCTCGGGGCGTTCCACGTCCTCAAGCACACGATCCCGCATGTCACCGACGGCGGCAGCATCGTCATCACCTCGAGCGTCGTCGGCCTGATCGGAGCCCCGCGCGTATCGGGCTACATCGCGGCTAAGCACGGCCAGGTCGGGCTGATGCGGGCCGCGGCGAAGGAGCTCGCGCCGCGACGGATTCGCGTCAACACGATGCATCCCGGCCCCACCTCGACCGCCTTTCAGGACTCGATCGAGACGCGCGCCACCGGCCTGCCGCGCGAAGAGGCAGCGAGAGCGTTCGATTCGCTGATTCCGCTCGGGCGCCACACGACGACCGACGAGATCGCACACGCGATGCTCTACCTGGCCTCGGATGAGAGCGCGATGGTCACCTCGCACACGTTCTCGATCGACGGCGGCATGAGCGGCTGACGGCGGTCGGGCGTGGATGCGCTGGCGCGGGTCGACGCGATTGAGGGATGGCTGCTCCGCGAGGATGCCGAGGCGCTCTATGCGCTCGCGCTCGCGAGCCGCGGTCCGATCGTCGAGATCGGCACGTACCGGGGCAAATCCGCGATCCTGATGGCGCTCGCGCTGGTCGAGGCGGACAGCGATCAGATCTTGTTCACGGTCGATTTCGATCGGCGGTGCCTGCACGCCGCCGCGTCACACGCGCGCGAGCGCGGCGTCGCCGGGAAGATCGTCTTTGTTCGCGGGACCTTCGCGGCGTTCGCGCGCGCCTACCCACATGTGCGGCCGGCGCTGACGTTCGTCGACGGCGATCACAGCCAGACGGGCGTCGAGCGCGATCTCGCGGCGCTGCAACCGCTCGTGCCGGTTGGTGGCAAGCTCGTTTTTCACGATTTCAACGATCCGCGCAACGGCGATCCAACCTGCCCCGAGGTCAAGGTGCGTCCGGCCGTCGAGTCGAGCTGGGTGTCGCGCGACTGCGAGTTCGAGCGCGTGGCGGGGGCATGCGGCGTCTATGTGCGCCGCCGCGTGCCGCCGATGATGCACCCCGAGGCGGCCGATCTGGCAGCGCTCGACGACCTTCTTGAGCAGTGGCGCTACCGGGTCCGGCTGCCGGCCGGCCGCGCGTGGAGGCGGATCCGCGACCGGTAGTCGCCAGCTATGTTTTCGCCCATGGACCGGACTCGCATCGACGATCTCGACACCCCCTGCTTGATCGTCGATCTGCGCCTGTTCGAGGCCAACGTGAAGCTCTGTATGGAGCGCCTGTCGAGCGTGGATGTCCGTCCCCACCTGAAGACGGCCAAGAGCCCGGCCGTGGCGCGCCTGCTGCTCGACGCGGGTGCGGTCGGGATATGCGTCGCAAAGCTCGGCGAGGCCGAGGTGATGCTCGAGGCAGGGATCGGCGACGTGATGGTCACGACCGAGCTCGTCGGCCCGACGAAGCTGCGTCGGCTGGTGGCGCTGCGCGAGCGGTGGCCCGATGCGTCGCTGCGCGTGGTGGTGGACTCGTGGGCTGGAGCGTCGCGGCTCAACGACGCCCTGACGGAGCCGATCCAGACGCTGATCGAGGTCAACGTGGCCCAGAACCGCTGCGGGGTCGCGCCCGCCGCTGCGATCCGGTTGGCCGACCGGCTCACCGAGCTCGACAAGCTCGAGCTCGTCGGCCTTCACGGATATGAGGGCAACCTGCAGCACATCCGCGATCTCGACGAGCGGCGGTGGCGTTGCGATCGAGCGATGCAGCGGCTCGAGCGAGCCGTGGGCGAACTGCGTGAGGGCGGCCACCGCGTCGACGTCGTGACCACGGGCGGCACCGGCACGGCCGAGTTCTGCGCCCAGCACGAGGTCGTGACAGAGGTACAGCCCGGGTCCTTCGCGTTCATGGATGCCGACTACGGGGACACCAAGGGTGTCCCGTTCGAGCATGCCCTGACGACACTCGCGACCGTGATCAGCCATCCCGCTGCGCACCGCGCGATCGTCGATGCGGGACTGAAGACGCTGTCAGACGACTCCGGTCCCGCGCGGGTGATAGATGCTCCCGGGTGGGCCTACGAGCACGCGGGTGACGAGCACGGCGCGCTGATCGCGGCGCCCAACGCCGAGCGCCGCGAGCTCGAGGTCGGAGATCGCGTGACGCTCGTGCCATCGCATATCGACACCACGTTGAACCTGCACGACACGATGCACGTCCAGCGCGACGGCGAGGTGCTCGCGGAGTGGGCGATCGCCGCGCGGGGCAAGGTGCAGTGAGGCGTCGGTTAGCCGCCGTGCGATTGCGGTGCCGGCTGACCGCCGAGTGGGCGGGGTGCGGCGATCTGCCATGCGAACGCGAGCGGGGAGGACGCGGTCAGGTCGATCGCCGGCTCAACCGTTGAGTAGGACTGCACGTTGTCGCGGAACACGGCGTGCCTGCCGTTGAAGCGCGCGAACGCGTCGCCACCCTTGGCCGGGCAGCGCCGCATATGCGTCAGCCGGCCGGTGGTCGCCGCGTTGCTCGGCCCTTCGACGACCCCCCCGGAGAGCACGGCGCCGGTCCCATTCAGCGAGCCCGCGATGTTGGCGACCTGATGCTGCGGACAGTGGGGGAACGTCGTCCCGTCGCCGATCGCGAGCGAGACGCCCCACGCGTTGGCGCCGAGGACATTGCCAAGCCACCGGACCGACAGGCTGCGGAACCGCGCGTTTGCAGTCAGGCTGGCGTACTCGCTCGCCATCACCGACAGCCCAAAGCCATGTGACGCCGTGTCCTCGACGTCCCACGGATAGCCGAACCCGAACGGATCGCGCCCCGCGATCGTCAGCGCGCCGTCGAGCTGCCGACGCAGGTCCGCCAACAGCGCGTGCGGCGTGACGGCCAGGCCGCGCGGATCGCCAAATGCGGCGATCGCTCGGTAGAGCTCGTAGTGAGCCAAGCCGCTGACGTCGTAGAGGTTGAGCGTGTCGGCGGTCGTGCGGCTGGTGGCGATGTAGGCGCGGGCCCAGCGCGCCGCCCGCCGCAGGTAGTAGATCGCGCGCCGGTGCGCTAGACGTCGCGGCAGCGCGTCGCCGCGCGCGCCAGCGCCGCGTAGTGCGTCGGCGAGCTCGACGGCACCGAACTCGAGGTCGTCGCGCCATTGCGTCTCGGGATAGAAGTCGAACGGGATCGTCGTCAGCAGATTGCCCTTGGGATGCGTGTTGGCTGCCGCGAAGATCCCTTCACCGGCGCGCAGGCAGCGCGCCGCGAGGCGCGGGTCGGTGCGGCGCAATACCTGGAAGCAGAGCCCGAATGCGGCCGCGTCGCGTCCGGCGAGGTTCGGGCTGACAAGTGAGCCGGGCGGCGCAGCGCGAAACACCGGACGGTGGCGGATGTAGCGGTAGAGCGGGTTGTGGCCGCCGTAGTGATCGTCGGCCTGAGGCAGGCGCCAGATGTCGTGGTCGGAGATCGTGTGGCTGTTTCCATCGCCGATCCCCACTTGGTAGTAGAGCGTGCGCGTCCGGTTGTTCCACATCCGCAGCAGCCACCGAACCCCGAACTCCGCTTCGGAGGTGAAGTTCGAGCGCGGCGCCGAGCTTCCCATCTGCGCCGGAAAATCGCGCACCCCGGTGAGCATCAAGGCGACCGTGTAGCTCGTCGTCTGCACGAACTTGAGGTAGTCGCCGGCGTCCCACCAGCCGCCCGCGGCATCGATGAAATGGTGCAGCGAGCGCAGGTCGCCCTTGAAAGCGCCGTTGTCGTCGACCTTGGGCGTCAGGTAGGTCCGCGCGTGTTCGTCGTTGAGGTGCCCGGGGGCGGTGCGAAGCGCGGAACGGATGAAGTCGGGGCCGTCGCGCTCGTCCTGGTAGAAGGACAGCGCGTTGTGCAGCGCGCCGCCGTACAGGTTCGCGGGCGAGCCGATCGCGAACGGGGGCGAGCCGGCCGCAGCAGGCCCGGACACGTCGACGACGAAGGTTCCGGCGGTGCCGACCGAGTCGAAGTCGAGCGCATACACGTGCCGCCAGCGCGCGCTCCAGCGCCCGAGCGGCTTGCCGACCGTACCGGTGAACGCGACCGCGCCGTCGGACGTCCGGCGCACGGCGTAGGTCGCGCCGGTCTCGGAGACGTTTGAGATCAGATACGCGCGTTTGGTCGCCGTCGCCGGGTAGCCGAGCTGGTTGACGCGCACGAACGCGCGCACCGGCCTCGCATCGGCTCCGCTCGCCTCGTGTGCGGCGAGTAGCAGTGCGAGCACCAGCACTGGGACAAGCGCATATCGCACGGGCACCGCCCTCATCGCGTCAGCGTCACCTTGCTCGCGGTCACGAGCCTGGCGCCGTCGCCGGTCGACCCTGAGCACGCACGGCCGTCACGACGGTGACGATGTCAGGCGAGCGGCCCGACTGCAACACCGCGAGCGCGACCCGGCGAGCAGCTGCGCGAGACCCCTGGTGGTCCTCGGCACGGTAGGTAGCTAACCTACCGATATGGGGGATCTTCCGGTTCTGTTCGTGGTCGACCTCGATCCGAACTCGCTCGACGTGATCGTGGCCGATCTCGCGCGGCGATTCGGCAAGGACTTCTCGGTCACGGGCGAAAGCTCGCCCGAAGCAGCGCTCGAGACCCTACGAGCGATCGCCGCCGCCGGCCAGTCGGTCGCGCTCGCGCTGGTGGACGACTCCGCGACGGACATCCTCGGGCGCGTGCACGAGCTGCACTCGGGCGCCAAGCGCGTGCTGCTCGTCGACCGCGACTACTCCTCGACGAGCCCCGCGGTGCAAGCGATGGCGCTCGGGCTGGCCGACTTCCACCTCGTCCGGCCGTGGGCGGACAACGAGATGATGTTCGAGGCGATGAGCGGCTACCTGTCGTCGTGGACGAGGGAGCACAAGCCGAACTTCGACCTGTTCCGGGTCGTCGCCCACGAACACGACGCGCGACTGTCACGGGTGCGCGATGTGCTGTCGCGTTTCAACCTGCCGTTCGCGTTCTACTCGAGCGACAGCGAGGCCGGACGGCGGTTGCTGGTCGAGGCGGGGCTCGACGATACGCAAGCGCCGGTGGTGATCCGTTATGACGGACAGGTCGCCGTCGACCCCGACACGCTCAGCCTCGCGCGCGCGATCGGGGTCAACGTCGAGATGGAGATCGACTCGTGCGATGTCGCGATCGTGGGCGCCGGACCGGCGGGGTTGACGAGCGCGGTGTACGCGGCATCGGAGGGCTTTGAGACCGTCATGCTCGAGCAGACGGTTTCCGGCGGGCAGGCGGGAACGAGCCCGCTGATCCGCAACTACCCGGGCTTTCCGCACGGCGTCGACGGCGGACTGCTGATGGCCTCGACGTGCGAGCAGGCCTGGCTGATGGGCGCCCAGATCGTCTTTGCCCAAGAGGTGGTCGGCCTCGAGCGGCGGGGCAGCGAGCGGGTCGTGCAGCTGCTGGACGGCAGCGAGCTGGCGGCCCGCGCGGTCGTGATCGCGACCGGGATCGAATGGCGGCGGCTCGGGGTACCGCGACTCGAGGCGCTCCTCGGGGCCGGCGTTTTCTACGGCGCCGCGGTGAGCGAGAGCCGCGCGATGAAGGGTCAGGACGTGTTCATCGTCGGCGCCGGCAACTCCGCTGGACAGGCGGCGCTCCATCTCGCCAAGCACGCGCGCGAGGTGACGCTCGTGGTCCGTGGGGACAGTCTCTCGAAGTCAATGTCGAGCTATCTGATCGGTCCGATCGACTCGGCGGCGAACATCGTCGTCCGCTACCGCACCGAGGTGGTCGACGGCGCTGGGGGCGAGCAGCTGCGCGCGATCACGCTCGCCGATCATGCCCATGGCACCGTCGAAGAGGTTCCGGCGGCGGCCTTGTTCATCATGATCGGCGGCGACCCGCACACGCAGTGGCTCGGCGAGCAGCTGGCGCGCGATCCGCAGGGGTACCTGATCACGGGCCGCGCCGTGCTCGATCACCCCGCCGTGACCTGGGGGTGTGACCGCGAGCCGCTGCCGCTCGAGACGAGCATGCCGGGCGTCTTCGCGGCCGGCGACGTGCGCCAGGACTCGATCAAGCGTGTCGCCTCCGCCGTGGGAGACGGAGCGACCGTGGTGCGCCTGGTGCACGAGCATCTGCGAGCGCACGAGCCCGAGCGCGCCATAACCTAACCTCTGCCGCGTGGAGCCATCCGCCGGTAACTCGAAGTGGTCGGTGCGGTCCGAGAACTCGCTGCTCTGCATCGCCAGCAAGGGCTCGGTGCTCTCGATCGGGTCGATCGGCTCGGTGCTGTCGGTCGGGTCGATCGGGTCGGCCGCCTCCGCGTTCTCGATCGGCTCGTGCCTGTCACTGGCCTCGATCCTCTCGTTCCGCGCCGTTCGGGCCGTGATGCGGTCCGGGCGTGGCTGACAGGCGTACCCCGGATTCAATCCGTAGGATTCCGGCTGAGCTAGATGTCAGCCCAGCCAGACAGCACAGGCACGCTCCGCGCGGCGTTGACGCCCGAGGCGTTGCGAGATGCGATGCGCCCGAGCCGGCCGGTGTTCGGGAACCCGTGGGACTCCGAGGTCGACATGTTCGCGTGCTACGTCGCGGTCAGCTTCGTCGATCCATTCCTGCTGTGGCTGGGCGGCAAGCTGATGGGGGCGATCTTCGGTTTTAGCTCCCGCTGGCCCCTGGGCGTATTCATGGCCGCGGCCCTCGTCGGCGCGGCCGGCTTCATCACGATCGTCGGGCGCGAGCGAACGCGGCTCTCGGTTGACGTGCTTGCGATCGCCGCCTGGCTGGTGCTCGGTTTGATCGTCGCGCCGATCCTCGGCCTCGCTCCAGCGCCCGGGGTGGCGATCGCCTGCTACGCGGTCCTCCTCGTGATCACCTTCGTCTACGTGATCCGCTTCGGCCACTTCCAGATCGCGTTCCTGCGGACCGTAAGCTGGCCGATCACCTGGACGTTGCTGGCGGTGTTCTTCGCCTATGCCGCGCACCAACTGATCCTGTACCCGACGACCTAGTGCCCCAATTCCCGTTCCGGCCCGGATCCCATTCCGGCGTCGATAACGCGGTCATAACGCCGTTATCCATCCGTTAGGGACGCTTCGGCATCATTACGGTCAGACGTCGGCGCGGGCTTCGGTCTCGCGCCGACGCTCCACGTTCGGGGCGGCTTGTCAGCGCTGCGTCAGCTCGACAGAGCCGACGGGCTCGAACTCGAGCGTGGCCGCCGGCTCGAGCACCGTTTGATCCTGGGCGGCGGGAAGCCGTGGCTCGGCGTAGGGAACTGCTGGGAAGCGCACCTCGACCCGTAGCCCGCCGCTTGCGCCGGGGCGGACGTCGAGCGTCGCGTCGTGAGCGTCGACGATCGCGGCGACGATCGAGAGACCGAGGCCAAACCCGTCACCCTGGCCGGTCCGTTCCTGCGTCAGGCGCTGAAACGGCTGCAGCAGCCGGTCGATCTCGCCGGCACTGATCAGCGTGCCCGTATTGGCGACCGCGAGCGTCGCCTGGCCGCGATCGTTCTCGACCCACACGCGCACGCGTCCCTCCGGGATGTTGTGCCGGATCGCGTTCTCGACCAGGTTCGATGCGAGGCGGCCGATCAGACGCCGGTCGCCGGACAGGACGGCCGGCTCCAAGGTCGCGGCGAGCTTGACGTCGCGGGCGCGCGCCTCGGGCTCCTGGGTCCGCAGCGTCTCGCCGACGATCGCCGCAAGGTCGACCCGTTCACGACAGTCGACCCCGCGCTGGCCTTGCGCGAGCGCGAGCAGCGCATCGATCAGCTGCTCCTGCTGCTCGGATTCCTCGAGCACCTGCCCGCAGGTGGTGCGGAATGTGGAGACCGTCGCCTTGGGGTCGGTCAGGACCATCTCGAGCAGGGCGCGCGCCGCGGTCAGCGGCGTGCGGAGCTCATGCGAGGCGTTTGCGACAAACCGCCGTTGCGCGTCGAAAGCCCCTTCGAGGCGCTCGAGCAGGCCATCGATCGTGTCAGCGAGCTCGCGGAGCTCGTCCCGTGGTCCCTCGAGCGCGAGCCGCCGGTTGAGGTTGGCTTCGGAGATCTGCTGCGTGGCGGCTGTCATCGTGCGCAGCGGACGGAGCGCACGCCCGGCGACGAGCCAGCCGAGCCCGGTCGAGATCAGCGCCATGATCGCGAGTGCGATGCTCGACTCGACGATCAGCTGGTGCAGGTCCGAGAGCCGCTGCTGGGAACCGACGGTCACGATTGCCCGACGGCCGGTGACCGACTTCAGAAGTCGCTGCACCGCAGGAGGGACCTGTGGGGGTTTCAACTTGCCAGGCGGGTTGGGCAGGGGGCGGTGCAGGTTCGCGCGGCTCCGCGAACCCCCGTACAGCGTGAATGCTTGTCGTGGAGTTACCCCGGCCGCTCGTATGAACGACGGCGCGCTGTTCGTCAGCGGGTCATGCTCGACGAGCGTGTAGGTGATCGCCAACAGCCCCATTCCCGAGACGAGGAACAGACCGCCATAGAGCAGCGTCAGCCGCCAGCGGACGGTGGTTTGCGGATGACGCAAGCGAGATCGACGGCCGCTGCGCTTTTGAAGACGTGTCACGACGGTGTTCCGATCCTGTAGCCGACAGGGGTGACGGTTTGGATCACCGGTGGTTCGCCCAGCTTAGCCCGCAGCCTGCTGACCGTCATCCGGACGGCGTTCGTGAACGGATCCGTGGCGTCGTCCCACGCGCGCTCTAGGATCTCCTCGGTCGAGACGACGGTGCCCCCGGCGCCGAGCAGCAGTTCGAGGACCGCGAACTCCTTCGGGCTCAGCGCGACCGGCTGCCCCGCGCGCATCACGGCCCGTCGCGATGAGTCGAGGCTGAGGTCCCCATGCGTCAGCGTCGGCGGCAGCGCCGGGCGCGAGCGCCGCGCGAGCGCCCGGACGCGCGCCACCAACTCGGCGAGGTGAAACGGTTTCGGCAGGTAGTCGTCGGCACCGATGCTGAGTCCCTCGATCCGGTCCTCGAGCGTGCCGGCGGCGGTCAGCATCAAGATGCCGCACGTGTGATCGTCGGCGACGAGCGTCCGGCAGACCTCGTCGCCGTGCACACCCGGGAGGTCACGATCGAGGACGATCACGTCATAGCTGGTAAGTGTCGTGCGGGCGAGCGCCTCGCGCCCGTCGAACGCGACGTCCACGGCCATGCCCTCACGTCGCAGCACGGTCGCCACGGCGGCAGCGAGCCTCGGGTGATCTTCGACCACCAGCACTCTCATCCGATTCGCCTGATCACGACCATTTTTATCCTGCACCGGTCGGGACCGCCCGCGCCGGGCTGGGTGATGAGCATGCCCGACAACCAATAACAGCGGCATAACAACGTTACGGCGGTGTTAGCGCGCGCGTCGTACAACCACGAACGATTACAGCGCGTACGACGTCGGAGAGAGCAGCGAGATGAAGATCGGAAGGTATGCGTAGACCGCGATTGGGTGCGATCGCCAGCGGCACGCGAAGGCGGCGCGTGGGCGCCGGCGTCGCGATCGTCGCGGTCATTGCTGTGGTGGTGATCGTGATCCTTGACAACAGCTCGTCGTCCACGCCGAGCGCCGCCGCGAACGCGAGCCAAGCCAGCGGCGCGGCGACCGTCGAGCGCCGCACTCTGACCGAGACTGACACCGAGGCCGGGACGCTCAGCTACGACAATCCACAGACCGTCTACAACCGCCTCAGCGGCACGATCACGTGGCTACCTCAGATCGGGCAGTTGATCAAACCGGGCGGGACGCTGTACAAGGTCGACGGACAGCCGGTGATCCTGATGAGCGGGACCACGCCCGCGTTCCGAACGCTCGCACCGGGGATCAGCGACGGTCCCGACGTGCTGGCGCTCAACCGCAACCTCGTGCGTCTCGGATTCAACTCCGACGGGATCGTGGTCAACGACACCTGGCAGGCGGCCACCACCCTCGGCGTCGAGCTGTTCCAGGAGTCGCTCGGCGAGGCCGAGACCGGAACCCTTTCGTTCGGGCAGATCGTCTTTCTGCCCGGACCGCAGCTCGTCTCGACGGTGGACGCCACGCTCGGCGCGGACGGCGGCGGCTCGGGCAACCCGGCGACGCAGGCGAGCACGCGAGCCGGTCTGCCCCAGCCCGAGTTCGTCAGCCTGACGACGAGCACGACGACCTCCCCGACCGACACGTCGACCGCGACCTCGACGACGCCTACGACGAGCACCCCGATCACGAGCCCGACGACGAGCACCAACACGACGACGCCCACCCGGCCCCCGAGGCGCCATAAGCCCGCCCGGCGCACGCACTCAAAGAAGCGTGGCGCGTCGGGCAAGGAGCTCGGCGCGCTGATCGCGCTGCTGAGGGCCGAGGTCGCGCAGCTCAAGGAGCAGCACTCCAAGCCGCCGCCGAGCAGCCACGGCGCCAACGCGAGTCACGGCAACTCCTCGAACCACGGCAACGGCGACAAGGGCGGATCGAACGCGTCGCATTCCGGCACGAGCGGATCGGGCGGTGGCGGTGGCAGTGGAGGTGGAAGCGGAGGCGGGTCGGCGTCGGAGATCCTGCAGACGACCTCGACCCAGCTGGTGGTTACCGTCGACCTCGACGCGAGCATCCAGAGCGAGGCGGCCGTCGGCGAGCACGTAATGGTCGAGCTGCCGAGCGGGCACTGGGTGCCGGGCAAGGTCACGGCGGTCAGTGCGGTCGCCCAGACATCGAGCGATTCGGGCGCCAACGGCGGCGGCGGACCGGCGGGCGGCTCCGGCGGCTCGGGCGGCGGCTCGGGCGGCTCGTCCTCGACGGTGCCGGTCACGATCACGCTCAAGGGTCACCATGCCGGCGCCGGTCTCGACCAGGCGGCGGTCAGCGTCAACTTCTCCAAGGCGAAGGCCCGCAACGTGCTGTCGGTGCCCGTGACGGCGCTGCTCGCGACGTCCGGCACCAGCTACGCGGTCCAGGAGGCCGCTGCGCCCCACAAGCTGATCCCGGTGACGACCGGCCTGTTCGCCGCCGGCTACGTTCAGATCTCGGGCTCGGGCATCCAGCCGGGCCTGCAAGTGACCGACTCCCAGGGATGAGCGTGGACCTCGACGAGCTCGCGGCACAACCGCCGAGCGCGGATCGGGACGGGGTCGCGCTGGCGCTCGATCGGGTCGTCAAGGAATACCCCGGCGGCGTTCGCGCGCTGGCCGGCGTCAGCGTCGTGATCCCAAACGGCGATCGGGTCGCGGTGCTCGGACCGTCGGGGTCGGGGAAGACCACGCTGCTGACGATCTTGGGGACACTCGAGCGGGCGACGAGCGGCGAGGTGCACGTGGCCGGATGCGACGTGGCGCGGGCGTCGGACGCCAATCTCGCCGGCCTGCGCGCGCACGAGATCGGGTTCGTGTTCCAGACGTTCCATCTCCAGGACTCGATGACCGCGCTTGACAACGTCGCGACCGGGATGCTCTACACGGGCGCCCGGGGACGCACACGCCGGGCCGCGGCGCAGGAGGCGCTCGAGCGCGTGGGGCTCGGGCATCGGCTCGAGCACCGGCCGCCACAGCTGTCGGGCGGCGAGCGCCAACGGGTCGCGATCGCGCGCGCGCTCGTCAAGCGGCCGGTGATCATCCTCGCCGACGAGCCGACCGGGAACCTGGATTCGAAGTCGGGCGCCGAGGTCGTGAGCCTGCTGCACGGGCTCGCCGCCGACGGTGCCACGCTCGTCCTGATCACCCACGACTCGAACATCGCGGCGACGTTCGCGCGACGGGTCGAGATGCGCGACGGCGAGATCGTCGCCGACGAGCGCACATGACTGCCTCGACCGGGGCGCTCCCGCGACGCGACCACATCGATACGGCGCGACTGCCGCTGCGCGAGCTGCTGGCCGTCGCGGTCCAGGGGCTGCGGACGCGACGGCTACGGGCCGCGCTGTCGGCGCTCGGGATCGCGATCGGGATCGGCGCGATGGTCGCCGTGGTCGGGGTCTCGTCCTCGAGCCAGGCCAAGCTGCTGGCCACGATTGACGCGCTCGGGACCAACCTGCTGACGGTCTCGCCCGGTCAGAACTTCCTCGGCACCAGCGAGGTCCTGCCCGCCACCTCGGTGCCGATGATCGCTGCGATGCAGAACGTGGACAGCGACGTGGCCGTCTACGGCGTCTCGAGCGCGACCGTGCTGCGGACGCCGTACGTGCCATCGGAGGAGACCGGCGGGATCGGCGTCGACGCGGCCGGTTCCAACCTGCCCGAGGTCGTCGGGACGACGCTGGCCTCGGGCCACTTCCTCGACACCGTCAGCGCCCGCTACCCGGAGGTCGTGCTCGGCGCCCAGGCCGCCGACATCCTCCAGATCACCCGGGTCGGCGGCCACGTGATGGTGTACCTGGGCAACACGTGGTTCGCGGTCGTCGGGATCCTCAAGCCGGTGGTGCTCGACTCGACGCTCGACTCGACCGTGTTCATCTCGCTGCCCGTGGCCGAGCGCCTGTTCGGGCTGCAACCCAATCCGACCGAGATCTACGTGCGTGCGAACCAGAACCACGTGCTCCCGGTCGCGAATCTGCTCGCCGCGACGGCCGACCCGCAGAACGCGACCGCGGTCGACGTGAACCGGCCATCGGACGTCCTCAAGGCGCGGGCCGCGGCCAAGGGTCAGTTCACGACCTTGCTGCTCGGCCTCGGCGCGGTCGCGCTGCTCGTCGGCGCGATCGGGATCGCGAACATCATGGTGATCTCCGTCCTCGAGCGCCGGGCCGAGATCGGCCTGCGGCGCGCGCTCGGCGCGACCCGGCGCCACATCAGCGCCCAGTTTTTGACCGAGTCAGCGCTGCTCGCCGCGATCGGCGGCATCACCGGCCTTTTGTTCGGAGCGATCGCCACGTGGTTCTATGCGCTCTCCAAGAGCCAGCCGTTCGTGGTGCCCACCTGGGCGCTGATCGCGGCGCCGGTCGCGGGCTTCGTGATCGGCGCGATCGCCGGCCTGTATCCGGCGGCGAAGGCGGCCCGGCTGAGCCCCACCGAGGCGCTTCGCACCTGATTGTTGGCGCTCGGCGTCATCTCGTTCGGATGACGCGGCCGCGGACCGTCTCGGCGATTGTCTAGCTGTCATGGCGCGCACAGGGGCGGTGAGCAACTGAATGCCCGAGGGCCTCTCCCCATCTGAGGTCGGCAAGGAGATCGCCCACCACAAGCAGGAGACCGAGGCCGAGGCGGCTCACGGTCCCGCGCGGGAGCACGAGGGCCGTCACCGGCTGATCTCGATCACCGAGGCGATCGTGCTTTCGATCGTCGCCCTGCTGGCGGCGTGGTCCGGGTACTCGGCGGCGAAGTGGGGGACCGAGTCGTCGCTGTCGCTTGCGGAGGCGTCGGCCTTCAGGACGAAGGGGAACCTCGACTCGATTCAGGCGACGCAGATCCGCACGCTCGACTCGGTTTCGTTCAACGCCGCCCTGTCGGCCTACGAGACCCACGACAAGAAGCTGTTCGCTCTGACGCTCAATCGCCTGCGCCCGGGCTACAAGCCCGCGGTCATGGCGTGGCTCGCGCTCCATCCGCTGAAGAATCCGCACGCGCCGCCTGACCCCTCCTACATGCCGCAGTACAAGATCCCGCAAGAGGCGCTGGCCGCAGGGTTCAACGCGCAGGCGACCGCGGAGTTCAACCACGGCCAATCCGCGGCCTCGACGGCCGACAACTACGTCCGCCTCACGGTGTTGCTCGCCGCCGTCCTCTTCCTGGTCGGGATCAGCAGCCACTTCCCCGTGCTCGGCGGGCGCTACGGACTGCTCGGGCTCGCCGGCGCGCTGCTGGTCTTCTCGATCGTGCAGCTGCTCGGGCTCCCCGGGCCATCGCCGCGGGCAGCGACGCGCCGGTTCACGCGCGGTACAGGGTGACGTTGCGGTCCAGCGCGCCGCCGGCAAACCCCTGCGGTCGGCCACCCTGCGCGTCGAGATAGGCAAGCTGGCGCGAGATCGTCCCGAGCGTCCCGGGGAACACATGGTCGAGCACCCAGGTTTGGATCGCGGCGCCGCCACCGGCGGTCTCCACGACGCGCAACGCCCGCACCTGCTGGGGGTAGTCGATCAGCGAGGCGGTGCTGATCAGCCAGTAACCGCCGGCCCCCGTGCGCCGCGCGATGATCCGGTGGCGGTGCACGTGCCCCGAGATCGCGGCGAGCACGCGCCGGTCGCCGTCTAGGAGCCCGAGGATCTGATCGCCGCCCTCGGAGCTTGCGAGCGGCTGGTGCGAGAAGACCAGGACCCAGCGGTCGCCGGCGGCGGCGAGCTCGCCGGCGAGCCACTCGGGCTGGCCCGGGTGGACCTGGCCGCCCGAACCCCCACCGCGGCGCGCGAGGTCGAGTACGACGACCCGCACCCGGTCTCCCGACGTCGACGCTGTAGTCGAGCAGCGGTCCGCTCGCGCGGTTCGCGGACGCGGCTCGT
Organism: uncultured Solirubrobacterales bacterium; assembly: GCA_963744695.1. GTDB lineage: Bacteria > Actinomycetota > Thermoleophilia > Solirubrobacterales > Solirubrobacteraceae > Palsa-465. The sequence goes on along the minus strand of CAVUUT010000017.1, from coordinate 7,257 downwards.
ACCCGGTCGAGCACCTCGTCTGAATCGAGCTCGCGACGGGCACGATCGGGCCGCACGCGCACCTTGGGCCCGCTCAGCGCCTGTTGTAGGAAGCGGTTTACGAGCCCGGGCTCGGGTGGTCCGTCGGGCGAGAAACCCGCGCCGCTGGTCGCGCTTCGCGCCGCCGTCGCGAGGCCGGGCGCGGCCGTAAGGCCGGGCGGCAGGTCCCACACCGCCTGGTCGCCGAGCGCCAGCGCTCGCGTCAGACGGCGTCGGCGCGATCTCGCCCGCGACAAGGATGTCGTGATCGCCGAGCACGGGATGCCATGCGCGGCCGACACCCGGGCTCGTGAACGGGCGCGTCGCGGCCTGGAGCAGACCGGGGTGGCGGGGCGCGTCGAGATCGGGGCGGTAGTAGAACGGATCGGCGTCGAACGGAGACTGCACGCCGAAGTAGCCGCGGCCGCCACTTCCGGGGCTGACCGTTCCGCCGTTGAGCGCGGCGAGCGCGTTCGCGAGCTCGTTTGCCTGGTCATTGTCGATCAGGTCACCACCCTGGATCACCGCATCGGGGCCTAGCGCACGGATCGCATGCAGCGCCCCGGTCAGCACTTGCGTCGTGAGCGTCTCCTGCGGGCGGAAGGTCGACTCGAACGGGACCCCGAGGCGGTCGAGGAACGTGACCCGCGCCGGGGACTGCGCATCGAGGACATGTGCATCGGTCAGGTGCGCGATCGTCGCCAGAACGCCGACCGTGCGCGCGGGGGACCCGAGCTCGGTCCGCCGCCGCAGCGGCTCGCCCGGCGCCGCGACGAGCATTCCGGTGCCGCGTGGGTCGCGGTAGGTCGTGCGCAGGGTCGAGCCGCCCGGGTCGGGTGCGATCGAGCCCGTGCCGCCGCAGCCCGCGGCGAGCAGGCCGGCACCGGCGACAAGTTCGCCGAGCGCCTGACGCCGGGTGATCTCCCTGGTCATCCGCTCAGCCCTTGCACGACCGCTTCTCTCGTCGCGCGGTGAGTGACCCAGAGCACGGCAATCGCACATGCGACCAGCAGCCCGACGACGACGGCGGCGATCTCGGACAGCCCGGCGCCGAGCTCGAGCGTCGCGTAATTGACGGCGAGGTTCGCGAGCGCCGGACCGAGCACGAGCCGCTCGACCAGGATTCCGAGCACCGCCGCCGGAATCACGAGCGCGAGCACGACTCCGATCAGCAGCCGGGCCACGGCCGCGAACCCGGCCCCGGTCGCGCGCAGCACGGCGACCGTGCCGCGGCGCTCCTGGAGCGTGATCGCGCATGTCTGGATCAGCGCGTACAGGCATACGAGCCCGTCGACGATCGCCACCACCCGGAGGATCGTCCGCAGGGTGTCGACCAGGGGAACGCCGCGAGCGGTCGCGCCGCTGGCCGGGGCGGGCAGCGCACCGAGCTTCGTCAACGCCGCGCTAACCGCAGCCTGATCGGCGCCGGGGTCCAGACGGACCGCGATCTCCTCGGGCGCCTCCGGGTCGGCCTTCAGCAGCGGGGCGGCCGGGATGTACGCGACGCGGCCGTCGTGATCGAGTGAGCTGACGACGCCGGCGACCCGCAGCCGCAGCTCCTTGCCGGCGGTCGGGAGCGCGATCGCGAGCGTCGAGCCCGGACCGAGTCCGAGCGCGTCGGCGAGTCCCGCTCCGACCTCGGCCTCGCCGTTCCCTTTCAGCCGCTGACCGCTGGTCAGCGGCGGGGCCTCGAAGGTCGTGTGGTTGCCCGGGTAGGCGATCACGTCGATCGTCTCGCCGAGCGAGAACGAGTCGACCGCCTGGACCTCGTAGCGCGGCGCCGCGTCCTGTACCCCCGGGATCGCTCGGACTTGCCCGACCGCGGCGGCAGGGAGTGAGGCCGTCAGCTGGTAGCGCTTGCCGAGTGCCGCCGGGTCGGTCTCGAGCGCGCTGAGCGCGGATGCCAGAGCGAGCAGCAGGAGCACGAACGCGGTCGAGGCGCCGAGCGTCAGCACCGTCGCGGCGAGCCGGCTGCGGCGCGCGCGCGACGAGCCGGGCACCGAGCGTCGCCAGTCCCGCGCGATGCGAGGCGCGGCGCCGCGGCCGGTGGCGCCGGCCGGAATCGAGGCCGGCGCCTTGCAGGAGAGCGACCGGTGGCCGCCCGGCGGCGCGCCAGGCTGGCCATGCGGTCGCGAGCACCGGGATCGCAACGCTCAGTCAACCAACCGGCGGCGAGCGGCAGGATCAAACCGCTGCCGGTGGGGAGCTCGTTGAGCATGATCAGCAGGCGGTCTGTGGCGCCGATCGTGGCGAGCACGCCGGCGAGGAGACCGACGGTCGCGGCCGGCACCGCCACCAGGCTGCCTCGCGTGCCTGCGTCGCGACCAAGTGCCCGCGCGCGGCACCGACGGCGCGGCTGATCCCGATCGTTCTTCAGACGCCGTTGCACCTCCGCGCGAGCGGAGGCGCCGAGCATCACGCCGGCGGTGGCAAGTGCGAACAGCGACAGCGCGACGAGCAGGTCAATCACGATGCCGGCCGCCTGGTCGAGCAGGACGCGCACGCCGGAGCGCGTGATGATCCGCAGCCCGCGCAGGCCGTAGCTGGTGGTCCGGGCCTGCACGAGCACCTCGTTGAGGTACCTCGGATCTCGCAGCCAGATCTCGGCGACATTGACCTGCGGATCGGGCTGGCCTCCCAACGCCGAGTCGAGCGCCACCCGGGACACGTACGCGCGTGGAACCGCCAACGGGTAGCCGACGTCGTCGGGGGCCTCGGCGAACCCGACGACGCGCTGGGGCCCGAGCCCTCTGATCAGGAGTCGTTGACCCAGGTGCACGTTGACAGGCCTGGGCCACGCCGCGCTCGATCACGACCTCGCCAAAGCGCGACGAGACGTCGCGCCCGGCGACGATCGCATAGCCCCTGCGTCCAGGGCCGACCACCTCGACCGATGCGTCCCCATCTCGATGTCCGTTCGCTGCGATCCCGACGCCGGTGAACTCGGCCCGAGTCGAGAACGCCGCGATGTCCGGGAGTGCATGAATCCGAGCCGCGACGCGCTGCAGCGGCTGAGGATCGAAGCGAACGATCAGGTCAGGCAGGTCAGCGGCTCGCGCCGAGCGGGCGAAACCCTGCCCAAGTCCGACTGCCAAGACGAGCGCGCTCGAGAGCATCGCGGCCGCGAGCGCGATCCCGATCGCGGTCAGTGTCGCCCGCCGTCGCCTGGACTTCAGTCCCAGCCGGCCGGGCAGGACTCTCATCCGCGCGAGCTGCGGATCTGCTCCGCGGGACCGGCTTGGCGGGTCGCGCGTCTGCGGCACCAGGTCAGACTCAGCGACGAGCTTGCCGTCGCTGAGCTGCAGGACACGATCCGCGATCGCCGCCGCGTCGGGCTCATGGGTGACGATCACGACCGCCCGGTGCTCGAGGTTGCGCAACAGCGCCAGCACGGCGCCCCCGCTCTGGGCGTCGAGATTGCCCGTCGGCTCGTCGGCGAGCACGAGCTCGGGATCGTTGACGAGCGCCCGTGCGATCGCGAACCGCTGCTGCTCGCCGCCCGAGAGCTCGTGCGGGAGATGGTCGGCGACGGGCGCGAGCCCCAGCTCGTCGATCAGCTGCGTCGCGCGTCGCTCACCTCCCGCGGGTGCGCCCGGGAGACGGGCCGGGAGCATCACGTTCTCGGCGCCGGTGAGCTCCTCGACGAGATGAAAGGACTGGAACACGAAGCCGATGTGGCGAAGCCTCGTGCGCGCGAGCTCCCGCGATCCCTGGGCGGTCAGGGTCTGCCCGGCGACGACGATCTCGCCCGCCTCGGGCCGATCGAGCCCGCCGAGCAGATGTAGCAGCGTCGACTTACCGCTGCCCGAGCGCCCGAGCACGGCGACGACCTCGTCGGCACTAACGGTGAGCGCGGCATCGTCGAGCACGCGACGCTTGGCCCGGCCGCTACCGACCGACTTCCGGATCCCGCGGGCCTCGAGAACGGCCACCGGGTCACGGTAGCGGTCCAGCGCGACCGGGCATGCCGGTGCACAGCCGATCGCCGCGCAGCAGCATTCCTTGGCGCGAGGCAAATCTCTACGATCCACCGTTCTAGGCACAGAGAGTCGGGGCGTGAGCGCAAACCGGAACAAGAACCTGGTTCTCGCGGCGATGGTGTTTGCCGTCGCGATGACGTTCATCGATCAGACGATCGTCGCGATCGCGATTCCCAACATCCAGCGCGAGCTGTCGTTGTCGGCGACCGGCTCGCAGTGGGTGATCAACGGGTATCTGCTCGCCCTATCAGCGCTGTTCGCGTTCGGCGGCAGACTCGGGGACATCCTCGGCCGCCGGAGCATGGTTGTGGCCGGCGTGATCGGCTTCGCGATCGCATCGGCGCTGTGCGGTTTCACGCCGAAGGGATCGATCGCGGAGGCCTGGATCATCTTCTTCCGGGTGCTGCAGGGCGCCACGGCGGCGCTGCTGTTCCCGGCCTCGGTCGCGATCGTGATCGCCTCGTTCCCCGTGAGCGAGCGCGGGAAGGCGATGGCGATCTTCTTCGGCGTCACCGGCGGGCTGACCGCGATCGGGCCGATCGCCGGCGGTTTTTTGACCGAGTGGACGTGGCGCGCGATCTTCTGGATCAACATCCCGGTCGCGCTGATCGCCCTGTACCTGATCTGGCGCTCGAATCCCGATGATGAGAAGCGACCAGCGCGGATGGACTACCGCGGCACGGTTCTGATCACGGGGGCCATGGGCCTGGTCGTGCTCGCGCTCGAGCAGTCGAGCAGCTGGGGCTGGGGCAGCGTTCAGGTCTGGGCGTGCCTGATCATCGGCGTCCTGTTGATGGGGGCGTTCGTGCTGTGGGAGCTGCGCTGCCCCGAGCCGCTGCTCAACCTCCACATCTTCAAGGACCGCGCGTTCGCGGCTGACACGACCGTGCTCGGAATGATGTCGATCGTGTTCATCCCATTCTTCTTCTTCGGGAGCGTCTACTCGCAGGTCTCGCTCGGCCTGACCTCGTCCAAGGCCGGCGAGTACATCCTCTACTTCTTCCTCGGGTTCGTGATCCTGGCCCAGGTCGGCGGTCGGATGCTCGACCGTCGCGGGGCGAAGCCCCCGGTCGTGATCGGCGCCGCGCTGGCGGCCGTCGGGTTCTACCTGCTCGCCGGCAAGCTGACCGACCTGTCGCTCGGCTCCCAGGCGCTGCGGATCGGGCTCGCGGGCGGCGGCCTCGGGCTGATGCTCGGCCCGGCCAGCACCGACGCGGTCAACCGCGCTGCGGCGACCGCCTACAGCGAGGTCACCGGGATCACGCAGACGTCGCGCAACTTCGGCGCCAGCCTCGGACTCGCCATCCTCGGCGCGATCCTCGTAAGCCGCAATAAGACCAACGTGGTCAGCGCGCTCACGAAGGCCGGCGTGCCGACACACACCGCGGACAACGTCGCAAACTCGTTCTCCACTCACGTCGGCAGCGGCGCGGTGGGCGGGTCGGGCCGGTCAGGGGCGCTCGTACATCAGGTACAGCTGGCCTACGCGCACTCGACGCAGACGGTCTTCTACATCATGGCGGGGGTGATGGCGGCCACGTTCATCGTCGCGCTGCGCTGGATGCCGCGCGGACGTGTCGAGGCGGTGGACCCGGAGGCTGAGACGGGCGGCGGGCAGGTCCGTCCCGAGACCTCGGTCTGATGAGCGACTCACTGGTCACCAAGCTCAGCCCGTGGTCGGTGAATGAGACCGTCGTGCGGCTGTCGAGGGTGATCGAGTCCAAGGGGATCAACCTGTTCGCCGTGGTCGACCACAGCGGCGCCGCGAAGGCCAACGGGCTCGAGCTGCGCGACACGAAGGTCGTGATCTTCGGCGCGCCGCAGGCCGGTACGCCGGTCATGCAGGCTGCGCCGCTGGCTGCGCTCGATCTGCCGCTCAAGGTGCTCGTCTGGGCCGACGGGTCCCAGACGAAGATGACCTACGCCGGGCCGGCGACACTCGCGGCGCGTTACGACCTCGATCAGCAGCTCGCCTCGCGCCTCGCGGGGATCGATGTCGTGACGGACGCGGTGCTCGGTGACGCCTGAGCGACGGCGGGGATGGGCCGCCGCCGCAACCCTTGGAACGCTTTGCTCCCTGTAGGGGCTTAACGTTCCGAAGGTCGAGTCGGGGGGTCAGCGCCGGCGCGGCGGACGCGCCCGCGGCGCAGCCGATGAGCACGCGAGGCACAGGACCCCGTCGGGGAGCGCCCGCAGCCTCCCCGGGGCAATGGGCTCGCCGCAGTTGTCACAGATCCCGTAGGACCCCTCGTCGAGCTTGGCCAGCGCGCGCTCGGTCCGTGCCAGCGATCGCTCGAGCTCGCCGCCGACGCCGATGTCCGTGAGCCGCCCGATTGCCTCCGTCGTCCCGTCGCCGATCCGCTTTCCGAATCCGGGCGAACTCCCGCGCTCCGGGCGCTTGGCGAGCGCCGCGACCCGATCGCGCGTGCGATCCCGCCTCGCCTCGAGTTCGGCGCGGACCTGCTCGAGGTCGGGTTGGCCGGACTTGTGGTCTCGCTGCTCGGGGCTCATGTCGCGACGCGGCTCGCGCCCGGCTACGGCACCCAGCGATCGCCGGCGGGGGTGACGGTCAGCTCGTGGGTCAGCGAGCGGACTCCCTGATCGACGAGGAACTCGACCGCCTTCGCGATCTCGCCCATGTCGCCGAGCGCCTCGCGCGGCTGATCGGCTGTGAAGGCGGCGGTCTTGGGCGATTCGATCGTCGCGTCGACCGCCAGCAGCGCGACGTGGATCCCCTCGCCGCGCAGCTCCTGGGCGGCGGCCTGGACGAGCGCCCGGGTCGCGAAGGCGCCGGCCGCCCACAGCCCCTTGCCGGGCATCGCCCGGCGCGACGAGCCGCCGGTGATTTGCACCAGCGCGCCGCCACCGGTCTCCTTCAGCGCCGATGCTCCGGTTGACAGGAACACGAAAGCCTGCTCGGCGACGGCGACCGTCCAGCCGCGAAATGCCGCGAGATCAGCGTCGGCGAGATCGCCGCCGCCGAACGGCCCGTCGCTAGGCGGCCTGGAGGCGCTGACCGCGTTGACGACCGCATCGACGGAGCCGAACTCGCGTCGCGCGGTCGCGAGTGCCTCAGTCAGCGCCGTGTGATCGGACGCATCGGCCGACAGCGGCAGCGCGCCGCGGGCGCGGGCGCGTTCGAGCGTCTCCTCGCTGCGCGCGACCGCGGCGGCATTCCAGCCGAGCCCGAGAAAGTGCTCGGCGATCGCGCCACCAAGGTTCCGTGCTCCCAGCACCACCACCGTCTTCGCCATCTGTT
>CAVUUT010000016.1:0-112668 GCA_963744695.1 uncultured Solirubrobacterales bacterium | reverse complement strand
TCGTTCGCGGCGGCGCGCGCGTTCTGTGAACTAGCCACTCGCGCTCTCGAGCGGGTCGTCGCGCTCGCGCTGTCGCATGCGCGGGGTGGGCTCGGCCGTCGCCGGCAGGAGCCGTTCGCCGAGGCCCAGGTCACGCGCGAGCGTCGCCTCGACCGTCTGCAGCGCGCGGTCGAGCGAGATCGTGCTGTCGCCGATCAGGTTGCGGATCCCGAGCCCGTCGATCATCGCCAGCGTGCGGTCGGCGACCTCGTCGGGGTCGCAGCGGTCGAATTCGCCGGCGGCGATCCCCGCCGCGATCTCGTCGGCGAACCAGGCGTGCATCCGCGCGTACAGATCCTCCGCGACTGGGCGCAGCTCCGAGTGGCGCACCGTGTGCAGCCACAGTTCGACCCACAGCACCCAATCTTCACGCAGCGATTCTGAGGTCGGCAGGCACTGACCGATCATCCACCGCAGGCGCTCGCCGTGTGAGGCGCCGACCGGCTCGCCGTCGGTGATCCGCGCATCGCCGGCGTGGGTGTAGGACCAGTCGAGCGCCTCGGCGAGCAGGTCCTCGCGGCTGGCGAAGTGGTAGTGCACGAGCGACGTCGAGACGCCCGCGTCCATCGCGATCCGCGCGATCCGGACGCCGTCGATCCCTTCGCTCGCGATCCGCCGCACGGCGGCGGCGAGGATCCGCTCGCGTGCCCCGGGCCTGGCGCGGCGTGGGCTCACGCCTGCTCGTCGCCTCCGAGCGCCGGGGCCATGTCACCGCGGATCCGATCCGCAAACCACGCCACGCCGCGCTCGCGCCGCGACAGCGGCCCGCAACGGTAGCCACGGGTCGCCAGACCGCGCTGGACGTTGTCGACCAGATCGATGTCCTCGTCGAGCACGAGCGTGTTGAGTCGGTTATTGGCCCACTGCACGAACCGCGTCTGGGGGCGCGTGCCGGCCGGGCGGTAGCACGCGAACGTGTCGCTCGTGCGCCCGACGCCATCGGGAAGCATCTGCCACGTGTTGACCTGGTCGGGGTACAGATCGATCGTCGTGTTCGGGTAGATGAAGGCGTAGCGCCAGACGAAACGATCCTCCTCGCCGAGCCCGGGCATCGGGGTGACCAGCTTCGCGTAGGCGCGCTCGAGGCGGTTGCTGCTCGGCTTGGCGCGCAGCGGCGCGTCGAACCAGACGTAGTTGTCGTGGACCTCGACGTCGTAGTGCTTGTAGTCGAGCATCCGCATCAGTCCCGGATGCGCGATCGGGATGTGGTAGCCCTCGAGGTAGTTGTCGGCGACGACCTTCCAGTTGGCCGGCTGGCCGCCGGTGCCCGGCGCGAACGGCTCGAGCGTCTCGATCCGGTACGGCGCCAGCCGCTGGGGCAGGTCACCGACGAGGTCCGCCAGCGGCGTCGCGTCCGGGTCGAGGTTGACGAACACGAGCCCGCACATCTCCTCGACGCGGGCCGGCATCAGCCCGAACTTGCGCTTGTCGACCTTCTCGTCGAACGACAGACCCTCGGGGATCCCGATCAGCGAGCCGTCGAGTCGGTAGGTCCAGCCGTGGTAGCGGCAGCGGATCGCCGCCTTGCACTGTCCCGAGCCACTGAGCAGCCGCGACCCGCGGTGGCGGCATACGTTCTTGAACGCGCGCAACTCGTTTTCGTCGTCGCGCACGACGAGCACCGGCTGGGTGCCTGCCTGGGCGGTCAGGTAGCTGCCCGGCCTCGGCAGCGATCCGATGTGCCCGGCGAGCTGCCAGGTGCGCTCGAAGATCAACCGCTGCTCGGACTCGAGCAGCTCAGGGTCGGTGTAGAGCCGAGGGTCGAGCGCCTTGCCGGCGTTCGCCGGAGGCGCGGTGGTCGGGGTGGCGGGTGAAGCAGCAGATTGCATGTCGGACCTCATCCTGACTTTGTGATCAGTTATACTTTACTGCCATGGTCAAGCGCGCGTCCTGGCTGTCGGTGACGCCCGAGCCCGAGCGCGAGCTCCCTGGGGCTGTCGCGACGCTGTCCGCTGGGCACCGCGTCGGCGAACAGGCGGTCGCGCGCGAGCGCGAGCGAGTGCAACGGCTCGTGTTGCACGGCAGTCAGCGGCGGTGGCTCGAGTACCTGCACGAAGTCGTGCAGTTGATCGACTCGAGCGCCGGCGTCGACGATCCCGACGTTGCCCGTGCCCGCAGACGCGCAACCGCGGTGATCGCCAACCACCACAATCTTCTGCTCGCGTTGCCTGGAAGCGGCGCGGCACGAACAGCCGGCGATCGCGCCGCACTGGCACGCATCGAGCGTGGCGACCAAATCAACAACCATCGCAATCACTAGAGGAACCTGATGACGACGACCACCACCGCCCCGAATGAGCTGACCACCGAGCAGCAGGACCTCCGTGACCGCGCGCGCGCGTTCGTCGAGGATGTGCTGATCCCGCTCGAGAACGAGGCCGAGGAGCGCGCCGGCGCGCTGCCCGAGCAGACCATCGACGAGATCAAGCAGGCGGCGATCGCCGCGCGGCTACACGGGGGCCGGGTCCCGGTCGAGCACGGCGGCCAGGGCTGGACGATGCTCGAGTGGTTCCTCGTCAACGAGCAGTTCGGCCGCGTCACCAACGGCCTGCACTGGCACGTCCCGAACGTCTACAACGTGCTGCTCGAGGGGACTCCCGAGCAGATCGAGCGTTACATCGCGCCGGCCCTGCGCGGCGAGGGCGGCGATGCCTACGCGGTCACCGAGGCCGAGGCCGGCTCCGATCCCGGCGGGATCGCGTCGACCGCCATCGCCACCGACGGCGGCTGGCGGATCAACGGCGAGAAGTGGTTCGTGACCTCCGGTGACGTCGCCCGCGTGCTGATCGTGATGGCGAACGTCGTCGACGGCGCCGATCGGCTGCCGACGCTGTTCCTGGTTGAGCCGGACGCGCCGGGCGTCGAGTTCGTCGACGACCCGAAGTTCACCCATAACTACCCGCACGGCCATCCGACGATCCGCTTCACCGACGTCGAGGTCGAGCCCGACGCGGTCGTCGGCGGCGTCGGCAACGGCGAGGACCTCCAGCGCGGCTGGTTCACCGAGGAACGCCTCGGGATCGCGACCCACGGCCTCGGCGCGATGTGGCGGCTGATCGACGAGACGACGAGCTGGGCGCTGACCCGCCAGCAGGGCGGGCAGCGGATCATGGACTACCAAGGGATCTCGTTCCCGCTGGCGGACTCGGCGACCGACGCCGCGCTCGGCCGGCTGATCGCCATGCAAGTGTGCTCGATGGTTGACGCCGGCGCGGACCCGAAGCTGATCCACGCCAAGGCGTCGATGGCGAAGCTGTTCGTCTCCGAGGCGGCCGGACGGTGCGCCGACCGCGCCGTGCAGGCGTTCGGGGGCCGCGGGTACATGCGCGGCTTCGTCGCCGAGCGCTTCAACCGCGAGCTCCGGGTCGACCGGATCTGGGAGGGAACGAGCGAGATCCAGCGGCTGATCATCACCCGGGCGCTCGAGCGCCGCGGCGTCGAGGCGACGATCCATTGACCGCGCTCGGGACCGGGGCGACCGTCGGCGCTGGTCACGGCCGCGCGCGTGCTCGACCTGCGGCGCCTCATGCATCCGAGCTCGATCGCGGTCGTCGGCGCGACGGACCGCGTAGGCAGCTACGCGGCGCAGGTGCTGCTCAACATCGAGACGATCGGCTTCGAGGGCGACGTCTGGGGCGTCAACCCGAGCCGCGACGAGGTCCTCGGGCGCCCCTGCGTCGCGAGCATCGCCGACCTGCCGGTCCCCGCCGATGCGCTGGTGGTCGCGATCCCCGCGGCCGGCGTGCCGGATGTGATCGATCAGGCCGGGGCCCGCGGCTGCGGCGGCGCGGTCGTGATCAGCGCCGGATTTGGCGAAGTGGCCGAGGGCGTGGCGCTCAACGACGAGCTCGTGGCGGCCGCCGCCCGGCACGGGCTGCCGGTGTGCGGGCCCAACTGCAACGGGATCGCCGCGCCCGCGACGCGCACCGCCCTATGGGGTGACGCGCTGGCGGCGCAGGAGGCGGGTGCGGTCGCGCTCGTCTCCCAGAGCGGGAACGTCGCGGTCAACGCGCTCGCGACGCGGCGTGGGCTTCGCTTCCACACCGTGATCGCGAGCGGCAACCAGGTCGTGCTCCACGCCGCCGACTACCTCGAGTTCCTCGCCACCGAGGACGGGATCGGGGCGGTCGCGATGTATCTCGAGGACGATGGCGGGCCGCGGTTCTGCGATGGGCTCGTCGCGTGTGCGGAGGCCGACGTCCCGGTGGTCGTTCTGAAGGTCGGACAATCACGCGCGGGCGCGCGGGCGGCGGCCGCACACAGTGCGGCGCTCGCCGGCGATCAGCGGGTGTTCCGCAGCCTCGTCAAGGAGGCGGGCGCGGTCTGGGCCGAAGATGTCCACGAGCTGCTCGAGCTGTCAAAGACGATCGCCACCGGCCACCGGCGGCGGCCGAGCGCCGCCTCGGCACGCGGCGTTGCGATCATGACCTGCTCGGGCGGCGATTCAGCGCAGGGCGCCGACGAGGCCGAGCGCATTGGCTTGGAGCTGCCCGAGCTGGCGCCAGCCACCGAGCAGCGTCTTGACGAGCTGCTGCCGTCCGCGGCGACGGTCGCCAACCCGCTCGACTACACGGCGATGATCTGGGGTGATCGCGAGGCGCTGGCGGAGATCGTCAGGGCGCTCGGCGAGGATCCGTCGATCGGCCGCGTGGTCGTGTTCTATGACCAACCCGCGGGGCTGACCGGCGCCTCGGAGGAGTCGTGGCGCGCGGTCCGCGAGGGGATCATCGCCGGTGCCGCGCGGAGCCCGGTGCCGACGCTCGTCTCCTCGACCCTCCCCGAACTGCTCGACGACACGGCCGCTTGGGAGTTCGCTCGCGCCGGGGTCGCCGCTGCGGCCGGGCTGCGGACCGGGCTGCTCTGCGCGGCCGAGGGCTCGCCCGCGAGCGCCGACGCCGCCCGGGTCAGGGAGATCGGCGCGCTCGCCCGGAACGTCAGCCGTCGCGCCGGAGGCGAGTGGCTCGCCGAGCACGAGGCCAAGGCGATGCTGTGGGCGAACGGGATCTCGGTGCCCAGAGGTCGCGTCGTCGCCGACGAGGATGATGCCGTCGCGGCGCATGACGAGCTCGGCGGATGGGTGGCGATGAAGCTGAGCTCGCCGACCGTGCAGCACAAGTCCGATCTCGGCGGCGTCGCGCTCGGATTGCGCTCTGGCGACGAGGTGCGCGGCGCGTACCGCCAGCTGGCGGCGCTCGCGGCCGCGCACGACGGGTCGGTGTTCGTCGAGCGGATGGCCGTCCCGGGCGCCGAGCTGATGGTCGCCGTGCGTACGGACGCGATCGTCCCGGCGCTCGTGCTCGCGCTCGGCGGAGTCTGGACGGAGCTGCTCGACGATGTCGCGATCGTGCCGCTGCCCGCCGATACCGATCGGATCCAAACCGCGCTGCGCTCGCTCCGCGGCGCGCCGCTGCTGCTGGGCGGGCGCGGCGGCGAGTCGGTCGATCTGGCGGCCGCGGCGAGCCTGGCCGCGGACCTCGCCGAGCTGCTGCTCGAGCATTCGCTGGCCGAGATCGAGTGCAACCCGGTGCTCGTCGGAGCGCCCGGCGAGGGCGCCGTCGCCGTCGACGCGGCGATCCGGCTCAGAGGGGAGGAGTGATGGACGACGTCGTGATCGTCGGCGGCGGCTTCGCCGGCGTCACCGCGGCGCGCGAGTGCGCGCTGCGCGGGCGCAAGACGGTGTTGCTCGAAGCGCGCGACCGGCTCGGGGGCCGGACCTGGAGCGCCGACTGGGCCGGGACCCGGATCGAGCTCGGTGGCGCCTGGGTCCACTGGCACCAGCCGCACACCTTCTCCGAATTGACGCGGGCGGGTCTCCCCGTGCAGTATGGGCGCGACGCGGAGCACGCAGGCTGGTACGTCGGCCGGCAACGGCGTTCGGGCACGATCCTCGAGCGCGACCAGATCGCGCGCCGTGGCTGGGACGCATTCGTCCAGGGGGTCAACGAAGCGCTGCCGCTCCCGCACGCGCCGCTGCATGCGTTGCCCGAGCTCGCGCGCTTCGATCGGCTCACGATCGCCGAGCGGCTCGACCAGCTCGACCTCGACGACGAGGAGCGCGATGTGCTCAGCGCCGAGCTCGAATCGCTCGCGCACGCGCCGCTGGACCAGGCCGGCGCGGTGTCGGTCCTGCGCTGGCACGCGCTATCTGGCTACAGCCTCGAACTGACCCAGGAGACCGGCGGCCGGGCGACGATCATCGGCGGCACCGGCGCGCTGCTCGACGCGATCGCGGGTGCGGCCCCGTTCGACGTGCGGCTCGGATCGCCGGTCGCGGAGGTCGCGTGGCGCAACGGGCACGTGGAGATCAGCACCCGCGACGGCAGTGGCTACGCGGCGCGCGCGGCGGTCGTCGCGGTGCCGCTGAACGCGCTCGGCGCGATCGAGTTCACGCCCGAGCTCGCCGGGGACAAGCGCCGCGCGATCGCGCTCGGCCAGGCTTCGCGCGGGATCAAGGTGATGATCCACGCGCGCGGCGAGGCGTCGATGCAGAACGCGATCCGGCCCGGTCATCCGTTCGGCTATCTCGACACCGAGGAGCTGTTCGGCGACGGCACGCAGCTGCTGATCGGTTTCGGTCCCGACGCCGCCAACTGCGATGGCTTCGCCGCCTACCCGGGCCAGGTCAACGGCGACGGCGCCCCGGCAGCGGACCGCAGCGGCGAGGGCGCCCGGGCAGCGGACCGCAACGGCGGCCTGCCGGCGCTCCAGGCGAGCCTCGATCAGATCCTGCCCGGCTACGAAGCGCTCGGCGCGACGGCGCACGACTGGCTTGCCGACGAGTTCTCGCGCGGCACCTGGGCGATCCACCGTCCCGGCTGGTACGAACATCACCACGCCGTGATGCGCCGCGTCGACGGTCCGGTGGTGCTCGCCGGCTCGGACCTGGCCGACGGTTGGGCCGGGTTCATCGACGGCGCGATCGAGAGCGGGCTGCGGGCTGGGCGCCAGGCGGCCGAGCTCAGCGGTTGAGCTGCGCCGCCGCCGGTTCGGCGAGGCCGGCCTCGAGCGCGTCGGCGAGGAGCTCGAGCTGTTGCGGGCCGATCTGCTCCGCGAACAGGAACGGAAGCTCGACGAGCGGCATCCCGAGCCCGTCGTGCAGACGCCGAAGCTGCGCTTCCTGCGCCGCCGAGCGCGCCCGCTGGGAGAGCGCCGCGCCGAGCGCGGCGCCGGCATGCGGCGAGCCGGCGCGCTTGCGCGCGGCCGCGAGCTGCTCGGTGTCGGCGGCCGAGAAGCGAGCCGGGTAGCGCGCGTTGACGATCACCGCATCGAGGCGCAGCTCGTCGGCCAGCAGCTGGTCGCGCAGCCAGATCGTCTCATTGACGGGCATCTCCTCGGCCGTCGCGACCGCGACCACGGCGGTGAAGTCGTGGTCGGCGATCGTTGCCGCGATCCGGCGGCCCTGGTGGGCGATCGGGCCGACGCGCGCGATCTCGGCGAAGGTTCGCGGGGTGCGCAGGATGCCGACCCCGTGCCCGGCGGCGGGCGAGTCGACGATCACCAGGTCATAGGCGTCGGCGCCGCTCGTGCGGCGCTGGTGCTGTGCCAGCTCCCACGCCTTGCCGATGCTCAGGAGCTCGCGCATGCCCGGCGTGGCCATCGCGAACGCACCGAACAGGCGGCTTGACCCGAGCGCCTGCCCGACGGGCCCGGTCTTGACCTTCAGGTACTCCTCCATCGCGTGCTGGGGGTCGATCGAGATCGTGTAGAGCCGCTCGGCGAGCTTGACCTCCTCGAACGTGTCGCCGTCGTGCTCGAATGTCTGGCGGATGCGGTTCTGGCTCGCGAGCTCGGCGACGATCGTGCGCAGCCCGCGGCGGGCGGCGACCAGGCCGAGCGCGGTTGCGACCGTCGACTTGCCGACGCCGCCCTTTCCGGTGACGAAGATCAGGCGTCGCTGCAGCAGACCGGGCACGGCGATCGCAATGTAGCTGGACCCCGGCGGGGGTGCGATGCGAAGGATTTCCCGGCCCATCTGCGAATACAGGCGCGTATGAGTCCACCGACGCATCGGAGCGCTCGCTGATGTCCACCTGCAAGGTGATCACGCTCGCCAACCAGAAGGGCGGCGTAGCAAAGACGACGACCACGCTCAACCTCGCGGTGGCGTTTGCCGAAGCAGGGCACCGTGTTCTCTGCTGTGACATGGACCCGCAGGGGAACCTGACGATGTCGCAGGGGATCGACCCCGACACGCTCGAGAAGTCGATGTACGACGTGCTCGTTCACCACATGTCGATTCGCGAGGTGATCCGCAAGCGCGAGATCGACATCGCGTGCTCGTCGATCGACCTCGCCGGAGCTGAGATCGCGATGTCGACGATGATCGGCCGCGAGCGCTCGCTCGAGAAGGCCTTCCGGGAGATCAAGGACGACTACGACTTCATCTTCATCGACACACCACCGAGCCTCGGGCTGCTGACGATCAACGCGCTGACCGCGTCCGACAAGGTGATCGTCCCCGTGCAGTGCGAGTATCTGTCGATGCGCGGTCTGATCCAGCTTCAGAACACGCTCGCGATGATCCGCGAGAACCTGAATCCGAACGTGGAGATCGAAGGGATTCTCCCGACGCTCGTAGACCTCCGCACTTTGCACGCTAAGGAGGCGATTGAGTTGCTTGAGGAGAACTTCGGTGACAAGGTGTACGCCTCTCGGATTCGTAAAACGGTGAGGTTCGCCGAGGCGCCGGTGAAGGGGATGTCAGTTTTGAAATACGAACCGGACGGTTTGGCCGCCCACGCCTATCGAGAGCTCGCCAAGGAGGTCCTCTCACATGACCGGTAAGCGCGCGAGCATGCGCGAGGGGCCACTCGCCGACCTCTTCCGCAAGACCGCTGCAGAGACTTCTGAGCCGTCCGGGGAGAAGCCGCAGGCCGCCGAGCCCGCGGCGCCCGAGCCGGCGGCCGGCGACGCGGTCGCGCCCGAGCGGCCCGCGCGCCGGCGGCCCGCGGCCCAGCCGGTCGCGCCCGAGCCGGTCACCCAGGAGCCGCCCGCTCCCGAGCCGGCCGACGAGACGCCCTCGCGCCGCCGCGCGTTTCACCCGTCGTTCGAGGCGCAGGTGCCGCCCGTCGCCGACGAGCCCGACGAGCGCCAGATCCCATCGCCCCAGGAGCGCCTGCAGCGGGCGTTCGCCGCTGACATTCCCGAGAACGTGCTCGACGCCCCTCGGGGCGCCCGGCGCCCGCGGACGTACGCCGCCGACGCGGGCCCGGACGTCTACGCGCGCTCTGACCGCGCGGTCGAGGTCACCGAGAGCGTCCCCACGATCGGCCCGGTGCTGCGCGTGGTCGGCGTCGGCGGTGGCGGCGTCAACGCCGTCAACCGGATGGTCGAAGCCGAGGTCGAGGGGGTCGAGTTCCTCGCGATCAACACCGACCTGCAGTCGCTCCAGCAGTCAGCCGCGCACGCGACGCTCCACATTGGAGACGGCATCACGCGCGGGCTCGGCTCGGGCTCCGATCCCGATCTCGGCCGGCGTGCCGCTCAGAACCAGCATGACCAGATCAAGTCGCTGCTCCGCGGGGCGGACATGGTCTTCATCGCCGCCGGCGCCGGCGGCGGGACCGGCACCGGCGCGGCGCCGATCGTCGCCCAGATCGCGCGTGAGCTCGGCGCGCTGACGGTCGGGATCGTCACGCGCCCGTTCCAGTTCGAGGGCTCGCGCAGGCGTGACCAGGCTGAGACGGGGATCGCTGAGCTCGCCGATGAGGTCGACACGCTGATCGTGGTCCCCAACAACCGGCTCCTGTCGGTGCTCGATCGCGGCGTCTCGATGCTCGAGGCATTCCGCGTCGCCGATGACGTGCTCCGCCAGGGCGTGCAGGGGATCTCCGACCTGGTGACGCTGCCGGGCCTGATCAACCTCGACTTCGCCGACGTGCGGACGATCATGTCCGATGCCGGCAACGCGCTGCTCGGGATCGGCATGGGCACCGGCGAGCGCCGCGCGGTCGATGCGGCCGAGCAGGCAGTCGCCTCGCCGCTGCTCGAGACGAGCATGGAGGGCGCCCGCTCGATCCTGCTTTCGATCACCGGCGGCAACGACGTCTCCCTGTGGGAGGTCAACGAGGCCGCGAAGGCGGTCGCGGAGGCCGCGCACCCGGATGCGCACATCATCTTCGGCGCGATGGTCGACGAGAAGCTCGACGATCAGGTGTGGGTCACCGTTGTCGCGACGGGTTACGGCGAGACGCCCCGGACGCGGCGCGAAGGGCAGTCGTTCGGCGCCCGCTCGGAGCGCGATCAGCGCGCGCGGGGGCTGCGCGAGCCGGCCGGTGAACCGCGCGTGAGCCGCGTCCGCGAGCGCCCGACGGCCCGCGAGCTCGACGTCCCAGAGTTCATCCCGCGCCGCTGACGGCCGCCCGGTGAGCGCCGACAGCGCTGGCCGGCAGCTGGGCGTCGTCGCGGCCGGTCATCCGGTCAGCGCCGCGACCGGCGCGGACGCGCTGCGCGAGGGCGGCAACGCCGTCGACGCCGCACTCGCGGCGATGCTCGCGTCGTTCGTGTGCGAACCGCTGCTGACCGGCTTGGGCGCCGGCGGCTACCTGCTCGTGGTCGCGCCCGGCCGAGAGCCGACCCTGCTCGACTTCTTCGTCGAGGCGCCGGGGCGCGATGCCGACCCTAGCGGTCGCGCCGAGCTGATTCCAGTCGCGGTCTCGTTCGGTGACGCACTCCAGGAGTTCAACATCGGGGCGGCGTCGGTCGGGTGCTATGGGATGGCCGCAGGGGTGTGCGAGGCCGCGCGCCGCTTCGGACGGTTGGGGCTCGAGCGTCTCACCGAGCCGGCGGCGACGCTCGCTCGCGAGGGGGTCGCGCTCAACCGGCAACAGGCCTACATCGTCGAGATCCTCGAGGGGATCGTCACCTCGACGCCCGAGTGCGCGGCGCTGTTCGCGCCCGAGGGGAGGCTCCTGCACGCCGGCGACAAGCTGCGCCAGCCCGAACTCGCCGACTCGCTGATCCGCCTCGGCGCCGATGGAGCGCGACCCTTCTACGAGGGCGACATCGCGGCGGCGATCAGCGCCTGGGTGACCGACCGCGGCGGGCTGCTCACGGCGAGCGACCTGCGGGCCTACGAGGTCGTCGACCGCGAGCCGATCCGCGTCGAGTACCGCGGACGGGAGGTGCTGACCAACCCGCCGCCGTCGGCGGGCGGGATCCTGATCGCCCGTGCGCTCGCAATGCTCGGCGCCGCGCCCGGGCCACCGACCATGGAGCAGGTGGTCGAGGTCATGGAGCTGACCCAGCGGGAGCGCACGCCGGAGTTCCTGGCCGGACTCAGCGACCCCGCGTTCGTCCGCAGCTTCCTCGCCGCAAGCGGCGGCCGGCTCGGTTCGACGACGCACATCGCGGTGCTCGACTGCGACGGCTGGGCATGCTCGGTGACATGCTCGAACGGGTCGGCGTCTGGCGTTGTCGTCCCCGGCACCGGCATCCACCTCAACAACATGCTCGGTGAGCAGGACCTCAATCCACTCGGCTTTCACCGTCATCCGCCCGGCCGCAGAATGCCGAGCATGATGTCCCCGACGGTCGTGCTCCGCGACGGTCAGGCGGAGCTCGCGGTCGGCAGCGCCGGCTCCAATCGGATCCGCTCGGCGATCCTGCAGACGATCATCCGCACGATCGATGACGGGATGCAGGCCCAGGACGCGATCGACGCGCCGCGGGTGCACTGGGAGGACGATGTCGTCTACGTCGAGCCGGGGATCGACACGACGGCGCTCGAGGCCGGTGGTCGCACGGTGGCGCGGTTCCGTGAGCGCAATCTCTTCTTCGGCGGCGCGCAGGCCGCCGTTCGCGCGGCCGACGGCTCGTTCTCTGGCGGCGGGGACCCGCGCCGAGGCGGAGCCTCGATCGTGGTCCAGGCGCCGTGAGGCGGTGGGCGGCGACCGTCGCGCTGCTCGTCGGCCTCGCTGTGGTCACCGGCGGCTGCGGGCTCGACGTCGAGCTCCAGGACCTGTTCCTGCTGACCAGGACCGGTCAGGGCTCGAAGCTGACGATGCTGGTCAACGACAGCGGCACGATCCATTGCAACGGCGGCAAGCAGAAGACGCTCCCGAGCGCGCTGCTGATCCAGGCTCGGAACCTCTCCGGCAGCCTCGCAAACGACGCCAAGCGCCAGCTCGATCTTCCGGCCAAGCCCGGAAGCGTGTTCAGCTACAAGGTCAAACTCCAACAGGGGACGATCCGGTTCTCGGATCGCGACACGCTGCATCACCCGCTGCTCGCGCAGCTCGAGTTGTTCGCCGCGCAGGCGGCACAACAAGCCTGCGGGCTGTCCGGCTAACGGCCTTCGATGACTCCGGTGCCGTCGATGAGGGTTCTCACACGATCGCGCTTGGGCTTACCGCTTCGTTAATGCGCTGGGTACCCTCCCCGCCGCGTGCTTGCGATCGCCAGCCAACATCTGATCACGACCTTTCAGGCGATCGTCCTGGGCGTCCTGCAGGGGGCCACGGAGCTGTTCCCGGTCTCGAGCCTCGGCCACACGGTGCTGTTCCCGACGCTGTTCAGGTGGCACAACGTCGTCGCCTGGCAGTCCGAGCCCGAGTCGCCGTGGCTCGCGTTCGTGGTGATGCTGCACGTCGGCAGCGCCGTCGGCCTGCTGATCTACTTCTGGCGCGACTGGGTCGCGATCGTCAAGGGATTCTTCGCGACCCTGCGCAAGCGACGGATCGAGACGCCCACCGAGCGCCTGGCGTGGCTGATCATCGCGGCGACGATCCCCGTCGGGATCCTCGGCCTGCTGCTCGAGCACCCGGTGCGCGTCGCGCTCGCCAAGCCGCTCGCGGCGGCGATCTTCCTGATGGTCAACGGCTGCGTCCTGCTCTGGGGCGAGCGCTGGCGCCGGCGCGCCGAGGTGCGCGAGCTCGCCAAGCGCGAGGGGGTCAACGACGAGGGCGGTCGCCGGCTGGAAACGATGGACTTCAAGGAGGCCGGGGTGATCGGCACCGCTCAGACGAGCGCTCTGATCGCCGGCATCAGCCGTGACGGCGTCTGCATGTCGGTCGGGCTCGCGCGCGGACTCGACCATTCGGACTCGGCGCGGTTCGCGTTCCTGCTCGCGACGCCGCCGATCCTCGCCGCCGGACTGCTCAAGTTCGGGGACCTGACGGGCAAGCTCGGCAACGGTGGCATCCGCAGCGCGGCCGTGATCGCGGCGATCTCGGCGGCCCTGACCGCGATCGTCTGCGTGCACTTCTTGACGAACTACTTCAAGACCAAGACGCTGACGCCGTTCGCGATCTACTCCCTGGTCTTCGGCGCGTTCATGGTCGTGTTCACGGTCGTTGTCGGACCGCCGTGACCCGTGACCGGCCGCGCCGCGAACCGCCCGCTCGTCAGTTGAAGTGGACTTTGCCGTTCGAGCGCGCGCGAGCCTGCGCGCGATCGACGAAGTCAAGGCGCTTGGTCGCCGCCCGGAACAGGCTCGCGACGAGCCGCATCCGCGAGTTCTCCGAGCGCAGGTCGAGCAGCTCCTGCTTGGCGTCAGGGCCGAAGTCGACCGTCGCCGCCATGTCGTAGGCGCCCATTGCCTCGAGCTCCTCGCTGGTCGGCTCGCGGTCGGTCGCGCGCTTGACGAGCGCCGCATAGGCCGCGCGCGCGGTGCCGGCGAGCTCGGAATCGGGCTCGTCGTCGGCGTCCTGCACGAACTCGATCACGCCGGCCGGGTAGGCGAGATGGCCCTGGCGCTCGAGCACGCGAAACGGGCGCGTGCCCCGCGTGAGCAGGTTCATCCGCCCGTCGTCCATCCGTTCGAGCACCCGCTCGATCGCCATCGCGCACCCGATCTCGCGCAGGCCGTCGTCGGACAGCCAGACGATCCCGAACTCGCTCTCGTCCTTGAGGCAGTCCGCCATCATCGTCTTGTAGCGCTCCTCGAAGATGTGCAGCGGGATCAGCTCACCGGGGAGGGCGACGAGGCCGAGCGGAAACAGCGGAAACTCTCGCGACACCGCTTGAGGCATAGGGAAAGTCTAAGCCGAGCGTCGCCGCCCGCTCGGACTACGACCGGCGGGCGGTCAGCAGCAGGTTGCGAGGGACCGCTAGCTTTCTAGCGGCGCGCCGTCAGCAGCAGGTTGTAGAAGATCGCCGGCGGCAACAGCGGCTCGAGCACCTGCTCGTCGAGGCGCTGGAGCAGGAGATAGCCGTGGAACGCGTACTGGCGCCACAGCATCGGCACGTCGTCGGGGTCGGCGCTCGCCTCGAGCCCGCGGTTGAACCACCCGAACCAGTTGGCAGTCAGCTCCTCGCCGCGCACGACGATGTCGCGCAGGCCCGCCCGGCGGGCGTGGCGTTCCAGGTCGCCGGGCGCGAACGCGTGGATGTCGACGCACCGCTCGAGCTCGTGGTCGACGTGGTCTGCCGATCCCGGAGCCGCCGGCGGCGGCGCCGAGCCGGCGCGCATCAGCCGCCGCCAGACCGGGGCGATCCGGTTTGCGCCCTGTTTGGGCAGCGCCGCGATCCTGTCGCCGACGCGCGATGGCTCGCCCGCGAACGCGATCCTGCCTCCCGGGCGCAGGACGCGGTGAAACTCGGCAAACGCGCGGCGAAGGTTCGGCAGATGGTGCAGGACGGCGTGGCCGAGCACGAGGTCGAAGCTCTGATCGGCAAATGGCAGCGCCTCGGCGTCGGCGCGGGTGGTCTGGACGTCGAGCCCGAGCCGCTGCGCGTTGCGCCCCAGAGTCGCGACCATCCCGGGCGAGATGTCGGTACACGTGGCGTGCTCGACGATCCCGGCCTGTAGGAGGTTGAGGCTGAAGTAGCCCGTTCCGGCGCCGATCTCGAGCGAGCGGTCATAGCCGTCCTGCAGCTCGTCGCCGAGGAGCTTGCGCAGCTTGCCGAGGACCTGGGCTTGGCCGATCTCGCCGAAATCGATCCCCCACTTGGAGTCGTAGCTGTCGGCCGCGACGTCGTGATACCGCGTGTTGACGTCACGGATCTCGTCCGCGGTGCGCAGTGCCTCCATGCCGCCGGGCAGATTACCCTCTCGCCGGTGCATATGAACGAGATCGTTCAGCGCGATCAGCCGCCCGGCGTCCCGCCGCTGCAGCTGACCGGCGAGCGCACGTTGCCCGACGTGCCGGCCGAGAATTACTGGTTCCGCCGGCATCTGGTCGTCTACGAATGGATCGGCGCCCGCGCGATCGGCGCGCGCGTGATCGACATGGCGTGCGGCGAGGGCTATGGCTCCGAAGTGCTGGCGCGCTCGGCGGCGAGCGTCGTCGGCGTCGACGCCAACCCCGAGGCCCACGACCATGCGCAGCTGCGCTATCGCCGCGAGAACCTCAGCTTCGCGCGCGGATTGGTCGAGACCTACGGCGAGCCTGACAGCTACGACGCGGCCGTCTTCCTGCAGACGATCGAGCACGTGCAGGACCCCGTCGCGGTGCTCGAGCACCTCCGGTCGCTGCTGGTGGCGGGCGGCGTCGCATACGTGTCGACGCCGAACCTGCTGACGCTCGCCCCACCGGGGGCGGCGAAGTCCGACAACCCATGGCACGTGCGCGAGTACCGCGCGCACGAGTTCGAGGCACTGTGCCGGACCGTGTTCGGCGACGTGCGGCTGTTCGGCCTGTTCCACGCGCGCAGGCTGCGCATGCACGAGCTCGCGCTGCGCTGCGGCTGGGATGCCGTGCACCGGCGACTGCGGCTGACCAAGCCGTTCTATGACCGCTTCACGCCGGCGATCGCGACCCGCGACTTCCGGCTGCGCACGGGCTCCCGCGCGAGACTCGAGCGGGCGCTCGACTTCGTGGCCGTCTGCCGCTAGCCGGCGCGGCGCCGCTGGCGGATTTCAGTGCTTGAGCGTGAACGCTCGCTGTTTCGAGACAGCCGCGCCGCTCGGCTTGAACTTGCCCTTGGCCGTCAGCTTCAGGCGCTTGGCGTGCTTGAACACGCTGCGGCCCTTGCGGGTCAGGTGGATCGCGAGCTTGCCCGTGCCGGCGGCGCTGAACCGGTGGCTTCCGGTCGCGACGAGCACCTGTTTGGTCGCGGCGTGCGCGTGCGGGTGGCGGACATGGCGAGTCTGGTACCAGGAGATCGTCACCTTGCCGGCGAGCAGCGCGGTGAAGTTGAACGTGTATCCGTGGTGCTTGCGGACCGCGGACAGCCGCCCGGCCTTCCCGTGCGGGACCAGCTGCGAGAGCAGCGACTTCCCGATCAGGCTCGTCGACGGGGGCGCCGGCGGTTGCACCGGTGCCGGCCCGGTGTAGGTGATCGTGACCGAGCCCACCCCGGCCGTGTCGGCGCCGACGGCCGTGTTCGTGGCGCTCGAAGCGAAGCCGCTCGAGCCGCCGCCGCCGTTGCCGCCGGGGGTCCCAATCGGGTCGCAGTACATCTGGCCCATCGGGCTCGTACACCCGACGCCACCGCCGCCGCCGAACAGGCCGCCACCGCCGCCTGCGCCGGTGATCGCACCCGACGCGCCGGCGCCGCCGGTGCCGAGCGCCCCCGCGCCGCCTGGGACCGAGCCCGTCGCGGTCGACGAACCGCCGGCCCCGCCGGCCGTTTGCGAGGCCGCTTTCCCACCGCCGGCTCCGGTGCCATCCGCGCCGGCGTTGCCGCCGCCGGCGCCTGACGCGCCACCGCCGCCGCCTCCGGCGACGATCAGGCGCGAGGCCGGCGAGGTCGATGTGCCGATCGGCGTTGTCCGGACATCGGAGGCGCCACCTCCACCCCCGGCGCCCGAGCCGCCGTTGCCGCCGCCGTTGAAGCCGCCGGCGCCGGAGCCGGCGCCCGAGCCGCCGTTGCCGCCGACCTCGACGTAGAGCAGCTGGCCGGGGGAGACCGACAGAACGGCGGACGCCCGCGCGCCGGAGCCGCCCCGAGCCGTGCTGCCGTCGCCGCCGCCGGTGCCGCCGACGGCGGCCGCGCTGAGGGTCGACACGCCCGCGGGAACCGTGAACGTCTGCTGGCCACCCGTCGCGAAGAATGTGACCGTCTGGCCGAGCGCCTGTGCGGCGAATGTCGCCCAGCACAAGACCGAGCACACGAGCCCCAAGCAAACTTTCATTTCCAGCTCCTCTCCGCCGTGGGCGCTTCGCTGAGCGTCGGCATGATACGCCCGCGTACCCGACCCCACAAGTTGCTTGCTACCGCCGGCGCGCTGCCGGGCGGACTCGGGCGCTGTCGTAGGTCCGCAACCGTCGCCGAGCCGAGCAAAACGCCTACGGTCAGGAGCTGTAGGTCCGAAACCGCCGCCGAGCCGAGCAAAACGCCCACGGTCAGGAGCTGTAGGTCCGAAACCGCCGCCGAGCCGAGCTTCCGTCCGGCGCGCGCATCCGGTAGTCGTTCGCGTGACATGACAAGCGCCGTCACCACGCGCCGCCGCTCACCCGGGGAGCTGGCGATCGTCCTGCACACGCACATGCCGTACGTGGAGGGCTTCGGGACCTGGCCGTTCGGCGAGGAGTGGCTCTGGGAGGCGATCGCGACGAGCTACGTGCCGCTGCTCGGGGTGCTCGGCCGCGCGCCGCTGACGCTGTCGCTGACGCCGGTTCTGTGCGACCAGCTCGAAGTACCGGACGCGACCGCGAGGTGCATCGCGTTTCTCGAGCAGGTGCGCACCGAGACGCACGCGCGTGACGCGGCCGAGCTGCGGGCGGGTGATCGGCCGGAACTGGCCGGCGCGATCGAGCACTCGGCACGCGATTACGCCGCCGCGGCACGGATGCTGCGCGGGCTCGGGCCGGGCGGGCTGCTCGGCGCGCTCGGCGCGCACGCGAGCTGGACCTCGGCGGCGACGCACGCCGTGCTGCCGCTGCTCGCGACCGATGCCGGCGTCGCACTCCAGGTCCAGACCGCGCTCGACTCGCACCGACGCCGGTTCGGCGGCTGGGATGGAGGATTCTGGCTGCCCGAGTGCGGCCACGCCCGCTGGCTTGACGCGCTGCTCGCGGAGGCCGGCGTCCGCGCGGCGTGCGTCGAGCTCACGAACGTCTTCGGCCTCGGCGACGCGCGCCACCTGCGCCCGCTCGCCACCGATGACGGGCCCGTGTTGTGGCCGATCGACCGCGCGACGATCGCGCTCGTCTGGAGCGACGCCGGCTACCCGCGGCAGATGGCCTATCGCGATTCGCACCGGCTCACGACCCATCGCCACCACGCCTGGCGCAACGACGGCGGCGCCTACGACGCCCGCGCCGCCCGCGCGCAGGCCGCGCTCGATGCCCGCGACTTCGTCACCCGCGTTCGCGCGCGCGTCGCCGATGGCGGCGTGTGCGTGTTTGCGCTCGACACCGAGCTGCTCGGACACTGGTGGTATGAGGGGGTGTGGTGGCTCGAGGCGGTGATCGACGAGTCGGCGCGCCAGGGTCTGGCGCTGACGACGCTCGGCGACGCGGTCGAGCGTCACCGGCCGGCGGTCGCCCCGCCGGCGCTGCCGGTCAGCACGTGGGGAGCCGGGGGCGACCTGCGGACCTGGAGCGGGCCGGCGGTCGCCGAGCTCGCGTGGGCGATGCGCACGGCCGAGCTCGCCTGGGCGATGCGCGCGCCCGAGCTGCGGCGCAGCGCCGCCGGCGATCGCGCCGGACCGCGCGCCGCGCGCGAGCTGCTGGCGCTGCAGTCAAGCGACTGGGCGTTTCTCGCCGCGCGCGGGACCGCCGGCGAGTACCCGCAGCAGCGCGCGCGGGCTCACCTCGCGGCGTTCGAGCGCGCGCTCGCCGGCACCGGTGACTTCGAGCCCGAGCTGCGGGGTCTGGCGCCGGATCTGGCCGACGCCGGCCGGCCGGGCTGACTCGCGTAGCGCGCCGCGCAGCCGCTCGCGGCCCCGCGGCCCAGCCCGGCTCGAGCTGCCCGAGCCGATTACCCGGGCGACGCCCAGTCTGCCGGGAGCCGCGGCCGGGGCCAGCATGGGTCGGGGAGGAGGTCGGTCCATGCATGCTCGTCGAAGGGCCATGACCGCGCCTCAAGTTGGGCGATCGCCTCGTCTGCCGCACGACGGATCCGCTCGGCTTCCGAAACGGTCAGCTCGCCGACCTCGACGCACCATTCCAACTCGTCCTCGTCCTTGAAGTGCCAGCTCGACAGGTCGGCTGCGACCTCGACGTCGAGCACGTCGTCGCGGCTGTCGAACCCGTGCCGAGTCCGCCGCCACGGCTGCTCGATGTTGATGTACCACCCCTCGCACCGCGCGCGCTCGGCATGCCAGCGACGAATGTTCGAGAAACTGGAGCCCACGGGATGCAATCGCAACGTGCTCGGGCCGCCCCACGCGAAGGGCTCGTAGCTGCCGTCCCACTCGGCGGCGATCAGGCTCCGGGCGCCGGGCCCTCCGCGGCGGCCGGTGCGACGCATCCCGGGTGCCCCGACCCGTTGAAACAAGACCGTCGCCGTCGCGGAGTCCGCGACCACGTTGGCGGAGAACACGTAGCCAACACGGCCGTCGGCGAGCGCCGGCCGCGCTCGCCACAGGACGCTCGCGCCGGCAGTCCAGAGCACGGCCGGTCACCGTAGCGCGGCTACCCCCAGCGGAAGGTCCGCGGCCGCTCCCGCATCCGGATCACCTTCGCCGGCACGCCGCCGACGACCGCGTTTGCAGCCACGTCACAGGTGACGACCGAGCTCGTGCCGATCACCGAGTTGTCGCCGACGGTGACGCCGCGCAGCACGCAGGCGCCGTACCCGACCCAGACGTTGTGGCCGATGTTGACGTCGCGCTTGTAGATCCCCTGCTCACGGATCGGGCGCTCGACCTCGACCATCCCGTGGTCGAAGTCGATCATCATCACGCGGTCGGCGATGATGCACTCGCGTCCGATCGAGACGTGCTGGAAGGCCGAGATCGTGCACTCCTGGCCGAGCACGGTCTTGGCGCCGATGATCAGCTCGCCTTCGTGCACGCGCACCTTGCAGCCGTGCCCGATCCAGGACCAGCGTCCGAGCACGACGCGCGCCCCTCGCCCGATCTCGAACTTCACCCCCGGACAGACGAAACACAGACCGTCGGTCTGTAGGCGCCCGCGCCAGCGGAGCTTGAGCCACAGCCAGCGCAGCAGCAGCAGCGCGTAGCCCCGGCTGACCATGTTGTTGGCGCGCATGAAGCGCCACAGCGCCAGTGGGCCGCCGGCGAGCGGGCGGGGGCCCGGGCGTACGGGCGGTGGGACCAACGCTGGCGTCCGCTTCCCTCGCGGGCGCTCTCTCTGCTTTGTGCCGGCCGCGCGCACCGAGGGATCGTAAGCGGTTGACTTGGCGCGCGACGTCGGGGTCCCGGTGGAGCTCGCGGCGCTGGTGGAGCAGGTGCACCGCCGGGTGCGCGCTTCGTATGGGGACCCCGCAGGTGAAATGAGCGTCCTGCGGTTGTACGAGGAGTTGGCTGGGGTTCAACTTCGGCTTTCGAACGGGGAGAGAACGTAGCCTCAGAACGCTCTACTCCCGTATGGAGTCAAGCGTTCCAAGGGAGGTCCGGATCGCCTCCCTCGCGGGCGGCGACCACGCGATTTTCAGCTACTTCTGCGCCGCCGCCCTCTGGGAGATGGGCACCAGATGGCCAAACATCCCTGAGATCACGGTGCCCGCCAGGCGCCGCCCAGCAGGCATCTGAGTCCACGTCCACCCCGCCCTCGAAAGCCAGGACATCCGCCGCCATCGGGGGATCCTCACGGCCCGTCGCGCGACTCCATAGCGGCGCCGGCCACGGGCTCGCCCAGCGGTCGGCTGAGCGGTCGTCGGGCAATCCGGCCGGCGAGCGTGCGCTCGAACTCAGCCGTCGTCGAGCAGCCCCGAGAGCGGTCCGAGCAGCCGGCTGGATCGTCGCGACACCCCGGGCAGCTCGAGCAGCCGGTGCGTGGGACGCTCCCCGGCCCGGCTGCGCTCGAGCTGTTCGCGGGCGATTGGGCGCCAGTGCGAATCCACCAGCTCGGCCGGCGTCGCAGATGCGACCGCGTGCTCGTCGAGCTCGAGGTGCTCGGCCCACAGCCGGACGCGGGTTTCGCGAGCGAGGCCCGCGTCGTCGGTGGCGACGCACATCTCTGTGTCGTTGAAGAACGAGTGCGCGTTGATATTGGCCGAGCCGACGATCAACCAGCGGTCGTCGACTACCGCGACCTTGGCGTGAACGTAAAGCGGGTCCGCTCGATCTCTCGATCGTGAGAGCGAGCGGATCGTCGCGGCCAGTACCCGGTCGCCGCCGTGATCGGCATCGAGCAGCATGCCGACCTGCCCGCGCGTGTCCTCGGCGCCGTTGTTGGCCTTCGCGGGCAAGACGACCACGACCCGGAACTGGGGCGTCGGCGGGTCGCGCAGCTTGTCGGCGATCACCGAAACCAGCTCCGGCGACCAGAGGAATTGGTTTTCGATGTAGATCAGCTCCTGCGCGGAGCGCAGCGCGCGCAAGTAGCTCTCGAAGATCCGAAATTCACCTGTCGGGATCGAGTCGTACATGTCCTCCTCGACCGTGCGCAGGACCTGCACGGTTGTGCCGCCCGCCGCCGGCGGCGGCACGAGCTCCGGGAGCTGCTCACCGGTCAGCTCGCGCCAGCGGACGCGGAAGTGCTCGCCGACGTCGGCGACGGCCGGTCCGCGCACACGCGTCGCGACGTCGTGCCAGCCGATCCGGCGCCGCGCCTCATGCTGCTGGGTGTCATAGCGGTCGCCGGCCGAGTCGGTGAGGTCGATTCCGCCGACGAACGCGAGCTCGCCGTCGATCACGATCGTCTTCTCGTGATGGCAGTGGAACGGGTGTTCGCGCGGGTCGCCGCGAGCTTGGATTCGCGTCATCTTGGTCAGGTTTTCGAGCGTCTGCGAGACCTCTGACCGGGTCGGGTGAAAGGCGGGGATCGGAGCTCCTGACCACACGAGCACCCGCACATCGATGCGCGCGGCGAGCTCGGCGAGCAGCACCCCGATCGCGTTCTGGGGGCTGCCCTTGACGAGCTCGAACGAGGGCGCGAGATGCCAGCCGGTGATGTGCACATAGTGCTTGGCCCGCTCGAGGCTGCGGGCGATCTCGGGCAGCGCGTTGGCGCCGTCGATCAGGACCTCGAGCTCGCATCCCACGCGCGGCGGCGGCTCGCCCCGTGCCCAGACGCCGGGCTCGGACGGCTCGAAGACGTGGCTCCAGCCCAGCTTGCGCAGCCGCCGCCGGTGCTTGAACGAGACCGCGGACTCGATGCCGTCCCCGAGCACCGTGTCGACTCTTTGCAGCAGCTGTTCGCGCATCGGCCTAACGGTTTCCGCAACCGGCCCGCGCTACACATCCCGGGCGCCCTGCGATCATTGCCCGCCCGATGAGCCGATCAGAGCAGTCTCTCGCGCAGCGCCTTCTCGAGGGCGACCAGCGAGCGCTGGCGCGCTCGATCACGCTGGTCGAGAACGACGATCCCCAGGGCTGGGAGCTCGTCCGCGAGGTCTACCCGCACACCGGTAAAGCGGCCGTGATCGGGTTCACCGGCCCACCGGGGGTCGGCAAGTCGACGCTGCTCGCGTCGCTGGTCAAACTCGAGCGCGAGCGGGACCGGTCGGTCGCGGTGCTCTCGATCGACCCCTCGTCGCCGTTCACCCGGGGCGCGCTGCTCGGCGATCGGATCAGGCTCACCGAGCACTTCCTCGATCCCGGCGTGTTCATCCGCTCGATGGCCACTCGCGGCGCGCTCGGCGGCCTCAGCGAGGCGGCGCTCCAGGCGGCGCTGCTGATGGACGCCTCGGGCCGCGACGTCGTTCTGCTCGAGACCGTCGGGGTCGGACAGGCCGAGGTCGACATCATCGATCACGCCGACACGGTCGTGCTCGTCCTGATGCCGGGCTCCGGGGACTCGATCCAGGCGCTCAAGGCCGGCGTGATGGAGATCCCCGACGTGATCGTCGTCAACAAGGCCGACCATCCGCTCACCGACACGATGGTGCGCGAAATCAAGGCGGTGCTCGCACTCGGCCCCCACCTCGCCTGGCAGGTGCCGATCATCCGGACCGAGGCAGTCCGCGGCGAGGGCACAGCCGAGCTGCTCGAGAAGCTCGCCGAGCACCGGGATTTCATCGAGGCGGAGGGGACGCTGTCCCATCGGCGGCGGCGCAACCTGATGAGCGAGGTGCTCGCGATCGCGACCGCGCGGATGCGGCGCGAGCTCGAGGAGACCGTCCGCGAGGACCCTGAAGTCCAGGAGCTGCTCGACCGCGTCGTCGCCCGCGAGCTCGATCCGGCGAGCGCGGCGACGACGATCCTCGAGCAGCGGCCGAGCCTCTGGCGTCCCTCGTAACGGCCCGCGGCCGTCAGCGCGCGAAGTCGAGCGCGAGCTCGGCCAGCAGACGCACGCCCCAGCCGCTGCCGAGTCGGTCCAGGTACGGGCGCTTGCGATCCCAGCCGACGCCGGCCATGTCGATGTGGGCCCAGGGGACGTCGCCGGCGAAGTGGTGCAGGAACTCGGCGGCCGAGCTCGCGAGCGCCTGGCGCGGCTGCGGTCGGTTGGTCAGCTGGGCATATTTGCTCTTCGTCATCTCGGCATACGCCGGATGCAGCGGCAGCTGCCACAGCTCCTCCCCGGCGCGCCGGCCGCAGGCGCGGATGCGCTCGCTCAGCGCCTGATCGTCGGAGAACAGGCCCGCGTAGATCGACCCGAGCGCGGCGATCACGCCGCCGGTGAGGGTCGCGATGTCGACGATCGCGTCGCAGCCCTCCCGACGCGCGTGGGTGATGCAATCGGCCAGCACCATCCGGCCCTCGGCGTCCGGGTTGGCGACCTCGACCGTGGTGCCGTCGAGCGCCGTGATCACGTCACCCGGTCGGACCGCGCCGCCGTTGATCATGTTCTCGGTCGCGCCGACCACGGCGAGCACGCGGACCGGGGCGTCGAGTTCCGCCAGCGCGGCGATCGCTTCGATCACGGCGGCGCCGCCGCACATGTCGAACTTCATGTCGGCCATCGAGGTAGCGGACTTGATCGCCAGCCCGCCGCTGTCGAACGTGACCGCCTTGCCGATCATCGCCAGCCGCGGCGTCCCGGCGCCCTCGGGCTCGTAGCTGAGCTCGATCATCCGCGGGTCCTGGTCAGAGCCCTGGGCGACGGCGGCGAAGGCGCCCATCCCGCGCTCGCGGATCTGTTCGCCGTCGAGGATCGTGATACTCAAGGAGTCGTGGCGGCCGGCGAGCGCGCTCGCGTAGTCGGCGAGCGCCGTCGGCGTCAGGTCATTGGGCGCGGTGTTGGCGAGCTCGCGGGCGCGGTTCTGAGCCGCGACGAGCACCGACGCGCGGCCCGTTGGCGCCGAGATGTCGTGGTGAGCGCTGACGATCAGGCGCTCCAGCGCGGGCTCGCCGTCGGGCACCGGCTTGTAGCGCGTGAACCGGTACTCCGACAGCACCGTGCCCGTGACGACACCCTCGACGATCTCGTCGCCGACGTGATGGGGGATCTCCCAGCACAGGGTCGTGGCTCGGCACTGGCGGGCCTGCTTGTGGGCGACCCCGGCCGCCTCGCGCGCTCGCTCGGCGTCGAAGTCCGGCCGTGCGCCGAGCCCGATCAGGATCACGCGCCGGCCGTCGTAGTGCGTGAGCGCCAGCCGTTTGAACGTGCGACCGGCCTCCCCGGAGTGCAGCAGCGCCTCGAGCTGGCCGCTGGGCAGATCGTGCGCGACGCCCTCGTCCTCGAACACGCCGACGACGATCGTGTCGGCGCCGGTGGCGAGCGGACTGTCGGTGCTCGCCTCGACGTTCACGGCGCCGGACCTTATCAACGGTGGGCCGGAGCATTTGAGCGGGTAGTACGTAGGATTGAAAGTCCCGCCAGCGATTTCCCAAGGAGCGACCGATGCCAAAGACAGTGATCCTCTCGGCAGCCCGTACGCCGATCGGCAAGCTCGGCGGCGGACTCGCGTCGGTTGACGCGACCGAACTCGGCGCGACCGCGATCCGTGCGGCCCTCGAACGGGCCGAGGTCGGACCCGATGACGTGCAGCACGTGATCATGGGCCAGGTGCTCCAGGCGGGCCAGGGCCAGATCCCCTCGCGCCAGGCGCAGATCAAGGCCGGGATCCCGAAGGAGACCTCGTCAGAGACGATCAACAAGGTCTGCGCGTCCGGGATCCGTGCCGCCGGCATGCTCGACCAGGCGATTCGCGCGGGCGATCTCGAGATCGGGGTCGGCGGCGGGATGGAGTCGATGTCGAAGGCGCCCTACATGCTCAAGGAGGCGCGGTTCGGCTTCCGGATGGGCGACGGCAAGGCGATCGACGCGATGATCAGCGATGGCCTCACGAACCCGTTCTCGGGCAAGCACATGGCCCAGGAGGCGAGCGAGGTCGCCGAGGAGCTCGAGATGACCCGCGCCGACATGGACCGCTGGGCGCTGCGCTCGCACCAGCTCGCGATCAAGGCGACCGATGAGGGCCGGCTGCCCGAGGAGATCGTCCCGGTCACGATCAAGGGACGCAAGGGCGACACCGTGGTCGAGATCGACGAGGCCCCGCGTCGCGAGACGAGCCTCGAGACGCTCGCCAAGCTGCCGCCGATCTTCCTCAAGGACGGGTCGCACACGGCGGGCAATTCTCCGGGCGTCAACGACGGCGGCGGCGCGCTCGTGGTCTCCAGCGACGAGTGGGCGAAGGCCAACGGCAAGCGCGCGCTGGCGACGATCGTCGCCCAGGCGGCGGTCGCCGACGACTTCGCCTACCTGGCGCGCACACCGGCCAACGCCGCGCAGAAGGCGCTCGCGAAGGCCGGCCTGTCGGCCGACCAGATCGACCTGTGGGAGATCAACGAGGCGTTCGCGTCGGTCACGCTCAACTCGATCCGGATGCTCGGGATCGACGAGAACAAGGTCAACGTCAACGGCGGCGCGGTCGCGCTCGGACATCCGATCGGCGCGTCGGGCGCCCGGATCCTCGGCACGCTCGTCTACGAGCTGCGTCGCCGCGGCGGCGGCCTCGGCTGTGCCGCGATCTGCTCCGGCGGCGGCCAGGGCGACGCGGTGATCGTCGAGGTCAATGGCGGGTGACGGACGGCCGGCTGTCGCCTTCTTTGACCTCGACAAGACGCTGATCGAGGGCTCGTCGGCATTCCAGTTCGCGCGCGCTGCCTACCGAGCCAAGCTGCTCGGGCGCCGGCAGCTGCTCTCCGATGCCGCTGCCAACGTCCGTTTTCGCCTGCGCGGCGCCAGCGACGAAGACTCGCTCGCGCTCCGCGAGCGGATCGCCGCTTCGCTGGAGGGCACGCGCGTGACCGACCTCGAGCGTCTCGGCGTCGACGTGCTGGCGGGGATCCTGCCCCGCGTGTACCCGAAGATGCTGGCGCTCGCCCATGAGCACCAGGACGCCGGACGCCGCTCGTACATCGTCACCGCCGCCTCGCAGGAGCTCGCCGACATTCTCGCCCGCGTGATGGCATTCGACGGCGCGATCGGGTCCGAGATCTCCGAGGTCGTCGACGGCGTCTACACCGGCAAGCCGGCCGGGCTGTTCGTCTACGGCGCCGGGAAGGCGCGCGCGATCGAGCAGATCGCGGCCGCCGAGGGCATCGATCTGGCTCACTCTTACGCCTACTCGGATTCGGAGTCAGATCTGCCCATGCTGCGCGCGGTCGGTCACCCGGTCGCGGTCAACCCGGACGCCAAGCTGGCGCGGGTCGCGCGCCAGGAGGGCTGGCAGATTCTGCGCTTTGACCGCCTTCGCCGCCGGCTGCGGACGGCGGCCGTAGTCACCGCTGCCGCTGCGGCGGGCGGCGCCGGGAGCGTGGCGCTCGTCGGCCGGACGCGGTCGCGCAACCTCCGGTCGCGACTGGCGCACCGCTAGCCCCGGTCGTCCTAGACTGCGGACAATGCTCAAGCACATCCTGCGCGAGCGGCGCGTTCTCGTGCTCCTCGCCCTCACAACAGCGCTGCTCGCGTTCTCCGCGGTGTCGGCGTTCGGTGCCTCCGGGAAGTCGGTGAAGGTCAGGGATGATCTGTTCACCCCCAAGACGCTCAAGATCTCGAAGGGCACCAAGGTCACATGGAAGTGGGCCGGCGTCCTGCGTCACAACGTGACGGTCAAGCGCGGACCGTCGAAGTTCCATTCCAAGACGCAGGTGCACGGCTCGTTCAACCACATCTTCGGCAAGGCTGGCACCTACCACCTCGTCTGCACGATCCATCCGGGCATGAAGATGACGGTCGTGGTGAAGTAGCGGCGCACGGCTCGGGCGATCGCACAAGACAGCCTGCAGAGCGCCGGGACTACAATTCCGGCGCCCGCCGCTGCCTGGAGCGACAGCGGCGCTCCAAGCGATGTCCTCCTCTGAGAAGAAGATCCGTGTCGTGGTCGCCAAGCCCGGGCTGGACGGGCATGACCGCGGCGCGAAGATCATCGCCAGGGCGCTGCGCGACGCCGGCATGGAGGTGATCTACACCGGGCTGCACCAGACGCCCGAGCAGATTGTCGAGACCGTGATCCAGGAGGACGCCGACGCAGTCGGCCTCTCGATCCTGTCCGGCGCCCACATGACGCTCGTCCCGCGGATCATGGAACTGCTCTCCGAGCAGGGGATCGACGACGTGGTCGTGACCGTGGGGGGGACGATCCCCGCCGACGACATCGAGCGAGCTCAAGGCGCTCGGCGTCGCGGAGGTCTTCACCCCGGGCGCGCCGACCCAGCAGGCGATCGACTTCATTCGCGGCGCCGTCCGGGCCTGAGCTCGTGGCCGTGCGCGGGTCGCACAATTACGTGGCGACTGCCCGCACAGAGCGCGTGCCGGACAACGCTTGCGCTGTCTCGCGGCCGGATTGCACGGTGGCGGGGCGTGCCGCGACAGCCAGGCGTTGGTACGCCAGCGTTCCATCCCCACAGCCCGACCGATTGACTCGTCAGTCAACAAGGTATGATTCGCTGCCAAATGAGTGGTAGCAGCCCAGCAAGCGGGGTCGGACGCCTCGCGCCGGAGACCCGATAGGAGGCCACACTTGAAGATTTGCGTCCTGGTCAAAGAGGTTCCGGACGCCGCCGTCGAGAAGCGGATCAACCCGTCGACGGGGCGCATGGACCGCTCCGGGGAACGGAACCTCAACCCCTACGACACGCACGCGATCGAGGCCGCGATGCAGATCCGCGAGGGCGGCGCTGCCGAGGTCGACGAGATCGTCGCCGTGACGATGGGGCCCGACACGGCCGTGCGCGCCCTGCACAAGGCCGTGTCGCTCGGCGCCGACCGCTCGATCCACCTCTCAGATGACGCGCTCGCCGGCTCAGACGTCGCCGCGACGGGCTACGCGCTGTCGAAGGCGCTCGAACGCGAGTCGCCCGATCTCGTGCTGCTCGGGCAGCAGTCAGACGACGGTGAGTGCTACACGATCGGCGCGGTCGTCGCCGACCACCTGAAGATGCCGTCCCTGACGCAGGTGATCAAGATGGACCTCGACGGCGGCAGCCTGCGCTGCGAGCGCCAGGCCGAGTACGGCTATGACACGGTCCAGATCGAGCTCCCGGCCGTGATCTCGGTCGGCGACGCGATCAACGAGCCCCGGTACCCGTCGCTCAAGGCGATCATGGGCGCCAAGAAAAAGCAGCTCGATGCGGTCACCGCGGGCGACGTCGGCATCGATGCCGGGCTCGTCGGCGAGGACGGCTCGCGCGTGCAGTGCGGAGAATTTCATGACCCGCCCGCCAAGGCGGCCGGCCAGATCATCGAGGACGAGGACACCAACGAGACGGTCGAGAAGATCGTCGCGTGGTTGGACGAAAGGAAGCTGATCTAGTTGTCTGGCGCGCGGACTTACGGAGGAATCACCAATGGCTGATGTTCTGACCTACCTCCTCCACTACGAGGGTGCGTTCAACAAGAACTCGCTCGGCGCCGTCTCCGAGGGGTCGGCCCGGGCGTCCGAGATCGGCGGCGAGTGCCACGCGGTCGTGGTCGGCGGCGATGACTTGACCGACGAGCTTTGCCAGTCGCTCGGCGCCTACGGCGCCACGAAGGTGTTCCGCGCCAAGGGACCCGAGGGCCTGGCGCAGCCAGTAATCGACGCGATGGCGAAGGTGATCGACGAGCATGGACACGGTTACGCGCTGTTCGGCGGCGGCCTGCTCGGGTTCGAGATCGGCGCCGGGCTCGCCGCTCGCAGGCAGGCGGGCGTCACGATGGAGGTGACCGCGGTCAAGGCACGCGACGGAAAGCTCGTAGCCGAGCGGCCGATCCTGCAGGACTCGCAGATCTCGGTCTCGCAGTACAAGGGCGACCTCGGGATCATCATCGGCCGCATCAACGCGTTCGAGATCGTCGAGCGCGACGGCGCCTCGGCCGAGGTCGTCGACGTCGACGTCGACTACTCGCCGTGGTCGACCAAGGCCACGATGGTCCAGCGCGGCGAGCAGCGTGGCGCCGACGTCGACATCGAGGGCGCTGACATCCTCGTCGCCGGCGGGCGCGGACTCGGCAAGGCCGAGGGCTTCGAGCTCGCCGAGGCATTGGCTCAGGCGTTCGGCTCCACTGCCGCGGTCGCCGCGACCCGCGCCGTCGTCGATGCTGGCTGGTACCCGTACGCGGCGCAGATCGGGCAGACCGGAAAGACGGTCTCTCCGAAGCTGTACTTCGCGGCCGGGATCTCGGGCGCGATCCAGCACAAGGTCGGGATGCAGTCCTCGGAGAACATCGTCGCGATCAACAAGGACGCGAACGCGCCGATCTTCGAGTTCTCAGACCTCGGGATCGTCGGCGATCTGAACAAGATCATGCCCAAGCTGACCGAGGCGATAAAGGCCAAGAAGGGCAGCTAGCGTCCGCGCCATGTCCAGCCGCAACGGTCACCACGCTCCGAGCGAGTTTCCGCCGCCGGTCGACGCCGTCAAGGAGTTCATCAAGCGCGAGCTCGACTCGGAGGACGAGCGGATCGACGTTGGCGTCGCGATCGTCGGCGGCGGCACGGCCGGGCTCGCGTGCGCCAACCGCCTGCTGGCGCTGCTCGCCGAGGACGAGGCGATGCTCGAGCGGCTTGGCGAAGTGCCGGTCGCGGTGATCGAGAAGGCAAAGACCTGCGGCGGCCACAATCTGTCGGGCGCGGTGATGCGCCCCGGGCCGCTGCAGGAGCTGTTCCCCGACATGACGCGCGAGCAGTGGCGCGAGCACCGCTTCGCGTTCGGCGAGGTGACAAAGGAAGCGGTCTACGTGCTGACGAGCTCGAAGACCAAGCTGCGCGTCCCGATCGCGATGGTTCCGA
This sequence comes from uncultured Solirubrobacterales bacterium, assembly GCA_963744695.1. Classification (GTDB taxonomy): domain Bacteria; phylum Actinomycetota; class Thermoleophilia; order Solirubrobacterales; family Solirubrobacteraceae; genus Palsa-465. The sequence goes on along the minus strand of CAVUUT010000016.1, from coordinate 82,515 downwards.
ACTTCAAGAACCACGGCAACGAGGTGGTCTCGGTCTCGGCCCTGGCCCGCTACCAGCAGCAGCAGGCCGAGGACGCCGGCGCCTACATCCTGACCGAGACCGCTGCGACCCAGCTGATCGTCGAGGACGGGCACGTGGTCGGCGTCCGTTCGGGAGACAAGGGCCGCGGCAAGGACGGCGAGCCGCTGCGCAACTTCGAGCCCGGCACCGACATCAGGGCCCAGGCGACCGTGCTCGCGGAGGGCTGCTGGGGCCATCTCACGGGCGCGGCGATCAAGGAGTTCGAGCTCGGTGCCGCGCGCGAGCCCCAGGTCTGGGAGCTCGGCGTCAAGGAGGTCTGGAAGGTCGCAAAGCCGCTCGATCGCCTGATCCACACGTTCACGCAGCCGTGGCCGATGAACGTCGGGCGTAAGTACGGCCAACTCGGCGGCACCTGGATCTACCCGATGAAGGACGAGACGACCGGTGACGATCTCGTTTCGATCGGGCTGGTCGTCGACCTCAACTACCGCGACGCCACCACGTCGCCCCATGACCTGCTGCAGCAGTTCAAGCTCCACCCGCTGGTCAAGGGGATCCTCGACGGCGGCGAGCGCGTGGCGTGGGGCGCAAAGGCGCTCCCCGGCGGCGGCTACTGGTCGATGCCGAAACTGTCGATGCCGGGCGCGGTCCTGGTCGGCGATGCGGGCGGCATGGTCGACACGGCGGCGCTCAAGGGCGTGCACCACTGCATCAAGTCGGGGATCCTGGCCGCGGAGGCGATCTACCGCTCGCTCAAGAACGGCGAGCCGCTGACGAGCTACGAGCGCGCGGTCGACGAGTCCTCGATCGGCAAGGAGCTCTATCAGGTGCGCAATACGCGCCAGGCGTTCCAACGCGGCTTTATCGTCGGCAGCCTGCTGGCGGGCCCGTCGATCATGTCCAAGGGCAAGGTGCCGCCGGGCCGGGAGGCGTGGCATCGCGATGACGCCGAGCCGATGTTCGTCGGTGATACCCGCGCCGGCTACCCCAAGCCCGACAACAAGTACACGTTCGACAAGCTCTCGTCGGTCTACATCACCGGCAACGCGACCCGCGACGATGCGCCCAACCACATCCGTATCCACCGCGAGGTGCCCCGGGAAATTGCCGAGACGTGGCGCTACATGTGTCCCGCCGGCGTGTACGAGATTCCCGACGATGCCCCCGAGAACGGTCCGGTCGACGTGACGGTCAACTACACCAACTGCGTGCAGTGCGGCGCGATCACCGCCAAGGGCGGCCGGCTGACTCCGCCCGAGGGCGGTGACGGGCCGCTCTATCAGATCACCTAGGGTCCGTGGATTAAGTCTCGAGGTTGCGCGGCAACTTCCGTCCTCGGGGCCTGTTAACGGAATGTGATGAAGCGTCTATTCGCAGGGGCGGCGGCGCTCGCGTTGTGCGCGCTGCTCGTTGCCACGTCCGCGAGCGCCGGCGCGCAGCCGCACACCCAGTTCCGTGCCTTTGACTGCCACCGCGCGCTCGATCCCGGCGACCGATCGGCCGCGGTCACCGCCGTCATGCGACCGCTGGCCGGCACCAGGCATCTGGCGATGCGGTTCGACCTGCTGATGTCGTCCAAGGGCGCGACCGCGCCGAAGGTCGTAAATGCCGGCGACCTCGGCGTCTGGATCACGCCCAAGAACCCGACCCTCGGTCAGCTTCCGGGCGACGTATGGAAGCTGCAGAAGTCGGTCGTCAACCTCGCAGCGCCGGCGACGTACCGCTTTCGTGTCACGTTCCGCTGGACCGGAGTGGGTGGTCACACGCTCGGCACGACCGTCCGCTACAGCCACCGCTGCCAGCAGCGCGAGCTGCGCCCCGACCTCCTGGTCCAGTCGATCGCTACGACGCCATCTCCCAATCACCCCGGCAAGGACCTCTATTCGGCGCTGATCTCAAACGCCGGCAACTCCGCCGCCGGGCCGTTCGTGGTCCTGTTCGCCCCTGGCGGCGGCAGCAACACCAAGACCCGCACGGTCCCGAAGCTGCGTGCACACCAGAGCGTCACCGAGCGCTTCATCGGCCCTCCGTGCACGGCAGCGGACGCGCCCACGATCACGGCCGACTCGACGATGGAGGTCGACGACCTAAACCGCGCCAACAACTCGCTCACGGCCACCTGTTCGCCGTCGTCGGGCGGCTAGCCACGCTGTCGCTCGGGCCCTGAGGACCCGCGCTGCCCCGCTACAATTGATCTTGCGATGAAAACCGAAATTCACCCCGAATACACAGAAGCCCACGTGCGCTGCACGTGCGGTAACGAGTTCACGACTCGCTCGACGCAGTCAGAGATTCACGTCGAGATCTGCTCGGCCTGCCACCCCTTCTACACCGGTCGCCAGAAGCTTGTCGACACCGGTGGACGGGTCGAGCGCTTCCAGCGCCGCGTGGCGAAGGGCCGGCGCAGCGCCCGCACCGCGGCAGGCTGATAGCCAAGCGACCGTAGATGAGCGCGGACGGCGATCCACGTTTGACCGCCGTCCGCGACGCGCCGCTGGGCGGTCAGGCGGTCCTCGAGGGCGTGATGATGCGGGGCGTCCGGCACTGGGCCGTGGCGGTCCGCGAGCCCGTCTTCGAAGCCGCCCTGACCGAGGCCGGCGCCGATCGCGACGCTGTTGTGAACGGTGCCGCGGCCAACGGCGCGGCTGCCGCCAATGGCACGGCGCCGGGTGCGGTCCTGACCGACGTCGTGGCCGACGCGCCTGACGCGCCCGACGCGCTCGGCACGATCGCGGTCAAGCGCTTTGAGCTGACCCCGTGGACCAAGCGCCACTGGGTCTATCGCCTGCCGGTCGTGCGCGGCGTCGTGGCGCTCGTCGAGTCGCTCGGGATCGGGCTGCGTGCGCTCAGCATCTCGGCCAGCGCGCAGCTTCCCGAGGAGGAGCAGGAGATCTCCGGCGGTGCCTGGTTCGGCACCGTGCTCGTGTCAGTGGTGTTCGCGATCGGTCTGTTCTTCGTCGTGCCGGTCGGTCTCACGAGCCTGATCAAGGATCAGCTCGGCTCGTCGCTGCTGTTCTGGCTGGTCGAGGGACTTTTGCGCACGGCGATCTTCCTCGGCTACCTGGTGCTGCTCTCACGGATCCCGGACCTGCGCCGCGTGTTCGAGTACCACGGCGCCGAGCACAAGGTGATCTCGTGCTACGAGGCCGAGGACGAGCTCACGCCGGCGCGGGCAAAGCTCTACTCGCGCCTGCACCCGCGCTGCGGAACGAGCTTCCTGCTCGTCGTCATGATCATGGCGATCTTCGTCTTCGCGCCGGTCGGGCTGCCCGCCTGGTGGATTCTTGTGCTGACCCGGATCCTCGGTGTGCCGCTGATCGCGGGGCTCTCGTTTGAGGTGATCAAGTGGGCCGGCCGCAACCGCGCGCGGCCGTGGGTGCAGGCGATCATGTATCCCGGTCTGCAGCTTCAGCGGCTGACCACCCGCGAGCCCGACCTCGATCAGCTCGCCGTCTCGATCGCTGCGCTCGGGGCCGTCCTCGAGGTCGAGCGGCCCGGGGACGCGACCGCCGACGACATGGTCGGCGTCGAAGTCGTCGCCTGACCCCGTCGTTTGCGCTGACGAGTCGCACGCCCTCGCCGCGGAGAGTATGCGTCGCGGGTGGGCTCCTACACTCGCGTGCATGATCGACGACCTCGTCGCCCAGATTCAGACCCGCTTCGGCGAGCTCGAGGCCGAGCTCTCGGACCCTGCCGTGATCACTGACCGCGAACGGTTCGCGGCGGCGAGCCGCGCCTACCGCGAGCTCCAACCCGCGGCTCGTCTGGCGGCCGAGTACCACCGTGCCGCGGACGACCTCGAGGGCGCGCGCGAGCTGCTGTCCGAGGACGGTGACGATCCGGAGCTGCGCGCGCTGGTGGACTCGTCCTCGAAGCGGATGGAGGAGATCGAGGAGGAGATCCGCCTCGCGATGGTCGAGCGCGATCCCAACGACGACAAGAACGTGATCGTCGAGATCCGCCCGGGTACGGGGGGCGACGAGGCGGGGCTGTGGGCCGGGGACCTGTACCGGATGGAGACGCGCTACGCCGAGCGCCGCGGCTTCAAGGTCGAGCCGCTGTCGATCGGTGACGGCGACTACACCTTCTCGATTAAGGCCCGCCCGCCCGACGGCGCCTACTCGGTGTTCAAGTTCGAGGGCGGCACGCACCGGGTCCAGCGCGTCCCGCAGACCGAGTCCCAGGGGCGGACCCACACGTCGACGGCGACCGTCGCGGTGCTGCCCGAGGCCGACGAGGTCGAGGTCGAGATCGATCCCAACGACCTGCAAATCGACGTCTATCGCAGCTCCGGCCCCGGCGGCCAGTCGGTCAACACGACCGACTCGGCGGTCCGGATCACGCACAAGCCGAGCGGGATCGTCGTCTCGATGCAGGACGAGAAGTCCCAGCTCCAGAACCGCGAGCGCGCGATGCGGGTCCTGCGCGCGCGGCTGTACGAGCGGGCGCTCGGCGAGCAGCGGGCGTCGATCGATGCGAGCCGGGCAGCCCAGGTCGGGACCGGCGACCGCGCCGAGAAGATCAGGACCTACAACTACGGCGAGCGGCGCGTCAAGGACCACCGGATCAACCTGCTCGTCCACAACCTCGACGCGATCCTGATGGGAGAGCTCGACGAGCTGACCGACGCGCTCCAGGACGACGAGAAGCGCCGGCGACTGGAGGAGCAGGGGAGTGAATGAGGCGCTGCTCGCCGGCGCAGACCTCGGTCGCGGCGGCGGTGGCGCACGGGCGAGACCTGCTCGGCGCGGCGGGGTGCGACACGCCGCGCCTCGACGCCGAGCTGCTGCTGGCCGACGCGTTGGGAGTCGGACGCGAGCGGCTCGTGCTCGACCACGACGAGTTGCTGGACGGCGATGTCGGCACGCGCTACGAGGCGTCGCTCGCGCGGCGGGTCGCCCGCGAGCCGGTCGCCTACATCCTCGGCCGTAAGGAGTTTCGCCGGATCAGCTTGGAAATCGATCGGCGGGTGCTGATCCCGCGGCCCGAGAGCGAGCTCCTGGTCGAGATCGGGATCGAGCTTTCGTCGGGCGCGCGCGTCGCCGACGTCGGGACCGGCAGCGGCGCGATTGCGCTCGCGCTCAAGGACGAGCGCCCGGACCTGCTGGTGCGGGGCCTCGACGTTGATCGGGACGCTCTCGACGTCGCACGCGCGAATGCCGCGCGGCTCTCGCTCGAGGTCGAGTTCGCGCATGCGGACCTCCTGGACGGCGCGCGTTACGACGCCGTGCTGGCCAATCTGCCCTACGTCGCCGGGGGCGTCTCGCTCGCTCCGGAGATCACTCGCTATGAGCCGTCGGGGGCGCTGTTCGCGGGCGCCGACGGGCTCGACGTCGTGCGGCGCCTGGTCACGGCGATTGCGTCGCTGGCCCCGACCCCGGAGCTGATCGCGCTCGAAATCGGGCCTGAGCAGGCCGCCGAGGTCTCGGAGCTCGTCCGGGATGCCGGCTTTGGGTCAGTGGATCTGCGGCGTGACCTCGCCGGCCGCGATCGGGTCGTCGTCGGCACGTGGTGAGCGCGCCCGACCCGGCGGCGTTCGAGCGCTGCATGTCGGTCGGCGGCGTCGCCGTGTTCCCCGCCGATACCGTCTACGGGCTCGCGTGTGACCCCGCCAATCCGATCGCGGTCGATCGGCTCTACGCGCTCAAGCGCCGGCGCCGCGACAAGCCCTCGGCCGTGATGTTCTTCGAGCTCGACCTGGCGCTCGCCGCGCTGCCCGAGCTGGGGCCCGACACCCGCGTCGCGCTGGCGCGGCTGCTGCCCGGCGCGGTGAGCGTGTTGCTGGCCAACCCGGCGGCCCGCTATCCGCTCGCGTGCGGTGACGACCCATCGACGCTCGGGCTCCGGGTCCCGGTGCTCGACGGACTTCGCGGCGTCCGCTGGCCGGTGCTGCAGTCGAGCGCAAACGTCGCCGACGGCCCCGAGGCGCGGCGGCTCGAGCAGGTGCCGGACTCGATCAGACGCGCCGCGGACATGGTGATCGACGGCGGCGAGCTTGCAGGGACGGCGTCGACGGTGATCGATCTGCGCGCCTACGAGCGCGAGCACGATTGGACGATCGTCAGGCAGGGAGCCGTCAGCGAGTCGGTCGTCGAGGCGGCGCTCGCCGGTCAGTTCCACTTCGACCCGGCCGGCTACGAGGAGATGATCCGCGAGGACATTCCGGTCTATGACCAGCTCCAGGAGGAGCTCGTGGGGGCATCGGGCAGCGGCGCCCGCCGCGTGCTCGAGCTCGGCACCGGGACCGGGGAGACCGCCGGCCGGCTGCTGCGTCGACATCCCGGCGCCGAACTGGTGGGGATCGACGAGAGCACGGGGATGCTCGAGGCGGCGCGATCGAGGCTGCCGTCGGGTCAGGTCTCGCTCCACGTCGCGCGGCTCCAGGATCGGCTCCCGGATGGGCCGTTCGACCTCGTCGCGAGCGCGCTGGCCGTCCACCACCTGCTCGCCGACGAAAAGCGCGACCTGTTCGAGCGGATCCACACGGTGCTCGAGCCCGGCGGCCGGTTCGTGCTCGCCGACGTCGTGATCGCCGACAATCCGGGCCATGCGACGCTCACGCTGACCCCGGGTTACGACAAACCGAGCACGCTCGCCGAGCAGCTTCAATGGTTGGGCGAGGCCGGCTTTGACGCGCGCGCGACGTGGGTCGACCACGACCTCGCGGTGATCCTCGCGCAGCGGCCCGCGCCGAGGCCGCCGCTACCATAGGCGGCCACGTGAGCGCCACGCTGCCGCCGGATTTCTTCAACCGCCCGCTCGCCGAAGTCGATCCCGAGATCGCCGAGGTGTTGGCGCTCGAGCTCGAGCGCCAGCAGCGGACGCTCGAGATGATCGCGTCGGAGAACTTCGTCCCGATCGCCGTGCTCGAGTGCCAGGGCTCGGTGCTGACCAACAAGTACGCCGAGGGCTATCCGGGCCGGCGCTACTACGGCGGTTGCGAGTACGTCGACATCGGCGAGCAGCTCGCGATCGACCGCGCCAAGGAGCTGTTCGGCGCCGAGCACGCGAACGTCCAGCCGCACGCGGGGGCACAGGCCAACGCCGCCGTCTACCACGCGCTGATGACGCCCGGTGACACGCTGATGGGCCTCGAGCTCGCGCACGGCGGCCACCTGACCCACGGGATGAAGATCAACGTCTCGGGCCGCCTGTACGAGATCGTCGCCTACCACGTCGATCGCGAGACGAGCCTGATTGACATGGACGAGGTGCAGCGGCTCGCCGAGCAGCACCGGCCGAGGATGATCATGGCCGGCTGGTCGGCCTACCCGCGCCAGCTGGACTTCGCGCGCTTTCGCGAGATCGCCGACTCGGTCGGCGCCTACCTGGTGGTCGACATGGCCCACTTCGCCGGGCTCGTCGCGACCGGGCTGCACCCCAAGCCGGTGCCGATCGCCGACGTGGTCACGACCACGATCCACAAGACGATCGGCGGCGGCCGCGGCGGGATGATCCTCTGCAAGGAGGAATTCGCGAAGAAGATCGACTCGGCCGTCTTCCCCGGCCAGCAGGGCGGCCCGCTCGAGCACATCATCGCCGGCAAGGCGGTGGCGTTGCGGATCGCGGCGTCCGACGCGTTCCGCGAGCGTCAGGAGCGGACCCTGGCCGGCGCGCGGGCGGTCGGCGAGCAGCTGCTCGGCGCGGGCGGCGGCGTGTCGGTGCTGACCGGCGGCACCGACGTGCACCTCGTGCTGTGCGACCTGCGCGAGTCAGAGCTCGACGGCAAGCAGGCCGAGGACCGGCTGGACTCGATCGGGATCACCGTCAACCGCAACGCGGTCCCGTTTGACCCGCGGCCGCCGGCGGTCTCGTCGGGGCTGCGGATCGGGTCACCGGCGCTCGCCACGCGCGGCCTCCAGGTCGAAGACTTCGTCGAGGTCGGCCAGATCATCGCGGCCGCCCTGAACCCCGGCGCGCCGTTTGAGCAGCGCCAGGGCGAGCTCAGCGAGCGGGCGGCCGCGATCGCCGATCGCTACCCGCTGTACGCGGGGCTCGGGGTTACGGCCGCCGTCTGAAGGCGTGGCCGCCGCGGTCTGACGCCGCTGACGGTTTCGCCGTCGCCGTCTGACGGCTTTGGCCGTCGCGGCTGGAGCTCCCTGTGTCTCGCCGCACGGGCGTTTGTCACGCCCCGTGCCGATTGCGTGACGTGCCCGTCACAATCGGGCGCCTCGGCCAGGCCGCGCCGCGCGCCCGCCCCATGATCACGGTGTGCCCGCCGCGCCCCACCCTGCATTCCGTGGAAAATCCGTCGCCGCAAATCAGATTTTCCACGTTCGTCCCGCCAGCGCGGCAAAACGTGGAAAAGCCAGCCGGCCCGTCCGGATTTTCCACGAATTGCACGTGGACGGGACGGGGGAGAGGGCGATCGGGACCGCCGCCGGGCAGCAGCGAGCCCTCGTCCACGCCCACCAGCTGCGCGCGGCCGAATTCAGCCGCAGCGTCGTGACGCGCCTGGTCAAGCGTGGATCGCTCTACTACGTCCTGCCGCGCGTGTACAGCGTGGGCCAGCCCACGCTCGCGCCGCTCGCGCTCGAGCTCGCCGTCGTGCTGTGGCTCGGCCACGACGCCGTCCTCAGTCACAGGTCGGCGGCGTGGATCTGGGGGTTTGCGCCGAAACCGTCCGCAGTCGTCGACGTCACGATCGTCGGGCGCGACGCCCGCCGGCACGAGGGCATCTCGACATGCCGCGTCGACGAGATCGACGGCCGCGACGTCCGCATCCGTGACGGGTTGCCGGTGACCGCGCCCGCGCGGACCGTGATCGACTTCGCGTCCCGGTGCACCGGCGGCCGCCTCGATCGTGCGATCGCCGAAGCGCATGTGCTGCGGCTGGTCAGTGAGCGTGAGCTCGAGCACGCCTTGGGCCGTGCGCCCACCAGGTCCGGGAGCGCTTGCGTTCGCGCCGCGATCGGCGACGACTACGCGGCCGCGGCCACGCGCTCGGAGGCCGAGCGGCTGCTGTTCGGACTGATCGGGCAAGGCGGGCTGCCCCGGCCCGAGACCAACGCTCGCGTGCTCGGCTACGAGGTTGACTTCGTCTGGCGGGCGCAAAAGCTCGTGGTCGAGGTCGACGGATATGCCTTTCACGGCCACCGCGCGGCGTTCGAGCGCGACCGGGCGAAGGGCCAGGTTCTGGTGGCGGCCGGCTACAGGGTGATCCGGGTCACGTGGCGCCAGCTCGAGCGCGAGCCGCTGGTTGTCCTGGCCACGCTTGCCCAGGCCCTGAGCCCCCGGGAACCGGTCCCTTAACCTGCAATCGGGCACGGCTGGCATGCTTCGCAGGCATGAAGCTGGACGCCGTCCTCTCGTTTGTCGTCGCGCTGGCGATCGCGGCGGCGTTGACCCCGCTGGCGGCGCGGCTCGCGCGCCGGCTCGGCGCAGTCGACGTGCCGCGTGAGCGCGGGCTGGCACTGCGCGAGACGCCGCTGCTCGGCGGCCTGGCGATCCTCGCGGGCGTGCTCGTGGCGGCGGCGATCTGGATGCCAACCCAGGTCAACCTGGCTCACATCGCGCACGGCAAAGCCGGGTCTGGCGGCACCGTCGAGATGTGGGGCGTGATCGCCGGAGCCTGCCTGATTACGCTCGTCGGCGCGATCGACGACATCCGGCCGCTGCGCCCGGCGGTCAAACTCGCCGGCCAGATTCTCGCCGCGTTGATCGCGGTCGAGGCCGGCGCCGTCGTGACCGACGTGACGATCCCGTTCGTCGGCGCGCTTCAGTTTCCGAATGAGGGCGGCTTTCTGACCGTCGTCTGGCTGGTCGGGCTGATGAACGTGGTCAACTTCTCCGACGGCGTCGACGGGCTCGCGGCCGGCGTCTGCACGATCGACGGCATCGCGTTCGCGATCATCGCGTTTGACCTCGGGGTCGACGGGGCGGCGATCCTCGCCGCGCTGACGGCGGGCGCCGCACTCGGATTCCTGTTTCACAACTACCACCCCGCGTCGGTGTTCATGGGTGACGCGGGCGCCAACCTGCTCGGCTACCTGCTCGGCGTCACCGCGGTCGTCGGGTCGCTGAAGACCACCTCGGTGGTCGCATTGGTCGTGCCGCTGGCGATCCTCGCGATCCCGTTCCTCGACACCGGGTTCGTGATCGCCAAGCGACTCAAGTACCGGCAGGCCCCGTGGTCGGCCGACACCAACCATTTCCACCACCGGATGGCGCGGATCGGGTTCTCGCAGCGTAAGACCGTCGCCTACCTGTACGTATGGACCGCGTTGATGGCCGGGCTCGCGGTCGCACTGCGGCTGATCTCCCATCACGAGCGCAACAAGCCGGTCTGGATCGCGTTCCTCGTGATCTACGCGATCGTCTGCCTGGCGGCGAGCGTGTACCTCGTGTACGTGCTCGAGATCCTCAAGTTCAAGGGGGTGCGGACGGAGGAGCTGCGGCGCGCCGACCCCGACACGAGCGAGCACGAGATCGAGGCCGCGGTCGAGCGCGACATCGAGACCGGCGAGTTCGAAAGCGTGAAATAGTCAATCGATGGAGAAAGCCAATCTCGATCAGCTCGAGTCGTTCATCACTGCTGACGGCAGCTCGATCCGCGAGCTCGCCGGGCCATCCTGGACGGCGGCCCGCAACCAGAGCCTGGCCGAGGCGACCGTCGAGCCGGGCGGCGAGACCGCCGAGCACTATCACCCGCGCACCGAGGAGCTCTACTACTTCGTCTCGGGCGAGGGCACGATGCGCCTCGGGGACGAGGAGGCGCCGGTCCGCACCGGCGATTGCGTCGTGATCGCACCCGGGACCAAGCACAAGCTGTTCAACACCGGGGCCGAGAAGCTGGTGCTGCTGTGCTGTTGCGCGCCGGCCTACTCGGACGACGACACCGTTATGACGGGCGGGTAACAGACCGCTGCTCGGGCTCTCGCGTTTCGAGTGGATCGGGCTCGTCGTCGTCGCGGCGCTGATCGTCCTGGCCGCTATAGCGCGCTACACGAGCGGCTTCGGGCACGTGGCCGCGTTCATCATCGCGGGCGTCGCGCTCGCGGGCGCGGCGTGGATCGTGTCGGTCGCGACCGAGCAGGTCGGCCACCGCTTCGGGCCGTCGGCGACCGGGCTGTTGCAGGCGACGCTCGGCAACCTGCCCGAGTTCTTCGTCGTCATCTTCGCGCTGAACGCAGGCCAGCTCGTCGTCGCGCAGACCGCGATCCTCGGCTCGATCCTCGTCAACGCGCTGCTGGTGCTCGGATTGGTGCTCGTCGCGGGCGCCTGGCGGGCGCCCGACCACGTGATGCGCTTCGCGCCGCGGCTGCCGAACGACACCGCGACGCTGTTGATGATCACGAGCTTCATCGTGCTGCTGGTGGGATTGGCCGACTCCGCGCACGACTCTGCAAGCCACCACATCAAGACGATCTCGATCGTCAGCGCGGTCGCGATCCTGGCCGTGTACTGCTTCTGGGTCCGCCAGTTCCTCAAGAGCGGCAGGGCACGAGGCGAAGGAGGCGGGAGCGCGCGAATGCCGCTGCCCGTCGCCCTGACGCTGCTGATCGCCGCCGGGGTCGGCTCGGCGTTCGTATCGGATTGGTTCGTCCACTCGCTCGAGCCGTCGATTCACACGCTCGGCATCTCGCAGGCGTTCGCCGGCCTGGTGATCGTCGCGACCGCGGGCAACGCCGTCGAGCACGCGGTCGGTGTCGTGCTCGCCGCGCGCGGCCAGGCCGAGCTCGCGATCTCGGTCGTCAAGAACTCGATCGGCCAGGTCGCGGCGTTCCTGCTGCCGGTGCTCGTGCTCGCGTCGCTGCTGACGAGTACGACGCTGACGTTCGCGTTCGCGCCGATCTACGTCGGGGCGCTCCTCGGGACGGCGGTGATCGTCTGGCAGATCACCGGCGACGGGGAGGCGACGCCGTTCGAGGGATCGGCGCTGATCGCGGCGTTCGTGATCCTGGCGACGGTCGCGGCGTTCGAATAGCGAGTCTCGGAACCGTTGCTGCCATGTAGACCGAAAGCGTTCCAAGGGTGCCAGTGTCGGCGAGGCGCCACCCGAGACCTCGCGCGAGGACCTGCTATTCTGACGTTTACGTAAGAATCAGATTTCGAAGAGGTGGTAGTTACGTCGGTCCTCCAAGCCGGTCCCGCAAAGCGTCGCATCGGCGTTCACGCCGAGCACGACTCCTACAAGTGGTGGGCTCTGTCGTGCACTTCTCTGGGCATGCTGCTCGCCACGATCAACTCGGGCACGCTGATCATCGCCCTGCCCGACCTCGAGCGCAGCCTTCACACGAGCCTGCTCGAGCTCGTCTGGGTGATCCTGGTCTACATGATCGCGTCGACCGTGCTGGTACTGAGCGCGGGGCGGCTGTCGGACCAGTTCGGGCGCAAGAAGGCCTACGTTGCCGGCTTTCTCGTGTTCGCGGCCGCTTCGCTCGGGGCTGGGTTCGCGTCGAGCGGCACCGAGCTGATCCTGTGGCGGATCGTCCAGGGCATCGGCGGGGCGTTCCTGTTCGCCAACTCGGCCGCGATCGTCACCGACGCATTTCCGCGCGAGCAGCTCGGCCTGGCGATGGGCACCAATACGATGGTCGCCGCCGTCGGCCTCGTGATCGGCCCGGTGCTGGGCGGCGCGCTGGTCCTGCTCAGCTGGCACTGGGTGTTCTGGTTCAACGTCCCGTTCGGTCTCGCGGGCTCGCTGTGGGCGTGGCTGGTCCTGCACGAGGTCACTGGGCGCTCCGAGGACCGCTCGTTTGACGCGCTCGGGACGATCACCTTCCTGATCGGCCTGACCGGGCTGGTGTACGGGATCTCGCGAGGCGGGATCTCGGGCTGGGACTCACCGCTGGTGATCGGCAGCCTCGCCCTGTCGGCGATCTTCCTCCCGGTCTTCGTCCTGGTCGAGCGCCACGTGAAGGCGCCGATGCTCGACCTCTCGATCTTCCGCAATCGGCTCTTCTCGACCGCCGCCGGGGCCGCGTTCTGCAACGGTCTGGCGCGCTTCGCGCTGTTGTTCGTGTTCGTCTTCTACTTCCAGGGCGTCCAGGGCGATTCGCCGCTCCTGGCGGGCGTCAAGCTTGCGCCGCTCGCGGTCGGGATGCTGATCTCCTCGCCGCTGGCCGGGATCTGGGCCGACCGTCGCGGATCGCGGACGCTGGCCGTGCTGGGGATGCTGGTGACCGCCCTCGGGCTGGCGCTGATGACGACGCTGGAGCGCGACACGAGCTACATCTGGCCGTGCGCCTACATGTTCATCGTCGGGATCGGCTCGGGCATGTTCAACTCGCCCAACACCGCCGCGATGATGGGCACGGTCGCGCCGCACCGGCGCGGGATCGCCGCTGGCGCGCGGGTTCTGGTGCAGAACACCGGCGCCGTGATCTCGATCGCGTTCGTCCTCGCGATCATCACCTCCGCCGTCCCAACGCACGTCCTGTTTTTGGTCTTCTCGGGCCTTGCCCACCACATCTCTACCGCCCAGCTGACGCCGTTCATCTCCAACATGCACACCGCGCTGTGGTGCCTGACCGCCGTTTCGCTCGTCGGCGCCGTCGTTTCGGCCGCGCGCCCGAAGGAGGTCCGGACGGCGACCGCCGTCGAGCCGCAGGGAGCGGGCGCGTGAGCGCGACCGCCGCGGGAACCTCGCAGGGAGCAGGCACGTGAGCGCGACCGTCGAGCGCACGCTGCGCATCGGTGAGCTCGCTGAGCTGACCGGCACGACGCCGCGCACGATCCGCTATTACGAGGAGATCGGCCTGCTCGGCGGCGGCAGCGAGCGCACGCAGGGCAAACACCGCTTCTACACGCAGGGCGACGTCGACCGCGTCAAGGAGATCCTCCGCCTCCGTGATCTGCTGGGGCTCTCGCTCGAGCAGCTCTCGCAGCTGCTCGAGGCCGAGACCGCGCGCGCCGATCTGCGGCGAAAGTATCAGCAGACCGAGTCCGCGGCCGACCGCAAGCGAATCCTCGAAAGCTCGCTGCGCCACATCGGGACGCAGCTCGACCTCGTTCGGGGACGTCTGCAGGAGCTCACCGAGCTCGCCGCCGAGCTCGAGGAAAAGCAGAAGCTGGTCAAGCGGCGTATCCGCGAAAACTCGTAATGAGCGCCGTCACGACGCCGTCGCCGGGCGCGCAGGACGGCGAGCGTCGGGCGCCGCAGACGCGGGCCGGCGTCGACCGGCGCGCGATGGCGGTCCTCTCCGCCGGGCACCTGTTCACCGACGTCGGGCAGGGCTCGATCCCGGCGCTGCTGCCGTTTCTGATCACCCGCGACCACCTCAACTACGCGAGCGTCTCGGCGCTCGTGCTCGCGGCGACGATCTCGAGCTCGGTGATCCAGCCGCTGTTCGGCCACATCTCCGATCGCCGCTCGCTGCCGTGGCTGATGCCGCTCGGGCCGGCGCTCGGTGGGCTCGGTGTGGCGCTGATCGGGGTCGCGCCCAACTACGCGTTCACGTTCGCGGTCGTGCTGCTGAGCGGGATCGGCGTCGCGTCGTTTCACCCCGAGGGCTCGCGCTTTGCGAACTACGTCTCGGGCTCGCGGCGCTCGAGCGGGATGAGCCTGTTCAGCGTCGGCGGCAACATCGGATTCGCGCTCGGGCCCGTGCTCGTGACGCCGCTGGTGCTGGTGTTCGGGCTCCATGGGACCCTGTTCCTGATCGTGCCGGCGTGGCTGATGTCGGCCGTGCTCGTCCACGAGCTGCCGCGACTGAAGCGCTTCCGCCCCGACCTCGAGGGCGGCCGCGTGCAGCGGTCAGACGGCAACGAGGCGTGGCGCCCGTTCATCATCCTCGCAGCGGTGATCGCGCTGAGGTCGTTCGTCTATTTCGGGTTCGTGACCTTCCTTCCGTTGTACTTCGTCCACGACCTGCACACGAGCAAGGCGGTCGCTTCGGCGGCGCTGACCGCGATGCTCGTCGGGGGAGCGGCCGGGACCCTGATCGGCGGCCCGCTCGCCGACCGTTTCGGTCGCCGGGCGGTGCTGCGCGGCTCGATGGTCGCGCTACCGCCCCTGATCGTCGGCTTCCTGCTCGCAGGTCCGGTACTAGCGATCGCGATCGCGGCCGTCGCCGGCGCGGTGACGATCGCCACGTTCGCGGTCACGATCGTGATGGGCCAGGAGTACCTGCCGGGGCGGATCGGCGTCGCCTCGGGCGTGACGATCGGATTGTCGATCGGGCTCGGCGGGATCGGCGCACCGCTGCTGGGGATCTTCGCCGACAACCACGGGCTGCGGTCGGTGTTCGAGCTGCTGGTCGTGTTCCCGATCATCGCGCTGGCACTCGTCCAGCTGCTGCCGGCGCGCGCGCCGAGCGTCTACGAGGTGGCCGACGACCCGAGCCCCACGGCGGCGCGTAAGCCGGGAAGCGCTTACCCGCAAGCGCGCTCCTGAACGCCCGCGCCGCGGGCGCCGTAGCAGCTGAGCGCGAAACGGCCGCGGATCGACCGGAACCGCCGTCGGCTGGCCGATTTGGGCCCCATCGAGGGCATTTTCGACTGCCGACGAAAGTGTTACAAGCGTGTTACAAACATGAGCCCGACCCGCTATATTGAGAGCGCGTTCGTCGTGCACCTTTAGGGGGCGCTTAGCCCTCGGAACGCATTGGGTACGATTGCCCGCCCGTCCCAGTAGCCCCGCTACCGGTTCCAAGACTTGACTAGCTTTTCTGCCCTCATCGAGACCGCCTGCCCGTGCCCCTGTGCCGATCGTGTGCAGCCGCCCGGTGGGCCGGAGATGCCCCGTTGGCGGTAGGCGCCGCCGTCGGCGCCGGAAAGCGTCGGATGACCGCACCGCGGATTCTCCTTCGGTACCTCGACATCGTCCTCGTTGTGATCGGCGTGCCGGTCGCGATCGCCCTCGGCGCGCCTGTGCTGGGCGCCGTGATCGGCGGCGTCGCGTGGATCGCGCAGCGGATCCTCGGTGAAACCGACAAGCGCTGGACCGCCGGCATGAGCGATCCGCGGCGCGAGCTCGCGTTCAACCTGTTCGAGGGCTTCGGACGTATCTGGCTGCTGGCCGGGGCGATCGTGATCGCCGGCGTGGCGGTCGGGCGGCCCGACGGCCTGACGGCAGCGTTGGTCATCTTCGGGGCCTACTCGGTCGCCTTTTTGATCAGGGTCGCGAGCGGGCCGCCCCGCAAACGGAGCGCGCCGGAATGAGCCGCTTGGAGACGATGAGCACCGGCAAGAAGATCGGTTACTCGGTCCTCGCCGTATGGCTGATCGGGATCATCTTCTTCGCGGTCATCTACGGGGTCACGGCGCACAAGGCGCCCGACGTCGCGAGCGGCGTGTTCTCGCCTACAAACGAGTTCAAGCTCGACACGTGGTTCAGCCTCGGCCCGATCGCCTTCAACAAGGGCGTCCTGTACCTGCTGATCACGGTGGCGCTGACGATCGGGATCATGGTCTACGCGGCCGATCACCTGCAGGAGCGCCCGGGTCGCCTCCAGGTCGTCGTCGAGGGCTTCTACGGCCTGACCCGCGGCCTGGCGACCGACAACATGAGCCGCCAGCTCGAGAAGAAGTACTTCCCGTTCATCGCGACCCTGTTCGTGTTCATCCTCGTCACGAACCTGATCGGTTACATACCGCTCCCGGTCAACACGATTGACAAGTTCACGCTGTTCGGCGCTCATCTGCCGTCGTTCCAGCTCTACGCGGTGGATACCAATGTCGCCTTCCCGCTGATCCTCGCGCTCAGCGTGTTCGTGATCTTCAACTACGAGGGGATCAAGTACCACGGGCTCGGCGGTTACTTCAAGAGCCTGATCCCAGCGGGGATCGGCAAGGGCCTGTTGCCGCTGATCGCGGTGATCGAGGTGCTGTCGATCTTCCTCCGTCTGATCTCCCTGACCGTCCGGCTGTGGGCCAACCTGCTCGCCGGCCATCTGCTGATCGGCTTCATGGGCGGTGAGCTCGGCGTGCTCGTCGGGCAGACGGTCGTGTCGTGGGCGCTGCTGCCGCTTGGCGTCGCCATCTTCCTGTTCGAGGCCATCCTGATCGCCGGCCTGCAGGCGTTCATCTTTGCGATCCTGACTGCCATCTATATCGGTGGCGCGGTCTCCAGCCACTAGTCACGTATAAGGAGCTATCGAGCCATGTTGTTCTCACTGCTGCACCCACTACTAACTCTCGCGACGACCGGCGACGTCACGAAGGCTGGCCGTGCGATCGCGCTCGGCGTCGGCGCCGGAGGCGGTGCCGCGGGCGCAGGCGCCGGCATCGGTTTCCTGTTCGGCAGCGTGATCGAATCGGTCACCCGCCAGCCGGAGATGCGAGACGAGATCACCTCGATCCAGTGGCTCGGATTCGCACTCACCGAGGCGACGTTCTTCTACGGCCTCGTGGGCGGGTTCATCGCCTTCTTCCTCTAGGCCGCCATGCCAGTTCTCCCGATCGCCTCCAGCGGCTCGTTCCTGATCACCCCCAACGTGGGGCTGATGATCTGGACCCTGGTCGTGTTCGCGATCTCGCTCTACATCCTCAGCAAGGCCGTCTATCCGCGACTGCGTGACGCGCTCGACTCCCGTGCCCAGAAGATCGACGAGTCGATCGACGCCGCCGAGAAGACGCGCCAGGAGGCCCAGCAGCTGCTCGACGACTATCGCGAACGGCTCAAGGAGGCCCGCGGCCAGGCGGATGAGATCGTCTCCCGGGCTCGGCAGGCGGCCGACGTCCACGAGCGTGAGGCGCAGGAGGAGGCAAAGGCCAAGCGCGAGCAGGCGATGGAACAGACGCGGCGCGATATAGAGGCCGAGACCCGGCGCGCGATCCAGGAGATCCGTAAGGAGGTCGCGGACCTGACGGTGATGGCGACCGAAAAGGTGACCCGCAAGACGCTCACCGAGGACGACCAGCGCCGCCTGATCGACGACGCGATGTCCGAGCTGGACTTCAGCACGCTCGGAGCGTCAGAGGGACAGCGATAAGTGGAAGAGATCGGTCAGGTCTATGCGCGCGCCCTGTTCGAGGTCGCGTCCGAGCATGACTCGCTCGATGAGATTCGCGAGCAGCTCGACGCGTTCGCCGACGCGATGCATGACAACCGCGACCTGATGGTGTTCTTCTTTTCGCCGTACTTCTCGGTGACCGAGAAGAAGGACGGTCTCGAGCGGGCCGTCACGGGCGCCAATCCCGAGTTCGAGAACTTTCTCGAGGCCCTGATCGAGCGCCACCGGATGCCCGCGATCTTCCGGATCCGGACCGAGTTCACCTCGCTGTGGGACGAGGCCCGCAAGTTGCTGCCGGTCCAGATCGTCAGCGCGGTCGAGCTCGACCCCGAGACGGTCAAGAGCCTCGGGGATCGGATCGGCGAGCAGGTTGACCGCAAGATCGAGCTCTCGAGCGAGGTCGACCCCGAGATTCTCGGGGGGATCGTCTTACGGGTGGGCAACCTGATCCTCGATGCCTCGATCCGAAACCGCCTAGAACAACTTCGAAAGCAAGTCGCGCAGGCGTAGACGCCGCGCCAAGGGGAGACACGAACAGATGCAGATCAAGCCCGATGAGATCACCTCGATCCTCAAGAGCCGGATCGAGGGCCTTGACAGCTCGCAGGCGGACCTGACCGAGGTCGGTACCGTCCTCTCGGTCGCCGACGGAATCTGCCGGGTCCACGGGCTCGACAACTGCATGTCGTTCGAGATGCTCGAGCTCCCGCACGATGTGACGGGATTGGCGCTGAACCTCGAGTCCGACAACGTCGGCGCCGTGCTGTTCGGCGAGTGGGAGCACATTTCCGAGGGGGATACGGTCAAGCGGACCGGGCGGCTGCTCGAGATCCCGGTCGGCGAGGCGCTGCTGGGCCGGATCGTCGACCCGCTCGGTAACCCGCTCGACGGCAAGGGCGAGGTCCACACGTCGGAGACGCGCCCAACCGAGCACAAGGCTCCGGGCGTCGTCCAGCGCCAGCCGGTCGTCGAGCCGATGCTCACCGGCCTGAAGGCGATCGACTCGATGATCCCGATCGGCCGCGGTCAGCGCGAGCTGATCATCGGCGACCGCCAGACCGGCAAGACGTCGATCGGGATCGACACGATCATCAACAACAAGGATCGCGACCTGATCTGCGTCTATGTCGCGATCGGGCAGCGCAAGGCGAGCGTCGTCCAGCTGGCCGACATCCTCGAGGATGCCGGCGCGCTCGAGAACACGATCATCGTGATGGCAGCCGCCGACGAGGCGGCGCCGATCAAGTTCCTCGCGCCGTACGCGGGCTGCGCGATGGCCGAGTACTTCCTCTACAACGGCAAGGCCGCGCTCGTGGTCTACGACGACCTGACCAAGCACGCGTACGCGTATCGGCAGATGTCGCTCCTGCTGCGCCGTCCGCCGGGGCGCGAGGCGTACCCGGGCGACGTGTTCTACCTGCACTCGCGGCTGCTCGAGCGTGCGGTCAAGCTCAACGATGACCTCGGCGGCGGCTCGCTGACGGCGTTGCCCGTGATCGAGACTCAGGCGGGCGACGTCTCCGCGTACATCCCGACGAATGTGATTTCGATCACCGACGGCCAGATCTTCCTCGAGCCAAAGCTGTTCTACTCGGGCGTGCGGCCGGCGATCAACGTCGGCATCTCGGTCTCGCGGGTCGGCGGCAACGCCCAGAGCAGGCCGATGCGCCGGGTCGCCGGACGGCTGAAGCTCGATCTCTCGCAGTACCGCGACCTCGAGGCGTTCTCCCAGTTTGGCTCCGACCTCGACGCCGACACCAAGCGCGCGCTGGCGCGCGGCGAGCGGCTCGTGACGACGCTCAACCAGGCCGAGCGCCACCCGATGCCGGTCGAGGACCAGGTGGTCCAGATCTACGCGGCGACCAACGGCTTCGTCGATCGGATCAACGTCGACAAGGTGACGCGGTTCTTGACCAACCTGTCCGAGTCGCTGCGGGGCAACGAGCCCGAGCTGCTGAAGAAGATCGCGGGGGGCGACTGGAGCGACGAGACCCAGGCCGAGCTCGAGAAGTTCGTCGCGCAGTACGCCGAGGACTTCGGCTATGACCTCGACGAGGAGGGCCTAGCGCTCGAGGACGGCGACGAGCCGCCCGCGCGCCGCGAGCCGGGCGACTCGGGCTCGGGTTCCGAGGACTCCGGCACCAGCGACCCTGGCCCCGATGACTCCGGCACCGGCGACGACGCAGAGCCCGAGGCCTAAGCGGGCTACTCGTGGCGACCTCCCAGCGAGACGTTCGCAACCGCATCGACGCGGTCAAGAACATCCAGAAGATCACCCGCGCGATGGAGATGGTCGCCGCTGCCAGGCTGCGCCGTGCCGAGCAGCGGATCGAGGCGCTGCGGCCGTATGCCGACGCGATCCGGCGGATGACGCGCGATGCGGCCCGCGCCGGGGGCAGCATGCCACGGCTGCCGATCCTGACCGAGCACGAACAGACCAAGAACGTCGGTCTGCTCGTGATCGCGGGCGATCGCGGCCTCGCGGGCGCCTTCAACTCGAATGCCGTCCGCGCCGGGATCGCGGCCGGGCGCGAGCACGCCGCCGAGGGTCGTGCGACGTCCTACTTCGCCTCCGGCCGACGGCCGGCGTCGTCGCTGGCGTTCCGCGGCTTCGAGCCGGTGCAGAGCTTCACGGGCTTCTCGGACCGGCCCGCGTACGCCGATGCACGCCGGATCGCCGAGCGCCTGATGGCGGCCTACGTCGACAACGATGTCGACCAGGTCGAGATCTTCTACAACGGCTACATCTCGCCCCTGTCTCAGATCGTGCGGCGCGAGACGCTGCTGCCGCTGCAGCGGGCGACCGTGCTCGCCGAAGACGAGGACGAAGACGAGCGCGCTACCCGGACCGACGGCGAGTCGCGCCCGCGGATCACGGTCGAGTACGAGCCCGATCCGGTAGAGATCCTGAAGCGGCTGGTGCCCGACTACGTCGAGATTTCTATCTACCGCGCTCTGCTTGAATCGACCGCGTCCGAGCACGGCGCGCGGATGACCGCGATGCGCAACGCGTCCGAGAACGCGAGCACGCTGATCGAGGATTACACGTTGGAGATGAACCGCGCCCGCCAGGCGGAAATCACCCAGGAGATCTTGGAAGTCGTCGCCGGCGCCGAAGGCCTCGGCTAGCGAGACACAGGCGCTGAACAGGAGAACGAATGTCTGTCACCACCGAAGAGACCGAGACACAAGAGACCAAGCAGAACACCGGCACGATCGAGGAGATCCAAGGAGTGGTGATCGAGGCTGTGTTCCCCGACAAGCTCCCCGAGATCTACCACGCGATCACTGTCAAGCGGCCCGAGGCGGCACGCGCCGAGGAGGACGAGGACATCGCCGCCGGCGAGGAGAGCGTGCTCGTCTGCGAGGTTCAGCAACACCTGGGCGACGACCGCGTGCGCGCAGTCGCGATGGACACGACCGACGGTCTCTCCCGGGGCAGCGAGGTTATCGACACCGGCGCGCCGATCACGGTCCCGGTGGGCCCCGTGACGCTCGGGCGGATCTTCAACCTGCTCGGCGAGCCGATCGATTACGGCGAGCCGGTCCCCAAGGACACCGAGCGCTGGCCGATCCACCGCGAGGCGCCGTCGATCGAGGCGCTCGCTCCGACGACCGAGCTGTTCGAGACCGGGATCAAGGTGATTGACCTGCTCGCGCCCTATGCCCGTGGGGGCAAGGTCGGGCTGTTCGGCGGCGCGGGGGTCGGCAAGACAGTGATCATCCAGGAGCTGATCCACAACCTCGCCCAGGAGCACGGCGGTCTGTCGGCTTTCTGCGGCGTCGGCGAGCGTTCACGCGAGGGCAACGACCTGTGGCTCGAAATGAAGGAGTCCGGGGTGCTGGACAAGACGATGCTCGTCTTCGGGCAGATGAACGAGCCCCCCGGCGCCCGCATGCGGGTCGCCCTCTCGGGTCTGACGATGGCGGAGTACTTCCGCGATCACGAGGGCCAGGACGTGCTGCTGTTCATCGACAACATCTTCCGGTTCGTCCAGGCCGGCTCCGAGGTCTCGGCGCTGCTCGGACGGATGCCGTCCCAAGTCGGCTACCAGCCAACGCTCGAGTCCGAGATGGGCCAGCTGCAGGAGCGGATCACCTCGACCCGCAACGGCTCAGTCACCTCGATTCAGGCGATCTACGTACCTGCCGACGACTTGACTGACCCCGCGCCGGCGTCCGTGTTCGCCCACTTGAACGCAACCACGACGCTGTCGCGCTCGATCGCTGAGAAGGGGATCTACCCGGCCGTCGACCCGCTCGACTCGACCTCGACGATCCTCAAGGCCGAGATCCTCGGCGACGAGCACTTCACGGTCGCGAACCAGGTCAAGGAGGTGCTGCAGCGCTACAAGGAGCTGCAGGACATCATCGCGATCCTCGGGATCGACGAGCTCTCCGACGAGGACAAGGTGACGGTCAACCGGGCGCGCAAGATCGAGCGCTTCCTATCGCAGCCGTTCAACGTCGCCGAACAGTTCACCGGCGTCCCGGGCGTGTACGTCCCGGTCGCCGAGTCGATCCGCGGTTTCAAGGAGATCCTCGAGGGCAAGCACGATGATCTCCCCGAGCGCGCGTTCTTCCTCAAGGGGACGATCGATCAGGTCGTGGCCGACGCGGCCAGCGAGCGCGAGGAGTCGGGCCGCGGCTCGAGGTCGGCCTCCGCTTCGAGCGAGGGTTCGAGCGAGGGTTCGAGCGAGGGCTCGACCGAGGGTTCAAGCGAGGGTTCGAGCGAGCAGTCCGCTTCCGACGGCGAGAGCGGCGACTCCGAGCAGGAGTAGACGGTGGCCCACAGCAAATTTCCGGTCGAGGTCCTGACCCCCGAGGGCCAGGTGTTCGCCGACGAGGTCGAGATGGTCTCGACCAAGACCGTGATCGGCTCGATCGGCGTGCTCGCCAACCACGCGCCGCTGCTCGCGATGCTCGACCCGACCGAGCTGCGGCTCTACAGGTCCGACACCGACATCGTCCGCTTCGCCCAGGCCGAGGGTTACCTGCAGGTGATCGCCAACCACGCGCTGCTGCTGGTCGAGGAGGCCCACGAACCCGGTGCGCTCGATGTCGACGAGCTCCGTGCACGCCTGCAGGAGGCCGAGCACGAGCTCGAGCAGGCCGGCGAGGACACCGAGCGCCAGCGCCTGGCGCAGCGGGACAAGACCCGTTGGGAGACGTTCATCAAGGTCGCCGAGGGCGCCTGAGTGCCGAGGCCAACCGGGGTCGCGCCTTATTTGCGCGTCAAGTGCGGCGCGTACCGTTTCGCGGCAGATGGTTGACGAGCGCATCCTCGCCGAACGGCTGATCCGCTACGACACGTCGCGCCCCGACGATCTCGTCGCAGCCGCAGGATTCGTCAAGGGTTGGCTCGAATCCCGCGACATAGAGGTGCACGATCACGACCACAACGGGTTGCCGGTACTGGTCGCCGAGGTTGGACGTAGCACGCGCGACGCTCCGTGTGTCGTGCTCCACGGCCATCTCGACGTCGTTCCCGGGCGTCCCGAGCAGTTCGAGCCGCGACTCGAGGGCGATCGGCTGATCGGCCGGGGGGCCTATGACATGAAGGGCGGCCTGGCGGCGATGATGTGCGCGCTCAAGGACGTCGAAGACCAGGCCCAGGTGCGGGTGCGGCTCGTATGCGTCCCCGACGAGGAGTCCGAGGAGATCGACGAGCGATCCACCGACGCGATCGTCGCGGCCGGGCTCGGGGGCGACTTCGCGATCACCGGCGAGCCGACCGACATGCACATCGGGGTCCAGGCGAAGGGCGTGCTCGTGATGCGGATCGTCGTCCACGGCCGCGCGGCCCACAGCTCGACCCCATGGCTGGGCGACAACGCGGTGCTCAAGGCGATCGACGTGTTCCGCCAGATCGAGTCACTGCCGTTCTCGCGCGAATCCTCGGAGATGTTCGATCGCCCCTCGATCAACCTCGGGCGGATCGAGGGCGGCGACGCGCTCAACAAGGTGCCCGACCGGTGCGCAATGGCGGTCGATGTGCGCTACCTGCCGGGCCAGGACCCGGGCGAAATCCTCGCCCAGGTGCGTACGATCCCCGAGATCGACGTCGAACGGACCTTCATCCACCCGCCGGTCACGGTCTCCCCGACCAACCCGTACGTGCGTGCCCTGCGCGACGCGCTGTCGCGCTCGCTGCCCGACATGGAGACGCTGAGCGTCGGCCGCGACGGCGCATCGGATGTCGCCTCGTTCATCGAGGTGGGGATCCCGGCGGTCGAGTTCGGGCCCTCGGGCGCCGGGCACCACGGGCCCGACGAGTGGGTCTCGATCCTGTCGCTGGCGCGCTACCGCCGGGCCCTGGGAGATTTCGTCCGTTCATTGCCGAACTGCTTGAGTGATGACGAACCGGGTGGCCTGACCGCGATCGAGGGCGGTCTGGCGTGAAACTGATGCCACGGACACGGGGCGGGGCGCTGCTGCGCTTCTTCATCGGCTCTGTGATCGTGATCGGCGCGGTCGCGGCGACGACGGCGGTGGCCGGACTGCTGCAGTTCAGACAGCTCGAGGCCGACATCTCGATCACGGCGGCGATCCCGAACGCGAACGTGACGCTGCCGAATCCCGGCCAGCCGCAGACGATCCTGATCATCGGCTCCGACCACCGGGCGGGCGAGCCATACAAGATCGCCAATACGGACACGATGCTGCTCGTGCGCCTGAACTCCAGCTCGCAGACGATCAACGTGCTGTCGGTGCCGCGCGACCTCGAGGTCGACATCCCGGGCTACGGCAACTCCAGGATCAACAGCGCCTACACGCTCGGGGGCACGAACCTGCTGATCAAGACCCTGCGCCAGCAGGTGTTCCCCGGCCTGCACGTCAACCACATCGTCGACATCAACTTCGGCGGCTTCAGGGACCTGGTCAACGCGATCGGGTGCGTCTACACCGACGTCGACCACCGCTACTACAACGTCAGCGCCCTAGGGGCGGATAACTTCTCGTCGATCAACATCCAGCCCGGGTACCAGAAGCTGTGCGGGACGCTGGCGCTCGAGTTCGTGCGCTTCCGCCACACCGACTCCGACCTCGTACGAAACGCGCGTCAGCAGGACTTCATCCGCTGGGCCAAGGACCAGTACGGGGTCGACAACCTGATCGCCAACCGCGACAAACTGCTGCGGATCTTCGGAGCGAACACGCAGACCGACCACAACCTGCACACGACCGACGGGCTGATCAACCTGTTCAACCTGGTCGCATTCTCCGACGGGCGCACGATCAAGCAGATCAAGTTCCCGGCCACGTTTTTGCCCTGTGACCCGACCGGAACCACGCCGTGCTACGTCGCGCCGACGAGCGCCGGGGCCGAGCACCACGTGTTCGCCGAGTTCATGCGCGCGACGCACACCGCACCGAAGAGCAAGCATCCGACCTTCGGAGCCCACACGCGGCACGCGAAGGGACCGCCGCCGGGCCTGATCGCGGACACGACCGACGGCAAGGCCCAGGCGCAGGTGCTGCGCAACGTAAATATGCCGGTCTACTACCCGAAGCTGATCACGTCGGCAGCGGGGTCGGGGTACTGCACGAGCTTGACCGCGAACTGCGATGACGGCGACGAGCCGGAGACCGCCTACGTCGGCTCCTACCCGCGCGGCTACCACATCCGCGATCAGCAGGGCCATCTGCACCCCGCATACCGGATGACGCTAGTGCTCAACTCGCTGCTCGGCGAGTACTACGGCGTGCAGGGGACCACCTGGCAGAGCCCACCGCTGCTGGGGAGCCCGAGCGGGACGAGGATCGTCAACGGCCGCAAGCTGTTCCTCTACGCGCAGGGCGGCAGCCTGACGAACGTCGCCTGGCACACCCCGCAGGGCGTCTACTGGATCTCCAACACGCTGACGACCGACATCACAAACGCGCAGATGGTCGCGATCGCGGCATCCTTGACGCGCGGGGCATAGCCTCGCGGACACCGATCGTCGGCCGACCGACCCCGCTAGGCTCTGGCGCTCGATGAGCGCGACACCGTCATGACTACGTCCGCACGCGAGCCGATCGCTGTGATCGGCACCGGCTACGTCGGGCTCGTCACGGCGGTCGGGTTCGCCGAGCTCGGCAGCGACGTGTGGTGCGTCGACGTCGACGCCGACAAGATCGCGCGCCTGCAGCGCGGGGAGATCCCGATCTTCGAGCCGGGGCTCCCCGAGTCGGTGGCCCGTAACCGCGAGCGGTTGCACTTCTCGACCGAGCTCGCGCCGGCGCTCGAACACGCCCGGCTGCTGTTCGTCGCGGTCGGAACGCCGCCGACATATTCGGGCGACGCCGATCTGTCGGCGGTCAACGCGGTCGTCGCCGAAATGCCCGCCTCGGACGGGCACGCGCTGGTGATGAAGTCCACCGTGCCGGTCGGGACCGGAGCCGCGATCCAGCGCGTGCTCCGCGCGCAGGGAAAGGACGGCTTCGCGTACGCATCGTGCCCCGAGTTCCTCAAGGAGGGCTCGGCGCTCGAGGACTTCCGTGCGCCGGATCGAGTCGTCGTCGGCGACGACGGTAACTGGGCCGGCGACATGGTCGTCAAGCTCTATGAGCCGCTCGACGCGCCGCTGGTGCGCACCGATGTGGCGAGCGCCGAGATGGTCAAGCTCGCGGCGAACGCGTTTCTGGCGACCAAGATCTCGTTCATCAACGAGATCGCGAACGTTTGCGAGGAGACGGGCGCCGATGTGGCCGAGGTCGCGCGCGGGATGGGGCTCGATCAGCGGATCGGCAGCCATTTTCTGCGGCCTGGGATCGGCTTCGGCGGGTCCTGCTTTCCCAAAGATGTGTCGGCGCTCAAGCAGCTCGCCGGGAACTCGGGCTATCACTTCCAGCTGCTGACCGCGGTGATCGAGGTCAACGAGCTGCAGAAGCGGCGCGTGGTCGGAAAGCTCGAGAAGCACCTCGGCTCGCTGGTCGGCAAGCGAATCACGCTGCTGGGCCTCGCGTTCAAGGCGCAGACCGATGACATGCGCGAGGCGTCATCGCTGGTTCTCGCCGCGCGCCTGCAGGCCGCGGGGGCGGTGGTCAGCGCGTATGACCCGATCGCCGAGGATCAGGCGCGCAAGCTGATGACCGGGGTGCACTTCGCGTCGTCGGCGCTCGAGGCGCTCGAGGGTGCCGATGCCTGCATTCTGGTGACCGAGTGGCCCGAGTTCGGCGAGCTTGACTGGAACGACGTCCACGAGCGGATGGCGGGACGGCTCGTGATCGACGGCCGAAACTTCGTCGAGCGCGAGGTGGTCGCCGACGCCGGCTTCATCTACGAGGGGATCGGGCGCTGATCACGCCGTGGTGATCGCATGCAGGCGCTGATCCTCGCGGGCGGCGAGGGGACCAGGCTCCGTCCGCTCACGTCGACCATTCCCAAGCCGGTCGTGCCGCTCGTCGGGCGACCGCTGATCTCGTACATGCTCGAATGGCTGCGCGGACACGGCGTGGACGAGGCGATCCTGTCGTGCGGGTTCATGGCTGACGGCGTGCGCCGCGTGCTCGGCGACGGGTCGGCGCTCGGGCTCAGGCTGCATTACGTCGAGGAGCCGCGGCCACTTGGGACCGGCGGCGCGCTCAAGCTCGCCGAGGACCTGCTGCACGACCGCTTCGTAATGCTCAACGGCGACATCCTCACCGATCTCGACCTGACCGCACAGCTCGCGCAACACGAGCGCACGGGCGCGCGGGTCACGCTGGGGCTGATCGGGGTCGAGGATCCGTCCGCATATGGCCTCGTCAGGCGCGATCGGCACGGCGCGGTGACCGAGTTCGTCGAGAAGCCCAGCCCGGACGAGATCGACTCGACGCTGATCAACGCCGGCATGTACATCATCGAGCGCGAGGTGCTCAATTCGCTGCCGCCCGCGGGGACCAAGCTCTCGATCGAGCGCGAGGTGTTCCCGGAGCTGGTCGACAAGGGGCTCTACGGCCACGAGTTGGTCGGATACTGGCTCGACATCGGCACGCCGGAGCGCTACCTGCAGGCCACCTTCGACATCCTCGGCGGCGATGTCAGGACCGAGATCGGCCGGCAGCTGGCGCAGTCCGGTGGGACGCTCCAGCAGGGGGATGGCGCCGCGATCGCCGGGAGCGTCCTCGGACCGGCGATGATTGGACCTGACTGCGTGGTGGCGCCGAGCGCGACGATCGGCGGGCGGACCGTCCTCGGCGGCGGCGTCCGGATCGAGTCCGGGGCCCACGTCGACGGCTCCGTGCTGCTCGAGGGTTGCCGGGTGGGCGCCGGCTCGCGGGTAAGTGCGGCGATTCTCGGACCGGGCGTGACGGTCGGCGACCACTGCCGGATCGATCGTGGCGTCGTCCTCGGCGAGAACGTCAAGGTGGGGGCGGGCAACGTCCTAACCGCGGGCATGCGTATCTTCCCCGGCGTGGAGCTGCCCGAACGAGCGGTGTCGTTTTGAGCGTTGCCGATCGGGGCGGCGCAGCGGGCGAGCTGCCTGAGCTGAGCCGTGAGGGGATCACGCCGATTGACCCGAGTGGGCAGCTGGCCGACGTGCTCGATTCGCCGGAGCACCTGCGCGACGCGCTGTGGCGGGTCGAGTCGGCGAACCTGGCCGCGCACGATTCGCGGGGCGGCCTGATCATCGCCGGCATGGGCGGGTCGGGGATCGGCGGCGCGCTCGCGATCGCGGCGCTCGGGGACCGTGCGCTGCGGCCGATGGCGTGCGCCCGCGACTACGTGCTGCCACCGTGGACGGCCCCCGACACGACCGTCCTCTGCTGCAGCTACTCGGGAGAGACCGAGGAGACGCTCGCCGCCTACGAGGCGGCCGGCGCGCTCGGCGCGCACCGGATCGTCTGCACGACCGGTGGCCAATTGGCAGCCGCCGCGCGCGCGGACGGCGTCGCGGTCGTGCCCCTCCCCGGCGGCTACCAGCCGCGCGCGACCGTCGGCTACACGCTCGCCGTCGCGCTCGAGGTCGCGGCGCTCGTCGGCGTCAGCGAGCGCCTGCACACCGAGATCGACGTCGCGGCAGCGCACGCCGGCGAGCTCGCGACGCAGTGGGGACCGGACGCCGCCGAGGACTCGCTGGCCAAGCGCGTCGCGCGATCACTGCTGGGGACGATTCCGCATATCGCCGGTGCGGACCTCACGGCGCCGATCGCCTACCGCTGGAAGACGCAGATCAACGAGAACGCGAAGATGCCGTGCTTCTACAACGTGCTGCCCGAACTCGATCACAACGAGCTCGTCGGCTGGGAGGGGGCAGCCGGACTCGGCCGCTTCAGCGCCGTGCTGCTCGACGACTCCGACCTCCATCCCCGGGTGCGAACCAGGATCGAACTGACCCGCGAGCAGATCGCCAGCCATGGGGTGGCCACCGAACGGCTCGCGACGGTGGGGGAGACGCGGATCGAGCGCCTCGTCTCGCTCGTGCTGCTCGGCGATCTCGTATCGCTCTACCTCGCGATCCTCAAAGGCGTCGATCCGGCGTCGATCTCGGGGCTCGAGCGCCTCAAGCAGGCGCTAGCGGCAGATAGATAACGCCCCAACCTTGACACGATCGTGGTAGGGTTGGGGCGCATGGAGATGCTGACCATCAACGAGGCGGCAACCACGACCGGCTGGTCGCCGAGAATGCTGCGCTATGTCGAGCAGGCGGGGCTCGTCGCCCCGGCCCGCTCCGCGTCCGGCTATCGCCTCTACGGCGCCGCCGAACTGCAGCGCCTGCGCACGCTCAAGGAGCTGTTGGCACGGTTCGAGATCGGTCTCTCCGACGTGGCGTTCGCGGCTCGCATGGCGACCGATGTCGAGCTGCGCGAGGCCGTCGCGGCGTGGCTTGCGTCCGAAGCCCGGCGTCCGGAGGACGTCGACGCCGAGGACTGGCTGCGCTTCGAGCAGGACAAGCATCAGAAGCTGCTGGCCGCGGTGGCGTGAGCGCTGCCGTCGGTGCGCTCGCGGTAGCGCGAGCGCGATAAGACGATGACGAACCCGGAGAAAGCATGACGACAACCGTTCCCAGGACAGACTTCAAGGTCGCCGATCTCGGGCTGGCAGCGTTCGGCCGCAAGGAGATCCAGCTCGCCGAGCACGAGATGCCCGGGCTGATGGCGACCCGTCGCGAGTACGCCGAGCGTCAGCCGCTCAAGGGCGCGCGGATCACCGGTTCGCTGCACATGACGATCCAGACCGCGGTGCTGATCGAGACGCTCGTCGCGCTCGGGGCCGAGGTCCGTTGGGCGAGCTGCAACATCTTCTCGACCCAGGATCACGCCGCCGCCGCGGTCGTCGTCGGCCCCGATGGGACGGCCGAGGACCCACAGGGCGTGCCGGTGTTCGCGTGGAAGGGCGAGACGCTCGAGGAGTACTGGTGGTGCGCCGATCAGGCGCTGAGCTGGTCAGAAGGCGACGGTCCGAACATGATCCTCGATGACGGCGGCGACGCGACGCTGCTGGTCCACAACGGCGTCGAGTACGAAGCCGCCGGGGCGGTCCCGGACCCGTCGACGGCCGACTCCGACGAGCTCCGCGTCGTGCTGACGCTGCTCACGCGCTCGCTCACGCAGGACCCGCAGCGCTTCACGCGGATGGCGGCCCAGGTCAAGGGCGTGACCGAGGAGACGACGACCGGCGTTCATCGCCTGTACCAGTTCGCCGAGCAGGGCAAGCTCCTGTTCCCGGCGATCAACGTCAACGACTCGGTGACCAAGTCGAAGTTCGACAACAAGTACGGGTGCCGCCACTCGCTGATCGACGGGATCAACCGCGCGACCGATGTCCTGATCGGCGGCAAGGTCGCGGTCGTGTGCGGATACGGCGATGTCGGTAAGGGTTGCGCCGAGTCGCTGCGCGGCCAGGGCGGACGCGTGGTGATTACGGAAATTGATCCGATCTGCGCGCTGCAGGCGGCGATGGACGGCTACCAGGTCGCGCGCCTGGAGGACGTGCTCGGCACGGCTGACATCTTCGTCACCGCGACCGGCAACCGCGACGTGATCACCGCGGAGCACATGTCACAGATGAAGCATCAGGCGATCGTCGGCAACATCGGCCACTTCGACAACGAGATCGATATGGCGGGGCTCGCCGCGATCGACGGGATCAACCGGATCAACGTCAAGCCGCAGGTCGACGAGTGGCAGTTCCCAGGCGGGCGGACGATCATCGTGCTCTCCGAAGGACGCCTGCTGAACCTCGGCAACGCGACCGGGCACCCGAGCTTCGTGATGTCGAACTCGTTCACGAACCAGGTGATCGCCCAGATCGAGCTGTTCGGCCACGACGACAGCTACGACAAGCGCGTCTACACGCTCGCCAAGCACCTCGACGAGAAGGTCGCGCGACTGCACCTCGACGCGCTCGGCGTGCGCCTGACCGAGCTCACCCCAAGCCAGGCGACGTACCTCGGGGTGCCGGTCCAGGGGCCGTACAAGGCCGACCACTACCGCTACTGATCTCGACCGCAGATGGCGCGAGCGTCGGTTGCCCGGCATGACGTAGCCGACCTCGCGCTCGCGGACGACGGCCGCGCGCGGATCGGCTGGGCCGCCGGGCAGATGCCGGTGCTGGCGCGGATCGGCGAGCGCTTCGCGGCGCAGCGGCCGCTGGACGGGATTCGGATCGCGGCCTGCCTGCACGTCACCGCCGAGACCGCGAACCTGGTGCGAGCGCTGAAGGCCGGCGGCGCCGCGGTCGCGCTCTGCTCGGCCAACCCGCTCTCGACCCAGGACGACGTCGCTGCCGCGCTGGTCCTCGACGACGGGGTCGAGGTCCGGGCGGTGCGGGGCGAGGATCTCGACACGTACGTCGCGCACGTGGTGGCGCTGCTCGAGGGCAAGCCGCAGATCACGATCGACGACGGCGCCGACCTGCTCGTCACGGCCCACGCCAAGGGCGGCGAGCTCGTGGACGGGCTGATCGGCGGCACCGAGGAGACGACCACCGGACTCGTACGCCTGCGCCGGCTCGACGAGGAGGGCAAGCTCCGCTGTCCGGTGCTCGCGGTCAACGAGGCGCGCACCGAGCGGGCGCTCAACGATCGCCACGGGACCGGACAGTCCGCGCTTGACGGGATCGTGCGGGCCTCGGGCGTGCTGCTCGCGGGCAACACGCTCGTCGTGGTCGGCTACGGATGGGCCGGCCAGGGCGTCGCGGAACGCGCGCGCGGCGCCGGCGCGGCCGTGATCGTGTGCGAGGTCGAGCCACTGCGCGCGCTCGAGGCACGGATGGCGGGCTACGAGGTGATGCCCTCGCTCCAGGCCGCCGAGCGCGGCGACGTGTTCGTGACCGTCACCGGCTCGCGGCGGGTGCTGCGCGGCGAGCACTTCGAGCGGATGAAGGATGGGGCGGTGCTCGCCAACGCAGGCCACTTCGACGTCGAGCTCGACCTCGACGAGCTGCGCGAGCTCGCGACCGGCGGGATGCGCGAGGTCAAGCGCCTGGTCGAGGAGTACGTGCTCGCCGACGGACGGCGGCTCAACCTGCTCGCCCGCGGGCGGGTGGTCAACCTTGCCGCCGCCGAAGGGCATCCGGCGGCGGTGATGGACGTCTCGTTCGCCCTTCAGGCGCTCGCTCTCGAGGAGCTCGTGCGCCGCCGTGGCGAGCTCGAGCCCGGCGTGCACCCGGTGCCGGCCGCGATCGACCGCGAGGTCGGGCGGCTCAAGCTCGAGGCGCTCGGGGTGGCGATCGACGAGCCGACAGCCGAACAGGAGTCCTACCGCGAGTCCTGGGGCTAGCTGCGGTCGCGCGGGCCGACCGCGACCCGCGGCGAAGGACGGCCGCTTTGGACGCCTCTCTCTGATGTAGCCTGCCGACAGGATGCAAGGCACGCGACCGGCGAGAAGACTGCGGGGCGGGATCGATCTCGGGGGCACGAAGATCGAAGCGATCGTCGTCGACAGCCGCCATCGCGTCGTCGGGCAGGCCCGCCAGCCGACCCCGACCGCTGGCGGACCGGCCGATGTCGCCGAGGCGATGGCGGCAGCGATGCACGGGGCGGCCGAGGAGGCCGGCGTCGAGTCCGACGCGTTGCAGGGCGTTGGAGTCGGGTCGCCGGGTGACGTCGACGAGGAGACGGGCGTCGTCGCCAACGCGCGTAACCTGCCCAACTGGCTGGAGCCGTTCGAGCTCGGCAACGCGCTCTCGGATGCGCTCGGAACGCCGGTCGTGGTCGGCAACGACGTCCAGGTCGCGACCCAGGCCGAGTTCAAGCTCGGCGCCGGCAAGCCGTACAAGTCGCTGCTCGGCGTCTTCTGGGGCACCGGCGTCGGCGGCGGGCTGATCCTCAACGGCAAGCCGTGGCTCGGGCGCGGCGGCGCGGGCGAGATCGGTCACATGGTCGTCCGGCTCGGTGGAGCGCACTGCCCGTGCGGACGGCGTGGCTGCATGGAGGCCTATGCCGGCCGAGCGGCGATGGAGGCGCGCGCGCGGCGCGAGCACGACAAGGGCACCAAGACTGACCTGTTCAAGCTGATGAAGCAGCACGGGCGCACGCGGCTGACGAGTGCGATCTGGGCACACGCGCTCGACCAGCAGGATCAGCTCGCGACCGAACTGATCGATCGCGCCGTCGAGGCGCTCGGCGCCGGCATCGCGTCCGCCGTCAATCTGCTCGACGTCGAGGCGGTGGTCATCGGCGGCGGCCTCGGGGTGCGCTTCGGGGCGCCGATGGCCGAGCGGATCTCGAACGCGATGCATCCGCATCTCTTCAACGATGATCGCCCACCGGCCGTCAGGGTCGCCGGGCTCGGCGATCTGAGCGGCGGGATCGGCGCGGCGCTGATGATCTCCTCCGCGAGCCGGAAACGGCCCGCCGCCGGCCACCAGGTCGCCGCCGCGGCGGCCGCCGCGCAACTCTGAGAACGGTACGTCCGCGGACCGCGCCCCGGGCGCGCGTGGTACGTCTGCGGACCGGCGAGACGTCGTTTAGGAGCGAACGGTTCCGATTGGCGCGCAGCCTCGCGCTCTGACAGGATCATGCCCCGCCTTAGTAGGGGATGGCGCGGAATTAGAGGAGGAGAAGGAGATCAGCGCGCACGGCAGCACGAACGGAGACCAGGGATCAGGCTCCACATCAGCCAGCCGTCGCCGCCCCGACACGGTCAGCCTCGCGACCCGTGGGGTGGCAATCCTGGCGCTGTTCGCGGCCGTCGTCGTCGTCGCATTGATCGTGCTCGAAAGCGGGCCGAGTTATTCGCTGCACGCCGAGTTCCAGGACGCGAGCGGCCTGGTCACCGGCGATCTGGTGTTCATCGGCCCGAACAAGGTGGGTACGGTCAACTCGATCGGGCTGACGCCGTCCGGGTCCGCGGACGTGAAGCTGTCCCTCAATTCCGACGTCGGCACGTTGCACCAGGGAACGGCCGCGCGGATCTTCGAGGACTCGCTGTCGGGGATCGCGAGCAAGTACGTCTCGCTCGAGCCGGGCCCGCAGAGCGCGCCGGCGATCCAGGACGGCGGCGTGATCCCGCAGAGCCACACCACCTCGATGGTCAACCTCGACGAGGTGTTCGATGCGCTCGATCCGCTCACGCGTCTCGGCCTCAAACAGCTGATCCGCGGCGAGGCCGCGTCACTGCAGAACAAGGGGAAGCTCGCGAACAAGGCGCTCGAGTACCTCGCGCCGGGGCTGGAGAGCACGAGCCAGGTGACCGCGGAGCTGACCCGCGACGCCCCGACGTTCGACGGGCTGCTCGTCAACGGGGCAAAGGCGATGCAGGCGCTCGCGTCGCGCAGCGAGGAGCTGACGCAGCTGATCTCGAACACGAGCACGGCCACCGGCGCGATCGCGCGCCAGAGCCAGGCGCTTGAGCAGACGCTGACGCTCCTGCCACCGACGCTGACTAGAGCTACGCATACGTTCCACGGCCTGCAGACGACACTGGACGCGCTGAACCCGCTGGTCGCCGCGTCCAAGCCCGCCGTCCGCCGGCTGCCCGAGTTCGCGACCAAGCTCAACACGCTCGTCGACGCGTCGATCCCGACGATCAGCCAGCTCGACGACCTGATCCACAACCCGTCGGGCACTGGTGACCTGACGCAGCTGGCGCTCGTGGCGCCGTCACTGGAGCGGATCGCCGCGGTGACGTTCCCGCGGCTGGTGCGGGAGTTCAACGTCTCTCAGCCGCAGCTCGACTACCTGCGCAACTACACGCCCGACGTCGTCGGGGCGCTGACCAACCTCGGCCAGGCGGGCGCCTACTACGACGCCAACGGACACTACGTGCGCACTCAGCCGGCGAACTTCGCATTCACGCTCAACAGCGCCAACCAGCTCACGATGCAGTTCCCGTCGCAGCGCTATCAGGGCCTGCACGCGGTCCGCAACCGCTGTCCGGGGAGCGCGACGCAGGCGAGCCCCGACGGCTCCTCGCCGCAGCAGGTCCCCGGATGCGTGACGAGCCAGGTGCCGCCCGGACCATGAGGCGCGTCGCGAAGATAGCGGCGGTGCTGAGCGCGATCGCGGTCGTGTTCGTGGTCGCGACCGGCGCGTCTGACCAGAAGCATCAGCCGACCTACCTCGTGCGCGCGATCTTCGATGACGCGTCGTTCGCCGCGACGGGGGAGGACGTCCGCGTCGCCGGCGCCAACATCGGCAGCATCCAGTCGCTGGGGGTGACGTCCGACAACCGCGCCGCGGTCACGATCTCGATCAGCAACCCGGATTTCACGCCGTTTCACACCGATGCCCACTGCGCGATTCGTCCGCAGTCGCTGATCGGCGAAGAGTACGTCGACTGCGAGCCGGGCACCTCGAGCGCGCCGGCGCTGTCGAAGATCACCAGCGGACCTGGGACGGGCAGCCACTACCTGCCGGTCACGCGCACCAGTTCGCCGATCGACACCGACATCGTCCAGGACATCTCCCAGGAGCCGGTCCGCCAGTCGCTCGGGGTGATCATCAACGAGTTCGGGACCGGCCTCGCCGCGCGCGGATCGGATCTGAACGCCGTCATCCATCGCGCGAACCCGGCGCTCGGCGACACCGACAAGGTGATCAAGATCCTCGCCCGCCAGAATCACCAGCTGGCGCAGCTCGCGACCGACTCCGACACGGTGCTCGCGCCGCTCGCGCGCGAGCGCCACCAGATCTCGACGTTCGTCACGCAGGCGAACACGACCTCGGTTGCAAGCGCGCAGCGGGCGGCCGACATTTCGAAGACGTTCAGGCTGTTCCCGTCCTACCTGCGCCAGCTCAAGCCGCTGCTGGCGGACCTCAGCGTGCTCGCCGACCAGGGAACCCCGCTGATGCAGACGCTCGGCAAGAGCGCCTCGGCGCTCGGCGAGCAGTTCGCCAACCTGACCCCGTTTGCCGGCGCCGCGCGCAAGGCTCTGATCGACCTCGGCAACGCGTCAGCCGAGTCGCAGCCGGCGCTGCTGGCGTCGATGCCGCTAGCCCAGCGGCTCAACAAGCTCGGCACCGCCGCCAAGCCGACCGCCAAGTCGCTCGCTCGGCTGACCACGAGCCTCGACAACACCGGCGGGATCCAGCAGCTGATGGGCGTCCTCTTCAACGGCGCTGTCGCCGGCAACGGCTTCAACACCCTCGGCCACTACGTCCGTGACGAGCCGCTGGTCTCGAGCTGCACGACGTACGCCATCACACCGGTACCGGGCTGCGAGTCGACGTTCGGCGCCGCGGCGAGCGCCGCCGCGGCGCGCGCGACGACCGGAGCCGCGGTCGCCCGTGTCTCCACGGCGCCGACCCGCGCCGCGGGCCGACGGGTGGCGGCCCGTGCAGCCACGAGCTCCAGCCGCGCCGAGCACCTCGCCGCCGGCATCATCTCCCGGGCCGTCCGGCACACAAACGCGCGGCGGTCGACGAACCTGAAGGGCCTGCTGGGGTACCTGGTCGGGGGCCGCAAGTGAATCGACGCGCCCCCGGCTCGGGCATCACCAGCAGTCCGATCCTGATCGGCGCGCTGACGGTGCTCGTGACGATCGTCGCCGTGACGCTCGCCTACAACGCCACCAACGGCCTGCCGTTCGTCCCGCGCTACGACCTCCACGTCCAGATCTCCAACGCCGAGGAGCTGACGCACGGGACCGACGTCCGGATCGGCGGCGCGCTGGTCGGGGTCGTCTCGAGCGTCACCCCGGAGCGGCTGGCCGACGGCCGCGCGGTCGCGCAGCTGAACCTGAGCATGTACCAGAGCGTCAAGCCACTCGCGGTCAATACGCGCTTCACGGTCCGCCTGAAGGGAGCGATCGGGCTCAAGTACCTCTCGATCACGCCCGGAAACTCTGCTCGTGGGTTCCCGAACGGCGCGACGGTCCCGATCAGCCAGTCGGGGAGCACGGTCGACTTCGACCGGGTCCTGTCGATGTTCACGCCGCCGACCCGCGTCGGTGTGGCGGCGTCGACGATCGGTTTCGGCCAGGCGCTGGCGGGACGCGGCCCCGACATCAACAACGCCATCGGAGCGTTTGTCCCGCTGCTGACCGATCTCGCTCCCGTGGCGCGCAACCTCGCCGCACCACGCACGGATCTCGGCGGCTTCTTCCGCGGCCTCGAGAACTACACCGCGGCGCTGGTCCCCGTGGCGCAGACGCAGGCGAGTCTATTCGGGAACCTCGCCACCACGTTCCGAGCGCTGGCGGGCGTCGCGGTCCCGTCCCTGCAGGAGACGATCTCCAGAACGCCGCCGGACTTCGAAGCGACGATCGCCGGCAGCCCGATCATCCGTCCGTTCCTGCTCGATACCGCGGCGCTCCTGCACGACTTCCGCCCCGGCGCCGAAACGCTCCCGCAGAGCGCGCCGGTGCTCGCATCGGCGTTCAAGATCGGGACGCGCACGCTGCCGCCGACCGCGGGACTCGACCAGCGAACGGTCGCCCTCTCCAAGAGCGTCGCCAAGTACAGCGCCACCCCGGGGGTCCAGGCTGGTCTCGACCGGCTGACGCTGACGGCGTCGAGCCTCAAAGCCCCGCTCGCATTCCTGACCCCAGTGCAGGCGTCGTGCAACTACGTGACGCTCTTCCTGCGCAACATCTCGAGCCTGCTGTCCGAGCACGTCAGCCAGGGCGGCCTGCTGCGGTTCGTCCAGATCGCGATCGATGACATCCCAGGGGCCGAGTCAGAGCCTTCGCAGAAGGTCTACCCGGGGCCGGTCGGCTTTGCCTCCGGACCGCTGCACGTCAACCCGTACCCGTACACAGATTCTCCTGGCCAGCCGGCCGCGTGCGCCGCCGGCAACGAGCACTACCTGTCGAGCCGTGTGGTGATCGGCAACCCGCCCGCGAAACGGACGTTGTCGACCGAGGTCACGAAGAAGAGCGGCTCATGAGACGCCACCGATCGCGGATCTCGAACCTCGTCGCCGGACTGATCGCGATCGTCGTGATCGGTGTCGTCTGTTACCTCGTGTTCGGCGGCTCGGTCCCGTTCGGAGCCTCGCCGTTCGTCCTCAATGCGACCTTCACGAAGCAGACCGAGCTGCACCTCGACTCACCAGTCCGGATCGCGGGGGTCGACGTCGGCAAGGTGACGTCGATCCAGATGGTGAAGGGCTCCCCGAGCGCGGCGATCGTCTCGATGAACATCGACAGCAACGCGTTGCCGATTCACTCCAACGCGACCGCCGACATCCGCCCGCGGCTGTTCCTCGAGGGCAGCTACTACATCGATCTGCGGCCCGGCACTCCGAGCGCCCCGGCGCTTGGAACCGGCCAGACCCTTCCGGCCGCGAACACGACCGGTCCGGTCCAGCTCGACCGGGTTCTGTCGGCGCTGAACTCGAACACCCGCGCCAACCTTCAGACGCTGCTGCGCGGGTTCGGCGGGGCGCTCGACGGAAAGCCAACGCCCGCCGAGGACGCGACCCAGGACCCGACCCAGCGCGGGCTGACCGCGGGCCAGTCACTCAACGAGTCGCTCAACTACGCCTACAAGGCATTCCAGGCGTCCTCGATCGTCAACGAGGCGCTGCTCGGCCAGCAGCCGCACGACCTCTCGGGCGTCGTCGTTGGCCTGGACCACACGTTCAGCGGACTGTCGGCCTCGCAAGCGCACCTCGCGCACCTGATCACCTCGTTCAATCAGACGATGGGGGCGCTTGCCGCCCGCCAGGACGCTCTCAGTCAGACGATCGCGCTGCTGCCGCCGACGCTGCGCGCGGTCGACAGCGCGCTCGGGCCGATCCAGGCGTCGTTCGGGCCGACACGCGAGTTCGCGAGCGAGTTGACCCCGAGCGTCAAACAGCTCGGGCCGACGATCGACGCGGCGTTCCCGTGGGTCGCCCAGTCGACGGCGCTGTTCTCGCGCCAGGAGTTGCGCGGCCTGCTGGCGTCGCTGACGCCGGCGATCCAGGGGACCGCTTCGACGCTGAACTCGAGCAAGGCGCTGCTCAGTGGGTCTGACACGCTCGCGCGCTGTTTCATCCACAACATCGTCCCGACAGGCAATCAGAAGATCCTTGACCCGCCTGTGACGACCGGGCTGCACGTCTATCAGGAGCTCTTCCAGTCGGCGGTCGGCCTCGCGAGCGTCGGGCAGAACTTCGATGGCAACGGTCGCTATCTGCGGGCGGTCGCCGGCGGCGGCGACGATCGGGTTCAGACCGGCTCGCTGGGATCGCAGGGTCCGTTGTTCGGCAACGCGGTCCTACCGACGCTCGGCACGCGCCCGGCCTATCCGGGAAAGGCACCGCCGATCCGCGGCAACGTTCCCTGCTTCAAGAACCCGGAGCCGAACCTGAACGCGGCCAAAACGGGAGCGGGACCGTGAAGCGCGCGATCATGATCCACCGGATCGACTTCGCGGCGATCATCGCGCTGGTGATCGGGGCGATCTTCGTCAGCGGCTACATCCTCGAGCACCAGCCGGCGTTCGTGTTCGGGCAGTCGTACTACACGGTCAAGGCGCCGTTCTCGACCGCGGCCGCGGTCACCTCCGGACAGGGCCAGGCGATCACGATCGCCGGCGTCCAGGTGGGACAGGTCGGCGGCGTCTCACTGCAGAACGGGCAAGCGGTCGTGACGATGCACATCTACAAGAAGTACCAGCCGATCTACCGCAACGCGACCGTCCTGCTGCGTCCTCGGACACCGCTGAAGGATATGTACCTCGCGCTCGACCCCGGGACCAAGAGCGCCGGCGTCGTCCCCAACGGCGGCAGCCTGAGCTCGGACCAGACCAACCCCGATGTCGACCTCTCGCAGATCCTCTCCTCGCTCGACGCCGACACGCGCAACTACCTGGTCCTGCTGCTGGCCAGCGGCGCGCAGGCGTTTCACGATCACGGTTCGACCCAGGTGGCCCCGAGCCGGGCTGCCGTCTCTGACCTGCGCGGGACGCTCAAGCGCTTCGAGCCGCTTGACCGCGACACGCTGTCGCTGACCCACCTGATCGCGGCCCGCGACGACAACCTGCGTCGCTCGATCCACAACCTCAATCTGGTCGCGAACTCGCTCGGCAACGTCGATACCCAGCTCTCGTCGCTGGTCTCGTCCTCGGACACGAACTTCTCGGCGATCGCGGCCAACGACGCGCAGCTCGAGTCGACCCTGTCGCTGTTCCCGGGGACGCTGCGGCAGACGACCGAGACCGTCGGCAAGGTCAAGACGTTCTCGCAGGCGAGCGCCACGACGCTGCACGAACTGGTCCCGTTCGCGCACAACCTCGGACCGGCGCTCGCCGCGACACGACCGCTGTTCCGGGATACGACGCCGGTGATCAAGAACCAGCTGCGTCCGTTCTCGATCGCCGTTCAGCCGCTCGCGCGGACGCTCGCGCCGGCATCGGCCTCGCTCTCGCAGGCGATCCCCAATCTGACAAAGAGCGTCGGCGTCCTCAATGACCTGTTCAACACGCTCGCCTACCAGAAGGGCGGTCAGCCGAGCTACCTGTTCTGGGGCTCGTGGCTGGCCCACATCGCCGACAGCCTGACCGCCGCCCAGGACGCCAACGGCGCCGTGCTGCAAGGCATTTTCATGGGGACCTGCAGCCAGCTGAACTTCTTCGAGGGCAGCCTTCAGGTCAGCAGCGAGCCGATCGGGGTGATCCTCGATCTGCTCAACCTGCCGCCGCTGGCCGAGCTGCCCGGAGTGACGACCCTCCCCGGCAGCTCGCAGGTCATCTGCCCGAGGACCGGATGAGCAAGAAGCGACCGAGCACAACCGCAATCCTGACGATGGTCGCATTCACGGCCTCGTGCATCGGGCTGCTCCTGTTCCTGTGGCTCTCGTTCGGCGGTTCGATCCCGCTGGCGCCCGAGGGCTACCGGTTCACGGTCGAGTTCCCCGAGGCCGTCGAGCTCGGCACGCAGGCCCAGGTCGACATCTCGGGTGTGACCGTCGGCCACGTGGTCAGCGTCGGCCTTGACCACAAGACCGGCCTCTCGCGGGCGGTGGTCGAGATCGAGAAGCAGTTCGCTCCCCGCCCAGCGAACACGCGGGCGATCCTGCGCGCCAAGACACTCCTCGGCGAGACTTACGTCG
Organism: uncultured Solirubrobacterales bacterium; assembly: GCA_963744695.1. Taxonomy (GTDB): domain Bacteria; phylum Actinomycetota; class Thermoleophilia; order Solirubrobacterales; family Solirubrobacteraceae; genus Palsa-465. The sequence continues at coordinate 41,205 of CAVUUT010000016.1, read as the reverse complement.
AGCTCTCGGCGGGCAACCCGAATGGCCCCAAGCTCCCCGACAACGGCACCCTGCCGCAGGCGCAGGTATCGCCGACGGTGCAGCTCGATCAGATCTTCTCGACCTTCGACCCGACGACCCGGCGGGCATTTCAGACGTGGATGCAGCAGGGTGCGATCGCGCTGACCAACCGCGGCGAGCAGTTCAACGCGGCATTCGCGGACCTGTATCCGTTCGCGACCAACGTCGAGTCGGTGCTCACCGTTCTGCGCCGTCAGGGGAAGGCGACGACGACGCTGCTGCACGACGGGGGACAGGTGTTCCGGGCACTGAGCCGCTCTCCGTCGACGCTGCAGTCGTTCGTGCGCAACAACAACGCGCTGTTCGCCACGACCTCGGCACGCGATGTGGCGCTCGCTGACACGATCAAGGCATTCCCGGCGTTCCTCAGCGAGTCAACCGCGACGATCGAGCAGCTGACGCGCTTCGCGCAGACGACCAAGCCGCTAGTCGATGAGCTGCGGCCCGCCGCGCTGGCGCTGAACCCGGTGCTCGCCAAGACGGTCACGCTTGCGCCGGAGCTGCGCGATCTGCTGATCGATGTCGGTCCGCTGACGCAGGCCTCGAAGGCCGGCTTCCCGGCGCTCGAGGGCTTCCTCAACGACAGCGTGCCGTTCTTCACGCGGCTGGCGCCGTACCTGGGCGGCGTCGTTCCGGTCGTCAACTACATCAACACCTACCGGCGCGAGATCGCCGCCTTCTTCGCCAACAGCACGGCCACGACGGAAGGGCAGCGTGCCTCGGCGTATGGCGGTGAGCGTCACTACGTCCGGATCTCGAACCCGATCAACCCCGAGACGCTGACGCCGTATCAGACGCGGCCAGAGAGCAACCGCAGCAACCCCTACCTGGCTCCGGGAGGCTACAGCCAGCTTCGTCAGGGACTGCCCGTCTTCGGCAGCTACCTCTGCACGAGTCACGTGCTGCCTGGACTAGCGCCGTCCCTATCACAGAGCACAACTTTTGTTGGCGGCAACGTGTTAACAATCGAGCAACTTCTCCAGAAGTACTACTTCACGTCTAACCCGTCCGGTCCGCGGTGCACCAGCCAGAGCCCGCTCGGGACGCTGACGACCGGTCAAGACCAGACCTTCCCCCATCTCCAACCGCTTCCATGAGGCCGGCGCGGTGGTCAGGGTGGTCAGGCGCATCCACATCAATCATCCGAGGAGGACTCACTTGCGAAAAATCGTTCTAGCCGTCACGGCGCTTGTCGTGCTCGTGGCGGCCGCGGCGGCTTACGCCGACACCGCGATCAACACCTACACAGCCCCGCTCAAGTTCACTTCGACGAAGGCGGGCACGAAGAAGAAGCCGGTGCCGATCGGCTTCCACCAGCACTACGTGGCGACGGGGACCGGCGGCAACCGGACCGCCATCCTGCTCAACGTCAAGACCAAGATCTACGGCATCAAGAGCGACGGGAAGGACTTCCCGACCTGCAGCGTGGCGAAGATCGCGGCGGCCGGCCCGAACGGGGATAGCGGTTGCCCGAAGGGGGCGATGGTCGCGACCGGCTCGATCACCGCGGCGGTTGGCTCGCCGAGTAACTTCAGTGCTACGGCACCAGGCACCTTCCCGTGCGCTCCGTTCCTGCACGTCTGGAACGGCGGCCAGGGCAAGCTGGTGTTCTTCTTTGTCACCAACCAGACCAATCACGAGTGCGCCGGCGGCGTCATCACGACCGGGGACACCCCCCCGTACCCGGGCACCTACAAGATGCAGGGCAAGTACATGGTGACCAACGTCCCGATCCCGTCGTCGATCTCGTTCCCGTCCGGGCTGGCGGGCTCGTTGTTGACCCAGAACCTGAACTGGCTCAAGAAGAGCAAGAAGGTCCACGGCAAGACCGTCTCGTCGATCGCGTCGTTCGCGTGCAAGAACGGCAAGCGGCCATACGCGACTACATTCACGGCGACGCTTCCGACCACCAAGCAGACCCAGATGGCCACGGTCAACGGCTCTGCCAAGTGCTCGAAGTAGCCTGACCTGAACTACGCGTTGCGCGGAGGCCCGAGCGGCCTCCGCGCGACCCGCGTTGGGCTCCGCGCTCGACCGCCAGCGCGCCCGCGTCAGGCGATCTCGAAGCGCTCCTCGCGCTGTGCCTCGCGCTCGGACTCGGTGAGCATCTGGACGAACACGACGACGAGCGCGATCCCCATCACGATCGACTGCTCAAGCGCCATCGTCAGCCCCGCCATCGACTGATCCTCGCTCGGCGAGAGCCCCCAATAGTGCGGGTGGTGCTCGTAGAAGGGATAGAACGACGCCGGCGCGAATGCGAGCGCAATCCCGAGCAGCCCGACGAGCAGCTTGGTCGACGTCATGTACGCGACCGGACCGAGTCCGCCGAGCCGCATGCGGCTGCGGATCGGCGACATGATGTGCCACCAGTAGAGCGTCCCCGCGGCCGCGAAACACAGGTGCTCGAACGCGTGCACGTAGCTGTTGCGCAGCGCGGCGTCGTACATCGCCGGGATGTGCCAGCCCCACATGAAGCCCGCGTACAGAAGCACGGCGAACGCCGGATGCGCGAGATAGCCGGCGCGCTGCTCGATCGAGTGCAGCCGCCGCGTGACCGGACGGAGCAGGACCTTGTTGAGGCCGAGGATCAGCAGGATCGGGACGATGTCGAGCAGCAGGATGTGCTGGATCATGTGCATCACCAGCAGCTGATCGCCGAGCCCGTCGAGCGGCGAGACGAGCGCGGCGAGGATCGCGAGCAATCCGCACGTGAACAGGGCCAGGCGGCCGAAGCCCGGTTTGTGCCGCGAGCCGGTGGCCCGGCCGCGACGCCAGGCGAGCAGGTACAGAATCGCAAGCGCGGCGACGCCGATCAGCACACTCGGCTCAAACGACCAGGCGATCTTCGGGGCGACGTTCGATGCCAACATGGGCATTCTGACCGCTCGACAAAGTCCGGCGTCGTGATTAACCTCGGTTTTACATAGATCAACGCTTCCAAGCCAGGAGGTCGGCCGATGCGGATCGAGGTCAAGGGGAGAAACCTGCCCGTCTCAGACGACATCAGAGAGCACGTCGTCAAGCGCTTTCGCAAGGTCTCGCGACAGGTCTCGGAACTGGCTGAGCTTGAGGTCGAGCTGTTCGAGGAACGCAACCCGGCGATCGCCGATTCGCAGGTGGCCGAGGCCACCTTGCACCTAAAAGGCGTGACGCTGCGGGCGCGTAGCTCTTCGCGCGAGATGATCACCTCGATCAACAAGGTCAGCGAGGAGATTTCGGTCCAGGTCAAGCGACACCGGGACAAGCGCCGGCGCCGGCGTGAAGCGCGCGCCGCGGCGGCTCCGGGAGGCGACGTCTCGACGGCCGCATAGCGCAGATCCAGTGACCTAGGCTGGCGGTTGATTGACCTCCAGCGGCCCCCGTGCCCGCGCTACCCTAGCCATATGTCCTTTCTGGACAAGGCGCTTCGCATGGGCGAGGCGAAGAAATTCAAAGCCTACGAGCAGCGCGTCTCGCGGATCAGTGGCTACGAGGAGGAGCTCGAGCACTACAGCGACGACGAGCTGCGCGAGTCAGCCGACGAGCTGCGCGAGCGTGCGCGCAACGGCGAGCCGCTCGACGACCTGCTGTACGAGTGCTTTGCGCTCGTGCGCGAGGCCGGCAGGCGCTCGATGGCGATGCGCCACTTCGACGTCCAGCTGATCGGCGGAATGGTCCTGCACGACGGCGCGATCGCTGAGATGAAGACAGGCGAGGGCAAGACGCTGACGGCCACTTTGGCCGTTGTGCTCAATTCGCTCGGCGGGCGAGGCGTCCACGTCGTGACCGTCAACGACTACCTCGCGCGCCGCGATGCGCTGTGGATGAAGCCGATCTACGACATGCTCGGCGTGTCGGTCGGCGTGCTGCAGAACATGCAGCCCTACGAGGAGAAGCGCGCCGCGTACGCCGCTGACGTCACTTACGGCACCAACTCCGAGTTCGGCTTCGACTACCTGCGCGACAACATGGCCAAGTCGCTGGAGGAGAAGGTCCAGAACGGTGGGCGGCCCAAGCCCGAGGAGGGCGAGTCGCCGTACCACACGTATGCGATCGTCGACGAGGTCGACAACATCCTGATCGACGAGGCGCGGACGCCGCTGATCATCTCCGGCGCCCCCGAGGAGGCTGCCGACCTGTACGCGAAGTTCGCGCGCCTGGCCCCGCAGATGACCGCCGGCGAGACACCGCTGGGTATGGACCCGCGGTCCAAGAAGGAGTTCGTCGCCGACTTCGACTTCGAGATGGACGAGAAATACAAGACGGTCTCGATCACCGAGCGCGGCGTCGCCAAGGCCGAGCGCTTTTTGAGGATCGATCACCTCTATCGCGCCGAGAACGGCCACCTCGTCAACCACCTCCAGCAGTCCCTGAAAGCCGAGGCGCTCTACCACCGTGACAAGGACTACGCGGTGATCGACGGCGAGGTCAAGATCATCGACGAGTTCACCGGGCGCATCCTCGAAGGCCGGCGCTGGTCTGAGGGCCTGCACCAGGCCGTCGAGGCCAAGGAGGGCGTCAGCGTCCGCGAGGAGAACCAGACGCTCGCGACGATCACGCTGCAGAACTATTTCCGGCTCTACGACAAGCTCGCGGGGATGACCGGTACGGCGCTGACCGAGGCGACCGAGTTCATGAAGATCTACGAGCTACCGGTCGTGCAGGTCCCGACCAACGTGCCGATGGTGCGCGAGGACCGCAACGACCAGGTCTACAAGACCAAGGACGGCAAGTGGTCGGCGGTGCTCAAGGAGATCGAGAGCCGGCACGAGGCCGGCCAGCCGGTGCTGGTCGGCACGATCTCGGTCGAGGTCTCAGAGGACATCGCGCGCCATCTGACCAAGCAGGGGATCAAGCACTCGGTGCTCAACGCGAAGCCCGAGTTCGCCGAGCGCGAGGGCGAGACGATCGCCGAGGCGGGTGCGCCCGGCGCGGTCACGATCGCGACCAACATGGCGGGCCGCGGGGTCGACATCAAGCTCGGCGGTAACGCCGAGCACCTGGCGCGGCTCGAGGTCGCCAAGCTTGGCCTGCAGCCGGACATGCCCGACTACGACGAGCACTACGCGAAGGTCCTGCCTACGATCGAGGAGCGAATCGAGGCCCAGCGCGAGCAGGTGCTCGAGGCGGGTGGACTCTTCATCCTGGGTACCGAGCGCCACGAGTCGCGCCGGATCGACAACCAGCTGCGCGGCCGTGCGGGCCGTCAGGGAGACCCGGGCGAGTCGCGCTTCTTCCTCTCCGCCCAGGACGATCTTGTCCGCCTGTTCGCCGGCGAGCGGATCTACAAGATCCTCGACCGTCTCGGCAGCACCGATGAGGAGGGCAACGAGGAGCCGATCGAGGCCGGGATGCTGTCAAAGCAGATCGAGAAGGCGCAGAAGAAGGTCGAGGAGCAGCACTTCTTGTCGCGCAAGCACACGCTTGAGTACGACGACGTCCTCAACCAGCAGCGTGACGTGATCTACACCTACCGCGACGAGGTGCTCGAGGGTCGCGACATCTCGGACGCCGCGCGCGAGGAGATCGTCAACCTGATTGACAGGCTCGTCACCGAGTACACGGTCGGCGAGTTCGTCGAGGATTGGGACGTCGAGGGCCTGATGCGGCGGATCGAGGAGATCTTCGAGCCCAGCGAGGAGCTCGCGGCGGCCGACCACGCGCGGATGGACCGCGAGGACCTTGCCGCCCGTCTGCAGGAGGAGGCGCTCGCCAGCTACGAGCGTCGCGAACAGGAGCTCGGCGAGGAACTGATGCGAGTCCTCGAGCGCGTGCTGCTGCTCGAGATCATCGACCAGCGCTGGCAGGAGCACCTGTATGACATGGACTACCTGCAGCAGGGCATCCACCTGCGCGGGTTCGCCCAGATCGAGCCGCTGGTCGCCTACAAGAACGAGGCGTTTGACCTGTTCCGTGACCTGATGCACAGCGTCTGGGCAGACTTCGCCCGGTTGATCTTCCACGTCGAGGTCACGCTCGAGGATCCGAACGGCGGACCCCCGTCCCAGTCGCGCCCAAGCCCGGCGAGCAGCTCGTCGACGGCGCGCGGTCAGGTCACCTACTCGGGCGGCAGCTCCGCGGGATCGAACGCGCTCGCGATGGCCGCTGCGGGTGCCGACGAGGGGTACGGCGAGGAGCAGGAGGTACCGCTGATGCCGGTCGTCGAGCAACGTCGCGTCGACGAGTCCGAGCAGATCGGTCGCAACGACCCGTGCTGGTGCGGCTCGGGCAAGAAGTTCAAGAAGTGCCACGGCGCGTAAGGGCGCCGAACGGGCCACGAGCGACCTTCATCGGTCACGGCGCCGGAGGGCACCAGGGCCGCTGCTAGGGTAGTCGCCGATGCCCAGCGCACCGACAGAGCCGCTTCCCCAGCGCCTAGCGGCGATCCGCGAGCAGCTCAAGCTGCTTGCGGACTATCTTTGACCCAGCTGGGCTGTCCCAACGGGCCGGCGAGCTCGAGGACGAGATGGGGGCGACCGGGTTCTGGGATGACCAGGAGCGGGCGGCTCGCGTCACTGCCGAGCACGCGCGCACGAGCCGCAGGCTCAACGTGTTCCGCGAGCTCGAGCGCGACGTTGACGATCTCGAGCCGCTCGCCGAGCTCGCCGAGGACGACCCCGAGCTCGCGGCGGAGTTCGAGGACCAGATCACGTCCGTCCAGGACCGGCTCGCCGAGCTCGAGGAGCAGCGCCTGTTCGCGGGCCAGTACGACGCCGGCGACGCGCTCGTGACCGTCAACGCCGGTGCGGGCGGTACCGACGCCCAGGACTGGGCCGAGATGGTGCTGCGGATGGAGATGCGCTGGGCCGAGAAGCGCGGTTTCGACGTCGAGCTGCTCGAGGTGTCACCGGGAGAGGAGGCCGGGATCAAGTCGGCGACTTTCAGGGTCAAGGGCGAGAACGCCTACGGCCTGTACGGCTCGGAGAAGGGGGTGCACCGGCTCGTCCGACTGTCGCCGTTCGATTCCGCCAACCGGCGCCAGACGAGCTTCGCAGGGGTCGAGGTCTCGCCGGTCGTCGAAGAGGCCTCGGAGCTGCAGATCGACGATGACGACCTCCAGATCGACACTTACCGCGCCAGCGGCGCCGGCGGCCAGCACGTCAACAAGACCGATTCGGCCGTCCGGATCACCCACAGGCCCACCGGGATCGTGGTCCAGTGCCAGAACGAGCGCTCGCAGTCGTCCAACAAGGCCGAGGCGATGGCGATGCTGCGCTCGCGGCTGCTCGAGCGCGAGGAGCGCAAGCGCCGCGAGGAGATCGCCAAGGAGAAGGGGGAGGCGCAGGACGTCAACTTCGGCTCCCAGATCCGCTCCTACGTGCTGCACCCCTACACGATGGTCAAGGACCACCGCACCGACTACGAGATGGGGGACACCAACCGAGTGCTCGACGGCGACCTCGACGGCTTCGTGCGCGCGTACCTGGAGAAGACGGCCAAGTGAGCGTCGCCCGCGACGACCGCGTAGCTGCCCCGCCGACGACACGCGAGCTCCCGACCGCGCCCTACCTCGACGCGATCGTCTCCTACGGCTTCCGTGGTTCGGTCCGCTTCCATGTTCCCGGCCACAAGGGCGGCCCCGGCGCCGACCCGGGGCTGCGCACCGCGATCGGCGAGCACGCCCTGGCGCTCGACATCTGCCAGGACATCGAGGGGATTGACCTCGGCCCCTCGCCGACGCCGTACGAGCGCGCCGAGCAGCTTGCGGCGGCCGCCTACGGCGCCGGCCAGACCTGGTTTCTCACCAACGGCGCCTCGCAGGGCAACCACGCGCTCTGCCTCGCGCTCGCCAAGCCGTCCAACCACGTGCTCGTGCAGCGCAACTCGCACGCGAGCGTGGTTGACGGGTTGGTCCTGAGCGGCGGCACCGCGAGCTTCGTCGCGCCCGAGTACGACGACGAGCTCGGGATGGCCCACGGCGTGACCCCAGAAGCCCTGGCCGAAGCGATCGAGCGTTCGCCCGGCGTGCAGTCCGCGTTCATCGTCTCGCCGACCTACTACGGGATGGCGGCCGACATCGGTGGCTGCGCCGAGGTCGCGCACGCGTCCGGCGTCGCGCTGGTCGTCGATTGCGCCTGGGGCTCGCACTTCGGCTTTCATCCGATGCTCCCGGAGTCGCCGCTCAGCCTCGGTGCCGACGCGGTGCTGAGCTCGACGCACAAGATCGTCGGCAGCCTGACCCAGTCGGCGATGCTGCACGTCGCCGCCGGCGGGCTCGTCGACCCCGCTGAGGTCGCCCGATGCGTGCGGCTGATGCGCTCGACGAGCCCCAACTCGCTGCTGCTCGCCTCGCTTGACAGCGCCCGGCGCCAGCTCGCGGCGCACGGCGAGGCGCTGCTCGATCGAACGCTCGCGGCGGCCGCGCGGGCTCGAATCGAACTCGAGGCGATCCCGGGGTGCTCGGTCGTCGGCGGGGAGATGGTCGGCCGGCCGGGGATCGCCGGCTGGGACCCGCTGCGGATCGTGATCGACATTCGCGGGACCGGCTGCACCGGTTATGAGATCGCCGCCGAGCTGCGCGCCTCGTATGACATCTACATCGAGCTCGCGTCGCATGCGACGCTCGTGCTCGTGCTCGGCATGGGTCAGCCGGTCGAGCCGCTCGAGCGCTTCACGCATGACTTCGCCGAAACGGTCCGCAGGATCTCCAAGCCCGGCGACGCGCCGGCGATCGCCCGGCCGGCGGCGGCGCTCGCACACGACACGGTGGTGCCGATCCGCGACGCGTTCCTCGGCGTCGCCGAGGCGGTCGCCGTCGATGACGCGATCGGCCGGATCTCGGCCGAGGCGATCGCCGGCTATCCGCCCGGCGTCCCGACCCTGCTGCCCGGCGAGCGCGTTACGGCCGAGGTCATCACCTACCTGCGCCAGCTCACGACCGCGGGCGCGCGGCTGCACGGCGCAGCCGACCCGACGTTCAGGACCGTCCGCGTCCTCGTCGACGAGCACGGCCCTTAACGCGCCGGCGACGCCCGCCTGAGGCGGACGCCGCCGGCAGCGAGTCGGATCGCTACTTGACGACCTTGATCTCGCCCTGCATCCAGGGATGCACGGCGCAGAAGAAGTGCAGCACAGTCCCCGGCTTGGCGGACACGAACCAGGTCGCGGTCTTGTGCGGGCCTCGGGGCACGATCACGAGCGAGTCGCCCTCCTGATTGAGGCCGTTTGGCCCGGCGTTGGACTCGTAGGCCTTGAACCCCGCGTCTGGATTCTGCGGATTGTTGAGCAGTTTCGGCGCGATCAAGCGGAGCACCGGGTTGCTCGGGCCGATGTTCGGACTCTTGGGGAGATCCTTCACTTTCGAGATCGCGAGCACGTGCGGATCGCCCTCGTGGTCGGTGTCCTCGATCGTCAGCTTCTGACCCGAATGGACCGTGATGACCGACGGCGCCCAGTGCAGGTTGTTGAGGTCAAGCTTGCTGGGCGGATCCTTACGGTTGGGAGCGAACCTGTCGCCCCCTTTGGTCTTGACCACCACGCTCTGACCCGCCGCGCCCGCGCCGGCGACGGCGGTCGCGCCGACCAGCGTGCAGGCCAAGGCGAGTACGACAAATACACGTCTCATACGACCCCCTTTGGGTGTTCAGCGTTCCCCAGCCCTCATCCCCGTGTGCGCGCGAGGGCTGCTCTGCCGCAGCCTAACCCGCGGATCAGTCGAAATGCAAGTACGGGGCGATGGCGGTCGCACGGTGCGGCGCGACCGAGAACCGAAGCATCAGGCACGACGGCGACGCCCGCTTGGAGGCGGGCGTCGCGGGTCGGTGCTAAAGGCTTGGCGCCCGCCCTACTTGACGACGATCGTCCCGTGCATGAACGGGTGGATCAGGCACTGGAAGTGGTACACGCCCGGCTTGGTGAAGTCGATCCGCCCGCTGGGCGGCAACGGCGTCGTCGCGTCGCGATCCAATGCGCCCGTGTTGGCGAATCCGTTGCCATGTGACGTCGAATCGAGCTGGATCGGTCCGGCGGCCGGATTGCTGCTCGGATACAGCGCCGCCTGTGCGTCGGCTGTAGGGAGGCCAACAGCGTTGGACAGCACCTTTAGATAGCTGCCTGGACCGAAGGTTGCGGTGTGCACCTCGCGTGAATCGGCGGACATCGAGAACGACACCACGGTTCCCGCTTTCACGCTGAGCTGCGCCGGGAACATCGACAGGAGCTCGACGCCCTGCGAGTTCGACACGCCGAGGCTCACGTGGTTCTTGGGCTGCTTGATTTTGAGCAGCTTGGCAGCCCCGCGGATGTCCTTAGTCAGATGCTTGGTCAGCGCCGCCGCGTCCTGCCTGGCGGTCGGGATCCGCTTGCTCTTCGGCTTCACGACCACGTAGCCGATCATGCCCACATGGATGTCGCAGAAATACCGGTATACGCCCGGCTTGGTGAACGTGACCTTGAACGTGTTTGGAGGGTGAGCCGAGATCGGTAGGCCCGACTCGATCCGGCTCGTTCCGTTGTAGGTAGCGCCGCCGCTCGGCGCGAAGAGCTGTGGGTTGAAGCTGAGGCTCTTGACGAGACCGTTGAACCAGAACGGGCTTCCGGCCGCATCATTGACGCCTGTCGCGGTAGCGCCCCCGACGATCAACGGCAGATCCTCGCCGCCCTTGGGCGGCAGGTCAACCGTGTGAAAATTGTTTGCGAGCCCGACCCACTTGACCGAGTCGCCCTGGTGGATCGTCACTCGCTTATTGGAGAAGGCGTTGATCTCCGGATTGACCTTGCCGAGCGCCTTCACGCGCTTGCCGAGCAGTTTTCCGGCGAGCGCCTTGGTCTGAGGCGGCGTACCGGCGAATACAACCCTCGTGGCTGCCGTAGCGGTAGCCGAAAACGCTAGTGCCGATGCACACGTGGCCCCAGCAACCCACACCCCGGTCCGTTTCATCCTTGCTCCTTTGCCCCTTTAGAAGGTCGCCGGAGCATACCGTCCGGCGCCGATATGTAAAGGAGAAGTTTCTAATTCCTATGCTCTCGGTTAGTGCCCGAATCCACGCCCACGCTTGCTGACACCATCGCGACTGCACTCGCCGAGGATCTCGGCGACGGTGACGTGACGACGGCCACCACAGTGCCCGAGCAGGCCCGCGCGCGTGCGCTGATCACGCAGAAGGCCCCGGGCGTCGTGTTCGGGCTCGATGCGGCCGAGCAGACCTTCAGGATGCTCGATCCCTCGATCTCCTCCAAGCGCCTCGTTGACGAGGGCCAGTGGCGCGAGAACGGTCCCGTGCTCGAGCTCGACGGGCACGCGCGAGCGCTGTTGAGCGCCGAGCGAACGGCGCTCAACTTCCTCCAGCGGCTGTCGGGCGTCGCGACGATGGCCGCGCGCTACGTGGCCGAGATCGACGGGACCGGAGCGCAGATTCTCGACACCCGCAAGACGACCCCCGGCCTGCGCGCGCTGGAGAAGCAGGCGGTCGCCGCCGGCGGCGCGACCAACCACCGCGCCGGGCTCTACGACGCGATCCTGATCAAGGAGAACCATGCGACGATCGCCGGCGGCGTCGGGAAGGCCATCAGGCTCGCCCGCGAGCGGGCGCCCGCGGTGCCGCTCGAGGCCGAATGCCGCTCGCTGGACGAGGTCGATGAGGCGCTCGCCGCGGGTGCGCCGATGATCCTGCTCGACAACATGGACGTCGATCAGCTGCGCGAGGCGGTCCTGCACGTCGGCGGGCGCGCGAAGCTCGAGGCCAGCGGAGGAGTCTCGCTCGGGACGCTCAGGGCAGTCGCATCGACCGGCGTAGACTTCGTGTCGATCGGTGCGATCACCCACAGCGCTCCAGCGCTCGACTTGTCTCTCATCCTCACGCCGCTGATATGAACCTTCCGATGCTGGGCGCGACAGGCGCGCCGCTGATGCTCGAGAACATCCCCGCGCTCCAAGCGCAGGTGCGCGAGCTCGCGGCGGAACGGGGCGCTGTGATCCTCGCGCACAACTACCAGCTGCCCGAGATCCAGGACGTCGCCGACTACGTCGGCGATTCGCTGGGGCTGTCGCAGCGGGCCGCCGCCGCCGATGCCGACACGATCGTCTTCTGCGGCGTGCACTTCATGGCCGAGACCGCTTCGGTCCTGTGTCCGGACAAGCGCGTGCTGATCCCCGATCTCGACGCCGGCTGTTCGCTTGCTGACTCGATCACCGCCGCACAGTTGCGCGAGTGGAAGGCGGCCCATCCTGGGGCGATCGTCGTGATGTACGTCAACACGACGGCTGAGGTCAAGGCGGAAACCGATTACTGCTGCACGTCGGCGAACGCTGTCGCGGTCGTCGACCACATCTTCCGCGAGCACGGCGAGGGCGTCGAGATCCTGTTCGGCCCAGACATGTTCCTCGGGGCGTACGTCTGCAAGACGCTCGGGCGCTCGATGCACGTCTGGGACGGCGAATGCCACGTCCACGCGGGCATCAAGCCCGATGACATCACCGCCGTGCGCGCCGCGCATCCCGGGGCGGATTTTCTTATCCACCCGGAGTGTGGCTGCTCGACCAGCGTGATGGAGTACGTCGCATCCGGAGACGTCGGAGCCGACGGCGTAAAGATGCTTTCGACCAGCGGGATGGTCGCCTATGCGCACGAGCGGGCGTTGGCCGATAGCCACGGAACCGCGATCGTCGCGACCGAGACGGGCATGCTGCATGGGCTGCGCCAGGCGGCGCCGGGGGTCGAGTTCGTTGCGGCCAACGAGGCAGCCCACTGCCGCTACATGAAGATGATCACGCTGCCCAAGCTCCGCGACTCGCTTGCCGACGACGTGCACGAGGTCAAGGTCGCCGCGGAGATCGCCGATCGAGCGCGTGTGCCGATCGAGCGGATGGTCTCGATCACCTGACAGCGGTCGCGCGAGCCGCGTGCTTGCGTGACCGCGGTCAGCTGAGGACCTGGTCCTCGTAGAGCAGCATGCCGCGCTCGGCGACATCACGCACGACGGGCATCGTGGCGCGCTTGCGAGCGAACTCGTCGGGCGTGTAGCAGTGGACGTTGGCGGCCGCTCCCATCTCGAGCGCATCCCAGAGCGCGGTCGCCTGATAGACGCGCTCGAGCCATGGCATCCCGTCAAACGCCTGCGACACGAGGACGAGCACGTACTCGGGCCCCCGCTCGCGCTGGGGCAGCGCCCCGCGCGCGTCATCGACGCGCGCGCCGCCAAGCATCGCCGCCTCGAGCGGCCAACGGTCGCTGGTCCGGCTCAGGTAGCGCTGCAGCTCGCGCAGGTTGAGTTCGGCGGTCGCCTGCACCGGCCACCGATTGTGTCCGCTCGGGGTGACTCGCGTCAATCGCTGCTGTGTTAATCGTGACCGATTGCGCCAACCCAGCCGCGCTCAATAACGCGCGATCGCGCCGACCATCTTGCTCTCGAGCGCGATCGCGGTCCAGTTCGGCGGGCCGTCGATGAACAGCCCGAACGCGAGCGTGTTGCCGCCCTTGGCGCGGCAGTATCCGGCCAGGTTCGTGACGTCATCGAGCGTGCCGGTCTTGGCGATGCACCTCCCGACCGCGGCCGTCTTGAGCCCGACCGTCTGGACGGTTCCCTGCTCGCCGACGATCGGCAACGACGCGGACAGCTCGTTGCCGACCGGCGTGTGCCAGAGCTCGCGCAGCAGGTCGACGATCTCGACCGGTGAGGTCCGGTCGTTGCGCGACAGGCCCGAGCCGTCGAGGATCGTCGGGTGCACGCCGTAGGACGCCGCGATCGTCCCCCGGATCACCCGTGCGCCGGACGAGATCGTGCCCCCGGTGCCGAACAGGACCCCGAGCTGTTTCGCGAACATCTCGGCGAACAGATCGTCGGAAGGCACGTCCATCAACCGCGTCATGACCGAGATCGGCGGCGAATTGACCTCCGCCAGCAGCTTCGCGTCCTGCGGGGTGGTGGCGGTGTGCTTCGACGCGCGGGCGGTGATGCCCGAGCCGCGCATCGTGAGCACGAACTCGCGGGTCGCGAACGGGGCCGGCCCGAGGTGGCGCAGCGCCGAGCCATGATCGTAGGTGAGCGCGCTCAGCCAGCCGCCGAAGTCCGGTGTATCGGGCGCGTAGTTGGTGATCAACCCGCCCCGCCGGCGATCGAACAGCGACTCGTCGCCGTACACCCAGCCGGTGACGCGCTTGATCCTCATCCGCCTGAGCTGGGCGACGAGCTGGCCCGCGTTCGACCCATATCCGTGAAACCAAACGCGGTTGAAACCGGCGTCGCCAAACGTCGGGTCGCCGCCTCCGCGCAGGTAGAGGTTGCCGTGCCAGACGCCGTGGCGGAGCTGGCCCGTCCCGAGCACGGCCGTGTGCAGCCGTGCGCTGGGGCCGAGGATCCGCATCAGCGCGACCGTCGTGTAGATCTTCTCCACCGATGCCGGCGGGCGCCCGATGTCCGGACGCACCGCGTACAGCGGCGTGTGGGAGTTCAGGTCGTAGACCAGCGCGCCGCTCTGCGGCCCGGCAGCCTTCATCGAGCCGTCGAGCGCCGCGTCGAGCTGCCGCTCGGCCGGCGTCCCGTTCGCCGGCGTACGGGTCAGCGCCTCCTGCTCGGCGGACGGACCGCTATGCCTGTGCGACGGCGGCGCGTGTGCGTGCGTCGAGAGCGGCAGCCCAACGTCGAGCCGGGCGTCGTGGTCGCTGGTCTCGCTGAACGAGCCGAACCCCGCCAGCGTGATCGCCGCCACCGCGATTACGCACCCGAGGCCGACCACGAGCCAATGTCTCAGGCGCTCTCCAACTCCTCGACTGTGTGCGGCCCCACGCACGCGACCGAGAGTTCGTCGGGGACGCCGGCGGCGATCTCCTTGACCTCGTCGAAGGTCACTCGGTCGAGCAGGTCGATCGTCCGGTCCGGGTCAACGTCCTCGCCGTAGACGATCGTCTGCTGTGCCGCGTAGCGAGCGACCGCGCCGCTGTTCTCGAACGCGATCGCGCGCGCGCCGGCGGCATACGCGCGGGATCGCTCGACCTCGCCCTCGTTCGGACCGTCTTCGCGCAGCTCGGTCACGATGTCGCGCATCCGCCGGTAGGCCTCGATGCACTTCGCCGATTCAAGCCCCGCCGACAGCTGCAGCACGCCGACATCGGCGTAGGCATGGGGGAAGGCGCTGACGGAATAGGCGAGGCCCCGCTGCTCGCGGATCTCGTCGAACAGGCGCGATCCCATCGAGCCGCCGAGCAGCGTCGAATAGATCGCGAGCGCGGCGCGCTGGCGCGGATCGCTGACGTCGACCGTCGGGCGGTATGAGAGCCGGAGATGGGATTGGTTTGAGTCACGCTCGCGGACCAGCACCTTCGGCACGAGCCCTGGGGCGCGGTCATAGGACTCGGGCTCCGGTCGCGACTCGAAGCGCGCGAACAGCTCCTCGAGCTCGCCGTCCGCGCTGACAGACTCGAGGTTCCCGACCGCGAACGCAGCGCCGCAGGCCGGCGACCATCGTCGCGAGCGGAAGGCGACGATCCCGTCGCGGGTGAACGTCTGGCGGATGTGCTCGGCTGGGCCGAGAACCGGGCGCCCGAGCGGGTGATTGCCGAACACGGCCTCGTCGATCAGGTGCTCGGCCATCACCGATGGCTGATCGTCCGAACGCGCGATCTCCTGCACGACGACGCCGCGCTCCCGATCCATCTCTTCGGCATCGATCCGCGGCCGCGCCACGAAGTCGGTCAGAAGATCGGCGGCCTCGAGCCCTCGCTGTGCCCGTGCGGTGATGTGAAACGCGACCAGATCGTGGCTCGTGTAGGCGTTGAGGACAGCGCCGATCCCCTCGGCGGCCTCGTTGACGTCCCGATACGTCGGGTACTTCTCGCCGCCCTTGAAGACCAGGTGTTCGAGGAAATGCGCCATCCCGTTCTCCTCGGCGCGCTCGGTACGGGCGCCCGCGTCGAACGCGACCAGCAGCGTCAGCGCACGGGTGCCCTCGACCGCGATCCGGTACAGCGGCAGGCCATTGGGGAGGTTTGAGATCGCGATCGACGTCATCGGTGCTGACAACGGTAGCGGGCAGTCAAGACGCGGGTGTCGCTGGTGCTCGGCACACGACGTCGGGCCGTGAATTCCTGCAAATCCCGTTGCAAGGGCCTCTCAGAGCCCCACTCTGCACCAACCTCTCGCTACGCTGGCCCGCGCAAATGGCTACCTCCTCAAAAATTCTCCCTGGCAAGCGGCGCCGCGGCGCCGAAGCACCAATCGCGCCGCCGCGCGAGTCATCGCCCCCGCGCGTCACTCGCCGCCGCGTGATCGAATTCCGCGATGTCTCCAAGCTCTACGCGGGCGACGTCGGACTCGACAACGCGAGCTTCACCGCCGACCGAGGCGAGTTCGTGTTCCTCGTCGGATCGACCGGATCGGGCAAGTCCACGCTGATGCGGCTGCTGATCAAGGAGCTCGAACCGACCGGCGGCAGGATCCGCGTCGCGGGCCACGATCTGAGCGAGATCACCCACAAGCGGGTCCCGTTCTACCGCCGGAACGTCGGGGTCGTGTTCCAGGACTTCAAGCTGCTGGCGAACCGCACCGTGTACGCGAACGTCGCCTACGCGCTCCAGGTCACCGGCGGCTCGCGCAAGGAGATCCGCGCCAAGGTCCCCGACATCCTGCGCCTGACCGGGCTCTCGACCAAGCTGCACAACTTCCCCGATCAGCTCTCGGGCGGCGAGCAGCAGCGGGTCTCGATCGCGCGGGCGTTCGTGAACCATCCGCCGCTGCTGCTGGCCGACGAGCCGACGGGCAACCTCGATCCCGAGACCAGCATCGACATCATGCGACTGCTGTACCGGATCAACCAGACCGGCACGACCGTGCTCGTGGCGACCCACGACCAGGCGATGGTCGACAAGATGCGCCGCCGCGTGCTCGAGCTCGACCACGGGCGGATCGTCCGCGACGAGGCGGCCGGCCTCTACACCCGGGATGAGAGCACCCGCGAGTTCGCGCACCGGATGCGCGGTCCGTCGACCCGCCCGCCGGGTCTGTAAGCGATGCGGATCGGCTTCTTCCTGCGCGAGGCGTTGCGCGCGATGCGGCGCAACGCCGCGCCGACGTTCGCGGCGCTGGCCACGGTGCTGGTGACGATGCTCGTGCTGGGCGTCTTCATCCCGATCGTGCAGGCCACCAACGGCGCGGCCAACAGCGTCCGCAGCCGCGTCCTGGTCGATGTCTACATGAAGACCAACGCGACTGCTGCCGCGGACGCCCGGGTGCGTAAGGAGCTGCTTGCGATCGCGCACGTGAAGACGGTTCAGTTCGTTCCCAAGGCGGCCGCGTACGCGCAGCAGGCCAAGCTCGATCCCGCCGCCTACCAACTGCTCGGCAGCAACCCGCTGCCCGATACGTTCCACGTCATCCCCGAGACGCCGGGCGACGTGCTGGCAGTCCACAACGCGCTGACGCCTCCTGGCCCGAACGGACAGCCGGGGACGATCGACCCGTCGATCCAGACCGTCTCCAACAAGAAGAACGACACCAAGAAGATCCTCGAGGTGACCAACCTCGTCACGATCACCGCCGCCGCGCTGACGGTCCTGCTGACGATCGCATCGATCCTGCTGATCGGAAACACGATCCGGCTGTCGCTCTATGCGCGCCGCCGCGAGGTCGAGGTGATGAAGCTGGTCGGCGCCACGGACTGGTTCATCCGCTGGCCGTTCGTGATCGAGGGCATCGTCGTCGGCGCGTTCGGAGCGCTGCTGGCGATCGGCGTGCTGGCGCTCGCGAAGGTGGTGTTGCTCGACCCGCTGGCCGACAACTGGACCCTGATCGCGGCTCCGAAGACGCTCTCGTTCACCGCGCTGCTTGCGATCCTGATGGGCGCCGGCGTGCTGGTCTCGGCGCTCGGCTCGGGCATCTCCCTGCGGCGGTTCCTGCAGGTCTAGACGGGGGGCGCCTGTGGCGTGGCCAGCCTGATCTGGCGGCTACCCTCAGAGCAGGATGTTCGCGTCAAAACCACGCGGCCCGCGCCGTGGAGTACTGATCGCAGTCGCGGTGATCGCGCTGCTCGTCGGGCTGTGGTTCGGCGGTCATCCGAGCTGGCTGCCAAGCCCGGTGCGGAGCGCGTTCGTCAGTGCAAACGGTCAGGACAAGATCGTCGATGACGTGCTCGGGCTCCTGCAGCGCGACTACTACCGCCCGGTCACGCGCGACGAGCTCGTCAACAAGGGGCTGGCCGCGGCGGTGGCGAGCCTGCACGACCCGTACTCGCACTACTTCGACCCGTCTGACTACCACGCCTTTCAGAACGAGTCCAACCCGCACCTGAGCGGGATCGGAATCGACGTCAAGACCGAGCCACAGGGACTGCGCGTGCTCGAGGTGTTCCCCAGCTCTCCGGCCGCCAGCGCGGGGCTCAACGCCGGTGACGTGATCACGCACGTCGGATCGAGATCGCTCGCCGGGCGCTCGTCGGACTTCTCGGCGGCGCTGATCAAGGGCCGCGCCGGCACGAAGGTCACGCTGACGGTGCGGTCCGGCAAGCACACGCGCGTGGTCACGATCGTCCGCGCCGACGTCACTGTGCCGGTCACAAGCAGCAAGATGCTCAACTTCAACGGCAGGAAGATCGGCTACGTTCAGCTGACGAGCTTCACAGAAGGCTCCGGAGCCGAGGTGCGCGAGCAGGTCCAGAAGGTCCTGCACCAGGGCGCGCAGGCGCTGATCCTCGATCTGCGCGAGAACGGAGGCGGACTGCTCGAGGAAGCGGTCAACGTCGCGAGCGTCTTCATCCCCGACGGCACGATCGTCTCCACCAAGGGCCGCGCTGAGCCGCGCCAGGTCTACCTGGCCAAGAACGATGCGATCGCTCCCAAGATCCCGATGGTGGTGCTCGTGGACCACGGGACGGCATCGGCGGCGGAGATCGTCACCGGCGCGCTTCAGGACCGAGGCCGGGCGAAGGTGGTCGGGACGCACACCTACGGCAAGGGCGTCTTCCAGGAGATCCAGCCGCTGCCGAACGGGGGAGCCCTCGACTTCACCGTCGGCGAGTACTTCACGCCCAACGGCCACAACCTCGGTGGCGGCGGCGTCCGCCGCGGCGCCGGCATCACCCCGAACGTCTACGCGTACACGAGCCTGCGCTCGAAGGTCGACACCGCGCTGCGGGTCGCCGAGCGGACGGTCGCGGCCGAGAGTCAGTGAGTCCTGCGGTCCGCGACGCGCGCCCGTCGGCGCGGGTCGCCGTTCTGCGGCGCAAGGGGAAGTTCCTCGTCGCCGAGCCCTTCTTCGAGCCAGGCCCCCAGATCGTCGTCAGCCGCGACCGCAAGGCGGACGTCGGCGATCTCGTGATCGTCTCCAGCGGCTCGAACTCGGGCCGGCGCCCGTCCAACCGCGCGCAGATCAGCCGCCGCCTCGGCCGGCCGGACGTGGCAAGCGACGTGATCGGCGCGCTGATGCTCGACCGCGGGCTGCGGCGCTCGTTCGACCCCGCGGTCGAGCACGACGCGCGCGAGGCGGCGGCGAGCTCGCCGGCGACCGATGGACGGCGCGACCTCCGTGGGCTGCCGACGTTCACGATCGACCCCGCCAGCGCGCGCGACTACGATGACGCGATCTCGGCTCAGGTGCTGCGCGACGGCTCGTGGCGCGTCTGGGTCCATATCGCCGACGTCTCGGCGTACGTGGCTGCGCGCTCGTCGGTCGACCGCGAGGCATACCGCCGCGCGACGAGCGTGTACGTCCCGGGGGCGGTCGAGCCGATGCTGCCGGCCACGCTCTCAAACGACGTCTGCTCGCTCGTCGAAGGACAGGACCGGCTGACGGTGACGGTCGAGATGACCGTGTCACAGTCGGGTCAGGTCGGCCGCTCGTCGATGCATCGATCGCTGATCCGCTCGGTGGCGCGGCTCGACTACGACCGGGTCGACCGGATCTTCGACGGGTCGCAGCGAGCCGAAGATCCGTGGGGCGAGCCGCTCGCGGCCGCCAGGGCGGCGGCGGCAGCGCTCGGACAGCGGCGCGAGCGCCAGGCCGCGGTGGTGCTGGACTCGCCCGAGCCCGACTTCGCGTTCGACCGACAGGGCGATGTCGTCGGCGCCGAGTTCGTCGCGCAGACCGAGTCCCACCGCTTGATCGAGCAGCTGATGATCGCCGCCAACGAGCAGGTGGCGGCGTTCCTCGAGGAGCGCAAGATCCCGGCGCTCTACCGCGTCCATGAACGGCCCGAGGCGACCGCCGTCGATCGCCTGATCGACCAGCTCGCGTCACTCGGGGTCCCGACTCCGCCGCTTCCCCGCGGTCACATGACGCCACAGCAGGCCGCCGATCTCGTCGGCGAGGCATCGGCGATGGTGGCCGATTGGGTCACGCGGACCGGGCACGGCGGGCGCGCGCTGACGAGCCTCGTGCTCCGGTCCCTCAAACAGGCCTACTACGACCACCGCAATCTCGGCCACGCCGGTCTCGCGTCACCGCGCTACTGCCACTTCACGTCCCCGATCCGCCGCTACCCGGACCTGATCTGCCACCGCGGGCTCCTGTCCGCGATCGCAGGCGAGCCCGCTCCCGACGCCTCCTGGGTCGCCTCGGCCGGCCCGTGGACTTCGGCACGCGAGCGCGAGGCGATGACGATCGAGCGGACGGCCGATGACGTCGCCGGCTGCTTTTTGCTCGAGCGCGAGTTGGTCGCCGGTGGCGATCACGACGCGAGCTTCGCGGGCGAGGTCGTCGGGCTGATCGGCGCCGGGGCGTTCGTCGCATTCGGCGAGCGTCTCCAGTTCGAGGGCATGCTCCCCGTCCGACGGCTGGGCGGCGATTGGTGGGAGCTCAACGAGCAGGCGACGATCCTCGTCGGAACCCGGCGCGGGGGCGCGATCCGCCTCGGCGACCCGCTTGCGGTGCGCGTTGACCGGATCGACGCGCCGCGGGGTAGGGTGGACCTGGTGCCCGCGGACGCGGGCGAGGATTAGATCCATGGCCAAGGGACGCAAACGCAAAGCCGGCGCCGGTGCCGTCGCGACCAACCGTCAGGCGTCGTACCGCTACAACCTGCTCGAGCGCTTCGAATGCGGGATCGTGCTGACCGGCACCGAGGTCAAGTCACTGCGCGAGGGCAACGCCCAGCTCAAGGACTCCTACGCGACGATCCGCGACGGCGAGGTCTGGCTGATCGGGCTCTACATCGCGCCCTACGGTCCGGCCGCGCACGATAACCACGAGCCCGAGCGCCCCCGCAAGCTGCTCCTGCACCGTCGCGAGATCGAGCGCCTCGCCGGTCAGACACAGGAACGCGGGCTGACGCTGATCCCGACCCGGATCTACTTCGCCGGCCAGCGGTCCCGGGCCAAGGTCGAACTCGCGCTCGCCAAGGGCAAGGATCTGTATGACAAGCGCGACACGATCCGCAAACGCGACATGGCCCGCGACGTGCAGCGCGAGCTGCGCGAGGTCGGGCGCTGAGCGCTTCGCTGCGAACGCGCCGCTTGGGTGCTTCGCGGCGCCCGAAACGGGTAGCACCCTTACGAGATGACAATCGGCACCTCCATATTCCTGATTGCGGTCGGCGCGATCCTCAAGTGGGCCGTCACCGCGCACGTCAGCTGGATCAACATCGAGACCGCCGGGACCGTGCTATTCGTGCTCGGGATCGTCGGGCTCGTCCTGTCCGTGATCTACACGTTCTACTGGTCGCGAACTCGGACCAGAGAGGTTCACGTCCGCGACGCCAACTACGAGGGCGACCCCCGGTACTAGGCTGGCTCAGCCGCGAGAGCCTCGTCCCGTCCAGCCGAGAGGCTCGTGCGGCTGACGCGTCCTCAGCCGAGCGTGCGCTGCAGGTGGGTGGCGTCCATGCCGATCACGAGCAGCGCCACCAGCGATAGGTAGACGGCGGCGACGAGCCAGCGGTCCAGCGACCGCACCTTGTAATACATCAGCTGATCGAGGCTTCCCGAGCGGCGAAGCTTCCAGCGCTTGTAGGTTTCGTACCCGGCGAGCACCGCGATGATCAGGATGATCGGGTTCGGGAACAGGATCGCGAGCGCGACCATCCCGAGGAACCCGAAAGCCCACATCCAGGGCGCCATCGCGGCCATCGCGCGCCCGCCGTCGAGCGGCACGACCGGAAGCAGGTTGAAGAGATTGAGGAAGAATCCGGTGAAAGCCAGCGCGCGCCAGAAGTCATGGCCGGTCACGTGCCAGACGAGCAGGCAGGCCGCCGACCCGATCGTCCCAAGGATCGGCCCCGCGAGCCCGACGCGCGCCTCGGCCGCCGCGTTGTCGCCGAGCGAGCGGGCGCTGATCACCGCTCCGAGGAACGGGATGAACATCGGTGGGCTGGCCTTGATCCCCTCGCGCCGGAGCGCGATCACGTGGCCGAGCTCGTGCACGAGCAGCAGCACGACGAAGCCGGCGGCAAACCAGACCCCCCAGATCGTCGTATAGGCGGCGATCGAGACCAGCATCGTCCCGGCCGTGATCAGCAGCTTGGTCTTCGGCAGCAGCAGGAGGATCGTCTTGAGCTTCGCCAGCAGCGCGAGGATTGCGGCGCCGATCGGCGCCAGCCGGCGCTTGATGAAGCCCTGCTTGGGCGGCGGGTCCTCGGGCGCCTGATGCCAGCGCAAGCCCTGTTCGTGGTCGGCTGGCCCATCCGTCGTCCCGAAGCCCACGGGCTCGTAGCTCGGCGGCGCCGAGTCGGGGAGCGTGGGCACGTTCGGTTCCATACGCCATTAATTCTCGCAGGCGCCGATCGGTGCCCGCCCCACTCTTAGCCAGTCCTTCAGATTCGGCCGAGCACGTCAACCGGCAAGGTCGGCACGTTGGCCGGTCGTATACTGAATGTGAAGAGACATAAACCCCCGGGGACGACAGGCTTCGACGTGGTCGGTTCGTGGGGGTGGTTGCGAGTCGAGGTCCCGGGAGGCCTCGTAAAACACCCGGGAAAACAATAAGTGCGGACTCTCACGAGTTCGCGCTCGCCGCTTAGTAACTAAGCCGTGAGCGCTCCTGGCCTTCCGCTCGCCTGCGGCGGAGCCGCCGGGATCAACTAGCAGGCTCGCTCGGCTAGGCCCGCTCCGGCCGACCCCGAGGACCACCTTTCGGAGCTGGTTTCCCGCAACCCCGCCGGCGTGGCGAGCGGGAGATGAGATCAGAGCGCCGGATACGCTCGTAGACGCCACCTCTTGCGCGACTGCGGACGCGGGTTCAATTCCCGCCGTCTCCACCTAAGCAGAGAGAATTCGAACCGCCCTCCGCCACCAGCCGGGGGCGGTTCTTCTATGCGGGCCAGGGCGTCGCGGGTCGTACCGCCGGTGCATTCGCGCGGGACACTGCGAGCGGTCGCAGGAGAAACCGCCGCCCAGCCGAGCAATCCACCTACGGCTCAGGACCGTAGGTCCGAAACCGCCGCCCACGCGAGCAATCCACCTACGGCTCAGGGCTGTAGGTCCGAAACCGCCGCCCACGCGAGCAATCCACCTACAGCTCGGATCTCGCGTTGCGGTGACCTCGCGCCACGCGACAGTCAGGTCACCTCGTCGCGTGTGCGTGGATGCGACGCGGTAGGCTGACCCAACCAACTGGGGTGATGTGACGAGCGCACTGAACGAAGCCGTGATGGCGGAGTTGCTAGAGAGCGTCGGGGGCGATTCGGAGTTCCTTGCGGAGCTGATCGGCGACTTCCTGGCAGACGCCCCGAAGCAGGTCAAATCGCTGCGCGGGAGCGCAGCCTCGGGCGATGCCGGGGGTGCGAGACGGGCGGCGCACACGCTGAAGGGCAATGCACGGACGTTTGGCGCCGCAGAGCTCGCAGCCCTGTGCCAGGAAGCCGAGACGGCGGCCGCCGCGGGCGACCTCGAGACGGTGCTCGCACGAGTGGACGGGATTGAGCAGGAATGGGCTCGTGTGCACGCCGCCTTCCTGGTGCTCGGAGAGGGTGAGGTTTGACCGCGCCCGATGGCGGCACCCAGGCACCGATGACGCCCGACGTCGACCTCGCCTCGGAGCTCACGCAACGCAACGCCGAGCTGGCACTGATCACGAGTGTGCAGGAAGCGCTCGCGGGCGAGCTCGACCTGCAGGGGATCTACGACCTCGTCGGCGACAAGATCCGTGAGGTCTTCGACGCCCAGGTCGTCGATATCGGTGTCTACGACGAGGCGTCTGGGCTGATCCATTTCCCGTACGCGATCGAGCGCGGTGTGCGCTATCCAGACGAGCCGATCGCGCTGATCGGATTCCGCAAGCACGTGATGGAGTCGCGCGAGACGCTGCTGATCAACGAGAACACGATCGAGGCGTGCGAGCGCTACGGGAATCCGAGCGTGGTGCCGGGTGACGCGACTAAGTCCGCCCTGGCGGGTGACATGCCGAAGTCGCTCCTCTACGTGCCGCTCGTCGTTCGGGAGAGGGCGACGGGCGTGATGTCTCTGCAGAACCTCGACCGCGAGCACGCCTTCACCGACTGCGACCAGCAGTTGCTCGAGACGCTCGCGACGAGCCTCAGCATCGCGCTCGAAAATGCCCGGCTGCTTCACGAGACGCGACAGCGCAACGCGGAGCTCGCCTTGATCAGCAGCGTCCAGGAATCGATCGCCGGCAAGCTCGACCAACAGGCGATCTACGACCAGGTCGGCGAGAAGCTCCGGCGTTCGACGCGCAGGTCGTCGACATCGGCGTGCACGACGCCGACGCGGGCCTGATCCGCTTCGTCTACCAGACCGAGCGCGGCGTCAAGTACCCCGATGTGACCGTCCCGGTGGTCGGCTTCCGCAAGCACGTGATCGAGACCCGCGAGCTGCTCGCCATCTTCGAGAACATCGCCGCGGCGATGGACGAATACGGCAACAACGAGGCGATCGTCGGAGAGACTCCGACGATCGGATCCGCAATCTTCCAGCCGTTGGTCGTCGGCGGCCGGTCAACCGGTGTGATCTCGATCCAGAACCTCGACCGCGAACACGCGTTCAGCGCCTCCGACCAACAGCTCCTCGCCACGATCGCCGGCAGCCTCGGAGTCGCACTCGAGAACGCGCAGCTGATCCACGAGACGCGCCAGCGCGTCGCCGAGCTCGCGACCGTGAACAGCGTCGGGCGGGCTCTTGCAGCCCTGCGTTCGCGATGAAAGCGGCTGGCGCCGACGCGACGGCGAGGAGCAGCGCGCCGATCGCCGGACCGATGACCACGGCGAGGTCCTGCACGGTGTGAAGCAACGCGTTGGCGGGGCCGATCCGAGCCTCTCCGACCAGGCGGGGGAGCGCCGCCAGCGTCGTCGGCGTCTCCGCGGTCCCTGCCGTCGATGACACCGCGACGATTGCGATCACCACCGCGACCGGCGCATGGCCGGCGACCACCGCCGCCAGGACCAGCATCAGCGCGAGGCGCAGCAGACTTCCACTCACCAAGACTGTGCGGCGGGGATAACGGTCCGCGATCGCACCCCCGAGTGGGCCAAGGAGCACGAACGGAAGCAAGCGAAAGATCGTGGCTACGGCAACCCACGCAGCCGAGTGCGTCGCGCTGTAGACATACCCCAGGAGGGCCGCGTTATACAGCCAGTCGCCGACCTGCGAGGCCGCGCTGGCACCGATGAGCAAGCGCGCCTCGCGGATCGCGAGAACGCGTCGGTACTCCGCGACGGCCTTCACAGGTGCACCGCTGGCACGTCGCGCTCCTTCCTTCGTCATGCCGGCCCGCCGGCCCGCTCCGCCCCCGACACCCAGCGATAGCTTCGGCGCCAGCCTAACCCATCCGCTGAATGCCGACAACGCCGCAGCCTCGGTTCGGCGCCGCCCCCGAAGCTTGGAGACTAGTCCGGCGAACGCGGAGTTTTATCGGAGTCGGTCTCGCCGGCTCAGCGGGCGAGTGCTCTAACTCCGGCCGCGGCGCGAAGGATCGTCTCGATCGAGCGCTCGACGTCCTCGTTCGTCGTTGACCAGTTCGAGACCGAGATCCGCATCGCCTCCATGCCGTG
This sequence comes from uncultured Solirubrobacterales bacterium, assembly GCA_963744695.1. Lineage (GTDB taxonomy): Bacteria > Actinomycetota > Thermoleophilia > Solirubrobacterales > Solirubrobacteraceae > Palsa-465. The sequence goes on along the minus strand of CAVUUT010000016.1, from coordinate 15,299 downwards.
CCAGCTGGTCCCGCCCAGCCAGCAGGTGCCGTCGTCCTGGACGGCCTCGATCACCGCGCGCGTGTACCGGTCGTGATCGCCGGCCCGATCGGTGAACCGGACCAGCACCTGGTTGAGGACGACCTCGTTGAGCACCTCGATGTCGGGGGCCTCGGCGAGCGCCTCGGCGAATCGGCGCGCGTGTGCGCAGCAACGCTCGATCAGCTCGGCCACGCCTGACTGGCCGAGGGCGCGGACCGCCGCGTAGACGGGGAAGCCCCTCGCGCGGCGGGAGAACTCGGGGTTGAAGTCGAGCTGGTCGCGCGGACCGCCGGAATCGGCTTGGACCAGGTAGCCCGCACGGACGGTCATCGAGGCCTGGTGAGCGTCGGCGTCGGCGCAGAACGCGATCCCGCTGTCGTAGGGGACGTTGAGCCACTTGTGCGCATCCGTCGCCCAGGAGTCGGCGCGCTCGACGCCGGTCACCAGGTGGCGCAGTGCCGGGCTCGCCCCGGCCCACATGCCGAAAGCGCCGTCCACGTGCAGCCACGCGTCGGCCTCATGGGCGATGTCGGCGATCTCGTCGAGGGGATCGAACGAGCCCGTATTGACGTTGCCGGCCTGCGCGCAGACGATCGTCGGACCAGTTCCGGTGCCGATCGCGTCGCGCAGCGCGCTTGGTGTCATCCGGCCCTGCCGGTCGGTCCCGACCAGAGCCATGCACTCGGTGCCAAACCCCAGGTACCGCACCGCGCGATCAACCGACGCATGGCGCTCGGCGCCGACCACGACCCGGATCGCAGGCGCGCCGATCAGGCCGCGCTCGTTGACGTCCCAGCCGAGCTTGGCGTAGACGCGGTAACGGGCGGCGGCGAGCGCCGTGAAATGGGCCATCTGGCAACCGGTCACAAAGCCGAACGACACACCGCGCGGCAGGCCCAGAAGCTCGGCCGTCCACGCTCCGGCGACCTCCTCGACCACCGCTGCCGACGGTCCACACGCATACAGCCCGGCGTTCTGATCCCAGACCGACGTCAGCCAATCGGCCGCGATCGTCGCCGGGCCGGCGCCGCCGATCACGAAACCGAAGTAGCGACCGCCCGGACTCCCGACGAGCCCTGGTTGCACGGCATCCGCAAGGTGCTCGATGACCTCACGCGGAGCTGATGGCCGCGCCGGCAGCGGGCCGCCGAGGCGCAAGCGCAGCTCCTCGACGCTGGCCGACCAGCCGACCGGCCGCTCGGGGATCGCCTCGAGATAGTCCGCGGCGATACCAGCGGTCTCCTCGAGCAGCCGGCGCATCGTCATAGCCCCTCCCAACACGACATCGGACGGTGACACTAGCGTGGTACTGGCCGACTGCGGACTCCTTGCTTATCGGCATCACGCCGCGGCCGCCGGCGGCGATGCCCGGTTGCGCCAGCCGCGCTCGTCGCGATCGTCACGACACCCGAGTTCGCATCCGAGGGCCGGCTGCTCGACGATGCGTCGAGCTCGCCGCTGCGCCCCGTCGGAGACTCAATCCAGGTCGTGCCGTAACGCGCCTACTCGGCGCGAAGCGAATCGATGCGTCTCGCCGCCGCCGGTCACCCCCGATCGGCGGCGGCGAGCGCCTACCGGCTCGGCGCTGACACGCGGGTCGATCGTGAGCGACGGCTGCCGGTAGTGGCCCTCGAGCTGGGCTGGGCCGTGGTCCGCTCCCGCGCCCATCGCGCTTGCCAGCGTCGAAGGCCCGACGCCTGGCCTGTCACCTCGTCATAGATCACGTACGCCACGGCTCCGTACACGAGTACGAACAACAGAATGCCGAATGCTGTCTCCATAGCCCTTCCCCCGATTTCGTCTGTGGAGCGTTCCCGTCGCCACCCGGCAAGCCGGGCGGCGTCTCAGTCCTGCTTGCGGTCGATGCGGACAGACGTTAGGCCCCGGCCGCGACGGCGACAACCAACCCTAGGGGGCAGTCTTAACACCTGGTGCTCAACGACGCGGTCGGGGAGCCAAGCACTCGGCCTGATCGCGGTTTGACTAGGGCGCGCGACAGAATGCCCAGCTGAGCAACGCAGGCAAGCAAGCGAAAGGTGGCCGCCGGTGGGTGATTCGGAGTGCAGGAGCGGGTTGACGTTCGAGCCGCCCGGTCCGGGCTCGTGGACGATCGACGCGGTCCACTTCCCGCGCCCGGCGACCCGGTACTGGGCAGAGATGCATCCAGAGCCGGCCCTGCGCGGCTACAGCGAGTTCACGCGCTACTACGGGATACCAATCGGCGCAGTTCAGTTCGCCTATGTCAATGGGTTTGCGTACACGACGGTCAGGCGGGTGCCGGATGAGGAGATTCCTGAGCGCGACCGGCGCGCCCGCTACGTCTTCGAGCACAAGCTGTGGCGCGACCAGCTTCGCGACTGGGACCAGACCGTCAAGCCGGCGTCGATCAAGACGCACCGCGAGCTTCAGTCGGTCGATCCGGCCGGGCTCACCGACGCCGAGCTGGTCGCCTATCTGACCCGGTGCCGCAACCACCACATCGAGATGATCTACCAGCACATGCGCTTCACCGGGGCCGCGATGGTCGCGATTGGAGATCTGCTCGCGCACGTCGGAGACTGGACCGACGTGCCGCCGGCGGACCTGCTCAGTGTGATGCGCGGTACCGCGCCCACCTCGGCAGGCGTGTCGAGCGAGCTGGAGCGGATGCTCGCCGCGATCAGCCGTGATCCGGAAGCACGGCGGCTGTTGGACTCAGACGGCGAGGCCGGGGAGACCCTCATCGCGATGCGTTCGCTTGTCGGCGAGACCGGCGATGCGGTCTCCGCGTACCTCGATCTCATCGGCTATCGCCTGCTCGACGGTTTCGACATCTCCGGCCGATACGCGCTCGAGCTCCCCGACGCGTTGCTGCGGGCGATCCGCGCGGCGGTTGCCGGCCGGGACAACGCGGATTCCGGATCCACGGTCGACGCGAAGATTGATGAGCTGCGCGCCCAGGTGCCCGATCGGCATCGTGAGGAGTTCGACGAGCTGCTCGGCGAAGCCCGTCTGATGTACCGGATTCGTGACGAGCGGGGCGTGTTCAGCGACATCTGGGCCTCGGGCATCATGCGGCGGGCGGCGGTCTCCGCCGGCCGGCGGGTCGCCGCCCAGGGCCGGATCCACGAGCCCGAGCACTTCGTCGACGCGGACTTCGACGAGATGAAGGGGCTCGTCTCAGGCGCGGGCGGGCCGTCCGCGGACGAGCTGGCCGCCCGCGCACGATGGCGGGCCTCCCACACCGCCAAAGAGGCACCGGCGACGCTAGGCCCGCCGCCGGGTGCTGCACCCGACCCTGCAAGGCTCCCGCCGGCCGCGGCCCGAATGATGCGGGCCAGCGCGATCACGAGGACCGCGCTGCACGCCACCTCGCAGGCGCCGCACGAGGAACGGACCGTGCGCGGCCTCGGGGCAAGCGGAGGGGTCTACGAGGGACCGGCTCGCCGCGTCGCGGGACCGACGGAGTTTGACCGGATCGTCCAGGGTGACGTGCTCGTGACCGAGTCGACGACCGAGGCCTTCAACATCCTGTTGCCGCTGCTCGGCGCGATCGTGACCGACAGCGGTGGGCTGCTCTCGCACCCGGCGATCGTCGCGCGGGAGTACGGGATCCCCGGCGTCGTCGGTACGCGTGACGGGACCGGCCACATCCCAGACGGAACGCGGGTGCGCGTTGACGGCGACGCGGGCGAGGTCACCCTCCTCGCCTAACTCAACTAGCGGCCAATCGCGGCTCAGGGACTGCCGCCCATGCGTTCCATCAGTCGTCCTGTGCTTATGCCGTAGCGCGCAAGGATTGGCTCGTCGCGCTGAAGGTCGATCGGGTCGGGCAGCTGACTCAAAACCTCGTGGATGAGGTCATCCGAGTAGCCAGCACGGTGCAGGACCTGGGTGGCCGTTTCGTGCGAGTGGAGCACCGGCGTGGGGGTCACATGGTGGGAGCTGGGAGGACGGGAGGTCATAGCACGAGCATACGCTCGCCATGCCCAACCACGGCCCTCTGACAGCGCTACGCCGGCTCAGCCTCAATCACGCCTTCGCCGACGTGCGTCGGCTGCCAGCCGGCGTTGCCGAGGAGCACCTGCCACTGCTCCGCCGTGCGTTCCCGGCCGCGCGTTAGCACGAGCATCAGCAGGTCGAGCCACTTCGCGCCGTCCGGTGCGTTGCCGGGCTGGATCATGCTTTCCAGCATGACCAGTCGCTCACCGGCCGCGGCACGGACTGTCTCGAGGATCCGCCGTGCCGCGTCGTCGTCCCAGTCGTGGAGGATCGTGGAGAGCAGATGGACGTCGCCCTGCGGCACCGATTCAAAGAAGCTGCCCGCGACGAACATACAGCGGTCACCGAGCGCCCGCTCGTCGCGCACCGTCTCGGGAAGGTCGAACACGATGCCGCGCATCTGCGGATGGCGCTCGAGCAGCGCGATGAGCAGCGAGCCGTCGCCGCCGCCGACGTCGACCACGAGCTCGTCACCGCGCCAGTCGACCGTCTCGAGCCGGTCAAGGCGGCCCTGCCAGCCTTGCGCCATCGCGCGATCGAAGGCGGCGCGCTCGTCCGGATGGGCCCCCAACCACGCCCAGAACTCGTCACCGTGGACGCGTGGGAACGACGCCTCCCCGCTGACGTCGAGCGCCGCGACCGCCTCCAACCAGACGCCGGCGAACAGCTCGGCGAAGTCGTCCCAGCCGTCGCGCGCCAGCACCTCCGAGGCAGCCGTATTGCGAAACACGCCCGGCTCGAGCTCCTCGAAGATGCCGTCACTCGCGAGCGCGCGCAGGATGCGGTGCAGCGCGTCAGCGTCGACCCCGCGTTCGCGCGCGAGCTCGGCGCTGCTCCGCGGGCCGGCCGAAAGCGCCCGTGCCACTTGCAGGTCGGCAGCGAGCCCGAGGGCGCGGGTCACCAGCGCACCCCGCAGCGCGTCCCAGATGATCTCCTCAGCGTTCATGGGCGAGCAGCGGCACGGCGACCGTCGCTTCGTTGAGCTCCATCGGCCGAACGATACGGCGCCCGACTACGTGCGCTCGTCCACAACGACGCACGCATTGTCGAGCGTTGCGCGCGCGAAAGGTGGCGGCGTAGCGACGGCTCCCAGGCGCGGCGGGTCAGGCAGCGACCGCGACGCGCAGGTAGGTCGCCGGGATCGATGTGGTCTCGGCGCTCGGGCTCGTGTTCTGGCGGTCGAAGAGCGCCTCGAGCTCGTCCTGTAGCTCATCAGCGCGGCCTGCGGCCTCGGCGGCCTCGAACGCGTTCATCGTCGGGCCGTAGTAGTTGCGAAACGCGGTCACGAGCGCGGCTGGAGGCGCCGCAAAGGTGAACGTGAACGTCTCACGGGAGAAGGAGATCTGCCGGTCCGTGATGCCCGCCCCGACAAATCGCTCGCGCACGTCCGCCTCGATACCCCACCTGACCGGGCTGATGAAGCCCTCTGGCGGGGGCGGGGCGTAGGCGCCGCTGATCTTCAGCAGCTGCGCGACGAGGGTCGGATCGTTGGGGATCCAGTTACCCATCACGATCCGGCCGCCGGGGCGGGTCACGCGGACCATCTCCTTGGCGACATCGAACGGCTTGGGCGCGAACATGGCACCGAAGATGCTGATCACGAGATCGAACGAGTCGTCGCCCAGCTCGCCCAGGTCGGTGGCGTCGCCCTCTTGAAACCTGATGTTGGTCAATCCCTCGGCCCTGGCGCGCGCGTTGCCCGCGGCGACGAGATTGCTGGCGATATCGACGCCCAGGACGTCGGCGCCGCGCCGCGCTGCCGGCAGGGCGGTCGTGCCGTCCCCGCAGCCAAGGTCCAGCACCTTCAACCCGGGCGTGATCCCCAGCTCGTTGACGAGCGCGTCACCGCTCTCGCGCATGCTCTCGGCGATCCGGGTGAAGTCACCCTTCTCCCACAGTGCTTTGTTCGGATTCACAGCTCCACCGCTTTCTTGAAGGCTTGATGATCAGTAACGCTAGGCGGACCGAGGCCGGCTGCCATCGGGCGTTCACCCGATCTTTGCCGGTACCGTGCGGGTCGTCCCGACGGTCTACAGTGGGCCTATGAACAGCCCATCCGGGGTGAGGCTGTCCGAGCTCTTGGGTGTGCTCTCGTTCGGTGCCGATCTCGGAATGGGTCAACCGATGGAGCACGTGCTCCGGCAGTGTCTGATCGCGTTAGCGCTCGCTGAGCGGATCGAGTTGGAGGAGGATGATCGCGATGCGGTCTTCTTCGGCTCGCTCGTCGCGTGGGTGGGGTGCCACGTGGACGCCTACGAGCAGGCCAAGTGGTTCGGCGACGAGATGGCGCTCAAGAGCGACTTCCGCAAGACGGACTTTTCGAACGCCACCTCCGGGGCCGTTTTCATGCTGCGTCATCTGGGCGCCGGCCTGCCGTTGCCCCAACGCGTCGGCATGGTGCCGTCATTCATGGGCGAGGGCCGGCGGGCCGCCGAATCGATGCTCGAGAACCACTGGCGCGCCTCCGATGACCTGATGGAACGGATCGGCCTCGACCCGCGGGTCCGCGACACGGTCGAGCAGAGCTTCGAGCGGTGGGACGGACGAGGGGTGCCCAACGGGCTCAAGGGCGAGCAGATCCTCGTCGCGTCACGGCTGGTCAACCTGGCCGACGTCGTGGAGGTGTTCCACAGGGCCAGCGGGGTGCCGGCGGCCGTGTCGGTCGCGCGAGAGCGGGCGGGCACCCAGTTTGACCCGGAGGTAGCGGAGATATTCGTTGGCGCCGCCGACTCTTTGTTCGAAGAGCTCGATTCGGTCGGACCATGGGAGGCTGTGCTGTCGGCCGAGCCGGCGTCTCGATACTGGCTCGCCGGCCCGGAGCTCGACGCCGCGCTGGAGGCGGTGGCGGACTTCGTCGACGTCAAGTCGCCGTACACGATCGGCCACTCGAAGGGCGTGGCGGCGCTGGCCTATGCGGCGTCGTCCACGTACGGCATCGGCGACGCCGACGCGACACAGCTCCGGCGCGCCGCGCTGGTGCACGATCTCGGGCGGCTCGGCGTCCCTAACAGCATCTGGGACAAGCAGGGGCCACTGACCCCATCCGAGCTCGAGCGAGTGCGGATGCACCCCTACTTGACCGAGCGAATGCTCGCATCATCGGCCGCGCTCGCGCCACTGGCGGCGATAGCCGTCCAGCATCACGAGCGTCTAAATGGCTCGGGGTACCCGCGCGGGCTCACGGGCGCCGACATGACGCCGGGCGGGCGGCTGCTCGCGGCGGCGGACGACTATCACTCCAGGCTTGAGCCGCGTCCCCATCGGCCACCGCAACCGCCGGCCCAGGCCGCTTCGGAGCTCCGGGCGGACGTGCGTGCGGGCCTGATCGACGGCGATGCGGCCGAGGCCGTGCTCGCGGCGGCGGGGCACCGCGCCTCGAAGCGCCGCGAGTGGCCCGCCGGCCTGACCTCGCGCGAGGTCGACATCCTGCGTCTGCTCGCCCGGGGCATGTCAAACAAGCAGATCGCCGACGCGTTGGTGATCTCGCCCAAGACGGCCAGCACGCATGTCGAGCACATCTACGCCAAGCTCGGCGTGAGCAACCGCGCGCTTGCGAGTCTGTTCGCCGCCAAGCACGGTCTGATCGACGTCAATGAGGAGGACGCGCCCGAAGCGTCCGCCGCGACGACCGAGCTGCGTCAGGTCCGCTCGTAGGCCGCGACAACTCCTATCGGGCGATCTTGACCTTGAGCGCCGCGGTCAGGACCTGGGAGGCAGCAGCGCGCGCAGGTCATCGATCGTGTCGGCTTCGGACGCGTCCTTGTCGGGGCGGTAGCGCTTGACGCGCGCGAAGCGAAGCGCGAGTCCGCCGGGGTAGCGCGTCGAGGTCTGGACGCCGTCAATCGCGATCTCGACGACGAGGTCGGGCGTAACGAACACGGCGATCCCGCGCCGCTCGGTCTCGCGTTCGAGCAGCGCCTTTGTCTGCCACTCGAGCAGCTCGTCGGTCAGGCCCTTGAAGCACTTGCCGACCATCACGAACTCCCCGGTGCTCGGATCGCGGGCGCCGAGGTGGAGATTAGACAGCCAGCCGCGCCGGCGGCCGTGGCCCCACTCGGCGGCGAGCACGACCAGGTCGTAGGTGCGCACCGGCTTGACCTTGCGCCACGCCTTGCCGCGCCGCCCAGCGATATACAGCGAGGTCGCGTCCTTGACGACGACGCCCTCGTGCCCGGCGCCAAGCGACTCGTCGAGCATGCGCTGCCCCGCCACCGGATCCGAGGTGACGATGGCGGGGATCCGCAGCCGCGGCGCGATCGCGGCGAGCCTGGCGGCGCGCTCGTGCAATGGCGAGTCGAGCAGGTCTTCGCCATCGATGTGGAGGAGATCGAACAGGAATGTCACGATTCCCGCCGGGGGCGCGTCGCGATCGATCTGCGAGACCGTGTCCTGGAACGACGCAGGCCGATCGCCGTTCATCCACAGCGCCTCGCCGTCGAACACGGCCTGGGTCACCGGGAGGTCGCGGATGGCCGCCACGATTCCGGGCAACGACGCGGTGACTTCGTTCAGGTTGCGCGTGTAGATCCGAACCTCGTCGCCGCGGCGATGGATCTGGATTCGGATCCCGTCGAGCTTGAACTCGACCGACGCGCGCTCGAGTCCCGACAGCGCGTCGGCGACGCTCGTCGCGGTCGAGGCGAGCATCGGCAGGATCGGGCGAAAGATCTCAAACCCGACGTTCCGTAAGCCGTGCTCGCCGCCGATGACGGCGATCTCGGCCGTCTCTGTCAGATCGCCCGACAGCATCATCGCGCGACGAGCGAGCGAACCCGGGACCACGGCGGCCTTGGCCACCGCGTCCACCATCACTCCGGCGAGCGCCCCCTGTCGCAGGCCTCCGGTCAACAGCTGACGGAGAAACTCACCCTCCTGATCGGTCGCGCGGCCGAGCAGCTCGCCGAGAATCTGCTTGCGCCTCGCCGCGGATCCGCTCCCGCTCGCCGCCTCGATCTCGGAGATCGCGCGATCGACGTCAGCGACCGTGAGCGCCGGCTCGGGGGCCGGGGCGAGCTCGAGCCCGTAAACGGTCGCGTAGCCGACACCCACGCGCCCCTGCCGGGGCAGGCCTGAGAGCAGACCGACGGCGATCGCGACTTCATCGCGCGCGAGCGTGCGCAACAGGTCGGCGAGGATCGCGACCTTCCGCGAGCGGGCGCTCGTCGCTGCGACCTCCGTCGAGGCGGTGACGAGGTCCGCGAGCAGCGTCATTGAACGGAAGCTAACGGTCGTGCGGACCCGCGCCGTGCAGCCGACTAGGCTCCCGGCGAAAAGGAGAGCGTCATGCTGATCACGCGAGACTCGCTGGCGACCACCCCGGGCCCGGCCGATTGGTTCACCGGCAAGGTCTACCTCGACACGATCACCACCCCGGCCCCGCCGTCGCGCGTCGCCGCGAGCAGCGTTCACTTCACCCCCGGAGCCCGGACGGCGTGGCACACGCACCCGCTCGGCCAGACGATCTACGTGACCGAGGGTGTTGGCCGCTGCCAGCGCGAGGGCGGTCCAATCGAGACGATCCGCGCGGGCGACCGCGTCTACTTCGAGCCGAGCGAGAACCACTGGCATGGCGCGGCGCCCAACCGCTTCATGACGCACCTTGCCATGCACGAGGTCGACGAGAGCGGCAGCCTGGTCACCTGGGGCGAGCACGTGACCGAGGAGCAGTACAACCCAACAGGGTCATAACAATGGCGGCGCGGCGCCGCTCCTGCCGCGTGGTATCAATCATCGTCCAGGGACCAACTCGATCGACGACGCGAGGTGACCCTTGAGCTCGAACCGGCGCTTGAACCCAGACGGCGAAGAGGGCTCGCCCGCCCTTACCGTCGAGCGGCTGACCAAGCGCTTCGGAGAGCGCGTCGCGTTCGAGGATGTGTCCTTCGAAGTCGGCTACGGCGAGGTGTTCGGCTTTCTGGGCCCGAACGGCGCCGGCAAGACGACAACGGTGCGGACGCTCGGGACGCTGATCGCGGCTACGTCGGGGTCGGCGACGGTGGCCGGCGTGTCGCTCAAGCCCGAGCACGGGGTGGAGATCCGGCAGCGGATCGCGATCATGCCCGAGGCGCCGGGCCTCTACCTGCGGCTGAGCGTCGCGGAGAACCTTGAGTGCTTCGCCGGCCTCTACGAGTCACCCGCCCCGGCCGAGCGCATCGACCGCGCGCTGCGAGCCGTCAAGCTCGCCGACCGAGCCGGAGATCCCTGCGGGTCGCTGTCCAAAGGCCTGCGCCAGCGGGTGGCGCTAGCCAGGGCGCTGCTCGGCGACCCGGAGGTGCTGTTTCTCGACGAGCCCACGTCCGGGCTTGATCCGGTGGCCGCTCGCGACGTCCACGAGCTGATCGATGAGCTTCGCCAGCAAGGCGTCACGATCTTCTTGACGACGCATCGCCTCGAGGAGGCCGAACGTCTCTGCGATCGAGTCGCGATCCTGAATACGACCTTGCGGACGATCGGCCGCCCCGACGAGCTTCGCGAGCAGCTGTTCGCAAAGACGCTCGGGGTCAAGACGCTGACTCCGCTCGCCGATCCCGACCACGTGTTCGGCGGCTTGCCGGGCGTCGACGGCTGGCACCAGAACGGCTCGGGAGAGTACGTGGTCGCGATCTCGGACTCCACGGTTGCGGCGCCGGCAGTCACCCGCGCGCTCGTGCAGGCCGGCGGCGACGTGCTCTCGATCGCCGAATCCCAGCACTCTCTCGAGGACGTTTACCTCGAGCTCATCGACGACGACTCCGAGGCGAAGACGAGATGAGCATGAGCACGACCCGCATCCGCGCCGTGTGCGTCAAGGAGCTGCGCGAATACCGGCGCAGCGGATCGATCGTGGCGACGATGGCGATCCTGCCGATCATCTTCACGATCGAGCCGCTGATCCAGATCTTCAGCCTGCCGGCATCGTCGGCGAGCACGCTCGCTGGTAAGGACCCGCTGCTCTACATGCTCGGCATCCCGGCGCTGGTCCCCGCCGCGCTCGCGGCCTATTCGGTGGTCGGCGAACGCCAGCAGGGCACGCTGGAGCCGGTCCTCACGACCCCGATCCGCCGCGAGGAGCTGCTGCTCGGCAAAGCACTCGCGGTGTTCGCGCCCGCGCTCGTGATCGCGTACGCGGTGTTCGCCCTATCGGTCGCAAGCATCGCCGTGTTCGCAACGTCGGCGGTGGCCTCGGCGGTGCTCCGCGCAGGCCCACTGGTGGCGCAGGTGGTCTTCACGCCGCTGCTCGCCGCCTGGTCGATTTGGGTCGGGACGGCGATCTCGGCCCGCTCAAACGACACGCGAGTGGCCCAGCAGCTCAGCGTTCTCGGGAACCTGCCACTCGTCGTTGTCGCCGCCCTGATCGCGTTCGGGGTGATCCATGCGACTGTCGGCCTCGCCCTTATCCTCGGAGCGGTGCTGTTGGCCTTTGACCTCCGGGGCTGGCGATTCGTCTCGCTGATGTTCGACCGCGAACGGCTGATCACCGGCACAAAATCCTGAGCCTGATCGGCGGCCCGCACCGCGGACGACGGTCCTCAGGCTCGGCCTGCGATATGAATCGCGGCGATGATCGGCGCCCAGGCCTTGATCCGCACGCTCGTCGACGCCGGCGTGACCACGTGCTTCACGAATCCGGGCACGTCCGAGATGCACTTCGTCGCCGCGCTCGACGAGGTGCCCGAGATGCGCGCGGTCCTGGCGCTGTTCGAGGGGGTCGCAACCGGTGCAGCCGACGGCTATTCGAGGATGGGCGATGTACCCGGAGCGACGCTGCTGCACCTCGGGCCGGGCCTGGGCAACGGGCTCGCGAACCTCCACAACGCCCGCCGCGCGAAGGTGCCGATCGTCAACATCGTCGGTGATCACGCGACGTACCACACGCAATACGACGCGCCGCTGCAGTCCGACATCGAGACGGTCGCGCACAACGTCTCGGCCTGGGTACGGACGTCGAGCCGGACCGAAGACCTCGCCGCTGACGCGATCGAGGCGGTGACCGCCGCGCATGGCCCGCCTGGCCAGGTCGCGACGCTGATCCTGCCGGCCGACGTGTCCTGGAGCGACGGCGCCGAGCCCGCGCCCCCCTCGCCGCCGCCCGTGCTGCTGGCGCCATCCGAGCAGGCGGTCGACACGGTCGCACAGGCGCTGCGAAACGGCCACAAGAGCGCGATGCTGCTCGGCGGGTCGGCACTGCGCGAGCGAGGGTTGCTCGCCGCCGGACGGGTCGCGGCGGCGACCGGTACCCGGCTGCTTAGTGTCGTCTTCCCAACGCGGCTAGAGCGAGGAGCGGGGCTGCCGCCAATCGACCGGCTCCCATACTTCCCCGAGGCTGCGATGGCGCAACTCGACGGGCTCGAGCACCTGATCCTCGTCGATGCGAACGCCCCAGCCTCGTTCTTCGCCTATCCCGACAACCGCAGCTACCTGGTGCCCGACGACTGCCGGGTCCATGAACTCGCTTCCTCGAGCACCGACGCCGTCGCGAGCCTCGAGGCGCTCGTCGATGCTCTCGACGCCGCCAACGGCAGGCCGGCGCTACAGCCGGCCGCGCGACCGCAGCGGCCGGCGGGGCCGTTGGACGCCGAGAAGGTCTGCCAGGCGATCGGCGCGATCCTCCCCGAGGGCGCGATCGTGTCCGACGAAGGAGTCACGTCCGGAATGCGACTGCCGGCCAACACTGCCGGAGCTCCCCGGCACGACTGGCTGACGTTGACCGGAGGGGCGATCGGTCAAGGGCTCCCGGTCGCGGTGGGGGCAGCGGTGGCGTGCCCCGATCGGCCCGTGTTCGCACTCCAGGCCGACGGCTCGGGCCTCTACACGATCCAGTCGCTGTGGACGATGGCGCGCGAGCAGCTCGATGTAACTGTCGTGATCTTCAACAATCGCGCGTACAGGATCCTAAAGGTCGAGCTCGAGCGCGTCGGCGCGCGACCCGCCGGGCCGAAAGCCGACGCGCAGTTCGACCTCGGCCATCCGGATCTCGATTTCGTGCAGCTCTCGGCCGGGTTCGGGGTGCCGGCGCGCCGCGCCGACACGGGCGAGGACCTGGTCGAGGCGCTCGAGAGCGCGATCGCCGAGGCCGGACCGCATCTGATCGAGGTGGTCATCTAGTCCCACGGTCGCGGCCCTGGGCCTGGACATCGCGGCGCCCGGGGTGGGAGACTTTGGGAGTGCTGCCGCCGGGCACGTCCCGCAACGAGATTGCGCGTACGTTGAACACGGCGTACGCCGACGGGCTCCTCAGCGAGGACACGTTCTCGCTGCGCCTCGAGCAGCTGTTCACGGGTCGCGTGATCGACTCGTCGCGGCTGATCGGTGACCTCACCCTCAGGGTCCAGCGCCGATCCTGGCGCCGGTGGTTCGACGAGGCCGTCGACGCGACGGTCGGCACGATCACCGCTCGCTGGCCTCGCGGTCAGGAGCGGCAGATGACGCTCCTGGCGCTCGACTGGACGGGCAGTCAGGGGGAGCTTGTGCTCGGACGCCGTCCGGACTGCGACGTGGTGTTCGCCAACACGACGGTCTCGCGGCGGCATGCGCGGTTGCTCTTTCGGGACGGCAAATGGGTCCTCCAGGATCTCGACTCGACCAACGGCACGACGGTCAACGGCGTGCGCGTCGGCCGGTGCGAGCTGCTGCCCGGCGACGTGTTGCGTCTCGGCGACGTCGTGCTGACGGTCGACTGAGCGGGCGCGAACGGGCGCCGGTCAGCGCTCGGCGGTCGCGGCATTTGCGTTCACCGATGTGAACCAATGCAGTTCGTGAGACGCCCTACCGTGCCCCGTCGGGAGCTTTTGCCAGAATCCGTCGGCAGAGGTGCTTGACGCGGCCGGAAACCGCCGTTATGAGGTTGTACCGTGGGGTGATCGACCGCGGCCGGAGCCCCGTGCGCTGAGGTTCGAATGAGCGCATCCGCCGAACGGCGCAGAGCAGGGGGCGAGACTGTCACGACAGCTGAGGGGATGCCGCTCGCCGAGGCGAAGCTGTCCGCTCCACGCGAGCGGCGCGGGATGGTCGAGCGGGGGCGTCTGGATCGAGCGCTCGATGCAGCCCGAGGCGCCGCACTGACGCTCGTCGCGGCGCCGCCCGGGTACGGGAAGACGACCGCCGTACGGTCATGGTGCGGCGGTCGCGACACCGCGTTCGCGTGGGTGACGCTCGACGTTGGGGACAACGACCCCAATCGCTTCTGGTGCTATATGGCGACGGCGATCGATCGTGTGCGCCACGGCCTCGGCGCCCGCGCACTGCGCCGGCTGAACGATCCCGGAGCCGGGGTGACGAGGGCGATCGACGAGCTCATGAACGGGATTGCCGAGTACCAACTCGAGCTGGTTCTCGTCGTCGACGACATGCACAACGTCATCGATCCCGCAAGCTTGGAGCTGGTCGATTACGCCCTCGAGCGCCTGCCGGCGAACGCGCGCTTGATCATGCTGACCCGGATCGATCCGGCGCTGCGGCTCGCGTCGCTCCGTGCGCGCGGGGATCTCGTCGAGTTGCGCGCCGACCAGCTCGCGTTCAACGCCGACGAAGCCTATGAACTGCTCGTTGAACGGGGCGGCGTCGATCTCGCGACCGGCGACGTCGAGCTCCTGCGCGAGCGCACAGAGGGTTGGCCCGCGGCCCTGTTTCTCGCCGGCTACTGGCTGCGCGGCGTCGACGATCCCCACGCCGCGGCGCGCGAGTTCGGCGGCAATCATCGGTTTGTCGCCGACTATCTGAGCCGCGAGGTGATCGCCTCACTCGATGACGACACTCGGTGGTTTCTCCTGCGGGCCTCGGTCCTGGGCCGGTTCACCGCCGAGCTGTGCGATGACGTGTTGCAGCGCTCAGACTCGAGTTCGGTCCTGGCCGAGCTCGAGCAGGCGAACTTGTTCATTACGCGCCTCGAGCACGGCGGCTGGCTTCGCGTGCACTCGGTGTTCGCCGAATTCGCCCGATTCCAACTCAATGCGGTCGATCCGGGTGCCGCCCAGCAGATCCATCGCCGCGCCGCGCGCTCGCTCTCGAGGAGAGGACTTCACGTCGAGGCGACCGAGCACGCCGCCGCGGCCGGCGACCACGAGGTCGTCGCCGGGCTGGTGCTCAGCCATCACCTGCGCCTGATCCGGACTGGGAGCTCGCAAACGCTGCTGCGTTGGGTACAGGCGCTTTCCGACGAGCAGTTGCTCGAGCATCCCGAGCTGGCGGTCGGCGGGGCGACCGCGGCCCTGCTTGTCGGTCACGCTACGTTGTCGCGGCGTCGGTTGCTCGCGCTGGCGGCCCGCGCCGGTCGCGAGCGGCCCGAGCGCTACATCCCATATGTCGAGTGCGCGGCGGCG
>CAVUUT010000015.1:0-254885 GCA_963744695.1 uncultured Solirubrobacterales bacterium | reverse complement strand
GGGCCGGGATCCCGCGAGCGTGCGAGCGCTGCACACGCGCTGCGCACAGGTACTCGGCGCGGCGCTGCCCGCAAGCCTTGCCGGGGTGCGCGGCGGCGCGCTGACCGAAGCGCTGCTCGCCTCGCTGCAGTTCTCCGCCTTCGCCGACGCCCCCGGCGCGCTGCGCGCGGCGCGATCGCGTGGTCTGCGGGTGGTGGTCGTCTCCAACTGGGATGCGTCGCTTGAAGGCGTGCTCGATCGGGTCGGAATCGGCACCTCGGTCGATCGTGTCATCACGTGCGCAAGCGCGGGTGCGAGCAAGCCCGACCCGGCGATCTTCGAATACGCGCTCGAGCTCGCCGGTTGCTCGGCGGCGCGGGCGCTGCACGTCGGTGACAGCCTCGAGGAGGATGTGAACGGCGCGCGAGCGGCCGGAATCGAGGCCGTTTGGCTCAACCGTGCCGGCGCGCCCGCGACCGACGGGGTGCCGACGATCGCGACCCTCGATGAGCTCGGCCTCTGACGCCCCGGTACGCCTAACCTCCACTGACCACGATGAGCAGCGTGCCTCCGTCCCCCGCCCAGCCGCCGGCACCACCTCCGGCGCCAGATTCGCTGCCCGCTCGAGAACCGGCGCCCGCGCCGCCGAGCGACGTGCCCCCGTGGCGCGTCTGGATGGCCCCCGCCGCGGTCGTCCTCGGCCTGGCGCTCGGAACGGTCGGTTCGCTGATCGTCGAACTCGTCGGCGAGGCCAACGGTTCGACGGTCGCACACCCGACGGCGGCGGTCAGCATCGTCGCCGACATCGTCTTCGACCTCGGATTCGTGGTCGCCGCGCTCTACCTGTGCACGCTGAGTGGACACGTTCGTCCGGTCGACTTTGGCTTCCGGCGCGTCGCGATCTCGACGGCGGCGAAGGCGATGGCGCTCGCGGCGCTCGCGTACTACGGCCTGACATCGATCTACTCGTCGGTCTTTCACCTGCACGGGACGGACAAGCTCCCCAGCGAGCTTGGTGCGACCCATTCCACTCCGGCGCTGATCGCGGCCGGGCTGTTCGTGTGCGTGATCGCGCCGATCGCCGAGGAGTTCTTCTTCCGCGGCTTCTTCTTCGGCGCGCTGCGCAAGTGGAAGGTGGTGATCGGTGGCCGTGACATCGGAACCTGGCTCGCGGCGATCGTCACCGGCCTGCTGTTCGGGCTCGCCCACACGGGCTCGGCAGCCTCGCAGTACCTGATCCCGCTCGGCTTCCTCGGCTTCGTCCTCTGCATCGTGCGCTGGAAGACCCGTTCGCTGTACCCGTGCATCGCGCTCCACAGCGCCAATAACGCGCTCGCGCTCGGGGTCAACCAGCTCAGCTGGAACGCGATCGAGATCCTCGGGCTGGTGCTCGCCTCGTGGGTGGTCGTCGGGTCCCTGACGCTCCCGCTCGCCGGGCGAGCGCCGCGAACCGCCTGATTCGCGGGCCTTTCGCGAAACAGATTTCTCACGCCGACGATGGTTGAGTGATTTACTTTCGTCCTGATGGGGGCGAAACTTGCTATCTGGAGCGCGACTCTGGCGACGGCGATCGCGGTGCTCGGGGCCGGCGCGGCCGGGGCGAGCGCGGACGGCACCCCGTCGTCGACGACTCCGACCCCGACGACGACCAGCCCCACGACGACTTCGCCGCCGAGCACGACCACGCCGCCGGCGAAGACGACCCCCTCCAAGCGGCCACCGCCGGCCAAGGCCTCGCTCAAGCTGTCGCTGGGCGACGCGTTCGTCGTGGCGCGCAAGAGCGTCACGGTCCCCGGCCGGTTGCTGCAGGCGACCGGAGTCGTGCGGCCGTATGTCCCGGGCCAGTGGGTCGTCGTCAAGACCTTCTTGGGACACAAGCGGATCAAGACCGCAAAGCTGCGGCTCAAGCCCTCGAGCAACAAGCGCACGGGCCAGTTCACCGAGCATCTGCGCAGCCCCGGCGCCGGGATCGTTCGGATCAAGGTGACGCACAAGCGCACGCGTGAGCAGGTCGGGTTCTTCGCTCAACGGGCGGTCGCGGCGCTCGACGAGCACGTCGGCTTCGGCTCGCGCGGGGAGCTGGTCTCACTGATCCAGCACCGGCTCGCCGACCTGCACGTCTACGTGCCGCAGACCGGCGTCTACGACCAGCACACCGGGCTCGCGATCGACGCCTACCACCGGCTGCTCGGCAGGGGCTTCTCACAGCAGGCCGACCCGCGGACGATCAACGCGCTGCTCAACGGCCAGGGCTCCTTCCATGTCCGCTTTCCGAACGACGGTAAGCACGTCGAGGGCGACCTGCACAACCAGCTGCTGGCGCTGATCTACGGTTCGAAGGTCTACCGGATCTACCCGATCAGCTCCGGCAAGCCGTCGACGCCGACGATCCTCGGCCACTTCCGCGTTTACGAGCGGGTGCCCGGATACCTGCCGGACGGCATGTACTTCTCGGACTTCTTCATCCGCGGGTACGCGATTCACGGCTACAACCCGGCGCCCGACTATCCGGCCAGCCACGGCTGTATGCGGCTCCCGATCACCGACGCGATCTCGGTCTATGACTGGCTCGCGATCGGCGACGTCGTCGACACCTACCTGTAAAACCGACGCCGGGCCAGCGCCGAAGCTCGCTCAGCGCGCTGTGCCCGATTGGGGCCACCTGAGGCGTCGAGGATCGCTCGCGAGGCTGATGCCAGACCGCTCGGAGGAGCGATGTGGAGTCGTGGCCGGTCCCGGATCCTGATCCCGGGAGCTGTCAAACGACTCAATCAAGGAGTGGTGATGGTCAACACTGATGACACACGGTCACTGGGCACGGCGCTCGCGGTCGCGGTTCTTGCCAGCGCCGGGCTGATGGGGATCTACTACTACGGCGGCGTCGCCGGCCATGCCGACAGCACGCCGCTCCGCGCCGCGGTCGTCGGTACGGCAGGCGCGGCCCTCGCCGCGGCGCTCGTGTGGCGCTTCGCGCGCGGCGTCTACGGCGAGCGAACCCGTCGACCGGCTGGCGCGGCGGACGGCGCTGCTGGGCGTGATCGCCGCGGTTTCGCTCGCCGGCTTCTGGATCGGGATCACGGTGCCGGTCTGCGTGGCCGCGGTGGCGGTGGGGCTCAAGGCCGTGGCCGCGGGGCGGCCGCTGCGCGGCTACGTGTACTGTCGGCGTCGCCGTGACCGCGCTGCTCGCGAGCACCGTCCTGTGCGTGCTCGGAGCGTCCTGAGCGGCGTTTGGCGCGGCTACTGTAGGCGCGTGGAAAGCCATCGCCTAACTGGTCGGTACGCGGATCCGCTGTTGGCGGCGCTGGTCGCGGCTCTGTTCGTCGTGCAGATCGTGACCGAGGAGCACTTCGCCGGTAAGCGCCCGGCGGCGCTGGCGGCCGCGCTGCTGTTCTCGGCCACCGTCGGGTTCAGGCGCAGCCAGCCGCTCGTGCCACTGGTAGCCGGGGCGGCACTGATCGAGTTCTCGAATCTCGCGGTGCCCGCCCTCGGCAACACCGGCACGTTCTTCCTCGCGTACGTGCTCGTGATCTACGCCGCGGGGCGGTATCTGACCGGCGGCGCGTTGCTGGGGGCGGCGCTCGTGCTCGTCGTCGCGTTTCCACTCGCGGCGATCGAGCCGGGCCAGCCGTTCAGCGTCTCGGACGCCGTGTTCATCGCGGTCGCGTTTGCCGGGCCGTTCGTCGCCGGGCTCGTCATTCGCCGACGGCTCGAGAGCGAGTCTCAGCTGCACGGTCGCGCGGCGGAGCTCGAACGTGAGCGCGATGCGAAGGCACGCGAGGCGGTCGCCGCTTGAGCGCCTGCGGATCGCGCGCGAGCTCCACGATGTCGTCGCGCACGCGATCAGCGTGATGGTGCTCCAGGCGCGCGGAGGCCGACGCAAGCTGCCCGACGGAGCGCCCGAGACGCGAGCGGCGCTCGACGCGATCGAGTCCGCCGGCGAGCAGGCGCTGTCGGAGATGCGCCGGCTGCTCGGCATGTTGCGCCACGACGACAACGAGCTCGCGCTCGCGCCACAGCCGAGCCTCAGCCGGATCGACGATCTCGTCGGGAGCCTTCGGGCCGCCGGCCTGCGCGATCGAGCTCCAGATCGAGGGCCAGCCGGTCGATCTCCCCCCGGGTGTCGACGTCTCCGCGTTTCGGATCATCCAGGAGGCGCTCACCAACGCGCTCAAGCACGCCGGGCCCGCGCGCGTATACGTGACGCTCCGCTACGCGCCGGCCGACGTCGAGCTCGAGATCGTCGACGATGGGGTCGGTGCCGGGAACGGCGGCGGCAGTGGCCACGGTCTCGCCGGGATCCGCGAGCGTGTCGCGGTCTATGGCGGAGAGGTCGAGTCGGGTCAGCGTCCCGACGGCGGGTACGCCGTGCGTGCCCGTCTGCCACTCGGGTCAGCACGGTGATCCGGGTCCTCTTGGCGGACGATCAGGGCCTCGTCCGCGCCGGCTTCCGGATGATCCTCACGAGCGAGCCGGACCTCGACGTGATCGGCGAGGCCGGCGACGGGCTCGAGGCGGCCGAGCGCGCCGCCGAGCTCGGGCCCGACGTGGTGCTGATGGACATCCGCATGCCGGTGCTCGACGGGATCGAGAGCACCCGCCGGATCACCGCCGTCGATCAGCCACCGGGCGTGATCGTCCTGACGACCTTCGACCGCGACGAATACGTCTACGAGGCTCTGCGCGCAGGAGCGAGCGCGTTCCTTCTCAAGGACGCCCCCGAGCACCAGCTGCTCGCTGCGATCCGTGTCGTCGCCGACGGCGGCTCGCTATTCGCGCCGTCGGTGACCCGGCGCCTGATCGAGCGCTTCACCGACGCGGCGCGACCACCGCAAGCGCCGGGCCTCGACGAGCTCACCGCCCGCGAGCTCGAGGTCCTGCGACTCGTGGCGCGCGGACTATCGAACGCGGAGATCGCCAACGAGCTGGTGGTCAGCGAGCACACGACCAAGACTCACGTGGCTCGTGTGCTGATGAAACTCGGGCTTCGTAACCGTGTGCAGGCCGTTGTGCTCGCCTACGAGGCCGGCGTCGTACATCCCGGCCACTGACGCGGCGTGTTGCGGTGGTATGGGTCCGCACAATCCGCAGGGCGGGCAGCCCGCGTCAGCTCGCCTGCGGCAGTCCCCGTACAAGCGGGCTGGTCTGGTGCATCGCTCCGATCACCCAGCCGACGCCGCTCGGCAACGGCGTGACCAGCACGATCGGATTGCCGTGCGCGATCGCCTGGCCGTACTTGAAGCCGACCTTGCTGACGTTGACCTTGAGCGTGTAGGCGAGCATCGTCTGATACTCGAGCCGCGTCAGCGGCTCGCCGCAGGCGCGCAGCCTGGCGGCGCCGCCGAGCCTGGTCGATCACGGTCGTCAGGTCGTTGATCTCGGCCGTGCGGGCGTGCTGCTCGTGCAGGTCCTTGTGCTCCGCGCGGGCATGCGACACCGCCGCCGGCAAGAGGCTCACCACGAGCACCGCGACGACTGCGGCGCCGGCCCAGCTCGGCACCGCTGGCCACGGTGGCCGATCGATCAGTAACCGCCCGACCGCGATCCCTGCGAGCACGACGACGACGCCTCCGGCCTCGAACATGTAGCGGGCGAGCCCCGGCCAGCCGTGCAGCGCGAAGGCGATCTCGACGCACACCCACAGCACGACGCCGGCGGCGAGCGCGAGCGTCGTCCGATCGCGCCGCACCACCGCGATCACGACCGCGAGCAGCGCCGCGAGCTCGATCGGCAGCTCGTTGAGTCCGAGGAAGCGGCCGATCGTCCCGAAGATCTTGTCGCTCGTCAGGCGCCGGCCCGAGCCGAGCGCGTTGGTCGCCGCGACGAACGGACTGCGCGAGGTCAGCGCTGGGATCCCGAACCAGAGCAGGGCGATCGCCACCCAGCCGGCGCCCACCAGGACCCGCGTCCTGGGCAGCTTGAGCCACATCCAGAGCGAGTAGCCCGCCAGGAACGGCCATACCTCGGGTCGCCCGAGCGCGGCCAGCACCCCGAGCACGAACGCCGCCCGCGGGCGCCGGTAGAGGTGGCAGTCGATCGCCCCCAAAACGAGCGTCACGATCATCGGGTCCGATTGCGAGCTGAGGATGTAGTGCATGTAGTCCTCGAGCCCGAGCAGCGCCGCCCCGGCGAACACGGCGGCGCAGATCCCCGCCCAGCGCCGTTCCGGCGGCGGGTCGAGGACGCGGTAGGTGATCCGGCCCGCGAACACGACGCCGGCCAACGCGACCGCCGTCGAGGTGATCATCCACA
Source organism: uncultured Solirubrobacterales bacterium (assembly GCA_963744695.1). GTDB lineage: Bacteria > Actinomycetota > Thermoleophilia > Solirubrobacterales > Solirubrobacteraceae > Palsa-465. The sequence continues at coordinate 248,657 of CAVUUT010000015.1, read as the reverse complement.
GCCGCATCTCGTAGTGGCCGGCGAGCGCGTACGGGACGGTGAACAGGTATGGCAGCGGCTTCCAGGACGGCGCGGCGTTGGTATCCAACGAGCCCGACAGGGTCTGGTGGCCCCAGACAAGCCAGCCGTAGGGGTCAAAACCGGGGCGCGTCTGCGCCCAGAAGACGAGCACGGTCGAGAGCAGCGTGATCCCGACCGCGGTGCTCCACCACGGGTGGCGCCGCATGAACGAGCGCAGCGTCCACGGCTGGGGCGGGGCCTCGCTCGGGCCCGCCTGGGACGGCCTGGTCGCGCTCGGCGGTGCTTCTAGCGTGCTCTGGGACACGAGGACGGCCGGACCGTAGCAGGGGACGAGCACGAATCGGCCGGATGCCCCCGGCAGGAATCGAACCTGCATCCCGCGCTTAGGAGGCGCGTGCTCTATCCGTTGAGCTACGAAGGCGCCATCTGGAGCTTATCCGGACCAACTGTTTGCACCACGTTGGGACGGCCCGTTGATTCTTGACAGCGCGAAATCCGGCTGTGAATATCCGGCGCCTGTAGGTCCCCTGGTAGAGGAGTGTTCATGCGTCGCAACCATGCGCTAAGGGCCCGCGCAGCGGGTCAAGTTGTTCCATGGCAGAAGAGTCTGCCCCAGCTACGACGGCTGCTGGCCGTCGGCTCATCACTGCTCGCGGTCGGTCTGATCGTGGCTGCTTGCGGTAGTAGCGGCAGCAGCGGCGGTAGCAGTGGCTCTCAGAGCAGCAGCCTCAACAACGCCAACAAGGCTGCCACCAAGTACGGGACGGTCCTTTACGGCACCCTGCCCCCGGCCGGCACGCCGGTCCACGGAGGGACGATCACACAAGGCCAGTTGAGCGGCCAGACCCCCACCTACATCTTCCCGATCGTCCCGGGCGCGAACACGACCACGGGCACGATCTCGCTCTTGACGTCGCTGTTCATGCCGCTGTACACGGGCCCGACAGGAGCGATCCCAAAGGTCGACTACGCGCTCAGCGCCGCCTCCGGCCCGCCGCAGCCCAGTGACGGAGGCAAGACCTTCACGGTCCCGCTCAAGCAGGGACTGAAGTGGTCCAACGGCGCGCCGATCACCGCCAACGACTTCCTGTTCGAGATCGCGCTGCTGAAGGCCGCGGTCAAGGAGAGCCCGGCGAACTGGGGCCAGTACGTGCCGGGTGAATTTCCCCTGAACGTCGTCTCAGACAGTGCGCCGAACAACCACACCGTCGTGATGCACATCGACAAGGCCTACAACCCGGGCTTCTTCCTCAACAACCAGCTGTCGGACACCAACAACGTGTTCCCGATCCCGAGCACCGAATGGAACGTCGATTCGGCGGGCGGTCCGCACCTGACCAACTGGCAGGACCCCGCCGTCGCCAAGAAGATCTACGACTACCTCAACAAAGCAGGCGGTTCGGTCTCCACGTTCGCGAGCAACCCGCTCTGGCAGGACGTCAGCGGTCCGTTCAAGCTCAAGAGCTTCAGCGCCACCAACAGCTCCTATGTGCTGACGCCGAACCCGGACTACGGCGGCGCGCCGAAGCCGATCATGTCCGAGGTGGACGTCAACACCTACACGGGCTTCACCTCCGAGCTCAACGCGATGAAGGCGCGGCGGCCTCGACATCATGGTCGGTATGGACCCGTCACAGCTCGCCGAGGCTCCGTCCCTGAAGTCGCAGGGGATCGACGTGTTCGGCGGTCCCGGATGGGGATGGTTCGGTGGGATCATCAACTTCAAGGACACCGCCGACCACTTCAACAAGGTGATCGCCCAGGGTTACGTCCGCGGAGCGATCGACCACCTGATCGATCAGCCGGGCATCATCAAGGGCATCTACAAGGGCGCGGCGGTGACCGCCTACGGCCCGGTGCCGTCGGCGCCGACGTCGCCATACGCCCCGGCCGATGCCACGAACCCGCCGTACGCCTACAGTCCGTCGACTGCCGTCTCGGTGCTCAAGGCGCACGGCTGGAAGGTCGTGCCCAACGGGCAGACCACCTGTCAGAAGGCCGGCACCGGGGCCGACGAGTGCGGCGCGGGGATCCCCGCGGGCACGCCGTTGAAATTCGTCTGGGCCAACCAGCCGTCCTCGGCGTCGAGCACCGGCGTGCTGGAGTCCGAGGCTCTCGCCTCGGTCGCCAAGCAGGACGCCGGGATCAACATCGACTTGCAGACCAAGACGTTCAACTTCCTGACGTCGAACTACAACAACCAGAACCCGGCCGCCAGCAAGTACACGAACGACTGGGGCGTGAACAACTACGGCGGGCTGTTCATGGACTACTACCCGACGCAGGACGGGGTCGACAACCCGGGCGGAGGTTTCAACCTCGGCTCCTACAACGATTCCACCGCGAACGGGCTGATCCACGCCTCGGTGTTCGGCGGCGATCAGGCGGCGGTCAAGAACGAGGCGTCGTATCTGACCAAGAGCCTGCCGGTGTTCTACTTCCCGGCCCAGGACTACCTGCTGGCCGTCAACACGAAGAAGGTCGCCGGACCGCCCGACGGCTGGACGTCGATGACCCAGCAGCAGTGGTTCCCGCAGTACTGGTACCAGGCCAAGGGTTAGGCCCGGCACCGAGCTCACGTCCTGAAGTGAGTTCCTCGGCCTCGAGTCGGGGGTATTGTGTGCCCAGGATGTGCCGGATGAGCATTGACCCCGGGGAGCCGCGCGGATGATCGGCTACATCATCCGCCGGCTCCTCGTGGCGGTCATCGTCGTTCTCGGAATCACCGCGATCTCGTTCGCGATGCTGTACTTCTTGGCGCCGAGCCCGGTCTATGCCGTGCTCGGAGCCAAGGCGCAGCCGGCGGCGGTCAAGGTGTGGAACCTGCAGCACGGCTATGACCGCCCCGAGTTCGCCCAGTTCATCACGTACCTCGGCCACCTGCTGCACCTGAACTTCGGCTACTCCTACAAGCTCAGTCAGAGCGTCAGCGCGCTGTTCAAGGAGAACGCTGGGCCGCAGCGCATACCTGACCCTCGCGGCGCTGATCCTGTCGCTCGTGATCGCGATTCCGCTCGGCATCGCCCAGGCGGTCAAGCGCAACAGCGTCGGTGACTACGCCGCCACGGCGATCAACTTCACCCTCTACTCGATGCCGTCGTTCTTCCTCGGGTTGATCCTGATCCAGATGTTCGCGCTGGATCTGCACATCTTCCCGCCGACGGTCAGCGACTCGATCACGACCACCTGGCAGGCCTTCACGCACCCGCTCCAACTGGCGCTGCCGATCATCACGCTGGCGCTGATCAACGTCGCCTCGTTCAGCCGCTACATGCGCTCCTCGGCGCTCGACAACCTGGGTCAGGACTACATCCGCCTCGCCCGCGCCAAGGGCCTCTCCCAGAGGGCCGTGCTGACGCGCCATCTGCTGCGCAACGCCTGCCTGCCGATGATCACGCTGGTGGGCCTCTCGATTCCGACCCTGCTGGCGGGCAACCTGCTGATCGAGGTGCTGTTCAACTACCCGGGCCTCGGCCTGCTGTTCTACAACGCGCTCGGCAACGAGGACTACAACATTCTGCTTGCGTATACGATCCTCGGCGGGGTTCTGACCGTGCTCGGCAATCTCATGGCAGACGTGGCCATCACTGTGGCCGATCCGAGGATCCGCGTTGGCTGATCCGAGTTCGACCAAGCCGCTCCTCGAGGGGCTGACTCCGCTCGGCTCGCCGGACGCGCTCACGACCGCCCCGGAAGGGGGCGAGGTCGGGTTCATCGCCAGCGGCTGGCGATTGGCGATAAGGGAATTCCTCGATAACCGGCTCGCGGTCGTCGGCCTCGGAGTCCTGATCTTCTTTGTGCTGTTCTGCTTCGTTGGGCCGCTGATCTACAAGACGAATCAGAGCTTCACCAACGTGCTGATCACGAACCTGCCGCCGAGCTCCGCACATCCGCTCGGCACCGACGAGAACGGCTTCGACGAGCTCGGCCGGATCATGTACGGCGGCCAGACGGCGCTCGCGATCGGGTTCTTCGCGTCGCTGATCGCGACCGTTATCGGGACGCTCTACGGGGCGATCTCCGGGCTGGCCGGCGGGCTGATCGACGGCGCGCTGATGCGCTTCGTCGACATCCTGCTGTCGATCCCGTTCCTGTTCATCGTCCTGGTGCTCGCGACCAAGTACCACGCGTACGGTGCTCGAGCTGAGCCTTGTCCTCGGAGCGTTCTCGTGGCTCATACCGGCACGGCTGGTGCGCGGCGAGGTGCTGACGCTGCGCGTGCGCGACTTCGTCTCCGCGGTCGTCGTCATGGGCGGGACGCAACGGCGGCTCGTCTTCCGTCACCTGATCCCGAACGCGCTGTCGGTCGTGATCGTCAACGTCACCTTCCAGGTCGCCGACTCGATCCTCGCGCTCGCGTACCTCGGGTTCCTCGGGTTCGGCCTCGAGTACCCGACAGCTTCCTGGGGCGACATGCTCGGCAACGCCCAGCAGTACGTCTCCTCCGGATACTGGTGGCTCGTCTATCCGGTCGGCTTCTGCCTGGTCGCGGTTGTGATGGCCTGCAACCTGGTCGGCGACGCGCTGCGCGATGCCTTCGACGTCCGGCTCCAGCGCCGCTAGGGCGACCGCGAAAACCGATGCCCGCCGCGCTTACGGTCGATGACCTGACAACCGAGATCCAGCTCTCTCGGTCGGTCGTGCACGCCGTCGGCAACGTCGACCTGCGAATCGATTCACACGAGACGGTCGGGCTGGTGGGCGAGTCCGGATGCGGCAAGTCGATGCTCGGCCTCTCGATCCTCGGCTTGCTGCCCAACGGCGGACACATCACCGGGGGCTCGATCCGCACCGACGAGTACGACCTCGTCGGCATGAGCGAGAAGCAGACTGCGCCGGATCCGCGGCAACACGGTCGCGATGATCTTCCAGGACTCGCTGTCGGCGCTGAACCCGACCAAGTCGATCGGCGAACAGGTTGCCGAGCCGGTCCGCCTGCATCGCGGAGCGTCCAAGCAGCAGGCCGCGGACCGCGCACTCGAGGTGCTCGAGCTCGTCGGCCTGCCGCGGCCCAAGGAGCGCCTGAAGAACTATCCCCATCAGCTCTCGGGAGGCCTGCGCCAGCGCGTCATGATCGCGATCGCACTCTCGTGCGAGCCCAAGGTCCTGATCGCCGACGAGCCGACGACCGCGCTCGACGTCACGATCCAGGCGCAGATCCTGGCGCTGCTCGATGACCTCAAGGAGCGCCTCGGCATGGCGACCCTGCTCGTCACGCATGACATGGGCGTGGTCGCCGGACGGACAAGCCGGATCAACGTCATGTATGCGGGGCGGATCGTCGAGACGGCTCCCACCGAAGAGCTGTTTGTAGCGATGCGCCATCCCTACACGCAGGCGCTGCTCGGCTCGATCCCCCGCCTCAGTCAGGACACGAACAAGCCGCTCGTGAGCATCCCCGGGCTGCCTCCCGATCTGACATCGCCGCCACCCGGATGCCGGTTCGCTCCGCGCTGCCAGTTCGCGACCGATAAGTGCCGTCTCGAGGAGCCGCCCCTGACCGGCGCCGATCCCGCCCACAAGTTCGCCTGCTGGCACCCGGTCGATGGCCCAGCCGAGATCAACACCCGGATCTCGATGAACGGCCACGGCGAGGCGCGCCTGAGGGACGACAACCATCTGCTCGAGGTCGTCAACGCCGTCCGCGAGTTCCCGGTCACCGCCGGCGCCGTGCTCCAGCGCAAGGTCGCGTCCGTCAAGGCGGTGTCGGACGTTTCCCTGTACGTCGACGCCGGTGAGACCCTCGGGCTGGTGGGCGAGTCCGGATGCGGCAAGACGACGCTCGGCAAGATGATCGTCGGCATCGAGAAGCCCGACTCGGGAAGTATCGCCCTCGACGGGCAGGCCGTGTTCAAGTTTCGCGGACGGCGCCTGCGCAAGGCCCGCAAGGACCTGCAGATGGTCTTCCAGGATCCGTACGCGTCACTCGATCCCCGGATGCGGGTGCAGGCGATCCTGCGCGAGCCGCTGAAGGTGCAGGGGATCGGCTCCGCCAAGGAGCAGGACGAGCGGGTCAAGCGGCTTCTGAACGAAGTCGGCCTGCCGATGAACGCACTCGAGCGCTATCCGCACGAGTTCTCCGGCGGTCAGCGCCAGCGGATCGCGCTCGCGCGGGCGCTGATGCTCGAGCCGAAGGTGATCGTCGCCGACGAGCCCGTCAGCGCGCTCGACGTCTCGATCCGCTCGCAGGTGCTCAACCTGATGAAACGCCTCCAGGCCGAGCACGACATGTCGTCGATCGTGATCTCGCACGACCTGGCCGTCGTCAAGTACCTCTCTGACCGGATCGGCGTGATGTATCTCGGCAAGCTCGTCGAGCTCGGCAGCAGCGATCAGATCTACCACACGCCCGCGCACCCGTACACCGAGGCGCTGATCAAGACGATCCCGGTGCCTGACCCGTCGGTCGAGCGGGCCAAGACCGAGCCCGGGATCCGCGGCGAGCTGCCGAGCCCGGTATATCCGCCCTCCGGGTGCCGGTTCAGGACGCGGTGTCCGCTGGCGACCGAGAAGTGCGCCGAGGAGGAGCCGCTGCTGCGCGAGCTCCGGCCCGGTCACCAGGTCGCCTGCCACTACCCGCTGCAGGCGCCCGCCGAGGCGCTCCAGCCCGTCTAGCGCTCAGTTCTGACGCGGGCGCCGTTGCCGCCCGTCGGACTCGCGTCGTTCTCGTCCTCGTCGCTCGTCCTCGTTCGTCCTCGTTCGTCGTCGTCATCGACCCAGAGCGGCTCGGCCGCGAGCTCGGCGCCGCGCTTGTCCCACAGCTTGACCTCGAGCAGGTCTGAGCGGTAGTTGTCGGGCGCCAGCAGCGTGAAGCGCTCCTCGACGAGCTCGCACTGGTCGACGGCGAGGTCGGCGAGCTCGGCCGTCACGAGCGCGCCGCCGGGGACCAACGGCGTGCCCCACACGAGCGTCATGTCGGCGCTCTTGCCCTGCTCGCCCCGCCACGTGCCGACGATCTCGTCTGACAGATCGAGCTTCCAGTCCGGGTTGTTCTCCGCGAGCTCCGACGTGTAGTCGGCGCGCGCCTCGAACTCGCTCGGACCGCCGGTCGCCTTCGCTGAACGACACGAACCCGGACAGCTCAAAGCCGGTCGTCGATCGAGCGACCGCCGGGATGTACGTGCGCCCGCCGAAGCTGCGGTCGGGAAACCACGAGATCCCGCCCAGCGTGCCGAGGTCGTCGTCCCCCGCATCGATCTCCCGGCAGGCCGCGACGAAGTGGTCGCGCAGCGTGTCCGCCCAGCGACCGTAGGGCAGCGCCTCCTGCGGAGGCTCGGCGGCGATAGCTGATCACGAACCGGTCGGTCGGCGGCATCGGACGGCAGCATACGGGGTCGGCGCCGCCTGGCGCTCGAGTGTCGGCGCCGGACGGGGCCGGTCAGAACGCGCCCCGCCGGCTGAGCACGGCGGGGATCGTCTTGAGCAGGATCGACAGGTCGAGGAAGATCGACCAGCGCTCGAGGTAGAGGAAGTCGAGCCGGACGAGATCGTCGAAGTCGAGCTCGGCGCGACCCGAGACCTGCCACAGCCCGGTGATCCCCGGCAGCACCAGGTAGCGCTTCTTGTGCCACTCCTCGAGTCGCTCGAAGTCGCGGATCGGCAGCGGCCGCGGCCCGACGAGCGACATCTCGCCGCGGATCACGTTGACGAGCTGTGGCAGCTCGTCGAGCGAGAAGCGGCGCAGGACCCGCCCGGTCGCCGTCAGCCGTGGGTCCTGCGCGAATCTTGAACAGCGCCCCGTTGGACTCGTTGAGCGGCTCCAGATCGTCCTGGATCTGGTCGGCGTGCTCGCGCATCGTGCGGAACTTGAAGCACTTGAACGGAACGCCCGCCATCCCGGGACGGATCGACCGGTAGATGATCGGCCCGCGCGAGCTGAGCTTGACCAGGATCGCGAGCACGAGCAGGACCGGCGAGAGCAGCCACCAGCAACACCGTCGAGAGAACCAGGTCGAAGGTTCGCTTGAGCGCATAGTCGACGCCCTCGAACACCGGCGGGCGCAGCGTGAACAGCGGCACCGACTCGCCGGCGACGAACTCGGCGCGATCGATCAGGATCTCCATCGTCGAAGGTGCGACCACGACCGTGACCCCGCGCTGATGGCAGCTGTCGACGAGGTCCAGCGCACGTTCCTGCGGGAAGTCGGGGTCGGCGATGATCACCTCCTGGATCCGCTCGCTCGCGATCACCTCGGTCAGCTGGTCGAGCGAGCCGAGCGAGCGCAGCCCGTTCTCCGGGCGCGGGGTCAGCGAGATGAAGCCGACCAGATCGACGCGCTGCTGCTGGCCGTCTCCCCCGAGCGCGTGCGCGACGGCCTCGATGTGACTGCCGCTGCCGACCAGGATCGCCCGCCGTCGCAGACCGGCGCGCTCGAGCAGTCGGCCGGTGATCCGCGTGAACAGGGCCCGCAGGCTGCCGATGTAGACGATCCCGAAGAACAGCGACCCGTAGAAGATGTAGTAGCTCGTGAAGTGATCGCCGTTGGCGAGCGTGAACACGAGCGTGATCACGGTCACGAGGAACAGTGCCGATGCGATTTTCGCCAGACCTGGCCGGCGCGGACGGTCGGCGTACAGGTCGACGCGCGCGAACATCAGGACCGTCACCAGGTAGGCGAACGCGAGCGTCGGGCGCGTGTCGTGCCAGACCTGCCCCAACGAGAACGGGCCCTGTATCGCCAGCTTCAGCCCCATCGCCGTGAACAGCGCCGCCGCGACGCCGATGAAATCGAGCGCCAGCAGCAGGATCACCCGCGTCAGCCGCCGCATCGTCTCGAGGCGCACCAGGAAGCCGAGCAGCGGCGGCCGCTTGCGCCGGACGTCACGCTCGCGGGATGGATCCTGTGCCGGCTCACCGGATGACGGTGCCGGATCGCCCACGGCGAATCGCGCAGCCTCACCGTTGGCTGACGGGGACCGCGCCGCTTCGCGCTCAGGTGACCCTGCCGGTGCCAACTCGCCGTCGGGCGACCGGGCCTCGCTCACGCCGGGCGGGCCAGCTGTACGTCGTGGAATGACCTCGTTTTGGTCGATCACGTTTCGCGCAGGGACCAGGCGCACTTCGCCTCCCCAGTGGTAACGGTATCTCGCCTTTGAAGTTCCGGCTTAGCTGAAACAGCTTTTGCCCTGCGTGTGGCGGTCAGCGGGCCGGACCGACGAGGCTCTCGGGCCCCGATCGCTCGATCGTCAGCCGCAGTCCCTCCGCCAGTCTTACCCGTGGCTCCCAGCCCAAAACCTGGCGTGCGAGCGCGATGTCGGGCTGACGCACCTGCGGATCGTCGGTCGGGAGCGCCTCGAACACGATCTCCGAGCTCGAGTTGGTGGCCGAGATCACCTCCTTGGCGAGCTCCAGCAGCGTGAACTCGTTCGGGTTGCCGATGTTCACCGGGTCGTGGTAGCCCGACTCGGAGAGCGCGATGATGCCCCGGACCAGGTCATCGACGTAGCAGAACGAGCGCGTCTGCGACCCGTCACCGAAGACCGTGATCGGGCGGTTCTGGAGCGCCTGGCGCAAAAAGGTCGGGATCGCGCGCCCGTCGTAGGGCCTCATTCGAGGCCCGTAGGTGTTGAAGATGCGGACGATCGCGGTGTCGACGCCCTGCTGGCGGTGATAGGCCATCGTCAGCGCCTCGGCGTAGCGCTTGGCCTCGTCGTAGACGCCGCGGGGGCCGATCGGATTGACGTGGCCCCAGTAGCTCTCGGGCTGCGGGTGGACCTGTGGATCGCCGTAGACCTCGCTCGTCGAGGCGGTCAGAAAGCGCGCGCGGTGCAGCTTGGCGAGCCCGAGCGTGTGGTGGGTCCCGTACGACCCGACCTTGAGCGTGTGCAGCGGCAGCCGCAGGTAGTCGATCGGCGAGGCCGGCGACGCGAGGTGGTAGACGAAGTCGATCGGCTCGTCGACGAAGTACGGCTCGATGATGTCGATGTTGTGGTGGACGAAGTCCTGGCCGCGGATGTGCTCGATGTTGGCCAGCGAACCGGTCTCGAGGTTGTCCACGCAGATCACGCGATTGCCGCGCGCCAGCAGTTCGTCGCACAGGTGCGAGCCGAGAAAGCCGGCTCCGCCGGTGACCAAGCAGGTGGGCATGCGCCGAAATCTACCGGCGGGCGGGGTCAGAGCGCGCTCACCGAGATCGCTGGACCGGCCGCGGTCGTCCCGCTCCCGACCCTGCTCGGGCTCGAGCGGCACGTTGCGGCCGCTGCCGGGACGGCGTTCGGTACCGTGGGCAGGGGTCTCAGCCAGGAGGGTCATGTCGCTACCGGATCCGGACGCCGGCGCCCACAGCAGCCATATCGTCGCGATTCGCGCGGGCAGCCTGCGCGACCAGGTCCGGCGCTCACTGCAAGCAGCGATGGTCGCCGGCGAGCTCGCGCCGGGGGAGCTCTATTCGGCGCCCGCGTTAGGTGAGCGCTTCGGCGTCTCGGCGACTCCTGTGCGGGAGGCGATGCTCGACCTCGCGAAGGACGGCTTCGTCGTCGCCGAGCGCAACCGGGGCTTCCGCGTCGTCGAGATGTCCGACGCCGATCTCGACGAGATCTGTCAAATCCGTCTGCTGCTCGAGGTGCCGTCGACGGTCCAGGCCGCGAAGATCGTCACTTCCGAGGTGCTCGACCAGCTGACGGAGCTCGCGGAGTTGATCGTCGACGCGGCGGCGCGCGGTGACCTGATCGATTACCTCGATTCGGACCGGCGCTTTCACGTGCTGCTGATCTCGCAGCTCGGCAACGAGCGGCTCACCGAGCTCGTGGACCGCCTGCGACGCCAGACGCGGCTGTTCGGACTGGTCGCGCTCGCGAAGTCCGGCGTGCTTGTGACATCCGCGGCCGAGCACCACCAGCTCGTCGAAACGATCAGAGCGGGTGACAGTGCAGCGACCAAGGCCCTGATCACGTCGCACATCAAGCATGTGCGCGGGCTGTGGGTCGGTCGCGACGAGCGGTGATGGTGATCGATCAGCCTCCGTGCGGGGCGACCGTGATCGTGCGCGTCGTCGAGTAGAAGTCGAGCGCCGCCGTGCCCTGCTCGCGCGGGCCGTAGCTCGAATCCTTCTCGCCACCGAACGGCGCGTAGAAGTCGACTCCCGCGGTCGGGGCGTTGATCTTGATCAATCCGGTATCGATGCCGTCGGCGGTAGCGAGCAGCCGGTCGAGGTCGCGTCCGTGAACCGAGGTGACGAGCCCGTAGCGAACGCCGTTGGCGATCCGCACCGCTTCGTCGGTGTCGGCGGCGGCGAGGATCGTGACCAGCGGTCCGAAGGTCTCCTCCTGGGTCAGCTGATGCTCGGGTCCGAGTCCGTCCACCAACGTCGGCTGCACGAACCAGCCGTCGAGCTCCGGCGCCTGCCCGCCGGCCAGCACCCGAGCGCCGGCCGAGCGTCCGATCTCGATCGCGCTGAGCACATCGCTGCGGGCGCCTTCGGAGATCACCGGGCCGACGGTCGTCCCGGGCGCCTCGGGGGCGGCGGGCTGCAGCCCGCGGACCGTGTCGACGAACGCCTCGATGAAGCCATTGTCCTTCCCGACCACGATCACGCGCCGCGTCGCGGTGCATTTCTGGCCCGCGTAACCCATCGCCGCGCCGGCGACGATCGCCGCCGTTCGGGCCGGGTCTGCATCGTCGAACACGATCGCGGCGTTCTGGCCGCCCATCTCGGCCTGGGCCGGGATCCCGCGCTGACCCGCGTGCGCGGTAACCGACCGCCCGACCGCGTCTGACCCGGTGAATGACACTGCATCGGAGCCGTTAATCAGGCCCTGGGCCACTTCGCCGCCGCCGTACACGACGCTGAACACGTGCTCGCCGACGTGTGGGGCCAAGATCCGCTCGATCAGCGCCGCACACGCCGGCGACTCCGAAGACGGCTTGAGGACGACCGCGTTTCCGCACGCGAGCGCCGGCGCCGTCTTCCACAGCGGGATCGCGAGCGGAAAGTTCCACGGCGTGATCATCGCCACGACCCCATGGGGCATCCGCCGCGTGAACAGCAGGCCGCCGAGCGACGGTGGGTACTGGGAGCCGATCGCGGCAAAACACTCCTGCGCGTAGTAATCGAGGATCGAGATCGAGCGGGCAACCTCGCCGGCTGCCTCCCCGACGGGCTTGCCGACCTCGCGCACCACGAGCGCCGTCGCTTCGTCGCGCTTCTCGCGCAGCTCATTCGCGGCGGCGGCAAGCGCCGTCGCACGGCCGGCGGCACCACGCGCCCACCACTCGCGCTGCGCGGCCCGCGCGTTCGCGATGGTGCGCTCGCCGTCGGCCGCGCTGGCGACCCCGAACTCGCCCACGAGGTCCTTGGGGGATTGGGGCGAGAACGACTCGAGCCGGTGATCGGTGATTGCCATCGCGCGCTCCTTAGTCCATGCCGTCCGCAACGGCTTGCTCAGTGAGGCCGCGCACCTCGGCTTCGTGCTCCGGGGCGAGTGGCACCCGCGGCGGGCGGCAGCGTCCCCCGTCACGACCGACGATGTCCATCGACAGCTTGATCGCCTGAACGAACTCGGTCTTTGAATCCCAGCGCAGAAGCGGATGCAAGGCTCGGTACAGCGGCAGTGCGGTGTCGATATCTGCGGCCACGGAGGCCTCGTAGAGCTTTACACACGAGCGCGGGAAGGCGCTCGTAAAGCCGGAGATCCAGCCCTTGGCGCCGGCCAGGGCGATCTCGAGCACGGTGTCGTCGGAGCCGATCAGCACGTCGAGGTCAGCCGCCAGCTCGCGGACCGCATAGGCGCGCCGTGGATCGCCCGCAAACTCCTTGACGGCGACGATCAGACCGTCGCCGTGCAGCCGCGCGAGCATCTTTGCGTCGAGGTCGACCTTGGTGTCGAACGGGTTGTTATAGGCCACAACCGGCAGGCCGACCGCCGCCAGCGCCCGATAGTGCTCGACCACGCTGCGCTCGTCGGCGCGATACGTGTTCGGAGGCAGCGCCATCACCGCCGGAGCGCCGAGCTCGGCGGCCTGTTGGGTCCACTTGACCGACTCGCGCGACCCGTACGCTCCGACCGCGGGGATCACGGCGAAGCCTTCGGGCGCGGCCTCGATCGCCGTGGTCACGACCCGGCTACGCTCCTCCGCGGTCAGCGTCTGGTACTCGCCCAGCGAGCCGTTCGGCGTGATCCCATCGCACCCGTTCGCCGCCAGCCAGGTGACGTGCTCGGCGTAGCGATCGAAATCGACCTCGAGGTTGTCGTCGAAGGCCACCGGGTTGGCGACCAGGACTCCATGCCAAGGTTTGGTTCTCACAGTCCTCCTTCAGTAGTATTTCACATGGTACGAGTCCCCGACCTGATCAGGTAGCCGCCATGCGGATCGCGGTCCTCGCCGACATACACGGGAATCTGCCCGCGCTGCGTGCGTCCCTGGCGGAGATCGATCGCGACCCCGTCGATGCCCTCGTGATCGCCGGCGACATCGCGGGTGGTCCGTTGGTGCGCGACTCGCTCGAGCTGATCGCGGCCCGTCCGGAACCGACGCGCTGGGTCAAGGGGAACGCTGAGCGCGAGGCGGTGGCCGCCTTCGACGGCGCGGCGGTCAGCGACGACGAAGCGGGCCGCTCAGCCGCTTGGAGCGCGGGCCAGCTCGACCCCCGCTGGCGCGACGAGATCGCCGCGTGGCCGATCGCACTCGAGTTCGACGGGATCGTGTTCTGCCACGGCACTCCCCGCAGCGACGACGAGATGCTGACCCGCGCGACGCCCGATGACGTGATGCTCGAGGCGCTCGCTGATGCCGGCGAGCGGCCGGTCGTCGGGGGCCACATCCATCAACAGCAGCTACGACGGATCGACGGCCGTTTGGTCTACGCCAATCCCGGGAGCATTGGGCTTCCCTACGAGGGACGACCGGGCGCGTTCTGGATGGTGATCGACGCAGGCGTGCCCGAGCTGCGTACGACCACGTATGACCTGACCGCTGCGGTCGGCGAGCTCCGCGCGTCGGGCTTTGCCGATCTTGACGCGCAGCTGCGCGAGTCGCTGCTCGATCCGGTCGATCCCGGCTACGTCGCGGCCTACTTCGAGCACCTCGCTGGGCGTGGCGAGGATCCCGGCGATCCGCCGGAGCCCAAGTCCTGACGGGCGGCGGCGCGCGACCGATGAGCCTCGAGCCCTGCGAGGGTCTTCAGTGATCGGACCGCCAGCAACGATCCAAGGAGGACCGCGATGCGCAAGCTGATCTATTCGATGGGGGTGTCCCTCGACGGGTACATCGCCGGACCCGGCAACGACATTGGCTGGTCGGCGCCCGACGAGGAGCTGCACAGATTCCACAATGAGCAGGCGCGGGAGGTCGGCGTCGCGCTCTATGGCCGGCGTCTGTACGAGACGATGCGGTACTGGGAGACGGCCGATCAGGACCCGACGGCCACCGACGTGACGCTCGAGTTCGCCGCGATCTACAAGCAGCAGCCCAAGCTCGTCTTCTCGCGCAGGCTGGACGGCGTTGTCGGCAACGCCACTGTGGAGACCGGCGATCCCGAGGCGGTTGTCAAGCGGCTCAAGCAGGAGCCGGGCAAGGACCTCGCCGTCGGCGGCGCCGGCCTGGCGTCGACCTTCATGAAGCTCGACCTGATCGACGAGTATCGGCCGTTCATCACGCCGGTGATCCTCGGCGGCGGGACGCGGTTCTTCGCCGAGCTGGACGACCGCCTCGAGCTCGAGCTGGTGGAGACGCGCACGTTCGCGTCGCGGGTGATCTACGCCCGCTACCGGCGGGTGTGAGGCGGCGCAGGCCCGCTACCGGCCACGATTACGCACCCGCTCGCCGCGCCCGCACAAAGTGCTGATCGCCGCGGCGAATCGTCAGGCGCTGCGCGTCAAGGTGCTCGAGCAGCGCCTGGGCGAACTTCCGCGAGGTCCCCAAGTGATCGCGCAGCTGCGCGATCGTGATCGCGCCATCGCCCTGGGCGGCGGTCTCGACGACGATCCGCTCGACGGCGGCGATCGTGTCCGGGTGGTAGTGCAGCGAGCGGGTCACGCGCACGGCGCGGCCCGCGTCGCGCAACGCGGCGAGGTCAGACGCGTCAAGTTCGGAATCGAGCGGCGGCTCGAACCGGGCCTCGCGCAGCCGCGCCTCGAGCTCCAGCGCCGAGGCCGGCAACGGGGCAGGCTCCGCAGTCGCCGACGCCTTGACGGCTCCAGCCTCGGGCGCGGCCTCGGGCGCGGGCTGTGGCTCGGGCTCGTCCTCGCCGGCGGCGAGGCGTTTGAGCCTCGTGACGAGGTTCCTGCTCGCGCGGTGCTTGCGCGGGTGCGGATCGAGCACGCGCCCACCGCCGAGCGTGTCCGGCGGCGCGATCCGCCGAACGACCAGGCGATCGCCGGCAGCGGGGATCAGCGGGCGCTCGAGCCGCAGCTGCCAGAAGCGCTCGCCAAGCGCTGTGAGCCGCGCGGGCGATTCCCTGGTCCCATGGTGCACCTGGACCCGGATGCCGGTCGTGGGCGGAGCGCCGCTCTCGAACTCGAGCTCGGCGTCGATCAGGTAGGTCTCGCGCAGATCGCCGTCGAGCCCGACGACGACGTCGCCGCGTTGGAGCTCGTCGACGGACAGCCCGCTGAGGTTGACCGCGACCCGCTGCCCGGCGGCCGCCCGCTCGACGGCGACGTCGTGGACCTGGACCTCGCGTGCTCGTGTTCGCCGTGACCCGGGCAACAGCAACAGCGAGTCGCCTCGAGCGATCGAGCCCGACCACAGCGTCCCGGTGATGACGGACCCCGCGCCCTTGATCGTGAAGACGCGGTCGACATGCAGCCGGGCCGCGCCGGGGCCTGCCGCACGGCTGGGGAGCGTTGCGACCACACGCGCGAGCGCCGCGCGGAGCTCATCCAGCCCGGCGCCGGTTCGCGCGGACACGGCGACCACTTCGGCGGCGGGCAGCAGCTCGGTGGCTTCGAGCATCGCGAGCTCGGGGTCGGCGAGATCGCTCTTGGTCACCGCGACGACGCCACGGGACACGTCGAGCGCGCGCAGGACCGCGGCGTGCTCGCGAGTCTGGGGCATGACCCCGTCGTCGGCTGCGATCGTCATCAGGTAGAGGTCGATCCCGGTCGCGCCGGCGACCATCGTTCGCACGTAGCGCTCGTGGCCGGGGACGTCGATGATCGAGAGCTGGGCGCCGTCGAGCGTCATGCTCGCGTAGCCCAGCTCGATCGAGATCCCGCGCTCGTGTTCCTCGGGCAGGCGGTCGGTGTCGACGCCGGTCAGGGCAGTGATCAGCGCGGTCTTGCCGTGGTCGATATGCCCCGCGGTGCCGAGCGTCAGCGGCGCGGCGCTCATCGGCGCGCGAGCGCGTCCCGGACCGCGACCGCGACCTCGTCGAGCTCTTCGCCGGTGAGCGTGCGCGGGTCGAGCACCACGCGACCGTCGTGGATCCGCGCGATCACGGGCGGCTCGTGCTCGCGCAGGCGCGCCGCGATGATCTCCGGATCGTCGCTCCCGCTGAGCGCCACGGCCGGGCCCTCGAGTTCGGTCAGCGGCAGCGCTCCGCCGCCGGCGCGGGCGACGCCGCGGGTCAACTCGGCAGCTTCGCCGATCGCGTCACGTAGGCGTCCGGCCTTCGCCGCGAGCGTCTCCTCGGTCTGCGAAAGCATCATCAGCACCGGAATCGCGTCGCGGACGCCGGCCGAGTCGCGGTACAGGAGCAGTGTCGCCTCGAGCGCCGCCAGCGACAGCTTGTCGATCCGCAGCGCGCGCGCAAGTGGGTGGGCGCGCGCGGCCGCGACCGCCGCGCTGGTCCCGAGCACGAGCCCAGCCTGGGGACCGCCGAGCAGCTTGTCGCCCGAGCAGCACACGAGCGCTACGCCGGCCGCGAGCGAGCGCGCGAGGTCCGGCTCGTCGCCGAGCACGTCAATCGAATCCTGCGCCGAGAGCACGCCGGAGCCCAGATCGTCGATCACCGGCGCGCCGAGCTCGCACAGATCCTCGATCGCGACCTCCTGCACGAACCCCAGCGTCCGGAAGTTCGACTGGTGCACTCGCAGGATCGCGCCGACCTCGACCTCCGCCGACGACAGCGCGCGCTCGTAATCGTGCCGGTTGGTGCGGTTGGTGGTGCCGACCTCGATCATCGTCGAGCCCGACTGTGCGATCACGTCGGGGATCCGGAATCCACCGCCGATCTCGACCAGCTGCCCGCGCGAGACGACGATCGCCCGGCCGGGGCCGGCGAGCGCGGCGGCGGCGAGCAGCACCGCGCCCGCGCCGTTGTTGACGACCACCGCTGCCTCGGCGCCGGTCAACTCGCAGAGCAGGCCGTCGACGTGCGAGTGGCGCGAGCCTCGCGAACCGGTCTCGAGCTCGAGCTCGAGGTTGCTGTAGCCCTCGGCTGCGCGCGCGACCGCCTCCCGCGCGGCCGCCGCCAGCGGCGCGCGGCCCAGGTTCGTGTGCACGATCACCCCGGTGGCGTTGATCACGCGTCGCAGCGATGGGGCGCCCAGGGCCGCCAGATGGCCTTGCGCGCGCTCGAGCACGCTGCCCCCGTCGTCGGCGTCGGCGATCACCAACAGCCGCTGCTCCTCGATCGCCCGACGCGCGGCGGCGACGGCGAGCACATGCGGCGCGTCGAGCTCGGCGGCGAGCTCGTGGACCGCGGGCAGTGCCCTCAGCTCGGCGTCACGCCGTCGACCCACGCTCCCTCTTCCTGCTTCCAGATCGGGGCCTGGGCCTTGATCCGGTCGATGATCTCGCGCCCGCCCGCGAACGCGGCGTCTCGATGGGGCGCCGAGACGGCGATCGCGACCGACGGCTGCGATAGCGGCACGACTCCCGTCCGATGTTCGGCAGCCGCCGCGCACAGGCCGTGATGCTCGATCGCCTCCTCGACGATCCGCGCGATCTCGTTCGTTGCCATCTCCACGTAGGCCTCGTAACGAAGCTCCGAGACCTCTCGCGTCACCCCGAGGAAGGTCACCACGGCGCCGGCACGCGGGTCGCTGACGAGCGCGACGAGCGCCTCCAGCGCGAGCGGCTCGCTCGTGACCCGCACGTGTGCGACGCCTACCGCGCCCCCGGAGACGGGCGGGATCAGCGCGATCTCATCGCCCGGGTCAAGCGCCTGATCGTCGCTCGCGTACTCGCGGTTGACGGCCATCACGACCGGAACACCCTCGGTCAGGGCGCGCACCTGCTCGAGCGCGTCACGGACGCTCGCGCCGGCGGGGAGCTCGAGCGCAAGCTCATCGGTTCCAGCGCGCTCGCGCAGTCCGGCGAATAGACGAATCCGTACCTCCATCGCGTCCAAGGCTATCTCGCCTTCACGGTCGCGCTGAAGCTGCGCATGATCCCACGAGTCAGACAGAAGAAGTGGGGCCAACTCGCCGCGCAGGCCTCCGATCGCCCAAAAAAGCATTCGTTAGCGGTCATGTTTACGAAGGATTAAGCATTGCTGCCGATCCGGCACAGTTGCCTATCCTGCGGCCAGGTTTCTGGGTTGGAATTCGATCCTAAGGAGTGCAATGCGCACGCGGAAGAGTCTCCTCTCCGTCGCGATCACGCTGCTGAGCGCGGCGGCGATCGTGGGATGTGGGAGCAGCAGCAGTAGTTCCACCTCGGCCTCGGCGAGTTCGGCGGCCGCCACCGGCACCAGCAGTTCAGCAAGCTCGGCTGCGGCCGGGTCAAACGCGGCGGTCGCGGCCTTGGTGCCGAGCTCGATCAAGTCCAAGGGCACGCTCACGGTCGCGGCCGACGCGAGCTATGCGCCGAACGAGTTCATTGCCCCCGACGGCCACACGGTGATCGGGATGGACGCCGACCTCAGTCATGCGCTTGCCGCCTTGATGGGACTCAAGGCAAACATCGTGAACGTGACCTTCGACGCGATCATCCCCGGCCTCGCGGCCGGCAAGTACGACATGGGCGCGTCGTCGTTCAGCGACACCAAGGCGCGGGAGAAGGTCGTGAACTTCGTCGACTACTTCCTGGCCGGCGAGTCGTTCATCACCAAGACCTCGGGGGGGACGTCAATCTCGACCCTTTCTGACCTATGCGGCAAGAGCGTCGCCGTCGAGAGCACGACCACCGAGCAGATGGATGCCGAGACCCAGAGCAAGAAGTGCACGTCCGGGGGTAAGCCGGCGGTGAAGATCCTTGTGTTCCCGAATCAGAACGCGGCGAACCTCGCCCTTATCAGCGGCCGCGCTCAGCTCGGCTTCCTCGACTCTCCCGTCGCCGCCTATCAGGTCAAGAAGACCAACGGCCAGTTGAAGATCGTCGGCCCCACGGTCGCCACAGGCCCCTACGGGCTCGCGCTCCCGAAGTCCAGCGGGCTCGACAAGGCGGTGCTCGCTGGAGTCAAGGTCCTGATTCACAACGGCACCTACGCGACGATCCTCAAGAAGTGGGGGATCTCGGGCGGAGCGATTCCGGTCGCGCAGGTCAAGATCAACGGCGCAACCTCGTAACGGTCAAACTATCGCTCTGAGGTGAGCACCTCCGAGCTCTCAAAAGCAAACGCACCGGAGCGGCCTGACGACATCAAGGCCGTTCCGGTTCGTCGTCCCTGGCGCTGGGTCGCCTCGCTGATCGTCCTGGCGATCGCGGCCTCGATCATCCGCTCGGTCGTCACCAACAAGCGCTTCCAGTGGAGTGTCGTCGGTCACTACCTGTTCGATTCGCGGGTCCTGCACGGCGTCCTGGGGACGCTCCTGCTGACGGTGATCGCGATGGCGATCGGGATCGTGCTCGGGGTCGTGCTGGCGATCATGCGCCAGTCCCCAAACCCGCTCATCTCGGGCTCCAGTTGGCTCTACATCTGGTTCTTCCGTGGAACCCCGCTGCTCGTGCAGGTGGTCTTCTGGGAGTTCATCGCCGCCCTGTACCCGGTGATTGCGCTCGGGATCCCCTTCGGCCCCGCGTTCATCCACGGCAATGCGAACACCATCATCACGACGTTCGACGCTGCGATCCTCGCACTGGGGCTCAATGAAGCCGCATACATGGCCGAGATCGTGCGAGCCGGATTTCTCGCCGTCGACGAGGGCCAGGGCGAGGCAGCGTCCTCGCTCGGAATGAGCCGCCTTCAGATCATGCGCTTCATCGTGCTTCCACAGGCGATGCGGGTCATCATCCCGCCAACCGGCAACGAGACGATCTCGATGCTCAAGAACTCGTCGCTGGTCTACTTCATCGGCTACGCCGAGCTCTTCTACGAGGTCTCGCAGATCTACGGGGCCACCTATCAGACGATCCCGCTGCTGATCGTCGCGAGCATCTGGTACCTGGCGATGACGAGCATCCTGTACGTAGGGCAGTACTTCATCGAGCGGCGCTTTGGGCGCGGGTTCTCGCGCGCTCAGCGCGCCACGATGCAGGGGCGCTGGCTCGGCATGGGCTCTGGGGGTCAGGGAGGGGGCGGCGGCGGGCTATGACCGACGTGATGGTCAAGGCCCAAGGGGTCCATAAGCGCTTCGGGCGCTTGGAGGTGCTCAAGGGGATCAACCTCGAGGTCAACCGGGGCGAGGTCATGTGCATGCTCGGCCCGTCGGGCTCTGGCAAATCCACGTTCTTGCGCTGCATCAATCACCTCGAGAAGATCAACTCCGGACGCCTGTCGGTCGACGGCGAGCTCGTCGGTTACCGGGAGGCGGGCGGCAAGCTGCACGAGCTGCACGAGAACGAGGTCGCGCGCAAGCGGGCCGAGATCGGGATGGTGTTTCAGAGCTTCAACCTGTTCCCCCACATGACCGCGCTGGAGAATGTGGCGCTGGCGCCGGTCAAGGTCAGGAAGGTGTCGCGCTCGCAAGCCCGCGACCGAGCGCGGGACCTGCTCGCCAAAGTCGGCCTGTCGGACAAGCTCGACGTCTATCCGGTGGCCCTCTCGGGCGGCCAGCAGCAACGGGTCGCGATCGCGCGCGCGCTCGCGATGCAGCCCAAGCTGATGCTGTTCGACGAGCCCACGTCGGCGCTCGACCCCGAGCTCGTCGGCGACGTGCTCGACGCGATGCGCCAGCTGGCGCATGACGGGATGACGATGATCGTCGTCACGCACGAGATCGGCTTCGCGCGCGAGGTCGGCGACATCGCTGTGTTCATGGACGAGGGCGTCGTCGTCGAGTCGGGCAAGCCGCGCGACGTGCTCGAGAACCCGCAGCACCAGCGCACGAAGGAATTCCTCTGGAAGGTTTTGTAGCGGGCCGGACGGCCGCCCGCGAGCACTGCCGCCGGTAACCTCCGACGCGAGATGGCGACCGCTGACGAGCACCGCACGATCGCGCCGATCGTCGGTCCTGACGATCCGCGCAGGTTCACCGACTCCGGGATCGAGATTCAGCCGGCCTACGACGAGCACGATCTGCTGCCCGGCCTCGAGGGCCGGCTCGGCGAGCCCGGCGAGTACCCCTACACGCGTGGGATCCATCGCGACATGTACCGAAAACAGCTCTGGACGATGCGCCAGTACGCGGGCTACGCGAGCGCGAAGGAGTCCAACGAGCGCTACCGCTACCTGCTGTCCAAGGGTTCGACGGGCCTCTCGATGGCGTTCGATTTGCCGACCCAGCTCGGTCTGGACTCCGATGATCCGCGCTGTCTTGGAGAAGTGGGCCGGACCGGCGTCGCGATCGACACGATCGATGACATGCGGACCGCGTTCGATCAGATCCCGCTCGATCAGGTCTCCACTTCGATGACGATCAACGCCCCGGCGAGCGTGCTGCTGCTCCTCTACGAGTTGGTCGGCGAGGAGCAGGGGGTCGCCCCGGAGCAGCTGCGCGGCACGACGCAGAACGACATCCTCAAGGAGTACATCGCGCGCGGGAACTACATCTATCCGCCCGAGGGCGCGATCCGCCTGACGACCGACCTGTTCGCCTACTGCAACGAACGCGTGCCGAAGTGGAACACGGGCTCGATCAGTGGCTACCACTTCCGCGAGAAGGGGTGCTCGGCCGTTCAGGAGGTGGCGTTCACGCTCGCGAACGGGATCGCATACGTCCAGGCAGCGCTCGATGCCGGGCTGGAGATCGACCGCTTCGCCCCCCGGCTGGCGTTCTTCTTCAACGGCCACAACAACGTCTTTCAGGAAGTGGCGAAGTTCCGCGCCGCCCGGCGGATGTGGGCGTCGATCATGCGCGATCGCTTCGGCGCGCAGGACGAGCGCTCGTGGCGGCTGCGGTTTCACACCCAGACCGGCGGCGTCACGCTGACCGCCCAGCAGCCCGAGAACAACATTGTCCGGGTCGCGCTCCAGGGCTTCGCGGCGGTCTGCGGCGGCACGCAGTCGCTCCATACCAACGGCTTCGACGAGGCGCTCGCGCTGCCCACCGAGCGCGCCGCGAAGATCGCGCTGCGCACGCAGCAGATCATCGGCTACGAGTCCGGCGCTGCTGACACCGTCGACCCGTTCGCGGGCTCCTACTTCGTCGAGGCGCTGACCGACGAGATCGAGGCGCGCGCGGCGGAGCTGATCGCCAAGATCGACGAGCTCGGCGGCTCGGTCCGGGCGATCGCTTTCATGATGAACGAGATCGAGGAATCGGCGTTCGGCTACCACGAGCGCTACCGCATCGAGCAGGACATCGTCGTCGGCGTCAACAAGTTCGTCGAGGACTCGCCCGAGGTGCCGGACATCCTTCGGGTTGACCCCGAGTCAGAGCACCAGCAGGTGGCGCGTCTGAAGGCGTTCAAGGCCGACCGCGACGCGGCGGTGGTGGCGCGCCGCCTGGACGACGTCCGCGAGTGCGCGAGGGGCAGCGACAACCTGCTGCCGGTCCTGCGCGACGCGCTCAAGGATCGCTGCTCGCTCGGCGAAGTGTGCGGGGCGATGCGCGACGTGTTCGGCGACTACCGTCCGTCGTTCTAGATGCCGGCTCTGGCCGCCACATTCACCGACTACGTCCTCGCGTTTCACATCCTCGGTGTGGTGATCGCGTTCGGCGCGACGTTTGCCTATCCGGTGATCTTCGCCGCTGCACGCCGCGCCGACCCGAGCGTGATGCCGTGGCTGTTCTCGACCATGCAGAGGATTGACCGCTTCATCGTCAACCCCGGGCTGACGCTGGTGCTCGTCGCCGGGATCATCCTCGCGAGCAAGTTCCATGTGTGGAGCGAGTTCTTCGTCCAGTGGGGGGTCGCCGCGGTCGTCGTGATCGGCGCCGGTGTGGGCGTGTTCATGATCCCCCGCGAGGGCAAGCTCGCGAACGTCGCGCAGCGCGACCTCGAGGCCGTGCCCGCCGGCACCGGCGACGGCTCACCGTGGAGCGCCGAGTACGACAAGCTCTTTCGCCAGGTCGCGATCGGCGGGGCTGTGCTCGACGTGATCGTGGTCGTGACGATCTTCCTGATGGCCACGCACGCGTGATGCGGGTCTAGCAGCCGACTGAGCGTCGCTTGAGATTCCGCTAGCGCTCGCTGTCGAGGTCGGCCATCTGCGCCTCCCCGTAACGCGTCCCCGCGATCGTCCCATCAGGCGCTGCACGCTCGATCGCCTCGAGCTCGTCATCGCTGAGGGTCAGCTCGAGCGCTGCGAGTGCCTCGTTGAGCTGATCGCGTCGCCGCGCGCCAATCAGCGGGACGATGTCATCACCGCGCGAGTGCACCCACGCGATCGCGAGCTGCTGGACCGACAGCCCCCGCGCGGCGGCGATCGCGCGCAGGCGCTCGACGAGCTCGGCGTTGCGCGCCGCGTTCTCGCCACTGAAGCGGGGAAAACGGCCGCGGATGTCACCGCGCTCCGGTGTCCGTTCGGGCCGGAAGTGGTCGCTGAGCAGTCCGCGCGAAAGGATCCCGTAGGCCGTGATCTCGATCCCGAGCTCGCGGCAGGCGGGGAGAATCGCCCGCTCGATCCCGCGCGAGACGATCGCGTACTCGATCTGCAGATCGGCGATCTCGTGCGTCGCCGCCGCGCGCCGAACCGTCTCGGCACCGACCTCGGAGAGGCCGATCTCACCTACGTACCCGGCCTCGATCAGTTCGGTGATCGCGCCGATCGTCTCCTCGATCGGCACCTTGGCGTCGAGCCGTGCGGGGCGGTAGATGTCGATGTGGTCGGTTTTGAGCCGCCGTAGCGAGTATGCCGCCGCCGTCTTGACCGCGGCCGGCCGCGCGTCGAAGCCGAGCGGCGTTCCATCGGGTCCGCGCTGAGCGCCGAATTTGACGCTCAGCCGATAGGCGTCGCGTGGGGTCTGCGCGAGCGCGCGCCCGATCAGCATCTCGTTGTGGCCCATGCCGTAGAAGTCGCCGGTGTCGATCAGATTGATCCCGGCATCCAGCGCCGCATGAATCGTCGCGATGCTCTCGGCCTCGTCGGCCGGTCCGTAGACGCCGGACATGCCCATACAGCCCAGGCCCGCTCGATCGCCGCTCACGTCGCACACCCGCTTTCATCGCTCACGTTCTGGCTTCAAAGGAGTCCCCGGATGATCGCCGATGCAAGCTCTCAAACCCCGGCAGGAGTCGTGCGCGAACCTGCGAAACCTACGGTCATGAGAATCCACGAGGCAAGCCGGACGTTGCTCAAATCGCCGCCTGAGTTGTGGGCTGAGTGCAGTGACGCGGCTTCGCTCAGTCGTCATCTGGACCAGTTCGGGGAGATCAAGATCACGAGGCTCGAGCCCGAGACCGCCGTAGCCTGGGAGGGCGCGCATGTAAGCGGCACGGTGAGGTTTGAGCCATCGGGATGGGGAACGCGCGTGATCCTGACCGCCGAGGAAGCCGAGATCCCCGATCTCGGCCTGCCGACCGAGCCCCGAGCGGCGGAGCCCGCGACGGTCGAGCGCACCGACTCGGCCGGCGCTGCCGTAACGGACGCCGCCGCTGCACCGCTCGCGAGCACTGGTTCGCCCGAGGCCGAAGCGGCTCCCGTCTTCGATGAGCCTGCCGTGGTCGATGAGCCCGCCGTGGTCGCGACCGGCCTCGAACCCACGGAGATGCCGGCTAGCCGAGACCCCGCGCGGCCCGTGCCCCGCAAGGGCGTATTCGCACGCTTCTTCGCGCGGATGCGGGCCCCCGTCCCGGAGCGGGACGTCGCGCCACCAGTTGCGCCGAGGAAGTCGGACCCCGAGCCGAAGCCAGGCCTCAAGGCCCTTCCGGCGACGAGCGCTGAGCCCAGCCCGACCGTCGAGGCCGAGTCCACCGTCGAGGCCGAATCGAGCGTCGCGCCTGCCGTGAGCGCCGCCTCTGAGCCCAGGGTCGAGACTGTCGCGCCCGTGGTTCAACAGCGACCTGTCGCGGAGATCCCAGCCGAATCGGACCCAACGCCCGCCGCCTCGGTGCTCGCGACCGAGAGCGCGCTCAAGGACGCGCTCGAGAGCTTGGGCTCGGCTCACCACCGCCCCTTCTCCCGTTCGTAGCGCCTAATCTCCCGGTCGCGTAGAGCCGCGACCGAAGCGCGGGGTGCTGGGGTGCCGTCACGGCGCGAGAATACGTCGCACTTGCGCCCGGCACAACGGCGCACCCGCCGGAGTCCGGCCGACGGTTACTGATCGCGGGGCTCTTCGAACACGAAGCAACCGGGGCTGATCTGAGCGTCGTAGAGCACCGCGACCGCGCGCCGTTCCCACATGCACTCCCCGTCCTCGAACTCGGCTCGGCGCAGGAGCGAGCCGTGCTCGGCGTCGAACTCGAATTCGTATAAGAGCCCTCCGCGCCCCGGCGGCTGCAATCGAGGGCGACCCCGCGCGTGAACGACGCTCCGCCCGGCCCGCTCCCCCGCGCCCGCCGGCTCGAAGCGCACGGTCGTGATCAGCTGGCGGACGTCGATCATCGGCGCCGAGAGCAGCGACGGCATGGTCGCGAGGCCATCTGGGTTCGGTGCCGCCGAGCCACTGGAGACGCCCTGTTGAGCATCCCATCGCCACCACTGCGAGCCCTTGCGCACGGCGAGGCGCAGCAGTTCGTCACCCAACGAGACCTCGACCCGGATCTGGTCCGGCGGCTGCATCCAGATCCTGCGGCTCATCAACGCCTCGCGCGGGAGCGGTCCTGCGCCCTGCCAGCGAACCTGCGGGGCGCCGCTTTCCGAGTAGGAGACCGTGAGCTTGCTGCTCGGCGTCGTACGGCCCCAATCTCGATACTCGACCTCGAACGTCCTCAGGTGCTCGTGAGCGTCATGGAGGAGCTCGAGCAGCTGCCCGAGGGCGCTCATCGTCACCAGTTCGCGCGGGCGTGCACACGAGAAGGATACGGGTGACCTAGACTCGCCCGCCCGACGATGCGCGCGAAGGCCCCCGAGACTCACGAGGAGAAGCTTGCCCAGCTGCAGGAGCTGCGCGACGAGGCGATCCACGCGGGCACAGCGGCGGCCGTGGAGAAGCAGCATGAGCGGGGCAAGTTCACGGCCCGCGAGCGGATCGAGAAGCTGCTGGACCCGGGGTCGTTTCAGGAGCTCGATACGTTTGTGCGCCACCGGACGACTGATTTCGAGATGCAGAGGAATCGCCCCTGGGGCGACGCGGTCGTGACGGGTCATGGCACGATCGATGGGCGCCGGGTGTGTGTGTTCAGCCAGGATTTCACGGTGTTTGGTGGCTCGCTCGGTGAGGTTATGGCCGAGAAGATGTGCAAGGTGATGGATCTGGCGGCGAAGATCGGCTGCCCGGTGATCGGGATCAACGACTCGGGCGGCGCGCGGATCCAGGAGGGGGTCGTGTCGCTCGGCGCCTACGGCGACGTGTTCGTGCGCAATGTCATGTGCAGTGGCGTGATCCCGCAGATCAGCCTGATCATGGGTCCGTGCGCGGGCGGCGCGGTCTATTCCCCGGCGATGACTGACTTCATCTTCATGGTCAAGGAGACTTCGCACATGTTCATCACTGGGCCCGATGTGGTCAAGACGGTCACCGGGGAGCAGCCGACGTTCGAGGAGCTCGGTGGGGCGATGAGCCACTCGACCAAGTCGGGCGTTGCGCATTTCGCGGCCGACGACGAGGACGCGTGTATCGAGGACACGCGCTACCTGCTCTCGTTCCTGCCCCAGAACAATCTCGAGACACCGCCGCGCGTGCAGCCGACCGACGACCCGTTACGCCAGGACCCCGAGCTCGACACGGTCGTCCCGGACAGCCCGAACAAGCCCTATGACATGCGCGAGGTCGTGCGGCGGATCGTCGATGACGGCGAGTTCTTCGAGGTCCACGAGCACTACGCGCGCAACATCGTCTGCGGGTTCGCGCGGCTCGATGGTTACGCGATCGGAGTGGTCGGCAACCAGCCGTCGCAGCTCGCCGGCGTGCTCGACATCGACTCCTCGTGCAAGGCCGCGCGCTTCGTGCGCACCTGCGACGCGTTCAACATTCCGATCGTCACCTTCTGTGACGTGCCCGGCTTTCTCCCCGGGACCGCGCAGGAGTGGGGCGGGATCATCCGCCACGGGGCGAAGCTGCTCTACGCCTACACCGAGGCGACGGTCGCGAAGATCACGATCATCACCCGTAAGGCGTACGGCGGCGCCTATGACGTCATGGCGTCCAAGCACATGCTCGCCGACTTCAACTTCGCGTGGCCGGGCGCCGAGGTCGCGGTGATGGGGCCCGAGGGCGCGGTCAACATCATCTACCGGCGCGACATCGCCGCCTCGCCGACGCCCGACGAGCGCCGCCAGAAGCTGATCGAGGACTACAAGGCCCATTTCGCCAATCCATACGTCGCGGCCGAACGCGGTTACCTCGACGACGTGATCGTCCCGCACCAAACGCGCCCCAAGATCATCACCGCGCTGCAGACCCTCCAGACCAAGCGCCAGCCCGGACCCAAGCGCAAACACGGCAACATCCCGCTCTAGCCGGGGCGTGTGAGCGAACCTATGGTTCGCCGGTGCGCCCAGGTCCGTTCAAACCGCGATCGTCCGGCTCGAGACCCGCCGGAGCTCAGAGCGTGATCGTCTGACCTGAGACCGCCCCGGAGCGCCAAGCGTCGTACGCGGCCGCGGCGACCGCGAGGTCCTGGATCGCCAATCCGGTCGAATCGAACAGCGTCACCGAAGCGTCCCCGGGCCGCCCGGACGCATCGCCGGCGAGCACCGCGCCGAGCTCGGTGACGTTCTCACGCGTCACGAGCCCGGCCTCGATCGCGCCGGTCAGCTCGCCCCCGTGCGAGGCCTGCTCCCACTCGTCGCAGAACAGCGCGCACGACGCGACCGCGCCGATCGTCGCCTCGGCCTTGCCCGGCCCGTCGGCGCCGAGCATGTTCAGATGCAGGCCCGGACGCAGATCGCCGACGTCGACGACGACCTCCAGGCCCGGCGTCACGCAGCAGACGATCTCGCAGCGCACGGCCTCCTCGCGCGACCCGACCTGCCAGCCGAGCTCGTCCGCCAGAGCCCGCGCTGCGTCGGCGTTCGGATCCGAGCAGACGCCGGGCCCGTAGCCGGCCGCGACGAGACAGCGCGCGGTCCACGCCCCATGGAGCCCGCACCCCACGATCCCGACGCGCCTTGCCTGCGAACCGGCCAGCGCCTGCGTGGCGACGGCGGCGACGGCGCCCGTCCGAAGCGCGGTGACCGAGCGCGCATCGAGCAGCATCAGCGGCTGACCCGTGGTCGCGTCCGACAGGCAGATGACGCCCGTCACCGTCGGCAGACCGCGCGCCGGATTGCCCGGGAACGAGGTGATCCATTTCAGCAACGCGAGCCCGCCGCCGCGTGCTGGCATCGCGCGGAAGTCCCCGTACGGCGGGCTCTGAAGGTAGACCTTGGCCGGCATCACCCACTCGCCCGCGTGGAATCTCAAGAACGCGTCACGGACGCGGTCGATCGCCGCCTGGGGCGAGACCGCCGCCAGGACGGCGTCATGGTCAAGGACCGCGAGCTCGGGCACGGCGGGCACGATACCCTCGGCGCGACCATGAACCGCCGCCCGAAGCTGACGATCGTCGCACCCGACGCCTCGGCCGAGGAGGCGGCCGCCGTCGTGGCTGCGCTCGAGCGCTTCATGCGCGACACTGCGCCGGCGCGCCAACCGCCGCCTCCGCGACGCAGCCCGTGGCTCGAAACCGCGCTCGAGGAAGGGGTCAACCGCGATCCTGGTTTCGGCGCTCCCTGGGGGTAACTCCCGGCCAGCGAGTTCCTCGGTCGGCCCGTGCCGGCTGGCGCTCAGCCGGCGCAGGCCGGCACTCAGCGCGCTCTGCGCGCTCGGCCTGGCGCTGGCGGCGGCCCTCCTGCTCGCCCCGAGCGCCGGCGCCGAGCTCGTCCACGTCGATAGGCATCAGCTCGCCGGCGTGACGCCGATCGCAGGTATCAACCCTGCGTCGATCCCGGGCAGTATCGCGACCGCGCGCCGCGGCGCCGCGATGTCGCCCCAGACCGCGGTCGCCGCATACCACGGCGGACCGGTGCTTCACGGCTCGATGCCGTTCTTGATCTTCTGGGATCCCGACGATCAGATCCCGGCCGCCACGAAGGCGCTGCTCGAGCGCTACTTCGCCGACGTCGCCGCCGACAGCGGCAGGTCCTCGAACATCTTTGGCGTCGATCGCCAGTACACCGATCGGGCCGGGTATGCCGACTACCGGCAGGTCTGGATGCCCACGCAGGCGATCACCGACACGCAGCCCTATCCGCCGCCGTCGTCGCAGTGCTCGGAGAACTCCGGCTTCACGGAGACGACGTGTCTGATCGACCGTCAGCTGCAGGCGGAGGTCGTCCGGGTCGTGGCGGCCGACGGCCTGCCGACGGGCGTCACCGGCAATGCGCCGATCTACTTTGTCGTCACTCCGCCGACCGTCAACTCCTGCCTTCAGGGCCAGAGCTGCGCGGACAACTCCTTCTGCGGTTACCACTCCTCGTTCGAGGTCGCCGGCAAGACCGTCCTCTACGCCGACATTCCCACGTTGCTCGCCGCCGACGCGCCCAAGGAGTGCCAGCAGGACGGCAACTCCGAGGTGCAGGAGCCCAACGGCGATCAGATCGGCGACGTCGTGATCAAGTACATGAGCCACGAGGACAACGAGACGATCACCGATCCGCTGCAAAACGCGTGGTACAACGACGCCTCCGGCAACGAGCTCGCCGACACGTGCAACGGGACCGGTGCGAAGCTGAACCTGCCCAACAACACCGACCCGAACGCGTTTCTGCCGACGCTCGGGGGCTCGGCCGCGGCGGGAACCCTGTTCGATCAGCTGATCAACGGCGACGAGTACTACGGCCAGAGCGTCTGGAGCAACGGGGCACTCGATTGCGAGATGCGGCCCCCCGGCGAGGACGGCATCGGCCCCGCCTTCGCGCTCCCGGCGATCGTGCCCGTCGCGACGGCGGCGAGCTTCGATCCGTCGGCGAGCACGAGCACGGGCGGCTTCAGCAGCTCGACGTGGAACTTCGGTGACGGAACAACCGTCTTCGCGCGCGGCGCGCCGACCGCGATCACGCACGCCTACACCGCGGCCTCCAGATACCTCGTCACGCTGACGCTCGTCGACACCTTCGGCAACGTCGCGACCGTCTCGCATCCGATCACGGTGCACGCTGCGCCGGCGGCCGCGTTCACGATCGGCAGCGGTCACGCGCGGGTCGGAATCCCGGTCTCGTTCGACGGTTCATCCTCGAGCGAGGCCGGTGCGGTCGCGATCACCGGCTTCAAGTGGGAGTTCGGAGATTCGAGCTCGGCGACCGGGGTCGCGCCCGTGCACACGTATACGGAGGCGGGCGCCTACGAAGTGACACTGACCGTGACCGACGCCGTTGGCGCGACTGCGACGGTTTCGCATCGGGTCACGGTCTCGGGGTCGCCCTCGGCGGTGATCAAGGTGACGAAGACGCGCTCCGCGGCGCGGGTGTCGTTGAGCGCGGCGCGTTCAAGCGACGTCGGTTCCTCGCTCGCCAGCGAGGCGTGGCAGTTCGGCGACGGCACCACCGGTTCGGGCTTGACGGTGATCCACCGATACCGCCGGCCGGGCCACTACCGCTTGACGTTGATCGTGACCGACCGCTCGGGGGCGACCTCGGTAGCGACGAAGGTCGTGACCGTCAGGGCGGCCGCGATCACGCGCGTGGTGGTCAAGCAGGCGCCGAGGGTCGAGCGGCTTGCAGTCTCGGTCAGCGGGCCGGGCACGCTCGAGCTTGGGTCGCGCCGGGTCAGAGCACGCGGCGCCGGCACCGTGCGCCTGAACGTCAGGCCGACGAGTCTGGCGTACGCATCGCATCGGCTGAAGCTGAGGCTCCGGTTCGTGCCCGTCGTCGGGCGGGCCTCGTCGAGGGTCGTCAGGCTCGCGCTGAACTGACACCGTGTCCGGAACCTGCGGGATCGCGCAAACCCAGGCGCAGAACTTACGCCGGCGCGCGAATGCGTCGATACTCTCAGCTGACCCGTGAATCGCGTGACCGGGGATTGGAGCGCCACGCTTTGCGTGCCGCAGGGGACTCGCAGGCGCCCGCCTTGGCGGCTGTCCGTGTCGGCCTGCCTGGTTGTCCTCTGCAGCGTGCTCGCATTCGGCTCGGCGCCGGCGTCCGCCGCCGCTGGTCGGCGGCTCGGGATCAAACCGAAGGTTCCGGCCGGCGCGAACAGCCTCGGCTCGCTCTCCGGGTCGGCCCAGATCGATGCGACGATCGCGCTCACGCCAAGGGATCCCGCCGGGCTGGCCGCTTACGCCCAGGCCGTCGGTACGCCCGGCTCGGCTGACTACCACCGGTACCTGAGCGTGGCGCAGTTCGCCCACCGTTTCGGCGCCACGCCGAGCGACATCGCCGCGGTCCGGTCGTCGCTCGCCGCCCAGGGGTTGACGGTCGGGTCGGTCAGCGCGAACGACCTCTCACTCTCGATCGATGGGTCTGCGACCAAGGTTGGCAGCGCGTTCTCGACCTCGTTCAAGCGCTACCGACTGTCGAGCGGGCGGACCGTGTATGCCAACACCTCGGCGCCGGCGCTGGCCGCCGGCCTGACCGGTCGGGTCCAGGCCGTGTTCGGCCTCGACACGCTGCCGCGGCTGGCGCCGCAGGGCCTCAGCGCGCTCAGCCGGGGGCCCCGAACACCGCGCAGACTCCCGCCCCCACCGCGACGGCCGTTACGCCGTGCGCAGCGGCGACGGCTGAGGCGACCAAGGACACCGCGTTCACCGCCGACCAGATGGCCTCGGCCTACGGGTATCCGGATCTGTACGGCCGCGGGGACCTCGGCGCCGGTGCGACCGTCGCGCTCTACGAGCTCGAGCCGTTCGCGGCGTCAGACATCAGCAGCTACCAGTCGTGCTACGGGACCAGCGCGACCGTCAACACGACGAAGGTCGACGGCGGCGCCGGCACCGGCCCCGGAAGCGGCGAGTCGGCGCTCGACATCGAGCAGGTGATCGGGCTCGCACCGCGGGCCTCGCTCCGGGTTTACGAAGCTCCGAACACCGAGCAGGGTGCGATGGACAACTACACGCGGATCATCACCGATGACACGTCGAAGGTGATCTCGACCTCGTTCGGCAAGTGCGAGTCAGGAGTCGGAGTGACCGATGCCCAGGCGGAGAACACCATCTTCCAAGAGGCGGCCACCCAGGGGCAGACGATCTTCGCCGCGTCGGGCGACTCGGGCGCCCACGACTGCACCCGGATACTTGGCGCGACGGTCGACGATCCGGCCAGTCAGCCGTTCGTGACCGGCGCCGGCGGAACCCACCTGACGCTCTCGCCGCGAACCGAGGTCGTGTGGAACGACGGCCCGCCGTTCGGCGCGACGGGTGGCGGGGTCTCGTCGTTCTGGCCGCAGCCGAGCTACCAGGCCGGGGCTGCGCTGCCACAGTCGGCGATCTCCTGCGCTACTCCCGCGACGACGACGTGCCGCGAGGTGCCCGATGTATCGGGCGACGCCGACGAGTTCACCGGGATGGTGGTGTTCGTCGGCGGAAGCTGGACGGCGTTCGGCGGCACCAGCATCGTCGCGCCGATGTGGGCGTCGCTCGCCGCGCTCGCCAACGCCTCCTCGGCCTGCGCCGGGACCAGCGTCGGGTTCGCCAATCCGGCGCTCTATCGCGCCGCCGCGGATGGATATGTGGCCAACTTCCACGACATAACGTCGGGCAACAACAGCTTCAGGGGTGTCACCGGGTATAGCGCTGAGGCCGGTTATGACATGACCACCGGGCTCGGCAGCCCGAACGCGGGCGCGCTCGCGCCGGCGCTGTGCGGCGACGCCGTGACCGTGACCTCGCCCGGGGCACAGTCGAGTACGACGGGTACTGCCCTCAGCGTCGCGGTGAAGGCCGCGAGCTCGGCGAACAGCGCGCTCACGTACGCGGCAGCCGGCCTCCCGGCGGGACTCACGATCAACTCCGCGACCGGCGTGATCTCGGGCACTCCGACGACGGCCGGCTCCTTCACCGTGACGGTGAGCGCGACGGACGCGTCCGGGTCGACGGGCGATGCCTCGTTCACCTGGACGACCACGGCCGCGCCGCCTCCCCCACCGCCGCCGCACGTGACGATCACGGCGCCGGGCGCGCAGCTCGGCCAGGTCGGCGCGGCGGCGCGGCTCGCGATCGTCGCCAGCGACAGCGGCGGCTTCGCGCTTACGTATGCCGCTACCGGGCTCCCGGCGGGCCTGACGATCAACCCCTCGACCGGCGAGATCTCCGGGACGCCGACCGCGACCGCGACCGCGACCGTGAACGTCTCGGCGTCCGATGGGCGCGGCGGCACGGCGAGCGCTGTCTTCAGCTGGGCGATCGCCCCGCGCCCGCACGTGACGCACGCGAAGCTGACGGCGGTCACCCGCAAGACCGCACGGCTGTCGGTGTCCGTGAGCACCGGCTCGCCGCAGATCGCGATCAAGCAGCTGTTGATCTCCGATCCCGGCGGCCCGCTGAAATTCTCCTTCAGCCACCGCGCGCTGGCGAAGGCGATCAAGGCAAGCGCGCGCGGCGCGGGCGCCGAGCACGTGACCGCGAGACTTCCCCGCGGACGTACCGGGGTGACGCTCTCGTATGTGTCGGCCGCTCGCGGGACCACCTCGCTGGTGCTGCCGCTCAAGGTCAAGCGCAAGATCGGCCGGCGGCGCCACGTGCGCCTGAAGGTCACGATCGTCGATGCGGCGGGCGTGAAGGGGACCAGTTCGCTCCAGCTGGCTCTATAAAATCGCTGCTGGGCGCATAAAACCATATATTCAGATTGCCTTTTGGTAGATTCAGGGAAGCCCTGATCGGGCGCTGCACCTGACCCCGACCGGAAGGACCCCGATGGAGCCCGCATCGCTGGATACGGAGAAGGCACCTCGCACGGGGACGCTCGACAACCCAGAGGTGATCGAGAACGTTCCGGGACACGTCATCCCGATCCTGATCAAGGAATTCGACGACTTCGATACCGAGTCAACGCGCTACCTGAAGGGCGAGCTCGAGGAGAACGACTTCATCAAGTTCCGTCTCAAGCAGGGCGTTTACGGGCAGCGCCAGCCCGATGTGCAGATGGTTCGCGTCAAGCTTCCGCTCGGCGGCGTCACGCCCGAGCAGCTCGACACGTTCGCCGACGGGATCGACCGTCACGTCCCGCTGCGCAAGGGTCACATCACGACCCGCCAGAACATCCAGATGCACCACGTCCCGCTGCCCGCCGCGGCGGAGCTGATCCGCGAGCTCGGCGATGCGGGGTTGTCATCGCGGGAAGGGTGCGGGAACACGATGCGCAACGTGACCGGCGACCCGCGCGCGGGCGTGCTCGAGGGCGAGCTGTTCGACATCACGCCGTATGCAGGCGCATATGTGCGCTACTTCGTCCGCCACCCGACCACGCAATCGATGCCGCGCAAGGTCAAGACCGCATTCACCGCCACTGACGCGGACAACGCGATCACGCAGATCCATGACGTCGCCTTCATCCCACGCGTTCGTGACGGCGTGCGCGGCGTCGAGATGCGGGTCGGTGGTGGCACCTCGATCATGCCCCGGATCGCGCCGACGCTGTACGAGTTCGTCGAGCTCGACAACGGCGATTACCTGAAGACCACCGAGGCGTGCATGCGGATCTTCGACCGTCAGGACTTCCTGCGCGTCAATCGTGCACGGGCGCGGATCAAGGTGCTGATCGACAAGATCGGGATCGATGCGTTCCGCGAGATGGTCGAGGAGGAGCTCGAGGGTGAGTGGGTCTCAGAGCGCGACTTCTCGCTCGATCCGATCCTCTTCGACCACGACGAGCAGTCCCATGCGCCGGCGCCGCAGCCCCAGTATGCAAACTCGAACGGGGACAGCCGGTTGTTTGATCACTTCGTGCAGTCAAACGTGGCAGCTCAGCGCCAGGAGGGCTTCAGCACGGTCGAGGTCAAGGTCCGCCGTGGCGATCTGACCGTCGAGCAGCTGCACGGGCTGGCCGGAGTCATGCGCCGCTACAGCGGCGGCTACGCGCGCACGACCGTGCACCAGAACATCGTCCTGCGCTGGGTTCGGGACGAGTCGGTCTACGAGGTCTGGCGCGCGCTGAGCCAGTTGGAGCTCGGCGACGCGGGCGCCGACGAGATCACCGACGTCGTCAGCTGCCCTGGAACGGATTCCTGCAAGCTCGGGATCACGAGCTCGATGGGCCTCAACCAGGCGATCCAGGATCAGATCGTGCAGATGGAGCTGAGCGATCCGCTGACGCGTCGAATCCACGTCAAGATGAGTGGCTGCCCGAACGGCTGCGGCCAGCACCACATCGCCGACATCGGCTTCTACGGCGCATCGATCAAGGTCGGCGGGCACACGATTCCGGCCTATATTCCGCATGTCGGCGGTGCCTACGAGGGCGGCGAGGTGCGCTACGGCCAGCGGCTCAAGTCGCGCCTTCCCGCCAAGCGGGTGCCTGAGGCGGTCGAACGCTGGGTACGCTTCTACGAGTCCGAGCGAGCCGAGGGAGAGCCGTTCCGCGCGTTCGTCGATCGCGTCGGCGCCCAGGAGTTCGAGCTCAAGGTGAAGGATCTGACGATGCCGATCGAATTCAACCTGGAGAATATGAGCCACTTCATCGACTTCAACCGCGAGGCCCCGTTCGTCGTCCAGCGCGGTGAGGGCGAGTGCGCGGTCTAGGGTGCAGCGACCACGGGCCGCTGATACGACGATGAGCGCAACGCTTCCAGATCTCGAGCCGTCCTCCGCCGAGGAGGTGGTCGCCTACGCGGTGGAGCACTTTGCGCCGCGCCTGACGACCGCATGCTCGTTTCAAAAGGAAGAGTCGGTCCTCCTGCACATGCTGACGCGGATCACGCCGGATGTGCGCGTGTTCACGATCGACACCGGCGTTCTGTTCCCCGAAACCCTGACGACCTGGAAGGCGTTCGAGGATCACTTCGGCGTCAGGTTCGACGTGCTCGATGCCACCAGTCCGGGAGAGCCGTGGACCGCCGAGCGGTGCTGCAGCGCGGCCAAGGTGCAGGCGCTCGGGGTCGCGCTGTCCGACGTCGACGCGTGGATCACGGGCATCCGGCGCGAACAGGCCGCGACGCGCGAGGCGGCGCCGAAGTTCGAGCGCGACGAGCGGCGCGGGATCTACAAGCTCAATCCGCTCGCGGACTGGAGTGAGAAGGAGGTCTGGCGCTACATCTTCAAGCACGATCTCCCCTACCATCCGCTACACGATCAGGGATACGCCTCGATCGGCTGCGCCACCTGCACGCAGCCGGGCTCGGGGCGCGAGGGTCGTTGGGCAGGCCAGGACAAGACCGAATGCGGCATCCACCTGGCTTGACGGTGATCTGACCCGATCTCGTTACTGTTCGTCTTAACGAATTCTCAACACTCGCACGCCTTTCATGAATCCGTTCCAATATGAGCTGTCCCATCTCGAGACCCTCGAGGCCGAGTCCGTCCACATCTTCAGAGAAGTAGCGGCGGAGTTGGAACGGCCGGTGCTGCTGTTCAGCGGCGGCAAGGACTCGATCATCCTGCTGCGCCTCGCCGAGAAGGCCTTCCGTCCCGGGAAGTTCCCGTTCCCGATCATGCATGTGGACACCGGGCACAACTTCCCCGAGGTGATCGAGTTCCGCGATCGGCTCGTGTCCCAGCTCGGCGAGCGGCTGATCGTCGCCCACGTGCAGGACTCGATCGATGCCGGCCGCGTGGTCGAGGAGACCGGACCGCGCGCGTCGCGCAACCGATTGCAGACGACGACGCTGCTCGACGCGATCGAGGAGCACGGCTTCGACGCCGCGTTCGGGGGCGCCCGGCGCGACGAGGAGCGCGCTCGCGCGAAGGAGCGGATGTTCTCGTTCCGGGATGACTTCGGGCAGTGGGATCCCAAGCGCCAGCGCCCGGAGCTGTGGGCGCTCTACAACGGCCAGATCCGCAAGGGCGAGCACGTGCGCGTGTTCCCGATCTCGAACTGGACCGAGCTCGACGTGTGGCAGTACATCGCGACCGAGAGGCTCGAGGTGCCGTCGATCTACTTCGCGCACTCGCGTCAGGTATTCGAGCGCGACGGAATGCTCTACGCGCACAACGAGTTCGTCGAGCTGATCGACGGCGAGACGCCGTTTGAGGAATCGGTCCGCTACCGAACCGTCGGTGACATGACCTGTACGGGCGCGGTCCGTTCGATCGCTGCCACGCTCCCGGAGGTCGTGACCGAGATCGCGGCGACCCGGATCACCGAGCGCGGCGAAACGCGCGCCGACGACCGGGTGACCGAGGCCGCGATGGAGGACCGCAAGCGCGAGGGCTATTTCTAGCCTTATGACCGCCACCGCGCAGACCAACGGCTACTCGATCCGCCGGCGCACATCGGAGCTCTTGCGGATCGCCACCGCCGGCTCCGTCGACGACGGCAAGTCGACCCTGATCGGGCGCCTGCTGCACGACTCCAAGGCGATCCTCGAAGACCAACTCGCGCACGTCCAGCAGACCTCCGAGCGGCGCGGCGACGGCTATCTCAACCTCGCGCTGCTGACCGATGGGCTCCGGGCCGAGCGCGAGCAGGGGATCACGATTGACGTCGCCTACCGTTACTTCCAGACCGCGCGCCGCAAGTTCATCATCGCTGACACGCCCGGTCACGAGCAGTACACGCGCAATATGGTCACCGGCGCATCGACCGCCGATCTCTCAATCATGCTCGTCGATGCGCGCAAGGGTGTCTCCGAGCAGACCCGCCGGCACGCCTACATCTCGTCGTTGCTGCGGATCCCGCACGTCGTCGTGTGCGTCAACAAGATGGACCTGGTCGGGTACGACGAGGATGTCTTCTACGGGATCCTCGAGGAACTCTCGGACTGGGCCGCGCGGCTTCAGATCCCGGACATGACGTTCATCCCGATCTCCGCGCTGCACGGCGACAACGTCGTCGAGCGCTCGCAAGCGATGGGCTGGTATGGCGCCGCGCCGCTGCTCTACCACCTCGAGCACGTCGTGATCGCGCCTGACCGCAACCTCAACGACGTCCGCTTCCCGGTCCAGTGGGTGATCCGTCCGATGAGCGACGAGCACCACGACTACCGGGGCTACGCGGGCCAGGTCGCCGGGGGCGTGCTGTCGGCGGACGACGACGTGGTCGTGCTGCCGGGAGGCCATCAGACCAAGATCAAGGCGATTGACTCCTATTCGGGCGAACTCGAGGTCGCGTTCCCGACCATGTCGGTCGCGCTCCGGCTCGCCGACGAGTTCGACATCTCACGGGGCGACATGATCGTCGCGCCCGACGATCAACCTGTCGCCGCCCGCGAGCTCGAGGCGACCGTCTGCTGGATGAGCGAGCAGCCGATGCAGTCGCGGGGGCGCTACACGATCAAGCACACGACCCGCAGCGCCCGCGCGATCGTCGACCGGGTCGAGCACCGAGTCGATGTCAACACGCTCGAGCACGTGCCGGCGACGCAGCTCGCGCTCAACGAGATCGGCCGCGTCCAGCTGCGCTGCAGCACGCCATTGGTGGTCGATCCCTACGTCCGCAACCGGACCACCGGCAGCTTCATCCTGATCGACGAGTCGACCAATGACACCGTCGCCGCCGGGATGATCATCAGCGCCCAGTAGCCGCAGGTTTTCGCGCCGGTCCGAGCGCACGAGAGGCCGCTAAAGTGCCCGCCGCATGTTCTCGAAGGTCTTGATCGCCAACCGCGGCGAGATCGCGGTCCGAGTAATCCGTGCCTGCGAGGAGCTCGGGATCGCGACCGTCGCGGTCTACTCGGAGCTCGACCGCGATGCGCCCCACGTGAAGCGCGCCGACGAGGCATACCTGCTCGGACCTGGCCCCGCGAGCGAGAGCTACCTGGCGATCGACAAGCTGCTCGAGGCGATCGAGCGCTCCAGGGCCGACGCCGTTCACCCGGGATACGGCTTCCTGGCCGAGAACGCCGCCTTCGCGAAGACGCTCGAGGACCGCGGCACGGTGTTCATCGGACCGCCCTCGTCGGCGATCGAGGCGATGGGCTCCAAGACCCGCGCGCGCGAGCTGATGCGCGACGCGGGGGTCCCGATCGTCCCGGGAACGACCGAGCCCGTCGAGACCGTCGACGACGCCCGCGGGGTGATCGAGGAGACGATCGGCTATCCGGTCGCGGTCAAGGCCGCGGGCGGCGGCGGCGGCAAGGGCTTCCGGGTGGCGCTGTCGGACGACGAGCTCGAGGCCGCCTTCGAAGGCGCCGCTCGCGAGGGCGAGAAGTTCTTCTCCGACGCGACCGTGTACCTCGAGCGCTACCTGCCCGACCCCCGGCACGTCGAGGTTCAGGTGCTCGCTGACTCGCACGGAAACGTGATCCATCTCGGCGAGCGCGACTGCTCGCTGCAGCGCCGACACCAGAAGCTGATCGAGGAGGCGCCCGCGCCCGCGGTCGATTCCGCGCTGCGCGCACGGATCGGGAAGATCGCGACCGAGGCCGCGGCGGCCGTCAACTACACGGGCGCCGGCACGATCGAGGGACTGCTACAGGACGGCGAGTACTTCTTCCTCGAGATGAACACGCGTGTCCAGGTCGAGCACTGCGTGACCGAGATGGTCACCGGGATCGACATCGTCAAGGAGGGGATCCGGGTCGCGGCCGGCGCGCCGCTGTCGATCGCTCAGGACGACGTCGAGCTGCGCGGCCACGCGATCGAGTGTCGGATCAACGCCGAGGATGCGAGCAAGAACTTCGCTCCCGCCCCGGGCGCGATCGGCGACTACCGCGAGCCCTCCGGCCCCGGGGTGCGCGTGGACTCGGGCGTCGGCCCGGGCTCGGAGATTTCTCCGACGTACGACCCGATGGTGGCGAAGCTGATCGTCTGGGACGCCGACCGCGAGCAGGCGACTGCGCGGATGCTGCGCGCACTGTCCGAGTACGAGATCGAAGGACTGAAGACGCTGATCCCGTTTCATCGCGCGATCCTCGCGACGGACCAGTGGGCGAACGCCGAGACGTGTCGCGACCTGATCGAGGATCGCCAGTGGCTCAAGCAGCTCGCCTTCGAGCCCGCGCCGGCGGCCGACGCGGAGGAGGGACCGTCGGTGCAGCAGAGCTACACGGTCGAGGTCTCGGGTAAGCGCTTCGACGTTACGGTGATCGGGCCGCCGGCGCACGCGGCGGCCGCCGTCAACGGGGCCGGACCGGCCGAGGCTGCGACGCCGACACGCAAGGCGCCGCGGCGCCCCCAGCGCGCGGCCAGGAGCGGGGGCGGCGGGGGGGACACGCTCTCATCTCCGATTCAGGGCACGGTTCTCAAGGTGGCGGTGCAGGCCGGCGCCGAAGTCGAGGAGGGCGCGCTGATCGCCGTCGTCGAGGCGATGAAGATGGAGAATGAGATCGCGGCGCACAAGTCGGGCCGGATCGCGGAGCTGCCGATCGCCGTCGGCGCTTCGGTCGCCAGCGGCGACACGATCGCCGTGATCAGCTCGGCTGACGACTGAATCCTGCCGCGCGGCTCACTCGCGCCCGATGAACCCGCTGCCTTCGAGCAGCGCGATCACCGCGGCCGCGGCACGCGCCGGAGAGAGCGTCACCGTGTCGAGATGGAGATCGGGAGCCTGCGGAGGTTCATAGGGCGAGTCGATCCCGGTGAAGTTCTGCAGGTCGCCGCCGCGTGCCCTGCGGTACAGCCCCTTTGGGTCTCGCGCCTCCGTGACCGCCAGCGGCGCATCGACGAACACCTCGAAGAACTCGTGCGCGCCGACGAGCGCGCGGGCCATCTCGCGGCCGCTCGAAAACGGCGAGATGAATGCGACGATCACGATCAGGCCGGCGTCGACCATCAGCCGCGCGACCTCGGCCACGCGCCGGATGTTCTCCACCCGGTCTGAGTCGCTGAATCCGAGGTCGCAGTTGAGCCCGCGGCGGATGTTGTCGCCGTCGAGCACGTAGGCGTGATGCCCGCGCCGATTGAGCTCGGCCTCAGCGAGACCGGCGATCGTCGACTTGCCGGCGCCGGAGAGGCCTGTCAGCCACAGCACGCACGCGGTCTGTCCCCTCCACGGCGGCGTGGCGAGCGGGGCGCCCACGACGACCTGATCGCCCTCGCTGGGGCGCTCGAGCCCACTCGGCGGATTGCGTTGTTCGGCCACGTCGCCGTCTAGTCTTGCAAGGAGTTGCGTCCGCTCGCCCGCTACGACGCGAGTTGTGTCAGGTTCGCCTCGTGGATTTGCTTCTGGGCTGCGCTCGCGCGCGATCGCGGGAGCGCAGCGTGGCCGGGATCGCGCGCCAGCTGCTCGAGGTAGACCGTGTCCTGCTCGAGGACTTGGCGCACATGGTCGGCGTCGAGCGGGGCGCCGTGGCCGGGGATCACCCACGCGGCGGCGCGGGTCAGCTCTCCGAGTCGCTCCAGCGTCGCGCGGTAATCCTCGATCGAGCCCTCGGGCGTGAGCATCGGGATCTCCACCGGCGAGAGGTAGTCGCCGCACACGAGCACGCCGAGCCACGGCAACCAGTAGGCGGCGCCGTCAGCGGCATGCCCGCTCGCCTCGTGCAGCTCGAGCTCACGCGACTGCCCGAGCTCGAGCTTGCCCGGGACTGGGAGCGACTGCACCGTTCCCAGCGACAGCGGCCGGTTGCGCTCGACGTAATGCTCGGCGTCGAAGCCGCGCAGCTCGCGCTGCACGGCACCGGGCTCGGCCTCCATCCGCGCCGCGGTCGACTCCGGACAGCCCAGCGCGGCGTCGGGAAACGCGAGCCGTCCGAGCAGGTGGTCCCAGTGTCCGTGCGTGGCGAGCAGTCCCGAGACCGGGAAGCCGGCCTGCGCAAGGACTTCGGGGAGCGCGCGCAGCTCCTCCGGATAGATGGGCGAGTCGATCACGAACCCTTCGTCGCCCGCGCGAACCGCGGTGCAGGTCGTCTGCCAGACGTCGGAGACGAACACGATCACGTCCGTCTCGAGCGCCACGACGCGCATCAGGCCGTCTTCGCTCGAGCTCTCATTGCACCTGCGCCGCGCGGTCTCACACCGCCGCGCTCAGGTGACGCCGATCAGCTTCGCCGCTTCACGCAGGTTCGCGACCTCGGCGTCGGGCTTCTTCTGCCCGGGCTCGAGCTGCTGCTTGGTGCGGTTGACCCAGATGATCGGGATCTTCTTCTTTAGACACGGCTCCACATCGTGGTAGTAGCTGGCGGCGATGTGGACCCATCCCTTCTTTGATCCGATCCGTCGCTCGCACTCGGTGAAGTGCGCTGGGTCAGGCTTGTAGGACCGGACCTGTTGGGCCGTGACGACGAGGTCGAAGTCGAGCGGGATGTGGCGTCGCGTCTGTCCGAGGAGCTTGTCGTCGATGTTCGAGATCAGCCCGATCTTGTGGTTCTTGGCGATCTTCGTCAGTACCGGGTTGGTCTCCTTGAACGGCTGCCAGCGCTGCACCGAGTCGGGCAAGAAGCCGGACCGCGACGGCTCGAGCGGCCACGCGAGGCGCTTCGCGATCTGGACCGCCGTGCGGCGCAGCACCTCGGCGTACAGCTCGTAGGAGCCGGCCTCGATCTGCTGCTGGATCTCGTGAAACAGTGGGATCAGCTCGTCGCGTTCGACCGTGAAGCCGTCTCTCTCGGCCTCGGCATTGAACGCGTCAAAGGCGCCCGTGTCCCAGTCGATCAGGGTGCCGTAGACGTCAAAGGTCACAAACGAGATGGTCTTCGGAATCGTCATCGGCGGCCATGATGCCACGGCTGTGGTGACGGGCGCGGTCCGGCCCGCGCCTCACGGCGCGAGCCGGAACCGCCGAACCGCTTACCCGCGGAACGCGACGAGGTGGATCGACCCGCTGAAGCTCACGCTTGAACTCGAGTCATTGCAAGCCGTGAACTTGGCCTGACCGGCCGTCACCACCGCCCCCGGCGTGAACAGCACGGCCCGCGTCGGCGGCGTGGTCGTGTACGCGAACAACGGGACATCGCCCGGCTTCAGCGCACTGTCGCCCACGGTGAAGGCCCCGCATGCGTTGGCGCCGAGCGAGAAGCCCACCGAGCCCGTTACCGAGCCGATCACGCCGGTCGGAGCGGTGCCGTCCGTCGCGCTGACCGATACGCCGTTGCCCCCGAGGATCGAGCTGAAGTCACCACTGGCCGCGTTCAGCGCACCACCCGACACGGACGCCTCCGCCCCGCTCGCAGTGTTCTCGTCACCACCACTGATCGACGAGATCACCCCGGAGGCGTTGTTCTCGCTGCCGCCGGAGATCGACTCGAACCCGCTCGTCCCGCAGAAGTTGGCCGGCGCGGTGCCACTGCCGGTCAGCCCGTCACATCCCCCCGTGATCGATGAGAATTGATCGCTCGCGAGGTTGAACTCGCCAGCCGACACGGAGCTCCCGAGCGCGGTCGCCCGGTTGTCGAAGCCGCCACTGATCGACTCGTACCCGCTCGACCCGCACGTCCCATGGATCGCGGTGCCGATGCCGACGACTCCTTGACAGCCGCCGCTGACGGAGCTGAACGGGCCAAACGCGAGGTTGAACTCGCCGCCGGTGACCGACGACTCGGTTCCAGCCGCTTGGTTGCCGGACCCGCCGCCGACCGCGGACGCAATACCGGTCGCCTTATTGCTGTGGCCGGCGACGAAACTGTTGGCGCCGGTGGCAGTGTTCAGGGTCCCGAACGCTGCGCTCGACGAGCCGCTCGCGTTGTTTCCGGTCCCGC
This sequence comes from uncultured Solirubrobacterales bacterium, assembly GCA_963744695.1. GTDB lineage: Bacteria > Actinomycetota > Thermoleophilia > Solirubrobacterales > Solirubrobacteraceae > Palsa-465. The sequence goes on along the minus strand of CAVUUT010000015.1, from coordinate 204,746 downwards.
CAACGAGCTGCCCAAACGAGCTCCAACCGTTGTTACTACCGACGATCAGGTCGTTGGACCCGGTCTGTGGAAAGCTTTTTGTGTTCTCGGCGTAGCCGACGACCAGGTTGCCCTCGCCATTGAGCGTGCCGTCGGTCGCGCCGGTACCGGAGACGATTTGTACGTTCACAGATGAGAACTGTGCGGTCGGCTTGCCGCCGACCCCGCTTGAGACGTACGTCGGTGCGAGTACAGCGGTGTTTCCTGCTCCGCATGACGGAGTCGCACCGGTCCCACCTGAAACCACGGTCTGTCCGGCGGTCGTCGGGATGCACTCCCACCCCGGCGTCACCGCCGCTCCTGCCGAGGCGACCGCGCAAAGGGATCCACATGCCCCCAGAACCGCGGCTGCCGTACGAAATGCACGCAGCATCACAGCCTCCTGTCGATTGGTCCGTTATTGCCCCATCGTTAGTTGTCGCCGTCACCCGCGCGTGCGCCCGAGGACTGAAGGCCCGTCGTGATCGACGGCGACGACGGACCAAAACAAACAGCTAGCGCCCCCCGTTGTCAAGTCCGAACTTAACGTTCGATGCCGGCTCTCGGCCGTCGCGGGCGGTCATCGTCGCCGCGCGGCGGGGCGAGTGATGCTTGATGTCGGTCGTCAGCGACGTCATTCAATAGAGTGCGGCGCCGATGGATCTGCTCGAGTACCAGGGCAAGCAGCTGTTCGCGCGCCACGGTGTTCCGGTCCCGGCCGGCCAGCCGGCGCGGACCGTCGGCGATGCCGTGGCCGCCGCCGAGGCGATCGGGTATCCGTGCGCGATCAAGGCACAGGTCCAGATCGGCGGGCGCGGCAAGCTCGGCGGGATCAAGATCGCCAACGATCGCGCGGAGGCCGAGGAGTACGCCCGCGCGATCCTCGGGATGGACATCCGCGGGCTCACCGTGCAGGAGCTCTGGATCGAGCGGGCATCGGAGATCGCGGCCGAGTACTACGCGTCGGTCGTGTTCGACCGCTCGGCAAAGGCGCCGCTGGTGATGCTCTCGACCAAGGGCGGGATGGATATCGAGCAGGTCGCCGAGGAGGACCCAGACGCGATCGCCCATCTGCATGTCGACCCGCTGCTCGGCTTCCAGGACTTCCACGCTCGCCGGCTCGCATTCGAGGCGGCCGTCGACGATGACGTCGTCCGCCCGGTCGGGGCGATGCTCGCCAAGCTCTACGAGGTCTTCACCAGTGAAGAGGCGACGCTGGTCGAAGTCAACCCGCTGATCGTGACCCCCGAGCGCGAGGTCCGGGCGCTCGACGCCAAGGTCACGCTCGACGGCAACGCACTGTTTCGCCACGGCGACAACGCGCAGCTGCGCGATCCGTCGAGCGAGGACCCGCAGGAGCAGATGGCCAAAGAGCGCGGCCTGACCTACGTCAAGCTCGACGGCAACATCGGGATCCTCGGCAACGGCGCCGGGCTCGTGATGTCGACCCTCGACGTGGTCGCCCAAGCCGGCGGCGCCCCCGCGAACTTCCTTGACGCGGGCGGCGGCTCACGCGCGGAGGCGATCGCGAGCGCGGTCGAGGTGATCCTGTCCGATCCCAAGGTCAAAGCTGTCCTGTTCAACATTTTCGGTGGCATCACCCGTTGCGACGAGGTCGCCAGGGGCTTGATCGAAGCGTTTGATCAGATCAAGCCGACGGTTCCGTTCGTCGTGCGGCTCGATGGCACCAACGACGTCGAGGGCCGCGAGCTGCTCGCGCAGGCGGCGCTGCCTAACGTGTTCACGGAGTCGACGATGGACGGCGCGGCCCGGAAGGTGGTCGAGCTCGCGGCCGCCGCCGGAGCTGCGGCGGGGGCCGGCACGCGATGACGCGGGCCCGGACCCAATGAGCATCCTGGTCGGGACCGAGACGCGCCTCTGCACGTCCGGGATCACCGGCCGCGAAGGCACCTTCCACACGCTGCGCAACCGCGACTACGGCACTCAGGTCGTCGCCGGCGTCACGCCAGGCAAGGGCGGCCAGGACGTCGACGGCGTCCCCGTTTTCAACACCTTCCACGAGGCGGTCGCCGAGACCGGCGCCAACACCGCGATGGTGTTCGTCCCGCCGCGGTTCGCCGCCGACTCGATCCTCGAGGCCGAGGACGCCGGAATCGCGCTGATCATCTGCATCACCGAGGGGATCCCCGCCCACGACGAGCTGCGCGTCTACAACACGCTCGCCAAGAACGGCCGCGCGCGTCTCGTGGGCCCGAACTGCCCGGGGATCCTCTCGCCCGGCAGGGGCAACGTCGGGATCATCCCGGCGGCCTTCTTCAGCGAAGGCAACGTCGGCGTCGTCTCGCGTTCCGGGACGCTGACCTACCAGATCGGCAACGTCGTCGCCCAGCAGGGCTTCGGCAATTCGACGATCGTCGGAATCGGCGGCGATCCTGTCCCCGGGACTGACTTCATCGATGTGATCGCGATGTTCGAGGACGACCCCGAGACCGAGTTGATCGTGATGTGCGGCGAAATCGGCGGCGACGCCGAGGAGCGGGCGGCCGAGTTCATCGCCGCCAACGTGACCAAGCCGGTGGTCGCCTACATCGCCGGCTTCACCGCCCCGCCCGGCAAGACGATGGGCCACGCGGGCGCGATCGTGTCGGGCTCGCGCGGCACCGCCGCCGCCAAGGCCGAGGCGCTCGAGAGCAAGGGCGTGAAGGTCGGCCGGACACCGACGCAGGTCGCGGAACTGGCCGTCACGCTGCTCGGCGGTTAGCCCCGCGGCCGCTCGTTGGGTGATCTTGGGCGCATACCGCCGAAGATCCCCCAGAGATCCCAGGTGGCGTCGGCGCCGACCTTCATCGCAGCGCAACCGCACGGGCGTATGCTGCGCTTCGATGTACGAGCATGTGCTCGCCGTGACGGACGGGAGCCACGAGGCTGACCGCGCGGTCGAGGCAGCCGCGGAGCTGGCACGCGGTCACCGGGCGCGCTTGACGCTGGCGGCCGTGGTCGACGTCGAGCATCCCGGACGTCATTGCGCGTATGGGACCAGCTCCTGGAACGAGGTGCTCCGTGACGCGGCCCAGGCGGACCTCGATCGCGCCTGGCGGCTGATCGACGTTCCCGCGAAGCTCGAGATCTTCTACGGCCCTCCGGTCGACGCCCTTGCAAGGGGCGCGCGGGCGATCGGGTGCGACGTGATCGTCGTCCCGAGTGCACCCCACGGGATCGGCAAGATGCTTCGCCGCGACAGGACGACGGCGCTGCGGCGTCGCGTCGAGTGCGAGGTGATCCAGCCCGCCTGATCGGGCGCGGGTCGCACCCCCGCCGACCTGCGGTCGGCGCTGACGCGGACGCCGACCGGGCCGGTAGCCTCGGTCGAGCCCGATGACGTCGGAGCCCCCGCAGATCTCGATCCTTGACGCGCGCCTGGCGGAGATCGACAGCCGCCTGCGCACGATCCAGGACGGCCTCGTAGTCGATGAGCCGGCGCTGCGCGACGCCCGTCCACGCGCGCCGCTGCCGCCGCCGATCGAGGTGCCCGAGCCTGGGGCACCGACGGCTCCGGCCGAGCTCGTCCACGAGCTGCGGCGGCTATCAGACGCCCACGAACGCGTGCTGGCCGCGGTCCGCGAGCTGCTGGCCGCCGACGAGGGCGCGGCCCGATCCCCGGAGCCGACCGCGCTCCACGCCGTCAGGGTGGCGGTCGGACCGCTGGCGAGCACGGATGCGCTGCGCGCGTTCGAGCACGCGCTCGCCGACGTGCCGGGCGTGCGCACGGTCGAGCTGCGCGGTTACCAGGGCACCGACCACGCGGTCGTCGAAGTGCAACTCGGGCCGAGGCCGTAGTCTTCGGGTCGTGGCAGGCACGATCTCCTTCGCACGCGGCGCGCCGTCGCTTGACATCGTCGACATCGACGGGCTGCGCGAGGCCGCTGACCAGGCGTTCACGTCCGATCCAGGCGGGATGGCGGCATACGGGACATCGGTCGGTTATCCGCCGCTGCGCGAGTGGATCGCCGAGCGCCACGGGGTCAAGCCGACCCAGGTGCTCGTCACCAACGGCTCGATGCAGGCCGACGCGTTCCTGTTCGACGCACTCGTCGCGGCCGGTGACGCGGTCGTCGTCGAGCGGCCGACGTACGACAGGACGCTGCTGTCACTGCGCAACCGAGGCGCCGACATCCGGATGGTCGAGCTCGAGCACGACGGGATCGACACGGTGGCGCTCGAGCGCCTGCTCTCAGAGGGCCTGCGGCCCAAGCTCGCTCACATCATCCCCAACTTCCAGAACCCGGCCGGATACACGCTGTCGGCGGCGAAGCGCGAGCGGCTCCTCGCGCTCGCGCGACAGAGCGGTTTCACGATCTTCGAGGACGACCCCTACGTCGCGCTGCGCTTCGAGGGTCAGTCGCTGCCGACGATGGTCTCGATCGACCCGGAGATCGTCGTCTACGCCTCCTCGTTCTCAAAGACCGTCTGTCCCGGGATCCGCGTCGGCTACCTCGTCGGGCCCGAGGAGCTGATCGGGCGAATCGCCAAGAGCGCGACCAGCATCTACATCTCGCCGAACATGGTCGCGCAGGCGATCGTGAACCAGTTCTGCCGTTCGGGCAGGATCGACCGCTCGATCGAGACGGTCAGAGAGGCGCTGCGCGAGCGCGCCCAGACCCTCTGCAGCGCGCTCTCTGAGCACATGCCCGACGCGCGCTTCGTCGCCCCACAGGGCGGCTACTTCTTGTGGGTCGAGCTTCCGTCCGGCAGCGACGTCGGCGCGCTGTTCGACGCCGCCGCGGCGCGCGGCGTGCAGTTCGTCAAGGGGTCGGACTTCGTGCTCGAAGGGGGCGATTCGTCGCTGCGCCTCGCCTACTCGGGCGTCACGCCCGACGAGATCGAGGAAGGCGTCAGGCGCCTCGCCGAGGCATACGCGGAGGTCGGCGCTCCGGCCCATGCGGCCTGACGAGGTACGCGCCCTCGGTGACCTCGCCGGAGCGGCGGCGGCAGGCATCGCCGATCAGGTGCTCGATACCCACACCGGGATCGCAGCGCGGGTGTTCGGCAGGATCGGTCCAGGCGCCGAGCCGGTGCGAATCGTCCATGACCGCGTCGCCGCCGCCGCCTACGCGGGCGCCCACGGCCTGATCGGCGCCCTGGTTCGCGGCGGCGCACGGGTGCTGGTCCTGGCGCGGCGTGCAGACGCCGGCTCGCTCGACGAGACCGTCTCCGGACGGCTCGTGCTCGGCGCGCTCAACGGCGCCCTCGGAGATGCGCTGGCCCAGCGTGCAAGCCCGCTTGCGACCACGATGAGCCTGCGCTCGCGCGCCGGCGAGCCGGCCCTTGGTCCGGACGCGCTGGCGTCCGCCCGGCCGCGCTTGGCGATCTTCGTCCACGGCCTGTGTGAGACCGACGACGCCTGGCGCCTCGCGGCCGACCGCCACGTGCCCTACGGGGACAGGCTCGAATCCGAGCTCGGCTACACGCAGGTCTACGTCCGCTACAACAGCGGACTGCACATCTCCGACAACGGCCGTCGCCTCGCCGAATTGCTCGACGAGCTGGCGCGCCGCTGGCCGGTGGCGCTGCGCGAGATCGCGCTGGTCGGCCACTCGATGGGCGGGCTCGTTGCCCGAAGCGCATGCCATTACGCGGCCGCTGACGGTTGGCGGTCGTGCGTGGCGCATGTGTTCACGCTCGGCGCTCCCCACCGCGGCGCGCCGCTCGAGCGCGCGGCGAACGTCGCCTGCTCGGCGCTCTCGTTGTTGCCCGAGACGCGCGGCCTCGCGAGGCCGCTCAGATCGCGCAGCGCCGGCATCAAGGACCTCCGGTACGGCTACCTGGTCGACGAGGACTGGGTCGATCAGGATTCCGACGCATTCCTGTGCAACACCGGACGCGAGATCCCGTTTCTGAAGACCGCCAACCACTACTTCGTGTGCGCGACCGTGGCCGCCGACGCCGACGCTCCGCTGTCACGGATCGTCGGTGACCTGCTCGTGCTGCGCGCGAGCGCGTTCGCGCACGAGCGGCGCGGCGAGCGGCTGCGCTTCGCAGTCGACCAGTACCACCATGTCGGCGGCGCGACCCACTTCGACCTGCTCAACCATCCCGCGATCTACGAGCAGATCAAGACCTGGCTGGCACCAAAGCGGACGGCGCTCGAGTCTCAGCGCCCGTAGCGCTCGCGGCCCAGCACGAGCTGCTCGGGGAGCGCGGTGCGTGGCGGCGGGGATGGATCGGCCAGCACCGAGACCGTCTCGGCGACGCTGACCGTCACCGTCGCGGTGTCATCCCCCGAGTTGACGTGCACCTGCTCGCCGTCGTTGGCGGCCACGGTTCCCTCCATGCCAGGCTCGATCCCGGCGTTCTTGAGGTAGTGGAGCAGGTCCTCGGCCTCGTTCTCGAGGCGCAGGATCGTGACCTTCGCGCCGATCTCGCAGTCGGCGAGCGGCACTCCGTCGATCCGCTCCCCGACCCTGATCGGATGACCGTGGGGGCACGTGACGGCGTCGCCGACGGAGCTGCGCACGTAGGCCTCGAACCGCGGCGTCATCGCGTACTCGAGCTTCTCCGCCTCCTCGTGGACGTCATCCCACGGGACCCCGACCACGTCGGTCAAGAACCGCTCGATCATCCGGTGGCGGCCGACGATCGTCTCGGCGTGCTCGCGCCCTTCAGGCGTGAACTCGATCGCGCGCCCGGCGTTGCGCTGCACGTAGCCGTCGCGCTCGAGCCGAACGACCATCTCGTGCACCGTCGGCGCCGACAACCGCATCGCGCGGGCGAGGTTGGCGCCGGTCATCGGCAGTCCGGCCTCGTAGAGCCAGAACAGCGACTCGAGGTACTCCTGCTCGGCGGCGGTGACGGGTCCAGCGCTCATCATCTCGATCGTAGCGGGCGCTGGGCAGCGGCGGTCTGGGGGCTTGCGGAGGTAGCATCGGCTGACCGTGACGCTCCCGCTGAAGCCTCCGATTGAGCCCCAGCTTGCCCGTTCGGGCAAGGAGCTACCGCTTGGCGAGAAGTGGAGCTACGAGCCGAAGTTCGACGGTTTTCGCGCGATCGCGTTCGTCGACGGCGACGATCTGATGCTCCAATCGCGGGGCGCCAAGCCCCTCGGACGCTACTTCCCGGAGGTCACCTTCCCACCCGGGAGATACGTCGTTGACGGCGAGATCGTGATTGACGCCGCCGACGGCCAGCAGGACTTCGGCGCCCTCCAGCAGCGGATCCATCCCGCCGAGTCCCGGATCAAGATGCTCGCTGAGCAGACGCCCGCGCGGTACGTCGCGTTCGACGTGCTCGCGATCGGCGACGAGTCGCTGCTCGAGCTCCCGTTCGCCGAGCGACGGAGCCGGCTCGAGGAGCTGACGAGCAACGGAGTCGGGCTGACGCCGCTGACCCGCGAGCCATCGGACACCGAGCCGTGGTTCGCCCACGGCGAGGGCGTCGTCGCCAAGGATCTCGGCGCTCCCTACCGGCCCGGACAGCGGACCGGGATGGTCAAGGTCAAGCGGGTGCGCACGATCGACGCAGTCGTCGTCGGCTATCGCCCGGGGAAGGAACCCGACACGGTCGGCTCGCTGATCCTCGGCCTCTACGACGAGCGCGGCAAGCTGCGCGTGGTCGGGCACTCATCCGGCCTGCGCGCGGCCGAGAAACGCGAGCTCGTCGCCAAGCTCGCGCCGTACGAGACCGGCGACCGCGGCCACGGCGACCCGAGCCGCTGGAAGAGCGAGAAGGACCTCGAGTGGATCACGCTGCGGCCCGAGCTCGTGGTCGAGGTCACGTTCGACCACGTCAGTGACGGGCGCATCCGCCACGGGACCAAGATCCTGCAGTGGCGCACCGACAAGCAGCCGTCGGAATGCGCGCTCGAGCAGATGCAGTCCTAGCGGATCTCGGATCGAGGGCTGACGCGCCGCGCGCGTCTCGATGACCGATACTGGCGGCGTGAGCCCGATCGCCGGCGTCCCGCACACGGTGCTCGTCGCGCCGGACTCGTTCAAGGGCACGTTCACCGCCAGTCAGGTCGCGGCCGCGATCGGACGCGGCCTGCAGCGGGCTGGATGGCCGGTAGATGCGTGCCCGATCGCCGACGGGGGCGAGGGCACGCTCGAGGCGCTGCTCGAACCACTCGGGGCCGAGCTGCGTTGCGCGCCGGCCACCGATCCGCTCCGCCGCGAGCTCGAGGCTCGGTTCGCGATCGCCGGCCCGCAAGCGATCATCGAGGCGGCCGCCGCGAGCGGCCTCGGCCTCGTCGCGCCTGGCGACCGCGATCCGTGGGCCGCGAGCACGGCCGGCACCGGCGAGCTGATCCTCGCCGCTGTCGCCGCGGGTGCCAGGACCGTCTACGTCGGCGTCGGCGGCACCGCGACGACCGACGGCGGTGCCGGTGCGATCCGCGCGATCGAGCGCGGCGGGGGGTTGGGCGGCGCCAAGCTCATCGTCCTCTGCGATGTGCGGACGCCGTTCGAGGATGCGGCCCGGGTGTTCGGACCTCAGAAGGGCGCCACCGCGGACGATGTCCGCCGGCTCACGCGACGGCTGCACGATCTCGCCCGTCGCCTGGGCCGCGACCCGCGCGGGCTCCCGATGACCGGGGCTGCCGGCGGCCTTGCCGGCGGGCTCTGGTCGGCGTTCGGCGCCGAACTCGTTCCCGGCGCCTCGTTCGTGCTCGATGCGATCGGGTTCGACGCCCGGATGCGCAGGGCTCGCGCGGTGATCACCGGCGAGGGACGCCTCGACCGCCAGAGCCTCGCCGGCAAGGCGGTCTCCGAGGTCGCGACGCGCGCTCGCCAGACGGGGGTGCCATGTCATGCCGTCGTCGGTAGCAATGAACTCGATCCGTTCGGCGCCCGGGTGCTCGACCTCGAGACCGTGTCCGAGGCGTCGACGATCGCCGCGCTGGCGGGGGCGGGGCGTCGGCTGGCCGCGGTCCTCTAGTTATTGCGATGGTTTCGCTGTGGCCGATGGCCAGCTGATCCTTGCCGCAGGCGCTCTGTTGGCCGCCGGGCTCGTGGCGTCGTTCGTCGCTGTCCGGCTGCGCGTGCCGAGCCTGGTCCTGTTTCTCGGCGTCGGGATGCTCCTCGGCTCAGATGCGCTCGGCTGGATCACGTTCAACGACTACCGTCTCGCGCGGACGATCGGCGTGATCGCGCTCGCGCTGGTGCTGTTCGAGGGCGGGCTCACGAGCGGTCTGCTGCAGATCCGGCCCGTGCTTGGCGGGGCGGTGTCGCTGGCGACGGCCGGGACCGTGATCACGGCGGCCGTCGTCGGCTTTGCCGCGGCGGGGCTGTTCGGACTCTCGATCAAGGAGGGGCTGCTGCTCGGCGCGATCCTTTCCTCGACTGACGGCGCCGCGATCTTCGCGCTGCTGCGCGGTTCGACGCTTTCACGCAAACTCGCGCGCACGCTCGAGGGCGAGTCCGGCTTCAACGACCCGGTCGCGGTGCTGCTCGTGCTGGGATTCATCGACCTCCTGATCAAGCCCGGCTACAGCGCCGCCGATTTCATCGTGCTGTTCGTGCGCGAGGTCGGAATCGGCCTTGCGGTCGGGGCGCTCGTCGGTCTCGTCTCGGTGTACGCGCTGCGTCACGTCCGCCTCGCGACCGCCGGGCTGTATCCGGTCGCGTCGCTGACGGTCGCCGCGGTGGCCTACGGCGGCGCCGACACGCTGCACGGCTCGGGCTTTCTCGCCGTGTACCTCGCGGGGCTGATGATCGGCTCCGCTGACGTTCCGGCCGAGCGGACGATCATCAACTTTCACGAGGGCCTGGGGTGGGTCGCGCAGGTGGCGATGTTCCTGACGCTCGGGCTGCTGGTGTTCCCGTCTCAGCTCCCATCGGTGGCGCTCAAGGGGACGGTGCTCGCGGTCGTGCTCGTGCTCGTGGCGCGTCCACTCGCGGTCGCGGTCGCGACGCTCCCGTTCCGCTACAGCTGGCGCGAGCGCGCGGTGCTCGGCTGGGCCGGACTGCGCGGCGCGGTCCCGGTCGTGCTGGCGACCTTCGCGGTGATCGACCACGTCGCGCGCAGCGTCGAGTACTTCGACCTCGTCTTCTTCGCGGTACTGGTCTCGACCCTCGTCCAGGGCTCGACCTTCGAGGGCTTCGCCCGCCGCCTGAGGCTGACCACGAGCGAACCGGCACTGCCGCGCCCGATCGCCGAGTCGGGGACGATCCGCAGCCTCGGCGCGGAGGTGTTCGAGTATCCGGTCGCGCCCGACGACGCGATCGCCGGGGCGCCCGTCCGCGACCTCGGGCTGCCGCGTGATGCGGTCGTGAACGTGATCGTCCGCGGCGATCGAGCGATCCCGCCGCGTGGCTCCACGCGGCTGCAGGCCGGCGACGAGCTTCACCTGTTGATCAGCGAGGAGTCGGCGCCCGCCGTGCGCGGCCTGATCAAACAGTGGCGCACGGGGCCGATCGGCCCGGCGCCGCGCCCGGCGCGTCCGGTCACCGGACGCCGCTCGATCTTCACCGTCTGGACCTGGAACGAGGACCGTGACGGCGATCTCGCGCGGCCCCGGGAAATCGCGACTCAGCCCGTGGTCGAGCAGCTGCGCATTCGCCGTGACCGGCCCGGAGGCCTGTTCGTGCTCGCCGACGGCCGCTATGCAGTCACCGGGCCGCTGGCAGCGGTCGGGTCGCGCAGCGATCTCGGAGATTGGGCACGACGCCGGATGCGCTCGGCGAGCGACGACGAGCGCGCGTGGCTGCAGACCGTGATCGGCGCGCTCGCCGCCGATCAGGCGGGGCCGACCGGGTCGCCGTAGCCGTCAGTGCGCGAACGCGGCGTGCGGCCCCGACGACGTGTGCGGCAACGGACCGGACAGCGACTGCAGCTCCGCGGTCTGCTCGCCGAGGAACTCGAGCAGCTTGTCGGCCATCTCCAGGTGCATGCCTGCGCGGACGACGATCCGCAGGACACTGAGGTCCTGGCGGTTCTCGGGGAACGTGTAGGCGGGCACGAGCCAGCCGCGCTCGCGCAGGCGGTCAGAGACGTCGAACACGGTGTAGTTCTCGATCTCGTGATTGAGCGCGAACGCGAACACCGGCAGCTCATCGCCCTTGGAGATCAGCCGGTAGGGCCCCATCTTCGAAATCCCGTCCGAGATGTAGGTCGCGATCTCCTGCAGGTTCACCATCAGATCCGTATATCCCTTGCGCCCGAGCGCCATGAACATGTAGTACTGCGCGATCACCTCGCTGCCGGGGCGCGAGAAGTTCAGCGAGAAGGTCGGCATGTGGCCGCCGAGGTAGTTGACGTCGAACACGAGGTCAGGGTGTAGCGCGGCCTTGTCGCGCCAGATCGCCCAGCCGACGCCGGGGTAGACGAGCCCGTACTTGTGTCCCGACGCGTTGATCGACTGCACGCGCGGGATCCGGAAGTCCCACTCGAGGTCGGGAGCCAAGAACGGCGCCACGAAGCCGCCCGACGCGCCATCGACGTGCAGCGGGACGTTGAGTCCCTTGTCGGACTCGAGCTGGTCGAGCGCGTCGGCGATCTCCTTGACCGGCTCGTAGCTGCCGTCGAACGTCGAGCCGAGAATCGCGACCACGCCGATCGTGTTCTCGTCGCAGTGCGCGACCGCGCGGTCGGGCGTCAGGTGGAAGGTCTCGCCCTCCATCGGCACCAGCCGGGGCTCGACCTCCCAGTAGCGGCAGAACTTCTCCCAGCACACCTGGACGTTGGCGCCCATCACCATGTTCGGCTTGTCGGTCGGCTTGCCGGCGGCCTTCATCCGGTCACGCCAGCGCCACTTGAGCGCCATCCCTGACAGCATCGCCGCCTCGCTCGATCCCGTAGTCGAGCACCCGGTCGCGCTCTCGTGCTCGGGCGAGTTCCAGAGGTCGGCGAGGATGTTCACGCACCGCTCCTCGATCTCAGCCGTGACCGGGTACTCGTCCTTATCGATCATGTTCTTGTCCGCCGTCTCGCCCATCAGCAGGGCCGCGGTCTTCGGCATCCAGGTGGTCACGAACGTCGCCAGGTTCAGGCGCGCCTGGCCGTCCAGCAGCAGCTCGCTGCTGATCCACTCGTATGCGGTGTCGATGCCGGTCCCGTGCTCGGGCAGTGCATCGATCGGCATCTCGTGCTTGCCTTTCGCGTGCGTGACCAGCTTGATGTCGTGGTTGTGACGCCGGTCCTGCTGACGTGCGCTGAGTGCCATTCCCGATCTCCTTGGTTGGTCGCCCGCTTCCCCTCGCGACGAACACTAAGGGTTGCGCGCGAGTGGTGGTCGCGGGCGCCGCATTTCCGGTTGCGCGCGAGTAGCGTTCGCGGCGCGGCGCGCCCGCGGCGGCGAGGCCTCAGGTCACGCGACGCTGTGTGGCTCAGTCGGCGGCGAGGATCACATCAGAGGCTTTGACGATCGCGGTCACTTTGCTCCCCTCCGTCAGCCCCAGCTCCTCGACCGCCTCCACGGTGATCGAAGCGACCAGGCGCTGACCGGACACATCGATCGCGACGTTGGCGATCGCCTCGCCGCGGTTGATCTCGGTCACGGAGCCGGCGAGTTTGTTACGCGCGCTCAGTTTCACGTTCGCTCTCCTTGCTGTTGGGAGCCCTAAAGCTAGTACGAGCGAGTGCCCGCGGCTGTCCAGAGCGCGTCGAGTCGCGGCGGCTTGCGGAACACGAGGCCCCGGATCTCCGCGGGCCGGTCGGGATCGGGGCGCAAGCCGTCGAGGCGCGCGAGCAGCGCCTGAAGTGCGGTCCGTGCCTCGAGGCGGGCCAGATGCACGCCGACGCAGACGTGCGGTCCCTGGGCGAACGCGACGTGGCGGCGATCGGAGCGCGTCAGCTCGAATTCGTCCGGGTTCGCGAACACCGCCGGATCGCGGTTCGCGGCGGCGAGGGATAACCGCACCAGATCGCCGGCTCCGATCCGCGCGCCGCCGAGCCCAACCGCGCGGGTCGCGTAACGATCGATCACCGCGGCGGCCGGTTCGAGCCGGAGCGATTCCTCGATCGCGGCGTCGAGCATCGCGCGATCGGAACGCGCGATGGCCAGCTCGTCCGGCCGCGCCAGCAGCATCAGCGCGGCGTTGGCGATCATCCCCTCGGTCGTCTCGATCCCGCCGAACAGGAGCACAGCCGCGTCGGAGATGATCTCTGCATGGGTCAGGCTCGGGCCCGAGGCGGCCGTCCGCAGCAGCGAGTCCCCGTTCGCGTCGCAGATCACACGCTCGAGGCGCTCCGACAGGGCGGCGAACGCGGCCTCCCCCGCGAGCGTCGGCCCGCGTCCAGCCGTGATCTCGGTCACCGAGTTGACGATTGCGTCGTACCAGCCGAGCACGTCACCGGCCTCGTCATCGCCGAGCCCGAGCGCTCGGGTCACGATCGCCGCCGACATCGGCCCGGCAAAGCCGCGGCGCAGTTCGCCGCGCCCGCGCGGCGCGAGCTTGTCGATCAGGCGCTCGGCCTCGCGCGCGGTCACGTCGGTGAACCGCTCCCTGACGGCCGCCGGCCGGAACGGGCCCGTGAACGGCGCCCGATGGCGGGCGTGCTGGTCGCCGTCGAGGCTGAGCATGCTCGGGCCGATCACCTGGCCGGTCGAGAAGCGCGGATCGTCGACCGTGAACGTCTCGGGGTCGCGCATCGCCGCCAGCACGAGGTCGTGGCGCGTGACGAGCCAGCCATCGAGGCTGGGCAGCCACGACACCGGTTCATGCTCGCGCAACCGAGCAAGGACCGGATGCGGGGAGCGGTCGAGCTGGTCGAGTGTGACCGCCACGCCGATCGAGAACTCGTTCACCCATTCATTCTGACGGCGGCGGCTGACAGCCCAGCTCGATCAGGTGACGCAGAAAGGCCTCCCGGTCACGCTCGGGATGGAATGGTTCGAGCCCGTCCCGGAGCAGTGCCGTGACGCGCTCGAGGTCGCACAGCAACGCCAGCTTTCCCGGCGGGTCATCCCACTCGCCCGAGTCATAGCGGGCGGTCCACGCCGCGAGCGCGGCGAGCGTCTCGAGTTGGACCTCATCCCCCCACCAGCCCGAGCGAATCGCGAGGCGGTAGCGCTCGTGCAGGCCGCAGACGTCAGTCCATAGACGCTCGAACCACAGCCAGCGCTCGCGTGGGTAGAGCCCGCGCCAGGTCAGCGGCCAGCGGACCCCATCATCCTCGCTCCACTCCTCGCCCCGGTGGGGGTCGTCGGGCTCGCCGAAGCTCATCGCGCAGCCAGCCTTCGCAACCGCCGGTCGGCGAACCACATCCGCAGCCGCACCTGGGTCGGCGGCAGCCGACCGTAGAGCAGCAGCGCGTGACGCTCGGGGAGCTGGCGTAGCGCTTCGGCGGCGATCAGCGGTCGCCGCCGGACCGAGCTGGTGCGGGTCCCGCCCCCCGAACCCACACCGGTGGTCCGGCTCAGGTCACGCGCCTCCTCGTCGCCGGCCAGTCCGGCGAAGTACTGGAGCGTGTCGAGGTCGGCAACTCCCGGCAGCAGCATCCGCGCGCGGTGGCTGTTGACTACCGTCTCGGCTTGGCGACCGTAGCGAGTGCGTGCCTGGGCGAGGTCATGGAAGATCGAGACGAGCTGGATGTTGTGGCTCGGCGCCGTCGATGCGATCTCGGCCAGGTTCGGGAGCGGCGCCACGTTGCCGGCCTCGTCGAGGCACAGCAAGAGCGGCAGCTCGAGCCGCCCGCCCGCGAGCGTCGCGCGTTCGTAGGCCCGGTCGACGAGCTCGGAAAGCAGCGCGAGGAAGATCGGCCGCAGCAGCTTTGACGCCTTCGCGTCTCCGATCAGATACAGCGTTGATCGCTGCTTGAGCAGCGCATCGGGGACGATCTCGCACGACGCGGCCGAGCGCAGCACCCGCGTGAACCGATACGCCCTCAGTAGTCCCTGGGCGGTCGCCTCGATCGACGTTCGCGTGCGATCGGCCTGGCGCTCGAACGCGCGCAGCGCGTCGTACGCGGCGTGAGCACCTTCGAGCTCGTCACGGTCACGCGCCGAACCGGTCACCCGTGCGATCGCCTCGTCGAGCTCACGGCTCCCCTGCCCGTAAGCCCAGCGGACAACCGCGTCCATCCCGAGCCCGCTCGCCGCCGCGGTGAACAACAGCGGCGCGAGCCGCTGCTCGGCAGCGACGGCCCAGAAGTCGCCGCCGTCGACGCCGCGCTGGTCGAGCTCGCCGGCGGCCGCCAATCGCCACGCCGATTCGAGCGCCCCATCCCACGTGCGCGCGGCACGCAGCACAGACCACGTATTGCCCGCCATGCCGCCGAGGCCGAACGGGTCGAACACGAACACCGGCCCGAGCGTCTGACGCCGCTTCTTCGTGCACGCGAGCAGGTCGGTCTTGATCGACGATGCGATCGCCGGCCCGTCCCACTCCAGCAGCGCCGGCACCGCGAGTCCGGCGGATTTGCCCGACTGAGGCGGACCGAAGGCGACCAGCGCATGCCGCTCCTCGGCGTGGAGCAGCCGACCTCGATGGCGGCCGAGCGTCAGCCGGCCCGCTCGCGCCGAGCCGCGCAGCGCGCTCAGATCACCGCCCCGCGCCCACCGCGCACCGTGGGAGCCTCCGAGCGCGCGAACGTCGATCCCGAGCCGCGTCGCCACTGCCACGGCAGCGCCCGCCGCCGCGAGCAGCAGCGCGAGCGCGAGATAGAACTCCGTCGCGGCGGGGAGCCGCGAACGCGCCGCTGGCGGCCACGCGGCGGCTGGGTCCGATAGCCGGCCCGGGAGGCTGATCAGAACCGCGGGCAGCTGGCCGGGAGCGACTCTGGGCCAGCCACCCCCGAACAGCGTCCCGGCGAGCCCGCCCCACACCCACACTCCACCCGCCAGTGCGGTCGCGCCCGCGATCACTGCCAGCATCGCCGCGTCGGAGATCCCGCCGTCGTCGGGACGACGGCTCATCGCCGCGCGAACTCCGTCGCCGTGGCCCTCATCCCCGTGTCGGTGTTGGTCATCTGTGACTCGATCCTGGATCGGTGGTGCCCGACGACGAACGAACGTGCTCCGACGCGCCACAGCGCCTGGCCCGCGGACAGCATCGAGATCAGCTCCGCCTCGCTGCGGGAGAGACCGAGCAGCGAGCGCGTCAGCGGGACCTGGCTCTCATCCTGGTGGTAGACGACGCGCGTCGACGCGTCCGCCACGAGCCCCTCGGCGATCCGCGCGGCGCGCGAGCCGGCATCGCCGGCCGCGTGCAGATCGGCAAGCTTGTGCAGCACGACGAGGTTCATCACGCCGAACTGCCGCGCGAGCTTGAAGTTCGACTGAAACCACTCGCCGAGCCCGGTGTGCTGGACGATCTTCCATGACTCGTCCGCGACGTTGATCAGCCGCTCGCGGCCGGGGCGCTCCGCCGCGCGCGCGAGCAGGGCGCTGATCCACGCAGTCGCGCAGGCCATCAGGATCCCGACCGCCGGTGAATCCCTGACCGCATGGAGATCGAGCACGAGCAGCTTCGCGTCCAGATCGTTGCGGATCGCGGGCGTCGTCGGGCCGTCGAACATGCCCCGCAGCGGCCCCTCGCACAGATCCTGGATCGCGAGCGCGGCCCGGCGCGCGTCGGCGGCGAGACGGTCCGGCGTCGTCTGCAGCCGATCGGACATTTCGATCACCGGCGCGAACAGGATCGCCGCGATCTCCGGCAGCGTCGGCTCGCCCGCGCCGCGGGTGCGGACCGTCCTGAGCGCCTCGCGCAGGGCGCCGGCCTCGAGCTGGGTCAGCGGTCCGCCGACCGCCGTGACCGTGACCGCGCGCAGCAGTTCGAGCTGGGCGTGCTCCTCCGGCCGCGTCGCGAGTGGGTTTAGCCTCACGCTTCCGCCCGGCACGAGCGACACCGGCTCGACGCCGACCGCGGCACACAGCGGGCCGTACTCGCGCTTGACGTCGAGCACGAACGCCCGGCGGCCGAACAGGAGCATCCGCCACAGCAGCGTCTTCACGAGCGCGCTCTTGCCCTGCCCGAGCTTGCCGAGCACGATCACGTTCGGGTCGTCGAGGATTCCCTCGCCATACAGGACCCACGGGTCAAAGCAGAACGCGCCCCCGCTCGAGTCGCGCCCGACGAACACGCCGCGGCTGCTCAGCCCGCCGGCGGTGATGAACGGGTAGATCGCCTGCGCGTGGCGCGTCGTGCTGCGGTGACCCGGCCGCTCGGCCGCGCGCAGGCTCACTTCAGCCCCCGGCAGAGCGGCAGCGTGAACGTGAACGCCTCCGCCTGCTGTCCGTAGAGCCGGCGCAGCTCGAGGTGCGCTCGCGCCGCATGATCGAGGACCTCCGAGCACGACCGCCGCAGGTCGTCAGAGTCGCGCCCCGAAACGGTCACGAAGCCGCTCAGCCTCACTTCGCCGTGACCGCCTGCGAGCTCTGCCTCGCGGCGAGTGGTCGCGTCACGTGCCTGGCGCTGGCGCGCGGTCTCGGTCTGTCCGAAACGTGTCCGCAGCTCGCGATCCGCTCGATCGCGCGTGACCGCCGCCTCGGTCTCGCGAATCGAGCGCTCGGTCGCGAGCGGCTCGAACGTGACCGCCACCGAGCGCACCGCGCTCGAGTTCCCCAACAGAGCGCTCATGAACATCGGCGAGACCTCGGTCCGTGGCCATGACGCGATCCAGTAAGTCGCGTGCAGACTTCCGTCGGTACGGTGGTGGTCCCAGCGCTCGCGAGCTCCGAGCGGCCAGGCGCCGTGCTCCGGAAGTCCGTCACGTTCGGGATCGGCCGCCTCGAGGCTCGCGAGCTCGGTCCGCGCGTAGGGATCGAACGCGGTCCGCAGCGCTCGCGCGAGCTGGCCGGCGCTGAGTGCCCCGAGAACCGTGACCTCGGCGGCCTCGAGTCCCTTCGCGATCCGCTCGGTCTCCTCGACCAGAGCGGCCGGCAGCGCGCCGCCGCCACGGTTGCGCACCCGGCGCGCGTCGACCTGGATCGCGACGAGGATCTCGTGCTCCTGAGCCACGCGGGCGGTCGTCCCGATCAGCTCGAGGTATGACTCGATGATCGGCGTACCGCGCGGCGGCAGTGCCGGGTCGCGCTCGGCGTGGACCCACCGCGCGAGCTCGTCCCCCTGGGCCGGGGCCGTGCGCTCGATCCACTGCAGACGCCTGATCGACGACCCTCCGGCTCCGGACAGGACCATGCCCCAGCGCGCAAGACGACGTTCCTGTGCCTCGGCGTCGAGCAACGAGAAGGCGAGCACCCGGCACGCGAGCACCGCCGTCAGACGTTTGCCCGACTGCTCTGACAACGCGCCGATCGGGCGCTCGCGATATGACGCCTCGACGATTCGCACGCCGCGCAGCTGCGGCGGCGCCACGGGTTCCGGGTCGGGCAGTCGTGGCGTCCGTGATCGTCCCAAACCGCGCGTCAGGCCGCCGATCATCGGTGCGGCGGAGCTGAAACGGCTGCGGCGCGTGACTGCCCGCGCTGCGGACGAGGCGGCGATCGGCACCCACTCCTGAGCCGTCCGCCCGCCGAGCGGCGCGAAGCTCGCCGCGACCGCTAGCCCGACGGCGAGGATCGCGATCAGCGCCCCCGCGGCCGAGGGCGACCGGTCCAGGATCACGATCGCGAGCAGCGTGCCGATCGCCAGCAGGAGCGCCTGGCCGGCGCGCAGCGGACCGAGGAGCCCGCGCCGCTCGAGCGGCCCGAACATATACGTCAGACGCCGCTCGCTCACTCGTCGGCTCCGGCTGATGGTTCGCCCGGCGACCCCGGCTCGACGTCGGCCGCCGGCTCGGGCAGCGCGGGGGCGGCGTCGGTGGTCGGGCCAAGCAGGGGTCGCTCGTCGGCCGAGAGCTCGGGTCCGGCCGGCGATGAATCGCCCGGCGGCCCTGGCACGAGTTCCGCTGGTTGCTCGCCGCCGCCGATCCCGATCGCCTCCCAGCTGTAGCTGGGCGCCTGCCAGATCGCGTCCATCTCGCCGCGCCGGGCACCGGGCGCCGACTCCGCGACGCGCTCGGACCCCGGCGACGCGTTCCGCGCAGCTGACGTCGCAGGGCTCGCGCGGTCCGCGCCCGTCGATGCGTCCGGGCGAGGCGTCCCGTCGGGCCCCGACGTCCCCTCGAGCCCCGGCGTCGCCGCCGAGCCCGAAGTCGCGTCTGATTCGCCGATCGGGCCCGCGGCGGCGGCTGACCGGTGATCGCCGTACTCGTCCGCGCCCGGGAGGGGATCGACCTGTGAGGCGACATCGGTCGCCCGCGGCCCGTCGGGCGCGGCGCTCGCGTTCGACATCACCTCGGCCGGCAGCTGGCGGACGAGCGCCTGGGCGACCTCGGTCGCGTCCTGGGCGCGGGCGTCGGTGGACGGGAGTAGCTGCGGCCTCGATCGAAGCCCGTCGAGCCCCCCGGCGAGCTCGTGCAGCGGCAGCAGGCGCAGCAGCGCCCACGGCGAGAACGCGGCGAGCATCACGAGCGTCGCGCCCTCGAGCATCTCGGCGGCGCTCGGGACCGTCGTGTGACCAAGCGCCGACGCGCCGAGCGAGAGGACGGCGACGATCGCGAACTTCGAGACGATCAGCGCGACGAGCACCTCGACCGCTCGAGCCGCCCACACCCGCCGGGCCGGCCAGACGAGCGCGGCGAAGAACAGCGGCAGCATCAGGACGACCACGTAGACGGCGGCCGACCGAATCAGAAGCTCGACCCAGAGCGTGATCGTCGCCGCCACGGTCAGCAGCCCCGCGAACAGCAGCACGAAGGTCGAGCCGCTGAGGTGGCTGAGCCCGGCGGAGATGAATCCCACGTGCGTGAGGAAAGTCGCGCCGGCGTTGCCCGAGGCGCCCGCGACGATCGATGACAGCTCATCGGAGCTCGCGAGCAACAGCGTCGTCACCGGCGCCGCGATGCTGACGGCCAGTAGTCCGAGCGGCAGGTAGCCGAGCGCTGAGCGCACGAGCATCGCCATGTCGGAGCGCATCACGGCCTGCACGGCCGCCGCAAACAAGAACGGGAGCGTGAGCAGGGCCGAGATCGCGGACATGCGCCAATACGTAGACGAGAACCAGGTGCTCTGAAGCTGCGGACGGGTCGTGGTCGAGATCACGCTCGCGGTCTCGCGCAGCACGGCCTTCGCCCCTCCGGTCACCCACACGACCAGCGATGCGATCACCGCGCCGGCGGTCAGCGCCTTGGCCGCGGTCCCGCCGCCCGCGAGCGCTTTGAGCGCACCGCCCAGATGGCCGCCGAGCAACTTCTTGCCCGCCTTCAGCGCGCCGCTCGCATGGCTGGCGACCGAACAGACCTTGCCCGCGATGCCGCTCACGAGACCCGCGAGCGTGCAGATCGGCTTTGCGACGTTGATCGCCTCCGCCGGCGGTGGCGCCGCCCAGGCCGCAAGCGTGAAGACGACGGCGAGCACCGCCGCCGGCGTAGCCACCCGGGCGCTCATCGCGCCGTCGTCCCGAGGTGCTGGAAGAAGTTGACCAGGCCCGGCGCGGCGCCGACGATCAGGGCCGACGCCGCCGAGATCAGCGCGGCCATCCGCCCACGCGCGGCGTACTGATGGTTGTGGGTGTGTGACGCGACCGCCCACAGACCGGCGCCCACGAAGGCCCCGAGCAGCGCGATCGCGAGCGCCCACGCCTCGGCGCCGTTGACGAGCTGCTGCAGGACGTTGCTTCCCGGCAGCCCATGGAGATCAGGGTGGGCGGAGACGGCGCCCTGCAGCAGAAAATCTCGCACTTTGCCTCCTCGAGTTCGATTGAGCCAATTGAGTCCGTTTAACTCTACTGAGATATATCGAGCTAGACTAGCTGTGCTTGTAAATAATTAGTCTCAATTAGACTCAAGGAGTGAGCCGTCATGCACGCACCACCGGCCCCGGACCCATTCGCGGACCTGTATGCCGAGCGGGCAGCGCAGCTGCGACAGATCGTGCGGGGTTCGGTCCGCGCCCCGGACGCCGTGATCGACGATGCGTGCCAGATTGCCTGGAGCCGGCTGCTGCGCCGCTGGGGCCGCGTCCGCCACGAGGCCGCGTTCCCCTGGCTGGTCAGAACCGCGAACCGCGCGGCGCTGCGCTCGCTGCGGCGCAGCGCCCGCGAGCTGTCACTCGACCAGCTCTGCGACGCGGGCTGCGACCCGACTCCGCTCGACCTGCTCGCGATCGCGCCGGACGAGATCGCGCAGCAGCGCGCCCGCCTGGACGAGGTTCGCGCGCTCCCCGAACGTCAGCAGCGCCTCCTCTGGCTGCAGGGGCTCGGGCTGACGTACCTCGAGATGGCCGATTACACGCAAGCGACCACGCGCACCGTCGAGCGCCAGCTGATGCGGGCAAAGCGCTCGCTGGGCGTTGGTTCGCGTGCGGCGTGACGGCGCCGGGCGGTCCGCGCGCCGTCAGCCCGCGTGAGAGCTACCGACGGGCCTTGCCGCGCTTGCGCCGGCGCCGCTCGGCCGGGCTCAGCTTGCGCGACTTCGGCGGCGCCTTGGACCCAGATCGCCGCACGTCGAAGCCGCCGGCGCCGGACGTGACCGGAGCGCGCCGGCGCGCGTCACGCCAGATGTACAACGAGATCGCCCCGAGCACGATCAGCGCGCCGATCGCGATCACGAGCGCGCTGTTGCCGCTCAGCGAGGAGGCACCGCGCGAGGTCGTGGTGACGCTCGGCACGACCGGCGCAGTCTGCGTCGGTGCGGTGTTGATCTGTGGCTGCGGGAAGGCCGACAGCGGGTTGTTCGGGTTGGCGGCTGCGGCCGCGCCGACCGAGGAGGCCGCGTTCGCCGGGGTCGTCGCCGTCGCGCTCGTCGAGCTCTCGGCGGCCTTGGGCGAGCCCTTCGCGAACGCCGCCGACGGCCCCGCGAGTCCGAGCACGACCGCGACCAACAACGCGACCCCACGACGCACCGCTGACTGGCTCAAGCTCGACACTCCAAGTCGCTCATCGTTCCGACGCGAGCGGCTGCTCCATCGCAGGCGTCGAGGGCGGCTCCCGGTACGGGTCCTCGTTCTCGGTCTTTTCCTCGTGATAGACGCTCTCAACGTTGACTGCCCAGATGTCGTGGGTGGTGCCCAACAAGAGATTGTCGACTGCGCGCATCGCCGTCAACATCGAATGGTCGGAGTTGTTGTAACGGTGGAGACCGTTGCGCCCGACCTGGGTCAGGTTGTCGATCCCATTCAGCCAGGTGCGGATCGTCGCGACGCGCTCGCCGTACTCGACGTCGTAGATCGGATAGGCCTTGTGGACGCGGACGACGAACCCGAACTTGACCGCGTCCGCGCGCGCGAGTCCGAGCTTCTCGATCTCGAACTTCGCGAGCTCGACGAGCTCGTCATCGGATGAGCTCCAGAGGTCGTCGCCCTCGAAGCAGAAGTACTCCATCCCCACCGACGCATCGGTCTTGTTCGGCACCATCCATGGGCTCCAGGAGCGGAAGTTCTGGATCCGCAGGACCCGAACGCCGGGCTGATGGATGTAGATCCAGTTGTCGGGGAACAGGTTGTCGGTGCCGCCGACCACCAGCGAGACCGTCAGGAAGTCGCGGTAGCGAAGGCCGCGCGCCGCGTCGCGCACCTCGCCGGGCGCCTCGGGGTCGGAGATCCCGACGGTCGTGCGCAGCGGCAGCGACGAGATCACGTGCGACGGCTTCAGCGTCTCCCCGCCCGCGACGACCTCGAGCACCTTGCCGCCCTCGATCCGCAGCCGCGTCACGGGTGCGTTGAGGCGCACCTCGCCACCGTGCTCCTTGATGTCGGACGCCATCTGCTCCCACATCTGGCCGGGCCCGTAGCGCGGGTAGTTGAACTCGGAGATGAGCGACTTGATCTTGTCGCCCTCGTTACCGAAGAAGGCCGCCTTGGCGGCGCTGAAGAACGACAGGCCTTTGATCCGCTGCGCGGCCCACTCGGCGCGGATCTCATCGGCCGAGACGCCCCAAAGCTTCTCGGTGTAGGTCTTGAAGAAGTGCTGGTAGAGCCGCTTGCCGAACCGGTTTGAGACCCACTGCTCAAACGTGTCCTCGCGCCCCTTGGGCTTGATCGCGGCAACCAGATATGAGAATCCGCACCGGCACAGCTCGACCGGGCCGAGCTTCTTGATCACGTCCATGCCCTGGAGCGGGTACTCGAGGAACTTGTCGTTCCAGTAGATCCGGCTCTGGCGGGGCCGGCGGAGGAACTCCTCCTTCATGATCTCGTGCCAGAGGTCGTCGACCTCCTGGACCTTGGTGAAGAAGCGGTGACCTCCGAGGTCGAAGCGATATCCGTCGCGCACCTCGGTGCGCGCCAGGCCGCCGATCTGATCGGTCGACTCGAGCACGATCACCGGCTTGCCCTGCTTGGCGAGCAGGTAACCGGCGGTCAGGCCTGCCGGACCCGCACCGAGCACGACGACGGGGTGCTCTGGGGTGATGTCGGCGCCGGGGGCGACGGCCTCTTGGGGCTGAGTGGGCACTTGGTCGTTAGAGCTTTCTATAGAGGACGGCGCTGTCGGCTACACAACAGGCGCCGCGGTAGTTGTGTGGAGCCCAGGCGATCGGCTTCAGGCTCGGGTTGGAGGCGAGCAGCGCCCCCCACTGGGCCGAGCGTCTGCGGATCAGCTGTGTCCACGGCGCCTCCCAGTTCTGCGCTCCCTCGGTCAGGGGACGCACGAAGACGACCTGCTGGTTGGGCTTCAGGGTAGCAATGAGCTTCCCCAGCGTTCGGCCCGGGTTTGCGTGTTGCAGGCGCGGCAGCGCGTTGACCCAGTTCATCGATTGCGGGTCCGAAGTCGGGCCCGTGGTGTCCGCGAACCGCACGCCGGCCGGGAAGTAGTACCAAGCGAGCGGCACCGATTCGGGCTGCCCCATGACCACGAGGTCGCCCTTGTGCAGCATCGGGCCGAGCTCGCCGGCGATGTCGCGCATGTCGCTCTTGTACTGCGGCGCGAGCTTGGCCGGGTTGGCCCAGAACACGACCACGAGGATCAGCGCGATCAGGCCGACGCCCCTGGCGCGCGACATCCCGAGCGCCGCCAGCAACAGCAACGAGCCGAGGATCGGCGCGAAGTACCGGTACGCCCAGGCGGGGGAGATGTGCGACAAGATCCATCCGAACCCGAGCGTGCCGATCGGGATGATCAGCAGTGCCCACAGCGTCAGCGACTCGCGGGTGCGCCACTTGCGGGTGAACATCGTCGCCAGCCCGAGCGCCGACGCGAGCACGAGCGCGACCGTCGCGCGATCGCCGCCCATCAGGTTGCGCGAGATCTGGACCGGGGCGCCGAAGTTCGGGGCACTGTCCCAGGGCGACCCGGTGTGCGTCGCCTGATAGATGAACGTCGGCAGCCACGGGAGGAACAGGATCGCCGCAGCGCCGAACACGAGCACCGCGTCGCGCAGGATCGCCCGCGGCTCGTCGCTCGCGCGCCACACGACCACGCACGCGAGCGCCGCCCCGACCCCGAAGAACGCTCCCCACGCGTGCGTGTAGAGCATCAGCGTCTGCGTAATGGCGAACAGGATCAGGTAGCCGCGCTGGCGGTAGATGAAGCCCTTGATGAAGCCGAACGTCGCCAGCAGCCCCAGGAGCGCCATCAGCGAGTACATGCGCGTTTCCTGGCTGTAGGCGGTGAGGAACGGGTTGAGCGCGAACAGCACCAGCGCGATCACCGCCGCCCACCGCCCGAACAGGTTCCACGCCACCCATGTCCCGACGGGGATGCAGAGCACCGCGAAGATCAGCGACAGGGTGTGGGTAGAGCTCTCGCTCGAGCCGAACACGCTCATCCACACGTGCAGCATCAGGTAGTACAGCGGTGGCGAGCCGTCGTGGCGCAGCACGTGGGGGATCGAGAACAGCGAGTGCGACGAGATCCCGACCGACAGCCCCTCGTCCATCCAGAACTGACCGCTCAGGTAGCGCGACCGCAGGATCGCCGAGATCGCCATCACGATCAGCACGACCGCGCCGACGACGATCCAGATCGGCACGCCCGCGACCCGCTCGGGGAACTGCAGGTCGAACCGCTCGGAGTCCTCGACTCGCGGTGTGTCCGGCTGTGGAGCGGTGACGGTAGCCATCAGTCCTGACTGCGCGACACTACCCGCCGCAATGTGTGAAGAGATTAAACGGGCCGCTGCTGCCGACGTACGTGTAATGGACGTGCGGCCACCACTGCACGAGCGGCAGCAGTGAGGCGCTGCGGGTGTCGCGGGTCTGCAGGATCACGTTCGGGGCGGCTCCCGGGGCCACGCCCGCGGGCGGCGGCGCCTGGATCTGGAGCGTGTGTACCCCGAGCGCCCAGGCCACCATCGGCACCTGGAAGCCCTCGGTCATCACGGACCCGCACCGCAGCATCTTGGCGGCGCCCCCGTATTCGGAGACGAGCCTGTTCAAGCCTTGGCGCAAGTGTGCCTGGTAGACGAGCGAGCCGTGTGTGCGTGGGATGGAGATCAGGTTGAAGCCGACCCACGACGGCAGCATCGCGAAGATCGCCGCGACGACCGCGAGCGCCGACCACGAGCCGGCTCTGGCAACGCCGGCGGTCGCCTGGCGGCCGCGGCCCAGCGCGCGGCCGGCGAGGTTGCCGAGCTCCTGCGCCGTCCAGCCCCACGCGACCGCTCCGCAGATCTCGACCAGCGCCGAGCCGAGCACCAGGTAGCGGTTGTTGCCCGAGAACCCGGCCTGCGTCAAGGTCGCGATCACCACGAACCACACGAGTCCGGCGACCCCGCACAGCGCGGCGACGAGTTGCGCCTGCGCCTGCGGCGTTCGGAGCGCGTCGCGGCCGTCGCGTCGCCAGCCGCGGAACCGCACGACCGCCACCACGCCGACGAGCACCGCCGCGGCGACCTTGATGCGCAGCAGGATCGTCGGCCAGGCGGCATCTTCCAGCTCCGACAGGAACGGGCTCTTGGCGAACGCGAGACTGTTCGAGCGCGGGTGCTGGGCGCGGTTGACGCCGCGCAGGAAGTGTCCCGATCCCCAGTACTCGGGCAAGAACCAGAACACCGGGATCAGCGCAAACAGCGAGATCACGAGTTTGCGGGCGCCCGGGTCCTTCCAGAACAGCCACAGCCCGTACGGCCCCCAGAAGAGCCAGATCTCGGGCCGGTCGAGCGCCACGAAGAAGCCGACTGTGAACGCCTGTCGGGGCCTGCCATCGAGATGGCGCTCGACCGCGACCAGCATCAGCGCCGTCGCCAGGCCCTCGGAGTAGCCGAGCGCGTTGTCGGAGATGTAGCCGCCCGAGAGCGCGAGCCCCACGGCGGCGATCAAGCCGGCGAACAGCGCCGGGGCGATCCGCGTGATCACGCCTGCGCCGGTTGACGCCGCGGTGAAGTAGCTGCCGATCTTGCGCGTGAGCCTGAACGACAGCCGGAACACCATCACGACGGCGGCGAACGCCCCGGCGCGCGCGACCACCAGCCACAGGTTCGGCTCGGCGTTGCCGAACAGGGCGAACGGGACCGTGAAGACCATCGGCAGCGGCTTCCACGACGGGCCGCCGGTGGTCTGGAGCTTGAGGTGCACGATCTCGCGTCCCCAGACGATCCAGGCCCACGGGTCGTAGCTCGGCGTCGACGGGATCAGCAGGGAGAGCGCGCCGACGGTCAGCGCGAGGAGCGCGAGACCGAGGTAGAAGCGCCCGGCCGGCACATGCCACCGGGTGGTGTCGAGGCCACGGCCGCGAGCACGTGGTGCGGGAGCGCTCGCCGCGGGAAAGTCCGTTGTCGAGGCAGAGAGCATGTTGGCGAGCGGTCGGCGGGACACGATCTTCGAACGTTGCGAGCCTCAGGCTCGCGTGGTTTGTGCGTCAGCGTCCGGCGAACCGGCACGCCGCGCTCGAGACGCTGACAAGCACGCTTGGGGGCGGGCTTTGCGCGGGCAATTGTAGAGCCCGCGGGGTCAGGCAAGCCCTAGCTTGTGCTTGAGGGCAAGTATGCGCCGGTAGGCGCCGTCCGCGTTGCCGGCGCTGAGCTTGCCCGAGCGCAGCGAACCCTTCAGCGCCGCGAGCTCACCGGGAGCCGAGTTGGTGTAGAGCAGGATGTCGGCGCCGGCGATCGCCGCCAGGACGCCGGCGGTCCGCTGGCTGTGTCCGGTTGGGGCGCCGAGCGCGTCGGTCATCGTGACGCCGCGGAAGTGGAGCTTATTGCGCAACAGGCCCTCGATGATCGGGCGCGAGAGCGCCGCCGGCGCGCCGCTCGGGTCATACGCCGGGAAGCCGGCGATCGCCACGAGCACCGCGTCGAGCCCGCGCGGGATCATGCGCGCGTAGGGCTTGAGCGCCGCGCCGCGTTGGGCCGCGGTCGGGTGCAGCTCCTGGAGCCTGAAGTCGGTGTCGGTCGGCGCCGAGCCCAGCCCCGGGAAGTGCTTGCCGGTCGCCGCGACGCCGGCCGACTGCACGCCGAGTGCGAACGCGGTCGCGAACTTGGCGGTCGTGCCGGGGTGCAACGAGAACGCGCGGCCCTGCTCCCAGATGAAGGCGCCACGGAAGGTCGGCACGTCGGACACGGGCGCGAGGTCCATGTTGATGCCCCAGCGCTTGAGGAACCGCCCCGTCGCGCGGCCCTGGCTGCTCGCGACCGAGACCTTGCCGGTGGCCGCCATCTGTGGGGGCGAGAGCGTCGGCGGCCCCGACGGGATCCGCTTAACCTGGCCTCCCTCCTGGTCGACGGCGATCAGCAGCTTCGGGTTGCCGCCCGCGCGCGCCTCCCGCTGCAGCGACCGGGTCAGCCCGAGCGTCTGGCCGCGCGAGACGATGTTGGCCGAAAACAAGATCACCGAGCCGACCTCGCCGGCCTTCGCCGCGCGCAGCAGCCACGACGGCGCCACGGTCCCCGACATCCCGACCATGATCCGCTGGCCGAGCAGCTTTGTCGCCGAACCCGGAACGGGCGCCACAGACGCCTGATCCGTGGCAGACGGGTCCGCGCCGGATAGAGCTGCGCCCCCTGAAGCCGAGGTCGTCGCGTGCGCCTGCGGCGCGTGATCTGAGCGGGAACTGCTGGTCGCCAGGACTCCGCCGAGCGTCAGGACGGCGACGACCAGGGTGACGGCGAGCCGAACTACCCCGTCACTCCCTTCGCGATGCAGTCTTCGACCTTCTGCAGCAGGGCGTCGGAGGCCTGGTTGGGAAACAGCAGCGCGGCGCCGATCACCTCGGCGCTCTCCACCTGCCCGTCGATCTGCTCCTCCTGTGCGGCGCCGGCGGTCGCCTCGAAATGAACCGTTGGTCCAGATGGCCTGGTGCCGATCTGGAGCCAGTAGTGGCCGAACTCGGTCACCGGGATGTGCTCGGACTCGAGGCACTTGACGTGCGTCGTGCGCGGGTCATCGACGCCTCTGCGGTCGACGCTCGCGGCCTTGATCGTGCCGGCCTCCGGCTTGGCCGTCGTTCCGCACGCCGCGAGCGAAACCGCCGCCAGTGCGGCGACCAACGCGAGCTTCGCAGCAGACATGTGACCCGAGGTTAGAGGATGATCCACACAGGTGATCGAGTTCGCCGCACTGACCGGTCCGCTGCCCAAGCTCGGCGTCGTGGTCGTGGCGTTGTTCGCGGCGGGCACGCTGCTCCTGCGCGAGCGGCGCCAACGGGCGCTCGCGATGGTCGGCGCGCTGGTCCTCTCGCCGGTTCTGCTGCTGACCGACATCTGGGACTCGCCGCAGCTGCGGCTGGTCCATCGCCACCCGCTATTCGCGCTCGTCGGGGGGATCCTCGCCCTTGCGGTGCTGGCCGCGGCGGCGCGCGTGATCGCCCGCCACCCAGGGCTGCTGGCGCCGTTGGCGGTGGTTGCGCTCCCATTCCGGGTTCCGATCCAGGCCGGCGGCACGACGTCGAACCTGCTCGTGCCGCTGTACCTCGTCGTCGCCGCGGGGGCACTGGCCTGGATCGTGCCGGCGCTCCGTGCCAAGCCCGGCAGCGACCCGCCCGAAGAAGACGGCTCGGGCGGCTGGGCGATCTGGGTCGAGCGCCTGCTCGCGATCTACGTCCTTCTTTACGGCCTACAGGCGGTCTACTCGTCGAGCTTCGAGATCGCGCTGCAGCAGATGGTGTTCTTCTACGTGCCGTTCACGCTTCTGTACCGGCTGCTGCGGGGGATCCGCTGGACGCCGGAGATGATCCGTATCTGCCTGCGCCTGACCGTCGCGCTGGCGCTGATCTTCTCGGCGATCGGGTTCGGCGAGTACGCGACCAAGACGATCATCCTCGACACGAAGCTGGTCGTCGCCAACGACCTCCACACCTACTTCACGGTCAACTCGGTCTTCTTCGATCCCGACATCTTCGGCCGCTACCTGGCGCTGGTGATGATCCTGCTCGCCGTGCTGCTGATCTATGACCGGCCCCAGCGCGTCCAGATCGAGACGGTCGTCGTCCTCGCCGTGCTCTGGGTGGGTCTGCTGCTGACCCTGTCGCGCTCCAGCCTCGGGGCGCTGCTGGTCGGCCTCGCGCTGCTCGCGGCGCTGCGATGGAAGCCGTCCCGAGCGCTCGTCGTCGCCGTCGTCGTGGTCGCGCTGGGCGGGTTGGCGATCGCCGCCACGCCGCGCACGTTCGGGCTCAATCAGGGCATCAACGGCGCCTCGAGCGGGCGCGGCGGGCTCGTCAGCGGCGGCCTGTCGTTGTTCGCCGACCGCCCCGTCTGGGGGTGGGGATCGGGCTCGTTCGTCAAGCAGTACCGCGCCCACCATCGCGCGACCGCGACGACCCTGTCGGCGTCACACACGATCCCGATCACCGTCGGCGCCGAGCAGGGATTGATCGGCGAGATCGCCTACGTCGCGCTCGTCATCGCCGCGCTCGTGTGCCTCTTTCGCCGCGCGCGCGGGGATCCGATCCGCTCGGCGATCGCGGCCGCGTTCGCCGCGCTCATCTTCCACACGCTGCTGTACGCGGACTTCCTCGAGGATCCCGTCACGTGGGCGCTGCTCGGGGTCGGGGTATCGCTCGCCGTCACGCCGCTGGCCGCCCCGGCACCGGAGCCGGGCGGCGTCGGCGCAACGGTCAGGAGTTCGGCTGGGGCGGCGCCGACTGCTCTGTGACAACGCCGGGTCGGGTCACAGAGGCTGGGCGGCCTCGGCGAGCCTGAACAGGAGCTCGTGCATTCCAGCCGAAGGCCGTTACTCCGGGGTCGTGTACGCGCCGCTGATCCCGCCGTCGACGACGAACGCGGTCGCGTTGACGTAGCTCGACTCGTCGCTGGCGAGGAACAGGGCCGCGTTGGCGATCTCGTCGGCGCGCGCGAACCGTCCCATCGGCACGTGGACCATCCGGCGCTCGCCCTGCGCCGGGTTCGCCGCCAGCAGCCCGCGCAGCAGCGGCGTGTCGACGGGGCCCGGACAGAGCGCGTTGACCCGCACCCCGCGCTTGGCGAACTCGACCCCGAGCTCGCGCGATAGCGCCAGCACGGCGCCCTTGGACGCCGTATAGGAGATCTGCGACGTCGCGGACCCCATCACGGCCACGAACGAGGCGGTGTTGATCACCGAGCCCCCGCCGCCCTCGAGCAACCAGGGGATCCCGTGTTTGCAGCACAGAAAGACCGTGCGCAGGTTGGCCGCCTGGACGCGTTCCCACGTCTCGACCGAGGTCTCGAGCACGGATCGGTCATCACCGGCGACGATCCCGGCGTTGTTGAACAGCACGTCGATCCGGCCGAGCTCGGCCTGGACGCGTGCGTAGAGCGCGGCGACCGCGGACTGGTCGGTGAGGTCGGCGACGAGCGCGAGTTCCCCGACGGCGTGCGACACGAGATCGACACCGACCACGCGCGCGCCCTCGCGCTCGAACGCCTGTGCGCTGGCGCCGCCGATCCCGCCGGCGGCGCCGGTGATCACGCACACCTTGCCCGCCAGGCGCACGGCCGACGACTACAGGTCAGACGGTGCCGCGGGCGCCATCCCGGCGGCCAGCTCACCGCCGCCATCACCGTCGTCGATCGTGCGGACCGGGCCGGTGAACGAATGTCGCGCCGAGAGCGCGTACCAGATCGTCACCGCAAGCATCACGGCGATCGTCACCAGCGGCGCGTAGTTGACCGCCGACCAGCTGAACGTGCTCGAGAACGGGACCGCGGCGGGTGTGAACGGCAGGCAGAAGACGATCACGCACAGCGCGACCCAGATGATCGCGATCAGGTTGATCCACTTGTACTTGGCGCCGAGCGTCCACGGTCCGGCCTCGAACTTGTCACCCATTCGCCAGCGTAGGTAGACGGGGATCGAGTACGCGATGTAGAGCCCGATGACCGAGATCGAGGTCACCGCGAGGAACGCGACCGGGAGCCCGGCGTGGTTGCCCTTGTAGGCGGGGAGCGTGATGATCAGCGCGACCACGGCGACGAACACGACTGCCCAGGTCGGGGTCTTGTTCTTGCCGAGCCGGCGCCACAGGCTGTGGCCCGGGACCGCGCCGTCGCGTGAGAACGCGAACGTCATCCGCGACGAGCTCGTCACGCACGCCATGCCGCAGAACAGCTGCCCGACGGTCGAGATCACGAGCACCGCCTTGGCGGCGGCCGAGCTCAGCGCCGTCTCGAGGATCGACTGCGAGGTCCCGCCGGCGGCGCTGATCGCGCTCACGTGGGTCGCGGCGAAGGTCAGCGCGAGCAGCACCGCCCAGCCGAACACGGCCGAGTAGAAGACCGAGCGCCAGACGCCCTTCGGCGCCGCCTCGGCCGCGTCGTACGTCTCCTCGGAGATGTGGGCCGAGGCGTCGTAGCCGGTGATCGTGTACATCGTCAGCAGGAAGCCGAGCGGCAGAACGTAGAACCAGTACATGTGGCTGCTGAAGCCCGACAGGTTGATCCGATGTCCGAAGACGAAGCTGAAGCTCTGGTGATGGCTCGGGACGGCGATCAGGATCACGATGATCACCATCACGCCGATGATGTGCCACCAGGCCGAGATCCGGGTCAGCAGCGCGACCAGCGGCGAGGAGAAGATGTTGACCAGCGCGTGCACGAGCAGGATCAGGAAGAACAGCGCGAACGTGTGGTGCAACGATGCCTGCACGCTCCCGGTCGCGAAATTGACCCCGAACAGGTGCAGGCCGTAGAACGAGAGGGTCGAGTTCAAGAATGTCGCCGCGGCGTAGTCGACCGACGCGGTCACCGCCACCAGGCCGATCAGGTTGAACCACCCGGTGAACCAGCCCCAGCCCGCGCCGCCGAGCTTCGACGACCAGTAGTAGATCCCGCCGGCGGTCGGCATCGCCGATGCCAGCTCCGCCATCGAGAACGCCACCAGCAGGATGAAGCAGCTGATCACCGGCCACCCGATCGAGATCACGACCGGACCGCCGTTGAGCCACGCCTGCCCGTAGGTGGTGAAGCAGCCCGCGAGGATCGAGATGATCGAGAACGAGATCGCGAAGTTGGAGAACCCGCTCCAGCCGCGCCGCAGCTCCTGCTTGTAGCCGAGCTCGGCGAGCCGTTGCTCGTCGCTGCCAAGCGTTTCGGATCCGGTGCCCATGCGCCCTCCTCCTATAAAGGTCTGCTGAACGCTCCTTACGCTCGGGCGCAAGATACGCTCGCGGCACCTCGGAAGTCAAGTCACAAAAATGACCAGTGAGCGGAACCTTCAGGCT
This sequence comes from uncultured Solirubrobacterales bacterium, assembly GCA_963744695.1. GTDB lineage: Bacteria > Actinomycetota > Thermoleophilia > Solirubrobacterales > Solirubrobacteraceae > Palsa-465. The sequence goes on along the minus strand of CAVUUT010000015.1, from coordinate 172,329 downwards.
CGGGGCAGCAGGCCGGCGAGCACGTGCTCGGTGCCGTGCAGATGCTCGGCCATCTCCCGCGCCGCCGACGCCGAGTCATGGCGCCGGACGGCAGCCAGGATCCGGCGGTGCTGAGCGTTTGAGACGTCGAGGACCTCGGGCGGGTGCGCGATCAATGAAATCAGCTCGCTCATCGCCCCTTGGGCCTCGGTCATGGCCGTCACAAGGCGCGGGCTGCGGGTCGCCTCAGCGAGCGCGACGTGCCAGCGGACGTCCGCCTGCCGGTAGGCCGAGAAGTCCTCCAGCATCCCGTCGAGCGCGACCACGAGCTCGTCGAGCGGGCGCAGCAGTTCGACGTCCGCGCGCTCGGCCGCGAGCACTGCGACGCCGACCTCGACCGCGATCCGCTCGTCGCAGACATCGCGCCACGCCCGCAGCAGCTCGGGCGACGGCGGCGGGGCCGGCGGCTGCGGATCGGCGACGAACGTGCCGCCGCCGCGGCCGCGGGTTGCATGCAGGTGCCCGCTCTGCCCGAGCGCGACCAGCGCCTGGCGCAGCGTCGAGCGTGCGATCCCGAGTTTCGTGCACAGCTCGCGCTCGGCCGGGAGGCGCGTGCCGGGCGGCAGCAGCCCGAGCCTGATCGCGGTCCCGAGCCGCTCGACGGTCTCCTCGAACGCCGTCTGGGAGTGGACCGGTGCGAACACGGTCTCCAACGAGGTGGCCGACTCGAGCGCCGCCGTCACCGCCGCGCGGCCTGTGTCGCTGAGCTCTTCCCCGGTTGTCGAGTGCGTAGAACCGGCCGAGCTCACAACCGCTCGAAGCCCCGCAGGCGCTCCCAATCGGTGACCGCCGACCCGAACGCCTCGAGCTCGACGTCGGCCGCGTGCACGTAGTGCTCGACGACCTCGTCGCCGAACGCGGCACGGGCCACGTCGCTGGTGGCGAACAGATCGCGGGCCTCGACCAAGGAGTCCGGCAGCCGCGGCTTGTCGTCTGCGAGATAGGCGTTGCCCTGATACGGCGACTCGAGCTCGAGGCCCTCGTTGACGCCGTGCAACCCCGCCGCGATCATCGCGCTGAGCGCCATGTACGGATTGAGGTCCGAGCCGCCGGCGCGATTCTCGAACCGCAGCGCGTCGCCGTGCCCGATCACGCGCAGCGCGCAGGTTCGGTTGTCGTGCGCCCATGCGACCGCGGTCGGCGCGAACGACCCCTTCACGTAGCGCTTGTAGGAGTTGATGTTGGGCGCCTGCAGCAACGCGAACTCGCGCAGGCAGTGAAGCTGGCCGGCGAGGAACGACTCGAACAGCTGCCGGTCGCGAGGGAACAGCATCCCCTGATCGTCGGCGAGCGAGAAGTGGATGTGACACGAGCTGCCCTCGCGCTCGTTGAACTTCGCCATGAAGCTGATCGCCATCCCCTCCTGGGCGGCGATCTCCTTCGCGCCGTTCTTGTAGATCGAGTGGTTGTCGGCGGTCGTGAGCGCGTCGTCGTAGCGGAAGTTGACCTCGTGCTGGCCGAGGTTGCACTCGCCCTTGGAGTTCTCGACGACCATCCCGGCGGCGCCCATCTCGTTGCGGATCCGGCGGATCAGCGGCTCCACGCGCGCGGTGCCGAGCAGCGAGTAGTCGATGTTGTAGAGGTTCGCCGGCTCGAGCTCGCGGTAGCCCTTGCGCCATGCCGCCTCGTAGGTGTCGCGGAACACGAGCAGCTCGAGCTCGGTGCTCGCGTTTGTGCCCCAGCTGCGCTCGCCGAGCCGGCGCAGCTGCTCGCGCAGCACCTGGCGCGGCGACGCGACGACGGGGCTGCCGTCCTCCCAGGCGAGATCGCAGAGGCACATGGCGGTGCCCTCGAGCCATGGCACGAGGCGCAGTGTCGAGAGATCGGGGCGCATCGAGAAGTCGCCGTAGCCGCGCTCCCAGGACGACATCTGATAGCCGTCGACGGGTGTCATCTCGACGTCTACGGCGAGCAGGTAGTTGCAGCCCTCGGCGCCGTGCGCGGCGACTTCGTCGAGGAAGTGGCGGGCGGCCAGGCGTTTGCCCTGAAGCCGCCCCTGCATGTCGGTCAGGGCGATCAGGACCGTGTCGATCTGATCGGAGTCGACCTGCGCGCGCAGTTCGTCAAGCGTCATCGGGATGCCTCGCCCGGGCGGAGCTCCTCAAGCCTCACGGCGCGAAGGTATAGGAACTGAGCCTTAAACGCTAGGTTGTGCCGATGCCCGATCCGGGGGAGCTCGTACGCAGGCTCGAGCGGTCGCTCGGCCACGCCGCGGGCGAGCCGGTGCCGCTCGAGGGCGGGATCACCAACCGCAACTTCCTGGTCCGATTCGGCGACCGCGACTGCGTTCTGCGTCTGACCGGCCGCAACACCGCGCTGCTCGGGATCGACCGCGACGCCGAGCGGCTGGCGAGCGACCAGGCCGCCCGGCTCGGGATCGCGCCGGCGCTCGTCGCGGCTGGAGACGGCTACCTCGTCACCGAGTACCTCGACGGCGGGCCGATCGACAGCGAGCGACTGCGAGCCGCGCCCGAGTCGGCGGCGCTCGCTCTGCGCGCGTTTCACGACTCGGGGCTGTCGCTGCCGACGCGCTTCTGGGTTCCCGAGCTGCTCGACGACTACGCGCGGATCGTCAGCCGACGCGGCGGCGCGCTGCCCGACGCCTACGAGCGCGCGCGTGCGCTCGCCCGGCGGGTGGCGGTTGCGCTGCCGCTCGACGACCCGGTCCCGTGCCACGACGATCTCCTCCCGGGCAACATCCTCGCAACCCGCGCCGCGCCCGGCCACGCGATCCTGGTCGACTGGGAGTACGCGGGGATGGGTCACCGGATGTTCGATCTCGGCAACCTGGCGATCAACAACGAGTTCGACGGTGATGCGCAGGAGCGACTGCTCGAGGCCTATTTCGGCGAGCCGCCGACGGCCGCGCAGCGGGCGGCGCTGGCGCTGATGCGGATCATGTCCGACGCGCGCGAGGCCGCTTGGGGCGTGGTCCAGGGCGCGATCTCCGAGCTCGAGTTCGACTTCGCCGACTACGCCGACGAACATTTCGCGCGACTGGCGCGCACCGCCAGCGACCCCCGACTCCAGCAGTGGCTCGATGGCGCGACCGCGTGAGCTTCCGGCGCGGGCGCGCGTGGTGATCATCGGAGGTGGCGTCGGCGGCGCGTCGATCGCCTACCACCTCGCGCAGCTCGGCGAGCGTGATGTCGTCCTGGTCGACCGAGACGAGCTCACCAGCGGCTCGACGTTTCACTCCGCAGGCCTCGTCGGTCAGCTGCGCGGGAGCGTCTCGCTGACCCGGATGATGATGGACTCGGTGGCGCTGTACCGGACGCTCGACTGCGGCTGGGTCGAGTGCGGCGGGATCCGGCTGGCCTGCACCGAGGAGCGCGAACAGGAGGTCCTGCGCCAGGTCGCGTGGGCGAAGACGTTTGGGCTGCCGCTCGAGCTTCTGTCGGCGCAGGAGGCGCAGGCGCTGTTCGGGCTGATGGTGACCGACGGGGTGCGCTGCGCGTCGTACCTGCCGACCGACGGCTACCTCGATCCCTCGCAGCTGACCTACGCGCTGATCGACGGGGCGCGGGCGGCGGGCCACCAGGTCTACACACATACGCGCGTGCAGGACATCGTGGTCGCCGACGGCCGCGTCCGCGGCGTGAAGACCGAGTGGGGCGAGATCGAGGCCGAGATGGTGGTCAACGCGGGCGGCATGTTCGCCGCCGAGATCGGGCGGATGGCCGGGATCCGGGTGCCCGTGATCCCGTTCGCGCACGAGTACCTCGTCACGCAGCCGTTTCGCGACCGCACTCCCGGCGAGCACCTGCCGACGCTCCGCGATCCCGACCTGCTCGTCTACTACCGGGAGGAGGGAGCCGGGCTCGTGATGGGGGGCTACGAGCGCCACAGCGCGCCGTGGTCGCTCGATCAGCACTCGCTCGACCGGATCCCCGCCGACTTCAACGGCCGCCTGCTCGAAGAGGACTGGCCCCGGTTTGAGGAGATCGCCGCCAACTCCTCGCGCCGCGTGCCGGCGATGGAGGAGGTCAAGGTCACACGGCTGATCAACGGCCCCGAGGCGTTCACGCCCGACAACGAGTTCTGCCTTGGCGAGAGCGATGTCGGCGGTCTGTTCGTCGCCGCGGGATTCTGCGCGCACGGGCTCGCCGGCGCGGGCGGGATCGGCAAGGTGATGGCCGAGTGGATCGCCGGCGGCGAGCCGCCGCTCGACGTCTGGGAGATGGACATCCGGCGCTTCGGCAGGCAGTACCGGTCGCCGCGCTACACGCTCGCGCGCGCCAAGGAGGTCTACGAGACCTACTACGACATCCGCTATCCCGGTCACGAGCGCCAGGCCGGACGGCCGCTGCGGACCTCGAGCGTGTACGAGTGGCACCGCGCGCACGGCGCCGCGTTCGGGGAGAAGTCCGGCTGGGAGCGCGTCAACTGGTACGAGAGCAACGCCGACGCGGGCGACGAGCAGCTCCGGCCCCGCGGCTGGGCGGGGATGCACTGGTCTGCGGCGATCGGGGCCGAGGCACTTGCCACGCGCGAGCGCGCGGGGCTGTTCGACGAGTCCTCGTTTTCGAAGCTCGAGGTCAGCGGCCCGGGCGCGGCCGAGCTGCTCGAGCGCCTGTGCGACAACCGAGTCGCGCGCGACGTTGGAGCGATCACCTACACCCAGATGCTCAACCGCCGCGGCGGGATCGAGTGCGACTTCACCGTCACCCGCGTCGCGGAGGAGGTGTTCGCGATCGTCACCGGGACCGCGTTCGGCAACCATGACGCGAGCTGGATCCGCAGCCATCTGCCCGCCGACGGCTCGGTGAGACTTTCTGACGTGACCTCGCGTTGGGCGTGCTTCGCCCTCTGGGGCCCGAAGGCCGCCGAGATCCTGCGCCCGTTGACCGGCGATCCACTCGACTTCGGCTACATGAGGATGCGCGAGCTAGCGGTCGGCGACGTCCCCGTTCGCGCTCTGCGGGTGACGTTCGTCGGAGAACTTGGCTGGGAGCTCTACTGCCCGACCGAGTACGGCGCCGGGCTCTGGCGGGCCCTCTGGGAAGCGGGCCGCGAACACGGTCTGGTGGCGGCCGGCTACCGCGCGATCGACGCGCTCAGACTCGAGAAGGGCTATCGGGTATGGGCGGCTGACATCACCTCCGACGAGACGCCGCTCGAGGCCGGGCTTGGCTTCTGCGTGCGTGACGACAAGAGCTTCGTCGGATCGGACGCGCTGAGCGAGCCCGCGCGCCGGTTGCGCTGTCTCGTGCTCGCGGATCCGCGCTCGGTGGCGCTCGGCAACGAGCCGGTGCGGATCGACGGGCGGGTATGCGGGCGCGTCACGAGCGGGGGCTATGGCTACGCGGTCCAGCGGTCGATCGCGTACGCCTACCTGCCGGCCGAGGTCGCGATCGGCGCCCACGTCGAGGTCGACATCTTCGGCCGCTGGGTCGCCGGCGAGGTCGCGCGCGAGCCCCTGTTGGATCCTGGGGGAAGCCGTATCCGCGCGTCCTGATGATGCGCTTCCGCGTTAGCGGGGCACGCCGGTCTCCAGGCTGAGTTGGCCGCCCGCCGTCGGAGGTATGCGGCCCGACCGTTGCATGTGACAACCGGCGCTAATCAGGGTAGGATCGACTTTCTCGTGACGTGGGGATTCCTTTGGATCATGCTGGCGCTCAAGTTGCCGCTGGCGGCTCTGATTTACATCGTCTGGTGGGCGATCAAGCAGGAGCCCGACGAGGCCACGTCAAAGGACGATGACGGCGGCATCAAGCGCAGGCCCCCGCATCCGCGCAAGCCGTTTCCACGCCGTCCCCGTCGTGGCCCACATGGTGATCCGGCCCCGCAGCCGCCGGCGCGGGTGCGCACGGTCCGGGCCAAGGCGCGCACGCTCGGTCACTGATCGCTGACCGCCGCCGGCGCTGGCAGACTCCAGCGCGATGCCTGGCACTCCAGATCGTTGTCAGACTCCGTCGCGATGAGTCCGGGTCCGACGTCAGTGCTGTCCGACGCGACGATCGCGCGCCTCGTCGGCGAGGGGCGGATCAGGATCGATCCGTGGGACGAGCGCCTGGTCCAGCCGGCGAGCGTCGACCTCCGTCTCGGCGACTCGTTCCGCGTCTTTCACAACCACCGCGCCTCCGCGATCGACCTGCGCCGGCCGCCGGAGAACCTGACCGAGGAGGTGCTCGTCCCCGAGGGCGAATCGTTCGTGATCCACCCCGGAGAGTTCTGTCTCGGACGCACGCTCGAGTGGGTCGAACTGCCCGACGACATCGTCGCGCGAATCGAGGGAAAGTCGAGTTTGGGCCGGCTCGGTCTGATCGTGCATGCGACCGCGGGCTTCTGCGATCCGGGTTGGAAGGGCACGCTGACGCTCGAACTCAACAACCTGACACGTGTTCCGATCAAGCTCTACCCAGGACTCGAGATCGCGCAGCTGTCGTTCATGATGCTCGACCGGCCCGCTGAGCGCCCGTACGGAAGCCCCGAGCTCGGCAGCCATTACCAGGGCCAGCGCGCGGCCACCGCGAGCCGCTATCGGGCAGCGCCGGACTGAGAGCGGATCGGGTAGGCTCGCGGCGTGCTGGCAGTCGTGTTCGCAGCCGCCGAGCCCTCCAAGGTTCCCTGGTTCATCGCCGGTGGGGTACTCGCGATCTACGCCGTCGTGTTGGCCGCGATCGGCCTGCGGCGGCCGGCGTTCCCGTTCAACGCGCGGGGCGAGCGGCTCGTGATCCTGGTCAGCGCGGTGTTGGTCGCGGCGGGGATCGCTGCCGCGATCCTAACCGGGTAGGCGCGCGCCGCCACAACCACCCGAGGCGTCTCGGCGACGACGGCGGGGTAATAGAGTCTTTAAGGGTCGTCCCGCTCGATCGGCTGGGTCGGGAGGCCCCGGTAACTGACAGGAGTGCTATGACCACCGAGACTCAGCAACCAGCGGACGGCGGCGTAGCTACGTCGGCCGAAACGCTCACCGTCACGGACAACCGGACCGGCAAGCAGTACGAGATCCCGATCCAGGACGGGACGATTCGCGCGACGGAGCTGCGCAAGATCAAGACCAACGACGACGACTTCGGCCTGATGACCTACGACCCGGCCTACATGGCGACCGCGTCGTGCAGGTCGGCGATCACGTTCATCGACGGCGAGCGCGGGATCCTCGAGTACCGCGGGTACCCGATCGAACAGCTCGCGGAGCAGTCGTCGTATCTCGAAGTCGCCTATCTGCTCATGCACGGCGAGCTGCCGAACAGATCCCAGCTCGAAGTGTGGGACCGCGAGATCACGCTCCACACGTTCGTGCACGAGAACATCAAGGAGTTCATGCAGGGGTTCCGCTACGACGCGCACCCGATGGGGATGCTGCTGGCCTCGGTCAGCGCGCTCTCGACCTTCTACCCCGAGGCGAGCGCGATCAAGGACAGCGACGTCCGCAACCTGCAGGTGATCCGGCTGCTGGCGAAGATGCCGACGCTCGCCGCCTTCTCCTACCGCCACAACCGCGGCATGCCGTACGTCTATCCGGACAACGATCTCAGCTATCCGGGCAACTTCCTGTCGATGATCTACAAGGTCGCCGAGCTCAAGTACGAGCCCGATCCGCGGCTCGAGCACGCGCTCGACGTGCTCTTCATCCTCCACGCAGATCACGAGCAGAACTGCTCCACGAGCGCCGTGCGCAGCGTCGGCTCCTCGCAGGTTGACCCCTATTCGGCCGTCGCGGCAGGCGTCGCGGCGCTCTACGGGCCACTGCACGGCGGCGCCAACGAGGCGGTCCTCAGGATGCTGCGCCGGATTGAGAGCAAGGAGAACATCCCCGGCTTCATCGAGGGCGTCAAGAAGGGCGACGAGAAGCTGATGGGCTTCGGCCACCGGGTCTACAAGAACTTCGACCCGCGCGCCAAGATCATCAAGCGGGCGACCGAAGAGGTATTCGAGGTCACGGGCAAGAACCCGTTGCTCGACATCGCCACCGAGCTCGAGAAGATCGCGCTCGAGGACGACTACTTCATCTCGCGCAAGCTCTACCCCAACGTCGACTTCTACTCGGGCCTGATCTATGAGGCGCTCGGGATGCCCGTCGAGATGTTCCCGGTGCTGTTCGCGATCGGGCGCACCAGCGGCTGGATCGCGCAGTGGTTGGAGATGATCGACGATCCGGAGCAGAAGATCTCGCGTCCGCGTCAGATCTACACCGGCGCACGCGGGCTGGCGTACGTGCCGATCGACCAGCGGTCCTAGACGCGTCCGGCTCCCGGGCCTGCCACGCGGGCCCGGGCCGGCTGTCGGCGGTGCCCCAGCGCGGATCGTGACCGCTTACCGCGAAGCCCGGGTCGGCGACGAGGCGTTCATCGTCGAGATGGCGCGCCACGCGGGCACGCTCGAGGACCGTCCGCTGCCGGAAGCGTCCGCTCCCGACGTCGTCGGCGTACTGCCGCCGTCGCTCGACGCTGCGGTCGTCGCGGTCGACGACCGCGGGCGCCGGCTCGGCGCCGCGTGGTGGCACTGGCATCGACCACCGCTGGCGCGCGATCAGGACGGCGAGCCGCTCCCGGAGCTCACGGTCGCAGTCGTCGAGCGGGCCCGTGGCGCGGGCATCGGCACGACATTGATCGAGGAGCTCGCAGCCCGGGCCGCGGCGCGACGCTTTGAGGGACTGGCGCTCAACGTCCACCTTCGCAACCCGGCCGTCCGCCTCTACACGCGAACCGGGTTCCATGTCGATGGCCGCGGCAGGGGTCCCTTCGGCGTCGCCATGCGCCGCGATCTGTGACGGCTGGCGCAAGGCGGTTGCGCCGCGCCACGCCGCGCACGCACGTCTCGCGGCCGCATCCGTGCAGCGCGGCATCGAGCGCTGGCGCGCGACGATCCTGTCCGACAACGTCGCATCCAGAAGTTGATCGACCGCCTGGCCGACGGCCGGCGACGGGCTCAGCGATCGCGCGCGCGCGTCATGCGATCATCGCGGCGTGCGCTGGAAGCTGACCGTCCGTTCCGGGCCTAGAGTCAGGCGAAGCAAGTTCGCGACTCTCGACCTCGCGCTCCAGGCGCTCGAGGATCGGGCGCGCGAGCTCGCGGACGCGGCGCCGCGCCGTCCCGTCGACGCGAAGTTCAAGCGTTTCGATCCCTCGCAGCAGGTGTTCGCGCGGCTCGAGCTGTCCGGGCCCGAGCGGTTCGTGGCGAGCGTCCACGCCGGCGTCGACGTCCGGGGCGACGGATCGACCGAGGCCTATCGCGGGCGCGTGAGCCGCGAGTTGATCGACGAGCGACCCGGCGAATCCACCTATACGGCGCTGCGGCGCGCGCTCGCGTGAGCGTTGCCGAGCGCCCCGGCGAGCGCTGCGGCGCTCACAGCACGAGCGTCGCCCCGTGACGGCGCAGCCAGGCCGTCTGCCGGCGGTAGTCAGGGCAGCGCGAGGCGAGCAACGCCCAGAACAGCGGCGAGTGATCCATCACCTCGAGGTGGCAGACCTCATGCCAAACAACGTAGTCGAGCACCGGCTCGGGCGCGAGCAGCAGGCGCCAGTTGAAGCTCATCGCGCCGTCCGGCGAGCAGCTCGCCCAGCGCGTGCGCTGGCCGCGGATCGTCAGCTTCGAGTACGAGCTCCCCGCACGCGAGCAGGCCGCCTGCAGCCGCGGTGCGATCTCCTCGCGCGCCGCACGCCGGTACCAGCGCTCGAGCGCCTGGACCCGCGCCTCGCCGGCCGGAACCAGCAGCTCGGCGCCGCGACGGTGGACACGGCTGCGGCCGGGCTCGGCCCGCACCGCAAGCAGTTCCCCGAGGTACGGCACATGCTCGCCACGTGCGGCGACCGCCGCCCGCGCGCGGTCGAGCTCCGAGATCCGGCGCTCGATCCACGGCGCGAGCTCGTGGATCGCCGCGGCCGCCTCGCGCACGGGAGCGCGCTGTGGGAGCACGACCTCGACGCCGCGCCGCGCGTCGACGGTGACCCGCACCCGCCGTGCGCGGGTCGAGCGACGGATGCTGTAGGCGATCTCTGCCACAGCGCGACAGAGTACGGTCAGGTTCCGACGATGCCTTCCTTCCCTGACTTGGTCAGGCCCCTGCGCTCAGAGCGCGTGACTCTCCGTTTCGAGTCAGAGCGGGATATCCCGGAAGTCCTGATCGCGCACCAGGATGACCCGACCTTGCACGCTCGCCTCGGCCTGCACCGGCCGCCGAGCGGCGCCGAGCTCGGGCGCCGGGTCGAGCGCGCCGCGGCCGAGCGGGCGGCCGGCAACATCGTGCGCTTCACGATCCTCGAGCCCGGCTCGGAGACCTGCCGCGGGCAGCTCGATATCCACCGCGTCGACTGGCACGATCTGCGTGCCGAGGCCGGAATCTGGGTCGCGCCCGGATTCCGCGGTCGCGGGCTCGGCAGCGGGGCGCTGCGCCTGGCCGCCACCTGGCTGTTCGACGCCTGCGGGCTCGAGCGCCTCGAGCTGCTCACCGAGCCCGACAACGCGGCGATGATCGCCGCCGCACAGGCCGCCGGGCTGGTTGAGGAGGGTGTCCTGCGCGCTTACGTCAATGAGCGCGATCGGCGCCTGGACCTGACGATCCTGTCGCTGCTGCCGACGGACTTGGAGGGCGAATGAAGGAGTGGCGCGTCCCGCTTCCGAACGGGGTCAGGACCCCGTTCGAGGTCTACGTCAACGGCGTCCCGCAGGAGCTCGGAACCGATTACCGGGTCTCGGAAGGCGAGCTCGTGTTCGGGCGCGAGCTCGTCTCCCAGAAGCTCGGACTGCGCGCGTGGCTACTGGGGTTCTGGGGCATCGGCACGTACAAGCGCAATGACGAGATCGACGTGCGCTACGAGCTCGACGGGCAGCCGAAGCTCGCCCACGCGCTCGAGATCAAGCCGCCAAGTTGACGACTTCGCGCTTGATCCACGGCCGCAGGAGCTTGAGCGCGGACAGGATCGCGCGGGTCGCCGGTGAGCGGTTGAGCGTGTAGAAGTGCACGCCCGGTGCGCCGCGAGCCAGCAGCTCGGCGCACTGCAGGGTCGCATACGAGACGCCGAGCTCGAGCACCGCGTCACCGTTGCCGGTCCGCAACTCGAGCTGCGACATCAGCGCCGCCGGGATCGTCGCTCCGCACAGGCCCGTGATCGTCTTGATCTGAGCCGTGCTCGTGATCGGCATGATCCCGGGGAGGATCGGGACCTCGATCCCGACCGTGCGCGCCTCCTCGACGAACCGGAAGTAGAGGTCGTTGTCGAAGAACAGGTTCGTGATCAGAAACGAGACGCCGCCGTCGACTTTGCGCTTGAGGTGCTCGAGGTCACGGGGAAGGTCGGGCGCGTCGAGGTGCACCTCGGGGAAGCATGCCGCGCCGACGCAGAAGTCGTACTCGCTCGCGATCAACTCGACGAGCTCGGAGGCGTGCGTCAGGCCCTCGGGATGTGGCCTCCACGTCGTCTCGCCCCGCGGCGGATCGCCCCGCAGGGCGAGGACGTTGTCGATCCCGGCCGCGCCCGTCTCGCGCAGGATCGCGTGGAGCTCGTCGCGCGAGGCGCCGACGCACGTCAGGTGCGCCATCGTCTCGATCCCGAGCTCCTGCTTGATCCACCTGGTGAGCTTGACGGTCCGGTCACGGGTCGAGCCGCCCGAGCCGTACGTGACCGAGACGAAGTCCGGCTCGAGCTGGCGCAGCGACTCGAGCGCGAGACCGAGCACCCGCTCGCCGTCGTCGGTCTTGGGCGGAAAGAACTCGAATGAGAAGACAGGCTCCTGCGCCCGCGCCAGGATCTCGTCGATCCGCATCGGCGAACCTTATCACGACCTTGACAAGCTCGTGTCAAGGTTTGCGCCCGCCTACGGCACCGACCAGCGCTCGCTGCCGCCGTCGGGCTCCTTGCGCGCCCGTCCGTCGCGCTCGAGGTGGCGCAGGTAGCAGAGCGTCTGGGTCAGCAGCCAGGCTCCGTTGTGAAACGAGATCGGCTCGCCGTAGATCTCGGGCGCGATCTCGAGCGCGGTCCGGGGGCCCACGGCGAGCGCCGCGAGCGTGGCCTCGATTCGCTCATGCACGAGCTTGCGGTTGCCCTCGATGTGGCCGTGCACGTCGACGAACGGCTTGCCGTGACCCGACAGCGCGAGCCGCGCGTCGAGTACGTCGACGCGCGTCAGCGAGCTCAGGAACTCGGCCACCGGATCGGGTGTGTACCCGTAATCGAAGAACAGCGAGATGCGTCCGAGGACATGGTCGCCCGAGATCAGCAGCCGCCGCTCGGCCTGGAACATGCAGACGTGCGAGGGGGTGTGGCCGGGCGTCTCGTGGACGGTCCAGGTCCCGAGCTCGGTCTCGATCTCGACCCCGGGCACCAGCTCGCGGTCGGGGTCTATTTCCCGCGCTACGCCCGACGGCATGTTCTTGACGCGCTCGACGAACGCCTCGATCGCCGGCGCGGGCACGCCACTCTGCCTGGCGACCTCGATCCTCCGGGCGAGCGCGGAGCTCCGCTCGCCGTCTCCGTTCGTGTCGCCAGGCGGCTCGGGCCGCCTGTGCATCCAAAAATCACACAGGGTCCGATCGCGGATCGGTGCCGCCTGGCCCCAGTGATCGGAATGGGCATGGGTGCACACCAACAGGCGGACCTGCTCGAGACGCAGGCCCACCTGGTCCATCGCCCGCTCGAGCTGCGCCATCGAGCCGGGCTCGTGCATGCCGGTATCGACGAGCACGATCCCGTCGCCGGCCGCGATCGCCCACGCGTTGCAGTGCGGAACGCCCGGCCACGGCAGCGGTAGCCGCAGCCGCCAGAGCCCGGGTAGGACCCGTTCGCCTCTTCCGAGCTCTCGCTGACGCGCCACGATCGCGACACGATATTCGCGTCCGAATAGACTGCGGCGGCTGATGGCGAGTGCGTCCGAGATTGCGAGGCAGTACTTCGCCGCGCTCGGAGCGCGGGATCTTGATGCGGCAGCCGCGTGCTGGGCGCCGGGCGCGGTCGACAGGCTCGTTGGCGCCGAGGAGCTGATCGCGCCCGAGGGGATCCGGCGCTACTTCGGCGCGCTGTTCGCGGCCTTCCCGGATTTCGAGCTCGAGGTGCTCGAGGTGACCGCCGGCCGCGGGCGCGTGGCCGTACGCTGGCGCGCCCACGGCACGTTCGCGGGCCCGGGCGATTTCCAGGGCTTTGTCGCCAACGGCGCGACGATGACACTCGAAGGCTGCGACGTCGTGACCGTGCGCGAGGATCTGATCGCGCACAACGACGCATACATCGACAGCGGCGATCTGGCGCGCCAGCTCGGACTGCTGCCTCCGGCCGGCTCGCGTGCGGAGGCCCGATTGACCAAGCTCGCCAACGCCCGTACGCAGCTGCTCTCGAGGATCAACGGGGTCGACACGGAGTCGATCGCCGACGGGGTGTGGGTCGTCCGCGGTGGCTTCCCGATCAAAACGATGAACGTCTACCTGATCGAGGATGGCGACGGCGTGGTCGTGTTCGACGCCGGGGTTGAGGCGATGGGCAGGGCGCTGCGCGTTGCCTGCGCCCGGCTCGGCGGCGCCCGGCGCCTCATCCTCAGCCACGCGGATGCCGATCACCGTGGCGGCGCACCAACGCTCGGCGCTCCGGTGTACTGCCATCCCGCCGAGCGCGCGGCTGCCGAAGCGCAGTCACCGTGGCGCGAGTACTGGCATCTCGAGAAGCTCGATCCACACGGCCGCGTCTTGCTTTCAAAACTGTTGCCCGCCTGGGACGGCGGCGCGGTGGCCGTCGAGGGCACGGTCGCCGAGGGCGACGAGGTGGCGGGCTTTCGGGTGATCGATCTGCCCGGACATGCGCCCGGGCTGATCGGCCTGTTTCGCGAGTCAGACCGGCTCGCGCTGGTGTCGGACTGCGTCTACACGCTCGACCCCCAGACCGGGCGCAAGCGGCCGGCGCACGTTCCGCATCCCGCCTTCGACGCCGACGTCGAGCAGGCGCGCGCCTCGATCCGCAAGCTCGCCGAGCTCGAGCCCTCGGCCGTCTGGGCCGGTCACGCCGACCCGGTCACCGGCGATGTGAGCGGCCAGCTGCGCGCGGCCGCCGAGGCGCCGCTCTAGCCCGTCGAGCCGGTCGTGGGTCGCCGCAACCGCAAGCGCGCCAAGCTCGAGCTGCCGCCGGACGAGTACCGCGATGACGCGGGCAGCGTGCTCGCGCTGCGGGGGTCGCTGACCGCCGGCGCCCGAACCGAGTACGCGCAGACGCTGGCCTCCGGGCACCACCGAGAGGATGCTCGCCAGCGGGCGACCGAGCTGCTGTTCGAACGCCTCGCGGTGTCGTGGACGATCGCGGGGCTCAGGCTCGAGCGCCAGAAGGACCTCCTCGGCCGCTACCGGATGGCGTCCGCTCAGGAGCGGGCCTTCGTCCGCGACTCGCTGCGCGCTCATGTCGAAGACCATTTCCCGGAACTGGAGGCGCCATGAACACCGCCGCCCGCGGACCCGATCCGGCCACGCTCGCCGCACTCATCTGTGACTGGTGCCTCGAGGTGACGCCGGACGCGAAGGTGCTGGTCAGCTCGACCACGCTCGCCGAGCCGTTTGCGCTCGCGCTGCAGCAGGCGATTCTCGACCGCGACGCATGGCCGTTGGTCGTGCTCTCGCCGCCGTCGGAGACGGGCAGCTTCTTTCGCCACGCGCGCGAGCGCCACCTCGAGGCACCGTCCCCGATCGAGCTCGCGTTGATCGGCTCGCTCGATTCGCTCGTCCGGATCGACGCGCCGGCCAACACCAACGAGCTCTCCGGCATCGATCCGGGATTGATCGCGAGAGCGGGGGCGGCCCGCCAGCCACTCGCGGAGCTCCAATTGTCAAAGCGCTGGTGCGGGACGCTCGTGCCGACGCCCGCGCTCGCGCAGCAGGCGGGGATGGGTGAGGAGGCGTACGCCGAGTTCGTCACCAGGGCGCTGTTTCTGGACCGCCCCGACCCGACCGCGGCCTGGCGCGAGCTCAACGACGCGCAGGCGCAGCTGATCGAGCGGCTCGCTCCCGCGCGGGAGATCCGGATCGAGGCCGATGGCACCGACCTGAGACTCGAGGTGCAGGGTCGCACCTGGATCAACTCCAACGGCAAGCGCAACATGCCCAGCGGCGAGGTCTTCACGGGGCCTCACGAGCGCTCGGCGAACGGGAAGATCCGGTTCACGGTTCCAACCGGGCCGCGCGGCGTGACGGTCACCGGCGTCGAGCTGCGCTTCCGCGACGGCGAGGTGGTCGATGCGCGCGCCGAACGCGGAGCGGACTACCTCAACGCCGCGCTCGCGACCGATGCGGGTGCGCGGCTGCTCGGCGAAATAGGGATCGGGACCAATGCCGGCATCGACCGGCCGACGGGTCACATCCTGCTCGATGAGAAGATGGCGGGCACGGTCCACCTCGCGCTCGGCCGCTCCTACCCCGAGAGCGGTGCTACGAACGCCTCGGCGCTGCACTGGGACCTGATCTGCGACCTGCGCGACGGCGGCCGGCTCAGCGCCGACGGCCGGGCGGTCGTCGAGGACGGCGCGATCGTCACTTAAGTCCGCGTTCACAGAGCCACGACGAGCGGGCGAACGCTTTCAGTAGGTTCCAGGGTTCATGCGCCGAACCAAGATCGTCGCCACGATCGGACCTGCCTCGCAGGACCCCGAGACCCTGCGCCGGATCATTGAGGCGGGCGTCGACGTCGCCAGACTGAACTTCTCGCACGGCAGCCGCGAGCTGCACGCCGAGAACGCCGACCGGATCCGCGCGGCCGCGTCGAGCGCCGGGCGCCAGGTCGCGATCCTGCAGGACCTGCCGGGACCGAAGCTGAGGATCGGCGCGCTCGAGGACGACATCGCCGAGCTCAAGCCAGGGGAGCAGTTGGTGCTGGTCTGCGGTTCGTCAGAGGTCGGCACCGAACGGCGAATGTCGGTCAGCTGGCCCGGGCTCGCGGAAGCGGTCGACCCTGACGACGTCGTCTATCTCGCCGATGGCGCGATCCGGCTGCGCGTCCGCGCGGTACGCCCGGGCGAAATAGACACCGCGGTCGAGATCGGCGGCTCGGTCGCCTCGCGGCAGGGACTGAACATCCCCGGCTCGACGCGCGGGCTCGCCGCTGTTCCGGAGGAGGATCTCGACATGTTGCGGTTCGGCGAATCGATCGGCGTCGACATCGTCGCGCTGTCGTTCGTGCGGACCGCCGACGACCTCCACACGGTGCGCAGGCAGACGCGGCTGCCGCTGATCGCCAAGATCGAGAAGCCGCAGGCGGTCGACGCGGCCGAGGAGATCATCCGCGCCGCCGACACGGTGATGGTCGCGCGCGGCGACCTGGGGATCGAGCTGCCGATCGAGGACGTCCCGATCGTGCAGAAGCAGCTGCTCCGGATCGCCGGACGGCTCGCGCGCCCGTCGATCACCGCCACCCAGATGCTCGACTCGATGGTCTCCTCCTCGCGCCCGACGCGCGCCGAGGTGGCCGATGTCGCAAACGCGATCCTGGACGGGACCGACGCGGTGATGCTCTCTCAGGAGACGGCGATCGGCGCCTTCCCGGTCGAGGCGGTCGCGATGATGGCGACGATCGCGGAGCGGACCGAAGCCGTGCTCCCATATCGCGATTGGAACGAGAACCGCGTCCGGCGCGACGCGCGCGACCCCGCGTACACGGTCGCCTACGGCGCCTGCGCGGCGGCGCGCGACCTCGGCCTGGCGGCACTGGTGGTGCCGACGCTGTCGGGCCGCTCCGCCCGCCTGATCTCCGCCCATCGCCCGGCGGTGCCGATCTATGCGCTGTCGCCCGGCAGGGAGACCGTCCGCCGTTGCGCCGTGATGTGGGGCGTGCAGGCAAGCTCGATGCGCCGCCACGAGATCACCGAGGAGCTGATCGCCGACAGCGCGCGCCGGGTCGTCGAGCTCGGTTGGGTCAAGCGCGGCCAGCGGGTCGGGATCACCGCTGGCCTGCCGAGCGGCAAGCCGGGGACGACGAGCCTGTTCCAGGTCCAGGAAGTCTGATCGTCCGCGGGTCAGGCCGCGGCGCGATCGTAGAACTCGGCCTCCTCGCGGCCGAGTTCGGTCGCGGGCGGATCACCGTAGAACCACTCGCGTGCGATCCGGTGGAAGTTGCCGCGGGCGTGCAGCTGCGCGAGCACCGCGAGCGTCAGCACCTCCATCCGGCGGCCGAAGATGTGGTCGGGCGGCGCTGACTCGTGGCGCAGGTAACCGAAGTACTCCGACCGCGGGTCGCTCATGTCGATCAGCACCTGGGTCGCGTACTCGGGCGTCAGCTCGACCTCGCGGTCGGACGTGTACCACGAGGTCGCTGCGCGGAAGTGGGCCAGCACGCGGTCGGGGTTGAACTTCTCGGGCTCGGGAAAGAAGCCGGTCTCGGTCCCGAGGCGCATGATCGTGTCGGTGTCGCCCTCGATCACCGCCCGGGCGACGTTGATCTCGAGCTCGACCGCGCCCGGCGGCATCCGCTTGAACAGCCCGAAGTCGTAGAACGCCATCCGTCCGTCGTCGAGCAGCACCGAGTTGCCCGGGTGCGGATCGCCGGAGAACTGGCCGTGGCGGTAAAGGCAGCCGAAGTAGAAGCGAAACAGCATCTCGCCGATCCGGTCGCGCCGGTCCTGCGAGTAGGTCTTGAGTTCCTCGAAGCCGGTGCCGTGGACGTACTCGGAGACCATCATCCGCTCGTGTGACAGTGACGTGATCACGTCCGGGATGACGATGAACGGGTGACCGCGGAAGATCCGTGCGAGCGAACGCTGGTTCTGGGCCTCGAGCTCGTAGTCGAGTTCCTCCTGGATCCGGGAGCGGATCTCCTCGCCGATCGCCTTCGGGTCCATCCCGGGGGCGATCCGCTTGGCGAGCCGCAGGATCAGGCCGAGGTTCTGCATGTCGGCGCGGACGGCCGCCGCGACCCCGGGGTACTGGACCTTGACCGCGACCCTGCGGCCGTCGAGCAGCGTCGCGCGGTAGACCTGGCCGATCGAGGCGGCTGCGATCGGCTCCTGGTCGAATTCCTCGAACACCTCCGACAGGCGCTCGCCGAGCTCCTCCTCGATCACCTTGCGCATGTCCTTGAAGGTGACCGTCGGCGCCGCGTCGCGCAGCGCCGCGAGCTTGTGCTGGAACTCCTCGCGGTACTCCTCGGGGACCATCCCGACGTCGAGGAACGACAGCACCTGCCCGACCTTCATCGCGGCGCCCTTCATCGTCCCGAGGGCCGCGACGATCTGCTCGGCGGCCTCGATGTGCCGGCGTTCCAGCGCCGCCTGCTTGCCCTCAGGCGATCGGGCGACGTTCGTCGCGTGCGTCCCCGCCTGGCGGATCGCCTGTCCCGCGGCGAGTCCGCCGATCTTCGCTGTCCGCCCCACGCGGGAGGTGGGGATCTTGTCCTTCGCCACTACTCCGCTCGCTGCACCTGGGACCCTGGGACGATGTCATCGGATCCGTCGGGCCAGCGCACCCAGGCCTTGTAGCCGCCGTCGTAGTCGTCGCCGAGCAGGATCAGGGTCGCGTCCTCGCCCATCGCCGTGCACGCCTCGGCGCCCTCCGGATCGACGCCGCGCCAGATCCGGACGAAGCGGTTGTGCTCGAGCTCGTCGGCGACGGTCGTCGGATCGGTGTGGCCGGGATGGATCCGCGTCTGCGCCGGCAGCATCAGCAGCTTGTCCATGATCGACGTCTTCAGATCCGAATAGCTCGTGTGTCCCGGGGCGCGGACGCCGCCGACCGAGCCCTTGAACAGCGTGTCGCCGGTGAACACGTCACTGCCGTCGACCAGCAGCGACAGCATCCCGGCGGTGTGGCCCGGGGTGTGGATCGGCTCGATCCGCAGCGCGCCGCTCTCGATCGGCTCGCCCGGCTCCATCGTCGCGGTGCTGGCGCCGACGAGATCGCGCTCGAGCGGATGGATCAGGACCGGCGTTCCGGGATGCGCCTCGAGCACCGCGTCGAGCTCGGCCACGTGGTCGTGATGGTGATGGGTGAGCAGCACGTGGGTCAGCTGCAGCTGTCCGCGCCGCAGGTATTCGAGCAACGGGGCGATCGGGCCGCCGGCATCGATCATCACCGCGTGACCGCCGGGCTCGTCGGCCACCAGATAGGTGTTCGACAGCCACGGGTCACTCATCGAGCGCTCGACGATCATGCCAAGAGCGTATCGGGGTAGGCTGTGCAGTACCGATGAGCCTGATCCACACCTGCTACCGGATCTTCGAGATCGATCGCTCGGTCGAGTTCTACAAAGCGCTCGGCTTTGACGAGATCGGCAGGATCCCGATCCGCGAGGAAGCGATCAACGTGTTCATGGGGCTCCCCGACGACGGCCCAGAGCCGCGGCTCGAGCTGACCTACAACCTCGATCAGTCAGAGCCGTACGAGATCGGAACCGGGTACGGGCACATCGCCGTCTCGACCGACAGACCTGGACTCGACGCTCGAGCGTCTCGCCGAGCAGGGGATCGAGCCCGAGCGGCCGCCGTACACGATCCGTGACGGCGGCAACCGGCTGTGCTTCGTGCGTGACCCCGACGGCTATCGCATCGAGTTGATCGAGCGAAGCTGAGCGCCGAGCGCTCGGATGGTCGACACCGCCACGATGGGCAAGCTGCTCGAGCGCTTCGCGCAGGGCGTCGCCGCCCACGACCGCGAGAACCCCGACCACGACAGCTGGGGGATCGGGATGGCCGCACTTCGACATCGAGCGCCTCGGCCTCGAGGAGGGCGAGGAGCTGCTGCCAGGGATCGTGCTGCAGGCCGACGGCGGCGTGACCGGCAACTTCCGCGTCCTCTGCGACGGCGAGCACGACGCCGAGGGCGAGATGGAGGAGCAGGAGGCGGTCGACGCGGTCGCCTCCGAGGAGATCGGCGAGCCGATCTACGTCGACGGGCCGCCCGAGCCGATCCGCCCGCCGCTGTAGCCGATCCGCCGGCCGCAGCAGCCGATCCGTCACCCGCTCTCGCCGCTGACGGTCCGCGTGCCCGCGCGCTGCGCGACGCGCGTCGCGAGCCACGTCACGGTCGGGCAGCGCAGGCCGTGGCGCTCGCCCGCGCGCAGCACCGCGCCGGCGATCGCGTCGAGCTCCGGCTCGCGCCCGGCGGCGATGTCGCGCTGCATCGAGGAGCCGAGCTCCGCGTGCGCCCGGTCGAGCTCGGCGAGCGTCTCCGCCGGGTCGATCCGCGCCCCGTCGGCGTTCGCGACCGCCGCGGTCTCGGACACGGCGCCCTCGAGCGCCGAGCGCCACCGCGGGTCGCTGCGCACGTAGCCCAGCGGCCGGTCGCTCGCGCTCGTCGTCAGCGCGAGCGCGTTGAGGCGACACAACTTGGACCACAGCACCTGGCGCTCGCTGCCGCCGATCCGGACCTCGATCCCAGCGCCGCAGCGCTCCGCCGAGTGCTGCGAGCTCGCTGCGCGCAGAGCAGGTCGCTCGTCGGCCAGGTCCACCCGCGCCCCGGGGCTCGTCTGGACGATCTGACCCGCCGCCGGGCTGTCGGACTCGATCCTGATCACGCCGGCGCAGACCGCCGCCGCGCCGAACCGCGGCGCAGCGGCTCCATGTGCTCGAGCCCGTTGAGCAGCGGCACGGTCAGCGCCGGCGTGGCCTCGATCCGCGTCAGTGCGCTCGCCAGCGCGCCCGGCCTTGGTCGCGACCAGCAGGACGTCGACCGCTCTCGGTCAGCGTCGTGACCACCTCGGGCCGGGCGCTGAAGTCCCCCAGCGCGACGCTGCGGACCGCGATCCCCTGACGTCGCGATCAGCTCGGCTGTCGGCTCGCGGGCGATCACGACACGTCGGCGCCGCCGCGGGCGAGCGCGGCGGCGACGAACCCGCCGACCCCGCCGGGGCCGAGCACGGCGATCCTCGCCACAGCGGCTAGGACCTCGTCCGCGCGCGCTCCAGGGCGCGGGCCTTCTTGTCGGCAATCAGCACCTGCTTCGCGGCCGCACGGGCGGCCTTCTCCGCCGCGCGCGTCTGCCTGCTGGCCGCGTGAACATCGTGCGCCGTGTCGAACGGGCCTCGCGGCCGTCGGCCCGGGTCTGGTCACGGACCTCAGCCCACGCCGCGCGGGCCTGCCGGAGCGCCTTCATCACCTGCGTGCGGGCCTCCTCGGCGGCGCGCGCCGCCTCGAGCGCCTGGGTCTTCGCGCGCGCTCCCCGGGCGAGCAGGTTGAACGACCACAGCCCGGTCTCGATCACGCGAGCCGCGCGGTCGAGGTCGTCGATCACCGCGCGCCGCAGTTCCTCGCCCCGCAGCCCCGCCTCGATGTGGCGGATCTGGGACTCGAACACGACTTCGCCGAGTCCCGCGAGCGCGCGCCCGGCGATCACCGGCTCGGGGTCGTCGGGATCGACCTCCGCCATGCTCGCGAGCTCGTCGCGGGCCACGGCCGCGAGACGGGTGTGGATCTCGAGCCAGGCGGCGTGCAGCGCCGGGGTCGAGTCGATCATCTTCACGAACGCGGGCATGAACGAGACCAGCTCGTCGGGAACCCCGTCGTAGTCCGGGAGGCCATCCTTGAGCGCGCGGACGACGGCCTGCGTCACCGACTCGTCCGCCCGGCGCTCGCGCAGCGCCTTGGCGACCGACTCGATCGTCTCGTCCGCGTTGTCGAGAACCAGCGACTCCTTGCTCGGGAAGTAGTTGTAGACGGTCTTCTCGGACACGCCGACGCGGTCTGCGACCTCGGCGACCTTGACGTTGTCGAACCCGTGGATCGCGAACAGCACCGTCGCGGCGTCGGAGATCAGCTGGCGCGTCAGTCGCCGCTTGCGCTCGCGCAGCCCCTCGTCTGGATGTGAGCGGCGCCGCCAGGCCTCCTGTGCCCGGCGCATCTGGCGCATCAGCTCGGCGATGCTCTCGCCGAGCTCGTCGGAGATCAGCTGGTGTAGGACCTCTTCGTCGGGCGGCTCGGGGACGTCGACCCCGTCTCCAACTCGAGCTCAGCCTCGCCGTCCGGTGACCCTTCGTTGCCCCCGACGCGTGTCTCGTTGTCCATCAGATGAGTTCCGGTCTTGCCAACGGTCTATAGGTGGGAAGCATATCAGCGAAAATTTCACTTGCAGTATTCTTGCAGTCACTGTACATTTACATCCTATGTCATCAACAACAACCGCAATTCAAACCCAGGGATTGACGAAGCGATTCGGAGACTTCGTCGCCGTAGACAACCTGGACCTCGACGTCGAGGTGGGTACCGTCGTGTCGCTGCTGGGGCCAAACGGCGCCGGCAAGACCACCACGGTGCGCATGCTCGCGACACTGCTGCATCCTGACGGTGGACGGGCGTGGGTAGCCGGTCACGACGTGGTCGCCCAGGCGCCGCGCGTCAGGGAGCTGATCGCCCTGACCGGGCAGTTTGCCGCGCTGGACAAGCACCTCACAGCACGCGAGAACCTGGTCCTGATGGCGAGACTGCGGGGCCGCGGCCACCGCGAGGCGCGCCGGATCGCCGATCAGCTGATCGAGCGTTTCGACGTCGAGCCTTTCCGCGACCGGCTCGTCAAGCAGCTCTCCGGTGGCGAACGGCGCCGCGTCGATCTCGCCGCCGGGCTGATCGATCGCCCGCACGTGCTCGTGCTCGACGAGCCGACCACCGGGCTCGATCCCCGCAGCCGCCAGGTCGTGTGGGCGACGGTCCGCGAGCTCGTGGCCGACGGAGTCACCCTGCTGCTAACGACCCAGTACCTCGAGGAGGCCGACGCGCTCGCCGACCGCGTGGTGCTGATCGACCATGGCCGCGAGGTCGCGGCGGGGACCCCGGCACAGCTCAAGGCCCAGGTCGGCCAGCAGCGCGTCGACGTGATCGCCGCCGATGGCACTGCGTTCGATCAGATGTTGGCGCTGCTCGATGGGCGCTTCGATGTCAAGCCGTTGCGCGAGCAGCGGATGATCTCGGTGGCCGCCCCCGAGGAGACCGCCGACCTCGCACGCGTCGCCGATGCCATCGAGGTGTCGGGCATCAGCATCGACGAGATCGCGCTGCGTCGGCCGACGCTCGATGACGCGTTCCTCGCCCTCACCGGACACCCGGCTGAGAGCTTCGAAGAACCCGAGCGCGAACGAGAGGAGGCAGTCGTATGACCGCGATCGCGGCCACACCTCCGGCCACACCGCAACTGCGCCCCCGCCCACTGCGGTTCGGGCGCGACACGGCACTGTTGACGTGGCGCAGCCTGCGCTCGATCCCGCGCGTCCCGGAGCGGCTGCTCGACGTCACGATCCAGCCGATCGTGTTCATCCTGCTGTTCCTGTACGTGTTCGGCTCCGCGATCCACGTGCCGGGGATCAGTTACAAGGACTACATGTTCCCGGGGATCATCGGCCAGTCGCTGGCGTTCGGGATCATCGGCGCCGGCGTCGCGACCTCGAATGACATGACCGAGGGCGTGATCGATCGCTTCCGCTCGATGCCGATCAGCCGCCTGTCGATCATCAGCGCCCAGGTGACGAGCCAGTTCTGCGAGCAGCTGCTCGGCATGTTCATCGTCGTCGGGCTCGGCCTGGCGCTCGGGTGGAACCCTCAACTGACGCCGGGCCACGCGGCCGAGCTGGTCGGATTGATGGTGCTGGCGATGTTCGCCTTCACGTGGTGCGGTGTGCTGCTCGGGATGCTCGTTCGCTCGCCGGATGCGATGCAGGGGGTCGGCTTCATCGTCATCTTCCCGCTCGCGTTCCTGGCGGGGACGTTCGTGCCGATCGCCGGCATGGCCGCGATCCCGCGCGCGATCGCCCAGTGGGACCCAATCTCGGTGCTCGTCGCGAGCGTTCGCTACCTGACCGAGGGGGTCAAGACGAGCGGCTCATGGCCGCTGGACCACCCCGAGTTGGCGATGGCGCTCTGGGCGCTGGTACTGATGGCGATCTGCGTGCCGCTGGCGCTGCGGCGCTTCAACCGCACGCTCGCGGCCTGAGGAATTAGCCGCCCGGCCCGGGCGCATCGCGGTCTGGGTCGGGCGGATATCCTCGCGCGGATCGCCGCCCCGACCCTCACCGCCAGCCGCGCCCGCCAGGGCACCTATTCGATCGTCGCCCGTGACGTGCGGACCGGCGAGCTCGGCGTGGCCGTGCAGTCGCACTGGTTCTCGGTCGGGCCGATCGTCCCGTGGGCCCGGACGGGCGTCGGCGCGATCGCGACCCAGGCCAACGCCGAGGTCTCCTACGGGCCGCTGGCGCTCGACCTGCTCGCGCGCGGCATCAGCGCCCCGGACGTGCTCGCCGAGCTGCTCGAGGCCGATCCCGGCCGGGTTACGCGCCAGGTCGCGATCGTCGACGCCGCCGGCGCCGTAGCCGCCCACACCGGAGCGGGGTGCATCGCGTTCGCCGGCGACATCCAGGGCGACGCGGTCTCCTGCCAGGCCAACATCATGGCCTCCTCGAGTGTCTGGCCTGCAATGCTCGAGGCGTTCGAGAGCCACTCCGGGACGCTCACGAGCCGGCTGCTGGCGGCGCTCGACGCCGCGGAGCGCGCCGGTGGGGACATCCGCGGGCGTCAGTCGGCGGCGATCCTGGTCGTCGGACCGGCCGGCAAGGCGTGGGACACGGTCGTCGCGCTGCGCGTCGAAGACCATCCGGACCCGCTCGTGGAACTCGCGCGCCTCAACCGCCTGCACGATGCCTACGCGCTCGCCGGGCTCGGCGATCAGCGAGTCGGCGAGGGACGCCACGACGAGGCGGCGGGCCTCTATCTGCGCGCCAGCGAGCTGGCGCCCGAGTCCCACGAACTGCGGCTCTGGGCCGGCCTCGGTGCCGCGCAGGCCGGTGACATGGACGCCGCCCTCGCCCACGTCAAAGCCGCGATCCGGGAGCAGCCGGGGTGGCGCGAGCTGCTGGCGCGGCTCACGCCCGAACAGGCGCCGGCCGCGCGGGCGGTGCTCGAGCGCCTCGACGCCTGAGGGTGCGTTGTCGAAACGGTCCGCTGCGAACGACCGCATGGTCGTATGATCGCGCCACTCAAATCGACCGCGAAAGCGAGGTCCGCCGATGAACGAAGGTCCCGCGCTGATCCACGTCTGGGAGGTCGATCCCGCTCGGGCGCAGGCGGCAACCCAGCACCTCGAGGCGATGTTCAAACAGATGGTCTCCGATCCCGGGTTCGTCTCCGCCCGCATGCTCGAGAGCGCCGACCAGGCCTCGCTCGCCGCGGTGATCGAGTGGCGCAGCGCCGAAGACCGCCAGCGCGCCGAGCAGCTGCCGGAGGTGCGTGACACGCTCCGTGACCTGCGCGGCACGGCAAATCTCATCAGCCGGCTGTACCACGAGGTGGCGGAGTACCACTCCTAGCCGCCTGAGCGCATCAGCGGCCGCGTCGCGCGACCCTTGGACCGTCGACTGCCTATATGGCGGTCTTGGTTGCGACGGTGTCGACGAGCACGCCCGGGTTCAGCGCTCCGGCGGGATCGAGTTCCCGCTTGGCCGCCCGCAGTGCGGCGGCGAACGCGTCCGGGCGCTGGCGGTCATACCACGGCCGGTGATCGCGCCCGACCGCGTGGTGGTGGGTGATCGTCCCGCCGCCCGCGAGCACGGCCTCGCTCGCGGCGGCCTTGATCGCCGCCCACTGCTCGAGCTCCGCCCCCTTTCGCGCCGGCGCGAGCACCGTGAAGTAGGGCGCCGGGCCGTCGGGGTAGACGTGCGTGAACCGGCACGTCACCGAGCCCGCGCCGCACTCATCGCGCACGGCGCGCTCGGTGCGCGCGATCACGTCCGCGTGAAAGCCCTCGAACCGATCCCACGTGATCGCGGTCTCGAACGTCTCCGACAGCACACCGATTGCGACCAGCGTGTCGCGGAGGTAGGGCACGCGCAGGAACGCCTCGCGCCAGCTGCCGACCGCATCGTCGCCGCTGCCCTGAACCTCTGACTCGCTGTCCCCGCGGCTGCTCTCTCGCGCCCAGCTGCCGCCATGGTCCCCGCAGCACTCGAGCGCCAGCGCCATCACCGCGCTCTGGTCGAACGCCGGTGACTCGAACCCGAGCACGAGCACCGCGTTCGCACCGTTCCCGGCCCCCGTCAGCCGCGCCTCGGCGGGGTCGATCAGGCGGCAGTTGGACGGATGCAGTCCCGACTGCGACAGCGCCCGCACCGCTCGCGCCCCCGCCAGGAAGTCCGCGAACCGGACGGCGATCGACGCCCGGTGGCGTGGGCGTTCGCGCACGCGCACCCAGGCCTCGGTGATCACACCGAGCGTCCCCTCGGAGCCGATCAGCATTCGATCGGGCGAGATGCCGGCCCCCGATCCCGGCAGCCGCCGCGATTCCCAGGTCCCGCTCGGCGTCACCGCGCGGACCGATTCGACGAGGTCATCGATGTGCGTGTAGAGGGTCGCGAAGTGTCCGCCCGCGCGCGTCGCGATCCAGCCGCCGAGGGTCGAGAACTGAAACGACTGCGGGAAGTGACGGAGCGTCAGCCCGTGCTCGCGCAGCTGCCCCTCGAGCACCGGCCCGCTCGCGCCGGCCTGGATGCGCGCTGCCAGCGAGGCACGATCGATCTCGAGCACGCGGTCCATCGCCGTGACGTCGATCGTCACCGCCCCGGCGAAGCGCCCCCGGTCGACGGACGGCTCGACGCCGCCGACGGCGCTCGTACCCCCGCCGAACGGGATCACCGCCGCGCCCGCGCTGAGCGCCCACTCGAGCACCGACTCGAGCTCGCTCTCCTGACGTGGGCGGGCCACGACGTCCGGCGGCTGGTCGAATTGGCCGCGAAAGGCGCGGACGACGTCGCGGTACGAGCGCCCGTAGGCGTGCAGCGCGCGTTCGTAGTCGTCAGTCGTGCAGATCGCGCGCAGCGACTCGGGGGCCTGCAGCGACGGCGCGGGGAGCGTGACCTCGCCGAGCGGCACGGCGGGCTCGGGCACATTCGCGCCGAACCCGAGGTGCTGAGAGATGAAGGCCGCCTGTGAGCGCAGCTCCTTCGGCGACGGCTGCTCGTCCTCGTAGCCCCATCCCCAGTGCTTGCGTCTGCGACTCACCGCGCGAGCGTACCCCGGTACGGTGTACCGGTGTCGGACTATTCCGGTGTGCTGGCCCGCGGTCCGTGGGATCCCGCCGACGTGCGAGCCTCGTGGCTGGCGGAGCCGTTCCAACCAGGCGCCGCCGCGGCGCAGGCCGCCGACGTCGCGATCGATGAGCTCAAACGACGCGGCTCGCCCAGTCACGACGGCTGGGCCGCACGGCTGGCGAGCTTTGACGCTCACCGCGACCGGTTGACGCTCGAGCTGCAACCCGTGCGCTGGGCCCTGCGCCTGCTCGATGCCGATGCCGCGAACAGCCTGTCGGCGATCTGCACGGTGCGCGCGGCGGACGGCCGCTGGCTCGCGGGACGGCGCGCCGGGTGGCTCGCCTCGTGGGCCGGGCGCTGGGCCCTCGGCGCGGGCGGCTCGGTCGAAGTCGATGAGAACCCGGCCGACACGATGGTCCGGGAGCTGCAGGAGGAGTGGTCCGTGATGCCCGAACGGCTCACGGTTGAGGCGCTGGTCGGACGCCCGAGCGGCGTCGTGCTGATCATCGGGATGGCGTGGCTGCCTGACGGGGCGACCGTCACCCCCGATGCCGAGCACGACGAGTACGCCTGGTGGCCGGCCCGTCCGGAGCGCTGGCCGCCCGAGGCCGATGCGCCGCTGCGCCAGCTCGCCGGAACGCTGTCGGCCCCTCAATGAACTGGGACACGTTTCGGCGGTGGGTGACATTCCGCCGTCTGGAGGTGGTCTCGTTCACGCACTCGTGCGTGTTCCTCGCGCTGCTCCTGTGCGCGTTCGCGCTCGATAAGCCCGAGCCCGCGACGTTCATCTTCGGGCTCGCGCACGGCCTGCTCTGGATCGTGATGTCACTCGTCTGCATCGCCGCTGCCCGGGCGCGCGTGATCCCGTTCTGGCTCGCCGTCACCGTCGCGGTGCTGGGCGGGCTCGGGCCGTTCTGCGGCTCGGCCGGGTTCGTGATCGCCGATCGCCGAAGGGCACGAACCCCGCGGTAGAGTTGACCTTCGGAATGGCTGTAG
The DNA here is from genome assembly GCA_963744695.1 of uncultured Solirubrobacterales bacterium. Taxonomy (GTDB): domain Bacteria; phylum Actinomycetota; class Thermoleophilia; order Solirubrobacterales; family Solirubrobacteraceae; genus Palsa-465. The sequence continues at coordinate 144,394 of CAVUUT010000015.1, read as the reverse complement.
ATACCAGCACCGTGCAAGTCGTCATGCCCGAGATGGGTGACTCGGTCAGCGAAGGGACCGTGCTCGAATGGCACAAGCAGGAGGGCGACTCCGTCGCCGCCGACGAGACGCTCGTCGAAATCTCCACCGATAAGGTCGACGCCGAGGTCCCGGCGCCGGTCGCCGGCACCGTGATCAAGATCCACGCCGGCGAGGGCGAAACCGTCGCCGTCGGTGGGCTGCTCGCCGAGATCGCCGCCTCCGAGGGGGCCCCGGTCGCCGACGAGCCCGTGCCGCCGTCCACCGCTCCACTCGAGGCGCCCCAGGAGCCGCTCGCCAACGCCGAGCCGCGGGCCGTGGCCGAGCCGGAGCCCCCGGCGCAGGAGTCCGGCGGCGCGACGATCGACATCGTCACCCCGACCGGCGGTGAATCCGTCACCGAGGGCACGATCCTCGAGTGGGCGGTCAAGGTCGGTGACCGGGTCAAGGACGGCGACACCGTCGTCGAGATCTCGACAGACAAGGTCGACATGGAGCTGCCGGCGCCGACCTCGGGCACGATCACCGAGATCCTCGCCCGGGAGGGTGAGACGGTCACCGTCGGGCAGGTGATCGGCCGCATGACGGCCGGCGCCTCGGACGGGCGCGGCCCCGCCGAGTCGGGTACGCCCCCCGCCGCTGACGCCTCACTGGCGGCCGGCGCGACCCCCGCCACGGGCACGATCCCCGCCCCGGCCGCGACCCCGGCCGCGAACGCCTCTCCGGTCGCTCGCCGTGTCGCGGCGGCCGAGGGCATCGACATCAACATGGTCACCGGCACCGCGCGCGGTGGCAGGATCACCAAGTCAGACGTGCTCTCGGCCGGCAACGGCGCCACCGCGGCGCCACCCGTCCAGGCGCCGAGCGGGGCGGAGCTGATCAAGGGCAGCGGTGCCGCGCTCGCTCGCTACATGGAGCAGAGCCGCTCGATCCCGACTGCCACCTCGTTCCGGACGCTGACCGTCACCGCTCTCGACCAGCGTCGCAGGCAGCTCAAGGACGCCGGGCGCAGAGTCTCGTTCACGCACCTGATCGCTTACGCGATCGCCCGCGTCGCGACCGACGAGATGCCGGTGATGGCCAATCACTTCGCGGAGGTCGACGGCAAGCCACACCGAGTCCGCGACGGCGCCGTCAACCTCGGCCTCGCGGTCGACGTGGAGCGCAAGGACGGCTCGCGGAGCCTGATCGTGCCGGTGATCCGCGATGCCGGGAGCCTGAGCTTCGGGGATTTCGTCGCGCAGTACGACGCACTCGTCCAGAAGGCCCGCGACAACACGCTGACCGCCGACGACCTGACCGGCGGCAACCTGACCCTTACCAACCCGGGCGGGATCGGCACGATCGCCTCGGTGCCGCGGCTGATGGTCGGCCAGGGCACGATCGTCGCCACCGGCTCGATCGCGTATCCCGTCGGGCTTGAGAACGTCGCCTCCCTGGTCGGCGCGGAGAAGGTCATGACGATGACCTCGACCTACGACCACCGCGTCATCCAGGGCGCCGAGTCGGGGCGTTTCCTGGCCCGGATCGAGGCCCTGCTCAAGGGCGAGGAGCGCTTCTACGAGCAGGTGTTCTCCGATCTAGGGGTCGAACTGCCGCCGCTGCCGCAGCCCGCGGCGCCGGCGATCGCCACCGGAGCCCAGGCCGCGCCGCCCGCGGCGCCGGCGGCCCCCGACGAGGCGCTGCTGCATGCGGTCCAGGCGGCCACGTCGCTGCTCAAGGCTCACCGGACGCACGGCCATCTGGCGGCCCTGCTGGACCCGCTCGGGCGCCAACCGGAGGGCGACCCGGCGCTCGATCCCGAACCGCTCGGGCTGACGCCCGAGCTGATGGCGAAGATCCCGGCCCACATCCTGCGGATGTACGTGCCGGGCGACACGCTCGCCGAAGCGCTCCCGCATCTGAGGGAGACCTACTGCGGCACGATCGCCTACGAGATCGAGCACATCGCCTCGCACCGGCAGCGGCTGTGGCTGCGCGAGGCGATCGAATCGGGGACCTTCCGCCAGCCGCTGCGCGCCGAGGAGCAGAAGGCGTTGCTCAAACGCCTGACCGAGGTCGACGCCTTCGAGCGCTTCATGCACAAGGCCTATCTGGGCCAGAAGCAGTTCTCCGTCGAAGGCCTCGACATCACCGTGCCGATGCTCGATGAGCTGATCCAGCTGTCGGCCACGCAGGGCGCGCGCGAAGTCGTGATCGGGATGGCTCACCGCGGCCGGCTGAACGTGCTCGCGCACAACCTCGGCCGTCGCTACGAGTCGATCTTCGCCGAGTTCGAGGGTTCCTCGACGCTCGAACCGATCACCACGCTCCCGCAAGGCGGGACCGGCGACGTCAAGTACCACCACGGCGCGCAGGGCTCCTATCAGCTCCCAGGAGGCGAGTCGATCATCGTCCGGCTCGAGTCAAACCCGTCGCACCTCGAGTTCGTCGCGCCGGTCGCCGCCGGCGCCACCCGCGCGGCCCAGACGACCCGCCAGGGTCCCCACGCCCACCAGGACACCAACGCCGCGATCCCGGTCATCCTCCACGGCGACGCGGCCTTCCCGGGCCAGGGCGTGGTCGCCGAGACGCTCAACCTCCAGGCGCTCGACGGCTACACGGTCGGCGGCACGATCCACCTGATCCAGAACAACCAGATCGGCTTCACGACCGATTCCGACGACGCGCGCTCGACGACGTGGGCGTCCGACCTCGCGAAGGGCTTCGACGTTCCGATCATCCACGTCAACGCCGATGACGTCGCCGCCTGCATCGCCGCCGTGCGGCTCGCGTTCGCGTTCCGCCAGGAGTTCGGCCACGACGTGCTGATCGACCTGATCGGCTATCGCCGCTTCGGTCACAACGAGGCCGACGAGCCTGCCTACACCCAGCCCGAGATGTACCAGGCGATCAAGAAGCACCCCCCGGTCCGCGAGCTGTTCGCGCGCCGGCTGATCGAGCAGGAGGTCGTCTCAGAGCAGGAGTCGACCGAGATGACGGATGCGGTCTGGGAGGTGCTCGCCGACCAGCACCAGGAGCTCAAGGAGAGAATCGCGGGCGCCAAGGGCATCGAGCACTCGACCGGCGAATACGAGCTCGATCGAACGCCCTCGCCCGAGGTCAAGACCGCCGTCGCGCTCGACCGCCTCCAGGTGCTCGGCGAGGAGCTGCTGGCTGTCCCGGACGGCTTCAACGTGCACCCCAAGCTCGTCAAGCAGCTCGAGCAGCGCCGCGCCGCGATCGAGAGCGGCGACGGGATCATCTGGGCCCACGCGGAGGCGCTCGCGTTCGCCTCGCTGCTGACCGAGGGGATCCCGATCCGGCTCACCGGCCAGGACACCGAGCGGGGCACGTTCAGCCAGCGCCACCTGGTGCTGCACGACCCCAAGACCGGACAGGAGCACTGCGCGATGCAGCACCTGCCGGGCGCTCTGACTCCGATGGAGCTGCACAACAGCCCGCTCTCGGAGATGGCGTGCGTCGGCTTTGAATATGGCTACTCCCAGGAGGGGCCCGAGACGCTCGTGATCTGGGAGGCGCAGTTCGGCGACTTCGTCAACGGCGCCCAGGTGATCGTCGATCAGTTCATCACCTCAGGCCTCGCCAAATGGGGCCAGACGTCCCGGCTCACGCTGCTGCTCCCGCACGGCTACGAGGGCTCGGGCCCCGAGCACTCGTCGGCCCGCCTCGAGCGCTTCCTGCAGCTCGCCGCCGAGGGCAACATCCGCGTCGCCAACCCGACCACGCCGGCCCAGTATTTCCACCTCCTGCGCCGGCAGGCGCGGATCGCCAAGCAGCGGCCGCTCGTGATCATGACCCCGAAGAGCCTGCTGCGCCTCGCCCAGGCCACGAGCGGCCTCGACGAGCTCGTCGAGGGCCGCTTCCGCCCGGTGCTCGCCGACGCGGCCGTCGACCCCGAGCGGGTCACGCGGCTCGTCCTCTGCACCGGCAAGATCTTCTACGACCTCCTCGGCCACCCGACGCGCGAGCAGAACCCCGGCGTCGCGATCGGCCGCGTCGAGTTGCTGTACCCGTTCCCGCAGAGCGAGCTGATGGAGCTCGTGGCCAGCTACCCGAACCTGCACGAGGTCGTCTGGGTCCAGGAGGAGCCGCGCAACATGGGCGCGCGGGCGTTCATGTCGCCACGTCTGCTCCAGGTGTTGCCCGAGACGCTGCACTTCGGCTACATCGGGCGCCCCGAGCGGGCTGCATCGGGCGAGGGATACCCGATCGCCCACGCGACCGAGCAGAACCGGATCGTCGCCACCGCACTCGACCTGAGCCAGCCACTGACTCAGTATCCGCACAAGCTGCCGGGCGAGCGGTGATCCCTGGACACCCGCTGTAGGCTTCGCCGATGGTGCGGGCGTTGGGGTGTGTATTTGTCTCGGTCGCGCTCGCGGTCCTTTGCACCGCGCCGGCGCTGGCCAAGCAGCACAAGTCAGTCTCCTGCAATTCGCATCGCGCGCACACAGTCAAGCGGAGCGCGAAGGTGCTCGTCTGGCGCAGGCACACTGGCTTCGACATCGGCGGCGGAGACCTGTTCACCCTGTACGCCTGCCTGCGACCGGCCGGCAAATCGATCAAGGTCGGCCAGACGGCGAGCGGCGGTGGCGAGTTCATCGGCAACGACGCCACCTCGCACCTGACCCTCACCGGCACGCAGGTGAGCGACCTGTTCACCACCGGCCTGGCCAGCCAGGCGGAGTGCTACAAGGACGACCCCACCAACCCCGAATGCGTGGGCGCCGCCAGCTCGGTCGCCCAGGTGTTCCGGTTGGGGAAACATCACTCGCTGTCGCTCTCGCAGGACCTCGCCACGGCCTCCATCGCTTACGCATTCAGTACCGCAGGGGCGATCGCGTGGGAGGCGCCCGTGAACCCGCACGTTTCGACTGGTCCGCTGATGCTCCAGGCGATCACGTTCGCGCCGTCGAGCCTCACCCGGGGAACGGTCCAGACGCTGGACACCGGCAGCCTCGGCGACTCGATCCAGTTCAGCGGGCTGACCGTGAGCTGGACGAACGCCGGCCAGTCCAAGTCCGAGACGCTGAGTTAAGCCTCGGTCGATCCCGCGCGGCAGTTCTTGCCCGCGTCTGACAGTCTCTTCCACATCCGGTTTCGCAGAGACGGTTCCCGTCGCGACAACTCACGGCGCCATCTGGCCCCCACGCTCGGGGTCCACGACATGGCGATCGACCTGGGCACGGCGAACACGCTCGTCTACGTCGGCGGCCGCGGCATCGTCGTGTCCGAGCCCTCGGTCGTCGCCTCGGACCTCGCGACCGGCGAGGTCCACGCGGTCGGCCTCGATGCGGAGCGGATGATCGGCCGCACGCCGGCCACTATTTCGGCCACGCGACCGCTGCGCCACGGCGTGATCGCCGACTTCGAGGTCACCGAGGAGATGCTGCGCTACTTCATCCGCAAGGTGATCGATCGGCGGATGGCGCATCCGCGGCTGATCGTGTGCGCCCCCTCGGGCGTGACCGAGGTCGAGAAGCGCGCCGTTGAGGAGGCATCGCTGGCCGCGGGCGCGCGGCGCGTGCACCTGATCGAAGAGCCGATCGCGGCCGCGATCGGGGCCGGGCTCGAAATCGAGGAGCCGGTCGGGCGGCTGGTGGTCGACGTCGGCGGCGGGACGAGCGAGATGGCCGTGATCTCGCTTGGCGGAATCGTGATCTCCCGCTCGGTGCGCGTCGGCGGCTACGAGATGGACGAGGCGATCGCGCACTACATCCGCAGCGTCTACCAGCTCGCGATCGGCTCGCGGACCTCGGAGGCGATCAAGATCGAGGCCGGATCGGCGGTTGCATTGACGCCGGAGCGCACGATCGAGGTCCGTGGCCGCCACCTCATAACCGGGCTCCCGACCGCGATCGAACTCCGCACCGAGGAGGTCCGCTCGGCGATCTCGGGTCCGCTGCGCGAGATCCTGCAGGCGATCCGCGACACGCTCGAGCAGACGCCGCCCGAGCTCGCGAGTGACATCGCCCGTGACGGAATCCTGCTCGCCGGCGGTGGGACCCTGGTCAAGGGCTTCGATCAGCTCGTCGCCGCCGAGACGGGGATGCCGGTCCATCTCGCCGAGTCGCCGCTGACATGCGTCGCCGTCGGCTCCGGACAGGCACTCGCGCACCTCGATCAGCTCGGGGTCGCCCGCCAGCCGCGGCGGCTGCCGACGACGCCCGACTGGCGCACCGCTCAGTCCTAGGCGTGGAGCGCCGGCCGCCACTCTCGGCCGCCGCCCGCCCTGAACACCCCGAGGCGCTCGAGTGCGGCCTCGATCGCACACCCCGCCAGCAGCAGCAGGAACGGGTCGATCGGCTCGCGGAATCGCGGTGTCTCGACGTTGACGAACACGATCGTCAGCGCATACAGGATCGGTATCGCCCATAGCCAGCGGGGAGCTGCCCGTGCAGCCGGGGTCATGATCCCGACCAGAGCCAGCAGGCACACGAGCCAGAACGCGACCACGCCGACGCCCGCGTCCCGTGTGTGCAGGCCGATCGCGGCCGCGGAGGCGTGCCAAGCGAAGGTTCCTTCGACCTCGAACATCCGCAGCGTGTTGTGGTAGGCGACCGCCAGCGGCGAGAGGGGATGGTCGCCGACGTAGTGCAGCGCCTGTGACTCGAGCTTGGAGCTCAGCCCCACCTCGGTGTAGCGGCCGACGTGGCGTCGCAGCCCGGCGTCCTGCGGGATCTTCCAGAAGAAGCGCCACTTGTAGGGCACCCGTGGGTTAGCGGCCGAGGCCGGGTTGTAGGTCCCGACGAGCGTGATCCCCGTCTCGTCCGAGACCGGGACGAAGTGGTGAAGCTCGACGGCGTTGCGGATCGTCCACGGCACGATCGTCAACACGGCGGTCGCGAGCAGCACGCCCACGGCTGCGGCCGGCGTGGCTCGATTGGAGTCGGGAGTGCTACGTCGCCGAGGCCCCTTGCCGTGCGCGCCCGTGCTCGAAACGGTCACGGCGGAGTATTTGACCGTCCGGCTCAGGGGCCGGATCGAGCGAGCGGCAGCCGCCACCCCGAACGCGAGCGGGATGATCATCACGATCGCGTTCTCGTGCGTGAGCGTGGCTAACCCGGTGAGCACGCCGGTCGCGGCGATCCAGGCATACGGGCTCCCGGAGCGGCGCGCCCGCAGCGCGGTCCAGATCGCAGCGAGCTCGAACACCAGCAGCAGGTTCTCGGCCACGAGCGTGCCCGATAACTCGACCAGCACCGGATACAGAGCCGCTAGCGCCATGCACACGAGCGCGACCGAATCTCCGAACGCCTCGAGCGCCACCAGCCCGACGAGGGCGACCGCGACCGTTCCGATTACGGCCATCGCGACCCGCTCCGGCTGCACGGCAGACTTGCCGCCCGCCGTGTGCCCGTCGATCAGGTCGACGGCGGCGAGGAAGTACGGAAAACCGGGCGGAAAGTAGGCGGTCGGGCCGCGGGCGCCGCCGGCCCCCGAGCCGGGCTTACTGCCGACGTTGTAGCTGCCGGTTGTGGCGACCATCGAACCGAGGCGGTTGTACGAGCCCGCATCGTTGACGGCGTGATACGACGTCTGCTCGACAAACGCCACCCGTACGGCGAGTGCGATCAGCAGGATTGCGGCGACCAGCGCCGCCCCGGCGCGCGAGTTAGTCACGCGCGGAGGTTAACCGCCCAAAGCGCGGGTGCGGTCCGGACTCAACAAACGGTCGGTCAGTGGATTCCGACGATTCCGGCGCAGACCCAGTCCGAGGCGCCGGCGCCACCGTTCCAGATCCTCGACGCAACCGCGTCCTGCTCGGCCTTGCTCGTCAGGTAGGCGGCCGGCCCAGTCCCTCCGAACAGCGTCCACGTCGAGGGGATGATCTGGTAGTAGCCCGACGCTCCAGCGCTGTTGGGCGGTAGGTTCTGCCCGCCGGACTCGCAATCGACGATCGCCCAGGGGATCGCCCAGCCGCCATTGGGCCCGAGCGAGCTGGGCGCCGACGGGCTCCCAACCGGCGCCGGCGGTGGCGCCGAGGCGGCCGCTGCGGCCGCGGCGGCGGCCTGCGCGGCGCGGATGTGCGAGATCTTCGATTGGAGCTGGCCGGCCCGCGCCTGGCTGGCGTGCAGCGCCAGCTCCTGGGCCGAACGGGCACGCGCCAGCGCCGACTGCTTTGACTGCAGGAGCGCGTTCATCGATGCCAGCGCTCGCTCCTGCACCGTCGCCGCGTGCGTGATCCCACGGTCCCTGGTCTCGAGCTTGGCCAGCCGGGCGGCGGCGTTGTCGGCCTCGAGCTTGTCCTTGCGGGTGATCGAGATCGTCGTCTGCTGCTGGTTCTCGGCGGCTTTGAGGAACGTGAGCTCGTCGAGCAGGTTGTTGAAGCCGTTGGCGTTGAGCACCACCGACACGATGTCGGGCCGGTCACCCTCGTAGCTCGATACCAGCTGGCGCGCGAGCACCATCTGCGCGAATGCGAGCCGCCGCCGTAGCTTGGCGACGAGCGCCCGCTCCTTCTTCAGGGACGCGGTGACCCGTGCAAGCTCGGCTCGGTCAGCAGCCAACTGCTCCTGTACCCCGGCGAGACGGTTCTCAATGAGCCGGATCTGGCCGTCGAGCCCGGAGATCAGGCTCGAGAGGTTGCCGATCGTCGCGTTGAGGTGATCCTGGTCCGCCTGCTCGGCGCCGAGCTGCGAGTTGAGCTGGCCCAGCGTGTCGGCTCGCGCGGCCGTCTGTGGCGCCGAGCCGACGAACGCGAGCCCAGCGAACAACGCGGCTGCTGCAGCGAGGCAGAAGCTGGCGGCACGGCGGCTGAGGCTCATCTGTGGGTCAGGAAGACTTTTGGCGGGGCTCTCCCCCATCCATTTGCCCGCAAATTGCGGGGAACTCGGCGGTCGCGCGACGCTAGCACCAAATCCCTTCGGCGCCCAGCGCTGACACATATCCTGCAGAAATGGACTTCCGCCACGCCGAGGCGATTCTCTCCCGCGTCCGCGCGACGCCGGAGGGCTTCGTGCGAACCTATGGCGACGTCTCGCCGGGATCTCCCCGAGTTGCGGGCGCCGTGTTGAGTGCCTGCGACGATCCGACCGTGCCATGGCACCGAATCGTCCGCGCCGACGGCTCGCTCGCGAAGGGCTGGCGTCAGCGCGAGCTGCTCGAGCGCGAAGGGGTGCCGTTCAACGGCGAGCGGGTCGTGATGCGAGTGGCCCGGATCCCCGAGCTACCGCTGTGACCTGGCTGCAGCACAGGATCACGCTCGCTCCCCGCCCGCGCGGCTTTCATCTGGTGACACGCGAGGTTCTCGTGGCGCTGCCCGAGCTCGAAAGCTTCAACGTCGGCGTGCTGCACCTATTGATCCAGCACACGTCCGCGTCGCTGGCGCTGAACGAGAACGCCTCGCCCGACGTCCGCCGCGACTTCGAGACCTGGTTCAACGAGGCGGTCCCGGAGCGGGCGCCGTACTGGACGCACACGCTCGAGGGCGACGACGACATGCCGGCCCACGTCAAGGCGGCGCTGCTCGGACCCTCCCTGACGTTGCCGATCTCGGGCGGGCGGCTGGCGCTCGGGACCTGGCAGGGCATCTACCTCTGCGAGCACCGCAATCGCGGCGGCTCGCGCCACCTCGTTGCGACTGCCTGGGGCGACGCGGACTAGCGCCCCTTCCAGACCGGCCGGCGCTTCTCGGCGAAGGCCGTCGCGCCCTCGCGGGCATCCTCGGAGCGCATCACCGGCTCGGCGATCTCGGCCTGGCGGTCGAAGAACTCGGCCTCGGGCCAATCGACGGATTCCTGCAGGATCCGCTTGCTCGCGGCCAGTGCCAGCGGGCCGTTCTCGCCGATCTGCTCGGCGAGCTCGAGCGCGGTCTGCAGCGCGCCGCCCGGCTCCGCCAACCGGTTGACCAGGCCGAGCTCGAAGCCGCGCTCGGCGAGCATCGGTTCCCCGGTCAGCGCGAGCTCCATCGCGATGTTGCGCGGCAGCAGCCGTGGCAGGCGCAGCAGCCCACCGGCGGCGGCGACCAGCGAGCGCTTGACCTCCGGGATCCCGAGCCGTGCCCCGCGCGCGGAGACGATCAGATCGCACGCCAGCGCGACCTCGAGCCCGCCCGCCACCGCGAAGCCCTCGATCGCGGCGATCAGCGGCTTGGCGGCGGCGCGTTGCGTGATTCCGGCAAAGCCCCGCCCCTCGACCCGCGGCGATTCGCCCGCGACGAACGCCTTGAGATCCATTCCGGCGCAGAAGCCCTTGCCGGCTCCGGTCACGACTCCGATCGAGAGCTCCTGCGAGTCGTCGAGCTCATCGATCGCGGCGGCGAGCCCGTGCGCGAGCGCGGCGTTGACGGCGTTGCGCTGGTCGGGACGGTTGAGCGTGATCACAAGCACGCGCCCGCGCTGCTCGGTCAGGACGGCTGGCTCTTGGTTCATGCGGCGAAGAGTTTCAGTTCCGGCTCGCGCTCGCCGCGCAGTACCGCAAGCTCGGGCACCTCGACCCAGGCAATCTCGCGCGCCTCGGCAAGCACCCGCGCCTGCGGCTTGACGACCTGCGCCGCGAGCACGCCCCGGCAGCCCGCGAACGCCGGGTCGAGCCGGATCCGCTCGAGATAGCGCGTCAGCTGCTCGACGGCCTCGATCCCTGCGACCCGTTTGATCTCGACCGCGACCCACCCGTCGTCGACGTCGCGACACATGAGGTCCACCGGGCCGATGTCGGTCGGCCACTCGCGGCGAACGAGCCGGAACCCCTCGCCGCACCACTCGGGCTGCGCGGCGAGTAGCTCCTGTAGATGCGCTTCGACGCCGTCCTTGGCGAGTGCCACGTCGGCCTCGGGCGAGCCCATCTCGTGCGTGACGTCCGACAACACCTCGGCCAGCTCGATCTCGACGAGGTCCTCGCTGCTCGCGCCGCGCTTGCGCACGACGATCCTTGCAGGCGACTCCTCGATCACGGTCGGCGGCGTCATCCAGTTGAGCGGCTTGACGCTCTGGCTGCCGTGGTCAGAGAAGACCATGAATGTGCCATCGGCCTTGATCATCAGCAGCCGGGTCGCCATATCCAGGAACGTGTTCAGGCGACCGGAGTAGGTGATCGAGCAGCGGGCCACGATCAGACGCATGGCGCGACAGCCTAATGATGGCTTCGGCAGCTTGGGCGCAGCGCCACAAAAGCTCCGCCGCGGGCGAAATACACTCTGTAGCAGAACATGCGCAGCCAGCTTCGACCACTGTTTGATCGGATCGTGATCAAGGAGCTCGACCCGGACCGGGTCCGTCGCTCGGGCCTGCTCGTCCCGGCCGGCTCCGATGAGCCCCCTCCACAGCAGGGGATCGTGCTCGCGGTCGGTCCCGGCCTGGACTGGTGGGACCACGTCGGCGTGCGGATGCCGGTCAAGCCCGGCGACCACGTCGTGTTCCCGGCGTCGGCCGGCGCCTGGGTCGAGGTCGAGGAGGAGCGGCTGCTCGTGTGCCGGGTCGGGGAGCTGCTCGGCGTCCTCGAGCAGGCCGCCGACTGCCCGGCGTGCGGTGGGCGCCCGCTCGCCTCGCACGAGTCGTGCCCCGTGTGCGGGCGTGAGGGCTCGGTCGCGTCGTCCTGAAGCGACCGCCGACGAGCGCGGCGACCTCGAGCCTTGACCGCCTCTAGGCGGCGCTGCGCGCCGACAGACCGCGCGGACTCACCTGTTCGACGCGAGCGAGCAGCTCGCTGACCTCGGGGTCGCCGCCGAGCGACAGCGCCTTGCGGCAGGCCTGTTCACACTCGGCGAGCCGGTCGGTGCGGGCGAGCGCGTGGGCGTACGTCGACCACGCCTGCGGTGACTCGGGCTCGATCGTGGTCGCCGCCTCAGCCGCCGAGACCTCGGCACCGACGTCGCCGGCCAGGTGGTAGGCAAGTGCGAGGTCGAGCATGCCCTCGACTGAGGGCCCGCTCAGTCGCGCGCGCTCGAGCGCGGTGATTGCCGCATCGCGATCCATCAGCCGCAGCCGTAGCCGCCCGAGACGCTCCCACGCCGACGCATCGGCTGGAGCGCGCTCGGCCGCGCGCTGCGCCGCCTCCGCCGCGAGGTCGAAGGCGCCCATGTCCTCGTAGATCCGCGAGGCGAACCGCTCCGGCGTCGGGCGGTCGGTGTCGATCCGAGCCCAATCGCGCACGGTCCGCGCGGCGGCCGGCAGGTTGCGCGCCTGCCAGAAGGCGACCGTCAGCAGGCGCAGCACGGCCGGGTTGTCAGGCTCGGCGTCGCGCGCGTACACGAGCCGCTGGGCCGCGAGCGCCGCATCGCCCTCGGCGAGCGCGTGCTGGGCGGCGGTCATGAATCGCTGCACACGGTCGGCGGCCGGGTCGGGCTTGGAGAAATCCACGAACTGCAATGACCCAGCCGGCACCGTGCGCACGCCGATCGCAAACATCACCCGCGCCCACTGCTGAACGTCGTCGCCGTCGCCCGAGAAGTAGATCCCGGTGACGGTCCCGACGCCCCACTCGGGATAGGACAGGCAGCGCGCGTAGCGGTGCACGACCGAGTGGTCGGGGACGCGCGAGGCGAATGGGTCGTGGCGGGCGCGATCCTCGGCCGCCGTGCGCTCTCGCTGCTCGTTCTCGTACGCGCGACGGCCGGCGTCGGCGCGGGCGCGGCGCGTGGCCGCGGCCGACACCTTGACCGCGTTGCGCGTGACGCGACCGCCGCGCGACGTCTCGGCCAGACGCTCGAGTTCGTCGGCGGCCTCGTTGATCGCCTGAAGGTGGCGCTGGTGCTCGTGGCGGCGCCCCGGAGGGGCGATGTCCGGATGCCAGCGCTTCGCCATCCGCCTGCGCGCGAGCTGCACCTTGCGCTTGTCAAACGGTGGGTCGAGCTCGAGTAGCAGCATCGCACTTTCGACGTCCAAGATCCTGGGCATGAACGCTCTACGTTAGCGAGGGCGCCAACATGCGAGCCGGGCCAGATCGCAACAAATCGGGGTCAATCCGACCTCCGAGAACTGACGCCCAGACGGCGCCCGGGCGCTTGTCGGCGGACGGCACTGGTCAGTGTGCGATCACGTTCAAGACGACCGCGATCGCGAACGAGACCACCGCCGCTGCCCGCAGCCACCAGCCCGTCCACGGCCCCTGTCGCTCGGTGACCATGCCCGCGGTCGCGACGATCATGCAGACGATCGCGATCGTCGCGAACAGCACTGCGAGCACCCGCAGCACGCGCTCATCCCCTCGCGGCGCTCATGGGGCGCGCATCCCGAGCAGGCGCAGATAGCGCGAGACCGCCTCGGCGCGGTTGGCGACGTGGAGCTTGCGCAGGATGCTGTTGACGTGGAACTTCACCGTGCCCTCGGAGATCACGAGCGCCTCGGCGATCGCCTTATTGGTCTTGCCGTCGGCCAACAGCCGCAGAACATCGAGCTCGCGCCGCGTCAACAGGCCCTCGAACACGGCGCGGTCATCGGGCCGGCCGAGCGCGCCCGGCGTCTCGAGCGGTGCAATCGGGGGGCTCGGCGGGCGCTCGACGGTCGCGAGACGGATCGGCGCGTCGGTCAGATCACTCGAGCGCGCGCTCAGCCATTCCAGAAACGAGCGCATCTGCTCGCGCTCGCCGCGCAGCGTCCGGACCAGGCTCGCGCTCTCGTATGCCTGCGCGAGCGCGGTCGAGAACTCCCACAGGACGTCGCGGTCGAGCACGTCGAGCGCGCCCTCGCGCCCGCGATCGGCATGCAGGACGCCGATCACGCGCGGACCGACCACCAGCGGCGCGGCCGCGTACGACGTCCAGCCCATCAGCTCGGCGAGGCGCCGGTCGGCGCGCGGCTGGACGTGCGCATCGACGACGATCGTCGCCCGGCGGCGGCGCAGCAACTCGGTCTCGATCAGCGGATGCTCGAGCAGGATCGGCTCCGCGCGCAGCGCCGCGAGGACCGCCTCGGCGGCCGCGCGATCGCCGTCGAAATGAGCTGCTTCGGCAATCATCTGCCCGCCGCTGACGAGGCTCAGGATCGCGCGATCGAAGTTCGACGCCCCGCACAGCGCGGCCGGCGCGCGGCCGAGCATCCCCGTTGGAGACGTCAGCTCGCGTAGCTCGAGCACCGCGCCGTAGGCGCGCGAGAGGGCCTCGAAGCGGGCGTCGAACCGCTCCCGCAACCGCCGCAACGCCGCCTCGTGCTCGGCCACCAGGGCGCGTTCGTGATCGGGTGAGATCGCCGCCAGCCGCTCGGACAGGCCCGCGGCGAGCTCGTGCAGCCGCTCGCGGTCGGCATCCTCGCGCGGCAGTTGCAGGAGTTGCTCGGCGTCGACGCAGGCACGCGCAACCCGCCGTTCGAGCTCGGCGCCGAGCGGACCGGCGAGGACGCCATCGGTCGCCACCAACCGGCGGCCCGATCCGACCCGCACGGCCGTGCCGCGGCTCATCGAGCCGCCTCCGGCGACGAGGAGCGCACGAAGCGCGAGACGGCGTCGGCGCGGCTCGTCGCGCCGAGCTTGCGCAGGATGTTCTTGACGTGGTACTTGACCGTGCCTTCGCGGACCACGAGCGCGGCCGCAATCTCCAGATTCGTGTTGCCCCGCGCGAGCAGCCTCAGGACCTCGAGCTCACGGGGCGTCAGCGACTCGACCAGCCGCCGCCCCGCCTCGGATCCCGGGCCGACGGTTTCCGCGTGCGAGAGCCGGCTGAGGCGACCGCTCATCCACTGCGCCGCCGATTGGAGCTCGGCGCGATGCAGCTCGAGCGTGTGGCGCAGGACGGCTCGCTCGAGCACCCCGGACAGGCCCTGCGTGAACTTGGTCACCACCTCGGCGTCGATCTCATCGACCGGGCGCCCGCTGTCCTGCGCGTCCGCGTGCAGCAGCCCGATCGTCTCGCCCTGGGCGACCAGCGGCCCAACGACGTAGGAGCGCAGGCCGAGCGTCGCGGTCAGCCCAGCGGGAGCCCGGGCGCCACCGTCGCCCACGGACACGATCTCGACGCTGCGCCGGCGGGCCACCTCGGCCTCGGGTAGTGGATAGGCGAGCCGGATCGGCGCCTCCCGCAGCGCCCGCAGCCGGTCCGCCCCGGCCGATTCGTCGGACTCGCTCCACAGCGCGAGCGGCGCCATCCGGTCGCCGGCGACCTCGCTGATCAAGACGCGGTCGAACTGAGAGCGTGCGCCGAGCTCGCCCGCGGCACGGGCGAGGATCCCGTCCGCCGAGCCGAGCTCGCCCAGCACTCTGACCGCGTCGCCGGCTCGCTCGAGCGCGTCCGCGCGCCGGACGTACTCGAGCTCGGAGAGCTCACGCTCGAGCTGGAGCAACTCCACCAGCGCCCGCTCGAGCGCGCGAGCGGCGGGGCCACTCTCGGTGCCGGGCCTAGCCATGACCGCCGGCCCTCCGGCGCGGCAAGAGCTCGACGCCGCCGCTCAGATCGACGCGCGACGGCGCGCCAGCAGCTCGTAGCGCGCGACCGCTTCCTGCCCGACGCAGCACAGCCGGTGGGGCCGCCCGGCCCGCTCGATCGCGTGCCACGCAGCTCCGGCAACCGATACCGGAACGAGTGCGAGCGCTCGGTCGGGCGACTCGAGCAGCCACAGCGCCTCGACGTCGGCGAGCTCGGCACTCGTGAACGGCGGCACCTCGCGCGGGTTCCCGGTCGCGCCGAAGACCCCGAGCGATGCGAGCACATCCGGCGCCGCGGTGCCGATGACCGTGATCGCCGCCCACTCGTGACTGCGGTCGCGGACGGCGAGCCCGGGCAGCCGCGCGGCGCGGGTGCGCAGCAACTTGTGCAGCCGCTCGCCAAAGAGCGGCTCGCACAACACCACGACTCGCTGCGCGCTGAAGCTCGGCGACGCCCCGCCGGCGCCACACCACCAGGCGCCCGGGGCGTTGATCACCCCGCCGGGCGCGAGCGAGCCACCGGTCGCATAGCGCGTCAGTTCGGCCAGGCGCCCAGCCGGCCCGCAGATTTCGAGCTTGGTCAGGTGCGAGGAATCGGCGATCCCGGCGGCACTGACGCAGGCGGCGAGCTCGCCCGCCGGCGAGCCGTAGCTGACGGCAATCGCTCGGCCGTCGCGCGGCGCAAAAACGGCTCCCGCGCGTACGAGAACGTCGGCGAGCGCGCCCGGCACCCGCTCTGGGGACGCGTGAATCGACAATGCACCCGGGAACGTACATCTGGTTCTGTTCCTTCACCCCTCCCGTTTGGTAGGAGTTAATCTACAAATCAGGAGGCTTCGCTGTGTGCACCGTCCATTCTTGCCGCTGGCGAGCGCTCGGCAGCCAAACCTACTCGAAAGACCAGGTCGTTTAGGAGATGTGGGAGTGGCGTCGGGCGCGGCCGGGGTACAAGCTGTCGCAATTGCATGGTGATCCCGGCGACCGCGCTTGGAGCCATGCAGTTATGAGAGGAAGAGGCTGAGGATGAGCACCCGAGCAGATCCGACCACCGCGAGCAACTACGCGCGCCTGGCGGCGATGATTGCCACCGACCGGTGCGTGATCCTCGACGGCGCGATCGGGACCGAGCTGATCAAGGTCGGCGGCGAGCGTCCGGAGGTCGAGGAGCATCTCTGGGGCCTGACGGCGCTGATCGACCAGCCCGATGCAGTCAAGGCCGTCCATCGCTCGTACATCGACGTCGGGTGCGACGTGACCTGCACGAACACGTGGGGCCTCCCGACCGCATTGCGCAACGGCGGACACAAGCTCGCCGGCCTGTTCGAACCCGTCCATTGGATGGATATCGCGCGGCGCGCGGTGCGGCTCGCCCGTGACGCGGCCGTCGACGCCGGGCGGGAGCGCGAGGTCGCGATCGCCTTCAGCATCAACGGCGACGTCGATACGCCCGACGGTCGCGAGACGATTCGCCTTCTCTCTCGCGCGTTCGAGGAGGAACCCCCCGATCTGATCCTGCTCGAGACGCTCTCGCTCGTGCGCAGCTCCACCTATTCGACCGTCGAGGCGTTGCTCGGGACCGGCTTCCCGGTCTGGCTCAGCTTCCGCCGCTGTCGCCAGGGAGTCTGCGGGATCTACGGTGAGCACTGGGGCGGTCCCGAGGGCGACGCGTTCGGGCGCGCGGCCCGTCGCTTCGAGGAGATGGGGGTCGGCGCACTTGCGATCAACTGCATCCCGCCCGATCACGTCCCGGGGATGCTCTCGTGGCTGCGCGACTTCACGGACATGCCGCTCGGCGTCTATCCGAACCTCGGCTACCTGTCGGTCGCCGGATGGCGCCAGGATCCGGGCGTCGCCGGTCGCGAGTACGCCGAGTTGGCGCTCGGGTGGCGAGCCGAGGGCGCGCAGATCATCGGCGGCTGCTGTGGCGTGCGCCCCGAGCATCTGGCGGCTGCCCGCGCCGCGCTCGCAGATACCAAGCCGGGCCATGCGCGCCCCGCAACGCTCCCAGAGGAGGAAGGGGCGTCACGGAGGCGCACGAGCCCGGCTCCTACGTGGAAAGACGCCCGTTCGCGCGAGCTCTTCCCGCTCGATGTTCCCGAGATCGATATCGATCCGGGCGTGTTCGAGCCGACGCAGGGCAGCTGGCTGGCCTGGAAGTACCTCTACCGGGAGGGAATCGGCGCCCACCAGCGGTGCCTGGACATCGGCTGCGGCCAGGGCTTGTTGACCGTGCAGCTGGCCCGCAACGGCGCCGCGCACGTGCACGCGATCGATATCGACGCCGCCGCCGTCAAGAACACGCTCACGAACGCTTTTCGCAACGGGGTTGCCGACCGCGTGTCAGCCGCGGCGCGGGATCTGTACCCGTGGGTCCCCGAGGAGCGCTATGACGTTATCGTCGCGAGCCTCTACCAGATGCCGGTCGATCCGTTCGAGCAGGCAATCTCGCACCGTCCCCTCGACTACTGGGGCCGTAACCTCCTCGACCACCTGATCCACATCCTTCCAGAGGCGCTCGCAGACGACGGAACCGCTTACATAATGCAGCTCTCGATCATCGGCGAAGCGCGGACGGCCGAGCTGCTCGATCGAAACGGCTATCAAGCTCGGGTGGTCGACTTCTCGTTCTTCGAGTTCAGTTCGTTGTTCAATGAGAAGAGCGAGCAGATCGAGCGCGTCGAAGAGCATTCTGACGCGTACCACCTGACGTTCGGTGGCTCCGAGGTGATGGTTGCCTATCTACTCGAAATCAAGCAAAAAGGTTGACTGACGCATATGAATGATTCTGAGACCGAGTTTCTGTTTACCTCGGAGTCGGTCACCGAGGGCCATCCCGACAAGATCGCCGATCAGATCTCCGACGGCGTGCTCGACGCCGTGATGCGTGACGATCCCAACGGGCGGGTGGCATGCGAGACGCTCGTGAACACCGGCCTCGTTGTCGTGTCCGGCGAGATCACGACCTCGACCTACGTCGACATCCAGGACATCGCGCGCGGGACGATCGAGCAGATCGGCTACACCGACGCCGCCTTCGGCTTCGACTACAAGACGTGCGCGGTGATCAACACGATCGACAAGCAGTCACCGGACATCGCCCAGGGCGTCGATGCCGCGTTCGAGTCGCGCTCGGGCACGAACGCCGGTGACGAGCTCGACCTCGCCGGCGCGGGCGATCAGGGCATGATGTTCGGCTACGCGAGCAACGAGACGCCCGAGCTGATGCCGCTCCCGATCGCGCTCGCTCACCGCCTCGCGCGGCGGCTGGCGGAGGTCCGCAAGGATGGGACGCTTCCCTACCTGCGCCCCGACGGCAAGACGCAGGTCAGCGTGCGCTACGCCGACGGCCGCCCGGTCGCCGTCGAGAAGCTGCTGATCTCGAGCCAGCACGCCGAGGGCGCCGAGGAACGGATCAAGTCAGACCTCTGGGAGCACGTCGTCACCGAGGTGGTCGGGGCCGAGCTCTACGACGCGCGCGAGCTCGAGCGCAGCTTTCTCGTCAACCCGACCGGGCGCTTCGTGATCGGCGGCCCGATGGGCGACTGCGGCCTGACCGGCCGCAAGATCATCGTCGACACTTATGGTGGGATGGCGCGTCACGGCGGCGGCGCCTTTTCGGGCAAGGACCCGTCGAAGGTCGACCGTTCGGCGGCCTACGCGGCCCGCTACGTCGCCAAGAATCTCGTCGCCGCCGGCGTCGCCGACCGGCTCGAGGTGCAGGTGGCATACGCGATCGGCGTCGCGCGCCCGGTCTCGGTAATGGTCGAGACGTTCGGGACCGAGCGCGTCTCGCGCGGGAAGAT
This sequence comes from uncultured Solirubrobacterales bacterium, assembly GCA_963744695.1. GTDB lineage: Bacteria > Actinomycetota > Thermoleophilia > Solirubrobacterales > Solirubrobacteraceae > Palsa-465. The sequence continues at coordinate 125,276 of CAVUUT010000015.1, read as the reverse complement.
CCAGGAGCTGATCTCCGAGCACTTCGACCTCCGTCCCGGGGCGTTTCGCGCCTACCTGCAGCTCCACCGTCCGATCTATCAGAAGACCGCCGCTTACGGTCACTTCGGGCGCGACGACGATGACTTCACCTGGGAGCGGACCGATAAGGCGCAGGAGTTGCGCGACGCGGCCGGGTTGACGCTCGGCGCTGCCAGCTAGACCGCCGCTGCGGCGGCAGCCTCATCGAGCCGGTCATCGCCCCAGAAGGTCGCGCCGTCGACGACCACGGTCGGGACGCCAAACACGCCCAGCGACATCGCGTGGTCATGGTTGGCGCGCAGCATGTCCTTGATCTCCTGGGCCTGCACGGCGTGCGCGAGGCGTTCGGGTTCGAGCCCGACGCGCTCCCCGGCCTTCTGCACCACGGTGAGCTCGCCGAGGTCGCCGCCCTCGAGGAAGGCGAGTCGCATCGCGGACATCGCGAACGGCTCCAGGCACCCCTCCCGGTCGGCGTATGCCATCGCGCGCGCCGCGACGACGTCGTTGGTCGGCCATGGATCGGGCCACACGATCGGACCCAGTCCGTGGGAGGCCGCGCGCGCCTCGCAGTCGGCGAGGCCGGCCTCGCGGCGCTCGGTCAGACCCCACGTACCGCGACCGTTGGCCCTGAACAGCGCGCCCGCGAACACCGGGCGCCACCGGGCATCGGGCAGCAGTGTCCCGACTCGTTCGGCGGCGAACCACGAGTACGGCGACATCGCGCCGAAGAAGAAGAACGGTGCGGTCATGCCGCGAAGGCTATGGCGTTCGTATCCTGGGGTGGCGTGTCAGCTCAATACATCTTCACTACGCACCGGCTCTCGCGGCGCTATCCGCCCGACCGCGAGGTGCTGACGGATATCTCGCTCTCGTTCCTGCCCGGGGCGAAGATCGGCGTGCTCGGATACAACGGCGCCGGCAAGTCGACGCTGCTGCGGATCATGGCCGGGCTCGACACCGAGTTCGACGGCGTCGCGCAGCTGGCGCCCAATGCCACCGTCGGCCTGCTCGAGCAGGAGCCCGAGCTCGACGCGGCCAAGGACGTCAAGGGCAACGTCGAGGACGGGGTCGCCGAGGTCCGCGCGCTGCTCGACCGCTTCAACGAGCTGTCGATGAACTACAGCGACGAGACCGCCGACGAGTTCTCGCGCGTCCAGGAGCAGATCGATGCCGTCGACGGCTGGAACCTCGACACGACGCTCGAGATCGCGATGGACGCGCTGCGCTGCCCGCCTCCGGATGCCGACGTCTCGAAGCTCTCCGGTGGCGAGCGCCGTCGGGTCGCGCTCTGCCGGCTGCTCCTGCGCCAGCCCGACCTGCTGCTGCTCGACGAGCCGACCAACCACCTCGACGCCGAGTCGGTCGCGTGGCTCGAGCAGCATCTGCGCGACTACGGCGGCACGATCGTCGCGGTCACGCATGACCGCTACTTCCTCGACAACGTCGCCGGCTGGATCCTCGAGCTCGACCGCGGGCACGGGATCCCCTACCAGGGCAACTACTCGGGCTGGCTCGAGCGCAAGCGCGCCCGTCTCGAGCACGAAGCGCGCCAGGAGACCGCGCGCCGCAGGACGATCGACCAGGAGCTCGAGTGGGTTCGGCTCAATGCGAGCGCTCGGCGCAACAAGCCCAAGGCGCGCCTGAACGCCTACGAGGCCCTGCTCGCCGAGGACCGCAACGTCAAGCTCGACCAGGTTCAGATCCACATTCCGGCCGGGCCCCGGCTCGGCGATGTGGTCGTCGAGGCCGACCGCCTGCGCAAGGCCTACGGCGACCAGCTCCTGATCGACGAGCTCAGTTTCAAGCTCCCCCGCGGTGGAATCGTCGGCGTGATCGGCCCCAACGGCGCCGGCAAGACAACGCTGCTGCGGATGATCACCGGCCAGGAACAGCCCGACGAAGGCGCGCTACGGATCGGCGAGACGGTCGAGCTCGCGTACGTCGACCAATCTCGCGATGCGCTCGATCCCGACAAGAACGTCTGGGAGGAGATCTCGGGCGGGGTCGACCAGATCACGCTCGGCGAGCGCACGATCAACAGCCGCGCGTACGTCGCGGGCTTCAACTTCAAGGGCACCGATCAGCAGAAGAAGGTCGCCAGGCTGTCGGGCGGCGAGCGCAACCGCCTGCACCTGGCGAAGCTGCTGCGCAGCGGCGGCAACCTGCTGCTGCTCGACGAGCCCACCAACGACCTCGACGTCGACACGCTGCGCGCACTCGAGGAGGCGCTGCTGTCGTTCGCCGGCTGCGCGGTCGTGGTCTCGCACGATCGCTGGTTTTTGGATCGGATCGCGACTCACGTGCTCGCGTTCGAGGGCGACTCGCAGGCGCGGTGGTTCGAGGGCAACTTCGAGGCCTACGAGTCGTTCCGCCACGAGCAGCTCGGCGCCGAGGCCGACCGCCCGCACCGGATCACCTACAAGAAGCTCGTTCGCGGGTAGAGTCGGGACTGAGGTGCCCTCCAAGGCAGTCCTGATCACCGGGTGCTCCTCAGGGATCGGCCACGCGACCGCGCAGCGGCTGGTCGTCGACGGCTGGAATGTCTACGCGACGGCCCGCCGCACGGAGGCGATCGCCGACCTCGCCGCGGCCGGTTGCAAGACGCTCGCGCTCGACGTGACCGACGAGACCTCGATGAGCGCCGCCGTCGCGCACGTGACCGAGGCCGAGGGCGCCGTCGGCGTGCTCGTCAACAACGCCGGCTACAGCCAGTCGGGGGCGGTCGAAACCGTCCCGCTCGACGCCGTGCGGGCGCAGTTTGAGACCAATGTGTTCGGGCTCGTCCGGATGTGCCAGCTGGTGCTGCCCGGGATGCGCACCCAGCGCTGGGGCAAGATCGTCAACATCGGCTCGATGGGCGGCCGGCTCGTGTTTCCCGGCGGCGGCGTCTACCACGCGACCAAGTACGCGATCGAGGCGCTCACCGACGCGCTGCGCTTCGAGGTGCGCGGGTTCGGCGTCGACACGATCCTGATCGAGCCCGGGCTGATCAAGACCTCCTTCGGCGAGGTCGCCGCGAGCTCCGTCGGTCCGGGCGGCGACGACGGCGTCTACGCGGAGTTCAACCGGCAGGTCGCGAAAAGCACGGCCGAGGCCTACGAGGGCCCGCTGATCAAGCTCGGAGGTGGCCCTGAGAAGGTCGCGGCGGCGGTCGCGTCAGCGCTCGCGGCAAAGCGGCCGAAGGCGCGCTATCCGGTGACCGCCAGCGCCCATCTCCTGATCGGCCAGCGCCGGATCACCCCCGACCGGGTGTGGGACCTGATGATGCGCGCGCAGTTCCCGACGCCAGACGCGTAGCTACAGGCCAGTCCGCATCAGGCCGAGCAGCTCGTGACAGTCGCTCACGGTCAGGTCCGCGTCCCCGAGTTGTTCGACGGCGAACGGTCCGGTCGCGACCGCGAACACGCGCAGCCCATCGGCGTGGGCGCACGCGATGTCGCGCGGCGTGTCTCCGATCACGATCGTCGCATCGCGTGGGTACGAGACGCCCTTCGAGCCCGCACGCTTGCGCGCTATCGGCGGCAGCGCGGCGCGGTCCTCGGCGTCGGAGCCGAACCCGCCCTGTCCGGACGGGAAGTGATGGCCGAGCCCGGCGCGGGCGAGTTTGAGTCGGGCCACCGGCTCGTAGTTGCCGGTCACGAGCGAGAGTCGCGCATCGTCGCGCGTCGCCAGCCACTCGAGCAGCTCCACGACTCCCGGGAGGACCCGGTCGGCGAGCGACGGCGGGCAGAGCCTGGCGTACTCGCGGCAGCACACCTCGCGCACGTCGTCGGCGCGCTCGTCGATCCGAAGCGCCGACACGCCGGCTCCGAGCAGCAGTCCGCGGGAGATCTCGCCGTCGGTCCGTCCCGCCGGCGAGAACGGCCGCGTGAGTGCGCTCGCGTCGACGCCGTGCACCTCCGCCAGCGCCGCATGGAGCGCGTCGCGATGCGCGGCCGCGGCGGCGCCGAGGAGCGTCCCGTCGATGTCAAACAGGAGCAGCACGGCCGCCGCTCGCAGCGCTCAGCGCCCGAACGACATTCCGGGCTCGAGCCGTTGCGCGAACGCCGCGATCAGCTTCGCGGAGGCCTCGATGTCCGCGAGCGACACGAGCTCGACGGGCGAGTGCATGTAGCGCAGCGGGATCGAGACGATCCCGGTTGGGACGCCGCCGCGGGAAACGTGCACCGCGTCGGCGTCGGTCCCCGTCGCTCGGCCGAGCGATTCGACCGTGAACGGAATCGCTTCCTGCTCGGCCGTCTCGTACAGCAGCTCGGTCACGCGCGGGTGCAGGGACGTGCCGCGGGCGATCACCGGCCCCGAGTCAAACGCGTGCTTGGTGATCGGACCGAGATCGACGCCGGGCTGATCGGTCGCGTGGGTCACGTCGACGACGACCGCGAGGTCGGGCTCGAGCGCGAAGGCGCTGGTCCGCGACCCGGCGAAACTCGTCTCCTCCTGGACAACGGCGAGGGCGAGCACGTCGCCCGGCGCGCGTCCAGCCTCGGCCACGAGCCGCGCCGTCTCGGCAGCGACGTAGCAGCCGATGCGGTTATCCAGCGAGCGCGACGCCAGTCGTTCGTTGGGGAGCAGTACCGGCTCTGCGTCGACCACGCCGACGTCGCCGATCCGCACCATCTCGCGCGACTGGTCTCCGTCCTTTGCGCCGATGTCGATGTGCAGGTCCTTGATCTGGGGGACCTTGTCGCGGTCAGCCCCCTTCAGCAGGTGGATCGGCTTGCGGCCGATCACCCCGATGACCGGCCCGTTTCTCGTCGCCAGACGGATCCGCTGGCCGATCAGGATCACCGGATCCCAGCCGCCTACCTCCCCGAAGTGCAAAAAGCCCTCGTCGTCGATGTGCGAGACGTGAATACCGATCTCGTCGATGTGCCCAATGACCGCGAGCGTCGGACCGTCCGCGGTGCCGCGCACCAGCGCCATCGACGAGCCGACGTTGTCGGCGCGCACCTCGTCGGCGAACGGCTCACAGCCGTCGCGCCACACGCGGGCGGGGTCGGTCTCCCTCCCGGACGGGCCGGGGGCGGTCAGGAGCTTGTGCAGCAGTTCGGGGGCAGGCATCGCGCGAAGGCTAGTGGTCCGCGGCAGCGGACGGCTGCAGCCTAATGGTCGAGCAGCTCCCGCAGCACGTACTGGAGGATTCCGCCGTGGCGGAAGTAGCGCTGCTCCTTCGGCGTGTCGATCCGGACCGTGACCTCGAACTCCTTGTCGTCGGCCTTGACTGTCAGCTTGCGCGGGACCTCGTCGGCGCCGGCGATCCCGGCGATCGTGAACGTCTCCTTGCCCGTCAGCCCGAGTGACTGGACCGAGTCGCCGTCCGCGAACTGCAGCGGCAGCACCCCCATGCCAACCAGGTTGGAGCGGTGGATTCGCTCGAAGCTCTGCGCGATCACGGCGCGCACCCCGAGCAGCCGAGTGCCCTTCGCCGCCCAGTCGCGCGACGAACCGGAGCCGTACTCCTTGCCGGCGAGCACGACCAGTGGCGTCTGATCGGCGATGTACCTCATCGCCGCGTCGTAGATCGGGAGGTTCTCGTCGGCGTCCTCGCCGGCTCCGAGATAGATGGTGACGCCACCCTCGGTTCCCGGCGCGAGCTGGTTGCGCAGGCGGATGTTGGCGAACGTCCCGCGCATCATCACCTCGTGGTTGCCGCGCCGCGAGCCATAGGAGTTGAAGTCCTTGGGCTGGACGCCGTGCTCGATCAGGTACGTGCCGGCCGGGCTGTCGCGCTTGATCGAGCCCGCGGGCGAGATGTGGTCGGTCGTGACGCTGTCACCGAGGATCGCGAGCACGCGCGCTCCCTCGATGTCTTCGAGCGCCTCGGGCTCGGTTGGCAGGTCGTCGAAGAACGGGGGCCGGTGGACGTATGTGGAGCTGTCCTGCCAGTCGAAGCTGTCGCCGCTCGCGACCTCGAGCGAGTTCCAGCGTTCGTCGCCGTCGAACACCTCGCCGTAGCTCTTGTGGAACATGTCGGACTGGACGGCCTCTTCGATCGTCGTGGCGATCTCGGCCGCCTCGGGCCAGATGTCCTTGAGGTAGACCGGCTCGCCGTCGCGCCCCTCGCCCAGCGGCTCGTCATAGAGATCGATATCCATCGTCCCTGCGAGCGCGTAGGCGACGCACAGCGGCGGCGAGGCAAGGTAGTTCATCTTCACGTCGGGGTTGATCCGGCCCTCGAAGTTGCGGTTGCCCGACAGGACCGAGACGACCGCCAGGTCCTCGGCGCCGACGACATCCGAGATCTCCTCGGGCAGCGGGCCGCTGTTGCCGATGCAGGTCGTGCAGCCGTAGCCGACGAGGTTGAACCCGAGCTCGTCGAGGTACTCGGTCAGTCCTGCCCGGTCGAGGTACTGGGAGACGACCTTCGACCCGGGGGCGAGCGAGGTCTTGACCCACGGTTTGACCCTGAGCCCCTTCTGGACCGCGTTGCGGGCCAGGATCCCGGCGCCGAGCATCACCGACGGGTTCGACGTGTTGGTGCAGCTCGTGATCGCGGCGATCACGACGTGCCCGTGATCGAGCTCGGTCTCGGTCCCGTCCGCGAGTGTGAGCGGCGTGCGCGCGGTCGCGCGCTCGGCGACCTGGGTGCCACCGGTGCCTCCGTAGGGACCGTGGCCGTCGCCGTTCGGTACGTGTGTCGCGACCGGGTCCGAGGCCGGGAACGACTCGGCGATCGACTCGTCCTCGCCGTCATCGTCGGGCAGCATCCCGTCGAGCGCCATCCGGAAGGCGGGCTTTGACTCGGTCAGCGAGACGCGGTCCTGGGGGCGTTTGGGACCCGCGATACTCGGGACCACGTCGGCGAGGTCGAGCTCGATGTGGTCTGAGAAGGTCGGCTCCTCGGAGTCCTCGTCGTGCCACAGGCCCTGCTCGCGGGCGTACGCCTCGACGAGCTCGAGCTGCTCGCTCGGACGCCCGGAGAACTCCATGTAGCGGATCGTCTCGGCGTCGATCGGGAAGATTGCGCAGGTCGAGCCGAACTCGGGTGACATGTTGCCGATCGTCGCGCGGTCGGCGAGCGGCAGACGCGCGACGCCGGCGCCGTAGAACTCGACGAACTTGCCGACCACTCCGCGCTCGCGAAGCTTCTCGGTCACGGTCAGGACGAGGTCGGTAGCGGTTGCGCCCTCGTGCAGCTCGCCGACGAGCTTGAAGCCGAGCACCTGCGGGATCAGCATCGACATCGGCTGTCCGAGCATCGCGGCCTCGGCCTCGATTCCGCCCACGCCCCAGCCGAGTACGCCGAGCCCGTTGACCATCGTCGTGTGCGAGTCGGTGCCGACGAGTGTGTCCGGATACGCCAGCGCCGGCTGCGCGCCGTCATCGACGAACACGACTCTCGACAAATATTCGAGGTTGACCTGGTGCACGATCCCCGTGTCGGGCGGGACGACCTTGAAGTTGTGAAACGCGCCCTGCCCCCAGCGCAGGAACGCGTAGCGCTCCTTGTTGCGCTCGAATTCGAGCTCGGCGTTGCGCTGGAACGCGTTCGGCGAGCCGAACACGTCCACCTGAACCGAGTGATCGATCACGAGCTCGGCGGGGACGAGTGGATTGATCTTGTTCGGGTCTCCGCCGAGCGCGCTCATCGCGTCGCGCATCGCCGCGAGATCGACGATCGCCGGCACGCCGGTGAAGTCCTGCATGACCACCCGAGCGGGCGTGAACGCGATCTCGGCGCTCGGCTCCGCGTCCGCCTTCCAGGTCGCGAGAGCCTCGACGTCCTGCTTGTGGACGAGATCGCCGTCCTCGTTTCGCAGCAGATTCTCGAGCAGGATCTTGAGCGAGAACGGGAGGCGCGCGACGTCGTAGCGGGACTGAAGCGCGTCGAGGCGGAAGATCTCGTACGTGCGCGATCCGACGCGTACTTCATCGCGTGCGTCAAAGCTGTTGCTGGCGGACATGTTCGGAACTCCTTGTGTCAAAAGGTCTTACCCCTACTCTAAGACCGCGTAAGCGTCGGCAGGCCGCCGTCGCGGGCGGCCTGGGCGTTTCAGCGAACAAATGGTTCGCTTACACGCCCCGGACCAGTCGTAGCCATCTCTCAGGTTCCTCTTATGCGGATCTCGCATCCTGCTTACTTCGATGAGCTCTGACTCCGCCAGCTACCGGGCCTGGGCGGCCGTGATCGTGTCAGCCGACGCCAACGTCGCCGGGTTGGGCGGATTCTCGGGGCGCGAGAGCTCGGTGACCGCCGCCTGGACCGCAATGGAGGTTCGTGACGGAAGGCTACGCTGGGTGATCAACGATGGCGCCGAGGACTTTCGCGCCCGGGGCGATACGCGAACCGGAAGCGCGAAGGCATTGTCAATCGTTGCCAAGACGTGTCGGCCGGTGACGGTGCGCACCTCGAATGGCTTGAGTCTCACAATGTATGACTGCAAGGGGCGCGCCGCGGCCATTCTCGCCGCCGCCAACGCCGATACCAAGCCATGAGCATCTCCAAGATCAAGCTCGTCGTTGCACTCGCCGCCGCCGGCGCGCTCGCCCTTTGCGCGGCCCCCGCGGCGCTGGCGAACGCCGCCAAGAGCGCGAACTGGGCCGGGTACGCGGTCCACCGCTCGGGGGTCAAGTTCAAGACGGTAAGCGGGACGTGGAAGCTGTCGGCCGCGGCCTGCACCGCGGGCTCGCGGGCGTTCTCCTCGACATGGGTGGGGCTCGGCGGATTCAGCGGCCGGGTCAACGCGCTCGAGCAGATCGGGAGCGAGTCCGACTGCAACGCGCGCGGCAGGGCCGTCGCGAGCGTCTGGTACGAGCTCGTGCCGGCGCCGTCGCACACGATCCGGATGAGGGTGAAGCCCGGAGACACGATCAGCGCCGCGGTGACGGTCGTCGGCAAGACCGCGACGGTCTCGCTGCACGACCTGACGCGGCACAAGTCGTTCACCCGGACGGCGACGCTCGCGACCGACGATGTGTCGTCGGCCGACTGGATCGTCGAGGCACCGTCGGAGTGTCGAGGCCCGTCGTTCTGCCGCGTGCTGCCGCTGGCGGACTTCGGCTCGGCGACGTTCACCGCCGCGCACGCGGTCACGGCGAGTGACCGCGGCGGTTCGATCGCGAGTCGCAAATGGCGTGCGACTCGGATCACGCTCGCCGGCAGCGCACACCATTTCGTCGACAACCGCGATTCCGCCGTCTCCGCCCAAGCGTCGGTTTCGCCGCTCGCCGCAGACGGATCATCGTTCACCGTCACCTACGCGAGCTCGACGACGACCACCACTCCGTCGGTCACCCAGGAACCGACCTCGTCGGTGTCCCAGGGCGCCGCGCCGACGGCGCTCGGATTCGAGCCCTAGCGGGAGCCCCGCCGGCCGACGCCAGAGGCCGGGCGGGTACCGGACCACCATGCGCTGCATCGTTTCGGTCCGGCGCTTTGCCATACTCGCGGCGATGCGGCCGTGCCACGTCATCGCATGTCTGTGCCTGCTCGGCCTGCTGTCCGCTCCGGCGGTCGCGCTCGCCCAGGGCGGCTCGGCGGGCGACCAGCAGTACACCGATCCGCTGGCCGGAACCACGACGGGCTCGCACACCTCGACGCAGCCCGCGAGCACGACTCCGGCATCTTCGCCGACTACGAGCTCGACCCCCGCGACCCCGACGCCCGCGAGCTCGACGCCCGCGACGACGACGCCGGCCCCGTCCGGCCAGGCCACGACGGCCGCGCCCGCGACGTCGGACTCGGCCGCGCCGACCGCTACGACCGCCTCGTCGGGCACGGGTTCGCAGAAGACGCTCCCATTCACGGGGATCGACCTCTGGGCCGTCGCCGGAATCGGACTCTCTCTGACCGCCTCCGGGCTTCTGATTCGACTAAGAGCGCGTGCGTAAGCCTGGGGCCGTAGCAGTGATCGCGATCGCGCTGGCGCTCGCCCTCGCAAGCCTGGGGGTCGCCGGGGCGGCGGCGCGCACCCGAACCAAGGCACGCCCCGCTTCGCTGCCGGTCCCGGCGCGGTTCGTCGGCGTCGACGTCGACGGGCCGATGCTCGCTCCGCCGTCGAGCCTCGATCTCTCGACCCAGTTCGGTGACATGGTCGCCAACGGCATTCAGAGCGTGCGGGTTGCCTTCAACTGGGCCTTCGCACAGCGGTACAAAACGTGGTCCGATGTCCCTGCCTCCCAGCAGAGCGAGTTCACCAACGTCAATGGGATGCCGGTCGACTTCTCGCAGACCGATCAGATCGTCGGCCTCGCGGCGCAGCGCGGGATCAGCGTGCTGCCGACGGTGCTCTATGCGCCGTCGTGGGACGGGGTCCCGAATCCCGGCGGCGTCGAGTTCCCGGCCCAGCCCCGGCCGTACGCCAATTACCTGACGGCACTGATCGGGCGTTACGGACCGCACGGGAGCTTCTGGCGCGCGAATCCGAGCATCCCGCGGATGGCGGTCCGCAGCTGGCAGATCTGGAACGAGGAGCAGCTCAGCTACTACTGGCGTCAGCCTTTCGTAAAGGGGTACGTCGCGCTGCTGCGCGCCGCGCACACCGCAATCAAACACGCCGACCCCGGCGCGAAGGTCGTGCTCGGCGCGGTCACAAACACCGCCTGGAAGACGCTGGGTCAGATCTACAGGGCCGGGGCACGCAACCTGTTCGACGTAGCTTCGGTCAACGCGTTCACGCGGACGCCCGCGAACGTGATCGTCTTCCTGCGCCTCACGCGGCGCGCGATGAATCACTTCAAGGACAACAAGAAGCCGCTGATCGCGAGCGAGCTGAGCTGGCCCTCCGCCAAGGGCCAGACGCAGACGGAGTTCGACTGGGACACGACCCCGGCGGGCCAGGCGCGCAACATCGCGGCGCTGCTGCCGATGCTCGGCGCCGACCGCACCCAACTCGGACTGGCGGGCTTCTACTACTACACGTGGATGGGCGCCGAGGCGCACGATGCGCCCGACTTCTCGTTTGCCGGGCTCGAGGGACTTAACACATCGGGGTCGGTGTTCAACAAGCCGGCGCTCGGCGCGTTCCGTCACGCCGCGCTCGCGCTCGAGAAGTGCAAGCTCAAGGGGTCGCGGGCGACCCGCTGCGCCAAGCGCGCGAAGTAACCACCGCGCAGAAGACCCGCCGCGCCAGGCGCGCCCAATCAACCGCCCGATCAGGACCCGCACAGCCGGATCGGCGCTCGCGGTCCTCGGGCCGCCCTGAGCCCCGCGCGGAACGCCGCCACCGAGGGCGTCGCGGCGCCGTCGAGGCCGTCGATCCCGTACCAGTCCTGGCTGTCACTCGGGTCGCGCCCAGGCGACACCCACGTGTAGAGCACCGCCGCCGCGACGCCGCAGTCAAGGTGTCCGAGCGCCGCGAGCGTGTCGGTCACGTAGGTGGGCCGCTTGCTCGCGGGCGCATAACCGATCGCGGCGGGCGGGCTCGTCGTCCACCCGAATTCGGTCACGTACAGCGGCACTGGGCCAAGCCCGAGCGACTCGATCGTCGCGCGCGCGGCGCGGATCTTCGACAGCACGACGAGCGGATTGCCGTAGGGATGGATCGCGACGCCATCGATGTGACCGCGTAGCTGTGGACGGGCGGCGAGCATCGCCGGCAGGAACGTCCCCGGGCTCTTGAGCCCGCCCACGATCACGCGGGCGCTCGGGTCGGCGGCGGCGATCGCCTCGCGGGCCCGTTCGTAGAGGGTCGCGTAGCGACCGGGGTCCGGCCGCGGCGTCCAAAACTCGCCGTTGTCGGGCTCATTCCAGACCTCGTAGGTCTGGACCGGCTGGGCTCGCAGCCCGGCGTGTGCGCGCCAGAACGTGCCCTCCGGGCCATAGCGCGCGGCGAATGCGCCCGCGTAGGCCGCATAGTCCGCGTCGGAGCTCGGCGGAGAGTGGTCCTGGCCCGCGATCGACTGGGCCCAGGGCGCCGTGTAGTCGATGATCGGCAGCCACCGCAGGCCGTACGCGGCGAGCGTCCCGGCGACTCTGTCGTCGAACGTCCACTGGTAGTGGTGGACGCCGTTGACGGGCGCCGTCGGCTCGCTCGCCTCCCAGAATGCGTCACTGCGCGCGATCGTGACGCCCGTGCGCCGCAGCGCCGCGAGCTGCGCCGCGACTTGGCGGACGGTGAAATCGCTGCCGTTGAAGAGGTAGTTGACGTTGGCGCCGTACTGCTCGCCGGCCGGGGCCGGCCGGGCGGGCAGGTCGGTCGCGACCGTCTGGCTGCCAGTCACCGTCTGGGCGCCGGTGACCGCCTGGCTGCCAGACACTGTGTGGCTGCCCGGGACCGTCGGTGATGCGCTCGAGGTCGACGTCGACGTCTCCCCGGGCGGCTGCCCCGGCGCGGTCCCGCCAGCGGACATCAGCGCGGCGATCCCGATCAGCACCGCGGCGGCCGCGATCGCGGCGGCAAGCAGCACGCCGGCCCGGCTCACTCTCGGCAACCGCCGGTCCGCACCGACCGCAGCGCGCGCAACTGCTGGCGTTCGCGCTCGGCCGAGACCCCGAGCGCACGTTTGAGCGCCAGACGCGAGGCGAACGCGACGGCCTGCGCGCGATCATCGATCGCCGCCCGCCGGTGCCCGAGTCGCCGCTCGACGACCTCGTGGCGGGTGCGCGCGAGCCGCTCGAACGGCTCGCCCTCGAACTCCACGCGCGCCGCATGGGCGCCGTGGTGTACGACGCGGGCCGCCGGCCAGAACCACGTCTCGACGCCTTCCTGCGCCGCGCGCAGGCCGAGCTCGAGGTCCTCGCCATAGAGGAAGATCGTCTCGTCGAACGGCCCCAGCCGCGCGAACGTCTCGGTCCGCCCGACGAGCGCGCAGCCGACCGCCCAGCCGACGCGGCGCGGGACCGCCGACCGCCACGGCCATAACGCGGCGCCGAGCGCCCGCGGGACGAGCGCCCGCGGGACCAGCGACCTGACGAGGTCGGGCGCCGAGGCCGGACGCGGATGGACCGAGTCCTGCTCGCTGAAATCGCTATTGAGCACCCGCGGGGCGAGCAAGCGCTCGGGCCGCTCAGCGCGCAGCGCCTCCGATGAGAGTGCCAGCAACGAGTCGTCGAGCAGCTCGACGTCGGGATTGACGAACGCGACGGTCGCTGCCCGCACCTCCTGCAGGCCGCGATTGCACGCCGTCGCGAACCCCAGGTTGGCGTCGAGCGACACGGTCGTCACGAACGACCATCGCCGCGCGACCTCGACGCTGCGATCGCTCGAGCCGTTGTCGACGACGATCACCCGGACGCCCGGCAGCTGACGGTCGATCGACGCCAGCAGCGCCTCGAGCTCGGCCTCGGAGTTGTGGGTCACGGTCACGAGCGCGAGCTGATCGGCCTCCGACCCCGGCCGCCGCAGCGGCGCCAGCGCGTCGGCGAACTGGGCGACCGTGCGCGCGCGGTCAAAGCGAGCCCGCGCCCGCCGCCGCCCGGCGGCGCCCATGCTCGCCGCGAGCTCGGGGTCGGTCACGACCTCGACGAGCGCCCGGGCGGCCGCGGCGGCGTCGCCCGGAGCAAACAATCGGGCGCACGCGTCGTCGACGATCTCGGTCGCGCCCCCCGACGCCGGGACGACCACGGGGCAGCCGGCGGCGAGCGCCTCCGCGATCACGAGCCCGAACGGCTCTGCGGGCGCGCAGTGCAGCAAACAGCTCGCACGAGCCAACGCCGGCGCGACGTCGATCTCGTCACCGATGATCTCGACCGACCCCGCGAGGTCCCGCCGCCGCGCCCGTTGACGGAGCCGGCCCAACACGGCGTCGTCGCCGAACAGCGGCGCGCCCGCCAGCCGCAGGCGCAGCTCCGGGACCGTGCGGCGAGCGAGCGCGCACGCCTCGAGCGCGAGATCCGGGCGCTTCCAGGCGACCGGCGCCCCGAGCACGAGCACCTCGGGCGGCTGTACCGGGGCATGTCGCGCATCGAACCGCTCGAGGTCGACGCCCGGGTTCACGACGCGCAGACGCTCGGTCAGCCGCCCGCTCGGGTCGAGATCGAGCGCGACCGCGCCCGACGGCACGATCACGACCGCCGCCCGCTGTGCCACCCGGCGGACCGCCGCCGCGATCACGGGTCCGGGCAGCATGTCGTGATGCGCGATCGCGACCGGGTAGCGCGCCGGGAGGGCGAGGCACGCGAGCGCCGACCGCATCCCCCACCCGACGACCGCAGCGGGCGCTACGGCCCCTGCCAGCGCGCGCAGCTCGACCGCATGCGCGAGCAGCCGGATCGGTGACAGCACCCGGTCGGTGGCGCGCCCGCGGACGTTGGGGCGGTGGCCGCCGATCGCCACCACCTCGATCCCGGCGGCGTGCGCGCGGGCCGCCAGTGCCCCGTCAGGGCACGCCACCAGCGGCTCCTCGACTGCGGCCGCACAATCGAGCAGCACGCGTTCGGCGCCACCAAACGCGCCGGAATAGCTGACGAACAACAGCGACGCCACGGACCCGGCAGGCTAACCGTGTGGCGCCCGCACCACCGAGACGTCGTCATCCCGCGACCCATAGACTGCGACCGTGCCCACGGGTGCGACATCTTCCGTCGCCGCGCCGCGGATCGCTTTGGTGCACGACTTCCTGCTCGATCTGCGGGGCGCCGAGCGCGTGTTTGCGGCGCTGTGCGACATGTGGCCCGGTGCCGACGTATTCACCGCCGTCTATGACGAGCGCGGCACCGAGGGCCGGTTCACGGGCCGCGCGGTGCACACCTCGTTCCTCCAACGCCTGCGGCCCTCAACGCGCACCTTCCGCGCGCTGCTGCCGCTCTACCCGGCGGCGATCGAGTCATTTGACCTCTCCGGGTATGACCTCGTCGTGTCGAGTTCATCCGCCTGGGCGCACGCGGTGTTGTGCGACGAGCACACGGTCCACGTGAGCTACTGCCACAACCCCTTCCGCTACGCGTGGAATGACCGCGACCGGACGCTGGCGCGGCTCCGCGACCCGGTCACGCGGGCGTTCCTGCGCGCGACCTTCAGGCGCTGGCGCCAATGGGACTGGATCGCCGCCCAGCGCACCGATCGCTACGTCGCCAACTCGCAGATCACGCAGGCGCGGATCCGCACCTACTTCGGGCGCGAGGCCGCGGTCGTCCATCCGCCCGTCGACACCGAGCGTTTCGGCCCGGGGGCGCTCGGCGATCACTACGTGGTCGTCTCAGAGCTGATGGCGCACAAGCAGATCGACGTCGCGATCGCGGCCTTCAACACTCTCGGAGTGCCGCTCGTGGTGATCGGCGACGGGCCCGATTACCGGCGGCTCAAACGCCAGGCCGGTCCGACGATCAGGTTCGCCGGCCGTCTCTCGGACGGTGACGTCGCGACCGCGCTCGCGAGTGCCCGGGCGCTCGTCCTGACCTCGATCGAGGAGTTCGGGATCGCGGCGGTCGAGAGTCAGGCTGCGGGCAGGCCGGTGATCGCCAAGCGTGGCGGCGGCGCGCTGGAGACGGTTGTCGACGGGGTCACCGGGTGCTTCTGGTCCGGTGGACCGGATGAGCTCGCGGCCGCGGTGCTCGAGTTCGATGACGCGGCCGTCGATCCCCAGCGTTGCGTGCTCAACGCTCGGAGGTTCGACGCCGCGACGTTCAGGCGGGGGATCATGCGAGAGATACGGGCGGCGCAGATGGGCGACTCCCGGAGGGAGATTCGAGAGCGCCAGCCGCTTGCCTCGACGCGGCTGGTCAAGCGCGCCGCGAGGGATCCGCACCGCTGAGCTGATGCGCTTGGCAGCGCTCAGCGCGGCCCGGCTCGCGTTGCTGGCGGGGCCCGCCGTGCTCTCGTTCTTCAGCGGCGGCTACTTCTCCGAGGCACGCACGTGGGCCGGCCTCGGCGCCTGGCTGCTGGTCGTCGTCGGCCTGCTCGCCGAGCGCAAGCCGCTGCCGCGCGGGCGCCTCGCGTGGGTCGCGATCGGGGCGCTCGCGGCGTTCACGGCCTGGACGCTGCTGTCGGTCACGTGGGCGCCGATCGCGGGGAGCGCGTACGGCTACGGTCAGATCGCGGTCCTCTATACGGGGGCGCTCCTCGCCGCCGCGATTCTGCTCAAGCCGCGCGAGGTCGGCTCGCTCCCCGAGCCGGCGTTGGCCGCCGGGGCGCTGATCGTGGTCGGTTACGGGCTCTCGGAGCGGCTCGTCCCGGGCGTCCTGAACTTCGCACGCTCGATCAGCGCCGAGGGGCGGCTCGAGCAGCCTCTGACCTACTGGAACGCGATGGGGGAGCTCGCCGCGCTCGGATTCGTGCTCTGTGCGGCGCTCGCGGGGAACGCGAAGCGGCCGCGCGCGATGCGAGCGGCCGCCGCCGCTGCGTCGGTGCCACTCGGCGTTGGGCTCTACATCGCGTTCTCGCGCGGGGCGCTGTTCGCGTGCACGGCCGGGCTGGTGACGCTGTTGATCCTCGCCCCGCGGCGCGAGCAGCTTCACAGCATCGCGATCGTGCTGGTCAGCGCGCTCGTGGCGTGCCTGGTCGCCGCGCCGCTGCACGGCTTCACGTCGATGTCTGGATCGCTTTCGACGCGTGAGCTCCAGGGGGCGATCGTGTTCGCCGTCCTCCTGCTCGTCGCAGCGGCCGCCGCGGCGCTCCAGTTGCGCCAGGCCGCGCGCGGCGCGACCGGGCAACTCAAGCTCCCCAGGCGGGCACCCGCGATCGCCGTCGCCGTGATCGCGGCGGGCCTCGCGATCGCGATCGTGGTCGGCGCCAAGGAGGGGACGGCGGCTCATCTGAGCGGCGGGGCGGCTCGGCTCGGAACGCTCCAGAGCAACCGCTATGACTACTGGCGGGTGGCGCTGAAGGCGTTCGAGGCCGAGCCGTTGCGCGGCGTCGGCGCCGGCGGCTGGGCCGTCTGGTGGCTGCGCGACCGCACGATCAACGCCTTTGCCCAGGACGCCCACTCGCTGCCGCTGCAGACGCTCGCCGAGCTGGGCCTCGTCGGGATCGCGCTGTTGGCGCTGTTCTTAGTCGCGATCGCGATCGTCGCCGGGCGTGCGCACCGGCTGCTACCAACGCTCGCCGCCGGTCCGGCCGCCGCGTTCGCGACCTATGTCGCGCACGCGCCACTGGACTGGGACTGGGAGATGCCGGCCGTCACGCTGGTCGCGATGATCCTCGGCGGGGCGTTGATCGCGATGTCCGATACCCCGGCCGGCGCGGCGGACGAGGCTCAGAGCTCTTCGGCGATCCGCGGCGCCTCGCGGCGGAAGATCCAGACCGCCAACACGCAGACCAGCACGTAGAGGAAGATCGCGATCGCGAGCCGCACCGGGCCGCCCATGACCGCCGCGTTCGGCAATGGGGTGGAGGGCTCGGTGACCCAGCGCTGGCCGAGGTCGAAGATCGGCGCCAGCGGGTTCATCGCGATCACGTCACGGAGGTGGTGTGAGACGACGTAGATCGGATACAGCACCGGCGTCGCGTAGAACAAGGCCATCCCGAACACGCTCCAGATGATCGACACGTCGCGGTAGCGCGGGTAGAGCGCCGAGACGATCATCGAGACGGCAGTCGTGAACACGAACAGCGCCGCGAGCACCAGGATCAGCAGCGGCCACGTCGCCAGCGGCGTGATCCCGAACACGATCATGAACAGCGCGAACGCGACGATCAGGTTGAGCACCAGGTTGAAGAGCGTCGTGCAGACGACCGCGAGCGGGATCACGACCCGCGGGAACTGTGTCTTGCGGACGATCGACTCGTGCCCGACGATCGAGCCGACCGCGAGCAGCGTGGCCTCCTGGAAGAAGCCGAACACAACCACGTTGAAGAGCAGGAAGACTGGGTAGTGCGGCACCTTGGAGGCGAAGTGAAAGACGTGCGTGAAGACCGCGAGCAGGACCGCGAACATCATCAGCGGCCGCGCGACCGACCACAGGTAGCCGAGCGCCGTGCCGAAGTAGGTCTTCTTGAAGTCGTTGATCGCGATCTCGAGCAGGAGCTCGAATGCGCGCCGCCGGCTGCCTCCGAGCGCGGACGGGCCGGCTACTTCACGCAGCTCGAGCGCCGGGTCGGTGGTCGTGATCGCCATCAGGGCTCGAGCCGGGGTTCGAGGTCGGCGTCGAGCGTAACGACGCCGTGGCGCGGTGCAGTCCCGTAGACGACGAAGCGCAGCATCCGCAGCGCCTGCAGCGCCATCACGTTTTCGTGCTGGTCCTGGCGGATCCAGCAGTCGAGGTAGTACCGGCCGGGGACGAGGCGGTTCTCGAGCTTCCCGCGCAACCGCACCCGCTGTCCATGCATGACGTTGCGCTCGAGTGTGCGGCTGAACGCGAATACGACCACGCCCTGCTCGTTGAGCACGTGGAAGACGAAGATCGGCCCGGCGAGACTGCGCGCCGCCTCGACAACGATGTCGACCGAGATCGGGTCGCCCTGCTCCACGTTCGTGATCGAGCGGCCGCGCTCGTCGCGCAGCGTCGCCTCGACGACGCGCACGTTGAGGTCGATCACGGGTTCAAGTTCGCCCGGGGCGGTCTTCTTGCCGCCGTTGGGGTCCCCGAAGTTGATCCGGTAGTAGCGCATCGCGGCGTCCTCGGGGTGGCCGATGTAGTCCAATTTGCCCTCGTGCAGCACTGCCGCGCGATGGCATAGCGACTGGACGGTTCCCATGTCGTGCGTGACGAGCACGAGCGTCTTGCCCGCCGCACGCTTCTCGTGGAACACGTCGAGGCACTTCTGGGCGAACGCGGCGTCGCCGACCGCCAGCACCTCGTCGATCAGCATGATGTCGGCATCGGCCTGGACCATGATCGCGAACGCAAAGCGGACCATCATCCCCGACGAGTAGTTCTTGAGCTTGAGCTCGGCGAAGTCCTCGAGCTCGGCAAACTCGATCACCTGGGCCAGCCGGCGCCGCGCCTCGCGCCGGGACAGACCCATCAGGACGCCGTTCAGGATGCCGTTCTCGCGGGCGGTGAGCTCGGGGTTGAAGCCAACGCCGAGCTCGATGAACGGCGCCACGCGCCCGGCCATCCGGACCCTACCCGCGTCGGCCTTGTAGATCGAGGCCATGATCTTCAGCAGGCTGCTCTTGCCCGAACCGTTGCGCCCGACGATCGCGAAGAACTCTCCCTGATGCACATCGAATGACACGCCGCGCAGCGCGTGCAGCTCGCGGTACTGGATGCGCGTCAGCGGATGGGTCGCGCGCTCCTTGATCGTGTCCATCTTCTGGTCGGGGATCCGGAACGTCTTCTCGACCCCGCGAGCCTCGATCACGACCGGACCGCGGGGCCCTGCACGGTGCTCGGTCGGCACGATGTCGGCGAGCTCGCCTGCAATTGTCGGGCTGTGCTGGGTCATTAGACTCTGGGCCCCGATGCAGCCGAGGCGCGCCTAGATGATCGCATTCGCTTCTTCGATCACGAAGCCCGAGGTGTACCGGCGGTGCGCCAAGCCCGGGATCGACCGGGTCGTCGAGCCCGACTCGGAGATCGTCGCGATGCCTTCAATCGGGTCAATTTTTGCCTCCTACAACGCTCTGCTGGACCAGTTCTCGGCACGCGACGATCTCGATGCGCTGGTGCTCGTGCACCAGGACGCCGAGATCGTCGACACCGATTTCTGCCAGATCATCCGCGGCGCGCTCGAGGCCCCCGACGTCGGGCTGGTCGGGTGTGTCGGGGCCGTCGGCGTGCGGAGCATCGCGTGGTGGGAAGCGTCGGTCACGTGCGCGTCATTCATCAACCGCTACGAGGAGCACGGCGGCGGTGACCTCGCTTCGTTCTCATGGGCGTGGAGCGAGGCGCCCGCCTACGCCCGCGTCGGGGAGGTCGAGACGCTCGACGGCTTCGTGCTCGTCCTCTCCCCCTGGGTGGTGCGCAACATCCGCTTCGACGAGTCGCTCGGGGCCTTCCACGGCTACGACCTCGATCTCTGCCTGCAGGTCCGGGCGGCCGGGCACAAGGTGATGACCGCGGGCTTCCGGGCGATCCACCACCGGCAGCTGGAGATGGTCCCCGATCCCGAGCAGTGGATCGACGCCCACATGAAGGTCGCCGACAAGTGGGACGGGCAGATGGGAATCGGTACCGGGTCGGGCACGTGGGAAGAGCGGGCCCGGCGTGCCGAGGCCGACACCGACGCCGCGTACGTGATGGCGTATATGCACGGGATCGAATCGGTCGCGCGCGTGCGCGAGCTCGAGCGAGCCCTCGACGTGACCACCTCGAGCATTTCGTGGCGGCTGACGGCGCCGCTGCGGTTGCTGCGCCGGCCGAGCGCTCCGTCGCCGCCGGCGCAGGTCAGTGTTCCGGGCGCTGCGCCGCTTCCGGCGCAGGTCGGCGTTTCGAGCCTCGGCGACGGAGTTGCCGCCGCCGAAACGCCGTGATCGCCTTCGGCTCCGCGATCAACAATGCGGACGTGTTCCGCAAGTATGGCGAGCCCGGCGTTCGCCGCGCTGCTGAACCCGACTCAGAGCTGTTCGCGTTCGCTCCGGTCGAGTCGGTGGGGCGGACTTACAACCTCGTACTCGACGCGGCCGCGCGCCGCGATGATCTCGAAGCGCTCGTGCTCGTCCATCCGCAGACCGAGATCGTCGACCCACGCTTCTGCGCCAAGGTCCGCGAGGCGCTCGCGGATCCGGGCGTGGGCATCGTCGGCTGCGCCGGCGCGAACGGCGTCACGAGCATCGCCTGGTGGGAGGGCCGCGTCGTCTCGGCGCCCGCGATCCACCACTACGGTGAGCACGGCGGCGGCGAGCTGCCGGCGCTCTCGTGGACCCAGTGCGATCCACCGCCGGGCGAGGTCGAGGCGCTCGACGGTCAGCTCCTGGTGCTCTCGCCGTTCGCGGTTCGCAACCTGCGCTTCGACGAGAATCGCCTGCTCGGCCACGGTTTCGACCTCGATTTCAGTCTTCAGGTCAGGGCCACGGGCCGCAAGCTGATGGTGGCCGACATCCGCGTCGTACATCACCGCTCGCTTGAGCTGATCTCGGATCTCGAACTGTGGGTCGAGGCACACATTCGGATGGCCGAGAAGTGGTCCGGGACCCTCGACGACGACACCAGCGACGATGCTGTATGGAAGCTGCGCGCCCGGCGCGCCGAGGCCCAGCGCGAGGCCGCGAGGGCGATCGCGTTCTCCAAGACGTTGACGCTCGACGCTCGGGTGCTCGAGCTCGAGCGGGCACTCGCCGAGAAGACCACCAGCCCCTCGTGGCGCGTCACGGCGCCGCTGCGCACGATGAATCGCCTCAGGCGCGAGGCGGTTGGGCGGCGCAATGGCGGTGTCGGGTCCGAGCGCAGTAACGGCGACTGACTAGCGGTCGCCCGCGTCGTCCTCGAGCACGCGGCGGATCTGGGTCTTGGAGACGATCGACTGATCGGTGGCAATCCCGGCCGAAGCCCGCAGCCGCGAGAGCCGTTCGGCGAGCGAGAACGCCCTCGAGTCCAGGAGCCGGCGGAGCACCTCCTCCTGGCGCGCGATCCGCTCGTTGGCCTGCCACAGCTCATAGCGCCACGTGTGTCCGCGGGCGAGGTGGCGGACACGGTTGGCCTCGAGCCGCTCGAGCATCGGCTCTTGATCGAACGGATCGAGGATCCGCGCCACGTCGGGCGCCCACGGCTTGCCCATGTGCCAAGCGACGCCGAACCCGAAAAATGCCGGCACCACAGCCAGTCGAACGCTCTCGCGGGTCGCGACGAAATCCTCGACGGCGGTCAGGACGCCGTTGTGGGGCCCGCCCTCGTGGGCCGCCGAGCGCGGGTAGGGAAGTCCTCCCGGCCGCAGGCCCGGATCGCCCGGGTAGAGGCCACCGCCGTCCTTGCCGGCGACGGGATGACGGCTCTGCTCGGGGATCTGCTCGACGTCGAAGTAGTCATCGCGGCGCCCGTGCGGCCAACGGATGTCATGGAACAGGAGCAGGGGCAGCGCGTCACCGGGCGCGCGCGCGCCGATCAGCCTCAGCTCCTCGCTGACCGTGTAGTAGTTGTGGTCGCCGTCGATCACGATCGCGTCGGGGAGCTCGATCCGCGGCAGCGCGGTGAGGCTGGTGTCGCGGATCAGCTCGAGCTCCGGATGGGCCTGCGAAAGCTCGATCAAGCCCTCCTGGGGGGCAGGGTCGATCGCGCTCACGCGCGCGCCGGCACGGGCGGCCCAGGCGACCAGCACGCGCGTCAGGTCACCGGCGTACGCCCCGACCTCGGCCACCGACCGCGCCCGGGCCGCGTCCAGGCAGGGCGCGAGCAGCTCGGTCATCTGCGCCAGCGACACGCCCCAGCCGTCGGGATCGTTGAGGTACGGGTCAAATTCGGGGAACGGGCTCGTCACGGCGGGCGCAGTCTAGAGCGGCGGCCGCGGTGCGCCGCGCGCCGGCGGGCGGCTCGCGCCGAAACGAGCCGGCTGACGTTCGCTACCGTCCGCGCGGGTGATCATCGGACGGCGTTTTGCGTGGGCGCACCTGCCCAAGACCGGGGGCGACGCCACGTATCGCATGCTGACCGGGGTCCCGGGCCTGGCGACGTTCGCGGACCCGCCCGAGTCCAATGACAAGCACATGCCGTTCTTCGGCCGCGAGGCCGAGATTGCAGGCAAGCTGCTCGTGATGAACATCCGCCGCCTGCCGGCGTGGGCGCTCAGCGCGTCCCACCACCAGGCGGCCCACGGCGTTTTCCCCGACTACCGGCCTCAGCCGCTCCAGACCACTGACGAGATCGTCGCCAGCACCGACCCCGACGACCTGCTGGCGTGGATGACCAACCGCGGCGCCACCGCGATCGACCGCTGGTTGCGCGCCGAGCAGCTCGAGCACGACGTGCTGAGCCTGCTCGACGAGCTCGGCGAGCTCGACGGCCCCGCGCGCGCGGTCGTCACAGGGGTGGGCCGCGTCAACGTCGGGGGTTACACGTGCGACGTCGACGCCCGCTTCACCGCTGCGCAGATCGCCGCCCTGTACGCGCGAAACCCGACCTGGGCCGGGATTGAGCGGCGCGTCTACGGCGCCCCGATCGTTTAGCTTTAGCTCACGTTCTGCGATCGCGAGTCCGCCACGATCAACTTGCCGGAGGCCGGGTCTAGACCGCGATTGGGGCGTACCCGTCCGGGAACCCCGAGGCCCCGAAAAACCAGTTCTCGAGCGCGAACCTCGGCTCGGGCATGGCGGGATCTGACCCGGTCTTGTGCAAGAACATGTCGTCGAACAGCAGCGCGTCGCCCGGTTGGAAGATCGGCCGCATGATCGGCGTCTCGCCGGCTGCCTGTTCGGCCATCCGCTGCGAGATCATGTAGTCGAGCAGCGCCTCATCAGTCTGGGTCGTGACGAAGTCGTCAAATCGTCGCGGCACGATGTCGAGGCCCGGCGCCACATCACCGCAGCGCGAGAGCGCCAGCCACAGGTTCAGCGAGCGCACAGGACCCATGAACCTTCCGTCCTGGTGCCAGCCGCCGGGAACCGACGGCTCGGCTTTGCGCAGAGTCGTCTTATGCGCGGTCGTCACCGCGGGCTCACCGAGATAGCCGGTGACCAGATCGGGGAGCCGCACGGCGTCGAGCATCTCGTTCATCTCGAAATTGACCAGCGGAGAGTCGACGCCCAGCACGCCGCCGCCCTCCTTGATCCAGGGCCGTCCGAGGTCCTCGCCGATGTGGGCATGCGGCTTGAATTCGTCGTAGAAGCCCGCGTCGTGCGCTTGACCTGAGTCATGCAGCTCGCGCTCCTCGAAGGCGCGGTCGATCTGCTGCGCAAAGGCGATCGCTCGATCGCGCGGGACCAGCCCGCGTACGAGCAAGCAGCCATCGCGCATGAAGGCGGCACGCACGAGCTGGGGGGACAGGTCCTCGGGTGAGAACTCAGGTAGATCGTCGGACGGAAGCTCGACCCCGATCGGGTCGGGGAACGTCGCGCCGTCAACGGCCGCCCGCAGCCGGCGGAGGCCAGCCTGGTTACGAAGGCTGATCAGCTGGCGCTCGGTCTCGAGGCTTGCGTCGGCACGCTCGCGCTCGGTCAGGCGTTCAATCTCGGCGAGCAGCTCCTGATCGGATCCCCGGAACTCCTCGGCAGGCGGCTCGGCCACGGCGACCCCGCCTGACGCACCGTCACTCTGCCTGGCGCCAAGCTTTCGTCTGAACAGCTTCACCGGCGTCAGCCTATCAAGCGCTGCCGGGAGCTTTCAGCCACGTGAGCGGGGCGATCGGTCGCCCCCCGGGGGCGCCCGTCGCGGCCCCTGCGAGCGATCGGATCGGGCCGTGCGCGGCGCGCATCGCGGTACAGTCCGCTCGCGATGACTGCCCCGGAGCTCGCCGAGTCGCCACCGGCGGCACGGGACAAACAGTCGCCGGTCAGCTGGCGGCCCTCGGCCCGCAACTCGGCCCTGTTCGTCGTCGTCCTGACCCTCGTCGGATTCGCTTTTCGCTACCACGTCGCCGGCCAGTCGATCTATGCCGACGAACTCTCGACGTACTGGATCTCGGCGACCCACGGCCTCGGCGGCGTGCTGTCGCTGCTCTACGGGACCGGCAAGATCGCGCACGCAGAGATCACACCGCCACTTTCGTTTCTGCTCGTCTGGCTGTCGACTCGCCTTGGCCACTCGCCCGAGCTGCTGCGGCTGCCGTCGCTGATCGCCGGGACGGCGACGATTCCGCTCGTCTACCTGCTCGGGTGTCGGACCGTCGGTCGCAAGGCCGCGCTCGTTGCCGTCGCGCTGACGACGCTTTCGCCGTTCATGATCTACTACTCGACCGAGGCGCGAGCGTATGGGCTGATGATGTTCGCAGTCCTGGTCTCGACACTCTCGATCCTGCTCGCGCTCGACACCGGCAGGACGCGCTGGTGGATTGTCTACGCGGGCAGCGCGTGCGCGGCGTTCTACCTCCATTACACGTGCCTGTTCGTGCTCGCGCTCCAGTTTGCGTGGGTTCTATGGGCCCATCCGCAGGCGCGGCGCGCGGTGATACTCGCCAGCCTCGCCGCCGCCGCCGGAGTGCTCCCATGGCTGCCAGGGCTGATCAACGACTGGCGGTCGCCGACCGTCGGCATCCTTTCGGCGCTGTCCCCGTTTACGCCATTCGCGGTCCGCTTCGACATCGAGCACTGGGCGATCGGCTACCCGGTCTCGCTGGCTACCGTAGGACTACGTTCCTTCCCCGGGCCGGCCGCGCTGATCCTGCTCGCCGGCGCAGTGGCCCTTGCCGTCGGCGGCCTGGTTGTCGCGCTACGCGGCCATACGGTCGCAGCGCGCGTCGCCGGGCTCGACCGGCGGATCGTGCTGGTCATTGCGCTGGCGCTCGCGACCCCGGTCGGAGCGGCGCTGGAGAGTGTGGTCGGAAACTCGATCTTCAGCGTCCGTGACCTCGCCGCCTCGTGGCCGTTCACGGCGCTCGTCGGCGCCGCGGCGCTGACCGCAACGCGGCCGTCGTTCGCTTGGCCGGCGACGGCGTTGGCGATCGTGGCATTCGCGATCGGCGCCGTAGAAATGCTCGACAGCCGCTTCGGCCGCCCCGACTACCAGAGCGCTGCGGCCTATATCGCACGCAATGCGCGCGCCGGCGACGTGGTCGTCGACGTGACGGGCTTTCTCAGCCCCGGCCCGCTGACCGGACTCGATGTCGCCCTGCACCGGCGGCTGGCCATCTTCCGCGGCGCGGCGCCTGCTGAGCGCGGGCACCCGTTCGGATTTTTCGATCCGATCGTGCCGGTCCAGGAGGCCGTCGACGAGGCGGTCAAAGCCGCCCGGGGACACCGCGTATTTCTGGTGGCGAACGTGTTCGCCTCAGGCGTCGGGAGCGTGAATCGAGATACGCAGGCCCCTGCGAGCATCTTCCCGGCGTCGTATCGCCGGGCCGCCGAGCGGTCATTTCCGGGTGTCGCCGCCACGGCCGTCACGGTCTACCGGGATCTCGACGCGCGACCCGGTGGACGCTGATCCCGCACCGCCCCGGTCGATCGGGGTTCCGTCTCGCGGCCCGGACACCGTCGACCCCAGCGCGGCGGTCGAGCTCGCAGGGGAGGGGCACAGCGGACGTGGTCGCGGCCGCGCCGGCTACGGCTCGACGCTTGTGCTGACGGTGACGCTCGCGACGGCCACCTTCCTGGCGCTGATGGCCGCCCTGATCAGCGCCACGCACCCGGGCACGAGCGCGGGCGCGCCGTCGCTGGCTGCGCGCCTGATCGATCAGCAGAACCAGACGGCGAAGACGACGCTGTACGTGACTGCGTTCGTGGTCATCCTTCCAGCCGCGCTGATCCTCGTCCCGCGTCTGGCAGACGCGATCGCGCGCGGTCCCAACGGTGCTGCGCTACCCACCCTCTCGCTCCTGCTCGCCTCCGGCCTGGCCGTCGCGCTGATCGCCGCGAGGGTCTCGCACCGTCTGCCGTGGGGGTACGGGCTGCGGGTCGTGCTCGCGGCAGTTCTCGTCTGGGCTCTGATCGCCGGGGCCGGACTCTGGCGGGCGGCCCGTGGCGGCCCCTGGCCGGCCGTACTGAAGCTGCCGGTGGCGAGCACCGGCCTCAGGCTCGCGACAGGCGCCCTGGTTTTCGCAGCGGTGCTGTCGGTCACCTCCCGCGGCTCGCTGCACGCGCTCCCGCTCGTGCTCGCGGCGCTCGCCGGCGCCGCGCTCCTAGCCCTCGGACCGGGCCTGCGGTCATGGGCCGCGCGCGTGCCGAGCGGCGCCGTCGACGTGGTTGCGATCGTCGTGCTCGCCCTCGCGATCCCGAACGTGGTCATCTACGTGGCGACCGGGGCGCTGCCGAACGTCTACTTCCCGCCCGGTGTGATCCAGAACCAGCAGGACTACCTGCTCGGCTCGGCCAACCAACTGCTCGGCGGCGGCGCGCTGCTGGTCAACGTGCCCATTTCGCAGTACGGCGTGGGCCTCATCTACTTCCTCGATGGCTGGTTTCACGTCGTCCCGATCGGGTACGCGACGCTCGGCCTGCTCGACTCGATTCTGTGGGCGCTGTTCTACATGCTCGGCTACGCGATCCTGCGGGTCGCCGGCACGCGGCCGCTGCAAGCCGCGGCAGCGCTCGCGGTCGCGGTCGTCGGGCTCGTCTACGCGCTGGTCTACAACGTCGGTGCGCTGCCGGAGACCGGCCCACTGCGCTTCGGGCTGCCGATGGCGCTGGTGCTGGCAAAGGTGTGCGAGGCGCGCTGGCCGCGGCGGCGGGCGTTCCAGGCCGCCGGGTTTGTGGTCGTCGGCGTGTCCGCGGTATGGGCGTTCGAGGCGTTCTCCTACACGCTCGTGACGTTCGCCAGCGCGCTCGCCATCCAGACGTGGCTGCGGGCGGACGCCGGACGGTGGCGGTGGCTCGCCCGGCAGGTTGCGCTGGCGCTCGCGGCCTGCGTGGCGGCGCACCTCGTGCTCGCCGTGATCACGCTCGCGATCACCGGCCGGCTCCCCGACTGGGGCCAGTACCTGACCTACATCCACTCGTTCCTGCTCGGGGGAACCGCGGGCACGATCACCTTCGGCTTTGCGAACTGGTCGCCGGTACTCGCTGTCGGCGCGGCCGCTCTGACCTCGGCCGCCGCGCTTGTGCTGCTCGCCGGCCGTCTGCCCGGCGTCGCCCGCCGTGAGCCGGTGATGGTGCTCGCCCTCGCCGCCACCACCGGCTACGCGATCGCGTTGCTCAGCTATGCCGACAACCGCTCGTTGACCTATCTGTTGCCGTATCTGACGCTGCCGCTGCTGATCGCAGCGACTCTGTGGCTGGCGCTCGTCCTGCGCGCCCCCGAGTGCAGTGCCTTCGCCCGTCGCGGTGCCGCCGCGTTCGCGATCGCGGTCACCGCGCTGATGATCTCGGCGGCGTGGCCGTCGATCGGCCGCAACTTCTCGCAGTCGGCGCTCGCCCGCGCCTACCCCGGCGGCGGCCTGCCGGCGGCGATCCACCGGATCCTGCACCCGCCGCCAATCGACCCGCGCGCCCCGGTCGGGGTGCGCCTGCTGAACCGCTACGTGCCAGGTCACCGAGCCCTGATCGTGCTCCCCGTCGACCCGGACCTGGGGATCGAGATCCTGATGCGCGGCGGCCGCACGAACTCGATGTTCATCGGCGATCCGGTCGATGACAGCCTCGTTCCATCGCTCTGGATGCGCAAGCTCAGCGCCGAGGTCGCCGGCCTCCGCGCCGGGCAGCGCCTGTTGATCAACGACGGCACACTGTTTGTCCTCGCGGCTTTGCGCGCCCACCCGAACGTCGATCCGTCGAGGCAGCCGATCGCCGGCGGCAACCTGCAGCTCGAGTGGCTCTTGAAACAGATCGACCGTCGGTTCGCGATCAAGCCGCTCGCCCGGGCGCGGGACGGGCTGATCGTCGCCGAGCTCGTCAGCCGCGGCCCGGCCTAGCGCGTCCCGTAGGAGTATCGGCCCGCGGCCGCGTGCGGCTTGGTCGCGAGCACGACGTTGTGGGCCGCGAGCTTGCGCAGATACGGGATGCGCTCGACGACGCGCTCGACCGTCGCCGCGGCGCCGAGCAGCGGCGGCGGCGTGAAGTCCGGCACGAGCCCGAGCTGCCGGGCATCGAGGATCTCAGCCCCGGCGAGCGCGAGACCATCGGCGAGCTCCGCTTCTGAAATCAGGCGCTCGTCGCCGGTGTCCTGGGGCACGCGGCCCATCAGCGAGCTCCAGTACGGGTTGCGCGGGTTATGGTCCCAGATCACGATCCGGCCGCCGGGACGTGACACGCGCACCATCTCGGCGAGCGTCCGGCGGACCGCGCCTGGGGTCGCGATGTGGTGCATCGTCGCGACCGTCAGCACGAGCTCGAAGCTCTCAGCGGCGAACGGGAGCTCGGTGCCAGAGGCCTGAACCGCGTTCACCGCGGGGCATCGCCGGCGAAGGACCTCGAGCATCCCGTCGGAGGGATCGACCCCGGTCATCTCGTAGCCGACGGCGGCGAGCCGCTGCGCGAGCGCGCCGGTTCCACAGCCGACGTCGAGCGCCGGCCCCAACGGACACGTGGCGATCACGAACTCAGTCCGCTTGCGCAGATAGTGCTCGACGACGTGGGCCGGCAGCGACTCGTCGTAGACGGTCGCGATCTCGTCAAAGTGAGAGCTGCTCACGATCACGGGCCTCTTCGGCGGCCCGCTGGGCGGCGGCGAACGCCTCCGGCCGCCGGAGCGGCCGCGCCGAGCGCCGCATCGACAGGGTGAGCGCGATCATCCGCAGCCCCACAGCGAGCGCCTTGAGCGGATGCCCGGTCACCGCCGAGACCCCGACGCGCGGGAGGTAGTTGACCGGGACCTCGACGAACCGGGCTCCCGAGACGATCGTCAGGAGCATGATCTCGGCGCCCGCGTGACTGCCGCCGACGGTCATCTTCGACGCGATTTCCTTTGCGGTGGACGCCCGCAGCAGCCTGTAGGTGCAGCCGACGTCGCTCAGATGGCTCGTGTTGTAGAGCACCTCGATCAGCTTCGCGACGGCCCAGTTTCCCCAGCGCAGGAAGCTCTCCATGTTGGCCTCCGCCCAGATCAGTTCGCGGGTCGTGCGAGTGCCGAACACGGCGTCGCATTCCGCGCTGTAGACGAGCAGCTTGTCGATGTCCTCGGGCAGGAAGGTCCCGTCGGGCTCGGCGAGCACGATCAGCTCGCCGCTCGCCTCGAGCAGCCCGCGCCGCGTCGCGTGGCCATAACCCTGCCGGGGTTCGCGCACGAGTCGCGCCCTCGTCCGCGCGACCTCCTCGGCCGTTCCGGGCTGGGCGTTGTTGTCGATCACGAGCACCTCGTCGACCAGGCCGGTCGCGTAGAAGCGGTCGATGACGTCGCGGATCGAATCGCGCTCTGCGTAGGTCATCAGCACGACCGACACCTGTTTCCCGTTCCACATCGCCTGCTGACTCCTCTTAAATGATCTCGGAGCGTAGCCGTCGCCGCTGTTGGGTCACTCGAGCATCGTCGCCGCGGAGTCGCGCCCGACCGGCCGGGCCGGCGCACCCACGACCGTCGCGCCCGCCGGGACGTCGCCGACCACGACCGCGTTCGCGCCGACGGTCGCGCCGTCGCCGATCCGCACCGGCCCGATCACCTTCGCGCCCGTTCCGATGCTGACCCCCGAGCCGATCACCGGGCCCGACACGTTCCCCGAGCGCAGGCCGATCGTCACGAACGGGCTGATCACAACCCCCGAATGGACCTCGACCAGCCCATCGAGCACCACCTGGCCGTGGACGATGTAGACGCCGGGGTGCATCACGACCGGATCGCCAATCGAGACCTGCGCCAGCGCCATCGCCATCCGGTGGGCGACGCGCGGCAGGAGTCGGGATCCCGCGGGTCTGAAGCCGTGCCTTGACGCGATAGAGGACCTGCGCCAGGAACGCATCGCTGACGACGCACAGCCGCAGGATCTGGATCGCGACGTCGCCGCGCGACCGGAACTCGTGGCGCTCGCCGCGGTGGATCGCCGTGACGCGGGCATCCTCGCGCAGCGCCAGTCGCACGGGGGGGTGGCGCGCGCGCAGCGCCGCCCAGAACTCCTTTGGCGTCATGCTCAGTTGGGGCGGCGGGTCGCTCACGGCTGCCACGGTAGCCGACGGGCGCAACGCTCTACGCTTCGCCGCCGTGGCGCCCGCGTCCCTCCATGTGCAGGTCGAATGCGAGCTTCCCGGGGAAGTGGCGGTCGGGCTCGGGACCGCGGTCTTCGTCTGCGGGTGGTGCTACTGCCCGGAGGCGAGGATCAGCGCGCTCGAGTTCGTCGTCGGCGGCGAGCGGCAGCCGGTCGCCGCCCACGGCATGCCCCGGCTGGACCCATTCCGCGCGCTGCATCCGACGCTCGATCCGTTCGCGACCGACGGCCTGGGCGAGGACCCGAAATCGGCGCAGGATCCGCACCTGTACGGCTATCGGACGGGCTTCTGGGGACTCGTAACCCTCCGCCCAGGACAGCTCGACGGGCTTCTCGAGCTCGCGGTGCGCGCGCAGCTTCGACTCCGGCGAGTGCGTCACCGCGCCCCTCGGCACGCTTGCGCCGCGCGCGCACGTCGCCCGATTCCCCGTCACCTGGCCGGGCGCGGGCTCGGACGACCGCGTCGCGATCGCGATGGCGACCCACAACCCGCCGCCCGAGTTGCTCGGCCGGCAGCTTGACTCGATCCGGGCCCAGACCCACGACAACTGGGTCTGCGTGATCAGCGACGATTGCTCCGCTCCCGAGTCGCTGGCCGCGATCGAGACTGCGATCGCGGGCGACGCGCGCTTCGTCCTCTCGCGCTCGCCGCAGCGGCTTGGCTTCTATCGCAATTTCGAGCGCGCGCTCGAGCTGGTCCCCGCCGACGCCCGCCTATGTCGCGCTCGCCGATCAGGACGACGTCTGGCACGCGGACAAGCTCGAGGTGTTGCTCGCCGAGCTCGGCCCGGCGCAGCTGGTCTACAGCGATGCCCGCGTCGTCGCGCGCGACGGACGGGTGATCTCAGATACGTGGTGGGGCCAGCGGCGCAACAACCACGAGGACCTGCTGTCCCTGCTGGTGGCCAACGCGGTGACCGGCGCCGCGTCGCTGTTTCGCCGCGAGCTGCTCGACTACGCGCTCCCGTTCCCGCCCGCCCAGTTCGCCCACTTCCACGACCACTGGATCGGGCTCGTGGCCGCGACGATCGGCGAGATCGCCTACGTTCCGCGGCCGCTGTACGACTACGTCCAGCACGGTCAGGCGTCACTCGGACACGCCGCCGCCAACCGGATGCCGTCCCTGCGCGAGCGGCTGACGCAGCGGCGCGCGCTGCGCGAGCGCATTCGCATGTGGCGCCTGCACTACTTCGTCGACGTCTGCCGGCTGCAGCAGTTCGCCACCGTCCTGCTGCTGCGCTGCGGCGAGCGCACGACCGCCGCCAAGCGCCGCACGCTCGAGCGCTTCCTGAACGCGGAGCGGTCGCTGGCCCGAGCTCGCGACGCTCGCCGGCCGCGGCGCGCGGGAGCTGCTCGGCACGCCCGAGACGCTCGGCGCCGAGTGGATGCTGCTGCACGCGCTCGCGTGGCGGCGGCTGATCGATCTGACCGCCACGCGACCGGCCGCAGCCGCGCCTGCGCCTCGACGCGCTGCCGCCGCCGACGCTGATCCAGCAACCGGGGGCGAGCGGGCTCCCGGAGGGCGTGGCGGCGATCGCCGACAAGGTCGCGCCGCTGCGCTGGGCCGTCTCCGAGCGCGCGCCGCGACGGATCAACCTCCTGATCCCGACGATCGATCTCGAGCACTTCTTCGGCGGCTACATCGCCAAGTTCAGCCTCGCCCGCCGGCTCGCCGAGCGCGGATGGCGGGTGCGGATCGTGACCGTCGACCCGGTCGGGCCGCTGCGCGGGTGACTGGCGCCGGCGCGTGGCCTCATACGAGGGGCTGGCGATGTGTTCGCCGAGCTCGAGGTCGCGTTCGGGCGCGAGTCGGCCGCGCTCGAAGTCAGCCCGCGGGACGGCTTCATCGCGAGCACCTGGTGGACGGCCCACATCGCGTCGCAGGCGTTGCGATCGCTCGGCGGCGGGCGCTTTCTGTACCTGATCCAGGAATACGAGCCGTTCACGTTCCCGATGGGGTCCTACGCGGCGCTCGCGACCGAGTCCTACGGGCTCGACCACTTCGCGCTGTTCTCGAGCGAGTTGCTGCGCGGCTACTTCCGCGCCCACGGGATCGGCGTCTACGCCGCCGGGGAGGCCGCGGGCGATCGCAGCTCGGCCTCGTTCGAGAACGCGATCACGCCCGTGCCGGCGCCGTCGGCGGCCGAGCTCGAGGCTCGCACGACGCGCCGGCTGCTGTTCTACGCGCGGCCCGAAGCGCACGCCGCGCGCAATATGTTCGAGCTCGGCGTGCTCGCTCTCTCGAGCGTGCTCCAGGATGGCGTGCTCGCCGATGGCTGGGAGCTCAACGGGGTCGGCGCGGTGGGCCGCGGGAGCTCGGTCGCGCTCGGCAGCGGGTATGCGCTGCGGCTGCGCCCGCGGCTTGACCAGCGCTCCTACGCCGAGCTGCTGCGCGAGCACGACGTCGGCCTGGCGCTGATGTACACGCCCCACCCGAGCCTGGTCCCGATCGAGATGGCGTCGGCCGGGATCGTGACCGTGACCAACAGCTTCGAGAACAAGACGGCCGACGCGATGGCGGCGATCTCGGCCAACCTGCGCGCGGTCGCACCGTCGGTCGATGGCGATCGCCGACGGGCTCCGCGACGGCGGCGAGCGCCAGCCGCGACTACGCGGCTCGCGCCGCGGCGAGCCGCGTCAACTGGAGCACGAGCTGGGCGGACTCGTTCGACGACGATCTGCTCGACGGCATCGGCAGGCGCCCTGTGGGCCGACTGAACGCGCGCGACGACGGGGCGCGGGCCGGTCCCGGCGCTCTCAGGGGCTCTTCGGGTCCAGCTCGCCGAGGTGGCCCACGGCGCGCTCGAGCGCCGGCGTGTCGTGGTGCAGCGCCACCCGCGCCAGCGTCACCCACGCATCGGCGTTGAGCGGCTCGCTCGCGGTCACCGACTCGAGCAGCGCCACCGCCCGGGCCGGCTGGTTGAGCTCCGACGCGAGCTCGCCGCGCAGCATCGTGACGGTCAGATCGGGGTTCAGCGTCCGCGCGCTGTCGAGCAGCGATCGAGCGCGCGCGGCCCGCTGTGGCGTCATCGGCGCCGACGACGACACGATCGCGGTGGCGCGCGTCGTGTCGATCGACTGCATGATTCCGAGCGCGAACCATGCGCACGCCGCCACCGCGACCACGAGCGCCGATATCCGCACGACCGTCACCTGCTCAATCATCCTCGATCGCGGAGCCGCGAGCGTGAGCGACGCCTCGGTCTCGGTCGTGATCCCGAACTGGAACGGACGCCGGTGGCTCGCTCCGTGCCTCGCCGCGCTCGCCGGCCAGGAGCTCGCCCCGGCCGAGGTGATCGTCGTCGACAACGGCTCGCACGACGGCTCGCTCGAGTATCTGCGCGAGTCGCACCCAGCGGTCTTGACCGATCGCGCTGCGGCACCAACACCGGCTTCGCGCACGCCGCGAACGTCGGTCTGCGGCGGTCGACGGGCGAGTTCGTCGCGTTCGTCAACGCCGATGTCGAGCTCGCGAGTGATTGGCTCGCGCGGATGGCGGGCGCGCTGAATGGCGATCCCGCCGCCGGGGCGGTCGCGTGCAAGATGGTCTCGATGTCGGCTCCCGAGCTGATCTACGACGCCGGCGACATCCTGCGCCGCGACGGCGTCTGCGAGCAGCGGGGCAGGTTCACGCGCGACGACGGTCGTTTCGACGCGCCCGGCGGAGGTGTTCGGCGCGTGCGCCGGCGCGGCGCTGTACCGGCGCTCGGCGCTTGCGTCGCTCGGGGGGTTCGACGAGCGCTACTTCGCCTATCTCGAGGACGTCGACCTGGCGCTGCGGCTGAGGCTCGCCGGCTGGCGCTGCCGCTACGAGCCGGCGGTCGCGCGCCACGCCGGCGAGGGATCGGCCCACCAGCTGCCCGGCGGTCACCACTTCCTGGTCGCGCGCAACACGATCGTGCTGGTCGCGATCTGGTTTCCCGTGCGGTGGCTGGCGCTGGTCGGCTATCGCCAGGCCGGCTGGCTATGGCACGCCGCGCGCGAACACCGCCTGGCCGTCCACCTGCGCGGGCTCGCGGCTGCGGCTGCCGCTGCTCCCGGGCGCGCTCGGGCGCGCCGGCCGCCGCGCGCGACCGCCGCGAGACCCGGTGCCGATCGAGGTCGCGGTGCCCGCGCGCCCCTTCCGTGGGCCCCGCGCGGAAGGCCACCGCAGCCGGATGCCGTGATCGGAGCGGCGGCTACGCTGTCGGCGTGTCATCGCTTGTGAACGGCCTTGTCGACGGGCGCCCCGCCACCGGGGTGCGATGCGCGTGGTGCGGCGCGGCCGCGCTGCCGCGCGCACACCGGACTCGCCGTATGTCCAGGCGTGCGGTGCCGGGACCACATTCCCGTGGCCGGATGCAGGACGAGCTCGAGCGCGCCTACGGTGACTGGTACAGGCCGCGTGACGGGCCGCTTCTCGGGCGGTGGCGATCGCCTGCTCGCGATCTCCCGCGCGCGGCTTGCCACGCGCCTGTGCCGGATCGCGCCGCCGGGACCGCTGCTCGATGTCGGCTCGGGCGATGGCACCCTGCTGCGCGCGATCCGCGCGCGTGGACGGGAAGCCGTCGGCCTCGAGCGTGCCGCAACCGGCGGCGACGCGCTGGCAGTCGAGATCACGGACTTCGAGGATCGTCCGGGCGAGTGGGCCGCGGTCGTGTTCTGGCATTCGCTCGAGCATCTGCGCGACCCCGCGGGCGCGCTCGATCGCGCGGCGCAACTGCTCGCCCCGGGCGGCGTCCTGGCGATCGCGGTCCCGAACCTCGACAGCTGGCAAGCGCGCATCTTCGGCGAACGCTGGTTTCATCTCGATCTGCCGCGCCACCTCGTTCACCTGCCGCTGTCGGCGCTGCGCGAGGGCATTCGCGCGCGCGGCTTGACGGTGCAGCGCTCCAGCCACTGGCGCGGGGGGCAGATCATGTTCGGCTGGCTCTACGGTCTGGTCGGGACGCTCCCGGGCCGCCCCGATCTCTACAGCGCGATCCGGCGCACGGACGCGCGCGGCAGCGAGATCTCCGGCGCGAGCCGGGGCGTCGTGCTGGCGGCCGCTGTCGCCCTGGCGCCCGTGGCAGCGGCGCTGTCAGCGGTCGAGATCGTCGCCGGCGCGGGCGGGACCGTGTACGTCGAGGCGAGGCGCGATTTGAGCTCGCCGCCGCGATCGCCTTGATCACGGGCGAGCGGGTGACGACCGCCGCCGGTGGCTTTAACCCGACCTTCCAGCGCCACGTCGCAGCCTACCGACTGTGCGCACCGCTGCTGCCCGCCGGTCGCGTGCTCGATCTAGGCTGTGGGATCGGGCATTCCTATCGTGAGCTGGCGCCGCGCGTCACCGTCGGCGTGGACGTCAACCCGGACGCGCTTGCCGACCAGAAACGCGAGACCGTATGTGCCGACATGCGCCGCCTGCCGTTCGGCGAGCGGTCGTTTGACTCGGTCTTGTCGGTCCAGGCGATCGAGCACGTCCCCGATCCCGACAGGGTGTTGCGCGAGGTCGCCCGCGTGCTCGAGCGCCCAGGGCGCGCAGTGCTGGTGACCCCCAACCGACTCACGTTCGGGCTCCCCGACGAGATCGTCGACCCGTACCACTACGTCGAGTACGACCCGGACCAGTTCGAGGAGCTGTGCCGGCCGTTCTTTGACCGCGTCGAGATCAAGGGGTTGGCGGGTTCGGCGCGCTATGACCGATTGGTCGCCGCCGAGCGAGCGGAGCTGCGCCGGCTGCTCGCGCTCGACCCGCTGCGGTTGCGGCGCCTGATACCGCGCCGCCCGCGCCAGCTGCTCTACGACTGGCGCCTCAATCGCGACCGGACGACGCCGAGACCCGGAGCGCTCGAGATCGGCCCCGAGGACTTCCGCCTCACCGACGCTCCGCGCGAGGCGCTCGACCTGATCGCGATCTGCGACGCGACCTCGTAGGCGTCAGGTCAGGGCATCAGCTTGCGAGTGCGCAGGATCCCGCGTCTGTGCAGCGCGAACCGCAGCGCCGCGCGCAAGGTCTTGATCCCGTAGACCACTGACTGGCCCGCGGAGGCCGACGAGGCCTCGGGAAAGTACCTCGTGCGCGCCGGCACCTCGGTGATCCGGAAGCCGAAGTGGACGGCCTGCATGATCATCTCCGAGTCGAACACAAAATCGATCGAGTTGCGCAGGAACGGCACGGTCAACAGCAACTCCCGCGAGAACGCCCGGTAGCCCGTGTGAAGTTCGCTGAAATCGGTGCCGAGGACGAAGTTCTCGATCGTCGTCAGGGCCCGGTTGGCGAGGTACTTGTAGAGCGGCATCCCGCCCGAGCGCCACGCCCCCGGCTCGGCGAGCCGCGAGCCGAGCACCATGTCGGCCTCGCCGCTGAGGATCGGCTCGACCATTCGCGGGATCAGCGATGGCTCGTACTGGCCGTCGGGATGGAGCATCACGACGACGTCAGCGCCCTGCTGGAGTGCCTGCAGATAGCACGTCTTCTGGTTGCCGCCATAGCCGACGTTGTGCGGATGCCAGATCAGTGACAGCGGCAGCCGCCGGGCGATCGCGAGCGTCTCGTCGGTCGACTTGTCGTCGACGAGGATGATGTCGTTGACGATCTCGGTCGGGATCGCGGACACCGTCTGCTCGAGCGTTCGCGCCGCGTTCCAGGCGGGCATCACGACCACGATGTTGGCCGTGCGGGGCGAATCCGAGGTCGGGGGCGCCGGGTCGCCGGGGTGGGCGCGATTTTCAGTGGCACGGTCCACGGCGCGGCCAGCTTAGAGTCTCGGACTCCGACGGGCGTCGCGCCACCGGACTGGCGGCTTGACAGTGTGTCTCCCGAGGGGGAGTATGACGCCGGGGTTTCCGCGAGTCAGAAGGGGCTGTCAAAACTAAATGACCGGTGTGCTTTATCGGTTGGCGCATTTCTGTGTGCGGCGTCGCTTGGTCGTGCTCGGAATCTGGGTCGTCGTTGCGATCGCGCTCGTCGCGGTGTCGCATCAGATGGGAGACACGACCAATAACAACCTGTCGCTTCCTGGAACCGGCAGTCAGCTCGCGACCGACGCACTCGCCGGGCCGTTCCCGGATCAATCCAACGGCTCAAGCCCGATCGTGATCCACACCAAGAGCGGCAAGCTGACCGATTCGAAGTACGCCAGCGCGATCAGCACGGCGACGTCGGATGTGGCGAAGGCCGCCAATGTGGCATCGGCGGTCAGCCCGCTCACCTCGCAGGGGGCGTCCCAGCTCAGTAAGGACCAGATGACGGGCTACATCTCGGTCACGACGTCGGTCAACCCGGGCTCGCTCTCGACTCAACAGGCGCAGGACATCATCGATGCCGCTTCGGCCCCACTGAAGGCGGCCGGGCTCGAGGTGCAGACCGGCGGTCAGCTCGGCCAGAAGGTTTCGACCCCTTCAACGGAGTCCAGCGAGCTGATTGGAATCATCGCCGCGATGTTCATCCTCGCGTTCACGTTCGGGACGCTGGTCGCGATGGCGCTGCCAATCGTCACCGCGATCTTCGCGCTCGCCTCGACGCTGGCGATCATCCGGATCCTCGGTCACGTCGTCTCGGTCCCGACGGTGGCTCCGACGCTCGCGACGATGATCGGCCTCGGCGTCGGGATCGACTACGCCCTGTTCATCATCACCCGCCATTTCCGCGGGCTGAAGGATGGGCTCGACACCAATGAGTCGATCGCTCGCGCGGCCGCGACCTCGGGCGGCGCGGTCTTCTTCGCCGGGGCGACGGTCACGATCGCGCTCGCGTCACTCGCCGTAGCCGGGATCCCGCTCGTGACGACGATGGGCTTGATGGCCGCGATCGCCGTCGTCGTCGCGGTGCTCGGAGCGCTGACGCTGCTCCCCGCCGTACTGGCGATCATCGGACCGCACATCAACTCGGGGCGCGTCCGCGACCGCCATCCGGAATCACATCCGTCGGAGGGCGGCCTGTGGTCGAAGTGGGCGCACGAGATCGCATCGCACCCGTTGATCTCGGGGCTGCTCGCGCTCGCGATTCTGATCCCGCTGATGATTCCGCTCCTCTCGCTCAATCTCGGCCAGCAGGACATCGGCGCGCTCTCGACCTCGACCACCGCCCGCCAGGCCTACGACCAGATCACCGAGAACTTCGGCGAGGGCGTCAACGGCCCGCTGCTGGTCGCCGTCAAGCTCGGCTCGCCGGCGCAGTCGACATCGGATTCGCGGCTGGCGACGCTCCAGAAGGACGTCAAGGCCGTGCCAGGGGTCGCCGCCGTGACGCCGGTCGTGCTTGACAAAGCCGGGACTACCGCGTACTTCAACGCGGTCGCGACCACGTCGCCGTCTGACACCAAGACCGCCGATCTCGTATCCACGCTCAGGGACACGACGATCCCGCAGGCCGAGAAGGGAACCAACATGAAGGCCTACGTCGGCGGACAGACCGCCGCCTACGTGGACCTCGCGTCGAAGATCTCGAGCAAGCTGCCGCTCCAGATCGGTGTCGTGATCGTGCTCGCGTTCCTGCTCTTGACGCTCGCCTTCCGGACGGTCGTGGTCCCGGCCCAGGCGGCGTTGATGAACCTGCTCTCGATCGCGGCCTCCTACGGCGTCCTGACCGCGATCTTCCAGTACGGGTGGGGGATCGGGATCCTCGGTCACAGTGACCCCGTACCGATCGTCTCCTACGTGCCGCTGTTCATGTTCGCGATCCTGTTCGGGCTGTCGATGGACTACGAGGTCTTCCTCGTCAGCCAGATCGAGGAGCACGTGCACGAGGGCGAGGACAACAAGAACTCGGTCGTGCATGGGCTCGTGACGAGCGCCCGCGTGATCACGGCTGCCGCGTCGATCATGGTGTTCGTGTTCGGCAGCTTCATCCTCAACGGCAATCCGACCGTGCAGCAGTTCGGGGTCGGGCTCGCGGTCGCCGTGCTGCTCGACGCGACGGTCGTGCGGTGCCTGCTCGTGCCGGCGTTGATGATCCTGATGGGCAAGATCAACTGGTATCTCCCGCACTGGATCGACAGAATCCTTCCGCGCGTCAGCATCGAAGGCGCCGAGTTCTTCGAGCAGCGAGATGCGGCGGCCGCGGGCAAGCTCGAGCCGGCGGCAGCAGCCGCGACCGCGAAGCCCTGACTCAGACCAGACATAGTCACCAAAATCGACGACGATGTCGATATACAGCGGCGCGCACGGATACGGGCCAGGACGCTCAGCGGCGCCCGCTCAGACCAGAAGGAGAGTGACGTGAAGGCGACCGAGAAGCTCCACCAGCAGGGCCAGAGCCTGTGGCTCGACAACATCACGCGCGAGATGCTCGACTCGGGGCAGCTCAAGCGCTACATCGACGAGTACTCGATCACGGGCCTGACGTCCAACCCCTCGATCTTCGATAAGGCGATCGCGTCGGGGATGTACGACGACGCGATCGGCGCCAAGGCACAGGCGGGCACCGACTACGAGGAGCTCTTCTTCGACCTCGCGGTCGAGGATCTTCGTCGCGCGGCGGGGCTGTTCTCCGAGGTCCACGAGCGCACCGCCGGAGTCGACGGCTGGGTCTCGCTCGAGGTCTCGCCGGAGCTTGCCGACGACACCGACGGCACGATCAAGAGCGCGATCGCGCTGCACGATCGCGCCGACGTCCCCAACCTGTACATCAAGATCCCGGGAACCGAGGCCGGACTGCCCGCGATCGAGGAGGCGATCGCTGCCGGCGTCCCGATCAACGTGACGCTGCTGTTCTCCGCCGAGCAGTATCTGGCGGCAGCCCATGCGTTCATGCGCGGTGTGCAGCGGCGGATCGACGCCGGGCTCGATCCCGCGATCAACTCGGTCGGATCGGTGTTCATGTCGCGCTGGGACGTGGCAGTCAACGACCAGGTGCCGGATCAGCTGCGAGACAGGCTCGCCGTTGCGGTCGGGATGAAGACCTACAAGGCGTATCGCGAGTTGATGAACTCCGATCAGTGGCAGCGGCTGGCCAACAGCGGGGCGCGCATGCAGCGGTTGCTGTGGGCGAGCACGAGCACGAAGGACCCGAAGGCGCCAGACACGCTCTACATCCACGCGCTCGGGGCGCCGTTCACCATCAACACGATCCCCGAGGCGACGTTGAAGGCATTCTTCGACCACGGTCACGTCGGTACGGCGATGGCGGTCGACGGCGGTGACAGCGAGGCCGTTCTGGCAGAGTTCGCCGATGCGGGTATCGACGTCGACGCGCTCGCGGCGAAGCTGCAGTCCGATGGGGCGACCAACTTTGTCGCTGCGTGGAAAGACCTGATGTCCCACATCGAGCAGCAGTGCACGGCGCTACGCGCGTGACCGAAGACCGCGAGGAGATCCGATGAGCAGCACCGAGACGACCGCGACCCCGCTGCGCGCACGTCCGGCCTGGACCGCGCTCGAGCGCCATCACGAGCAGATCCGCGACGTTAACCTCCGCGACCTGTTCGCCGATGACCCGGGGCGCGGCGAGCGGATGACCGCGCAGGCCGCCGGGCTGTACCTCGACTACTCCAAGAACCGCGTGACCGACGAGACCATCGGCCTGCTGGTCGCGCTCGCCGAGCAGTCTGGGCTCGCCGAGCGGATCGAGATGATGTTCCGCGGTGACCGGATCAACGTCTCGGAGAACCGCTCCGTGCTGCACGTCGCGCTGCGAATGCCGAAGGGTGCCTCGCTGCTCGTCGACGGCGTCGACGTGGTCGCAGACGTCCACGAGGTGCTCGACCGGATGGCGTCGTTCTCGGAGAGGGTGCGCTCCGGCGAGTGGAAGGGGCACACGGGCAAGGCGATCCGCAACGTGATCAACATCGGGATCGGGGGATCGGACCTCGGCCCCGTGATGGCCTACGAGGCGCTGCGCCACTACTCGCGGCGCGAGATGACGTTCCGGTTCGTCTCGAATGTCGACTCGACCGACTTCGTCGAGGCGACCCGCGATCTGTCCGCCGACGAGACCCTGTTCATCGTCTCCTCGAAGACGTTCACGACACTCGAGACGATGACCAACGCGCACTCGGCTCGCGAGTGGATGCTGGCGGCGCTGCGCGACGAGGCCGCGATCGCGAAGCACTTCGTCGCCGTCTCCACCAACGCCTCAGAGGTGACCAAGTTCGGCATCGACACCGACAACATGTTTGGCTTCTGGGACTGGGTCGGCGGCCGCTACTCGATGGACTCGGCGATCGGCCTGTCGACGATGCTGGCCGTCGGCGCCGACGGGTTCCGCGAACTGCTGGCCGGCTTTCATGAGATCGATCAGCACCTGCGGACGGCGCCGTTCAAGCAGAACCTGCCGGTCCTGATGGGGCTGCTGTCGGTCTGGTACGGCGACTTCTTCGGCGCCCAAACATGCGGCGTGATGCCCTACGAGCAGTACCTCAAGCGCTTTCCCGCGTACCTGCAGCAGCTCACGATGGAGTCCAACGGCAAGCACGTGACGCTCGCCGGCGAGCCCGTCGATTACCAGACCGGCGCGATCTTCTGGGGCGAGCCCGGAACCAACGGGCAGCACAGCTTCTACCAGCTGATCCACCAGGGCACGAAGCTGATCCCGGTCGACCTGATCGGGTTCGGGCAGACGCTCAACCCGCTGCGCGACCATCACGACATCCTGATGTCGAACGTGTTCGCCCAGGCGCAGGCGCTCGCGTTCGGCAAGACCGAGGATGAGGTCCTGGCGGAGGGCACGCCCGAGGCGGTCGCCCCGCATCGCGTGATGCCCGGCAACCGCCCGACCAACGTGATCCTGGCCGAGAAGCTGACCCCGCGCGTGCTCGGAAACCTGGTCGCGCTCTACGAGCACAGCGTCTTCACCCAGGGCACGATCTGGGGCATCGACTCGTTCGATCAGTGGGGCGTCGAACTCGGCAAGGTCCTGGCCAAGCAGATCATTCCCGAGCTCGAGGCAGGCACCGAGCCCGAGCTCGGGCACGACAGTTCCACCAACACGCTCATCCGCCGGTATCGCGCGATGAGGAGCACCGGATAGAGAGGAGCACCGTGGCGACTGACACACCCATGCAACTAGGAATGGTCGGGCTCGGCCGGATGGGCTCCAACATCGTGCGGCGCCTGATGCGCGACGGCCACAGCTGCGTCGGCTACGACGTCAGCGCCGACGCCGTCGATGCGCTCGCCGCCGACGGCGTCGATGGCGCTCACTCGCTGCAGGAGTTCGCCGCCAAGCTCGACAAGCCGCGGACCGTCTGGGTGATGGTCCCGGCCGGCGAGATCACCGAC
Source organism: uncultured Solirubrobacterales bacterium (assembly GCA_963744695.1). GTDB lineage: Bacteria > Actinomycetota > Thermoleophilia > Solirubrobacterales > Solirubrobacteraceae > Palsa-465. The sequence continues at coordinate 82,664 of CAVUUT010000015.1, read as the reverse complement.
AACACAATTCACGCTCTCGCCGAGGTGCTCGAGTCGGGAGACACGATCATCGACGGTGGCAACACCCACTACCACGACGACATCCACCACGCCGAGCAGCTCGCCAAGCAGGGCATCCACCACGTCGACTGCGGCACCAGCGGCGGTGTCTGGGGCCTCGATCGCGGCTACTGCCTGATGATCGGCGGCGAGGACGACGTGTTCGGGCGGCTCACGCCGCTGTTCGCGTCAATCGCGCCGGGCGTCGGCGACGCGCCGCGCACGCCCGGACGCACGGGGTCGCCGAGCGACTCCGAGCAGGGCTTCCTGCACTGCGGGCCCAACGGCGCGGGCCACTTCGTAAAGATGGTCCACAACGGGATCGAGTACGGGCTGATGGCGGCCTACGCCGAGGGGCTGAACATCCTTCATCACGCCGACGTCGGCAAGCACCAGCAGGACGAGGATGCCGAGACGAGCCCGCTCGAGATGCCGCAGTACTACCAGTACGAGATCGACACGACCGAGGTCGCCGAGGTCTGGCGCCGCGGGAGCGTGGTCGGCTCGTGGCTGCTCGACCTGACCGCGCAGGCGCTGCTCGAGTCACCCAACCTCGAGGAGTTCGCCGGCCGGGTCTCCGACTCTGGCGAGGGGCGCTGGACGTCGGTCGCGGCGATCGAGGAGGGAGTGCCGGCGCCGGTGCTCACGACCGCGCTGTACGCGCGCTTCTCCTCGCGCGGGCTGAACGAGTTCGGCGACCGTGTCCAGTCGGCGATGCGCAAGCAGTTCGGCGGCCACGTCGAGAAGGCCGCGAGCTAACGACCCACAGCTCGCGGCCGTGTGCGGCGGCGCCGGCCCTAGCCGGCGGCTGCCCTGACCGCCCGCGCCTGCTTGACGCGGGCCGTCTTCTCGAGTTCGAGCTTGCGCAGCCGGACGGCCGCCGGGGTCACCTCGACGCACTCGTCGGCGCGTAGGAACTCGAGCGCCTGATCGAGCGACAGCTCCCGCTTGGGCACCAGGCGAACGAGTTCGTCGGCGGTCGAGGAGCGCATGTTGGTCAGGTGCTTCTCCTTGCAGGCGTTGACGTCGAGGTCCTCCTGGCGCGAGTTCTCCCCGACGATCATCCCCTCGTAGACCTCGTCGCCGGGCTCGACGAACAGAGTGCCCCGCTCCTGAAGGTTGAACAGCGCGAACGCGGCGACGCTCCCGCGACGATCGGAGACGAGCGATCCCGTCGGGCGGGTGCGGAGATCGCCATGCCACGGCTCCCAGCGGTCGAACACGTGGTGCACGAGCCCGGTGCCGCGCGTCTCGGTCAGGAACTCGGTCCGAAAGCCGATCAGCCCGCGCGCGGGCACCAGGTACTCCATCCGGACCCAACCGGTCCCGTGATTGACCATCTGCTCGAGCCGCCCCTTGCGCAGCGCGAGCAGCTGTGTGATCACGCCGACGTACTCCTCGGGCGCATCGACGCTCATCCGCTCGACCGGCTCGTGCGTGACGCCGTCAATCTCCCTGGTCACCACCTGCGGCTTGCCGACCGTGATCTCGAACCCCTCGCGCCGCATCAGCTCGACGAGCACCGCCAGCGCCAGCTCACCGCGCCCCTGGACCTCCCACACTTCGGGACGCTCGGTGTCGCCGATCCGCAGCGAGACGTTGCCGACGACCTCGCGGTCCAAGCGCGCCTGGACCTGGCTGGCTGTCAGCAGCGATCCGTCGCGCCCCGCAAGGGGTGAGGTGTTGATCCCGATCGTGACCGACATCGACGGTTCATCGACGGTGATCACCGGGAGCGGACGGGGATCGTCGGGGTCGGCGAGCGTGTCGCCGATCGTGATCTCCGGGATCCCGGCGACCGAGATGATCTCGCCCGCCGAGGCCTCCGTCGCCTCGACGCGATCGAGCGCCTCGGTCACGTACAGCTCCGAGATCCGGACCCGCTCCACGGTCCCGCCGGTCCGGCACCAGGCCGCCGTCTCGCCGCGGCGGATCGTGCCATGGCGCACGCGGCAGATCGCGAGCCTGCCCACGTAGGGCGACGCATCGAGGTTGGTGACGTGCGCCTGCAGCGGGTGGCCGGGGTCGAACTCGGGGGCGGGGACGTGCTCGAGCAGCAGCTCGAGCAGCGGCCGCAGGTCGGTGCCGGGCACGTCCGGGTCAAGCGAGGCCTGCCCGGCGCGCGCGTTGCAGTAGACGATCGGAAACTCAATCTGAGACTCGTCTGCATCGAGGTCGATGAACAGCTCGTAGACCTCGTCGAGCACCTCGTCGATCCGCGCATCCGGCCGGTCGACCTTGTTGATCGCGAGGATCACCGGGAGGCGTCCCTCGAGCGCCTTGCGCAGCACGAACCGCGTCTGTGGCAGCGGCCCCTCGCTGGCGTCGACGAGCAGCAGGACTCCGTCGACCATCGTCAGACCTCTCTCAACTTCTCCCCCGAAGTCGGCATGGCCCGGCGTGTCGACGATGTTGAGCTTGACGCCGCCGTAGCGGATCGCCGTGTTCTTGGCGAGGATCGTGATCCCCTTCTCGCGTTCGAGATCCATCGAGTCGAGCACCCGTTCCGCGACCACCTGACCGGTGCGAAAGGTCCCCGACTGCCACAGCAGAGCGTCGACGAGCGTCGTCTTGCCGTGGTCGACGTGCGCGATGATCGCGATGTTGCGGATGTCGGAGCGGATCGCCATACAGGCGAGCCAGGTTAGCCGCCGCCGGCCGGGTGTCCGGTCCCGGGTCGCGCCTGACCGCCCGGTGACGCCCGCCGGGGTCAGTCGGTGGGCTGCGGGTCCGCCGCCGCCGCGCTCGAGGGCGCGACGTTCGAGGGCGCCGGGTCCGAGGGCGCGACCTTGCCGTTGACCTCCTGCGCTTCCTGCTTCGCTTCCTGCGCTTCCGGCGCGCCCCGTACGCCCCCATCGGCCGCGAGCTCGCCCGCCTCGAGCTCCGGATGGCCACCCGACTCGATCTGCTCGGCCTTGGCCCGCGCCTCGTCGGCGAGCCGCTCGGCGCTCGAGCCCGAGCTCGAGCTCGAGCTCGAGCTCGGCAGCTTTCATGCCGCCGAGGGCCTCCATCATCGGCCGCACGACGTCGATCGGGATCGGGAACACGATCGTCGAGTTCTGATTGCCGCCGATCTCGCGCAGGGTCTGGAGATAACGGAGCTGGAGCGTGACCGAGTTGTCGCCCATCACCTCGGCCGCATCACGCAACCTCGCTGACGCCTGGAATTCGCCTTCGGCGTTGATGATCTTGGCGCGCCGCTCGCGCTCGGCCTCCGCCTGACGGGCGATCGCGTGCTGCATGCGCTCGGGAATCTCGACGTCGCGGATCTCGACCATCGTCACCTTGATGCCCCACGGCTCGGTCTGCATGTCGATCACCTGCTGGAGCGACTCGTTGAGGTGCTCGCGGTCGGACAGCAACGAGTCGAGCTCGGCCTCGCCGAGCACCGATCGCAGTGTCGTCTGGGCGATCTGGAGCGTCGCCGCCTCGAAGTCCTCGACTTCGATGATCGCCCGGCTCGGGTCGATCACGCGGTAGTAGGCGACGGCCGTGACTCGCGCCGGGACGTTGTCACGGGTGATGATCTCCTGGGGCGGAACCCTGAGCGTGACCGTCCGCAGGCTGACTCTCACGAGCCTGTCGAGCGACGGGATCAGCAGCACCAGCCCCGGACCGCGCAGCTCCATCAGGCGCCCGAGGCGGAAGGTGACGCCGCGCTCGTACTCGCGCAGCACCCTGACCGAGGCCGCCGCGGCCGCGGCGGCGAGGACGAGCAGCACACAAACGATGATGATGATCGCGGCGATCACAGCAACTCCCATTCCTCAGCTCTGCGGACACACAACGTCAGGCCGTTCAGCCGCTCGACCACAACCTGATCACCGGCCTGCGGATCCTGCTCCTCCAGGGCCGAGCGGCGCGCGTGCCAGAGCGAGCCGTCGAGCGCGACGCTGCCACCGGAATCGGTCCAGTTGCGAACCACGCCGATATGGCCGACGATGCCCTCGGCGCCGGTCCGGACCCGCCGATGCCGCGCCGCGACTCCCTTCTTGACCGACAGCGTCACCGCGCCCGCGCCGACCACCGCCAGCGCTCCGCCGGTCAGGAGCCCGAGCAGCACGCCGGCTCCGAGCCCGCTGATCGCGAGCACCGCCCCGACCGCCATCACGACCACGCCGAGCCCCCCGGCGATCCCGTGGGTCGGGTAGTGAGCCTCGGCCACGGCGACCACCGCTCCCACGACAAGCAGGGCCATCCCGAGCGCAGTCACCTGTTAAAGCGTACGCCTCCTGCGTCGCGCCCGAGCCCGTTTGCATTCACCCCGGCAGATGGGGGGTGTCTGCCCGGTGGCGGGTTAGCTCTGCGAGCTTCGGAGCAGTCTCGACGAGAGACCCGGTCTTGCGAACGGAGGCTGTCACATGAACAACACTCAACTGCACGAGCTCGCGCAGCGCTTGCGGATTGACTCGATCCGTGCGGCGGCCGCTGCCTCGTCCGGTCATCCCACCTCTTCGATGTCGGCTGCCGACCTGATGGCGGTTCTGATCGCGCATCATCTGCACTACGACTTCAGCGCGCCGGCGAACCCGAACAACGATCATTTGGTGTTCTCAAAGGGTCACGCTTCGCCGCTCTTGTACTCGATCTTCCGCGCCACGGGCGCGATCACGGACGAGGAGCTACTGACCTTCCGCGAGTTCGGATCCCGTCTCGAAGGTCATCCAACGACGGCGCTGCCGTGGATCGACGTTGCCACCGGGTCGCTCGGCCAGGGGCTTGCGATCGCGGCCGGGCTCGCGCTCTGCGGGCGGGATCTCGACCGGCTTCCCTACCGGGTCTGGTGCCTGTGCGGTGATTCGGAGATGGCGGAGGGCTCGATCTGGGAGGCGGTCGAACACGCCGGCGTGCAGCGGCTCGACAAGCTCGTGGCGATCGTTGACGTCAACCGGCTCGGCCAGCGCGGCGAAACGATGCACGGCTGGAATCTCGACTCATACGCCTCCCGCGCCGAGGCCAACGGCTGGAACACGCTCGAGATCGACGGCCATGACGTCGAGGAGATTGACCGCGCGTTCGAGGAGGCCGTCGCGACCACCGGCCGGCCGACGATGATCGTCGCGCGGACGGTCAAGGGGTATGGCGCGAGCGAGACCGCCGATGTCGAGGGTAAGCACGGCAAGCCGTTGCAGGATCCCGAGCGGGCGATCCGCGAGCTAGGCGACGTCGGACCGGTGCACGTGAAGGTCGCGGAGCCGGGTGACTACGGACAGCCGCACCAGTTCGCGTTCGATCCGGCGGCGCCGCTGCCGAGCTACGCGGTCGGGGGCGAGGAGGTCCCGACCCGCAAGGCATTCGGCCAAGGAGTCGCGGCGCTGATGCGCAGGCGCTGTGACGTAGTCGCGATCGACGGCGAGGTCGGCGACTCGACCCACCTGCTCGAGGCCTTCGAGGTCGATCGCGAGCGGTGCTTTGAGGCCTACATCGCCGAGCAGATGATGATCTCGACCGCGGTCGCATTTCAGGTTCGCGGCTGGACGCCCTTCACCGCGACGTTCGCCGCGTTCCTCTCGCGTGCATACGACTTCGTCCGGATGGCCGTGATCTCGAAAGCGAAGCTGTGCATCAACGGCTCGCACGCCGGGGTCTCGATCGGCCAGGACGGACCGTCGCAGATGGCGCTCGAGGATCTCGCCGAGTTCCGGGCGCTCGGCGGATCGGTGGTCCTGTATCCGAGTGACCCCAACCAGACGGTCAGCCTCGTCTCGGCGATGGCCCTCCACGACGGGATCTCATACCTGCGCTCGACCCGCGGTGCATTTCCGACGATCTACGCCTCCAGCGAGGAGTTTTCGATCGGCGGCGCGCGCGTGGTCCGCGAGTCAGACGAGGACGAGGTTGCGCTGGTCGGCGCCGGCGTCACCCTCCACGAGTCGATCAAGGCGGCGGACGCGCTCGCTCGAGAAGGGATCAGGGCCCGGGTGATCGATCTCTACTCGGTCAAGCCGGTCGATCGCGAGACGCTCGCGCAGGCCGCACGCGCCACTCAGGGACGGCTCGTCGTGGCCGAGGATCACTGGCCGCAGGGAGGGCTCGGCGACGCGGTGCTCGAGGTCTTCGCCGATTCCGACGAGCGCCCGCGGATCGTCAAGCTCGCCGTCACCCACCTGCCCGGCTCCGGTCAGCCCGCTGAGTTGCTCGCCGACTGCGGCATTGACTCAGAGCACATCGCACGGGCAGCGCGCCGCCTGGTCGCGCTCGGCCCGCAGATCGGCGCGCCGGCGATCACGGCCGCCTGAGCGCTTGGGGCGCGCGCTCGTCAACCGTGCTCGCCCAGCCGCTGCGCGACGCGCGCCGATGCCTCGCGGGCCTCGGCGCCGAGCCGCCGCACGAGCTCGCCGGCCGGCTGCTGCACCGCGAGCGCATGCGTCTGCCCGGCCCACAGGTTGATCGCCCCGGGATCTCCGGCCTCGCGAGCGGCCGCTCGCACCGCGGCCGTGATGTGGTGAACGTCGGGATATGCCGCGGGCGCGTGGTCGCCGTGCTCTGACAGGAACCGGTTCACGATCCCGCGCGCTGGGCGCCCGGTGAATGCGCGCGTCAGTCGCGTCGGGCCGCTGGTCGCGAGCGCCTCGCGATACGACTGCGGGGTTCCGGCCTCGGGCGTCAGCATCAGCGCGGTTCCGATCTGCGCCGCCGACGCGCCCGCGCACAGGACGGCGGCCACGGTGGCGCCGTCGGCGATTGCGCCTGCCGCCACGATCGGCAGCTCGACGCGGCTTGCGACCAGTCTCAGGGCCGCGAGCAATCCCAGCTCGTCGGCGTCAGCACGGTCCGAGAAATAGCCGCGGTGGCCGCCTGCCTCAAACCCCTGGACGCCGAGCGCATCGGCGCCGGCATCTCGGGCCAGGACCGCCTCGTCGGGATTGGTGACCGTGACCCACACCTCGCAGCCAGCGCGGTGAAGCGTCTGCACGACTCGCTCCGACGGGCAGCCGAACGTGAACGAGACGATCGCGACGCGCTCGCGTGCGACCAGCTCGAGCTTGTCCTCGTAGTGATCGTCGTGGTGGCGGGGCTCGCCGAGCTCGACCCCGTAGCGCTCGGCCTCGACCGCCAGCCGCGCCGAGTAGGCGTCGAGCGCGGCGCGATCCGGGGGTCGCGATTCGGGCGGAGCGAAGATGTTGACCGCGAACGGGGCGCCGGTCAGCGAGCGCAGCTCGCGGATGTCGTCGGCGACGGCGTCGGGGGTCTTGTAACCGGCGGCGAGGCAGCCGAGGCCGCCGGCCTCGCCCACGGCGGCCGACAGGGCCGGAGTCGAGGCGCCGCCCGCCAGCGGTGCCTGCACGATCGGCTCGCGAAGCTCATCCAGATGCATCTGCGGACACGCAATTATCGTCGCTTGTGCGCCGGGCGGCCGTGCGCCTCGGGCAACCCAGGCCTTTTGGGGGACGCTCGCGACACCGTGACCTCAGCGATCGTGCGGGGTCGGCAGAATGCCGGTACACGTGGCCGACGCCGGCGAGCCCCAACCCGTTCTCACGCCGCTCACCGAGGCGGCGATCTTCCTCGTGCTGACCGTCGACCCGGGCGCCGAGCCGCAGCTGCGAGATGTGCTCGCCGACGTCAGCGGCCTCAAGCGCTCGGTCGGCTTCCGGATCCCCGAGGGCGAGTTGACGTGCATCGTCGGGATCGGCTCGGCGCTCTGGGACCGGCTCTTCGCCGAGCCGCGTCCGGCCGGGCTGCACCCGTTCCCGGGCTTCGTCGGCGCGCGGCACACGGCGACCGCGACCCCCGGGGACCTGCTGTTTCACATCCGCGCGCACCGCCTCGACCTCTGCTTCGAGCTCGCCGAGCGGCTCGTGAGCCGGCTGCGCGGTCACTGCCAGGTGGTCGACGAGGTGCACGGCTTCCGCTCATTCGACGAGCGTGACCTGCTCGGATTCGTCGACGGGACCGAGAACCCCGAGGGCATCGCGGCCGCGGCAGCAGTCACGATCGGCGACGACGACGCCGAGTTCGCCGGCGGCAGCTATGTGATCGTCCAGAAGTACGTGCACGACCTCGCCGCATGGGACGCCCAGACGGTCTCCGAGCAGGAGCTGATCATCGGCCGCACGAAGCTCGAGGACCTCGAGCTCGACGATGACGTCAAGCCGTCAAATTCTCACGTCGCGCTCAACACGATCGTCGGTGACGACGGCGAGGAGCGCCAGATCATGCGCTTCAACATGCCATTCGGCCGCGTCGGCGCAGGTGAATTTGGCACCTACTTCATCGGCTACGCCGCGACGCCGGACGTGATCGAGCAGATGCTCACGAACATGTTCATCGGCAAGCCGCCCGGCAATTACGATCGCATCCTTGACTTCTCCACCGCCGTCACCGGCAACCTGTTCTTTGTGCCAACCGCCGACTTCCTCGACGATCCGCCCGCCCGCGCGACCGCGCCGGCAGCCGCCGGCAGCGACGCGACGGCCGCTGAAGTGCCCGACGCATCGGGTGGCGACGGTTCCCTGGGGATCGGGAGCTTGAGAGGAGCCTCGTCATGAATCACCTCCTTCGCGGCCACGCGCCGATCAGCGAAGCGGGCTGGAAGCTGCTCGACGACGAGGCGCGCGACCGCGTCGCGCCGGCGCTCGCGGCCCGCAAGCTGGTCGACTTCTCCGGACCGCACGGATGGGAGTACTCGGCCACCAACCTCGGCCGGACGACGGCGCTGCGCGGGGCCCCGGGCGACGGCGTGTCGGGCCTCCAGCGCCGGGTGCTGCCGCTGGTCGAGGTCCGCGCGGACTTCGAGCTCCGACGCGCCGAGCTGCGCGATGCCGACCGCGGCGCCGATGACGCCGATCTCGGATCGCTCGACGCGGCCGCGCACCAGATCGCCGTGGCCGAGAACGTCGCCGTGTTCCACGGCTGGGGCGATGCGATCGGCGGCGTCGCCGACTCGTCACCGCACGAGCAGGTAGCGCTCGGCAAAGTGCCGGACAAGTACCCGAGCCGCGTTGTCGCCGCGGTCGAGCGGTTGCTCTCGAGCGGGATCGCCGGCCCCTACGGTCTCGCGCTCGGACGCGAGCAGTACCGGCGCGTGGTCGAGACCGCCGAGCACGGCGGCTACCCGTTGCTCGAGCACATCCGCAAGATCCTCGACGGCCCGATCGTCTGGGCTCCGGGCGTCAAGGGCGCCGTCGTCTTGAGCCTGCGCGGCGGCGACTTCATCTTCGAGTCCGGGCAGGACCTCTCGATCGGCTATGACTCGCATGACCCGATCGTCGTGCGGCTGTACCTCGAGGAGACGTTCAGCTTCCACGTCGCGACGCCGGAGGCCGCCGTCGCGCTGAAGCCATGACGCCGATCAGCCGCGGCTTCAGGGGACGGCGTCGCGACACCGTCGATCCCTCGCGCGTCCCGCCGGGTCAGTACGTCACGCGCGATTTTCCGGTCCTGTCGGCCGGCCCGACGCCCCACACGCCGTTGCCGGAGTGGAGCTTCACGATCGACGGCGCGGTCGAGCAGGCGGCATCGTGGACGTGGGAGCAGTTCCTCGAGCTGCCGGCCGAGACTGTCACGGTCGACATCCATTGCGTGACGAAGTGGTCAAAGCTCGACACCGAGTGGCGCGGCGTGCGGGTGCAGACGCTGCTGGACACGGTCGACACAGCGGCCGGGTACGTGACCGCCTGGTCGGACGGGGGATACACGACCAACCTGCGCCTCGATGATGTCGTCGACGGCCGCGCGTGGATCGCGTACATGTACGGCGGCGAGCCGCTCGAATCCGAGCATGGTGGGCCGGCGCGCCTGCTGGTCCCGCATCTGTACTTCTGGAAGAGCGCGAAGTGGACCCGTGGCCTGACCTTGACCGACGATGACGAGCCGGGGTTCTGGGAGATGTACGGCTACCACAACCATGGTGACCCATGGCTCGAGCAGCGATACCAGGGCGACTGAGCTGGCAGCTGGGCCGGGTCGTGGAGCTGATCGACGAGACGGCGCACGTAAAGAGCATCGTCATCGAGCTGCCCGACTGGGCGGGTCACAGGGCCGGGCAGCACGTCGACGTCCGTCTCACGGCCCAGGACGGCTATCAGGCGCAGCGCAGCTATTCGATCGCGTCCGGACCCGAGGATGGCATGCTCGTGATGACCGTCGAGCGCCTCGACGATGGCGAGGTCTCGCCGTATCTGACTGACGAGCTGCGAGCCGGCGACGAGCTCGAGCTCCGCGGGCCGATCGGCGGGTACTTCGTCTGGGAACAGAGGCTCGGCGGTCCGCTGCTGCTGATCGCGGGCGGCTCGGGAGTCGTTCCGTTCCGGGCGATGTGGCGTCATCGGTCGGCGGTCGGCAGCGAGGCGCCGGTGCGCCTGTTGTATTCGTCGCGCACCTGGGACGAGGTCATCTACCGCAACGAGCTGCACGGGCAGGCGGACGCGGACGGGGTCGACGTTCGCTTCGCGCTCACGCGCGCGTGGCCCGATGACTGGAGCGGACACCGGGGCCGGATCGACGCGGCGCTGCTCGACGAGGTCGCGTGGCCCGACGCCGACGAGCCGCTGACCTACATCTGCGGGCCGAGCGGCTTCGTCGAGGCCGCCGCCGCTGGGCTGGTCCGCAACGGCCACGCGCCGGGGCGGATCAGAACCGAGCGATTCGGACCTACGGGTAGCTGACGGAACGATGCAGCCGCTTGACGGAAATGCAATCGCGGGTCCGCTGTTCGATCTGTTCGGGGTCGAGATGACGACCGCGTCGGGGACCTGCTCGAGCTGCGGCGCCAGCGCGCAGATCGCCGAGTTGATGGTCTACATGCGCGCGCCGGGCGCGGTCGTGCGCTGCCCGGTCTGTGGGGCAGTGCTGATCGTGCTCGTCGAACTGCGCGGCACCACGCACGCCAACTTCAGCGGCTTCACGCTCAGCGACCCGCCGGCCGGCGGCTACTGAAGGTAGCGCTCGACCGTGCTGGCGTCGCGAACCTGCGCGTCGTCGGGATCGGCTCCGGACTCGCGCAGAGCACGACGCTGGCGGAGCAGATCCCAGCAACGGTCGAGTTCGATCTCGACCGCGCGCAGGCGCTCCTGATCGACCTCGAGCTGCTCCGGATCGGCGCTGTCTGATTGTTCGCGGCTGCGAAGCTGGTGCTCCTCGGAGACGAGCCCGTCGATTCGCGCCGCGATGCTCTCATCGTTCATGCCCACATCCTACGGGCGGCGCGAATGGCCTGCTCGGGCCGGCGGTCGTTATCTGTAAGACTGCGCGAAGTGGTTGACGCGAACCTCACCTGTGGGTTCGTTCGCGGGCTGCCCGAGAGCGAGGCAGCGCTTGACTACGCGCGGCGTCTGCACGACGGCCAGCGCCGTCAGGTCGATGGCGCGCCGTTCATCGTCCACCCGCTCGAGGTCGGATCCCTGCTGCACGAGGCCGGCGCGCCCGACCACGTGATCGCGGCCGGCATTCTGCACGACACGCTCGAGAAGACCGACGCGACGCCGACTGCCCTGACGCGGCGATTCGGAACCCGCGTCGCACGGCTTGTCGGCGCCGTCACCGAGGACGAGAACGTCAAGGGCTACGCCCACCGGAAGGCCGCGCTGCGCGAGCAGGTCGCGCACGCGGGCCCGGAGGCGCTGATGTTGTTCGCTGCCGACAAGCTTTCGAAGGTTCGCGAGCTGCGACTGGGGCCGAGCACTCAGACCCAGGTGCGCCGCCGCCGGCTGCGCCACTACTACCACTCGCTCGGGCTCCTGCAGGAGCAACTCCCCGATTGCGCGCTCGTGGCCGGCCTCAAGTCAGAGCTCGATGCGCTCCCGGACCCGCCCCCGCTCAGGCGAGCGCCGGCGCGCGCTCGCTGAGCCCGACCCGCCAGGCGGGCGCCCAGGGAGTGTCCGCTGACCTCGCCCCGCCGCGACGGCCGCCCGTACCGTCCGCGGCACGACACCCATCGCCACCGACAGGAGGCCTTGCATGAGTTCGACCACTGCCGCCCAGCCCGGCCCGGGCAGCCTGCGCGCGCTACTGCCCCGCGTCCTGCTCGTGCTGACGCTCACCACCGGGATCATCGATGCCGTCAGCTATCTCGGTCTCGGCCGCGTGTTCAGCGCGAACATGACCGGGAACGTCGTGTTGCTCGGGTTCGGGATCGCGGGCACCGGCGGGCTGCCGGTGATCGCGCCGCTCGTCTCGGCGCTCGCGTTCGTGCTCGGCGCGGTTGCCGGAGGCCGGCTCGCGATCGCGACCGGCGACCACCGGCGCCATCGCATCACGGCCACGCTCGCGATCGAGGCTGGGCTGGTCGTGATCGCCGGGCTGGTCGCGGCGATCGTCAACGTCCGGCCCGACCACGTCACCGGTGACGCGATCATCGCCCTGCTCGCGCTCGCGATGGGCGTGCGCAACGCGACCGTGCGTGGCCTCGGCGTCCCCGATCTGACGACCACCGTGCTGACGATGACGCTCACCGGCCTGTCCGCCGACTCGCGCCTGGCAGGCGGCTCCGGAAAGGGGACCGCACGGCGCTCGGGAGCTGTGGTCTCGATGCTCGTCGGAGCGATTATCGGTGCCCTGATCGTCAAGAGCAGCCTCGTGCTCGCCCTGCTGGCGGCGGCGTTCCTGGCGCTCGTCGCGCTCGTCGCCTATCTGCGCTTCAGCTCATCCGCGCAGGCGCCGGCCGGCCGCACCTCAGGCGTCGGGGCGCGGTGACCCAGCGCGGCCTCGACTGCGGTGTTGAACTCGAGCCAGCCGTAGAAAGACCGCCGCTCGCCCGAGGGGGCGATCAGCGTGCCGTGGATCGCGGACTCCTCGATCGTCGCCTCGAGAATCAGTGTGTCCGGCGTCATCGGGCAAGTCTCGATCGCGCCCGCCGAGCCCGCATCGGGCGGGGGGGTCCGATCTGATCGCCCGCGACGACCTAGGAAATGGCCGCCGCACTCAAACGCGGCTCGTCGCCTTGTTCGCGAAGACGATCGCTGAGCGCGTCCACGAGCTGGTCACGGCGCGTGATCCCGAGCTTGCGATAGATGTGGCTGAGGTGCGTCGACGCCGTCTTGGTCGTGATGAACAGCGACTGCGCGATCTCCCGATTCGTCAGCCCATCGGCGGCGAGTCGCGCGACCCGCAGCTCGCTCGCGGTCAGCGCGTCGCGACCGGTGATCGCGTCACGCCGTGGCTTTGCCCCCGCCACGATCAGCTCGGCGCGCGCCTGCCCCGCGATCCGCGCCGCGCCGCAGTGGTGGGCGAGGTCGAGCCCGCGCTCGAGCTCGGGACGTGCGTCCGCGCGTTGCCCGGCGCGACGCCGCGCCGCGCCGTAGTCGGTCAGCGCCCTCGCGAGCTCGACCGGCGCCTGCGCGTCCTCGAGCGTCGTCACCGCCTCGCGGAGCAGTGCGAGGCCGGCCTCGTCGCCCGCGATCAGCCCGCACGCCCGCAGCGAAACGCCCAGTGTCCGGGGCCGCCCGAACGCGCGCGCGAGCTCGAGCTGCTCGTCGGCGAGACGGCGGGCGCCTTCGAGATCGCCGGTCGCCGCCTGCACGATCGCCGCCTCGCTGCGCCACGGCGCGCCGTTGAGCGTGTTCAAGCCCAGCGCCTCGCACCGCCGTCCGCACTCGAGGAAGTCGTCGAGCGCCTCGCCGAGCCGACCCTGCGCCGCGCGAAGGCCGCCGCGGGCCATCAGAAAGCGCGCCACCTCGACCGAGCGCGACGCGCCCGTATCGGCGAACTGGGCGACGTGCTCGTCGGCTTCGGCCAGCGCGTCGCGCTCGACCAGCAACCGGATCAGCTCGCTGGCGGCCTGGAGCCGGTAGATCCCCTCCGCGCGCTCGAGTGCCCAACGAGCATCCGCCTCGGCATCGGCGAGCGCGCCCCGGTTGGTCGCCGCTGCGGCGCGCAGCGCGCAGATCCCGACCATCTCCTGCATCGCGCCGCGCCGCCGTGCCGCGGCGAACAGGTCCTCGCACAGGCGCTGCTGCAGCTCGTAGCTCTCGATCAGGGTCAGCGGCGCAATCAGTGCCAGCGCGATGTCGAGTGGAGGCGGGTACGGGTCGTACGCGAGCGCGCGCTTGACCAGCGCCTCGGCCTCGACGGCGCGCCCGACGCGCGCGCGATAATTGCTCAGCATCACGACCAGGTAGAGCGGGGGGTCGGTCAGCGCCTCGAGTTGGTCGTCGAGCTCGGCGGCGCGATGCAGCGCCTCCGGCGCGGTCTGGTCATCCATCATCCCCACCAGCGCGATCGCCGCCTCGAAGTTCAGCGCCAGCCATGGGCTGGCCTCCTGGACCGCCGCGCGGACGCCGTCAAGTACCTCGACCGAGCGCTGGACGCCGCGATCGCTGACCAGATAGGCGATCGCGAGGAGTGTGCTCGCCGCGCTCAGCGTGCTCTGGTCGGCTCCCGCCGTCGCCCGCGCCTGCTCGAGGTGCTCGATCGCGTCGGGGTGGCCGATCCGCCATTCCGCGGTCCCGAGCGCGAGCAGCAGCGACGGCGTGCGTTCGGCGTCGGGGGGCTCGTCGAGAGCGCGGCGAAGATAGCTCGCGGCCACCTCGGGCGCCCCTTGATCCAGCGCGCGCCGCGCCGCATCCTCGAGTTGATCGACGGCCCAGCCGTCGGCGGCGGGGGCGCACGCGAGCAGGTGCGCGGCGACGCGACCGGGCGGTCCCCCGTCCGCGTCCACGAGCGCGGCCGCGCGGCGATGTGCGACCCGCCGCGCGCCGGGCGCGATGTCCTCCCGGACGGCGGCTTCGACGAGCGGGTGAAAGAACTCGAGCGGTCGCGCCGGCGCCAGAATCTGGGCTGCCGCGAGCCGATCGGCGGTCAGCTCGGCGAGGACCGGGTCGAGGCCGCCCAGGCTCGCCACCAGGCGCACTTCGGCGCCCGTCCCAAGCACCGCCAGCGCACGTGCGAGTGTGACCGCCGCGGGGCCCATCCGCCCGAGCCGCGCGAGCACCGAGGTTCCGATCGCGGCCGGCGCGATCAGGGCCAGCGAGTGGACGCTGGCTGCGCGTGGCGCCAGCCCCTCGCTTTGGACCGCCGCCAGCAGCTCGCGCATGAACATCGGGTTGCCGCCGGTCAGCTCACCGCAGGCGATGCAGAACCGATCGTCAGCGCCCTCGTCGAGCTGTGTGCGGACGATCGCGCTGACTCCGGTCGCGCTCAGCGGGCGCAGCTCGATCCGCTGCACGGGGTCGTCGGTCAGCAGGCGCGAGAGCTCCGAATGCTGTGTTCCCGTGTCATCTGGCCGGAGGCCGATCACGAGCAGCAGCGCGAGGTCCCGCGCGCGGCGCGCAAGATAGCCGAGCCACGCAAGCGAGGGATCGTCGCCCCATTGCACGTCGTCGACCGTCACGACGACCGGACCGCGCTCGGCACGATTGGCGCACAGCCAGTAGAGCCCGTGGATCGCCGCGAAGCGATCCGCCGGCGGCTCGCCGGACTGCAGGCCGAGCACCCTTGCCCCGACCCGGGCTACGCCCGCGAGCAGCTTGCGCCGCTCGCTCGCCGATGCGGCGCGCACCATCGGTTCCAGAACCTGGCACGCGACGCCGAACGCCATCTCGGACTCGAACTCCGAGCCACGCGCGGTCAGGAGGCCGAAGCCGAGCCCCTGGGCGCGCTGCTGGACCTCGGTCAGCAGCGCGGTCTTGCCGATCCCGGCAGCTCCCTGGACCACGACCACCGCACCGAGCCCGCTCCCCGTCTGTTCAAGCAGGCCGTCGATCCGCGCCAGCTCATCCTCGCGCTCAAACAACCCCACGTAGGGGAGCATATGGCCCCTGCCTAAACGTCAGACCCGCTATGCGGGCGCTGGCGCCGCGGCGTAAACCGCCTGCTCGACGGCGGCCGCCGTCGCGACGGTCGGGCCATCGAAGAACGGGAGCACTTGGGTCAGGAACACCGCGCCGACGCCCGCGGCGCGGTCGACCCAGAAGTAGCTGTTGCACAGGCCGGCCCAATCTCCGCTTCCAGCCCGTCGCATGCCCGGCAGGTCCTCGGTGAACAGGTGGAAGCCCAGTCCCCATCCCTGCGCGAACGGTGCCGACGGGATGTCGTTGCTGACCTGCGGGAGTGCGGACTTGATCAGCGCCGGGAGCGCGACCCCTTCGAGGTGATCCTGGAACGCGAGCTCGATCGTCTCGGCGCCGAGGACGCGCGCTCCGTCGAGCTCGCCGTCGTTGAGCAGCGCGGCGAGGAAGCGCGCGTAGTCGGAGGCGGTTCCGAACGCCCCGTGTCCGGCGGGCCAGAACTCGGGCGCCGGCGCCGGGGCGCCGAGCTCGGTGACCTCGAGATGACCGTCCTGCATCCGCTGGTGGACGGACATCATGCGGGCCCGCTGCTGCTCGGAGGGCGCGAACGAGGTATCGGACATCCCCAGCGGCCTGAACACGTGCTCCTCGAGATACGCCGCGAGATCCTGCCCGCTGATCGCCTCGACCACCTGGCCGAGCCAATCGGTGCTGATGCCGTAGTTCCACTCGGTTCCAGGGTCGGCCACGAGCGGCATCTTCAGTCCGGCGCGCAGGCCCGAGAACGGATCCGGCACGCCGGTGACCTCGTGGTAACGCAACAGGTCGGGGTTACAGAAGCCGTAGCCGTGGCCGGCCGTGTGGTTGAGCACGTTGCGGATCGTCGCCTGCCGAGCCGGCTCGCGGAGGCGCGGCGTGTCGCCGTCGAAGCCGTCGAGCACCTTCAGCTCCCCGAACGCCGGCAGCACCGACGCGACGTCCTGGTCGAGTTCGAGCCGACCCTGCTCGATCAGCTGCAGCGCGGCGACGCTCGCGAACGCTTTGGTCATCGACATCAGCCGGAACATCGTGTCCGGCCTCACCGGCGCGTCGCCGTCGACGCGCAGCTTGCCGGCGCTGAGCACGTCCGGCTCGCCATCGGTCCCGGTGACCGCCACGACCACGCCCGGCACCGCACCGCCCTGCACCGCCGCCGTCAGAACGTCCTGCACGTTGCCCGTCCAGGTGGTCGCCATCCAGTCCTCCTTCTGGTCTCAGACCCGGCCCCGACATGGCCGATCTCGCTTGGCGTGCATCATCGCGCCCGCGGACCGCTGGTACAACCTCGCGTCCGATATGGGGTCCAGACCCCATGTGCAACCCGGCGCGCGATCCCTACGATGCCGCGAACGCCGTGCCGGGGGCTCGTCTTGCAAGTGCACGCGCTGGGAGATCCAGCGCCGAGAAAGAGGGGGTTATGAGACATCTCAAGCTCATCAGAGCGGGGGGCCTGGCGCTTACCGTCGCGGCTGTGCTGGGCGCAGCCGGCGCCGCGAGCGCCACCGCCGCCGTCGGCTCGAAGGTCGTCGTCAAAGAGAAGTACAGCCTCAAGCTGAAGCCGAACCGATACATCCAGGACGGGATGCGGTTCGATCGGGACGTGTACCGGGTCAAGTCCGGCGGCACCCTGCAGTTCAAGATGACCGCTCCACAGGAGGGGCCCCACACGTTCACGGTGGTCGCACGGAAGGATCTCCCGAAGACGGCCAACCAGGCGTTCAACTGCGCGATCTGCAACAAGCTCGCGATCGCGCACGGCGCGGATCCGAACAGCGAGGCGCCGCCGACGTTCCTGTTCCTCGAGAACGGGGTCGGCCAGAACACGCCACCGCAGCTCGACCGCGCCGGCGATTCCGCCTTCCTTGCGCCCCAGAAGGGCGCGTCGGTGAGCTTCAAGGTCACGGCGAAGAAGGGCACCACGCTGAGATTCATGTGCCTCGTCCACCCGTGGATGCAGGCAACGCTCAAGGTGCGGTAACGGCCGTTGCGTAGGGCACTGATCGTGAGGGCGCTGGCACTCGCCGGCGCCCTCGCACTGTTCAGTTGCGCTGCGGCGTCGGCCCGTGTGCGTGACGTCTGGGTGGCGGCCGTTCCGACTTGGTGGAATGTTGCGCCCAATGGTCATGACGCGATCATGGGGATGCCCGTCAACCCCGCGGATGCGATCTTCCCGACCGTCGTCTACCGCCGCTACAGCCCACATTGGCGGCGGCCACTGCCCAACGCACGACACTCGAACGCCGACGGGCTCCTGATCCCGGGCCCGTTGATTCACGCGCGCGTCGGCGACCGCCTGCGGATCCACTTCAAGAACCTCGACAACCTCCGCCACGCGCCGCATTCGATGCACTTCCACGGCGTCCATTACCGCCCCAGCTCGGACGGCGCCTACATCCCCGGATTCTCAGGGCCGGGCGCCGACGTCAAGTACGGGCACACTTTCACCTACCGCTTGAGGGCCGGCGCCGATTCGGTCGGGATCTGGCCCTACCACGACCACTCGCCGTCGATGGATCAGTCGATCGCCGGCGGGATGTTCGGGATGCTGTCGATCCTCGGCCGTCACGAGCGCGCGCCCGACCGCGAATTCGAGGTCGTCTTCTCCCCGTTCGGCAAGGACTTCATGGCGATCGACGGGCGGGCGTTCGTCGGCAACACGCCGGTGTTTCGGTCAAAGGTCGGCCAGACGGTGCAGTGGGACGTGATGGCGATGGGCTCTGACCATCACACATTCCACGTCCACGGCCACCGCTGGATCGATCCCGATGGCACGCCGCGTGACACGCAGACCGTCGGACCGGCGGAGAGCTTTCGCATCCGCTGGCACGAACAGGACCCGGGGACGTGGCTCTACCACTGTCACGTCGAGGACCACATGATGCGCGGAATGATCGGCATCTATCAGGTGACGCGGTGACACCGCGTGCAACGGGCACGCTGGTGACGCTCGCGCTCGCGATCGCGATCGGCATCGGGCTCACGCTCGCGCTGCGGCCCGACCGCGCCGATGCGGCGCCGGTCCCGGTCACGATCGACTACCAATCGTTCTATCCCGGCTCGATCGACGCGCTGCCGGGTGACGCGATCACGTGGTCAAACCACGGCGGCCGGACGCACACGGTCACCGCGGACGACGGCGCGTTCGACTCCGGTGACGTGCTCGAGGGAGCCCAGTTCACGTGGTCGTTCACGGCTCCCGGGGTGTACATGTACCACTGTGCGATTCACCGGGGAATGGTCGGCGAGGTCGACGTGCGCCTGGTGACGCTCGACCCGGTCCCGCCGCGACGATCGCCGCCGGCACGCAGGTGCATCTGCAGGGACGCACGGCGGACGCCGCGAGGCCGGTCACGATCGAACGCGACGCCGGCGAGGGCTTCGAACCGGTCGCGAGCGCGTCGCCACAGGCCGATGGCAGCTGGCAGGCAACCGTGGCGGCGGCCACGACAGCCCCGTATCGCGCGGCGGTCGCCGGGGCCGTGAGCGAGACGCGACGACTGCTGGTGGTGCAGCGGCAAGTGCGCGTCCACCTCGCAGATGGGGCGCTTTCGGTGCGGGTCGTGCCGAAGGCGCCGCATGCCCGGGTCGCGCTCCAGCTCCACCTCCGCGATCGCTTTGGCTGGTGGCCGGCCCGCCGGGCACGCCTGAACTCCGCGTCACGGACGAGGTTCATGATCCACGGCCCGGTCCGCGCCCGTGTTGCGCTGCTCGGCCACGACGGGTGGACGGCGCTCGCGCTAAGCCCCGTCGTGCACGTCAAGGGGCGCTAGTCGCCCCGCGTCCGCGCTCGAGCGCACCGCGGCGTCGACCTCCGCCGCTCGCGGCAGCGAGGGCTGCGCCCCCGGGCGCGATGCCGCGAGCGCCCCGGCCGCACACGCTCGCCACAGCGCCTCCGTGCGGTCGACGCCGTGCAGCAGTGCCACCAGCAGCGCGGCGCAGAACGCATCGCCGGCCGCGGTGCCGTCGACGGCCTCAATCCTCGGCGGGCGGGCATGGGCGATCTCCTCGCCGCCTTCGAGCAACACGGCGCCCTCGGCGCCGAGCGTCACCGCGACGAGCCCGGGACGCTCGCCAACCTGCTCGTACTCATATCGATTTACGACGATCAGGTCCGGCTCGCGCTGCAGCTGCAGCGGCCCGCGGGCGGGGGCCGCGTTGAGGCAGAAAAACCGGGCTCGGGCGGCGACCGTCGCGACCACGGCGTGCGGGATCTCGAGCTGACAGATGACCGCGTCGGCGTCGCCGAGCTGCACGTCATCGGGCTCGAGCCGCCGGTTGGCTCCGGGCGCGACGACGATCACGTTCTCGCCCCCGGCATCGACCAGGATCATCGCTACGCCGCTCTCGCCATCGTCGCGGATCACGCCGCTGACGTCGACGCCCTCGCGCTCCAGCGAGCGCAGCACGAGATCGTCGCGGCCGATCCGTCCGACGAACCGCACGCGAGCGCCGAGGCGGGCGGCGGCGACCGCCTGATTGGCGCCCTTGCCCCCGGCTACACGCTCAAAGCGTGCGTCGGTGACCGTCTCGCCCGGCCGCGGCAGGCGCTCACATCGCGCGACGAGGTCGACGTTCGCCGAGCCGACGACTGTGATCCTCGGTGCCGCGGTCACATCGCCGGATCCTAGGCCCCAACGAAAACGCATCGGCCCACGGATAGCTGCGAGTATCAGTTGGGGTTGCCCGTGACGGAGCGACGATGACCGAGATCGAGCTCGAGCCCGTAGACCGCGTATCGCTGACGGTTCTGGTCGACAACGTGACAGATCCGCTCCTGGTCGATCAGGATCAGGTCACGCGCGTCAACTGGCCCAAGGCGCTCGCCGGCGGCCTGCCGCGGGTGTCGGCGCAGGTCAGTCCGTCCGCA
The DNA here is from genome assembly GCA_963744695.1 of uncultured Solirubrobacterales bacterium. GTDB lineage: Bacteria > Actinomycetota > Thermoleophilia > Solirubrobacterales > Solirubrobacteraceae > Palsa-465. The sequence continues at coordinate 62,051 of CAVUUT010000015.1, read as the reverse complement.
GGCGTGCCCGACGCGCTCGTCGCCGAGCCCGGGTTCTCGGCCCTGGTGAAGATCGAGAAGGACGGACGCCAGCGGACCTTGCTGTTCGACGCCGGAGTGTCTCCGAACGGGATGGTCGACAACATGCGGCGGCTCGGACTGTCTGCGGGCGACATCGAGATCATCGTGCTCAGCCACGGGCACTGGGATCACGTGACCGGGATGGAGGGGTTGGTCCGGACGCTCGGACGCCCGAACCTTCCGGTGATGATCCACCCCGAGTTCTACAACCAGCGCAGGGTGCGCTTCCCCGGGCTCGAGCCGGCCGAGCTGCCCGCGACCAGTCGTGGCGCACTCGAGGGGATGGGCTTTGAGATCATCGAGCAGCGCCGCCCCTCGTTCCTACTCGACCGCGCCGCGCTGATCACGGGCGAGGTCGACCGCACCACCGACTTCGAGACCGGCTTCCTCGGACACGAGGCGTTGCGCGATGGCGACTGGGTGCCGGACCCGCTGATCCTCGACGACCAGGCACTGGTTCTGCGCCTACGCGATCGCGGCCTGGTCGTCCTCAGCGGCTGCGGTCACGCCGGGATCGTCAACACCGTCCGCTATGCGCGCAAGCTCACCGGGCTACAGGCCGTCGCGGCGATCGTCGGCGGCTTTCACCTCAGCGGCCCGATGTTCGAGTCGATCATCGAGCCGACCGTCGATGCGCTCGCCGAGCTCGCGCCGTCGGTCCTCGTGCCCGCGCACTGCACCGGGTACAAGGCGGTCCATCGGCTCGCGGCGCGCTTTCCGGAGGCGTTCGTGCTGAGCGCGGTGGGCACGACGATCGAGCTCTGAACGCTCCGAGGGTCTGAGGGCTCCGACGCGCAGGCCGGGCGAGCCCGCTAGACGTCGATCGCGGCCTGGCGCGCACGCCGTGACGCGCCGATCGAGGCGGCCACCACGAGCCCGATGCCGACCGCTTCGCGCCCGCTGAGCGACTGCCCCAGAACGACGAATCCCGCCAGCGCGGCGACCCCCGGCTCGAGGCTCATCAGCACCCCGAATACGCTCGTCGCGATTCGCCGCAGCGCCTCCATCTCAAACGTGTACGGGATCGCCGACGAGAGGATGCCGATCGCGGCACCGAGCGCGAGCGAGCGCGGCTTCAGGAGTGCGGCGCCGCCCTGCGCCAGTCCGATCGGCAGTGCGACCAGGGACGCGACGGTCATCGCGAGCGCGAGGCCGGTGGCTCCCTCGAACGCCTGACCGACCCGGGCGTTGACGAGGATGTAGGTGCCCCACAGACAGCCCGCGAACAGCGCGAACGCGACCCCGACGGTGTTGAGTCCGTGGGCGTCGCCGTGCATCAGCGCGATGATCCCTGCGGCGGCGAGCGCCACCCAGACGAGATCGACCGCCCGGCGCGACCCGATCACGGCGACCGCGAGCGGCCCGATGAACTCGATCGTCACGGCGATCCCGAGCGGAATCCGGTCAATCGCCGCATAGAAGCTCAGGTTCATCACTCCGAGCACGAGTCCGAATCCGCCCGCGAGCAATAGCTCGCGCCGGGCGCGCCCGCCCAGCCGCGGCCGCCAGATGGCCAGCAGCACGATTGTCGCCGCGATCAACCTCAGCAGCACGGCGCCGGCCGGACCGACCTGCGCAAACAGCGTCGTCGCGATCGCGGCGCCGAACTGCACCGATGCGATCCCGCCGAGCACGAGCGCCGGCGACGGCGCGCGCGAGAGCAGGCCGGCGCTGGGCGCCGCTCTGTCTGCCAGGGCCACGGGTCGATCGTAGCTGCACCGCACTCGTGGGCCGCCGCGGGAGCGCCGGGTGCGACACTACGGCCACGATGGCCGACGGGAGACGACAGGCCGCGCCCGCGACCGGCGGTTGCCTGTGCCGTGCGGTCCGCTACGAGGTGACCGGGGAGCTTCGGGACGTGCTCATCTGCCACTGCGAGGAATGCCGCCGCTGGGGCGGTCATGTCTCGGCGAGCAGCGCCGCGCGCAAGGAGGAGTTGGTGCTCGTCGAGTCGCGAGGGCTGCGCTGGATCGACAGCCCGAACAGCGATGCCCGAGCGCGGCGCGGCTTCTGCGGTGAGTGCGGCTCGAGCCTGTTCTGGGATCCGCCGGGACGCGAGACGATCAGCATCGCGGCCGGCACGCTCGACGACGCTTCCGGGCTGCGCGTCGTCAGCCACTGGTTCGTGTCCGATGCCGGCGCCTACTACGACGTGCCCGATGACGGCCTGCCACACCACCAACGCAGCGCCGAGCAGGAGCTGCCGTAGGAGGCAGTCCCCTGCGCTGGGCGCGCGTCAGCCTCGGAGATCGCGCCGCTGGATCGTGACCACGGCGATCGCGGTGAAGGCCACCGCGATCGCCGCGAGCACCGCGAGATCGGCGACGTCGACGCCCTCGGTGAGCGGATCGTGGCCCGCGTAGTAGTAGAAGGGGGAGGCGTAACACCTCGCCTCTTTCGATCATCAGATCGAGGTCGAACAGGCCGCGGCCAGAGCCGTAGTCCTTTGACAGGCCCTTGGTGGCGATCGCAGGCTGCGCCTGCGCGGCGGCTGACCGAACGCTCACTGTCGCCGTGAGTATCGTCCAACGCCGCCCCCATACCCCGAAGCTGGAGGACCGATGATCCTGATCTGCTACGACGGCTCGGACAACGCCAAGGCGGCTGTGCAGCGCGCCGGCACGCTGTTCCAAGGACAGTCCGCCGCCGTGCTGACGGTCTGGGAGCCGTTCGCCGAGGTCGTCGCTCGCGCGCCGGCGGGGTTCACCGGGGCAGCCGGCGTCACCGACTACGAGCGACTCGATGACGCGAGTCTCAAGCTCGCCGAGCAGCAGGCCGACGAAGGGGCGGCGCTGGCGCGCGACGGCGGCCTCGACGCGACGGCGCGGACGCTCCCGCGCTCGGGGGCGATGGCGCAGGCGATCCTCGGCGAGGCCGACGCGGTCGAGGCCGACGCGATCGTGCTCGGCTCGCGGGGCCTGAGCGGGGTCGGATCATTTCTGCTCGGCAGCGTGTCGCATGCTGTCGTCCAGTCCGCGGACCGGCCGGTGCTGATCGTCCCCTCTCCCGATGTGGCGCGCGAGTCGGAGCGAGAAGCGCCACGGGCCGCAGTAGCCACCGGCGGCGATCAGCGATCGTCGGGCGCGTCGCGGTTCAGAGCAGCTTCCGGAGAGCGGCGATTCGCGCGTCCCACAGCGGCGCCCCGGCACGCCCGGCTAGCTCGCCGGCTCTAGCCAGATGCTCGGCGGCGAGAGGCAAATCGCCGATCGCGATCGCCAGCGCCCCAAGATAGAGCTCAACCGGACCCCAAACGCCGAACGCCGGGAAGGCGACCTGCGCTCGCCATGGCGTCAGCCGTGCGTAGATCCTGCTCGCGGCGTCGGCATCTTCGAGCTTCGCGCTGACCTCAGCGTAGATGCACATCACGGCCAGCCAGGTGACGTCATACGGGTGCTGCTCGAAGTCCGACGAGGCGGCGTCGCTGAGGATCGTCTGCGCCGCGTGAGGCCGCGAGTCCTCCGCGAGCGCGAGTGCCAGCGTCGCGCGGAAACCGGGCACGCCGGGGTTGGCTGCGACTGCCTGCTCGAGCAACCCGCCGCAACTCGTGGGCGCTGCCGGCCTCGAACGCGATCGACGTTCGCTGCGCCGCGTAGCAGGCGAGCGCATCGGGTTCGCTCTGCTTGCCGATCTCGAGCGCAGCACCGGCGAGACGATCCGCGGCGTCAAGCTCGCCGGCGATGATCGCCAGGTTGGCCTCGTCCGCGGATGCCAGCCACAGCGTCGTCGGCTGGCGGTAGCGGTCGGCGAGCTGCCGTTCCCGAGCCGCCCACGATCGAGCGCCGACGATGTCACCGGCTTCGATGCAGGCGTAGGCGCGCCAGTGGTAGGCGTAGAAGCGTACGAGCGGATCGGACAGGGTTTCGGCGACCGCCACCGCCTCGACCGTGTTCGCGCGCCGCTCGCCCAGGGTCTGGGGCGCCAGCAGCGTGACGAAACGCAGGTTGAGGACCGTGGTCAACGCGTCCGGATCGCCGAGCGCGGCGCGCGATCGCAAGCGCCTCGTCGCTCAGGCGGACGCGGCGATCCCACTGACGCGAATACATCAACTCGGCGCCCTGCGTCGCGAGCAGGCGCGCTCGCTCGGCGCTGTCGCCGTCGCCGACCACCGCGAGCGCCGCGTCGAGCGTCTCGATCCGCGCCTCGTCGACGACCCCGGTCTCGCTCTGCATGCCGCGCGTGTTGGCCAGCGCGCAGGCGACGAGCCGCTCGTCATCGCCGAGTCGCCTCGCGATCTCGGCCGCCTCCAGCAGCGTGTTGCGAAACGCCCCGGTCGGGGGACTGGCGCTCGGCCACGCCTCGCCTCAGAAGGAGATCACACCTCTGCGCCTCGGGGGCGGACTGGTCACGGGCGAGCAACTCGAGCGCGATCTCATACCAGCGCCGAGCCGTCGCGGGCGCGAGCTTCCCGAGCGCCTCGTCGCCGGCCAGGACCGAGTAGTGCAGCGCGCTCTCGGCGCCGCTGTCGCCCGCCGCGAGCCAATGGCGAGCGAGCTCCGTGACGGCGCCCGGCCCCTCTTCGAACCTGCTCTCGAGCGCGAGCGCGACCCGCCGGTGCAGCGTCCGCTCGCCGAGCGGGGCCGAGTTCGCCGTAGAGGTATCGCTCCATCAGCGCATGCGTGAACCTGAAGTGCGTCGGCCTGCCAGGCACCTCCAGCAAGAGCGCGTCGGCGACCGCCGCATCGAGTGCTTCGGCCGCGTCGACCACCTCGCAAACGCGCGCGACGAGGTCCAGATCGAACTCGGCGCCGATCACCGCGGCCACGCCGAGGCAGCGCCCAACGTCACCTCCCAAGCGCCGCACGCGCCGCCCGAGCGTCTCGCTGATGCTCGCCGGCAGGCGATCGGCGCCCTCGAGCTCGCCGATCCCGCGCCAGCGCCCTTGCTCGTCAGTGAGCGTGCCGCTCTCGATCAGACTCAGGAGGAGCTCGGTGACGAAGAACGGGTTGCCGTTGGTGTTCGTCTGGAGCGCGCGCGCAAGCTGTTGATCGGCGCCCGCGGGCAGCCCGTCGGTCATTGCTCGCACGAGCTCGCGACGTCGCCGGTCTCGAGTCCGGCCAGGTCAAGCCGCACCACGTGCGGCTGGCGGTAAACGTCGGCGAGCAGCTGACGCAGGGGATGGTCGTCATCGAGCTCCGTGAGGCGGCACGTGGAGAGCAGCATCAACGGCGAACGCCGGGTCGAGGTCAGCAAACGCCCCAGCACCTTGATCGTCGGAACGTCGGCCCAGTGCAGATCTTCGAGCACCAGCAACGTGGGGCGATCTTTGGACGCCGTCAGCAGCAGCCCCTCGATCGCTCCGTAGAGCACGTAGCGCTCGGCCTCGCTCGGCTCCGACGCGACCGGCAGCGGCTCAGACAGGCGCGTCGCGAGCTCGGGCACGAGCCGCATCACCGACACGCCGTAGGCGTCGATGTAGTTGCGCAGCACGCCTTCGTCGGCATGCTCGACGTAGTGCCCGAGCGCCTCCGCGAACGGCTGGTAGGGAAGGTCGATGCCCTCGTCGCAGCGCCCGCCGAGCACCAGCGTCCCGGCTCCGTGAGCCCCGCTTGCGAGCTCGCTGACCAGACGGGTCTTGCCGATCCCGGCCTCCCCGGTCACGAACGCGGCTCGCCGGCCCGAGACCGTCGTCCCGGTCATGGCACGCGACAGGACATCGCGCTCGAGCTCGCGGCCGACGAACATTGACGGGCCGTACGGCGCAAGACGGGCTCGGCAGCGGCGCCGGGACGCCCGCTTGCGCCGGCTCCCCCGCCGCGTGCGCTGGGCGGGCCGCGAGCCGAGCCGGGGGCTCGAGCGACACCGCCTGCTGCAGGATCTCCACCTGCAGCTCCTCGAGCTTGGCTCCCGGGCTGAGCCCGATCTCGTTCAGGGCGGCGCGTACGCGCTGGTAGACGTCGAGCGCGTCGGCCTGCCGGCCGGAGCGATACAGCGCGAGCATCAACAGCTCGGCTACGCGCTCCCGCGTCGGTTCCTCGGTGAGGATCGCGTCGAGTTCGTGCGATGACCTCGTCGTGCCGGCCGAGCTCGAGTTTCGCGGCGGCGCGGGTCTGGAGAAGTTCGAGGCGCTTCTCCTCGAGCAGGCGGATCTCCTCTTGCGCGAAATCCTCGAAGGCGACGTCGGCGAGCGGCGGCCCGCGCCATAACTGCAACGCCCGGTCAAGCAACTCGACCGCGCGCTGGGGATCGCCTCCCTCCAGCGCTCGATGCGAGTCCTCTATCAGTGCCTTGAACACTTCGGCATCGAGCTCGCCCGGCTCGATGGCCAGCCGGTAACCACCTCCGACCGTCAGCAACACGGTTCCCTCGGTGTTCAAGGGCCCCAACGCCTGTCGGAGCCTCCTGATCGCCATGTGCAGCGGATTGCTCGCACCGGACCCGGCGGATCCCCATACCGCCTCGATCAGGGCGTCGTTGGAGACAGCCTTGTTGGCGTTCAGCACCAGGAAGGCGAACAACTTGAGCTGTCGGCGCCTTCCGATCCGCAGAGCCCGTCCGTCGGCTCCAGCCTCGACCGGCCCCAGTATCCGAATTGTGGTCATTGCCGTGCGCTTTGAAGCAACGCAACGCTAACGATCCGTGCGCCTGACGGCAACGTGAGGCGCGGCTGGCAGCGTCTGGATTAGAACTCTCTCATCGACTGGGCCGGGTGCTACCAGGCGCAGTGAGGCAGAGGCCGTTACCGAATGTCAGTGGCGCGTTAGCCCGAGGCGCGATAGTCCGAGGGCGATGGCACAGCGGCGGGGTGTTGGAAGGCTTGCGCTGACCGCGCGCGGCGCCCGCCGCGGCTCCGGGCACGTGGCTGCTCGCGTCGCGCCGGCGAGTGCGATGGTGGCCGCGGTCGGTGCCGATGGCTGACGCGTTTGTGATCCGCGAGGACGAACGCGCGGCGCTGGCCGCGGCTCTCCCGTGCTACGAGATCGGGGGCGTGCTGGGCCGGGGCGCGTTCTGTTCGGTGTACGCGGCACGGCACCTTCGGCTCGGACGAGAAGTCGCGATCAAAGTCCTCTCAGCGAAACTCTTCAGCGATCCCTACGCGCGTGGTCGCTTCGCGACCGAGGCGCGGATCCTGGCGTCCCTACATCACGAGCACGTGGTTCGCGTGCACGGATACCTCGAGGACGAGTTGTGCGCGCTGATCATGGAGCGGTTGCACGGCGGTCGACTCGCGGACCGGTTGAGGTTGCGCCAGGCCCCCTCGTATCCGCAGTCGTGCGCGTGGGCGCTGGCCGCCCTGTACGGCCTCGACCACGCGCATCGCCGCGGGATCCTGCACCGCGACGTCAAGCCCGAGAACCTGCTGTTCTCCGGCCAGGGGGTGCTGAAGGTCTCAGACTTCGGACTCGCGAGAATGGTCGGTGCCGGCGGGATGCGGTTCACCACTGCCGCCACCGCGTTCGGCACGCCGGCGTACATGGCGCCCGAGCAGGTCAGCCGCACTGCCGGATTGTTATCTCCCGCGACCGACGTCTGGGCGCTCGGGGCGATCCTGTTCGAGATGCTCGCCGGCGAGCGTCCGTTCGCTGACGGTGAGGTCGGCGACGTGCTGCTCAAGCGCATGACGATGGATCCGCCGGCGCTCGACGCGGTTGCGCCGGGCGTGCCGAGCGAGCTCGTCGAAGTCGTGATGTGCGCGCTCGCGCGGCCCCCAGCGGCCCGCTACCAGAGCGCCGGCGAGTTCGCCTCGGCGCTCGAGCGTGCGGTCGACGCGGCGTTCGCACGCCGGCGCGATCAGGCTGTGACCTGAGGCGGTCCCTCCTCGGCCGCCGGTTCGTCGAGCCCGGCATCGCGAACCAGCGCGATTCCGATCTTCTTCGCCAGTTTCGGCACCGCCAGGATGATCGCCAGCCCGATCACCAGCCAGATCCCGACGACGAGCGGGAAGCGGCTGTAGGGGAACGCGACGCCCTGGACGTTCTTGTAGAGCGTATAGACCAGGAACGCGATCCCGAGCAGTGGGAAGATGATCTCCCATAGTGGCGCGCGGCGCGCCTGGATGAACAGGTGGCGGATCGCGCCGACATTGGTGACGATGTAGGCGACCAGCAGGCTGAGCACGCCGATCGTGCCCGGGTAGAAGAACGCGTTGACGGCCGACACGCCGGCGATCCGCTGCACGGCGATCGCCCCGATCCCGACCACCAGCACCACCGCGAGCGCGCCGCCCGGGGCGCCGGTCCGCGTCGTCGTGCGCCCGAACACGCCTTCGAGCGGAGTGTGGCGGCTGAGCGCGTACAGGATCCGGGCGCCCGCGACGGTCGCCGCCAGGCCGCTCGCGAAGGCGCTGATCGTCGCCCCGAAGTTGATCGCATCGGCCATCCCGGAGCCGACGTAGGTCTGGGCCAGCTCCCCCAGCGGCGCGGCCGAGGTCGAGAACGCCTTCGCGCCGGCTGCGTCGGCGCCGAAGCCCCACGTCTGGACGAGGATGCAGAGGATGTAGAAGATCCCACAGCCGACCACCGCCCCACGGATCGCGCGCGGGATCTCCCGGCGCGGATTGTCGGTCTCCTCGCCGAGTGAGGCCGCGCCCTCGAAGCCGGCGAACGAGAGGAACCCGAACACGGAGGCGGTGGCGATCGCCGAGAACGAGACGCCGCTTGGGATCTTGAACGCATCGATCGTGATCGTCTGCCCGTTGGGGGCGGAGCCGCCGATCAGCTTGACGACGATCACGATCATCAGGATCAGAATCAGCGTCACCGAGATGCCCTCCATGCTGAGCAGCGAGCGCGTCGCGAAGCGGATGTCGCCGAATGCGAGAAATGCGATGATCACGCCGGCGATCGCGGCGATCACGAAGTAGTCGGCCGACTTCGCGACGTGGATGCTGTTCAGGAACGCGACCCCGAACGTGCCGGCCTCGGCGGTCGACGCGCAACAGAACGCCATGTAGGTGCCGAGCAGCGCCCAGCCGGAGAAAAACCCCGCCTGCGGCCCGAGCGTCACACCCGAGAACGCGAACACGGATCCCGCGTGACTGAAGTAACGCGACAACCGGATGAACGCGTAGGAGACGAACAGCACGCCGATCGTCGCGAAGATGAACGCCAGCGGTACGGCGCGGCCGATCAGCCCTGCCGGCGCCACTCCGTTCAGCGCCATCGCCGCGGTCGGCGCCATGATCCCGATCGAGAGCGCGATCGCTTCCCAGAATTTCAGCTCGCGGCGCAGTCCGCCGCCGGTTCCCGAAGGAGCATTGACCGCGGCCGACGGCTGTTGCGTACTCATCGTGCGTTGTCACCTTCCAGGTTGAAGATCGAAAGTGCAAGAAAGGCCCCGACCACCCAGTTGGGCGCGTCGACAATCTCGTGAATTCGCAGATCGACCGCGACGGATGCGATCGCATATGCCTCTTGGCGATCGAAGCCGCGTTGCGCCACGAGGTACTCGATCACCTCGCGTATCGCCTCGCGCGCGGCCTCGAACAGATCCGAGTGGATGCCCGTGCAAACGTGGTAGCTCGAGTGCTCCGTCTGGGCGAGCTGTCCCTCTGGCACGTCGAACTGCGGATAGCGCAGCGAGAGCTCACGCCGTACGTCGAGCCGCACGACGATGTCCATCGCCGTCTCGACCGCGGTGCCGCACACCTCGCCGTCGCCCATCGCGGCGTGCGTGTCGCCAACCGAGAACAGCGCGCCGTCGACGCCCACCGGCAGCAGCAGCGTGGTGCCAGGCCGCAGGTGCTTGATATCCATGTTCCCGCCCCACTTGCGCGGCGGCACGATCGAGTGCTGTCCGGCCTCGGCCGGCGCGACGCCGATCGTTCCCGGGAAGGGCGAGAACGGGAGCGTCACCCGGTCGCTGAAGCGGACGCTGCCGCGGTCCGCATCGACCGCGGAGATCCGCAGCCACGGTTCGGTGAACTCATCCGCGAGCAGTCCGAAGCCCGGGATGATCGCCGTCCAACCCCAATCATGTGGGCGCAACTCGAGGATCTCGACCGACAGGACGTCCCCCGGCCGAGCCCCTTTGACGAACACCGGACCGGTGACCGGGTTTACCTTCTCGAAGTCCAGTGACGCCACATCCCCCTGGGCCGAACGGGAGTTCAGCTGACCACCGGACGCGTCCGCGACCTCGATCTCGACCACCTCGCCCGGCTCCACCTCGGCCACGGGCGCGAGTGAGTTGTCCCACACGCACGCGGTGGCGCCGGCACTATGGATGGAGAGCGGCTGCCCGAGTCCCGACACGGCGGCGGCACACTATCAGTAACCGCAAGGGGTGCCGAGCGGCCCGCTTTGGCTTGACGATCTTGACGGTGAAGGTGTCACAAGCCTTCCGCCGGCTGGGCCTCAAATTCGTCCGTGTCAACTCCGGCATTTGCGGTGCGGGCGGCTACGTACATCTCCGTGCCCCCTGCGTCGCAATCACGTGCGATGCTCCGAGCATGGAACAACGGATCTCGCTCGTGACGCTTGGCGTCGCGGATCTCGCGACGGCTCGCGCCTTCTATGAAGCTCTCGGATGGACCGGCGCTCGGCAGCCCGACGACGAGGTGTGCTTCTTTCAGGCCGGCGGCCTGGTGTTCGGCCTGTGGACCGCATTGGGCGGCCACGGAGCCCCCGGCATCGAGCTCGCCTACAACGTCCGCTCCCCGCAAGAGGTCAGCGACGTGCTCGCCGAGGCCGAGCGCGCCGGCGGCACGATCCGGCGCCCGGCAGGTCGCGCGGAGTGGGGCGGCACCACCGGAGCCTTCGCCGATCCCGACGGCTACGTCTGGGAGGTCGCCCACAACCCGAGCTGGACGCTTGACGACAACGGTGCGGTGACGATCTAGTCAGGGACGGGGCTCGGCGTCGTTACGCTCCCATCATGGGCCTGCCGGCCGAAGATCTGCCACCAAAGGCAAAGAGCCTGCCGACCGGGCGCGTCGCGAGGACGGCGCGCGTCGGCGGGCTGGTGACCGGGCAAGGCGTTCGCTGGGCGGGTATGCGAGCGGCCAATCGCGTGCGCACGCCCGAGCGCGCGGCGGCGGCCGAGCGCGAGCGAACGGCGGCGCTCATAAACGAACTGGTCGATCAGCTCGCGCGGATGCGGGGCGCCGCAATGAAGGTCGGGCAGATGGTCTCGATGGTCGATCTCGATGGCCTCGACGATGACCAGCAGGACGAGCTGCAGCGAAAGCTTGCGACCCTCCGTGATGGCATTCCGCCGGTGCCTTTCGCCCGCTTGGAGAAGCTCCTGCGCAGGGAGCTGGGTGCGCCGCTCGCGAGCGTGTTCGCGGACTTCGACGAGCGTGCGTTTGCCGCGGCCTCGATCGGTCAGGTCCATCGCGCGACGACCGTCGATGGCCGGGACGTAGCCGTCAAGGTCCAGTACCCCGGCGTCGCCGAGGCGGTCGACACCGACCTTCGCAACGCGATGCTCCTGGTGCCACTCGTCAAGCGTCTGGCCCCCGGATTGGACGCGAAGGCGATGGCGGCGGAGATGCGAGAGCGAATCGCCGAAGAACTCGACTACGAGCTCGAGGCTCAGAGCCAGCGCCGGATCGAGCGACTGATGCGTGGTCACCCGTTCATCTGCGTACCGCGGGTCGACACCGAGCTTTCGACGCGACGCGTGCTCGTATCGGAGTACATCGACGGCGCGGGCTTCGAGGCGGTGCGGCGCGGCGATGAGGCGGAGCGCGACCGCTACGGGGAGATCGTGTTCCGCTTCTTCTTCGGTCTGCTCTACCGTGACGGAATCGCGCTGGGTGATCCGCACCCGGGCAACTACCTGCTGCGGTCCGACGGCCGCGTCTGCTTCCTCGATTTCGGGTTGCTGCGCGACGTCGACGATGCCCACCTCGCGGCGGAGGCAGCGATCGCGCTCGCGGTCCGCGAGCGGGACGCCCCTGCGCTCAAGACCGCGCTGATCGCGAGCGGCTATCTGCCCGGCGATCGCGCCGACGTGGTGGACGCCGAGCTTGCGCTGCGCTTCATGCGCCACGCCACCAAGTGGTACGCCGTGCCGGGCGAGCGCCGGTTCTCGGGTGCGCTTGAGCCTGGCGGGCGCGATCGCGAGCGGTCCGGCGAGAGCCAACGCGACCGCAGGTCGGCTCACAACTCCGAGGTCCCCGCGGAGGAGCGGGCAGCGATCAAGACGCAGATCAACCAGTTCACCGTGCCGGCCGAATCGATCCTGATCCGGCGGATGCACGTCATGGTCGCGGTCGTTCTACAGAACGTCGGCGCCGGTGCCGACTGGGGCGCGATCGCCGCGGAATACCTTCACCGCGCGCCGCCAGCGACAGCTCTCGGGCAGGCCGAGGCCGACTTCTTCGCGCGCCGCGTTCGCTGACGGCGGCCGGTAGCGGGCGCCTGGACCTACTGGATTCGTTCCCCGACCCAGCTCGGCAGGACGTGCACGAAGGCCGGGTCGATCGCGTGGAACATCGGCGTCTCGCGGTAGAGCACGCGCGCCCGTGCTTGCACCAGACGCCGCCGTGCGTCGCGGCCGAAGTCGACTGAGATCACCGGGTCGTGCGTGCCGTGTCCGATCGCCACGGGGTAGCCGTCCCGGTCTGTCAGATCGAGCTCAAAGCCCTCGACCGTCGGGATGAAGCCGCTCAGCGCGATGATTGCCGCCGGCGCCGGACGGCCTGCGCCGAGGCCCAGCGCGTACGACATCACCGCGCCCATCGAAAATCCGCCGAGCACGGTCCGTGACCACGGAACGCCGAGCGCCTCCGGGAGGGCGTCGAGCCACCGAGCCGCGAGCTCATAGCTGCGGTGAAAGGTGTCATGGTCGGGGTAGCCGACCGCGCGGGTCGCGTACCAGTGAAACCCGCCCGGGGCGAGCTCGAGTGGCGCTCGCGGGGTGACGCCGACGAGGCGACGGGCGGGGTCGAGCTCCTCGAGCAGCGGCGCCAGGTCGAACTCGTCGGTCCCGCGGCCGTGCAGGAGCACGAGCGCACCCTCGGGCTCGCCACGCGCCGGGCGAAGCTGGTGCGCGAGGAGATCGAGTCCGTCGCTCACGCGTTCGCGCCCCCGACGCGGGGGTTCGGGAGGGGCGTCAGCGACCGCTCGAGGTGGCTGCGCAACTGCTCGTATTGCGGCGGCAGCCGGAGCGCCTCGCCGAGATGGTCGGCGTCCTCATCGACGGCGAACCCCGGGCTCGGGGTGGCGAGCTCGAACAGGACCCCCCGCGGCTCGCGGAAGTAGATGCTCAAAAAGTACTGGCGGTCGATGATCGGAGTCGGCCGCGCCCCGAGCCGCTGGAGGTGCTCGCGCCACGCCTCGTGTTCCTGATCGCGGTCGCACCACGCGATGTGGTGGACCGTGCCGGCGCCCTGGAGGCCGACCGAGGACGGCGGCTCGTCGTGGTCATAGCGCGCTCGGCGCCGACCGCCCTCGATCGCGTAGCTGCCCGGCGCGTTGATCGTGAACCCGAGGCCGTCGGTCAGCAACGGCTCCTCCTCGTCCCACGCCAGGCTGTACGCGCGCACGCCATCGAAGCCCAACAGCGCGTACTGCGCCGGAATTCCTTCGGCGACGGCCCGCAGCGGCTCATCGTCGCTGTCAGTCACCGCCAGCTCCAGGCCGAGCCCTTCGGGGTCGCGGAACGCCAGCGCGTGTTCGTCCGTGGGCGGATCGAGCCGGACGCCCTCACCGGCCAGACGCTCGGCCCAGAAGCCGAGGGCATCTTCGGAGCCAACGCGCCAGCGCAGCCGGTGGATCATCCCCTCCCCGGCGCGCCCCCGCGCTGCCTCGGGGAACTCAAAGAAGGTCAGGATCGAGCCGGGCGCACCGCGCTCGTCGCCGTAATAGAGGTGGTACACCTCGGGCGCGTCGAAGTTGACCGTCTTCTTGACCAGCCGCAAACCGAGCACGCGCGCGTAGAAGTCGACGTTTCCCCGCGCGTCGGCGGTGATGCACGTGATGTGGTGGATCCCGTCGAGCTGCATCGCTCTAAGCGGACCGCGGCGAGTGCGTACCGAGCAGCGCGAGCGCCTGCTCGAGCGTCAGCCGCCGGTAGGTCTCGCGCGGGCGGCCCGCGTCGCGCAGACCGGTCCGTCGCGCCCGGATCTCGGCGCGTACGTCGTCGGGCACCTCATCCGCACGGCCGGCAACCTCGGAGGCGTACGGCTCGGCCGCCTCGCCGAGCGTCTGCACGAGGGCGGCTGGGTCGAGCACCGCGTTGACGTATGACTCGGTCACGTCGTTTCCCGTGACGCGCACGTCGGCTTCGGCGACGCGGCCGGCAGGCGAGTAGGCGAACACGCTCCTGACGCGGTTCCGGGCGCTGGCCAGGGATTCGTCATCAAAACGTGCCTCGGCGGCCGCGCCATCCGCGACCACCAGCCTCGTGATCGCGCGATCGTTGATCGCCCGCAGGATCTCCTCGGGGTCATCGGCCACGACCACCTCTTTGTGTGCCGGCCAGACGTCGAGCATCGAGTGATCGCCCAGCCGCCGCCCGACGTGAAACATGAAGTAGTCCGGGTAGATGTAGAACTCGTCGCCGCGGGCGCGCTGGATCTCGTAGAAGGCGGTTACGGCCGCGAGCACGAGACAGCTCGCGCCGACCGCGCCGCACGGCTCGCGAACGACGACTCCCAGTCGGTCGCGCTCGGAGAAGTCCGGGAATAGATCGTCGAGCGTCGCCGGAGCGTCATCGACCGCGACAACGAACGAGCTTCGGTCCAGCTCACTCGACGAGTGCATGGGACGGCTGAGAGTATCCGAAGCCGGCGCGCTCGCAGGGACTCCGAGTCAGGGTGCAACGCAACCCACGACCTCATCAGCGCCGGTGCGCCTGACTGAAGGCCGACGCAAACGATGGGGCTGAACTCGCATGTGCGAGCGGCCCGTATCCGAGAGCGTCCTCCTCGGACCGTAGGAGCGAGTAGGGCCCAAACGCGGTCGCGATCGTCTTGCGCTTGCGCCCGTGGGGCGATAGCACCAGCGCGCCCGTGCGCACGAGTTTCCCGTGCTGGTCGCCGGCGGCGGCGAAGGCGATGATCAGGACACCGCGCGCCTTATAGGCCGCCGCTGCGAGGATCCGCGGGACCCAGAGCCGGAGGAATGCGTCTTCGGCGCCGATCCCGACCGGTCCGGCCGGCGGGCACGCGACGGTGGTGCTCGGAGCGGTGGGGGAGGTGGTTGTGGGGGTGGTGGTTGTGGGGGTGGTGGTTGCCGGGGAGGTGGTTGTGGGGGTGGTGGTTGCGGGGGGGGTGGTGGACGAGCTCGCTGTGGTTGTCGACGCCGTGCCAGTCGCGACGGGCACGTTGCTCTCGGTGGTCGTGGTCGTGGATGTGCTCGGCGTCGTGCTGGCGGGGGGCGCGGTCGGCCCGCCGGCGTTTGGGGTCGCGGTCGCCGTGGCGTCCTCGCACGCGCCGGGGGCGATGAACGAGTACGTCGCGGTCTTCGATTCGTGGGCCAGATCGGAACTCAGCGCGCCGAGGTCACCGTCATCGCTGGCGCAGTCACCGAGGTCGAGCAGCGAATGGAAGTAGATGAACGGATTGTGCGTCGGGTCATAGCCCGGATCGGTGCCAGGTAGCGGTGCATCGGCGGCGGCGTTTGAGTTCGGGTGCGCGCAGGTCTGCTTGCCCATGTCCGCGATGTAGGCCTTCCACACGTGCCCACTGGCGCTGACCTGGTCACCGATCGTAAGTGCCGTCTCCGGGTACACACACCCGCTGCCCGGAACGAGACCATTTGCACCGGCATTGACCCCGTGCCTGAACTCGGCGTACGTCGCGCAGCCCGCGGCCGTGTCGGGGTTGGGGCCCTGGCCGCTGACGAGCGCAAGGTTGTCGGCGAGCTCGCTCGCGCCGAACGACTCAAACCCGCTCAGCAGCGTCCCGCGGGCTTCGAGCGAGCGCAGATACGGAGCCGCCGATTCGGGGCCGAACGCGGCCGCGTAGCTCGTCGTCGAGAGCGCGATCTCGAACACATGGCTGACGGTGGGCTTGTGAACCTGCGGCGACGAGCTCTTGCTGGCTCCCGTGTTCTGGCTGCTGGCGCCACCGCCGCCACCGGCAGCCGCCGGGCCTGAACTTGCGCTCGCCGAGGACGGCGGCGAAGTGCCAACGGTCGCGGGGCCGGTGACGGGCGCAGGGGGCGCTGCGCTTACGACCGCCGACTCCGAGCCGCCGCCGGCCGAGCCGTGGATGGTGGGGACGGGTGACTGCGCCGGCGGCGCTGCGAGCGCCACCGTGTGTTCGCGCAGCGCGGCGAGCGCCGCCAGCTGCGCCGGGGTCTGCCGCGATCCGCCGGCGATGATCAGCGCCGCCGCCGCCACCGAGACGGCAGCCAGGACAGCGAGCGATGGGCCGCTCAGCCGAATGTCCGCAAGCCTTCGGGTCACGCCTGATCGAGTGACGCCGCACAACGGGAGCAGAACGCGGCTCCGCGGGCGTGGGTCCCGCCGCAGTTGGGGCACTGGCCGCCGATCGCGCCGCCGTCCTGATGCAGAAGGTGCTCGACCTGCGCGAGCTCAGTGTCGACGCGCTGCAGCGCCGCCGCCTTTTCGATCAGCACGTCCATCCTGACGTGGTCGCGGATCGCCATCTCGTAGAACAGGCCTCCGAGCTCGGACTGCATCAGCGCGAACCGTTTGGTCAGCCGCTCGCGTTCGGAGAGCAGTGCGGGGTCGGGATCGGCCAGCGCGCCGGAGGTGGCGGGCACCGCTTCGGGGGCTCGCGAGCTATTCAAACTCGGAATGAGTTTCATGGCACGACGACCTGCGCCGGGAGACTGTTCTGGGAGTTGACGTAGCTCTTGCCGGTCGACTTCTGGACCTGCTGCGTGGCTTTGGCGCCCTGCTGCTCCTCGGATTTGGTCGCCTTGAACCCGCTGATCTGCTGGGCGCTGCCGTTCTTCGTCCTCGAGATCACCTTGCCGGCGCCTTTGGTCGACGAGGTCGACTTAGTCGGCGACGCCTTTGGCGATGCGACGGTCGTGTGTGCCTTCGGGCGCTTGTCGTGGGCGGCATCTGCCGTTTGCGACGCGGCGGGGGTCGTGCTGCTGCTGAGCGTCACCGTGCCCTGGTGCCGTGCGAGCGCGTGAATCAACTGTGCGTCGTTGTTGGACGACCGGCCCACCTGCACCCCAACCGCCGCTGCAACGGGGATCAACGCCAGCATCAGCGCGACGCCGAGGCCCCCCCAACGCGGGGTCGGGCGCGGCGGACTGCTCGCCGGGGCGCTCGCCCGCAGCGCCCGAGACGTCGCGGTCGCCTCGCTGAGGTAACGGGCGGCCGGATCGGTCGCCCGTCTGAGGTGGGAGCCGCACACGACGCAGTAGCGCTGGTCGTGATCTGTTGGCGCGCCGCACTGATCGCATTCGGAATAGACCGCGCCATCGGGAGGCGGCGGCTGCCCGCGGGCCTGCTCGCCGCCCGAGCGCGACACTGACTCGAGTGGATTCGCTTGGGCACCCGCCGCGCGCGCCGACGGATCGACCAGCACGTCTGTGATCTCGGTTTCATTCATGGGTGGCTCCTCACTTCAACGTGGTCGCAAGCGCCTCGAGCTGGACCCGGGCGTGCACGGGCGTGCCGACCAGTCCAAGTTCGACGGTCTGGCTCGCCTGCCCATCGAGCTGCTCGATCGTCAGGCTTCCCGCAGCGACGTAACGGCCGCCCTTGCGAGCGACGGCGTACACCGGCAACTGGTACTGGGGGACACTTGACGAGTTATGGACGGCGACCGTCAGCCGGGCGCGCGTCTGGCCATGGGCCCGCGAATCGGTTTTCGGCGGGCGCGCCGCACCTAGAGACCGCGCGCGGATGACGGGAAGCTGGTCGACCGCCGGCGCCGGCGGCATGGGAGCGCGCCCGACGATCGCGAATGGCCTGCCGCCGGACGGAAGCCGGCGATGGACCGTGTAGACCCAAGTCAGCGTCTGTCGGGGCAGCACGACCGGCAGATGCGCATCGAAGTAGAAGTCCTCGCGCCCGGACTGAGCGTTGAGGTAGATCGGAGGCTTGTGGGCGCGCCTTATTCCGACCGAGATTGGCAAATCACCGCGCTGCCGGGAGGACCCGTTGTGGACCGCGACCACGAACGCCGTCGCGCCGCGCCTCGAGATCACCGCGACGCGCGTTACATGCAGCGCGTGGCTGGGCGCCGTCACCCGTGTGCTTAGCTCGCTGGCCCTGATCCTGGCCGAGTTGAGCTGTACCCGGGCGGCCTCCTGCATCGTGGTCGAGCAGCCCGCGAGTAGGCCGACCACCGCCACGGCGGCCAGCGCCCCTAGCGCGCGTCGCGACCGCATGTGGTCAGCCGAACGCACCGCTGACGTAATCCTTCGTGCGCTGCTGGCGCGGGTTGGCGAACAGCGCTTGGGCGCTGCTGTACTCGACGAGCTCGCCGAGGTACATGAACGCGACATGATCGGCGACCCGGTAGGCCTGCTGGAGGTTGTGGGTGACGATCACGACGGCGACCTCCTCGCGCAGCTTGACGATCAGCTCCTCGATCACCCTGGTCGACTGAGGGTCGAGCGCCGAGCACGGCTCGTCGAGCAGCAGCACATCGGGGTTTGCCGCGAGCGCCCTGGCGATGCAGAGGCGCTGCTGCTGTCCGCCCGAGAGCCGCAACGCCGGGTGGTTGAGGTCGTCGGCGACCTCATCGAGCAACCCCGCGCGGGCAAGTGCATCCTCGACCGCGGCTCGCAGCGCCGCGCCGCGAGGCCGGCGCCTGGCCTGCTCGCGCAGCACGTACGCGACGTTGTCGAACACGCTCATCGGAAACGGGTTGGGCTGCTGGAAGACCATCGTCACCCGCCGGCGAACCGCCGTCGGCTCAAGTGCGGCGATGTCGACTCCGTCGAGCGTTATCCGCCCGCTCAAGGACGCTGTCCGGGTCAGCTCAGTCAGTCGGTTCAGTGATCGCAACAGGGTCGTCTTGCCGCACCCCGACGGTCCGATCAACGCGAGCACCTCACCCTGACGAATCGGCATCGACACCGACTTCACGGCCGGCTTGGCTCCGTAGGCGACCGACACGTCCTCGACGTGCATCCGCTCGATCGTCGGCAGGCTCGCGCGGCCGGGCCGGCGGGCCGAAAGAAGCGGCGTCGTGGTTGCGTGCCCGTTGCCGTTGACGACCGCAGAGCCGCCCCGGACGACTTCGGCCAGCTGGTCGGCCGTCGGTTGCTCAGAGACCTGTGTCGCCGGCGATAGGCGCCTTACCGGTGGCGGCTTTCTCAGCTCCATCGCAGATCCCTGGAGCGGCGGCCGAACACGTCGACGACGACGTTCAGAGCGAGCACGATCAGTAGCAGCACGAACGCCGCGGCGTAGGCCTTGTTGGGCTGATTGAGATCACCGGTCGGCGCGTTGTCGAACACGTAGCTGGTCAACGTGCTCCCCGTCCCGCGCAGCGTGCCCAGGATCGGAATGTGACCGACCCCCTGAATGACCTGCGTGTCCCCGAGCAGCAGCACGATGATCGCGGTGTCGCCGATCACGTGTCCGATGCCGAGCATGTTGCCGGTGATCACCGACGGCCTGGCGGCCGGCAACAGCACGCGCCTGATCGTCGCGATCCTCGTCTTTCCGACCGCGTAGGACGCCTCACGGACGTGATTGGGGATTGCCTGCAGTCCTTCGCGGACCGTCGACACGATCAGCGGGAGCGCGACCAGGGAGAGCATCGCCCCGGCGGCGAAGAACGACTTGCCAAACACGACGCCCGCGTTGACCTCGCTCAGGAACCCGAGCGCGGGTGACTGGAAGAGCAGAATGCCGAACAGCGCCAGGACGACCGACGGGGCGCCCGCGAGCATCTCGACCGTTGACTCGACCACCCGCGCCAGCCCGGCGGGGCGCCCGTATTCACTCAGCCAGACCGCCACCCCGACACCGACTGGGCCCGCGATCGCGATCGCGATCAAGGCAACCAGGACCGTGCCGATCAGCGGGTCGAGAAAGCCGCCGGTCGCGCCCTCGGTGAAGCCGACCTTGGGGTTGGTCCACAACAGGCTCGGGCTCAGATACCGGATCCCCTGGACCGCCAGGAAGATCACGATCGCCGCGGTGATCGCGCAGAACAGCAGCCCGAGCGCCCAGGCCACCGCCAGGCCGAGCCTGTCCGTCAACCGCCACGATGTCCCGTGGCGGCCGCGGTCCGCTCGGCCGGGTCCAGTCGCCGCCGGGCCACGCTCGGTGATCGCGGTCGAGCTCATCTGATGGCACCTGCGGGGTGCGGGGTCGCAATCACGCGCCCGCTCCGCCGACGCTGAAGTAGCGCTTCATCGGCTGTTTCGCCGCCCACCCGGCGAGCGAGAGCATCGCCGAGGAGAACAGCAGCACGGCCGCGATCGCGAACAGGGTCTGCTTCATCGGTGGCGAGCTGAGCTCGTCGGTGTTGTGGAGGATCGTCGCCGCGAGTCCTCGCGACGGTTCGACGAAGAAGATCAGGCCGTCGGCGGGATTGGGGGCAAAGCCGACTGAGCCCGACACCATGCTCAGCATCACGGCCTCGCCCAATGCCCTCGCTGTCGCGAGCACGGTACCCGCGATCAGCGCCGGGCGGGCGGTCAGGACGGCGATCTTCCAGAATGTGCGCCAGCTGTTCACCCCCAACGCGAGCGAGCCCTCGAGCCAGCCTCTGGGGACCGCTCGCAGACCCTCGGCGAAGATCGCGATCATGATCGGCGCGATCATCACGGTCAGGATCACCACCGCCGCGAGCAGGCTGTAACCACTCAGCTGGATCACTGGCGTGACCGATGCCTTGGCGTGCTGACTGATCAGGTGATTGCCGATGAACGGCACCAGTACGAGCACGCCGATCAGGCCGTAGATCACCGACGGGACGCTCGCCAGCAGCCGGACCACCGGCTCGAGCACTCGCTTGAGCCAGCCGGGGGCGAACTCGACCATGAACACGGCGACGAACAGCGAGCACACGAACGAGAGCGCCACCGCACCGACCGTGGTCAGGATCGTGCTCCAGATCAGCGGCCAGGCGCGGATCAGTAGCTGCGGCGCCCGGTTGAAGTCGCCCGACGTGAAAATCGCCTGGATCTGGCCATCGACGTTGCCTCCGGGTCCGAACCAGCGCAGTCCGTTATGGGCGAACGACGGCCAGGCCTCCTTGAGGATGAACGCGACCATCGCCAACAGCACCAGCACGACAGCGCAGACCAGCGTGCCGAGCCCGAGCTCGGCACGCTGATCCTCGCTGAGTGCGCCCCCGCGCGTTGGGACGTATCCCTCGCCCATCCCGGTCATGGCAGATCTGTGGCGCTGCTTACCTGTTGAACGCCGCTACAGCGCCCGCCCGATTGATGATCTTCCCGGCCGCCGCGCTGGTCCGCGTCCAGTCGAGGAACTTCTCGACCTTGACGCTCGGGTGCGACGTGGGGAGTACCGCCCAGTCATAGCGGTACAGCGGGTAGGACTTCTTGCGGATGTTGCGGGTGCTGCAGGCGATGCCATTGACCTTCAGCGCCTTCTCGTGCGACCCCTTCGAGTGCGCGAGGCCGACGTAACCGATCGCGTTCTTGTCCTTCTCGATCCCGATCTGCACGAGTCCGTCAGAGGTGTCCTGCAGCACGTTTCCGGCTTGCGTCTGTCCACCCAGGACTGACTGCTGGAAGAACGTGTACTGGCCCGCGGCCGAGTTGCGGCCGATCGGGTCGATCGTCGTCGAGAGGCGCGAGCCGGGGACCTGGTTCCAGTTGGTATCGATACCCAAAAAGATGTTCTTCAGGTCACCCAGCGAGATGCTGGAGATCGAGTTCGACCCGTTGACGCCGATGCAGAGCCCATCGAGGAACAGCTTGTCGTACGTCGTCCCGGCGTCACTTGGCTCCGGCGGGCGGGTGTTGATCGCGAACTCGACGCGACCGGCCTGTACGTCTTTGACGCCGGCGTTACCGCCGTCAGCCACGTACTTGAAATGGATCTTGTGGTGAAGCCTGCTGTAGCCCTTGAACAGCTCGAGCATGTAGGGCTGCGCCGCACTCGACCCGGAGCCGGTCAGGGTCACGGCCTGTGACGCCGCCGGTACGGCCAGCACCGACACGCCGGCCGCGACAGCAGCCAGCACCCGTCGGCGGGGGCTTGGGATCAACCGAGTCATCTCTCTCAACGAAGTTCCTTTCTGATTACGCGGGTCAACGTGTCGCATGGGGCCGCTTCCGCACCCTCGCGAGCTTGCGCTTGGCCTTGTGGGCCGGGACGACGTCGGGCACCTTGGGGCATGCCTTGGCCGGGCGCAGCGTGAACGGACCGTCTTGCGCTCCGGTCGCATCGCTCACGACAAGCTGCACCTTGGCCTGCGGGACCGCGGGCGTGCCCGGCCTTGCCTTCGCCGGAAGGTGCTTGCAGTACGCCTGCAGCGGGTCAATCGAACCTGCCGCGAAGTTCCCGGCGCTCAGGAACGCGCCGGCGCCCGCGTTGCAGTTGATGCCATCCGAGGGTGTCGTGCCCTCGCACGTGAGCGTCTCGGTCGGGCTCGGCGTGACCCCGTCACTCTCGAGCACGCTCGGAGCGGGGTTGTAGTCGTCGATGCTGCCCCCCGCATCACCCTGCTGCTCGAGGACGATCGTGAACGCCGAGATGCCGCCGTTGCACCGGAACTTGTAATCGAGCAGGTTCGGCTCGCCCGCCGCTGCTCCCTGCCGATCGTGCGAGACCCTCCCCCCGCAATTCGTGAACGACGCGGGCGTCACCGCCGCGGCGCTGGCCGCCGCCGGCACCGCGCAGCCGACGAGCGCGGCCCCGAAGCAAATCCCCACCGCCCGCCGAAGCAAAACAAACCGATGCTGATCGGACACTCAGACCTCCAAGGTTGATTACGGTCTGGCCCGCGACGACGCCGGCACCGCGACATCGACGTGGGTTCGCCTATCGAGACAGAAACTGCACTAAGTCAACAAAGATAACAAAGTTAATTGACTTTATGCTGAACGCTGGCAAGGCTCGTCGATCCTGGAGCCGGATCGCCTCGGGCTCGGGGGACTTGACTCTCCCCTAGGGGCGACCTCGATCATGTGGATATGCCCGATGACTCGTCACGGTCGCTGATCTCGATTGGGGAGTTCAGCCGCCGCACGCGGCTGACGGTCAAGGCGCTGCGCATCTACCACGAGGCTGGTCTGCTGCGCCCGGCAGTCGTGGGCGACAACGGTTATCGGCGCTACGAGGACACGCAGATCCGCACCGGCCGGCTGATCGGACTCATGCGCGGCGCGGACTTGAGCCTCGTCGAGATACGCCACGTTCTCGATGACCTGGACATCGGCGCGGACATCGCGGTCCGAACCCTCGACGAATTCGTGTCAGCCAGAGACCGTCAGCACACCAGCCGCAAGCTGCTCATCCGCCATATCCAAACCGCGTTACGCGAAGGAGATGATCCGATGTTCGAGATCCGAACCCGCCACGTATCGGCCTACCGCCTGATGTCGATTCAGCGTCGCCTCCGCGCGCCGGAAACCGACGGCTTCGTCCGAGAAGCCAAGGCGGCGTTCGCTTCACACCTCGCTGGGGCCGAGCCGACCGGACCATTGATCCTCATCTTCCACGGGCCTGTGAGCTATGACAGCGATGGCCCGCTCGAGGTGGCGCTGGGATGCCCAGATCAGATTCAGCCCACCGAAATCATCGGTATCCGGACCGAGCCCGCCCACGACGAGGCGTACACGACGATCACGAAGGCGCAATGGGAATACCCGGCGATCCTTGGCGCCTATGACGCCGTCGCGCGGTCGGGCGAAGTCAGCGAGCGACCCCGTTCACGACTGTCGTGTCGAGAGGTCTACCTCGCCGGGCCCGACAGCATCACCGACGACGAACTCATCTGTGATGTGGCATACCCGCTCGCGTAGGCACCGGCGAGCTGCGGGCGCCAGCCCACCGGTTGGAGCGGCGGCGACGATGCATTAGAGGTAGCGTCTGGTCAATGGCCGACGAGCGCAGAAGTGACGAGAAACCGGCGGAGAAGGCGGACCACGAGCCACCGGCGGGGGCTGAGACGACCGCCGCGTGGACCGCGGGAGGCGTGTCGATCCACTACACCGCCAGCGCGCAGTGGATTGTCTTGCGCAAGAAGGAGAAGCCCGCGGCCGAGCTCTTCTCGGTCTCCTATGTCGCGCACGGCGACGACGACCGCCCGGTGACGTTTGTCTTCAACGGTGGGCCCGGAGCGTCGTCGGCGTATCTTCACATGGGCGCCGTCGGCCCGCTACGCGTGGCGTTTCCGGCGGACGGAACGCTGCCGCCGCTGCCGCCCCGGCTCGTCTCCAACGCGGAGTCGTGGCTCGCGTTCAGCGATCTCGTGTTCGTCGATCCTGTCGGTACCGGCTTCAGCCGCGTCGTCGAGAACGGCGGCAACGATGGCGGGGACCGCAAGAAGCAACACGACGGCGACGACGGCAACGAACGGGAGTTCTTCGGGTACGAGCGCGATCTCGAATCGCTGTGCGAGTTCATGGGCAGGTGGCTCTCGGTCCACCGCCGGTGGGGCTCTCCGGTGTTCATCGCCGGCGAGAGCTACGGCGGCTACCGCGTCGGCCGGCTCGTGCGCATGTTGCAGGAGACTGCGGGCATCGGGCTCAATGGGGCCGTCCTGATCTCCCCGGCGCTCGAGCTCACATCGCTCTCCCCGACCGACTACAACGTGCTCGGCTGGGTCGACCTCGTGCCGACGATGGCGATCGCCGCCGTACACCACGGGCGCTCGCGCGTGTTCGCGTCCGGCACGCCGGTCGACGACGTTCTCCTCGCGGCGGAGGCGTTCGCCACCGGGGACTACGCGACTGTCCTGACGCGCGGGGCATCGATGTCGCCCGATGACCGAGATCGGATCCTTGGGCACCTCGCCGACCTCATCGGCCTGCCCGCCGAGATGGTCGCCCGCGCCGAGGGCAGGATCACGAATCGCGTCTTCACGCGCGAGCTTCTACGCGACGAGCGCAAGGTGCTCGGCTTGTACGACGCGACGATCACGACCACGGATCCATTCCCCGATCGGGATGCGTTCGCGGGCCCCGACCCGACGCTCGCCGGCATCACTCCGGCGTACACCACCGCGATCAATCGGCAACTGCGATCGGAGATCGGCGTCGAGACCGATCGCGAGTACACGGTGCTGAGCCTCGAGGTGAACGAGTCGTGGCGCAACGACGGATCGCAGTATTTCTTCAGGCCGCCGGACGGCGCCACAGACGACTTCCGCTATGGGATGTCGCTCAACCCGCATATGAAGGCTTTCGTCACGCACGGTCGCTACGACCTCGTGACGCCGTATTACGCGACCGACCGGCTGCGGAACTTGATGCGGCTTGATCCCGAGATGGCCGGCCGGCTGACTGTCCGCCATTTCGACGGTGGCCACATGTTCTACGCCTGGGAAGCCAGCCGGCGCGAGTTCACTGCGGCGATTGCGGAGTTTGTCGCCGACGCGGTCGCGACACCGTAATCGGGTACCTCGTGCTGCGAAACCGCGCCGGCAAGCTCGGTCCACGGCGAGGTGTGCGGCCTAGGCGGGGAGTCAGCGTTCATGGCGTGGAATGAGCAGCCCGCGGTTGAACGCCTCGGCGACGGCGGCGGCGCGGTCGTTGACGCCTAGCTTGTCGTAGACGTGCATCAGGTGGGTCTTGACGGTCGCTTCGCTGATGAACAGCCGCGCGGCGGCGGTCCGGTTGCTGGCGCCCTGTGCGATCAGCTCGAGAACCTCGAGCTCTCGCTGGCTGATCGGCTCCCGGGTCGGCGTCCTCATCTGACCGACGACGCGCGTCGCCACGGTTGGGGAGAGCACGGTCTCGCCGCGGGCGGCGGCGCGGACAGCTTTGAAGAGCTCGTCGGGTGGGGTGTCCTTGAGCAGGTAGCCGGTGGCGCCCGCTTCGATCGCGGCGAGCACATCGCCGTCGGTGTCGTACGTCGTGAGCACGAGCACGCGAGCTGGGACCCCGGCGGCGGTGAGGGCGGCGATTGCACGCACGCCGTCCATATCGGGCATTCGCAGGTCCATCAGGATTACGTCGGGACCCAGCGCCTGCGCGCGCCGAACTGCGTCTGAGCCATCGGCCGCCTCGCCGACGACCTCGAACTCCCGCTCGCCGGCGAACATGCCGCTCAATCCGTTGCGGACGACCGGGTGGTCATCGACGATCATCACCCGAATCGGGGCGCTCACTGCCCGTCTCCGATCGCCACGGCGGGAATCGCGGCGCTGATCGCGGTGCCCGCGCTGGGCTCGGATTCGACCTCGAGCGTGCCGGCGACGCCCTCCACCCGCTGACGCATCGCGGCCAGCCCGAAGCCGCCCTCGGCATCGCGCGGGCGGCGGGGACCGCTCCCGTTGACGGTCGCGAAGCCGACGCCGTCGTCGCGGACGTCGAGCGTGATCAGATCCTCCATGTAGGACAAGGTCAGGCCGACGCGGCTGGCGTGGGCGTGCTTCGCGACGTTCGCCAGAGCCTCTTGGGCGGTGCGCAGCAGGGCGACCTCGATCTCCGGTCGCAGCACGCGGGGCGTACCGGTCGTCGTGAACGACACCGGGACGTCATGCATGCCCTCCCAGCGACGGGCGATGTCTTGGATTGCCTCGGGCAGCCGCGCATCCGCCAGCGGCTGCGGCGCGAGCGCCTGCACCGACCGGCGCGCCTCGGTGAGGCTGTCGCGCGCAAGGCTGATCGCCAGGTCGACGTGGTGGGCGCCGGCGTCGTCTCCGACCCCGGCACGCTCAGCGGCCTGCAGCTGCGTGATGATGCCCATCAGGCCCTGGGCGAGCGTGTCGTGAATCTCGCGCGCCATCCGCTGGCGCTCCTCCGAGACGCCGGCCTCCCGCGCTTGGGTGAGCAGCTGCTCCTGGAGATCGGCGTTGTGGCGCAGGCTCTCCTCGAGCTTGGCATTTGCCTCCGTCAGCGCCGACACCTCCCTTGCTCGCCGTTCCTGCTGCTCATTCCCGATCCAGCCAAACCACGTCAGCGCACCTGCAACGCCGGCGTTGATCGCAAACACCACGACAAGTCCGGCGATCGCGTAGAAGCTCCGATAGGGGCCGCTCCCGGTCTGCGAGATCGCCGTAACAGCCGCGACCAGCGCCACGCCGGCCAGCCGCGCGGGGCCGACGAGCAGTCGCCACGCCCAGAAGTACCCGGTCCAGCTGTAGAAGCCGAACAGGGGCTGACGGATGACGAGCGCCGCCGACAACCCGACGAGGACCCCAAACGCGAGCGTTGCGACGGTAGCGTTGACTACCACCTGCCGGTCGGTCCACGACGCTCGGGAGTCGACGCAGTCGATCGCGGCCATCAGTGTCCCTGCGGCGACGGCGAGGGCGAGGTCGACCGTCATCGGTCCGTCAAAGCCATGGCGCGCGGCGATGTCAAATGCCGTGCACAGGATCAGCAGCGCGTACGGCAGAGCCCTGAAGAACGGCACCTCACGCCGCTCCCAGAACTCGAGCCACTCGTCACGGCGCGACATCGGTTTGGCTTCGCTCATCGCTCCCAGCGAAACAATCTAGCCCCGGCCACGCACAGCAGCACTGCGTACCCGGCGAGCACGAGCACATGCACGGTGCCCGGCCAGTGGCCGGCGATCGAGTTCTGCACGGCCGGGACCGCGGCGCCGAGCGGCGTGTAGTGGCTGATGTCGCGCAGGCCGGCACCCATCTCGGCCTGGGGCACCCAAAGGCCGGCGAAAAACATCAGCGGAAAGAACAGCAGCGAGCCCGCGGCAGCCGCGACCCTCTGGCTGGGCGCCACCGCTGCGACAAGTGTCCCGAGCGCCAACATCGCGGCCATCGTCAACAGGATCGCCAGGATGAAGCCGCCGAGTTGGTGCGGCAGCGCCACCGAGAAGGCGAAGTGGCTGACGAGTGCGACCAGGATCACCGCGCCGACGGCCAGCGCCAGGTTGACGATCATCTGAGCTGCCAGCAGCCGGACCGCACCGACCGGGGTGGTCGACAGGCGCCGTAGGTAGCCCTTGTCGCGGTAGCCGGCGAGCACCGCCGGGAGAGCACTGAGCGCGAGGATCGTGATCGTGAACATCATCACCACCGGCGTATAGGCGACGATCAGCTTGACGCCGCCCAGCGAGTGCTGGGGCTTGCTGGGTCCGGCGATCCCCAGCACTACGAGCAGGCCGACGGGGAACACGAGCCCCCAGAAGAGCAGTAGCGGCTCGCGCGCGAACAGCTTGAGCTCGGTCAAGAGCAGGCGGCGAAAGGCGCCCGGCCCGGTCCTGGCGGGGGCAGCAGCGATCGCGGTCATCGGGACTCCTTTCGGGTCGGAGCGGCAAATTCAGCGGCGACGGCATCGGCATCGGCGGTCAGCGCCACAAAGGCGTCGTCCAGCGTGGACTGCTCGATCCTCGTCTGTACGGGGATCACCCCGGCTCCGACGAGCGCTCCGATCACGGCGGCGACGAGGTCGCCGCCGCCGTCGACGACGATCCGGTCGCCCTGACGACGGACGTCCCGGACCTCCGGCAGCTCGCGCATGCCGTCGAGGTCGAGCGCCGCGGACGGCCGGAAGCTGATCCGCTGGCCCGCAGTCGCGCCCGCGGCGAGCCCCGCGGGCGTGTCGATCGCGATCACGTTGCCGTGGTGCAGGAGCGCGACGCGGTCGCACAGCCGCTCGGCCTCCTCCATGAAGTGGGTCACCAAGATCACGGTTACACCCTGGTCGCGGATGCCCTCGATCAGCTTCCAGGTCTCGCGACGTGACTGCGGATCGAGGCCCGTGGTCAACTCGTCGAGGATCGCCAGCTTCGGCCGGCCGACGAGCGCCAGCGCGATCGACAGCCGTTGGCGCTGGCCGCCCGACAGGTTGGCGAATCGATCGTCGCGCTTGCCGTCCAGGCCGAGCAGCTCGAGCAACCGCTCGGGATCGGCGGGATCGCTGTAGAACGACGCGAACAGGTCCAGCGCCTCAAGCACGCGGAGCTTGTCCGGCAGCTCCGAGGACTGCAGTTGGATCCCGACCTTCTGGCGCAGCTGGTCTCGATCCCTGCGGGGGTCCAGGCCGAGCACGTTGATCGATCCTGCGTCGGCCGTGCGAAGACCACCGATGCACTCCACCGTGGTCGTCTTGCCGGCGCCGTTGGGGCCGAGGATTCCGAAGATCTCGCCCTGCCCGATCGCGAGCGAAACATCATCCACCGCAAGCGTGTCGCCGTAGCGCACGCGCAGATGGTCGACCGAGACCACCGCGTCGGTAGCGGTCTCGGCGGGCGTTTGAGTGAGCGTGTTGTTCATCGCTTCAGGGTGGCATTCCAACGCCCGCCGCACATCGCCCACGTAGCTGGGATTCGTGGACGGCGCGGCTGATCAGCCGATCAACCAATCGGTTGATCGCACCCGCTCGCCCGGCCGCCGGCCAAGACCTCCGGTGCAGTCAAGACCACCGGAGAACGACACGACGCAGGGCGGCCGCCTGCGATCTCGAGTTGCGTCAGCTGCGCTGACGCGGATGGCAGGTCACGATCCACGGCTGCGCGAGGCGGCCTTCCAGGCACGAAAGCCACGCGGAAGCTTCGCCAGCAGCCAGACCGGTCGCCACAGGTACGCCAACACGAGGCCCCATCGGCCGCGTCGCGCCAGCGGCTGCCAGCCGCGCATGAACATCGGCGTGGGCACGAGTTCACGGCCAAGCACTCGCAGCCTGCCGAGGGCCCCGGGTGTGGCACTCAGCCGCTCGATCCCCAGAGCGAGATTTGGGGGCGTTGCTGCCCGCAGGCGAAGCACGCGTGAACTCTCGAGCGAAAGCCCCAGGTGTTCCGCGACCTCGCGGCCTCTGGGCTCCAGGCATAGGCCGACCGCGAAGGCACCTTCGCTGTCCAGGTCCCGCGCAATCTCGGCTGCGCTGCACCAAGTGGTGAGGTCCACTCGGTCAAGCGCGCGGCGGAGGTCCTCCATCGGTTTGGCGATGCCAACCCCGTGTTGGGCGGCGTGCAGCGCGACGATCAGCGCGGACGCCTCCGCGGAGGGGACGGCGACCGGCGTACCGGCCACCGCCACCTCGTCGGCGCCGCTCGCCAGCCGTTCCCATACCGCTGCCGGCTCGGCCGACAGAAGCGAGAAGGTTCGATGCAGTTCGACCCAGGTCGGAACTCCGCTTTCGTTGAGCCACGCGTCATGATGGGTGGGGTGTGTCGCTACGCGCAGCTCGTGAAACCCCAGATCGGTCAGTGCCTCCCGCGCGGCGGGGAAATCGTCGGGCCTGACGAGCAGATCGATGTCCCGGTAAGTTCGCGCGTCCTGATCTTCGTATAGCCAGATCGCGAATGCGGGGCCTTTCAACAACAGGTAGGAGACATGCCGCGCGTTGAAGCTGCGCGCAATCGTCGTCAGAGCGCCGTCGAGCGCCAGGCGTTGCGCCGCCCGCATGTACTGAGGCGTCAGCACGAGCTCGGGGTCCACCGCTCGCTCCCACAGTTGAGAATGCCCACTCCAGCGCGGAGCATACCCGCGGGCGTCCAACACGCGCCAACGCCGGCGGCAAATGACGAGCGGTCGTCGAAGCGACCCCGCGGATGAGCTTCGTCACGCTCGCTACACGGTGTCGCGAGCGGACAGCCCGCCGGCGTCGGGCTGCCATGCAGCCTGCACCAGGCGTCGGGCTGCCATGTGGCCTGCACCACGCGTCGGGCTGCGATGCGGCCTGCACCGGGCGTCGGGCTGCGATGCGGCCTGCACCGGGCGTCGCCACGATAAACATCGCCAGAATTACTCATACCCCTTGATATCGCTGCTTTGCTCGTCTTGATTTGGCGCAGCCCAGGTGTTTGTATTCACCTCGGTTATTGGGTGGTCGAGACCCAGGAGGGAGTCGGAGAGCGCGGGGCGACTGAGGCGGGCGAGGACGTCGATCCTCACGGGTATCTGTGTAAACGTGGGTTTTCACAGCGAGCCCCTTAGTAACTTCGTTCGAGTGTCGATTACTCGTAGGGTGTGAACGTCATTTCGATGACGCGCTGGGCACAGACGGCCTCCGAAGACGAGGGTCATTTGTGCACTTAGATTGTGCCTGGGGCTGCAGCGTAAGTGCGGCTACAGGCCGCAAATATCTTGGAAGGATGGGAGCGATATGGCGGGCAACGCGGTCCGAGTGCCGATTACCAACGTCTATGGTGGCGGCGATTACACGGCGGAGATAGCGATTGGCAGCGGTCGGGTCACGGCCAACGTGATCCTCGACACCGGGAGCAGCACGTTGGCGGTGGTGCCCAAGACCTACGACGTGGTCGGCGATAGCACCGCCAAGGCGACGCCGCTGGCACAGGACGTGATCTACGGAACCGGTGGTTGGACCGGGCCGGTCGTCACCACTACGGTAGCCATGGGCGTCGGGGAGCAGGCGGTCGAGCTCGACACGTATATCGCGGTCACGGTCGATGACGAGCGGCGGGGGTTCGGGGCGGCCGATGGAATCATGGGACTGGCATACGACGTACTCAACAGCGCCTACGATCTCTCGTCGTATCTCGAGGAACAGGGGCGCAAGCCGGTCACGTACCCGTGGCCCTTCCCGGTGAGGAACACGAGCGCTGCGATCCAGCAGTTCGCCGGCTTGCTCGAGCGGATGCCCGACCAGGATTTGCCGCCGTACTTCACGGCGCTGGCGAACGCCGGGATCGACAAGAACATCTTTGCGTTCTACACCCTGCGCTCGGTGCCCAGCTTCCGGTCGGCTCACCCGGAGGACGACGCACTCAATCAGGGATTTTTCATCATGGGCGGCGGGCCCGAGCAGAGCGACCTCTACACGGGCGACTTCGCCGACGTCAAAGTCCTCCACGACGCCTGGTACAACACCAATCTCGAAGCGGTCCAGGTGGCGGGCGAGGCGAAGGTCGAGGCCAAGAAGGTGCCGGCCAAGTATGCGAAGACGATGATCTCCAACTCGATCGTCGACAGCGGCACTAATAGCCTCGCGCTCGCTTCGGATGTGCTGGACGCGATTCTGTCGTCACTCGGCCGACTGAACTCGGAGTTCACGACCGCGATTGAGACCGCGTCTCGCGAGCCGCTCCAGGCGAGCACCCTGAACCTCGCGCAATGGCCAGAGATCACCTTCACCCTGACGGGAACCGGCGCGAGCCCAGTCGACCTGACAGTCAGCCCCAGCACCTACTGGCAGGTCGATTGCCCTGCGCAGGGCCAGGCGTCGTTCATGATCGGTCCGTCCGGGATGCCGCAATCGATCCTCGGACTGCCTCTGATGAACAACTACTACTGCGTGTTTGACCGGACCGAGGATCCATACGGCGTGATCCGGTTCGCTCCGATCGCCGCCGAGAGCTGAGTCTGTAACTGCCAGCACCCTGGACCTACCCCGGCGCATCGAGCTCGATTCAGCGCGTATACAGGAACCGGCGATGGTGGCCCCGGTTTGAGGCCAGCCCCCAGACGGTGACGCGCGTGGCAACCGCGCCGGGATGGGCGGCAGCGTCGTTGACAGGTTCGCCCGGCGCGATTGCACGAGCCAGATGATCCGGTAATCGCTCCCCAGACCCCCGCGGAGAGCTATCAGAACTTCACCAACCGCGGTCTCTCCGACTGGAGGCATGAGTACTACGCCGAGAACTTCCGCGCCTGGTGTGTCAAGGCGAAGCATGACCCTCACAGCCTGTTCCGCAACGCGCAGAGCATCCCGTCACGGCGAGCTGACGGTGCGCCTGCCAGGCGAGGGCTCCCTGCTGGGGTCAGCTTCGGAGATCGTGCTTTCTTGATCCGACGTTCTCGGCCGTGATCGTTTCGCGTGATCCTCGGGCCCGCCTAACGTAGCTTGTTGCGGTGGCATCCGAGTCCTGGAGGATCTGCGGACTGGCGTAATGTCATGGACGTGACGAGCCGCAGCTTCCCGGAGGCCGACTGTTTTGATCTGGTGGTGATCGGTTGTGGCCCGGCCGGCGAGAAGGGAGCCAATCAGGCCGCGTATTTCGGTCACCGTGTGGCCGTGGTCGAGCGTCTGTCCGGCGAAGGAGGCGCCGTGATCGCGGTCTCTGGCGTGCCGGTGAAGGCGCTCAGAGACACCGTCATCTACCTGAGTGGCTGGCAGCGCCGCGACACCTATGGGGTTGGGATCAGCCTCGCGCCGGACCTGATGATGAACAGGCTGCGTGCCCGGGTGAGGCACGTGGCGGCTGCGATGACCGTCGCCGTGAGCGAGAACCTGCGGCGCCACGACGTCGAGTTGGTGCACGGCGACGCGAGCTTGGGGCCCGACCGCACCGTGATCGTCCGAGATGGACGCGGCGGTGAGCGGACGCTGTGCGCGCGTGTGGTCTTGCTTGCGACCGGTTCGCACCCGCATCATCCTCGGGGCATCCCGTTCGATGACCCCGACGTCCACGATTCCGAGACCGTGCTCTCGATCGACCGGCTGCCCGAGCAGTTGATGGTTGTGGGAGGGGGCCCCGTTGGATCTGAGTACGCGTCGATCTTCGCCGCCCTCGGCGCGAAGGTCACGCTCGTGGACCGCGGCACTCGGCTGCTGTCATTGCTCGACAGCGAGCTGTCGGTCGCGCTCGCGCAGAGCCTTGAGCGGTCGGGCGCGCGGCTCATGTTCGGGGCTCAGGTGGATACGCTTGGGCGGGATAGGAGTGGGTTGATCGCCCGCGTCGACGGGCAGGCGCTGCGCCCCGAGCTCGTCTTGCACGCGGGCGGCCGCGCTGGGAATGTCGAGGGGCTGGGACTGGCCGACGCCGGCGTCGAGGTCGATCACCGTGGCTATGTGGTGGTAGATGAAAACTTCGAGACCACGGCCCCGGGCATCTATGCCGCCGGTGACATCACCGGCGCGCCGGGGTTTGCGTCGGCGGCAATGGAGCAGGCACGAGTCGCGATGTGTCGTGCCTTCGAGATCCCGTTCAAGGAATCGCTCGACCCGTTCGTACCGACCGGCATCTACACGCTGCCCGAGGTCGCGATGGTCGGGCTGACCGAAGACGCCGCCCGCGCCGCCAGCGATGACGTAGAGACCGGCCGGGCGTATTTCGAGGCCAACACGCGGGCGCTGATCGCCGGATCCACTGAGGGGCTGGTGAAGCTGGTGTTCCGGGCCTCGGACCGGCGGCTGATCGGCGCCCACATCCTGGGCGAGGAGGCAACCGAGCTGATCCACATCGCCCACGCCGTCGTTCGCAACGGCGGAACGATTGACGACTTCATCAACATCACATTCAACTTCCCAACCCGCGCCGACGCCTACAAATACGCAGCCTACGATGGACTCCAACGTTTACAGGGCCGCGCCGCACGCGACGCTCGGAGCGGTCCACCGCGAAAACACGCCACGTAGTTAATTCGGACCGCGACCGAGCGACGGAACGCTCGCTCACGCGCCAGTCGGCGCCGATCCGCAGCGTGCGGCCCTTGACGATCTGGGTGATCAGGACCTGACCCTGGCCGGCTGCAAGACGGTCGGCTTCAGCGTCGTGCCCTTCTTCGCGGCGAACCGTCTGGAGCCAAGCTTGACGGCCGACAGCGCTGGAGCCCGCGGCTTGCAGATGGACACGACCGGCAGACCGGGCGGGACGGTCGGGGTGGTGCGCACGACCGTCCTTGGCATCGCCGCCCCGCACGCGGCCGCGGCTGCGGCCGCAGCTGGTTCGAGAGCGGCTTCTAGCCCAGGCTCGCAAGCGCGAAGCAATTTGCACCGTTTTATGTGGCATAACACTGCGGGCTTCATCAGCGATGAGCGCATCCAACGGCGTTAGCCGAGGGGAGTGGCTCGAGCGCGGCGTCGCGGTCGCGGCGGGCTTGGCGGCCGGCGGCATCGTGGCGGGCGGGTTTGCGTCGCTGGCGAGTTCGTCGGCTCCGTCTTCTCAGGACATCGAGGTCCTTAATTTCGCCTTGGCGTACGAGGAGCTGCAAGCGGCTTTCTACGCCCAGGCAGCTCACGCGCTCACTCTCCATGGCGAGTGGCGGGAGTTCGCGCGCGTGGTTGGCGGGCATGAGCAGGCGCATGTCGCGTTTCTGCGGCGCACTCTCGGTTCGGCCGCGAAACCGGCTCCAAAACTGGAGCTCAGTCGCCCGCCGTCAAACCTCGCAGATTTCAAACGACTGGCAGTCGCGCTCGAAGACACCGGCGTGGCGCTCTACAACGGGCAGGCGGGAAACCTGACCCCGGCGTCGCTCGCGGCTGCGGCCGAGATCGTTTCGGTGGAGGCGCGGCACGCGGCATGGGCTCGGGATCTCGCGGGCGAGATCCCAGCTCCGGTCCCTACTGACCCGCCCGCCAACGAGGACCAGGTTAAAGCGCGCTTGACCCACTTGGGGGTGAAGGTTGGCTGACGAGATCGTCCTGCCGCAGGTGGTCGCGGCCGTCGATCAAGATGGGGCGCTCGCGGAGACCGCCGATGCCCTTTCGACGACACGACGCGGACTCTTTGGCCTCGCAGCAGGGGGGGCCGCGCTCGGTGCGCTGGCCGCTGCAACGGGGGCCCAGGCCAGCGACTCCAGCGAGCACGACGTGAAGATCCTCAACTACGCGCTCGGACTCGAGTATCTGCAAGCCGCGTTCTATACCGAGGCCGAGCGCCTCGGGGCATTGCACGGTGCACTCGCGCAACAGGCCCGAGTCGTCGGCGCACACGAGCGTGCACACGTCGCCGCATTCCGCAAGGTCCTGGGAAAGGCGGCGATCGCGCGCCCGACGTTTAACTTTCGGGGCGTGACCCAGGATCCACACGCCTTCCGGAGCACGGCGGTGGCGTTTGAAGACCTTGCGGTTGAGGCCTACAAGTACCAGCTGCCGCACCTGCAATCGCCGGCCTATCTGGCGGCGGCGGTTTCGATCCACTCAGTGGAGGCCCGACACGCGGCCTGGATCCGCAAATTGGCGGGCGTTCTTCCGGCCGCGACGCCGTTCGATCATTCGCTGGCGCCTGACAAGGTGGAGAAGCTCGTCGCATCGACGCACTTCGTCGTTGCCCGGCCGCGGATGAACGCGGACGCGGCACCGAAGTTCACGGGCTGATGAGACGGAGCAGGCAGCTTCTGGTGGCGGTTGCCGCCGCGCCTGCCGTCGCCCTCGTTGCGGTCCTGGTGTTCGCGTCGGGCTCGCACTCAGCGCCTGAGCCACCGCTGCCACCACCGTCGCAGCCGGCGTTTGCGGTGCCTCGCCCGAAACCGCTCCGGACGCTACGCGGCGTCTCTGAATTTGCAGCACTCAGGCGGGCGGTGACCGCTCGAGTGGCTCCCCGGCCTGGGGCATCGCCGATCGCAGGAGTCTCTCTGCGGACACCGGAGGGCACCACAAACATCTTGCAGCTACTCGGCAAAGCGCGGCTGGAGGCAAGCGGACTCTGGCAGCGGGTGCGACTTGCGGTACTGCCGAACGGGACAACGGGGTGGGTACCGCGCTCCGCGCTCGGCAGTCCTATGCTGCGCGACACCCGACTGGTCGTCGACCGCAGGCGTTTCAGCGCGATGTTGTTCCGCGACGGCGTCCGAGTATTCAGCGCTCCGGTCGGAATCGGGGAAGCGCAGTCGGCAACACCGGCGGGCGATTTCTACGTTCGCGACGTCTTGACGCGCTACCGCAGTCCCACCTACGGCCCGATCGCGTTTGGGACCAGCGCGCGTTCGGCGACGCTTACCGATTGGCCCGCCGGCGGCTACATCGGCATCCACGGGACCGATCGGCCGGGCTTGATTCCGGGAGCAATCTCGCACGGTTGCATTCGGATGCGCAACGCCGACATCCTGCGGTTGGCCAAGCTGATGCCCGTCGGCACGCCGGTGATAATCCGGTGAGCGCCAGGGCCAGCTGGAGGATGGGTGTGATCGCACGAGCTGCTGTGGTCGCGATCGTCCTGGTGGCGGTCGGGGCGCTCGGCGCCGCCTCGGCAGCGGCTGGCACAACGCGGTCCAACGAGCGAGTGCCCACGCAGCTTTTCAGGCAGTTTCCGCTCAACCCCCAAGCGACTCAGACGGCCTCGTCAGCGGCAGCCGTTGGGCGTTTCCAGGGAGGCGCAGGGACCCCAAGGGCTCCGGTCTCGAAAGGCGTTCAGAAGCGGCGTAACGTCGATGCGGGCGGGGGCATCGCGTTTGTGTGGCTCCTCGTCCTAGCTGCAGTTGCGCTTGCTCTGGCAGCGATGCGGGTCTTGCAGCTGTCCTCCGGCTCTCTGACGCGAGCATTTCAAAAGCGACCGCGCCTGCGTCGCGCGGACCGGGCCGCACCGTTCAGACCGCAGGCACGGCCGACTCCAAACGGTCCTGCACCGCAACCGGGAGGGCTCGGCTCGGTTACGGTGTCGAAGGTAGCCCGACGATCGCCCCGGGCTGGATCGTCTAAGACCACAGCACGGTCAAGCCCCGTCGTGGCGTCCGGGACCGCCGGGCGGTTCGTGCCGGCAGCCTCGACGGATAAGGGTGCGCAGTCCAGTCCGGCCCCTGCGCCCCTGAAGGTGTCGCAGCCGAGCCGTGTGGCGCCGACCGGCCAGCGGCGCCAACCCGTGTCCGCGGCGAGAGTGAGCCGTCCGGCGCCCGACAGCGAGGACGCCGCGGCAGCGTTCCATCGCGGTGTCGAGCTGGAACGGCAGGGTGACCTGGTCGCCGCCGAGACTGCTTACCGCCGTGCCGATCGGCACGGCCATGTTGCCGCGGCATCCGGGCTGGGACTAGTACTGGAGCAGCGAGGCGACCTCGCTGGCGCGGAGTCGGCGTACCGTCGTGCAGCTGATCGTGGCGACATGGCCGGGGCGTTCGGCCTCGGCAGATTGCTCGAGCGCAAGGGAGATCCGGTCGCGGCGGAGGCCGCGTATCGCAGCGCCGACGAGCGAGGCCATGCAGCGGCTGCTTCCAACCTCGGATTGTTGCTGGACAGGAATGGAGATCTCATTCGCGCGGAGCTTGCCTACCGTCGCGCAGCCGACCGTGGCGACATCGCCGGCACGTTTAACCTCGGGGCGCTGCTCGAGGAGCTGGGGGACCTGGACGGTGCAGAAAAGGCGTACCGCCACGCCGGCGCGCTCGGCGATCCCGAAGTACTGGCGATGGCGCGCGAGGCGCTCCTAGACCTGGGCCTGAGCATCTGACCCGTGAGTGCGCTCAGCCCGATCAGCAAAAAGAAAGCCCCGCAAAGCGGAGCTTTCTTGCAGTGGCGCTAGGGGGACTCGAACCCCCGACCTCCTGGGTGCGATGGGGGATTACACAACGCACCAAATGTGCTGATTTGCTGGCAGTTATGCGGTCCCCAGACAGTTCCAGGGCGCGAAGTTGCGCTTTGGTTTGCAGGGGATTTGTGGCGTTTGGTCCGCGCTGACGGCTGCGCGGACCAGCGTCTCTCCTCGGGGCCGGACGGCTCCGGGGAGGTGAACTTCAAGGGTTGAGAGAGCGACAGCGGGGCGCGCAGGTCGGTGGGCAACCGCCGCCGTGGACCGGCCCCTTAACGGCTTCAACCCCCGGTTCAGCTGCTCCAACAGCTGAGGGGGATCGAGGCAACAACCGAAGCTCTTGGTCCGAAGCGGGACGGGAGTGGAGTTTACGCACGGCTCGGACGGACTCGTGGACGCCGACGATCAAATGCACAGCCTCCAGCGTGGAGTGTGGTGGATGAGCCGGCAGGCGATCGCTGCCGTGCTGGCGCGGACCGACCTTGCATCGGGCGAGCGCTTGGTGGCGCAACCTGCCCCTCACGAGCCCTACCGCGACTGCTCAGCCAGGGCAACTTGCAGCCATCAGCGTGCCGCCCACGAGACGGTTGGTCCCACGAACGCCGAGCCACCTGGCCCGACGGTTCTCGCCTGTTGGGACTTCCGCTTCGAGTGTCCCGCCGGCCGGAGCGGCCACCAGCGGCTGGGTCCTGGGCCGGCGACCATCCAGAAGTGCGGCCCGCCCCTGTTCGTTGTAGTTAGCCGGCGTGCGTGATGGTGACCTCGATACCGTGCACGCTGGTCGAGGCCCCGATGTCTGAGCGGAGGCCCGGGTTGAGCACGTTGACGTTGGCGCCCGTGGCCTCTTGGCCGGGCCAGCGGCCTTTGGGCGAGTAGGCCACGCCTCGGGGGATCTTGTTGGATAGTGCGAGTTCGAGGTCGAGATCGCCGGTCTCACTGGCGAGCGTCACGCGGTCGCCTTCGGTGAGTCCGCGGTCGGCGGCGTCGGCTGGGTTCAGGGTGACTGTGGCGGGCCCGCGGCGGCCATAGAGCTTGGGCTCGTTGGCGAACATGTCGTTGAGCGACCAGCGAGAGGCCGGGGTTAGCAGTCTCAGCCGTCCGTCGTGAGGGCGTTCATCGTGCCATGGCTGGGCGACGCGAGGGTGGCCGTCCGCCTGGGCCGCGGCGCTGGCGAGCTCGATCCGTCCGGTCGGGGTATCAAAGCGCAGATCGGCGAACTGGACCCGGGGCGCGTCGCCGATCGCGACCGTTCCGACCCGGGTTAGCTCCTCGAACGTCAGCCCGATGCTGCTTCTGGCCAGTAGTCGGTCGATCATCTCGCGATCGGACTCGTGCAGCGCCGGCTGCTGGAAGCCCATCGCGGCGGCCAACAGTCGGAAGATCTCGGTGTTGGGCAGCGAATCGCCCAGCGGCGCCGTTGCGGCGACTTGCGCTGACAGGCTGATGTCGAAGTAGGAGGCGACGAGGTCGTCGCATTCCAGAAAGCTGGCCGCGGGGAGTACGACATCCGCCAACCTGGTCGTGTCGGTCTCGAACAGGTCAAGCGCGACGGTGAACAGATCCTCGCGCTCAAGCGCGCGCCGCAGCCGCCTCTGTTGAGGGTTGGACGCAGCGATGTTGATGTTCCAGCAGATGAGCGCCCGGGCCCGTGCGGGGTCCTCCAGCCAGTCGACGAGGTCCATGTGACTGATCGGCTCAGGCGAGTTGTCGGGCAAGCCACCGGTGGCGACCTCGTCATAGTCCAGGCCGCGGCTGTCGGTACCGTTGAGATAGAGCAGGCCGGCGCCGGGGCGGGCGAGGTTGCCCGTCAGTGCCGCCAGCTGGGCGACCGCGCGCACGGCATTGCCCCCGCGCGGCTGGCGCTGGAATCCCTGACCGATCCACAGCAGCGCCGGCCCGGCCCCGTACCAGTGGGCCGCGCGCTCGATGTCGCCGGCGGGTACGCCGGTGACCCGTGCTCCCCAGGCTGGATCGCATCCAACCAGCAGCGGTTCAACCTCGTCCCAGCCGACGCAGTGCTCGGCCAGCATCACCTCGTCGAGCAGGCCGTCGCGGCGCAGCACGTGAGCGATGGCGAACGCGAGCGCGGCGTCTGAGCCAGGGAACGGCTGCAAGTGCAGGTCGGCCTGGCGCGCGGTCTCCGTGGCGAGTGAGTCGACGACAACCACCCGGCCCGGGGCCTCGGGTAGCCAATGCTCATGGCGATGCGGAGCCGACGCCGACGGATTGGCACCCCATACCAGGATGCAACTGGCGTCGGCGGCGGTGCGCGGATCAAAACCGTCCTCGGACGTGCCGTACAGGTACCCGAGCGCGACGTGACCGGCCTTGTTGCAAATTGTGTCCGGATCGACCTCGCGTGCACCGAGCGTGCGCATGAAGCGCATCCCGAACGCGTAACCGAGCAGCGCGAAGGTGCCCGTGTAGTGCGTGTTGAGGATGGCACCGGGATCCTCGGCGGCGATCTCGCCCAGCCGATCCGCGACCACAGCGATCGCCTCGTCCCAGCGAGCGACACGCCAAGCGCCCTCGCCCTTGGGACCGTCCCGCAACAACGGCTTGGTCAGCCGGACGTTCGAATCCAAAAAGACGCCGTTATAGCCGGCGGCGCACTTGCGACAAAGCTTGCCGCGGCTAACCGGATGGCTGCGGTCGCCGCGCACGTGACGGACCGCCCCATCACGCACTGCGACTTCGATGCCGCACGCGTCATAACAATCACGCGGACACGTCGTCAGGACCGTCGAATCCACCGGCATAGCCGCAGCGTACCGCCGCCCCTTAACCGCCGGCGAAACGAAGGGCGACGCCTCAAACGGGATCTTGGTCGACTCGCCTTTCCTCATACACGCTCGGTCTCAAACTGACCCGCGATCAAGACCAACTATGTGCTCAAGCCAGGCAGCGAACAGCCGGCGTGCATGAGCGACGCTCTCGCGCTCGTAGCGACCAACCGCGGCAAGCAGCGTCGGCAGCCCGTTATCGCCGAGCAGCCCGCGCAGACTCTGCGCGTACGCCGGGACCTCGCCCCACTCGGTCGCCAACGCGACGTCAACCTCGAGATGGAACTGCACCCCGTAAGCCTGCTCGTAACGAAACGCCTGCTGCTCGTAAGCGCACGAGCGAGCCAGCTGCACCGCGCCGACCGGCAACTCGAACGAATCTCCATGCCACTGCAAGGCGTAAAAACGCGGCGGAAGCCGAGAAAACACCACGTCGGCAGCGCCCTCAGCGGTCAACTCGACCGGTAGCACACCGACCTCCGCGCGTTCGCCAGCGAACACACGCGCGCCGAGGCTAGCGGCAAGCAGCTGCACGCCAAGGCACACACCCCAGTAAGACATTCCCGAGCGGACCGCCTCGGCGATCATCCGCTTCTCGGCAATCAGCCACGGCAGGCGCTCATCCTCATAGGCGCCCATCGGACCGCCCATCGCGATAATCGCGGCGTACCGGCGCCAATCCGGCAACCTCTCGCCGGCGTCGACCTCGACCCGCACCAAATCCGCATCCCACGCGCGAAGCTCGTCCTCGTACGCCGCCGGAGGCTCACAAGCGATGTGCTGCAGAACAAGCAACGGCCGATTCACGATCAGCAACCTACGCGACTCGACCCCAACACAGCATCTCGCCGCGAAGCTAAACCCGCAGGCGATCGCACCCCGGATCGATCGACGCCACCCATGCAACTCGCGCTTGGGCGCGAAACGCACCAGCCGCGAGGACCTCAATACGCCCTTGACCGATCGCGCCACCGAATACCAGCAACACGCACCGCCGAAGCTCCCGGCCGACGCAGCTGAGAGATCACCCGCCTCGCCAGGCGGCGAAATGCGACACAAGACAGCTCGCAGCGCCAGCCCGGACAAGCACAGCACCCGGGCACACCGCTCCCAACCAATCGCGAAGCGACGCTATGCACATCTGCAACCACGAAGACCGAGGTATCTGAGCGGCTCGGTCGTGGTCGACGCCGACTTCTGCTCCTGGTCGGCGACCGGGCTGAGCGGCAGTCGGTCGCCGGGTGCTGCGCCGGCGACTGAGGGGAAGTGTTGCCCAGGTCAAGGTGGGTACGCGGGGCGGGTTTGACGAGAGATTGCACCGCGGCTAAGGGCGGACGCAGGAGTAGGCAGCGAATGCTCGGTTGTCGCTGAACCATCGGTCGCGGATTTCGAGCCCGGGATGCTGGAGCATTGGCTCCAGTAGCCAGGTAAACGTGGCGTGTTCGTGTCGGATGACAGCGGCCAGCTGCGGTGCCGTCCATCCCCGACCGGGGTCATCTGAGGCTGTCGCCAGCCAGGCGGCGATGGCCTGATCGGCCCCGTCGGGGTCGAACGAGTAGACGATGTCCGATAGGCGCAGCACGCCGCCGGGTCGTAGTAGGCGCGCAATGCGCTGCAGTGCGATTGCCTTCCAGAAGTCCGGGAGGTGGTGCAGAGCGTTGTTCGAGAAGATCGCGTCGGGCGGCTCGCCGATGTGTTCGTAGCTGAGAAACCCTGCGCGGACGGCTTCCAACCCGCGCGTCTGCATCGTGGCCACCATTGCCGGTGAAATGTCGACCGAAACGACTCGCGCGACACGCCCGGCGATCGCCTGCGCGAACGTCCCGGTGCCTGCTCCGAGGTCGACGATCGTGCTTGCAGTTCCGACGTCGAGCGCGAGGAGCGTTGCGATCTCCTCGCTCCAGTCATTCTGAGCCTTGTCATCGAACGCGGCCACGTAGCCGGCATTGAGATGCTCGGGTCCGGCGTGCGCGCTGGCGTTCGGTTTCGCCAGGCGGTTCGGGTTCTGCTCGTCGATGAGGCCGACCGGGTCTTGTTGTTTTCGCTCCCAGCACCTCGAGACGGGGTCGTGTTCTGGTTGGCACCAGGCGGCGGGATCGCGGATGGCGAAGACGCGATGGTGGCGGCGCGACGTGAGATCTATGCGGCGACCGGCCTGCGTGATCTCGAGCTAAAGGCTGAGATCTGGCACCGCCTGGGCGAAGCGAACGGGCGGCGCGATCGTAGCGGCCTGACTGCAGACCAGTGTATTGACGGGCGCGACACGTGGATGAGACGATCAGGCTGGGGGGCCACACCAACCGAGGAGATCCACATGTCTGCCACGAGCAAGCAGTCTGGTGCAGCGGCGATTCGCTCGTTTCACGTTGAATTCCCGGAAGACGCCCTGGAGGACCTGCGCCGCCGCATCGCAGCCCTGCGGTGGCCGACTAAGGAGCTCGTCGAGGATCGTTCGCAGGGGGTGCAATTAGCGACGATTCGGGCGCTCGCGGAGTACTGGATGAACGATTACGACTGGCGCCGGTGCGAGGCGCGGCTGAACGCGCTGCCGCAGTTCAAGACTGAGATCGACGGGGTGGACGTCCACTTCATCCACGTGAAGTCACGGCATGAGGCGGCGTTGCCGCTGATCATGACGCACGGCTGGCCCGGCTCGGTGATCGAGATGCTCGATAGCGTCGGCCCGCTGACCGACCCGACCAAGCACGGCGGGCGCGCCGAGGACGCCTTTGACCTCGTGCTGCCGTCCGTGCCCGGTTACGGCTTCTCCGCCGAGC
Organism: uncultured Solirubrobacterales bacterium; assembly: GCA_963744695.1. Lineage (GTDB taxonomy): Bacteria > Actinomycetota > Thermoleophilia > Solirubrobacterales > Solirubrobacteraceae > Palsa-465. The sequence continues at coordinate 18,409 of CAVUUT010000015.1, read as the reverse complement.
CGGCCGAGGTCGGCTGGGATCTGTTCCGGACCGCGCGGGCCTGGGCCGAGCTGATGCGCCGTCTCGGATATACGAGCTATGTGGCCCAGGGCGGCGACGTGGGCGCCGGCGTCACCGACGCGATGAGCCGCCAGGCGCCGGAGGGCCTGATCGGCGTCCACACGAACCTGCTCGTGCCTGCGCTGAACGACCCCGCGGCCCTGCCGGCGGACACCGAGCAGGAAAAGGCGGCGCTCGCCGCGATCAAGACGTTTCAGACGAGCGGCAACGCATACCTCGTGGAGCAGTCCACCAGGCCCCAGACCATCGGCTACGCGCTGCTGGACTCCCCCGTCGCGCTCGCGGCGTGGATGGTGGACCACGATACGGACGCGTACTACAAGATCGCGAGCGCCTTCACCGACGACAAGCCGTCGGGCAACCTCACCCGCGACCACATCCTCGACAACGTCACGACCTACTGGCTGACCGGCACCGGCGCTTCGGCGGCCAGGTCGTACTGGGAGGCCTACGGGCCAGACGCGCCTGCCGCCGGTCCAGAAGCCTCTGCCCGCGTCGTCGATCCCGTTCGGCTTCACGACGTTCCCGGGCGAGATCTGGCCGTCGCCGCGCAGCTGGGTCGAGGCGTCCTACCCGAACGTCACGTACTTCAACGAGGTCGACAAGGGCGGCCACTTCGCCGCGTGGGAGGAACCCGAGCTCTTCAGCAAGGAGATGCGCGCGGCATTCAAGTCGCTGCGCTAAAAAGAGCCGAAATCAGTCACGTCGCCGACGCCGAGCCCACGCGGCGGCGCTCCTCCTCTACGCCAGCGACTAGCTGGAGCAGAAGCACCGAGCTCGTGGCTCCCTCGGCGACCGAGCGGAAGCCAGGACGAGCGCCGCGCAGTTCTGCTCCGGTTCCGATCGCTTGCAGTCGGCCTGCTAGCACACGGACGTGCTCGGTTTCCGCGCTGTGCAGGTCCGTGGAGCGGCCGACGAGATGCCTGTGCGCCGACGATGCCGGGTCCGAGTCAGGCCATCGCGAACCAGCCCGTGCGTGCCCCCTACACGCCTGAAGGGGTCACGACGACTCGGTACTCCTTCTCGATCCAGGCGGGGAGGCGACCGGCCACGCGGCGGCTCCTGCTCGCGCAGCCGAAGCAGACGCCCCGTCTCGCATCTGAGGCGAGGACCAAATTAGGCGCATAAGCGCGGGGCAAAGGGGCAATCGTGATCACGCGCTCTGATCGGGCCGGCTCAGCGATCGCTTCTCTCCTGAGGAGGCCGTTCATCGACAGCGGCCGCTACCCCCCGCACGCTCCCTTGCGCGCGTGCGTCGCCGCCCAGATCGCCTGCGCCGCGGCGATCACTGGACCCGACGAACCGAAGTCGCCGACCCAGAGCGCGCACGTACCCTCGTGCCAGTACACGTTCGAGGTTGCCTGCGATCCCACCGCGTGCACTCCGGTGGAGCCCAGCACGCCCGGAACCGTGAACGGCACCAGCTTTGCTCCTGCCTGGCCCTGCCTCGCAGAGGCGAGGGAAGCGGCCTGCTCGCGTACCGCGGCCGATGGCGACCCCAGCTCCAGTGCAAAGGACCCACCCTGCTTGCCTTCAGGGCCACCGGTGCCCACGGTGGCGAACTCCTTGAACCCCTCCGCCTTCAGCTTTGTCGCGTCGCTGTCGGTGGCGTGACCCCCTGAGTTCGGTCCGACCCTTGTGAGAGTTTCTCGCGCCCGTGATGATGGGCGAGGAAGGAACTCTGATGAAGCGACGCAGGCACACGCCGGAGCAGGTGATCCGCAAGCTGCGCGAGGCCGAGCGGCTGATTGGCGAGGGCAGGACGATCCCGGAGGCGGCGAAGGAGCTGGGGATCTCAGAGCAGACGTATCACCGCTGGCGCAATCAGTACGGCGGCATGAAGGCCAACGACGCCAAGCGGCTGAAGGAGCTCGAGCGCGAGAATTCGAGCTTGAAGGCGATCGTCGCCGATCAGGCGCTCGAGGTGCGGGCGCTCAAGGAGGTCGCTCGGGGAAACTGGTAGGCCCGGTCCGTCGGCGTCGGGCGGTCGCGATGCTTCGCGATCGCCTCGGCGTCAGCGAGCGCTGGGCATGCCGGGTGGTCGGGCAGTATCGCTCCACGCAGCGCCGCGAGCCCAAGCGGGCTGGGGATGATGCGGCGTTGCGCTCAGAGCTGCGGACGTTCTCGAAGGACCGCCCGCGGTGGGGGTATCGCCGCGCGCACCATCACCTGCGCCAGCTGGGCTGGGAGATCAACCGCAAGCGGGTGCAGCGGCTGTGGCGCGAGGAGGGGCTGCGGGTGCCGCAGCGCACGCGCAAGCGGCGGCGGCTGGGGGACTCGACCGTGCCAGCACAGCGGCTGCGGGCGGAGCGCCCGAATCAGGTGTGGGCGTTCGATTTTCAGTTTGACCAGACCGCCGACGGCAGGGTGCTGAAGCTGCTCAACGTGGTCGACGAGTTCACCCGCGAGTCGCTTGAGATGCTGGTCTGCCGCGGCATCGACGCCGACCGCACGGTGGAGGTGCTGGAGCTCCTGACCGCCAGCCGTGGCGCGCCGGAGTACCTGCGGTGTGACAACGGTCCGGAGATGACCGCGCACGCGCTCTGTGACTGGTGTGAGCTGTCTCAGACCGGCACCGCGTTCATCGAGCCGGGCGCGCCGTGGCAGAACCCGTATGTCGAGTCGTTTCACTCCCGCGTCCGCGACGAGCTGCTCGACGTCGAGGAGTTCTCCTGCCTGGCCGAGGCGCGCGTGGTGATCAGCGACTGGCGCGAGGATTACAACCACCGCCGGCCGCACTCCTCGCTCGGGATGCTCGCCCCCGCCGCGTTCGCCGCGTCGCTCTCGTAAGCCGCTCCCCGGGGCGCGACACCAACTGCAGCCAGGGAAGGCAAGGACGGCTTCAGCAGCGCCAACGCCGACACGACCTCGGCCGCCTGATCGACCCCAGCCACTCAAACGACAGGAGTCAGGCTGAGGAGATCACCACCGCGCGACCCGGGGGCACCGACCGCACCCATCGATACCGTCCACGACCAACTACAACCACCCGACTCTCACTACGGGTGGACCGAAGAACGGGGTCCGTCCATCGCCCAGGCCACATCCCAGTCCTCGGTGCCGCGCTCCAACGAGCTCGCGCGGGCCGCCTCCAGTCCCTCCAGCGTCGATCTCAACGCCACGCAGCCCAGTCGCGCCCGCTCGGCTTCCGCGGCCGCAGCCAGACGAGCGGCCCGCGGCGTGTCGCCGGTCCGTGCCGCGAGCAGCGCCAACGAGTGCAGTGCGTCGACTGCCTCCCGCTCGAGGCCCAGCTCGGCGTCGGTCGCCAGCGCCGCCTGAAGCAGATCTCGGGCGTGGTCGAGGTCCCCGGCGCGCATCGCGGCACCGCCGTAGAGAAACTGGGCGATCGCATCGTGACGGGCGCTTTTCGTTCGGTCTGACACGGCCTCGAGCGCGTGTGCCTGGGCCTCGGCCTCGGCCGCGTCGTCTCTGGCCAGCGCGATGCGCCCCAGCACCTCGCGCGTCAACGCGAGCGTGTGCTGCTGCGGTACCTCGAGCAACCGCTGGGCGCGGGCCTCGGCGCCGTCTAGGTCGTCGGCGGCCAGCTCGGCGATCAGCAGGGCCAGGTCGATCGCCGGAATCGCCTGGAGCGCCCCCGACTCCTGGGCGCGTCTCATCTCGCGTGCACCTTCGCTGAGCGCCTCCTCGGTTCGACCCAGCAGAGCAAGGGCGTGGATCCGGAAGCCTGCCAGCTGGAAATGGGTCATCGAGGGCCAATCGCCCTCCAGGGCCAGCGCGAGATCGGCATGCGCCAGCGCTCGCTCTGGCGACCCGGCAATCACCTCAATCCAGGCCGCGGCGACTTCGGCAAACGTACGCAGCCTGACGTGCTCGGAGGCGTTCGGAATCGTCAGGAACTCCTCATACGCGGTGCGGGCGGCATCGAAACGATCACTCGTCGCCTCCACCACCGCCAGGTTGGAGAGCGCCCACGCGGTCCCCAACCAGTCCCCGTTGCAGCGGGCCAGCTCGGCCGCCTGGTATGCGTTCCGCCGTCCCTGCTCCATGTCGATGCCCGTAAGAGTGAGCACCATCGCCGACATCCGTAGACATCGAACCTGCGCCTCGACGTCCCCCACAGCGCCTAGCAGAGCCAGCCCGGCCTGGGTGTTGGCGATCGCCCCGGCGTAGTCTCCGGAGAGCATCCCAATCATCCCGGCGCCACAGTGGACAACCGCTCGCCCGCCCGGATCGCCGCCCGGCGTCGCGGCAAGCACGGCAGCGCACGCCGCCCGTCCCTCCTCGAAGTGCTCGGCCAGCACCCAGTGGTTCATCAGGTCCGCCACCATGTCCGTAGCGCCGTCGATGTCGCGCTCCAGCGCCCAGTCCAGCGACCGACGCAGATTGGCGGTCTCCTCGTCGATCACCTCGTGCCCATCGGTCTCCAACACCAGCTCATCCGCGGTCGCCGCGAACGCACGGAAGAACACCAGGCGGCGAGCCTCGGCCTCGTCCTGCTCGGACTCGAGACACAGCAGCTCGAAGGCCTGTTCGCGGATTGTCTCGAGGAACGCCCAACGCTCCGGCCCTCTGGCCGTGACCACCATGATCAGCCCCTTTGCCTCCAGCGAGTCCAGCAGCCTGCGCACCTCGCCCTCGTCCAACAGATGCCCCGCGAGAGCGTGCGCGCTAGCGACGGTGAAGCCGCCGGCGAACACCGACAGCCACCGCAACAGCTCCCTTTCACGAGCCTCGAGCAGGTGATAGCTCCAATCGAAGGAGGCACGAACCGAGTGGTGGTGCGGCGAGCCTCCGTCGGCGGCGATCGTGTCCAGACGACCGCGCCGCGTCAGCCCCTCGGCCACCTCGCTCACGCTCACGGCACCGACGCGGGCAGCCGCCAGGCACAGCGCCAGCGGCAGGCCATCGAGCTGATGGCAGATCCTCGCCACTGCTCTGGACACGGCGGGAGTCAGGGCAAACCCGGCGTCCGCCGCTGCGGCCCGGTCGACGAACAGCCGCGCCGCGTCCGAGCGCACCACCGCCCCGATCCCACCCCCTGGCTCAGGCAGACTGAGCGGCCCGAGTCGAAACACATCCTCGCCCGCGATCCCCAGCGGCTCTCGGCTCGTAACCAGCGCCCGCAGTCCGGGAGCGCCGTCGAGGAGCTCTCGCACGACACGCCCGACCTCTGCCGCCAGATGCTCGCAGTTGTCGAACACGAGCAGCAGGCGCCGCTCGGCGAGATGCTCCAGCAACACCTGCGACGGACGGCGGCCGACGCGCTCGCGAGCACCGACCGCGCGCAACGACGCGTCGACCAACTGCTCGGCGCTGGCGGCCCCCGCAACCTCGATCACAACGGCCGGAGTGTGCTGTGCAGATGAAACCGCCCGCTCAGCAACCTCGAGCGAGAGCCGGGTCTTCCCGCACCCCCCCGCGCCAGTCACGGTCACCAACCGCGCGGACGCCAACATCCGCTCCACTTCGACAAGCTCGCGCTCGCGCCCAATCAGTAGGCCCCCACCAGCCATAGTCGACCACGATCGTCTCAGAAACGGTGACCACGATGGGGAAACCGTGCCGACTCTACGCCTGACCCGTGACCGCATCTCTGGCACAGGCTCCCGCGTCCGGCGAGCAGAAAACACCACCATGTGGCCAGCATTTGGGCACTGATCGCACGGTGCACACGCTCTCGTCGTAGAGTCACCGTCCACGCCCCGCCGTCGCGCACACGAGCCCGCCTCAGCTGGCGGACGGCGCGCGGTGCCGGACCATCGCGGACTGCGGCGTTGTCGAATCGATCGCGTTCAGAACACGTCGCCCACGCTCGCCGGCGCCGGCGAGCAAGATCAGCCCCGCGTGCGCTGCCCGGGTCGCTTCCCTCAAGCACGGCTTCCACCAGTAATCCTGGACCGTGCCAGCGTGGCCGGCGTTCGAACGCCGCAGCGGCAGTCGACCGTCGCCCGTCGCGGGGCAAGCTCCTCGACCATTCGACGCACCTCTGCAGAAGAATTAGCCGCTTCCGCAAGGACGAGTCGACAAGAGCGTTGGCCTCGGCCGTTATGGGAGCTGCCCCGCCAGGCTAAGCAAGCGACGCCAGCAATCGATCCCGTGACCGCTCCGCCATGGAAACAGCCACGGTTCGAGTGGCCGGCAGCCATCGCCGCGCTGCCGCAACCGGACATAGGCAGCCACGGCGGCACCATCAGCGGCGACTACCCATACGAGCACGGAGGCAGATAGCGGTTCGGCCTTCACGGCCGACGGGCCAGTCGCCAAACCGCGCCTCGATGCTTGCACCGTGATCAGGGCCGGAGGGCTGTCGGCCGAGCGTCATCCTGGCGGCGTCAAACCGACCCAGCCGGTCTGCCATGCTCGCCGACGTGCAGCTCTCAGTCAGATCCGCCGGGGCTCCCGACGTTGAAGCGGTCGCGATCTTGTACATGCGAGCGCGCAAGGCGGCTGCGGCAGCCGGGACCATTCCGCCGCCGGTCCACGACGACCGCGACACCGCAAGATGGATCGCGCAGCGGGTCATCGCAGCGCTCGACGGCTGGGTGGCCGAGACCTCGTCCGGCGCGCTCGCCGGCTTGCTCGTGCTCGATCGAAATTGGCTTGACCAGCTCTACGTCGATCCGGATCTAACCGGCCAGGGCGTCGGCGGGACGCTCCTTGCGCTCGCCAAACGCGAGCGGCCGGACGGCTTGCGGCTCTGGACGTTCGTCTCGAATCTGGGTGCGCAACGTTTTTACCTACGGCACGGATTCCTGGAGGTCGAACGCACAGACGGTTCCAGAAACGAAGAGCACGCTCCAGACATCCAGTATGCGTGGGCACCCGTAGCGACCAAACCAGAGCGAGTCAGCCCGAAGCCGTCAAGGACAATCCACCACGCGCGCCAACAGCGCAACGCCACATCAGACTCTCACTGAAAACCGGAAGTGTTGACGTCGCCGGACAACGGTGAGCCCTGGCCATCAAGCCCCCACCGCAGGTGTCGATCCGGACGCCTGCTGTCGGGTGAATCCGATCGTGCGCAGCGCGTCGACCGTCGCTCCCACCACATTGCAGGCCTAGGACGCGTGGGTCGTTGGCTACGAGGAAGACTGGTAGTCGGTGACGACCGGACCAACCGACGCGAGGTCGGGATAGTGGTCTGAGTTGCCGCTGTCGGTGACGCGTCCGGAGGCGATGTCGACGACCAGGACCTGCACCGAGTAGGAGACGTCGTCGCCGGCGGAAGGATGGCGCCGGAGCTCAGGCGGCACCCACGGTCCGCGGGCGCGAGCCGTGAACGTGCCGCGGACGGCGATCAGATACGACGGCTGATCGTCGAACACGATCGATCCGGTGGTCCTGGTCACCGCCTCGCGCGTGCCGGTCGTGTGCTGCACAAGCTCTGGATTGGCGTCACCGTGCTCGGCCGCTACTTGCAGAGCGAGACCGAGGATGTCGCTCGGCTGTCGAACAATCGGCAGCGGGCCGTGAGCTCGATGCCGTTCACGGTCATCAGCCATCAGCCAAGCGTAGGGCCACCAGCCCAAGGCAGACGCCCACGAGCCAGGCGGGGCATGGATGGCCGTACGGACGATTGCTCATGGTATCCAGGACGGCAGAGGCGTCTGAGCCGCACGGTCAGGTCGCCCCTGACTTCTCCTCTGCGTGTCCAGCCCGCGGGAGCAGCAGCAAGGGGCTGGGTGCCCTGTCGGCGAGAGGCTGTTTCATAAACCAGCGGGCTGCTTGGCTTTCTGTGCGATCTATACAAGGTCGGCAGAATTGTGCGAGTCATTTCCGTCGCTGAGGAGCCGTTCTGGCCAGCTGGGCGGCTCTCACGAGGTCACCGAAAATGGCGGTTGTCAAATTCGTACAACGGCCTCGGTTTGTGAAACAGCCTCGCGACAATGCGGGAGTGACCATATGGTGGATCGTGACCTACACCGGCGGCTGAGCCTTGCTGCGGTAGCGCGACTCGAATCGGGCGACGCCGAGGTTGATCTCCCAGCTGAGGTTCGGGTCGTGGACTGCTGGCGTTCGGGCGAGCATGATGCCGTGCTGTTCTGGGCGGCCCGGGACTTTCAACGCCGCTGAGATCCTTGGCGACCTCGGTGGGCTTGCACCGCCTGGGAGGCAGCTCCGCTGATCCGGTGCGGCTTACACAAGCGATTGCCAGCCAGGAGGTGGCGATGATCGAGCTGCGAAGTGATCGCGGAGTGTCCTCACGCCCACCAGGACTCGACGGCTTCTGCCTGCTGGGGATCACGCACAGCGACCCAATCACCTATGCCTCGGCGCCGGACACCGACGGCCGACCGCTACCAGGTGAGCCCCTGCTTCTCTGATCACGACCGCGCAGTTCTGCTCTGAGCCGCCGAGCGCGCCATACAGCAGCCGGTTGCTCAGAGCTCAGTCGGCGACAAGGAGGCGGTGTGCTGGACGCGTGTCGCTCCCTGGTTGCCAATCGAGCTCGATCACGGGTGCGCCGCGAAAACGTGGGCGACGGCTCCGCGGCTGAAGGCCGTGGTGCTGATCGGCTTGATGGTGAGCGGCGTGTCGAAGAGCCGCTCGCCCGCGCCTAGGACGACCGGATGCACGACGAGCCGGTACTCGTCGATCAGGCCGGTCGCGACGAGCGACCGCGCGAACCGCGTCCCGCCCTGCGCCAGCAGGTATTGGCCGGAGCGCTCCTGCTTGAGCCGCGTGATGGCTTCGGCAAGGTCGCCGGCGGCAATCGTCGTCTCGGGCCAGTCCGCGGACGCGAGAGAGTTCGAGAACACGACTTTGGGGATCTCGTTCATCGGCTTGGCGAACGGCCCGGAGGCGCTCGGCCAGAACGTGGCCCAGAGGGTATAGGTCGCGGCGCCGATGAGGTGCGTGCCCGCGTTGCTCACGGTCTCGAGCGTCCAGGCGGCACCGTCCTCGGAGCGTCCCGCGGTAACCCAGTCGCTACTGCCGTCCGGTGGTGCGACGTATCCGTCGAGCGAGACGGACATCTTCAGAACTAGCGACGCCATGCCGCTGCTTCCTTTCATGGTTGGACGACCCGAGTTGCCCGAGTCGATTCTTGCTACTCCGACTCCAGGCAACAGCGAAACTAATCGCCTAGCGGATCAATCGCCGGACTGCCCGGTTCTTACGAAGGACCGAGCGCGTCAAGCGTTCTGGCGCCTGCGAGCTGACTTCCGCTCCGGTCCGGCGGACAGCAAGAGCGGCAGCGCCGCGACCAGACCCGGGTGGGCGACAAACCAGGCGCCAGGCGTAGCGCGCGTGAGGTCAACTATCACGCTCGCCTTTGGGCGATATCGGACGTGAGGTTGGCAAAGACCGCTCGCGGGTCCGGTAGACACAGCGGGCTTGAGCTCCGGGCTAGACGGAACGTCAAGGCAGAAGTCGAACCTCTCGGCTTGTTGCCGGTCGCCGCACCGGTTAACGCGCGAGGCCAGGCGTTCGGCTTCAGGTTCGCTGCTTGGGGTAGGGGAACGCGGAAGAGCGAGACTGGAAGCTCAGGATCTTGGGGTTCTGCACGACGCCGGCGCGGATCTCGATCGCGCGATGGATCGTCAGGTCCGCGTCCCACGCCTGCTCACCGGACATGACGGTCGCTAGATAGGGGATCAGTGCCTCGCTGATCTCCCACGTCGCCGAGTTCCATAGATACGACGGACTGTGGTCGACGGCGTAGTAGCGCGCGCCGCCGGCTAGCGTGAGCATCGGATCGGCGAACGACGTTGGACGCGCCCATTCAAAGCCCATCCCTTCATCGCTGGAGACGTCGATGAACAGGCTCCCGGGTCGAAACAGGCCGAGCTCGTCGCCGCTGACGAAGATGAGCGGCTCGTCGGTGTCCTGCAGGATGCAGTTGACGACGATGTCATGCTCGGCGAGGGCCTCAGCGACCGATCCGCCCCCTGGCCTGGTGAGAGCGAGCGTGCGGCCCGGGCGGTCAGGGTCGCGCTCATAGTGGACTAACCGAGCAGGCGCCATCGGTGATGCGACCGCCGCGACTCCACGATGCGTCAGCACGGTCACGTCGTGCACCCCAAGCGCGAACAGCGCGGTCACGGCGCCACGCGCCGTCGCCCCAAAGCTAATCACCGCAGCCCGTAGACGCCGACCATAGGCGCCCGTCGTACCGATCAGTTGCAACGCGTGCACGACCGAGCAGTATCCGGCGAGCTCGTTGTTCTTGTGGAACACGTGCAGGCTGAAATTGCCTTCGTCGGTCCAGTAGTTCATCGCCTCCCAGGCAATGAGCGTCAGGCGGCGGTCGATCGCCACCTGCGTGATGACCTCATCCTGGACGCAGTGCGGCCATCCCCACAGGACCTTGCCGGGCGCCAACGCGTTCAGGTCCTCTACCAACGGCTTCGGCAGCACGATCACGTCACACTGATCGATCAGCTCCTCGCGCGAGCGCAGGCCGCCGACCTGCGCAGCAAGCCGGTCGTCTGAGATCCCGAACCGCTGTCCGTAGCCGCGCTCGAGAAAGATGTGGCGGCGCAGGTCGGCGTCAATCCGTGCCAGATGCTCGGGATGGATGGCGAGCCGATACTCGTCGCGCTTACGCGACGTCGCGACGACACCCAACCTCAGCTGCTCCATACCTGCTCCCATCCGGGGGTCCGACATTGTCCACCGTCCCCAACTTAGCCGCCGCGCAGCCCTATGCGACATCCCACGCTGGGCCGAAACGGTCGTCGAACTCGACCACCGCGACGCATCTGTCCGCAGCATTGCCGAGTCCCTTCGACGATTGGGCTTAGACGGTCCATCGTGGCCGAGCCTGGCTTCTGCTTCCAGTCGATGACCCGCCCGACCGGCAGTCTGCGGCCGGGTTCCCATTCGGTCGGATAGGCCCGGCGCCTTACGACGCCGGGCCCTCCTCAGAACCGGACGCAGGGTCAGGGGCGGGCCGCCGGTGCCGCGCTCACGCGCGGTGGTTTGCTCGCCCCTGCCCTCCGAACCGGACGTGCCCATTCCTGAGCATCCGGCTCTCCACAGGACGTGCGGTGGCCGATCGTGATGCTGGGTTAGGCAACGTCGCCCGCCGGCTGGGTGGTGGCCCGTCCTGTGGTGGTGAGCGGCGCCCATGGTGAGGGGATACGGTGTCCACGAAATCGGTATCGGGTCACCGGGACCTCAGCGGGCCACGCGAGCCTCGCGCCTTCGGGGCTGGTCCAGTGGCGCCCCCAGTACCGTCGCTTGATCTGTTTCCAGGTCAGCCGCGGGTGCTTGGCGCGGAGCCACCTGATCACTCGCCACCACAGGTAGTAGCTGAGATAGGCGAAGCAGCGCTTGCTCGCGGCATGGCGATGGTAGTTGGCCCATCCACGCAGGATGGGGTTGAGCGTTTGGATCAGCTCGTCGAGCGAGAGGTTCATCGTGTTGCGTTTGGTCAGCGTCTTGATGCGGTGCATGACATCGCGTACCGCTCGTTGGCTTGGGAAGGTGTAGGCGACGCGCTTGTGGCCTCGCCAGGGCGCTCGCACAATGCGGAACCCAGCAGGTCAAAGCCGTCGTCGACGTGGGTGATGTGCGTTTTCTCGGTCGAGAGCGTCAATCGCATCTGCTCTGCCATGAACTCGGCCGTCTGCTGTTTGATGGCGCGGGCTGGGCTTCGGTGCCGTGCACCAGCACCACGAAATCGTCCGCATAGCGGACCATCCGATAGCTGGGTCGGCCCTTGGCGTGGTCGCGCTTGCGCTGATCAGGCGAGCGTGACGCCCATGCCGTCTCGAAGCGGCGATCGAGTACTGAGAGGGCAACGTTCGATAGGAGCGGCGAAAGTATCGCCCCTTGTGGCGTGCCCGATGGCGTGTCGGTCAGGGTGCCCAGGTGGGTCATGATCCCTGCGCGCAAGAACTGTCTGATCAGCGCCAGAACCCGCTTGTCGGTCACCCGACGGCGCAGTTCGGCCACGAGCAATCCGTGATGGATCGACCCGAAACAGTCCTCGACGTCTCCTTCTATCACCCACTCATACGTTCGTGGGTCGTTGATGAAGAACCGCACTTCTTCGATGGCGTCCTGCGCTCGGCACCCGGCCCAAAACCGTACGAGGTCGGGCAGAACCCGGCCTCCAGAATCGGCTCCAGCACGAGCTCTGTCGCCATCTGGACGATCCTGTCGCGCAGGGCGGGAATGCCGAGCTTTCTGACTTTCCCGGACCCGCGTTTGGGGATCTGATGCTCGCGCACCGGCAGCGGGACGTAGGTGCGGTCCCGCAGCGACTGCCGAAGCTCGCCCAGAACCTTCTCCACGCCCAACTCCTCGATGTGCTTGCGTGTGATGCCATCAACACCAGCGTCTTAGCCCGGATCCACCGATCTGTTGGGGTTGGGGCGGTTGAACTGGCCGATCTCGCTGGTTTGCGCGCGGCTGGGGTGGTGGCCGGGTGGTGAGCGGCGCGTGCGGCGGCTCTGCGCTTGCGCGGAGGTGGTTTTGGTGGTGATCTTGCGCGGCGGTGATCGCGCCTGGTTGCGGCGCTGGCCTGCGGCTGTGCTTCGGTAGTGAGCGGAGGCGCTCAGGCGGCGGGGAGCTCTCTGATCCGTGCCAGTGCTGCGATGTAGTCGCCTTGCCAGGGCCAGCGAGCGGGGAGGTGAAGTGTCCAGCCGCGGGCGTGGCGGGTGAGTCGGCCGGGAACGCGCAGCAGCCAGCGGCGCAGTGTGCGGGCGGCGCGGACGGGAGTGTCAGGTAATCCGATTGTCTGGGTCCAGCGCAGCAGGTTGTGCGCGAGCGCACCGATCACGGTCCAGGCGCCGTTGGCGTTGAACTCGCCGGAGGGGAAGTGCACGAGCGCTTGGTCTTTGAGATCGGCGATCACCTGCTCAACGACGGCGTGGTCGCGATGCTCTGCCTCCACGATCGCCAGCACGTCGGTGCGGTTGGTGAGGAACGCGAAGTGGCGCCAGTCGGGCCACAGCTCGGCTTGGCTGCCGAGCAGGCGGGTGCGGCGCACGATCAGGCGCCTGGCGTCATAGGTGGTCTCGGCGATCTGCGCCTCGCCGTCGGTGGGGTAGTCGGTGATCGTCTGCCAGGCGGTGTCGGGGACCTGGTCGACGATCTCCTTGATCTGCTTGATCATCCGGACCCCGATCGAGTACTCCCAGCCTGCCTGCTCGAGCTGACGAAACACTTTGGCAGACCAGAACCCGGAGTCCGCCCGGAGTAGCTTCACGCCGGTGGCGCCGGCGCGCTCGACGCGGGCGATCAGCTCCTCGCAGAAGCGCAGCATCCCTTTCTGCGTGTTCGCGGATCCTTTCCGCAGCCGGATGTGCAACACCTCCCTGCTGTCAGCCCGGGTGGCGAGGATCGGGTGATACCCCAGCACCTTCGTGTACCCGTAGGCGGCACCCTGCTTGAGCCGGCCGCACACCTCACCGACGAAACTGTCGACATCGATCACCAGCCTGCCGCTGCCGGGTCCAGCACCTGCGCGCCACGCCCGCGCGAGCGTGTCACCGAGCAGCTTGTCGAGCTGACGGACATGCCCAAAGGTGAACGCCCGCAAAAACGTCCCGAGCGTCGACGGGGCCGGTACCCAACCGCCCAGCAATCTGCGCGTCCGTCCTGCCCTCAGCACGTCGCAATCATCGATGCTGTCAGCGCCGAGCAGCATCGCGAACACGAGCGCCATCACCTTGCGCCCCGCGTTCGCCGCTCCCGCCCGATCCGTGCGCAAGCGGACCAGACCACGGGCGAGACCCTCGATCCCGAGCCGATCGGCGAGCGTCGCGACAAGCACGATCCCAGCGTCCGAAACCGCTCGCTCGTCATCAAAAACGACATCCAAGCCGTCCAGTCCGACCGCCGCGTCATCATGCACCACGAAGGTGACCTCCTGACCGCAGGCCGCGACCGCCGTCATCGGTCGCTTTTCACCTGCTCAGGAGGTCATTCTTCTGTAAGGACCGGACAGAACCGCCCTACCGCCGCGGTGGATCCGGGCTTAGACCCCAGGTTGCGTTTCACCCGCTCCCAAGCAACGAACAGCGTCGCGGGGTCGCAGTGGGTAAACCGGTCACCGAAGCGAGCCTGCTGATCCCCGACTGCCCATCGGTGCAGCCTGGTCTGCCATCCCAGTACCCGCTCTGACGCGGACTTCACGTCAAGCGACGCGGGCGATTCACGCCCGACCTCCCGAACGGCCTCTCTTGCTGCGGTCCTGCTGTCCGCCTTCGCCATGTGGACAGCTTTCCCGCCCTCCGACTACTACGCGGCCTCCGCCACGCCCCGCGCCCATCAGCCGGCATCGGGCCTTGCCGGGCCGCCACCAGCCGCCCGGCGCGCACGGGGCGCTTCCCACGTTCACCAAAATCCGTTTGACCGGGTCGGCAGTGGCTTACCCCTACAGCATCTCCGGCGGGCCTCGCGCTCCCGCCGGTCACCACGCCCAGGTCTCAATAGCCGAGCGCGGAGCGAGCCGCCACCACACAGAGCGGCGTCGTTGCTGTGGACGACCCATGTCCGCCAGGTTCGGGGTCGTTGTGCGAATTGAAGAGGCTTCTACCACCAGTTCGCTTTCGCTCTACCTTTCGGTCTCGCTAGCACGCACGCGGGCGTCTGGCAGTACCGCCCGGCCGTCACGTTGTCGGGACGCTTGACCTCCGGCGCGCGATCCCGCGCCTCGGCCGTCCCCAGCTTCTCCAGGCCGCTGCAACAGCCCAGGGCCGGCATTCCAGCCGGCACGGACGAGATGTTGATGTCCGTCATCTCCTTTCGCTTGGCGCCTCGTGGCGCAGATCCAGCTTTCACCGCATCCGGCTCAAGCAACGTCCGCCGAGTCTGGCAATCCAAAGGCCTACGATCCGTCCTACGGGAGGGCGGGTCGTCCGCAGGTCCACTCACCCCGACCGAGGGTCGCGGCGTCTAGTTTGTCCATTGGTTGATTATCATCGTTGTCGTCTGTCGGTGGGGTCACCTGACCACGTCAGCGCGCTATGGCCCGAGCACCAAGCCCGGTATCCGGCCGGTTATCCACGACACCAGCTGGAGGCGCTGGTCATGCTCTCGTGGTTTCCCGCTGCGTTTCCGCCGCCGGCATTCGCTTGTTGGTCATCCTGTCCCCGCCGGGAGTTGGGCGTTCCTCACGTCGGCTTACCAGCCCAACGAGGACCCAGACGGGATATCCGCGTTTCGCACGCACGAGCTGTGATCGGGTGGGTGCCCTCTCTACTCCGGGACAACGGTGCTCATCCTGACCGCTGGCTCTACGGTCAGCGTCTGCGGCCTCTCAAACGCTCGGTCCCTGAACCCCGCCACGACCATCCATCCATACGAGCTCCGCATGACGAAGCATCAACCAAGGTTCACACAAATTCACCCGTCCGATCTTCCCCTCGCCCGCGCCCCCGATGGATCGAGAACCACTTCGGCTATCCCCCAGCTTCGAACCCCGCGATCACTCGCAACGCACGTGGACGGGACGGTAATCGAGCACGACCTGAACCAACGCTCTATCTCATCGACCTAGCCTCCAATCATGCGTTGATCTCTCAATGCTGCACTCCCGACACGGCGGCAGTCTGCCGAAGCCTTGACTGCCGCCTGCAGCGGGTCGGGACGCTCCCAGGTGGTGCTTGCGCTCGTTGCTCGAGTGCTCGGCCCGCTGCTCGGGGATACTCAGGGTGTGCGTATCGACTTGACGTTCGCTGGTGACTACGAGCTGGCCGTTCCCGACAGCAGCGATCTTTCTGAGATGGTCGCCTATCAGTACCCGCCGGGGTTGTCGTCGATCTCGCGACGATCGCTGTGGCCGAGCGGACGATCTCGTACCAGGTGGCCGGGATGGCGTCTACTGAGCCGGTGCCGATCGCATCCCCGGACCCCGTTCAAGTCGAGGTCCGCGCTGGTGCCGCTAATCGCTGGCTAGGGGTCTTTGACGCTCAGTTGACGTCTCCGCGAGGCGTGAACTGCGCGGTCGCGTTGCCTGACCGCGAATCGATCGCGGTCGTGAGCCACGGCGCCGCGTACCGCGTCTGGGCTGCTGACCCGAGGCGCTGGGACGAGGTCTCGATCGGCGGGGTGATGGCGCCCGTCGTCGTTACCGCGCCCGAGCTCGTGCTGCTGGTCGAGCACACCACGATTCTCGCCTACGGCCCGCACGGCCTCGCGTGGAAGTCCGAACCACCCGTCTCAGACGACCTCGAAGCCGTTTCCGTCGACGGCGAACACCTACGCGCGAAGGGGTATGACGCGCCCCGGAACAAGATTGTCGTGTTCACGGTCGATCTCAGGACTGGACGCTCCCAGCAGGCGCCGCTGCACGACTGACGAAGGCGCCGCAGCGATCAACCCGCCAGACCAGAAACGCGAGCCCCGACTACGAGCCACGCCGCTCATTGAACGGCGCCCTCGCTCAAGACGCAGCAGCGGCGAACTCGTGGCCGCGCGGGCGACAGACCGGCAGCCTCGCTCGGCCTACGCGGCGGCGGGGCTGAGAGCGGCGGGCCGTGGACTCCCGGGGCGGGGCGCATTTCTGCTGTACCCCGGGCACCTTGCACCCCGGACCACCGACGGCGCAGTGCCTGCCAATCAACGACCTAGATCGACCCGCCGATCCGAATTGCACCAGTCGGTTGCGGGCTCAGCGGCTGGCGGTAGGCGAATCGGTGCTGCCTACTTCGACTTCACGAACCTAGACGCAAGGCGCTTCGTCCGCGAGGGCGGCACCTCTTTCGTCTCTCCGTCATAGCGGCGCATCGCGAGGATGAATCCAACCGCGGCAGCGACAGCGGCCGTGCTGGTGATCGTCTCTGCGCCGTTAAAGATCCCATTACTGATTGAAGCCCCGAGCAGCTTGGCCAAGCCAAGCCCACCCGTGAGTAGACCCGCGATGGCAAACGCCATCCAGCCATACCGCTCCCATCCGCGCAGCCTGATGACCCCCGCTGGGCGTCCGCCGAGCAACACTGGATGCGTCTTTCGACCGTCGTCGTCCAGCGCTCAGGATTGTCTTGCAGATGATCCATCGCCGCAAGACGGGCGGGGACCCTTCACCTGCTCAAACAGATGGGCAAGACCGCCGCGGTCTAGCGCGGAGCGGGGACTTCTCCTTCTGGTCCTTCGGCGCGTCGAGCAGAAGCACGTCGGGGGTGGCCGCATGGGCGACGAACCAGAAGCACGGTCGCCGCCGGCGAGGTCGTCAACTGCGCGGTCCGCGCATAGGCACCAGGTTCGCCGCGCCGCGCCGGCACTGCTCCGTTCGTCCTGAAGGGAAGCCAGATCGGTCACCACGCTCGTTAGCCGACGCGCAGGGAAAGCGGGCGCCACGTCCTGCGTATGGCGGTGCGGTGAGTCGGGAGCTGATGCCGCTGATCAGCTCGTGCCCCGATAGTCAAGAGCCGGCACGCGGGAGGGGCTCACCAGGTCCAGATCGGGACCTCGCGGATCGGGTGCAGCTCGGATTCCGATTCGGCATGGGAGTTCTGCTGGGCGACGTGGGCGCCGAATTCGGCGTGCTCCCGGACCGCTTTTCGAAAGCGCTCGTCTGTCGGGAGCCCGGCTTCATCCAGCGACTCGAGGTAGACGGCGACAAACCGCTCGCGCTGCTCGTCAGTGATATTCAGATGGCGGTGTTTGTCGATCAGGTACCGGAATCCGAGCTCACGGCTGAACCGATGCGGCCCCCCGAACGACTCGGCCGTAAACCAGGTCAGATGGTCCACGTGAGTCGGCACGCGCGCGGTGAATACGTGCTTGAGGACCGGGTCTGCAAGCGCCTTCTCGTAGAAGATCTTCTCTAGCCGGTGCAGACCCTCATCCCCGCCCGCATGCTCGTACAGCGTCTCGTTTGTCGTGCCCATCAAATCGCTCCGATCGTGTCGCCTCACGCAATGCCAGCTTCAGTGTGCCCGTCGGCTTTCGTGGCCCAGCCTGGGCGCGCCCAGCGGCGGGCAACCCGCGTTGACCGAAACTCGGGGCGCTTGCTGGCGCGCCGAGCAGGCCCCTGTGCTCATCGCGGCGAAGCTCTAGACCGATGTCAGAGGCGTGGGTATATCTACTGCGCTGTAGCGACGGCTCGCTGTACACGGGTTGGACGACCGATCTTGAGCGCAGACTTGCGCGCCATCGAGCCGGCACCGCGAGTCGCTACACGGCGAGCCGGCTACCTGTCGAACTCGCAACTGCGATGCCGATGCCCGACCACACTGCCGCGCGCCGCGAGGAGGCACGCATCAAACGCCTGTCGCGGGCGGACAAGCTTGCGCTACTCCGCGCCGCTCGGCGACAGCGAGAACCGCTACTGCCAGCCGGGCGGGCATCTGAACGCCGGCGGCGCGTACGTTCGCCAACCGCGTCCGAACCGATCGCACACGGCTGGCAGGTAGGTCTGGGCGGATACGCAGGAGCTCTTGATCGACCGCTCGGCCGCTTTCCGCGCGGCGCGCATGCAGATCATGGGGTG
>CAVUUT010000014.1:0-30334 GCA_963744695.1 uncultured Solirubrobacterales bacterium | reverse complement strand
ACCGCTCGGAGATCAGCTGCGACGACTCGCGCTCGAGCTTGCGCGGCGAGAGGGGGCTCGTCAGCACCACGTTGCCGCTCTGCACGTAGGTCTCCACGTCCTCGTAGCCGGCCTCGGTCAGCAGCTCCCGCAGCGCCGGCATCGCGATCCGACGCTGGCCGATGTTGATTCCGCGCAGAAGCAGACCTGCCGCACCCGCGCGAGTCTAGTCGCGGCCCTGAGGCCGGTTCGGGCGCCTGATCGCCGCGGACAAATCAAACTCGCTAACGTCGGAGACGTGCAGCAGGCGCAGCTGCAAAGCGAAGAGGCCGCTCCGGTCGTATCAGCGTCAGGGGTGAGCCGCCGATATGGCGAGGGCGACACTGCCGTCACCGCGCTCAACGACGTCTCGGTCGAGATCGAGCGCGGGAAGCTGACGGCCGTCATGGGGCCGTCGGGCTCGGGCAAGTCAACGCTGATGCACATCCTCGCGGGTCTCGATGGGCCCACCAGCGGGTCGGTGCAGATCGACGGGACCGACATCACCCGGCTCGGCGACGATGCGCTGACCCGGATTCGGCGCGACAAGATCGGATTCGTGTTCCAGTTCTTCAACCTGCTGCCAATGCTCGACGCGCGCGAGAACATGCTGCTGCCCCTGTCCATCGCCGGGCGCGAGCCCGACCCGCAGTGGCTCGACACGGTGATCGACGAGACCGGTCTGCGCGACCGCCTGACCCACCGGCCCGCGGAGCTGTCCGGTGGCCAGCAGCAGCGGGTCGCGATCGCCCGCGCCCTGCTCAGCCGCCCGACGGTCCTATTCGCCGACGAGCCGACCGGCAACCTCGACTCGACGGCCAGTGACGAGATCCTCCAGCTGCTGCGCCGCTCCGTCGACTGGTCGGTCAGACGGTCGTGATGGTCACGCATGATCCGCGCGCCGCGTCGATCGCCGACCGGATCCTGTTTTTGTCCGATGGCACGATCGTCAAGGACATGGGAAGGTCGACCGAGGACCAGATCGTCGACGCGATGAAGGGACTCGGCGGGTAGTGCCGGCAACCGCGATCGCCGTCTAGATGCTCCGCGTCTCGCTTCGAGGCCTGGCCACTCGCCGCCTGCGCTCGGCGCTGACGGCGCTCGCGATCGTGCTCGGCGTCGCGCTCGTCGCCGGGACGTTCGTCCTGACGGACTCGATCACCGGCGCCTTCAACACCATCTTCCAGACGATCTACAGCAACACCGACGCGACCGTCACCGGGCGCAACGCGATCGATTCGAGTGCCACCGGCGGCGCCGGCGGCAACGGCACCACCGTGCCGCCGTTCTCGCAGTCGCTGCTGACCCGGGTCCAGGCGCTCCCGGATGTCAAACAGGCGATCGGCGACGTCTCGGGCAGCCTGCAGCTGGTCCAGAACGGGAAGGTGATCCAATCCGGCGGCGCCCCCAACCTCGGCTTCAGCGTCGATCCGGCAAAGCCTCAGTTCAGTTCGCTGAAGCTCGTCAGCGGCAGCTGGCCTGGGCCGGCTGGGGTCGTGATCGACACCAACACGGCTTCGAAGAAGAAACTCCACACGGGCCAGGTGATCGGGGTGCAGGGAGTCGGTCCGGTCGTGCCGCTGCGGATCTCGGGGCTGGTCAAGTTCGGCTCGGCCTCGTCAATCGGCGGCTCCACGCTCGCTGGGCTCCAGCTGACGACCGCCCAACGCCTGCTCGGCCGCGTCGGCAAGCTCGACGAGATCCGCGCGAGCGCGAAATCCGGCACCACGCCCAAGCAACTGGTCGCGCAGATACGGAACATCCTGCCGCCCCACACGCAGGTGCGAACCGGCGCCCAGCAGGCGCAGCAGGACTCCTCATCGATCAACAGCTTCCTCTCGTTTTTGAAGACGTTTTTGCTCGTGTTCGCGGGCGTGGCGCTGTTCGTCGGGAGCTTCGTGATCGCCAACTCGCTCTCGATCACGATCGCGCAGCGAACGCGCGAGTTCGGGACGCTGCGCACGCTCGGTGCCTCCAGACGCCAGGTTCGGCGGTCGATCATGATCGAGTCGTTCGTGATCGGCGCGGTCGCGTCGGTGATCGGCCTAGTGGTCGGACTCGGCCTCGCGCTACTTCTGTTCGCGCTGTTCAACGCGGCGGGCTTCACGTTGCCCAACACCGGCATCGTGCTCAGGCCACGGACGGTGATCGTCGCGATCCTCGTCGGGGTGATCGTCACGATGCTCGCCAGCCTGCGCCCCGCGATCCGCGCGACTCGCGTCGAGCCGATCGCCGCCGTCCGCGAGGGCGCAACGCTGCCCGAAGGGCGCTTTGCGAAGTACCGCACATCGACATCGATCGCGACCGCGGCGCTCGGCGTGATCGCGCTTCTGATCGGGCTGTTCGTCGCGAAGGGCACCGGCGCGGTGCTCGGGCTGATGGGCCTGGGAGCGGTGCTGATCTTCATCGGCGTCGCGCTGCTGTCATCGCGGTTCGTGCCGGTGCTCGCGACGTGGCTCGGCTGGCCGGCGACCAAGATTGCCGGGACCATGGGCGAGCTCGCGCGCGACAACGCGGCGCGCAATCCCCAGCGGACGGCCTCGACCGCGTCCGCGCTGATGATCGGTCTCGCGCTGGTGACGCTCGTTTCGCTGCTGTCGGCCGGGATCATCTCCAACTTCAAGGGCGCCGTGAATGACATCTTCACCGGCGACTACGCGATCACCGCCCAGAACAACTTCTCGCCGATCTCGAAATCGGTCGGGGAGGCGGCGGGCCGGACTCCCGGCGTGATCGCGGTCGGCAACGTGCGCGCCGGCGAGGGACGGGTCCTCGGGTCAAACGAGCAGCTCACGGCCGTCAACCCGCAGGCCGCCGCGGTGATCAAACTGAACTGGACGCACGGCTCCCAGGCGCTCTTCGCGACCCTCGGCGCCAACGGCGCGTTCGTCGACAACGGCTATGCGAGCAAGCACCACCTATCTGTCGGCTCACCGCTCGCGGTCACGACGCCCGACGGTGGACACATCCCGCTTGTCGTCAAGGGGATCTTCAAGCCGCCGAGCGGCGGCTCGCCGTTCGGGCCGGTCACGATGTCTGACACGACCTGGGACCGCTTCTACTCCCAGCCCCAGAACCTCTACACGCTCGTCAAGATCACCGGCGGGGAGACGGCGGCCAACGAGGCGGCGCTCAACCGGAGGCTCCGCGCCTTCCCCGACGCGAAGGTGCAGACGCGCCAGAAGTTCATCGACAACCAGATCTCCGGCCTTTCGAGCGTGCTGAACATCCTCTATGTGCTGCTCGCGTTGTCGATCATCGTCAGCCTGTTCGGGATCGTCAACACGCTCGTGCTGTCGGTGTTCGAGCGAACGCGAGAAATCGGCATGTTGCGTGCCGTTGGAACGAGCAGGCGTCAGATCCGCAGAATGATCCGCCACGAGAGCGTGATCACGGCGCTGATCGGCTCGGTGATCGGGATCGCGCTCGGGATCGCGTTCGGCGCGCTGCTCGCCGCGCGCGTGAGCTCGATCGCGTTCACGATCCCGGTCGGCTCGCTGATCATCTTCCTGATCGCGTCGTGGATCGTTGGGCTGCTGGCCGCGATCTTCCCCGCCCGGCGCGCCTCACGCCTGCAGCCGCTGGAGGCGCTCGCCTACGAGTAGCCGGAGCCGGGAGCTTCGCGCGACCACCAGTGCCGGCCAGCTCAGAAGAGCTGGTCCTGGCCCGGCATCCGGCCGCCGTCGCGCCGCCCCCGTGGCGACTCCTGCCCGAGCGCGACCGCCATGTCGTGCGCGATCGCGCTCTCCGAGCGTGACGCGATCAACGGCTCGGCGATCCCCTCCACGTGCACGAGCGTCCGGCGCCCATCGCCGCGGTCAGACCCCTCGAGCGGCACGAGCGCGAAAATCCGGTCGGCGCGGACGAACTTCCCGTAGCCGAGCGCGATCAGTTGGGCGGCAGCGCGCGCCATCGCCGCCCATCGTAAACGGAGCGGCGGAAGCCCTAATCCAGGACGGCGTTGAGCCGGTGCTCGAGCGCGGCCGCGAGCACCTCGCGGACCGGGCCCTCCTCGAAGCGCTCGACGAGCGCCGCCAGGAATCCCTCGATCACCAGGCGCTTGGCGATCTCCTCGTCGAGTCCGTGGGACCGCAGGTAGAAGATCTGCTCGGGGTCGACCTGCGCGATCGCCGCGGCGTGCGTGCAGCGCACGTCGTTGGCCTGGATCTCGAGTCCGGGGATCGCGTCCGCGTGGGCGCGCTTGGAGATCAACAGGTTGCGCGACTCCTGGAAGGCATCGGTCTTCTGGGCGCCCGGGTCGACGATGATGTTGCCCTTCCAGACGGCCGTCGAGCGGTCCTGGAGCACGCCGCGGAAGGCGAGGTCCGAGGTCGTGTTGGGCGCCGCGTGCTCCTGGGTGGTGTCGAAGTCGATGTGCTGGCGGCCGTGAGTCGCGTAGGCGCCGGTGACCCGCGCCTCGGCGCCCGGCCCTCCGAGGCGCGTCTCCATCCGGACGTGCCCGCGCGCCGATCCGAACCCGAGCGCGACCCAGTCGAGCGCTCCGTCGCGTCCCACCTCGGCGCGGTGGGTACCAAAGATCCAGCTGCGCTCAGACAGCGCCTGACCGGAGACGAACCGCAGCCGCGAGTCATCGCCGACTACGAGCTCGACGACCGTGTTGAACACGCCATCGGTCTCGGCTGAGCCGGAGATCGCCTGCTCCCAGACCTCGGCCTGGGCGCCGGGCGCGAGCACGATCAGCGTCCGGCGGTTAAGCTCGGTCCCGCTCTGGCCCTGAACTGCGGTCAGCAGCAGGGGCTTGTCGAGCGCGACCCCCTGTGGCACGTAGACGAACGCCCCGCCGCGAAAGCCCGCGTCGTTGCGCGCCACGAACACGTCACCTGAATCGACGACCGAGCCGAGGTGGCGCTCGACGAGCTCGGGGTGCTCGCGCGCCGCCCGCTCGAGCGAGCTGACGATCACGCCGTCGGGCAGCACGCCCGAGACGGTCGCATCGGCGCCGTCGACCTGGCGCAGCTCCGCGAGCGCGTCGGGCTCGAAGATCGGCTCCGGCGTGGACGGCGCGTCGCCGTTGCCGGCCGCGCCCGCCGCGGCGTATGCATCGAGGTCGAGCCCGCTGATGTCGGTGAACTCCCAGCCGGGCCGGCCCTTGAACTGGGGCAGCTCGAGGGTCTCGCTCAGAGCGACGGCGCGCTCGCGGCGCGCCGCCAGGAAATCGGGCTCGGCGAGCGGCGTACCGGCGCTAGCCAATCGAGCCCTCCATCTGGAGTTCGATCAGGCGGTTCATCTCGACCGCGTACTCCATCGGGAGCTCCTTGGTGATCGGCTCGATGAAGCCGTTGACGATCAGCTTCGACGCCTCCTCCTCGGAGATCCCGTGCGACATCAGGTAGAAGAGCTGGTCGTCGCCGACCTTGGAGACGGTCGCCTCATGTCCGACGTTGACGTCGTCCTCGGAGATCCTGATCGTCGGGTATGTGTCCGATCGCGAGTGCTCGTCGAGTAGCAGCGCGTCGCAGACGACCTTCGAGCGCGCGCCGTGCGCGCCCTTGGCGATCTCGAGCAGGCCGCGGTAGGAGCCGCGCCCGCCGTCCTTTGAGATCGACTTGGCGAAGATGTTCGAGGTCGTGTTCGGCGCCGCGTGGATGATCTTGCCGCCGGCGTCCTGGTGCTGGTCCTTGCCGGCGAACGCGATCGAGAGGATCTCCCCGTGGGCGCGCTCGCCCATCAGGTAGACGCTCGGGTACTTCATCGTCAGCTTCGAGCCGAGGTTGCAGTCGACCCACTCGACGGTCGCGTCCTCGTGCGCGACCGCGCGCTTGGTGACGAGGTTGAAGACGTTCGTCGACCAGTTCTGGACGGTCGTGTAGCGGATCCGCGCCCCGGGCTTGGCGATCAGCTCGACGACCGCGGAGTGCAGCGAGCTCGACGAGTAGGTCGGCGCGGTGCAGCCCTCGACGTAGTGCACGTAGGAGCCCTCGTCGGCGATGATCAGCGTGCGCTCGAACTGCCCCATCGACTCGGTGTTGATCCGGAAGTAGGCCTGGAGCGGCATCTCGACGTGCACGCCCGGCGGCACGTAGACGAACGAGCCGCCCGACCAGACGGCCGAGTTGAGCGCGGCGAGCTTGTTGTCGTTGGGGGGGATGATCGTCGCGAAGTACTCGCGCACAAGGTCCTCGTGGTCGCGCAGCGCGGAGTCCATGTCCAGGAAGATCACGCCCTGCTTCTCCAGGCTCTCGTTGACCTGGTGGTACACGACCTCGGACTCGTACTGCGCCCCGACGCCGGATAGGAACTTGCGCTCTGCCTCGGGGATCCCGAGCCGGTCAAAGGTCTTCTTGACGTCCTCGGGCAC
Source organism: uncultured Solirubrobacterales bacterium (assembly GCA_963744695.1). Lineage (GTDB taxonomy): Bacteria > Actinomycetota > Thermoleophilia > Solirubrobacterales > Solirubrobacteraceae > Palsa-465. Next base: position 23,997 of record CAVUUT010000014.1, on the reverse strand, counting down.
GTCATCCCAGGACCGCTCGGCGCGCTCGGATGCGCGCACGAAGTAATGGATCTCATCGAAGTCGACTTCGGCCAGCATCGGCGAGCCCCAGGTCGGCATCGGCCGCGCGAGGAAGTGATCGAGCGCCTTGATCCGGAAGTCGCGCATCCACTGCGGCTCTGACTTGAACTCCGAGATCTTGGCCACCAGCTCCGGCGTCAGACCCTTCGGCGCCTTGTAGAGATAGTTCTCGGCGTCGTGGAACCCGTAGCGCTCGGTGTAATCGGCATTGATCCCGCGCAGTTGATCGTTCTCCGTCAGCACAGGGGCGTCCGTGTTCAGGGTGTCGGGAGTAGCCACTACTCCACCTCCAGCTTGATCGTGTCGTTCTCGATGATCACGGGAAACGTGTCAACCGGGACATACGCGGGCAGCGTCTTGGGCTGGCCGGTCTTGAGGTCAAACAGAGAGCCGTGGCGCGGGCACTCGACCGTGCATGTCTGCTGGTCGAACTCCCCTTCCACGAGCGGTCCGTCGTCGTGCGTGCAGCGGTCCTCGATCGCGTACACCGTGCCGGCGCAGTTGAACACGCCGATCTCGAGATCCTCGAACTCGACAAGGCGCTTTTCGCCCGGTGGGAGCTCGGTGAGGGGGCACACTTCGATGACTTGCGGCACGACATAAATCCTAGCGTACTGATCGGATTTGGAGATCCCGCGGACGCACGCCCCAGGACCGCTCCCAACGCCGCCTACGGGAGCCGGTCGGGCGCGACGGCGGTTCCGCTCTAGGGCGTCTCGGGCTCCCACCCGGCCGCGTGTCCGAGCGAGGCGCTCTTGAGCACCTTGAGCGACAGCAGCGCGCACTTCATCCGCTGAGCCGAGATGTCGATCCCGAGCAGCTCGAGCACGAACGAGCGGTCGAGGGTGAGCAGATCGGCGACCTTCATCCCCTTGATCTCGTCCGAGGTCATCGACGCGGCGGCCTGCGAGATCGCGCAGCCCCGGCCCTCGAAGCGGATGTCAGAGACCCGTTCGTCGCCGTCGACGGTCAGCTTCACGGTCAGCTCGTCCCCGCACAACGGGTTGACGTCGTGGAACTCGAGGTCAACGCGCTCGAGCTCGGGCTCGGGCGGGCTCCAGTGGTGGGGCCGCTTGTAGTGCTCGAGGATGTTCTCTCGGTACAGGTCGTCCATCGTCTTAATCAGCCTAGCTAGCGTGCAATTTCGCTCAGAAGCTACGCAACACCACCCCTGCGCGGTCCAGCGCCTCGCGCACGGCCGCGTCGCACAGCACCTCGACCTCGCGCAGCCGCTGCAGGCGATAGCTCGAAGCGAGCTCCGCGTCGAGTCCCGGATGGCAGCCGATCTCGCTCAACCCAGCGCCGAGCCCCTCGATGATCGCGACCAATGCACCCGGCTCGATCGCATCCGGAGCGGGCAGCCCGTAGTACTCGCCGACGTACTGCGCCGGGCCATCGAATCGCAGCGGCACTCCGAGCTGCGCGGCGGTCGAGCGCACCGCCGGTCGGACCGGCTCGTCGCGGTGCACGTGATGGTGGGAGTCGACGTGAGTCGGGTCGCGGCCGACCAGCTCGCGAAAACGCTCGAGCTGAGCTTGGACCTCGTCGGCCACCGGCGCGTCGCGGACGACACGCTCCTCGTCGCCGTCGAGGTACTCCCACGGGCCGAAGTCGACGTGCAGGCCGACGCTGAAGTCGGGGTTGGCCCGCGCGTAGCGCGCGGCGTGCTCGGCCCCCGGACGGCGGACCATCAGGCTCGTGCTGGTCACGATCCCGCGCTCGTGGGCGCGCACGATCCCGTCATTGGTCAACTCGCTGTGGCCGAAGTCGTCGGCATTGACGACCAATTCGGGCAATCTCTAGAGCTGCAGTACGGAGGCGACGGTGCCGAGGCCGGCGATCAGCCGCTCGGTGTCGGCCGGCGTGTTGTGGACCGCGAACGACGCGCGCGTCGTCGCGCTCGTCCCGAGCCGGCGCATCAGCGGCTGGGTGCAGTGATGTCCGGTGCGCACGCAGACCCCCTCGCGGCCGAGGATCTCGCCGACGTCGTGCGGGTGCGCGCCCTCGAGCTCGAACGAGATCAGGGCGCCGCGGTCGGCGGCTTCGGCCGGGCCGTGAATCGCCAGGCCCGGGACCTCGCTCAGGCGGGCGAGCGCGTCACTCACGAGCCCGAGCTCATGCTCGCGGATCCGCTCGATCCCGAGCGCGGCGATCCAGTCGACCGCGGCGCCGAGGCCGATCGCCTCGGCGATCTGCGAGGTGCCCGCCTCGAACTTCCACGGCAGGTCGGTCCAAGTCGACTCCGTGGGTCCGACCGTCTTGATCATGTGGCCCCCGCCGATGAACGGCGGCATCTCCTCGAGCAGCTCGCGGCGGCCGTGGAGCACGCCGATCCCGGTCGGCCCGTAGGCCTTGTGCCCGGTCCAGGCGTAGAAGTCGGCGTCGATCGCGCGGAGATCGACGGGGATCTGCGGCACCGCCTGGCTGCCGTCGATCAAGGTCACCGCGCCGGCGTCGTGCGCGCGGGCGACGATCGACTGCGCCTGGTTGATCGTCCCGACCACGTTCGAGACGTGCACGAACGCGACCAGCCTCGGCCCGCGTTCGAGCAGCCGGTCAAGCGCTTCGAGGTCGAGCTGGCCGTCGTCGAGCACGGGCACATAGGCGAGCTCGGCCTCGCGGTCCTGACAGAGGAGCTGCCAGGGCACGATGTTGGAGTGGTGTTCCATCTCGGTGAGCACGATCAGGTCGCCACGCCCGACGTTCTGGCGACCCCAGGTGTAGGCGACGAGGTTGATCGCGGCGGTTGCGTTGGCGGTGAAGATCGTCTCCTCGGGAGTCGACTGCAGCCAGTCGGCGATCCGCCGCCGCGCCCCCTCGTACAGCTCGGTCGCCTCGACCGCGAGCGGGTACACGCCACGGTGGATCGACGCCCGGGACTCCGTGTAGTACCGGGTCATCGCGTCGATCACGACCTGCGGCGTCTGCGAGGTCGCGGCCGAATCGAGGTACGCGACGGGACGGCCGTCGAACTCCCGGCGCAGGACCGGAAACTGCGATGCGACGTCGGGGATGACCGCCGCGGTCGACACCTAGGCCGCCTCGTCGAGCTCGTCGGTGATCCAGCCGTACCCCTTCGCCTCGAGCTCCTCGACCAACTGCGGGCCGCCCTCGCGGACGATCCGGCCGCGATACATGACGTGGACGTGGCTCGGCTGCACGAGGTGCAGGATGCGCTGGTAGTGGGTGATGATCAGGACGCCGAGATCCGGCCCGGCGACCGAGTTGACGCCGTTGGCGACGACCCGCAGGGCGTCGATGTCGAGCCCCGAATCGGTCTCGTCGAGGATCGCGAGCTCGGGCTTCTGGAGCGCGAGCTGGAGGATCTCCATCCGCTTCTTCTCGCCGCCGGAGAACCCCTCATTCAGATACCGGGCCGAGAACTCGCGTGGAACCTTGGTCAGCTCCATTGCCGCCTCGACCGTCTGGCGAAAGTCCTTGAGCGAAATCGGCTCCTCGCCGTGGGCGTCGCGATGCGCGTTCATGACCGTGCGCAGATACTTGGTGACGGTCACGCCGGGCACCGAGACCGGGTACTGGAAGGCCATGAAGAGGCCCATCCGGGCGCGCTCATCGGGGTTGGCGGCGGTGATGTCCTCGCCCTTCCAGATGATCTGGCCGTCGGTCACCTCGAAGCCTGGGTGGCCCATGACGGCGTTGGCAAGGGTTGACTTTCCGGACCCGTTGGGTCCCATCAGGGCATGGATCTCGCCCCGTCCGACGACGAGGTCGAGCCCGCGCAGGATCTCCTTCTCACCCGCGCGGACGTGGAGGTTTCGGATCTCTAGATCTGGCATCGGTTCGCTTTCAAGTCGTTTAGGCGGCGGGCGCGCTCACGCCGGCGGACAGGAGCTCGCCGCCTTGGCGGCTGGAGAACTCGACCAGCTCCGCGAGCGTCGTCGTCTGCAGCGAGCGGATGATTCCGCCCTGCACACGCGTCCACAAAAGCTTGGTCGCACACCCCCGTCCCGCGTCGGGCTCGTGCGAGCACAGCACGCGCTCGGTGTGATCGTGAACGAAGCACTCCATCGGGGCGATCGATCCCTCGAGCGCCTGGACGACCTCGTCCATCGGGATCTCCTGCGCCGGGCGCGCGAGCCAGTAGCCGCCGTGGGCGCCGCGCGCGCTCATCACGAGACCGGCCTTGCGCAGCCGCGCGACGACCTGCTCGAGGTAGGCGAGCGGCAGTCCCTCGGCGTCGGCGATCGCCTTCAGGCTGGTCGGGTGCTCGGGAGCCTGGCGCCCGAGCTCGATCATCAGGCGCACGCCATACTCGGCCTTCGAGGAGAAGATCATCTCAAGCTAAATCCTACCAGGGCGGTCGGTTTACCAGATCGTCAGTCGCTGAAGGCGACGAGCCGTGTAGGGTCCGGTTTGCAAATGGACATTGGGGCGCTCGCTACATACGGCGAGATCACGCAGGCCGCAGTTACGGCGCGCGCGAGCCGGCCGGCTCGGAATCGACACCGAGTTCATGTCTGAGGGCCGCTACCGAGCGCTGCTGTGCCTGGTCCAGATCGCTGTCGACAATCCCGAGCGGTCAAAGGCGCCGCTGATCTACCTGATCGATGCGCTGAGCGAGATCGACGTCACCCCGCTCGCGGCGCTGCTCGGCGACCCCGAGTGCGAGATCGTCCTCCACGCCGGGCGCCAGGACGTGGCGATCCTGCGCCGGGCCTGGAGCACGACGTCAACAACATCTTCGACACCCAGATCTCGGCCGGGTTCAGCGGGCAGAGCGCTCAGGCCGGTTACGGCAACCTGCTCGGAGCGATGCTCGGACTGCCGGGTCGCCAAGTCCGCCAGCTACACGCGCTGGGACTCCCGGCCGCTGACGACCGAGCAGCTCGGCTACGCGGCCGAGGACGTCGCTCACCTGCTCGCAGCTGGCCGACGAGATCCAGCGGCGCCTGACCGACAGCGGGCCGGCTCGACTGGGCGCGCGAGGAATGCCGCCGGCTCGAGTCCGCGACCGACGAGCGCGATCCGAACACCGCCTGGGAACGGCTGCCGCGCGTCGGGCAGCTCGACCCGCGCGCGCGGGCGGTCGCGCGCGAGCTCGCCGCCTGGCGAGAGCGGACCGCGTCGGACGCCGACCGCCCAGTCGGCTCGATCCTCGCCGACCCGGCGCTGGTCGAGCTCGCCAAGCGCCACCCTCGACGCTCTCCGGGCTTGAGCAGATCCGCGGCCTGCACCCGCCGACGATCAAGCGCCGCGGCCGGGCGATCCTGGCCGCGATCGCGCGCGGGCGCGAGGCGGCGCCGATCCCGCGCGACGAGGGTCGCGGCCGCTCGGACCCGGGCGACGCGCCGCTGATCGCGCTCGCCGAGGCGTTGCTTCGCGCTCGGGCGCTCGACGCCGGCCTCGCCTACGAGCTGATCGCGTCGCGGGCCGAGCTCGAGCTGATCGTCGGCGCGGCTCGCCGCGGCGAACCCGAACCTGACCGTGCGGACGTTGACCGGCTGGCGGCGCAGCTCGTCGGCGACGACCTGCGGACCTGCTCGCCGGGCACAAGTCGCGTCGTCGTCGGACCGCGATCGCCGGCTTCGGCTCACGCCGAACCCGCCTGCGAGCATGAGCTGACATCGACGACGCTCGACTCGAACATCTGCGCGCGACAGCGCGCGGCCGATCTGCGGCGAGCGCTCGATCCGAGCCGAAGTCGATGTCCTGCAGTCCCGATCGGCCGTCGAGTATGTCATGCGGAGCTTGTTGCCGGGCGAATCGGCCGCCGTCTCATCGCCCGTGTCGCGCCTCGCCGAGCGTCCACCCGAGCGACTTCAGGTTACGGCCTCGGCCTCGAGCAGCGCGGACGAGCTCGATGCGCGCTTACTGACGACGACCAGCTGCACCGCGCAGTACGTTCTGGCCCCTGTCGCAGCGACGGACGTGCTCGATACCTCATGCCCGGCGCCAGCGGCACGCCCGGCAGACTCGGGCCCCGGCGCCCGACTGCCGCATCCGGCCGCCACCAGGGCGACGGCGATCGACACCGGTAGACGCAGCTTCTTCATGGCGGAGCCCCGCTAGGGTAGCTGAGCGTCCCAGGCCGGCAACGCAGCGGCGAGCGTCGGCCCGCTGCGTTTGGCGTTGACGGCGCGAGGCTAACCTGTCTGCGATGGCGACCACGATTGACCTCCTTGCCGACCCGGAGCTGCTCGCGACCGAGTGGGATCTCGGTCCGCTTGTCGACGGCGACGAGGCAGCACGGAGTCGAGCGCCAGCTCGAGGAGGCCAGCCGGCGCTCGGCCGCGTTCGCCGAGCACGTACGCCAGCCGGGTCGAGGAGCTTTCGTCCACCGAGCTCGCCGAGGCGATGCGCGAGCTCGCCGCGATCAACGAGCTCGTCGGCCGCGCCGGCTCCTACGCGTCGCTGCGGTTCGCGACCGACACCGCCGACCCCGAGCGCGGCGCCCTGCTGCAGCTCGCCCAGGAGCGCGGCGACCGAGATCGAGACCACGCTGCTGTTCTTCGAGCTCGAGTGGGCGGCGCTGCCCGATGAGCGCGCCGACGCGCTGCTCGCCGACGACGCGCTTGACTTCTGCGCCCACCACCTGCGCAGCGCGCGGCGCTACCGCCCGCACCTGCTGACCGAGCCCGAGGAGAAGATCCTCGCCGAGAAGTCGATCGCCAGCCGCGGCGCCTGGGACCGGCTGTTCGGCGAGCAGATCGCCGCGCTGCGGGTCGCGCTCGACGACGAGCAGATCTCGCTCGAGGTCGCGCTCAGCCGGCTGCAATCCGCCGATCGCGACCAGCGCCGCACCGCCGCCGAGGCGGTCTCGGCGACGCTCGCGCCAGGGATCCGCACGCGCGCGTTCATCTTCAACACGCTGATCCACGACAAGGCGGTCGATGACCGGCTGCGCTCATATCCGCACTGGCTCGCGAGCCGCAACCTGGCCAACGAGGCGTCGGACGAGTCGGTGCGGGCGCTGATCGACGCGACCCGCGCGCGCTACGACATTCCCCAGCGCTGGTACAAGCTGAAGGCCAAGCTGCTCGGCCTCGACCGGCTCGCCGACTACGACCGCGCCGCGCCGGTGATCGGAGAGGAGCTGACGTTCTCGTTCGGCGAGGCCCGCGACCTGGTGCTCGACACCTACGACTCGTTCGCCCCCGAGGCCGGCCAGATCACGCGCCGCTTCTTCGACGAGCGCTGGATCGACGCGCCGGTGCGCCCGCACAAGCGCGGCGGCGCCTTCTGCGCCTACACGGTGCCGAGCGTCCATCCGTACGTGATGCTCAACTTCACCGCCCGCCGCCGCGACGTGCTGACGATGGCGCACGAGCTCGGTCACGGGCTGCACGCGGCGCTCGCCCAGCCGCGCGGCGTCTTTCAGCAGTCGACCCCGCTGACGCTCGCCGAGACCGCGTCGGTGTTCGGCGAGGCGCTCGTGTTCGGCCGCCTGCTGGCCGCCGCGTCCGACGACGACGCGCGCCTGTCGCTGCTGGCCGAGCGCGTCGACGGCGCCGTCGCGACCGTCTTTCGCCAGATGGCGCTCAACCGCTTCGAGCACCTCGTGCACACCCGCCGGCGCGACGAGGGCGAGCTCTCGGTCGAGCGGATCTCCGAGTTATGGGTCGAGTCCCAGGCCGAGCTGTTCGGCGATTCGGTCGCGATCACCGACGGCTACCGGAGCTGGTGGTCATACGTGCCGCACTTCATCAACACGCCGGGTTACGTGTACGCCTACGCCTACGGCCAGCTGCTCGCGCTGTCGGTCTACAACCGCTACGTGCAGGAGGGGCCGTCGTTCGCGCCCCGCTACCTCGAGCTGCTCGCCGCCGGCGGCTCGCGCAGCCCCGAGGAGCTCGCCGCGATGGTCGGCATCGATCTCGCCGATCCCGGCTTCTGGGACTCGGGCCTGGCGCTGGTCGAGGCGCAGCTGAGCGCGGCCGAGGCGCTCGCCGCCGAGCGCGCGTAGTCAGCTCTCGCCGCCGGCTAGGGCTCTAGTGGCTCGCGCGCCGGGTGCGGGAGCGCTCCTGCTGGCGCGCGACGACATTGGCGATCAGCTTCAGGATCTGATCGATCCCGGTCGCCTTGGCCTCGCCATGCGCGAACGCCTGCTCCCAGTCGGCGATGTGGCCCTTGGTCGCGAGCTCGTTGAAGGTCGCGCGCTGAATCGAGAGCGTGACCTTGGCGTCGGCGGCGATGTCCTTTGTCACCTTGGGTCCGGGGAGCTCGACCCGGTACATCTGGACGTCTCCCCGGCCGTGCAGCTCGAGCCCGACCACGAGCTTGAGCGGCTGCAGCGCCGGCACGTCCTCAAGGAACCGGTTGACGGCGGTCTCGATCAGTGACTTCGTGTCGGTGGAGGCCAGGGCGCGACCCTCCCGCTCAGATCTTGTGACGCTCGAGCAGCTTGCGCCCGATCACCATCCGCTGGATCTCGGACGTCCCCTCGCCGATCAGCAGCAACGGCGCGTCGCGGTACAGGCGCTCGATCTCGTACTCCTTGGAGTAGCCGTAGCCGCCGTGGATCCGCAGGCACTCCTCGACGCAGAAGCGGCCGGCCTCGGACGCGAACAGCTTCGCCATCCCGGCCTCGAGGTCCGAGCGCTCGCCGGCGTCCTTGAGCCGCGCCGCACGGAGCGTCATCAGCCGCGCCGCGTCGACCTGGGTGCCCATGTCGGCGAGCTTGAACTGGATCGCCTGGTGCTGGGCGATCTGCTTGCCGAACGTCTTTCGCTCCTGCGAGTACCTGAGCGCGAGCTCGAGCGCGCGCTGCGCGATCCCGACCCCGCGCGCCGCGACGTTGACGCGGCCGACCTCGAGCGCGTCCATCATCTGCGCAAAGCCCTTGTTGAGCCCTGCGTCCTCGCCGCCGAGGATGCTCTCGGCGGGCGTCCGGTAGCCGTCGAACACGAGCTCGGTCGACTCGACGCCCTTGTAGCCCATCTTCTTGATCTGCGGCGGGACGTTGAAGCCCTTGTAGGCGCCGGTGTTCTCGGCGACCCCGGGCTCCTTGCAGGCGATGAAGCAGGTCAGGCCGCGATGCTTGGGCTCGGCGCTGCTGGTCGGTGCGGACGAGCACGAACACAAGCCCGGCTCGCAGACCGTTGGTGACCCACATCTTGGTGCCGTTGATCTCGTAGTCGCCGTCTGCGGTCTTCTTCGCGGAGGTCTTGATCGCGGCGACGTCGGAGCCGAGCTCGGGCTCGGACAGCGAGAAGGCGGCCCGCAGTTCACCGGTAGCCATCTGCGGCAGGTACTTCTGGCGCTGCTCGTCGGTGCCGAACTTCATCAGCAGGTAGGAGCCGATGAAGTGCGTGTTGACGATCCCCGAGATCGAGATCCAGCCCCGGCTGAGCTCCTCGACGATCATCGCGTAGGTCGTCAGGTCGAGCCCCATGCCCCCGTACTCCTCGGGAATCGTGACCCCGAACAGGCCGAGCTCCTTCATCTGCTCGACGATCGGCTCCGGGAAGGCGTCCTCGTGGTCGTAGTGCTCGGCGTTGGGGATGATCTGCTCGTCGGCGAACTGCCGCACCATCTCGCAGATCGCGCGTTGCTCGTCGGTCGTGTCCGTGTAGCGGCTGGCGATGGCCACGGTCCCGAGGATATACGTCAAAACTCTGTAACAACTGCTCGCGCTCGCGCGCTCGTTGGGTGATCTTGGGCGCATACCGCCAAAGATCACCCAAGAAGCGATCGTCGTGCTTGCGCGGCGCCAACACCGGAACGTGACCAGGGCGCAGTTGCTGGCGCTGGGCGTGAGCGCGGAGGCGATCCAACGCCTTGTCGAGCGCGGCTGGCTGCACCGCGTGCATCCGGGCGTCTACAGCGTCGGCACTCCGGCGACCACGCCGCTCGAGCTCGCCGCCGCGGCGGTACTCGCGTGCGGCGGCGCCGCCGCCCTCAGCCACGGGTCGGCGCTCGCACTTTGGGGGCTGGCGAAGCGCTGGCCCGAGCCCGTGCACGTGACGACGTCGGCCGATCGCCGCCCTTCGGGGCTCGTAGTTCATCGAACTGCAACTCTCGCGCGCGCCGACATCCGCGCCCACCTCAACATCCGGGCCACGAGGCTCGCCCGCACCCTCCTGGACTGCGCCCCGACGATGACGAAGCGCGCGCTGACCCGCGCCGTCAACGATGCGCTCCGCTCGTCGCACCTGAGCCACGCGCAGCTCGCCGACGTCTGCGCCCGCAACCCCAGGCACCGCGGCACGAAGCTCCTGAGGCCGTTCGTCGAACGCCCAACCGGCCCCACCCGCTCGCAGCTCGAGGACGCCTTCCTCGAGTTCTGTCGGAGGTACGGCCTCCCCCTCCCGCGGGTCAACGTCGTCGTGTGTGGCTACGAAGTCGACGCCCTGTTCGAGCGCGAGCGCGTGATCGTCGAGCTCGACGGCTGGGACTTCCACAACGACCGCCGCTCGTTCGAACGTGACCGCGCCAAGGACTTCGACACCCTCCTCGCGGGCTTCGTCACGGTCAGGATCACCTGGGAGCGCCTCCACAAGCATCCGCGCCGTGAGGCGGAGAACCTGAAACGGATTCTGGCTAGCCGCGCGTCTTAGCCGGCGCCGCGTTCTGCGCCTCGGACTTGACGCCGTGCGTCCAGGGCGAGTCGGGGCGCTCCTGGAGCTCGCCGTCGAGCTCGATGTCGACTCGCTCGTTGAAGAAGCACAGCAGGCCCCTGATCCCGAGCGCCTCGTCGAGTGGCTCGTCGTAGTACCAGACCAGGTCCTTGCCGTCCTCGCCGATCGAGTAGTAGGCGGCGGTGCCCTTGTAGGGACATCGCGTCACGGTGTCCGAAGGCTCGAGCGATGCGACCACGTCCGCGGCCGGGATGTACCAGCGCGGCGGCAGATTGGACTCGAACAGCGCGACCGCGCGCGTCGTCTCGGCGAGCGGCTCGCCGTCGAGCGAGACGCGGATGTGGCGGTCAGTCGAGAGCACGTCAAGGCGGTGGTAGGGGTCGCGGGGGTGGACGCCGACCTCCTGGCCCTCCTCCATCCAGCGGCCCACGCGGTTGAAGTAGAACGCGATCAGGTCCTTGATCGGCGGCGCGCTCGGCAGCGGGTCGGGGTAGTACCAGGCGCCGTTCTCGACGACCTCGTCCCCCGCTCGGATCGTGTAGTACGACGCGTCGCCCTTCTTCGGGCAGTGCGTGTGGCGCTCGCTCGGTTCGAGGACGTCGGCGCGGACATCCTCGGGCGGGAAGTAGTAGATCGGCTGGTGCCCGGACTCGTGCAGAAGGAACGCCTGACGGCTATCCGCGATGACTTCGCCGCCGACCTCGACCCGGATCCGCTTCGGCGTCGGCTCGAGGTACAGCGCCTTGCCCGGCGCGGGCGGCTCGAAGTTGAACGTGCCCGCCGGCTCGCGACCGAACGGCCCGCTGCCCGTCATCAGACCCATCGCTCGAGACTACCAGTGCCCGCCCGCGCGCCCGCGAGCTATGTCAGGGTCACGATCACCGCCCGGCTGACGCCGCGCTGGCCGGTGCGCGACCGCGCAGTCAGCTTGCCCGCCGCGCGGTGCCGGGGCGCCTTCGCGAGCACCGCGAGCCCGTCCGGGCGCGCGGTGACATTGACGGTCCGCCGCTTGTGCGCCCGGATCCGCCCGAACGTGCCCTTGGCGAGCACCGCCTTCTTCGAGCCCAGACGAACGACGATCGAGAACGAGCCGCGGCACGCCTTGGCGCTCGCGCATGTGAAGCTCGCCGACACCTTGCGGTGCTTGACCTTCAGCTTCGTCCCGTCGAGCCGCAGCGCGCCGCGCGCCTTGTGGCCGGCCGTCTTGAAGCTGTGCACCGTGCCGAGCGAGCTGCCGCTGTCGTTGACCGCGAGCAGCCGGTAGCGATAGCGGGTCCCCGGCGACAGGTGCGAGATCGCCGCCGAGACGCTCGCGCTCGAGGCGACATGCTGCACGGCGGTGATGTTCCCGAGCGAGCTCTTCTTGCCGTACTTGAAGAAGTACGCGGTCGGCTGGCCGCCGCTCGTGACCTGACCGTTTAGCGTCCCGCCGTGCTTGCCGATCCCCGTCGCCGCCCCGGTCGTCGCGGTCGGCGCACCAGCGCCCGCGGGCGCCACCGGCGCCTTCACCACCGTGCTCGCCGAGGCGTTTGCGGTTGCGCCCTCGCCGTTGCTGGCCGATGCCGTGTTGGTCGCCGTCCCGGGCTGCGACACGGCGGCGACGATCGTGACGGTCGCGCTCGCGCCGTTGGCGAGCATCCCCAGCGAGCAGGTGACCTTCGCCGGCGCCCCGGCCGCCGCGCAGCTGCCCTGCGACGCGGTCGCTCCGAACAGCGTCGAGTTCGCCGGCAGCTGGTCGACCACGGTCGTCGCCGTCGACGGTCCCGGGCCGTTGTTGGTCGTCTTCAGCGTGTATGTGAACGGCACTCCGGTGGTCGCAGTCGCGGGAGCCGACTTGCTCAGCGCGAGTCCGGCCGCCGCGAACTCGTAGGCGCCGATGTCGCACGAGGCGCCCTGCGGGCGGGTGATGCCGCGCGCGTCGGTAGCCGGGCACCCGGCGTTGGTGCCACCGTCGATCGCCGGGCTGCCGGGCATCAGCGCATCGGTGAACACCGAACCGCCGTTGTCGGCCGGCGCCCCGAGCAGCGGATCGACCCCGACCTTGTCGGTCTTGGCGTCGCCCTTGAAGCAGGTGCCGTCGCTGTCGAGGTTGAAGCCGTGGTCGACGCCCGCCGGCACCGGGGCGGATGCCGACGTCGCGTCCCAGACGCCGCAGTCACCACCGGTGTTGTCGGCGATGATCGTGTTGAGCACCCCGGTCGCCCCCGATCTGATGGCCATCTGCGACGCGTCCGTGATGCCCCCGCCACCGCCGGGCGCCGCGGAGTTGTCGGCGATCGTGACGTTGGTGAGGCTCACGGGGAGGGTTCCTGCGGTGTTGAACAGCACCGCCCCGCCGATAGTCGGGGATGAGTTGTGGGTCATCGTCACGTTCGTGAGCGACAGGGTCCCCGCGCTCATCGCGAGCGCGGCGCCGAACCCGCCGTGGTTGCCGATGAACGATGAGTCCGTTGCGGTCAGCGATTTGAGCTGGAACACCGCGATTGCGCCCTGTTGCTCGGCGTTGTTGTGATCGAACTCGTCGCCGTTGAGCGTTACGGTTCCGTCCGCGGCGATGACATCGAGCACGCCGGAGGACTCGGCGGTATTGCCGACGAAGCGGCTGTTGGTCAGCGTCAAATTCGAGCTGTTGACGTCCTCGATCACGCCCGCAACCGAGGTCGAGCTGTTGTTCCTAAACGAGCTGTTGGTGACCGTCAGAGGGGAGTTGTCGGCGAGCTCCTCGATCGCGCCTCCGGACTGGCCGCTGACGTTGCCCGAGAACGTACTCGAGTCGATGCTGAGCGCCCCGTTCTCGTTCTGGAGCGCCCCCCCTTGGAGAAAGGCCACGTTCGAGGTGAACGTTGAGCCGGTGATCTTCGACAGCTCCGAAGGCCCGGTTGCGAGCGCGCCGCCAAGCTCGCTGCTGTCGAAGGTGAAGGTCGAGTCCTTCACCGATAGGGTGCTGGTCTTGTCGTCGCCGGAGAAGATCGCTCCGCCGGCGAGGTCCCCGTTGCTCGCGGTGATCGTCACGTGCGACGTCGCGAGTGCGCCCTCACTCCAGATCCCGCCGCCGCAGTTCCCACACTGAGGTCCGGCCTCGGTCTGCGGCTGGCCGTTGGCGATCGTCAAGTCCGACAACGACAGGCCGGCGCCGTCCTCCACCGCGAACGCGCGGTCGGTCTGGTTAGCGTCGACGGTCGTCGACGCGGCACCCGCTCCGTGGATCGTCACTTTCGCGTCGTTGTCGATGTCGAGATCGCCCCTTCCCGGCTCACCCGGGTTCCCGGAGCTCGCGCGCGTCAGCTTGAAGGTCCCGGCGGGCAGTGTGATCGTGCTCGAGCCGCCGGCCTTGTCGGCGGCCACGACCGCGTCGCGCAGCGAGCACAGCGTCGCCGTGCACGCTCCGTCGCGAGAGTCGGTCGTCGTGGTCACCGTGAAGCTCGCAGCGTTCGCCGTCGCCGCGCCGCCGAGCGCAGCCAGAGTCACGGCCGCGAGAGCCAGCAACCGTCGGCGCGGGACGACTGTCTTGACGTGCTGCATGGCGTACCCCTGTTTCGATCTTGCGCCAGCCGTCACGTCCGACGCAGTTGATGCCCGAGTAGGAACCGCCCCCAAGGACCCGTGTGTCCTGCAGCCTACAACTCGCCGCGAGCGACTGTCAAAGCCGCCAGCCTGGGAACATGCCACGCTGTGAACTTCGCCCGCGACGTGCTCGACGCCGCCCCGCCTGACCGCCGCGCGCTGGTTTCGCTCAGCCGCGAGCGCGAGCGCCGTGAGTGGACCTTCGGCGAGCTCGCCGACCGCGCGGCCCGCCTGGCAGGCGCATTGCAGGCGCGCGGCGTGGGCCGCGGTGACGTGGTGATGACGCTCGTTGGAAACCGCCCCGAGTGGGTCCTGACGATGGTCGCGTGCTTTCGGATCGGCGCCGTCGTGCTGGCGTGCAACGAGCAGCTGCGCGCCAAGGACCTGCGGCTGCGGATCGCCGCCGCCGACCCGAAGCTGATCGTCGCCCATGACCACAATCAGACCGAGCTCAGCGGCGCGGGCCCGAGCTGCGAGGTCGCGCTGATCCCTGACGAGTCGCTGTTTGAAGGCCCGCCCGCGAACCCGGTCGAGCTCGACGCCACCGACCCCTGCCTGATCACCTTCACGAGCGGCACGACCGGCGAGGCCAAGGGCATCGTCCACGGCCAGCGCTACCTCCCCGGCCAGCACCTCCAGGCCTCGCACTGGCTCGGCGCGCAGCCAGGTGACCTGGTCTGGTGCACGGCCGCCAGCGGCTGGTCCAAGTCGGCGCGCAACGCGTTCATCGCGCCGTGGATCCAGGGCGCCGCGGCGCTGTTGCACGACGCGCGCTTCGATCCCTTCGAGCGCCTCGAGGTGCTCGCCGCCGAGCGGGTCAACGTCCTTTGCATGGCACCGACCGAGTACCGGGTGATCGCCAAGCGCGCTGACCTCGCGCCGCTCACGGACCTGCGCGGGCTGGTCGCCGCGGGCGAGGCGCTCAACCCCGAGGTGCTGCGCGCCTTCCGCGAGGGGACCGGCCTGGAGATCCGCGACGGCTACGGGCAGACCGAGACGGGCCAGCTGACCGGGATGCCGGCCGGCGGCGACGTCCGTCCCGGTTCGATGGGCCGGCCGCTGCCGGGCGTCGCGCTCGAGGTCGAGGACGGGGAACTCGTCCTGCGCGACCCGTCGACCGACCCGACGTTCTTCGTCGCCTACCTCGGTGGCGAATGCTCCCCCGAGCAGGTCCCGTGGCGCACCGGGGACCGGGTGCGCTCAGACGACGACGGTTACCTCTACTTCGAGGGGCGCACCGATGACGTGATCATCTCGGCGGGATACCGGATCGGGCCGTTCGAGGTCGAGTCGGCGCTCGTCTCGCATCCCGCGGTCGCCGAGGCGGCCGTCGTCGCGGCGCCCGACGACGAGCGCGGGGCAGTCGTCCGCGCCGTGGTCGTCCTGCGCGACGGCTACGCCGAGACGGACGGCCTCGCGCATGAGCTCCAGGACCACGTCAAGGCCGAGACCGCGCCGTACAAGTACCCCCGGATCGTCGACTTCACGGCCGAGCTGCCGAAGACCGCCAGCGGCAAGATCCAGCGTGCACTGCTGCGCGAGGAGCGCCGCTAGGCTCAGAAGTGATGCCCCAGCACCGCCCCGCGATCGGAATCTGCGCCCAGCTCGTCGACGCCGCCTGGGGATCGTGGGACAAGCCCGCGGTGCTGCTCTCCCACAGCTATCTCGAGGCGATCGCGCACGCGGGCGCGCTCGCGCTGATGATCGCGCCGGATCCGGCGCTCGCTGACGACCCCGACGAGGCGCTCGAGCGGATCGACGGGCTGATCCTCGCCGGCGGTCACGACGTCGACCCGAGCTTCTACGGCGCCGACGCGCACCCCGCGACGACGCGGACGGTGTCCGAGCGCGACCAGATCGAGATCGCGCTCGCCCGCCGCGCGGTCGAGCTCGACATGCCGCTGCTCGGGATCTGTCGCGGCATGCAGGTGCTCAACGTCGCCTTCGGGGGCACGCTGCTCCAGCACCTGCCCGAGGTGTTCGGCCACGAGGACCACCTCCGCGCACGCGGCACGTTTGACGGCTCCGATCACGACGTCGTGCTGGATGCCGGCTCGCGCGCGGCGCTCGCCGCCGGCGAGCGCCTGCACACGACCAAGTCCCACCACCACCAGGGCGTCGACGCGATCGGCGAATGCCTGATCGTGACCGGCACCTCGACCCTCGACGAGCTTCCCGAGGCGATCGAGCACCCGGACCGCCGGTTCGTGCTCGGGGTCCAGTGGCACCCCGAGGCCGACGAGAACAGCCGCGTGATCGGCGCGCTCGTGACCGCGGCGCGCGCTTACCGGACTGCGCGCGGCTCCTCATAGCCGGCCGCGCGGACCGCCCGCGCGACGTGCGCCGCGTGCGCCGGCCCGCGGGTCTCGAGCACGAGCTGGACCGCTGACTCGCGCACGTGCAGGTCAAAGCCCTCGCGGATGTGCTCGACATCGAGCAGGTTCGCCCCCTGCTCGGCGACCAGCGCCAGCAGCAGCGCGAGGGACCCGGGACGATCGGGGAGCCGCGCGAGCAGCACCAGTCGCCGCCCGGCCTGGCTCTCGTGGCGGCGCGCGATCTGCGCCAGCATGCCCGGGTCGACGTTGCCGCCCGAGAGGACGATCGCCGTCGTCCCCGATCCGCCCGGCTCGACGTGGCCGGCCAGCAGCGCCGCGACGCCGACCGCGCCGGCGCCTTCGACGACCAGCTTCGCCCGCTCGAGCAGGAAGATCATCGCCTCGGCGACGTCGTCCTCGCCGACGAGCACGAACCGATCGACCCAGCGCTCGATCAGCGCCAGCGTCAGATCGCCCGGGCGCTTGACGGCGATCCCGTCGGCGATCGTCAGCGCCGAATCGACCGCGACCGGCTCGCCGGCGGCAAGCGAGGCGGGAAACGGAGCGCAGGTCTCGACCTGAACGCCGATCACCTCGACCTCGGGACGCCGCGCCTTGATCGCGACGGCGACGCCGCTGATCAGCCCGCCGCCGCCGACCGGGACCAGCACCCGCGTCATCTCGGGGACCTGCGCGAGCAGCTCGAGGCCGAGCCCGCCCTGGCCGGCGATCACGTCGAGATCGTCGAACGGGTGCACGAACGCGAGCCCGCCTTCGGTCGCGCGCTCGCGGGCCGCCGCGAGCGACTCGTGCACGGTCGCGCCGATCAGCCGCACCTGCGCGCCGATTGACGTCGCCGCCTCGGCCTTCGCGATCGGCGCGGTCTCGGGCATCACAACCTCGCAGTGCACGCCACGCGCGCGGGCGGCGTAGGCGACCGCCTGGCCGTGGTTTCCCGCGCTGCCGGCGATCACCCCGCGGGCGCACTCGGCGTCGCTCAGGGACGCGATCTTTGCGAGCGCGCCGCGCAACTTGAACGAGCCGGTGCGCTGGAGGTTCTCCGCCTTCAGCGCGACCGTCACCCCGGTGCGCTCGGCGAGCGTCTGCGAGCTGAGCACCGGCGTCTCGCGGATCACGCCGGCGCCGGCCGCCGCGGCGCGCTCGACCTCGGCGACGCCGAGCGCTACATCACCCCCGGAGATCCGGGAGCCGATCATTCCTCAATCGCGACCACTGCGTCCATCTCTACCTGCACACCGCGCGGCAGTGCCGCCACGCCGACAGCGACGCGGGCGGGGGGGCTGGACTCGAAGAACGACGAGTAGACCTCGTTGACCGCGGCGAACGCGGACATGTCGGTCATGTAGATCGTCACCTTGACCGCGTCGCCGAGGCTCGCGCCCGCGGCCTGGCAGACGGCGGCGAGATTCTCCAGGCAGCGGCCGGCCTGATCGGCGGGCGTACTGCCGACCGTGTCACCGGTGCGGGGGTCGAGTGGGATCTGACCGGAGCAGAACAGCAGGCCGCCAGCCTTGATTGCGTGGACGTATGGCCCGACGGCCTCGGGGGCGTTGGGGGCGTTCACCGGCTCGCGATGGTGGCTCAAACCGATCTCCTTTTAGTTTCTAAGGCGCGCCCCGCAAGCCTATTGGGCGATCCTCACCGGGGTAGCCTCCTACGCGTGCCCAATCGCTTGGCCGCCGAAACCTCTCCGTACCTGCGCCAGCACAAGGACAATCCAGTCGACTGGTATCCGTGGGGCGCGGAGGCACTCGAGCGCGCGCGGGCGCTGCAGCGCCCGCTGCTCGTCTCGATCGGCTACTCGGCCTGTCACTGGTGCCACGTGATGGAGCGCGAGTCTTTCGAGGATCCCGAGATCGCGGCGCTGATGAACGAGCACTTCGTCTGCATCAAGGTCGATCGCGAGGAGCGGCCCGACGTCGACGCAGTCTGTATGGAGGCGTGCCAGGCGAT
The DNA here is from genome assembly GCA_963744695.1 of uncultured Solirubrobacterales bacterium. Taxonomy (GTDB): domain Bacteria; phylum Actinomycetota; class Thermoleophilia; order Solirubrobacterales; family Solirubrobacteraceae; genus Palsa-465. Next base: position 5,546 of record CAVUUT010000014.1, on the reverse strand, counting down.
CACCGGGCACGGCGGCTGGCCGCTGAACGCCTTCCTGACGCCCGATCAGGCGCCCTTCTACGTCGGCACGTACTACCCACCCCAGTCGCGCCCGGGCATGCCGAGCTGGCGCGCGGTGCTCGAGGCGGTCTCCTCGGCGTGGACCGACCGCCGCGAAGAGGTGCAGAACTCGAGCTCGCAGGTGCTCGCCTCGATCGGCGCCAGCACGAGGATCCGGGCGACCGACGAGCCGATCACCGAGCAGCTGCTGCAGGAGGCGGTCAGCGGCCTGCTCGGGTCAGTCGATCAACGCGGCGGTGGCTTCGGCGGCGCGCCGAAGTTCCCGATGGCGTCGGCGATCGAGTTCCTGCTGATGCGCGGCGAGCGCGAGGCGCCGCTGCAAGCGCTGCGCGCGATGGCGCGCGGCGGGATCTATGACCAGGTCGGCGGCGGCTTCTCGCGCTACGCGGTCGACGCGACCTGGACCGTGCCCCACTTCGAGAAGATGCTCTACGACAACGCGCTGCTGGCGCGGGCGTACCTGCACGGCTGGCAGGTCTCGGGCGAGCCGCTGCTCGGGCGCGTGTGCCGCGAGACGCTCGACTGGGCGCTGCGCGAGATGCGCTCCGCCGACGGAGGGTTCTACGCCGCGCTCGACGCCGACTCGGAGGGCGTCGAGGGCAAGTTCTACGTCTGGTCAGACGCCGAGTTGCGCGATGCGCTGGGCGACCAGTACGACGACGCGGTCGCGTACTTCCGGCCCCGGCCGTTCGAGCACGGGCAGGTGCTCGAGGGTCGCGGCCCGGAGCCCGAGCGCCTTGAAGATATTCGCTCCAAGCTCTACCGCGTGCGCGCGGAGCGCGTCCGGCCGGGAACCGACGACAAGCAGCTGACGTCGTGGAACGCGCTGATGATCTCAGCGCTCGCCGAGGCCGGCGCGGCGCTCGAGCACGCGCCGTACGTGGCCGCCGCCACCGCGTGCGCCGAGTTCCTGCTCACCCAACGGCGTGACCAGGATCACAAGCTGCTGCGGACCGACAAGATCGCTGGGCTGCTCGACGACCACGCCTACCTCGTGCAGGCGCTCACGACCCTCTACGAGGCGACCTTCGACCCCCGCTGGTACCGCGAGGCGGTCGCGCTCGCCGACGAGATGATCGAGCGCTTCTCGGACTCCGAGCACGGCGGCTTCTTCACCACTCCGGCTGACATGCCCCAGGCGTTCGCGCGGCGCAAGGATCTCGAGGACTCGCCGATCCCGTCGGGGAACTCGGCCGCCGCACTACGGCCTGCTGCGCCTGGCGCTGCTGTCGGGCGAGGCGCGATACGAGCACGCGGCGGTCACTGTGCTGCGGCTGCTGGCGCCGCTGACCGGCCGCTACCCGCTCGCGTTCGGCCACGCCCTGCAGGCGTTTGACTTCTACCTGGCCCGCGTGCGCGAGGTCGCGATCGTCGGTCCCGAGCCGCACGAGCTCGTGTCGGTCGCGCGCGGCGCCTACCGCCCCCACATGGTCCTCGCCGGCGGCGAACCCGACACGGTGCCGCTGCTGGCCGACCGCGCGGCGGTCGACGGCCACGCGGCGGCGTACGTGTGCGAGCACTTCGTCTGCCAGGCCCCGGTCACGACACCGCAGGAGCTCGAAGCGGCGTTGTGATGTTCGGGTCCGCGCATGCGCGGACCCGCCGGGGCGCCGCATGCGGCCCGGCCTTCCTACAACACCGGTAGATAGCGCTGCAGCTCCCAGGGCGTGACCTGGACGCGGTACTCGTCCCACTCGCGGCGCTTGATCTCGATGTAGCGGTTGAACATGTGCTCGCCGAGCGTCCGCAGCACGAGCTCGGATTCGGCCGTCAGCTCGATCGCCTCGCCGAGCGTCCCGGGCAGCTGCTCGATCCCGAGCCGGCGGCGGTCGTCGGGCGACAGGTGGTAGAGGTTCTTCTCCATCGGGTCAGGGAGCTCGTAGCCGTGCTCGATCCCCTCGAGCCCGGCCTGCAAGCAGGACCGCGAACGTCAGGTACGGGTTGCACGCAGGATCCGGGCAGCGCAGCTCCATCCGCGTCGCGCGCTCCTTGCCGGGGTGATACAGCGGCACCCGCACGAGCGCCGAGCGGTTGCGCCGTGACCAGGCGACGTAGACGGGCGCCTCGTAGCCGGGCACGAGTCGCTTGTAGGAGTTGACCCACTGCGCGAAGACCGAAGAGATCTCGCGCGCGTGGCGCAACTGCCCGGCGATGAACGCCTTGCCGGTGTCTGACAGGAAATAGGGGTCGTCGGGGTCAAAGAACGCGTTGTGCTCGCCTCTGAACAGCGACTGGTGCGTGTGCATCCCGGAGCCGTTCTTGCCGAACAGCGGCTTGGGCATGAAGGTCGCGTGGAGGTCGTACTTCATCGCGTACTCCTTGACCGTGATCCGGTAGGTCATGCAGTCGTCGGCCATCTTCAGCGCGTCGGCGTAGCGCATGTCGATCTCGTGCTGGCTGGGACCGACCTCGTGATGGGTGTACTCGGTGTGGATCCCGAGCTGCTCGAGCGCGAGCACGGTCTCGCGGCGCAGGTCCGAGCCGGCGTCGAGCGTGGTCAGATCGAAGTAGCCGCCCTCGTCGAGGACCTCGGTCGACTTCGCATCGCGAAAGTAGAAGTACTCGAGCTCGGGGCCGACGTAGAAGTGATCGAACCCCATCCGCTCGGCGCGCTCGAGCGCGCGGCGCAGCACGTGCCGCGGATCGCCCTCGTACGGGGTGCGCTCGGGCGTCTGGATGTCGCAGAACATCCGCGCCACGCCGTCGACGTTCGGCCGCCACGGCAGCACGCTGAACGTGCTCGGGTCGGGCATCGCGATCATGTCGGACTCCTCGATCGCGTTGAAGCCGGTGATCGACGAGCCGTCGAACCCCATCCCGCCCTCGAACGCGTCCCCGAGCTCGGTGACGTTCATCGAGAACGACTTCAGCTGGCCGAGGATGTCGGTGAACCACAGCCTGATGAAGCGGATGTCGCGCTCGGCGACGATCGAGATCACGTCATCGGCGGTCAACGGCCGGTCGCTCATGGCTGCGGAACGTTACTTGCCGGGTCCGGCGGAGCAATGGCCCGGTGTCCAACCCCGGGCGTGCGCTCGCTAGACCTTCGCCGCGCGAGACCGGGTGGTCGCCGAGCCAGCGCTGGGCCCAGCTCTGCAGCGCCGCCAGCGCCGGCTCGAGCTCGTGGCCCATCTTCGATAGCTCGTACTGGACGCGCAACGGCGGACCGGAGATGACGGTCCGCCGCACCATGCCCCGCGCCTCGAGCTCCTTCATCCGCTCGGACAGCAGCCGATCCGAGAGCTCCGGGATCGACTGCGCGATCTCGGAGAAGCGCATCGGCCCTTCCATCAGCACCTGGAGGATCGCGCCGGTCCACCGCCGGCCGACCAGCTCGACCGCCTCGTGGTAGAGGGGGCAGCAGTTGCTCCGGGTCCCGTATGCCGTGCCGGTCTGCTCGCGAGCGGCCATTACTGGCATGAGCTTACGACCTTAGGCTGTTTCCTTGAACCCTATGCCGCTTCCAGTGCCCGGGACGCCTCGCGTCGAGCCGTCGACGGGGACCTCCCCGGCGACGTTGACCATCGCCGTGAAGCCCTCGAGCGACACCGCCGCGATCGCCTCGAGGATCTCCTCGTCGTCCCAGCCGGCCTCGCGGGCCTCCTCGTGCAGGTGCATCGGGGGCCGCCCGTCATTCTCGAGCAGCGCCTGCAGGTAGCGCAGCAGCGCCGCCTCGCGCTCGTCGTTGGAGTCGAACTGGCGCGCGAGCGCCACCTCGTCGATCGCCAGCCCGGCGCCGCGGGCGGCGCGCGAGTGCATCGCGATCCCGGGTCCGACTGGTAGTGCTCGGCGACCGCGAGCGCGATCCGCTCGAGCGTCGGGAGCGTCAGCCTTCCGTGGCGCAGCTCGGAGCGAAACCGCGCATATGCCCGCAGGGCCGCCGGCGAGCCGGCAAGCACGCCGAGGAAGTTCGGAAGCTGGCCGCCCGAGGACAGCGCGCCACGCAGAACCGTGACCGACCCCTCGGGCGCCGTCAAGTCATCGTGGATCTGGAATCTGCTCATTGGAGTCTTCATCGTTGACCCCCGAAAGGTCTCAAGGGACGGCAGAGGCTTAACAGCTCTGCCCTTTAGTTTTGACATCTGCTTACAGTTCATAAGTTAAATGGGGATCGCTCCGGCACAAGCCCCGGCGGCGACGCTCATCCACCGTGTACAACCTAGCTGGTTCCCTTATACGGTCGGGAACTAACGGCCGATCACCGCAAGCGAAGACACGACCCGGCGAGCGCCCGTTTTGGCGGCGTCGTTTTGGCCGGGTCAACGCCGCGGCAAGCGATTAGTGCAGCGCGAGCGCGTGGTGCACGGCGAGCACCGCGGCGTGCGAGCTGGTGGCCGCGACTAGCAGCAGCACGATCCCGAGCAGGACCGCCCACATCGCGACCCGGTCGGGACGGAACCCCTCGCGCTCGTGGCGCTTGAGTTGCGTGTGGCGCTGCGCGGTCGACGGCCTGGTCCCGTTGCGCGTCTGCCAGCCCTCAAGGCCACGGCCGGTGATCGTGACGGTCCGGCGGCCCGGCACTCCGGGCGACGTGGCGCCGGCGTCCTCATCCCGGGACCCAAAGCCGAGCGCGAAGTTGTCGTACGCCGTACTCTCACCGCTCGCCCGATGCCGGGGAACTGTGGCGCCTGATCGCGGCATTTTACCTTCTTCTCTTTCTGGTGCTTGCGGGGTTAGCTGACGGGCTCGCGTCGAAAGAGCGACGCTACGCGCGGGCGCGATTAGCCCCGACAACTCGGTTCCCCCACTTCCCTCCCGCGCCCGTGGCGGCGTGGGCGGAATGGGAATTCAGCAGTTCGGGTCGGCGATCCTACCAGCGGTCTCGGATGACCGCAGCCGGCGGTCAGGCCCCGGCGAAGATCGCGCTTGTTGCGGGATTTAGGGATGCCGCTACTCGTTGCCCGCTATGCGGGCAACGAAGTCGGCGACCTCCTCGGCATTTCGACCGGTCACGACGTCGGCCGGCATCACGCCCTGCCCGAGGCACTGCTCGGCGACCCGTTGGGGGCGTTCGGCAGACAGCCGTTGTTGACCGTGTGCAGCACCAGGCTGCGGCCGGCTTGATCGTGTCGAGGTTCGGCCCGACCTTACCGACCGCATTGGCGGCCGCGAGCGTGTGGATACCCCGCAGTGTTGGCCGAACAACTCTCGTCCCGCCTTCTGGTTGGAGGTGAGCGTGATCCCGCCGACCTCCTATTGGCGCGATTGTGGTTGCCGATCAGCAGCGTCGCCGGCAGTCCGATCCCGAACGCGATCACGAAGAACGCGAACATCCAGCCGACGGCCCGGTTTGACCCTCGCTGGTAGCGAACCCGTTCCCCGGGCGGCGCCCGTGCGCCGCGAGGCGATCAGGAACAGGCCGATCGCGAGGACGATCCAGAAGAGGACAAAGAGACCTACGGCGAGCACTCGGCGGCACCATATCGTGCGGCGATGCGCGATGGGCGCAGGTCACGGGGCCGGCGGGCGCCTTGCAGCGGCTATCT
>CAVUUT010000013.1:0-224981 GCA_963744695.1 uncultured Solirubrobacterales bacterium | reverse complement strand
AAGCGCCCGATCGCGATCGCCACAGCTGAGGCGGCGATCCCGGTCCGCCACCACGCGAGCCAGGTCCGTTCAGCGGCCAGCCACGTGCGTCGGGTCACGTCCGTGTCCTTGCGGTCGAATGCTGGCTGGTCGGGCGTCATCCTCGTTGCGGCAAGCGCGCAGCCCACATCATCGCCTACAGCGCCGCCGGAACATCTTGGTCGGCGCCGCAAAGGCCGCGCGTCATCCGGTTCGGGCGATGCGAATCTGCCGGAGTGCCCTTACCGTGGCACGGATCGTGGAGGAAGAAGAACGCCTTCTCCGTCGCCTCGCCCTCAACGACGAAGAGTCGATTGGAATCGTCCTGACGCGCAGCCGTGAGGGCGATGGCGCCCCCGCCCTGCTGCCGAAGGCCGTGCTCCTCGTCCAGCTCGGAGCCCTGCTCGCGCTCGGCGCTGCGACCGCGTCGCTCAAGGCGGCAGTCCAGCGCGCCAGGACCGCAGGGGCGACCGAGTCCGAGATCGTCGGCGTGCTGATCGCGATCGCGCCCGCGATCGGGCTCGCCAGAGTCGTGTCGATTGCGCCAAAACTCGCCTGCGCGATCGGCTACGACATCGATGCCGATGAGTGACGGCGCGAGCGCGCGGTCCGGGTGACCGTCCATACTCTCGTGCAGTAGGCGGCCCGATCAAGCAGGCCGCCGGACCGAGGCGGTGCAAGTTCGCGATGGAGGTGTGCGTTGCCGGGACCTGAAGAGGATGCGCTCGAGGCGTCGCGGCTCTGGTGGCTGTTCGTCGTCGTCGGGGTGGCGAGCCTGATCGCGGGCGTGATCCTCGTTCTCAAGCCGAGTAACAGCCTCGCTGCGCTCGCGGTGGTGGTCGGGATCTTCCTCCTGATCGACGGGATCGCAGAGCTGATCAGATCGTTCGGGCACGTGGTCGAGAACCGCGCGCTGGCCGCGATCATCGGGCTACTCGGGATCGTGATCGGCATCGTCCTGATCCGCCACCCTTTCCACGGCGTGACGGCGATCGGATTGCTGATCGGGATCTGGCTCGTGGCGGCCGGGGTGATCCGTCTGTTCTGGGCGATCGCGTTGCGACGTCGGGTGCTGCTCAACATCGGCGTGGCCGCGCTCGAGATCATCGCCGGGATCGTGGTCGTCAGCGATCCCCACATCGGCTACGCGACGCTCGCGATCCTGGTCGGCATCTGGCTGATCCTGAACGGGCTCGCGACGATCGCGATCGGATTCGCCGCGCGCCACCTCGAGACGGACGCCGGCACGGCCTGAGCCGGCAACCCCGCCGCGGCACCGATGGCCGCCGGGGCGCTCGCCATCGCCCGGTTCGGATGATGCTCAGCGCCGTCTCAGCGGAGAGTGTTGAGATCGCACGCTCCGCGTGCTGGGGTTAACGGCAGCACGCGAGCAGCGGTCGACGCACGACGACAGAAAGGCGCACATGGGACCCGTCAGCCATCAGACGACGAAGCTCAGCCGGGGCAAGCACGAATCGCCGGATGACGGGACGTGCGTGATGGAGCTTGCGTCGATGCTCGCGGGCGAGCCGTTCACCGATCAGCCCGAATCGGTCTGCCCGGTGATCGCGTCCTTCATGCGGGCCTACAACGACTCGATCGACGATCGACGCCGCCAGGATCTGTTCGCGTACGCCGCCAAGGTTGTCGGCAGCCGCGAGAGCGAGTGCGTCCTGCAAGCGCGCGTCGAGCACCTCACGGCCTGGGGCCTGGCGCTGCATCAACATCGCTGGACGAGGCTGCTGCCGCGCTTCCTGCGATCGCTGGCCTGGATGCCCGAGCTCGACGTGATCGGGCCCCAGGTCGTCCGGGCAGTCTCGACCCACAATGACCGATCGCATGCGCGGGCGCTGGCGCTGATCGACGAGCTGCTCGGGCTCGGGCAGCCGAGGCCGCTCGACGCGCTGTCGACCGAGGCGGGCCCAGCGCCGGCGTTGTCAGAGCCGGCGCACGCCTCGCAGGGGTGGGGCCAGCGCTGATCGAGCACGCCGACCGTGACGTCGGCGACCACCGAGCCGATCACCGCACCGGCGAGCACATCACCCGGATAGTGGACGCCGGTGTGCACACGCGAGTAGGCGACCAGCGCCGCGAGCGCGTGGAGCGGGACGCTCGCGAGCGGGAGCACGTGGCCCGCGCCCGACGCGAACGCCACCGCGGCCGCCGTGTGCCCCGACGGAAACGACCGCGAGACCGGCATCGGCACGTGCCGGGCGACCGGGACCTCCTCGCCCTCCCGGTCGGGCCGGCGCCGGCGGCCGAAGGGCTTGACGACGACGTTGACGGTGGCGGATGTAGCGGCCACGGATGCGAGCCCGAACACGGCCGCCCGCCGTCCCCGGGGGCCACCGCTGAGCGCCATCACCGCGCTTGACGCGATCGACAGGCGCGAGTAATTCGCCGCGGTCGAGAGCCGTCGCATCGCCCCGTCGAGCCTCGGCGTGCGCGTGCCCGCGACCGCGGAATAGATCGCGGTGTCGATCCGCTCAGTCTCCTTCAGCCATGAGTCATGCTCAGGCCGTGTGGCGCCTGGTGCGCTCATCGTGCGGCTTTCAGTCTGACGGTCCGCGCCGCCGGAGGTTGCCGACCAGCAGCGAGACGACCGTCACGAGATAGATCTGCCCGGTCAGGGACTCGAGCGAGGAGAGCGTGTGACCGAGGTTGGTCGTTGACGTCAGGTCCCCGTAGCCGACGGTCGTCAATGTCGTGAAGCTGTAGTAGAGGCAGTTCGAGATCGTCCCCTCCGCGTTCTGGGCAAAGAACGGGGGCGCGTAACGGTCCAGGGCCCCGTACACGGCCCCGAAGAACATCCCGAGCAGGATGTAGAGGCACAGAACCCCGAACACGGCTTCGATCGTCACCCGGCTTCGCCGGCGCACGCTGCGGACGACGCCGACCGCGATCACGGGCGGCGCCAGAATCACGAGGACGAGGTTGGCGAACCTCGCGGCCGGGCCGTTGACGGTGCCGGAGATCGCCTCCGCTATCGCAGCGATGACTACGACTGCGGCGACGATCACCGACGCCTTCATCACTCGCGGCCGCACGTCGGACGCCCATCCCGCAAGCAGCAGGGTGGCGCCCAACAGCAGCGCGACCACGACTTGCTCCCACGGTCCCGGGTGTGCGATGCCCTGGACCGCGAACGCCGCGAGGATCGCGAGAAGCAGCAGCCCGTAGCGCTCGCGGCTCTCCGATGGTGTGGCGCCGGTGTCTCTGATCAGCGCATGGATGCCCATGGGTCGGCCAGGCAGCATCGACTGCGGCGCCGCGGCCCGCATCCTCCCAATCGGATGAAGCGCCGGCCCGTCGGGCCGTGCCCGACCGGCTCACCCGGAGCGCGTGACGCGTGCGTTCACGTGGGCCGCGAACGCGCGCTCGAACTCCGGCCACCAATCGGGATCGCCGTTCGGCCGCGGGCGCGGGCCGGGCGGCATGCCCCCTCCTCCCCCTTCCGGGCCGCCGCCACGCTCTTCGCCGTCGCCGCCGTCGTCCTCGCCCGTGTCGGCTCGGCGTGCCGTGCGCACCAACAGCCAGATGCCAGCGCACGTGATTGCCACGACGAGCAGGAACGAGAGGTACCCGAGGAGCGGTGACACACCCGCGCGACCCTGCCCTGCGACCGCCGCGAACAGCGTCCCCGACGTTGTCATTGCCCGACGCCGTCCTGCTCGACCCCGCGCCCGACGACGAAACGGGCGAGCGCTCCGATCGTCGCCGGTAGCGAGTCGGGTTCGATCGCCGACGGCGACGCCCCCGGATGCTGTGGCGCGATCCGCACCCGCAGCGCGCCGGGCCGCGACCGGAAGCGCAACGGTGGCTCGAGCGTCAGTGCCTCGCCGTCGACCCCGGCCGGGACTGGGGCCGATGAGTCAAGCTCGAAACTGGGGTCGGTCCACTGCTCCCAACCCAGCGTGCCCTCTCCTTGCGTGCTGCCGTCGCGAGGGACGAACACGGTGACCCCCAGCTGACCGGCGTCAAGCCGCGGCCGCGTCCCGCTGCTCAACAGCCGCCCGAGTCGGTAACGGTTGTTGGAGACGAGGATCGCGACGCCGGAGCGAGCGCCATCCGCTCCCGACCACGTCAGGTCGGGCGGCTTGGCGTCGGGCCCCATAACCTCCGGCACGGTGTCCAGAAGCGTACGGATCTTCGCCTCGCGGTAGCCCGTCCGCTGGACCGCGTCGGCGTACAGCCCCAGCGACACGTTGTTGACGAACACGCGGCCGTTGACCTCGGCGAGGTCGACCCGCCGCTCTCCCCCGTTGACGAACGCGTCCAGCGCGCCGACGACGTCGTCGCGATCGACTCCGAGGTCGAGCGCGAAGTGGTTGCGCGTCCCGGCCGGGATGCACGCGTACGGAAGGTCGAGTTCGGCCGCGACCATCGCGACGATCGCCTGCGAGCCGTCGCCGCCCGCCATCGCGAGCCCGTCGGCGCCGCGCGCGACCGCCGCGCGCACGAGCTGTTCGAGGTCGTCGCCCGGCTTGAGCTCGACGGATTCGATGCCCCGCCGCTCGGCCTCCTCGGCGAGGTGAAAGCGCGCGGCCTTGCCGTCACCCGAGCGTGGGTTGTAGAGCAGCACCGGATGTTCGGGCGGCTGGGCCGGCGGCAGCCTGACATGGACCGCGAACGCCGTTCGCGCGCACGCCAGCGCGGCCACGAATGCCACCACGACGATCACGTTGCCGAGCAGCGATCCCTCGAGGACCACGAGCACGATCGCTCCCACGACGAGTAGCGCTGCGATCAGCGCGAGGATCAGACGGGTGGGTCCGCTGTGCCGCACCGCATGCCACGCGGCGACGGTCGCGAGCACGAGGCACAGGAGCACCCCGACCCCTCGCGGGAAGCTCGAGATCGTGACGACGCAGCGCGACGACGACCGCCGCGGCCGTTAGCACCAGGCTGGCGAGCGCCGAGAGTCTGCGCGCCATTACCTACGGTCCCTCGGGGCCGCCTCGGTCCCGATCGCCTCAGAGCCCCGTCTGGGCGACGAGCTTGCCGGCCTTGACTGCGTCCTGCAACTCCTTGTAATCGCGGTCGTTCTGGTCGGCGTACGCTTTCGAGAACTCGACGATCGCGCGGTCGAAGTTCGTGCCGTTGCCGAGGTAGGAGGCGATCGCGACCCGGTCGCCGCTCCGCGCATGCGCGCGGGCGAGGGTCCAGCCGCACAGCCTGCCGTAGGTCTCGAGCCCATCCGGCACCATCTCCTCGATCTCGGCCGACCCTTTCCAGTCACGCAGCTGGCGGCCATAGAAGTCACGTGACTGCCCGTCGAGGCCGGCGTCGACGTGGATCCAGCCGAGGAAGATGTCACTCGAGGCCTGCATCAGGCGCTGCCCGGTCACGACCCGCTCGCCATGGTTATCGAACGCGCTGCGAACCAGAAACTCCTCGAGCACCGACGCCTCGGCCTCCTTGAACTGAAGGAACAGCGGATCGCTGCCGTCGTGCCCCATGAAGAGCGCGATCCACGCCCGCGTCCCGACGCTGCCGACGCCGACGACCTTGCGCGCGAAGTCGACCAGGTCGTACTGCTCGAGCAGCACGCGACGGTCGTGCTCGAGCGTCGAGCGATACACGCGGACCAGGGAGTGCAGCATCGCGAGAACGTCGTCGCGCTCGCCCGGCGCGAGCGTGTCGATCGGCGCGATCAGCGGCGATTGGTCGACGATCCGGACCTCGCCATCAACCTCGTGGGTGAGCTTCTCGAACGCCGACATGCTGTCGCGGGTGCGCGCCTTGGCGAGCGTCTTCTGCGTGCGCTTGACCTGCCGGGGCGCCAGCTCGGCTGCCCGCTCGGCCAGCAGCGTCTCGATCTCGAGCCTCGCGTACCAGACGGCGAGATTGTCCTGGCCCGCGAAGTCGCGCATCGCGGTGCGATACTGGGCGACGTTGGCGAGCACGATCCGCTCCTGATCGCGGACGGTGAAGCCGTTGTCGCGGGCGGCGATCAGCATGCTGACCGCGAGCCGCTTGACGTCCCACTCCCATGGCCCGGGATGGGTCTCGTCGAAGTCATTGATGTCGAATATGAGCCGGCGTTCCGGAGACGCGAACACGCCGAAGTTCGACAGGTGAGCGTCGCCGCAGCACTGGACAGTCAGGCCGGAGCGGGCCGTCGACGTGAGATCCGTCGCCATGATCAGCGCCGCCCCGCGGTAGAACGTGAACGGCGAGACGAGCATCCGCCCGTAGCGAATCGGAACGAGCTCCGGCACGCGTGTCGTGGCCTGGCGCTCGAGCAGCTCGACGGGTCGGGGCCGGTCGGGCGAGGGCTCGAACAGCGCGTGGCTCGAGCGCGGCACCTCGGCCCGCGCGGCCTTGCCGCGCGCGACGCGCTCGGCCACCGTCAAGTGCGGCAGCTCCGCGGTTGGGTCTCTCTCTGAAACGCTAACCATGGCCCACGATCCTTCCGACTGCGCCCCTCTGCCGCATCATCCGAAGCGGGTGACTGGCGCGGTTTGTGCGCTCAACGCGCGGTGTTAGGTCAGGCAGCCTACAGCTCCGTCAGCTGGCCGGGGGCCAAAACTCGCACTTGCACCGACGGCGCATGGAGCCGGGCGTGCGCGACGAACTCGCGCGCCGGACGCTCTGGATCCGTCGGTCGTCGCAGATGCCAGCCCGGCGCGAACGTCCCCCAGTGGATCGGGATCGCGACCGAGGGCGCGATCGCCGCCGCGGCCTGCGCAGCGCGCTCGGGGTTCAGATGGCCCGGCCCGAGCTTGGGCCCCCAGCCCGATATTGGCAGCAGCGCCACGTCGACCGATCCTCGAAGGTCCGACATCGCGTCGAACAGGTCGGTGTCGCCGGCGAAATAGACCGAGCTCGACCCGCTGACGAGATAACCGACCGGCTCGGCGCCGGGTCCGAGCGGTCGCCGGCGCCGCTCGTGCTTCGCCGCAGTCGCGGTCACGCGCAGCCCCGAGATGCTCGTCTCCTCCCCGGTCCCAAGCTCGGCGACGCCGGCCAGCCCGTGGCGGGCGAGCCAGGCTGCTGCCGGGCGCGGCGCCACGATCGCAGTGCCGCGCGCGACGTCGCGCAACGACGAGAGGTGCGTGTGGTCGGCGTGCAGGTGCGAGAGCAACACGCCGTCGAGCGCTCCGATCGCATCGGGGTCGACGGGCGGCGCGATCCGGACCAGCGGGCCGATGTGCCCACGAAGTGTCGGGTCGGTCAGGAGCCGGACGCCGTCGATTTCGATCAGAACGGTGGCGTGGCCCAACCATGTGATCGCGGCGGGTGACAACCGCTCGATCGAACCGCATCGGACGGTACGGTCATCCTCCGATCCGGATGACGACCTCGGCCGACAGATCAAATAGGAACGCTCAGCGAAGCTCGTGGGCACGATCGTTCTCCTCTCGCTGACGTCTGCGTTGAACCCGACGCTGATCGCCGCGACGACCGTGATGCTGCTGTTGCCGCATCCGAAGCGACTGATGCTCGGATATCTGCTCGGCGCGTTTGCGATCAGCATCCCGCTGGGTCTCGTGATCGTTTTCACGCTCAGCAACACGAGCACGATCCACACCGCGCAGCGCGCGCTGAGCCCCGCGGTCGACATCGCGCTCGGCGTGGTCGCATTCGTGCTCGCGCGGGTCATGGGGAGCGATCGCACCGAGCATGCGATCGAGCACCGGCGCCAGGAGAAGGCGCAACGTGACAAACCACCGCCGCGCTGGCAGCGCGCGATGAGCAAGGGCTCGGCCCGCACCACGTTCGTGATCGGCGCGCTGCTGACGCTCCCCGGCGCGTCCTATCTCGCCGGGCTCGACGCGACGAGCAAGCTCGGCGCCTCGAACGCGGCCGTCGTGCTGATCGTGATCGGCTTCAACGTCGTGATGATGGCCCTGCTCGAAGGGCCCCTGCTGTGCTTCGCGTTCGCGCCGGACTGGACGCCGGGTGCGATCGAGCGAGCAAAGGCGTGGCTGGACCGCCGCGGGCTGAAGGTGGCCGAACGGGCGCTGACGGTCCTCGCCGCCGCGCTGATCCTCAAGGGCGTGATCGGCCTGCTTGCCGGCTGAGGCGCGCCGCCCGCGTCAGCTGCACTTGGACTTCGTCGCGTTGACGAAGCTCGTGACCGCGCTCACGGCCGCGCCGGCCTGGGTCGCGATCTGGGCGATCTGCCCCGCTGACGGAGTGCCGGAGAGCTGCTTGACCGAGGTCGCGAGCGCGTCGACCGAGTTGCTGACGTCGGTGGTCTGGGTCGGGAAATCGCTCTTCGCCGAGCTGACGACGGACTTTGCGCTGCTCTCCACCTTGTTGAGGGCCGACTTGAGCCCACTCGTGCCGCTCGATACGACGTTGATGCTCTTGAGGTCCTGCACCGACTTCTCGAGACCGCTCACGGACGAGCAGTAGGCGGGCTTGCTGCTCCCGCCGCACGCCACCAGCGCCACGGCGGCGATACATATCGCTGCGATCAGGCCTAGAAACCGCATGTGCCCTGTGAGCATCGCATCGACGCCATTCGATGACAAGCGCCAGACTCCTACGCGGCCGGAACCCAGCCGCTCACGGTCGCGCCGTGACCGTCGCTGGAAGTGATCGTCAGCGCGCCCCCGACCGCCTCGATCCGGTCACGCATGTTGACCAGGCCGTTCGGTCGTGGGACCCGATCGGGCTCAAACCCGATTCCACGGTCTGTCACCTCGAACCAAAGGCGGCGTGAGTCGCACCACAGCCGGACCACGGCCTCGGCGCCGTCGGCGTGCTTGGCGACGTTCTGCATCGCCTCCAGGCAGCAGAAGTAGACGGCGATCTCGACGTCGCTCGCGTGCCTCCCGATGTCCTTGATCCGGACCGATACCGGGGCCGGCGAGCGCCGACCCGCGGACTTGAGCGCCTCGCCGAGGCCGCGCTCGTGCAGCACGGCCGGGTAGATGCCGCGCGCAAGCGACCGCAACGTCTCGAGGACCTCGTCCATCTGGCGTCCGATCGAGTCGATCATCCGTTGCCCACTCGCCGGCTCGCTCTTGACCGCTTCGGAGGCGAGCTCGAGCTTGATCCGGACGCCCACCAGCTGCTGTTGGACGGAGTCGTGCAGGTCGCGCTCGATCCGCTGGCGCTCCGCATCGGCCGCCTCAACGAGGCGGTTCCGCGACGCCGCCAGATCGGCTCTGGTGGCCTGCAGTCGCGCCTCGAGCTCGGCCTTCTCGCGGCGCAGGCGTGCGGCCGTCGCGAGCGGTTCGAGATGCTCACGATCGACTGCAGACGATTGCGCGTGGGTCCTGCTCGGCGACTCGACGATTCGGCTGTGGTTGCTATCGGCGGCAGCCTTGCTGCTCATGCCCGGCACACTTGGCCCCACCCGCGATCGATCACAGGACACCCAGCAAAGATTGACTTCCAACCTTGGAACGAACCGTAGCAAGCGAGGATTAGCCGCAGGTGAACAGCAAGTTGCCGTCGCGGCGGCCCGCTCGTCGTGCCTGGTCGCCGGCGCGTTCGCGGCCGCTCGCCGTCCGGTGTGC
This sequence comes from uncultured Solirubrobacterales bacterium, assembly GCA_963744695.1. Lineage (GTDB taxonomy): Bacteria > Actinomycetota > Thermoleophilia > Solirubrobacterales > Solirubrobacteraceae > Palsa-465. Next base: position 215,487 of record CAVUUT010000013.1, on the reverse strand, counting down.
AGCTCGCGTGGTGCGTGCATCCCCGCCGTAGGCAGGCCCGCGCCCTTGCCGGGCTGCTGCACGAGGCGGACGATGCTTGATGGAGGTCTCTCGTGGACCTCGGATCGTCACAATCCGGACATGAGCAGGTGGATGACACGCACGGCCCCATTGACGCGCGCTCGACGGCACGATGGCGCCTAGCACCGCGGCCAACGGCGAGCGCGCGATCGGCCTCTCGATGACGGCCGAGGCGGAAGACCAGGACTCCGTGCGCCCGATCCGCGTCGTCGTCGCCGAGGACGCGTATGTGATCCGCGAGTTCCTCACCGCGACGCTCAGCGCGACGCCCGACGTCGAGCTCGTGGCGGTCTGCAGCAATGGGAAGGAGCTCCAGACAGCGATCGCGACCTGGGATCCGGATGTGATCGTGACCGACATCCGGATGCCGCCCTCGGGCGCCGAAGAGGGGATCCGGGTCGCCGCGCGACTGCGCGAGACCCATCCCCACGTCGGCGTCGTCGTGCTCAGCCAGTACGCCGAGCCCTCTTACGCGCTGGCGCTCCTGGACCAGGGCTCGAGCCGTCGCGCCTACCTGCTCAAGGAGCGAATCCGCAACCGCCAAGAGCTGATTGGAGCGATCAAGACGGTCGCCCGCGGCGATTCGGTGATCGACCCGATGATCGTCGACGTACTGATCGAGGCACGGTCGCGCGCGTCGAAATCACGCCTCTCGGAGCTCACACCGCGTGAACGCGAACTGCTCGCCGAGATCGCCGCCGGCAAGAGCAATGGCGCGATCGCCGAGTCACTGGTGCTGACCAAGCGCGCGGTCGAGAAGCACGTCCACTCGATCTTCTCCAAGCTCAACCTGCCCGAGACCCAGGACGTGAGCCGTCGCGTCAAGGCGACCCTGATCTACCTCGCCGAAGAGGGCTCCGAGGCAACGCCCTGAGGCGACCCGCCGGTCGCTACCGTTCAGCTCATGTCCGGGCAGTCGCACGGGTCCGAGCGCGTCCATCCGAATCTGATCCTGGCGGTGCTGTCGCTCGCCGGGCTGGCGTACGCGGTCCTGAGCTCCGCGGTGATCCCCGCGCTGCCGTCGTTCCAGCGCGATTTCAACGCCAGCGAGACCGACGTGACCTGGCTGCTGACCGGCTTTCTGCTGTCGGCGTCGGTCGCGACGTCGATCATCGGCCGGCTCGGCGACATCTACGGCAAGGAGCGGCTGCTGCTCTTGACGCTGCTCGTGCTCGCTGCCGGGACGCTGCTCGCCGCGATCTCGCAGTCGCTCGATATGTTGATCGTCGCCCGAGTGATCCAGGGCGCCGGCGGCGGCATCTTCCCGCTCGCGTTCTCGATCACGCGCGACGAGTTCCCGCCCGAGAAGGTCGCCGGGAGCATCGGGCTGATGTCCTCGATCCTCGGGATCGGCGGCGGCTTGGGGCTGGTGGTGGGCGCGCTGATCGACCAGCACCTCGGGTGGCACTGGCTGTTCTGGATCCCGCTTGTGCTGACGCTGGTGGCGGCGTTGTTCACCTGGCGCTACATCCCCGAGTCCCCGGTGCGGTCGCCCGGGCGGATCAACTGGCTCGCTGCAGCGCTGATGAGCATCGGCATCTGTGCCGTGCTGATCGCGATCGCCCAGACCACCGTCTGGGGATGGGTCTCAGCGAAGACGATCGGGCTGTTCCTGATCGGGGTCGCGGTCTCGGTGCTGTGGGTGATGGTGGAGCTGCGTGCCGATGTGCCGTTGATCGACATGAAGATGATGCGGATCCGTGGCGTGTGGACCACCAACCTGGCCGCGTTTTTGCTCGGCGCAGGCCTCTACTCCTCGTTCATCATCTTCCCGCAGTTCGCGCAGCTGCCGACGAGCACCGGGTTCGGGTTCGGCGCCTCGGTCGTAGTCTCGAGCCTCTACCTGCTGCCCTCGGCGGCCACGATGACGCTCCTCGGGACGCTCGCCGGCCGGGTCGCGTACCGGTTCGGCTCCAAGGCGGCGCTCGTCGCCGGCGCCGCCGTGTCCGCGGTGGCGTTCGCGTACTCCGCCGCGGCCCACAACCACCCGTACCAGATGCTGATCGCCGCCTCGTTGCTGGGGATCGGAATCGGGCTTGCGTTCGCCGCGCTCGGCAACCTGATCGTGCAGGCCGTGCCCCCGACCCAGACCGGCGTCGCGAGCGGCATGAACACCGTCATGCGCACGCTCGGGGGCGCGCTCGGCGGCCAGCTGACGGCGACGTTCATCGCCGACAACACCGCGCACGGCTTCCCGACCGTGACCGGCTTCACGATCAGCTATCTGATGGCGACGGGCTTCCTGGTGGTGTGCATGCTCGCCGGCCTGCTCGTGCCCTCGCCGCGGCCACGCCCGCACGCGGTTGACCCCGAGCTCGCGGCCGAGGCGGGCTAAGCGGCCGCGGCGCGCTCGAGCCACTCCGCGTAGACGTCGATGAACGCCCGCATCGCGGCGTCGACCGCGTCCACGTCGCGCGTCGCGAGCAGGTCGAGCAGTAGCCCGCGCGTGACCGCGATCCCGAGCCGCGCATGTGCCCGCGCGAGCTCCGGTGGGACGCCGATCGCGACGTTGATTTCGGTGATCGGGTCCAGCCAGCTGTCGACGATCCCGTCGAGCATCGCCACTGTGTGCGGGCGTCCTTGGAGCGCCTGTCCGTAGAGCTCGAAGAACAGGCGCTCGTTGGGCCACAGCGCCGGGTCGGAGATGTGCTTCCACCATCCCCACGTCGCGTCGGCGACGCTCTGGGTCGAATCCGGGATCACCTGGCCGAGCAGGTCGCGCTGTCGCTGTTCGACCGCGTGGACGATCGCGACCCAGAGACCCTCCTTTGACCCGAAGTGGTGGATCAGCATCCGGTGGCTGGTACCGAGCGCGGCCGCGAGCGCGCGCAGGCTGAGGTCCCCCATCCCGTGCTCGGCCGTGTACTCGATCGCGGCGTCGAGCAGCTTCTCGCGGGGGGTCGCGAGCTCGCCGGGGGTCGCGAGCTCGCCGGGGGTCGCGAGCTCGGCGGGGGTCGCGAGCTCGGCGGACGGCTTGATCTCGGCGGGGCTCTTGACGTTCACTTCGAGCAGTGTACCATCTGGTACATTAAACCCGTACACGTATCCACCGAAGTTCCATATCCCCGCGACGAGGTGTTCGACTTCCTCGACGTGATGGCCAACCACGAACCGTTCACCAACCACATCATGCGCGACTGGGAGTACTCGGGCCCCGACCGCGGCGTCGGGTCCAAAGCCCGGGTCAAGGTCACCGCGGGCGGGCGGACCGACACGATCGATATCGAGGTCGTCTCGGCGCAGCGCCCGGCGACGATCGTCGAGCAGAACACGGGCGCGGGCGGGCGCCGCATCGCCAACGGCACCTACACGCTCGAAGCGCTCGAGAGCGGCGCCACCAGGATCAACTTCGAGTACGCCTGGCAGACCGCTCCGCTCAGCGAGCGGCTCATGTCCCCCGTAGTGCGGTCGGTCCTCCGGCGCGCAAACGTCCGCGCCATGGAGCGATTGAGCCAGCAACTGGCGGCCGCGCACCGCGACATTGTCAGTGCCTGACGCGAGCCTGGGCGTGTAAGCGGCCTATTTGGCCGGTTATACGCCCAGCCTCCCGCGCGGGGACGTCAGGCAGCGATCTCGGACGCCAGGGCCGTCGGCGACTGGACGGCCGTCGCGTACACGAGCGCTTCGTCGTCCACCGGGATGCGCCGCGAGTGGCGCCAATCGCGTACGTAGTTCTGGTGCCGGCGCCACGGGGCGTCGGCTGCCTGGCGCGGGAACTGATGCATCGCGCGCTGGACGTAGCCGGAGCTGAGCTCGGCGAACGGCAACGAGGCGGTCACGCCCTCCGGGCGCGTCGGCGTGCAGTGCGTGTATCCGTGCTCGTCCATGTGGCGCAGCATCCGGCACACCTGCTGACACGCGAGGTCGCAACCGAGCGTCCACGACTGGTTCACGTAGCCGAACGCGAACGCCATGTTCGGAACGCCTGTGACGAGCATGCCGCGGTAGACGAGCGCGTCGGGCAGCTGAACCTCGCTGCCGTCGACGGTGAGGGAGATGCCGCCGAACGGGACCATCTTCAGCCCGGTCGCGGTCACGATCAGGTCGGCCTCGAGCTCTGACCCCGAGCCGAGCGCGATGCCGGTCTCGGTGAACGAGTCGATCTGGTCGGTGATGACCGAGACCCGACCGTCGGAGATCGACTCGAACAGGTCACCGTCTGGGACCAGGCACATGCGCTGATCCCACGGGTCATAACGGGGCTGGAAGTGCCGGTCGACGTCGTACCCGGCGGGCAGCTGGCGGGCGACGAGCCCCCGCAGGAGCCGTTTCATCGTCGCCGGCCGGTAGCGGCTGAGCTCGTAGATGCCGACGGTCAATGCGACGTTCTTCCAGCGCACGAGCTTGTACGCGAGTCCCGCCGGCAGCACCCGCCCGAGCGCACCGGCGATCGGATCGACGGCCGGGAGTGACAGGATGTAGGTCGGGGAGCGCTGCAACATCGTCACGTGCGCGGCGCGCTGCGCCAGCGCTGGGACGAGCGTCACCGCGGTCGCGCCGCTGCCGATCACGACGACCCGCTTGCCCGCGTAGTCGATCTCGTCGCTCCAGAACTGGGGATGGATGACCTCGCCGCCGAACCGATCGACGCCGGCAAACTCGGGCCGGTGCCCATCGTCGTAGCGGTAGTAGCCGGTGCACGAGAACAGAAAGCCCGCGGTCATCGAGAAGTGCTCGCCGGTGTCCGAGCGCTGCACGTCGACCGTCCAGCGCGCATCGGCCGACGACCAGCGCGCGCCGAGGACGCGATGGTGGAAGCGGATCTGCTGGTCGATCCCATATTCGGCGGCGGTCTCGCGGACGTACTCGAGGATCTCGGGCCCGTCGACGATCGCCTGCGCGCCGGCCCAGGGGCGGAACGGGTAGCAGAGCGTGAACATGTCCGAGTCTGACCGGATCCCCGGGAAGCGGAACAGGTCCCACGTCCCTCCGATCGCGTCGCGCGCCTCGAGGATCGCGAACGTCTTGTCCGGACAGCGCTCGCGCAGCCGACACCCGGCGTTGATGCCCGAGATTCCGGCGCCGATGATCAGGACGTCCACGTCTTGTTCCCCCCCGGGCATGTGGGAATTGTGCCGTACTCGGCAAGCGGGCGGAGAACAGGCGCTGCCCGTGGCCGTCGCGCGGGGTTCGACGACTACCCGTCGCCGTCGCGCAGGAGGTGAACCTCGCCGCTGTCGCCATTGACGCGCACGAGCGCCCCGTCGGCGATCACGGAGGTCGCCGTGTCGGCGCCGACAACAGCGGGGAGCCCATACTCGCGCGCGACCACCGCGGCGTGGCAGAGGATCCCGCCGGTGTCGGTGACGAGCGCAGCGAGCGACGAGAACAGCGGCGTCCAGGCCGGCGTCGTCGTCGGACATACGAGGACCTCGCCGGCCCGGATGCGAGCGAAGTCCGCCGGCCCGCTGACCACGCGCGCGATCCCGGTCGCCTCGCCTGCCGATGCGGCCGTGCCGCGCAGCGTGCGCCCGTCTCGCGTCGCGCTGCCGGGGACGCCGTAGAACTTCGCGACCATCGGCGGCACCTCGGCGTCGGGATCGGGCGGCGGCCCGAGAAACGGCGCCGGCATCGTCGTGCGCGCCCGGTCGCGGTCTGCCTCGCGGGCGGCGACAAGCTCCTGGAGCCGCGCCCCCCAGGGGACGCCGAGCGCGGAGCGCAGCTCCTCACGGTCGAGCATGAACACGTCCGCCGCCCGGTCCAGGCGTCCCTCCGCGACGAGCCGGCGCCCGAAGCCGAGCAGCGCGTCGCGCGTCGCGCCGAGCCCGGGGTAATCGATGTGGTAGGCGTGGCTCTCTTCGAGGACGACCGCCGGCTTGACCCGGGCCAGCAGTTCGGCGAACCGCCGCCGGTCATCAGGATCGGCGATCTGGTCCAGCAGCGACGCCTCGAACTGATCGCGCGCCTGCGCCCGCTTGCGGCGCTCGGCCGGCACGTTGCGCGGCTGCTCGATGAACAGACGCACGCTCTCGAGAACGAGCTCGGGACGCTCGCTGTCGCGCGGCTCGGAGAGCTCGTGCAGGCGTGACCGCCCGCCGTAGTCGAGCAGGTAGCGACCGAGCGCACCGAGCACCTGACGGCCGTGCTGGGTGTGGCTCAGGCGCTCGAGCGCGGCCGCGGCCGGGAGCTCCGCGATCACGTCGTCGACGTCGAGCGAGCGCGCCAGCTGGGCGACCTCCCATAGCCGTTCGTCGGCCTCGAGCGTCTCGTTGGGCAGGCCCTCGATCAGCCGGTACGGCTCGAGCTCGTCGCGTTTGCCGAACAGCTCCACGTAGCCGTCGTGGAGCAGCTCCCGGGCGGCGTGGACCGCAACCACGGTCAGAAAATGGATCCGCCACTGCTCCTGAACGAGCTCGAGTAACGAGTGCAGCGCGGCCACTGCCGCCTCCGCGTTTCCGCGCTCGGGCCGCAGCCGCCGGAGCTCATCAGTGATCGCGTGTGACCGCGGCTTGAACTCCCGCTCCCACCGTTCGGCCACCTCGAGTGCCGCGCCGCGCAGCCGGTCGAGGTCGGGCTCCCAGTCGGGATCGAGCTCGGACTCATACGCCCACCCCCCACCGTGCACCTTCGTGTCGAAGCCGCCGAAAGGCGCCCGCAGCTCGCGCGCCGCGAACTGCATGCCGAGCCCCATCGCCCACAGCCAGATGTCGGCCGACAGCGGGCTCAGCGGCTCGGGGTAATGCGAGGCGTCGAAGGTCCAGGTGCGCTCAGCCAGTGACATGTTGCACTGCCGCGAGGGTCGTGATCGGGCGGCACTGGAGCACCCACAGGCTCTCGCCCTCGAAGCAGAACTCGAGGTCGACGGGTGCCGCGAACCCCGCCTCGGCGGTGTGCACGAGATCGGCCACGGCGCGCGCCTCGTGGTCGCGCAGCGCCCTTGCGAGTCGCCGTTCGGGGACGACCGCGTGCAGGGCACCACGACCGTCGGCAAGCACCGGCTTGTCGGCGACCCGTGCCCGGACCGCGCCGGTCGCGCGATCCACGCGATAGCCGTCTGGGACCAGCTCCCCGGAGACGATGCCCTCACCGTGGCCGAACGCCGCCTCGATCACGACAGCGTCCCGCGAGCCCGTCACCGGGTCGGCCGAGAACGCGACGCCGGCTCGGCCCGCGGCGAGTTCGTGCTGGACCACGAGCGCCAATCGGGCGCCGTCCCCGTCACCTCGGTAGGCCCGCGCTCGCGTCTGGTCGGCGGCGCGAAAACAGCGCTCGATTGCGGCTGCGAGCCCCGCCGCGTCACGGACGTCCATGACGCTCTCGTACTGCCCGGCGGCCGAGCGCTGCTCGCGGTCCTCGTCGGTCGCCGACGACCGCACCGCGAGCGGCTCGCCGAGCGCCGCCGCCATCTCCCACAGCGCACCAACGTCGTCGGCGGACAGCGGGCCCTCGGTCCGCCAGCGGTCATACACGGAGGCCGGCAGCACGCGGGTCGGGGGCACCGGCAAGCCGAGCGCGCCGAGCTTTGCCAGACCAGCCGCCTTTCCCCCCACCTGGTCGGCGTCGGCCGCCGCGTGCTGCAGCGACTCAAGCTTCACGCGGTCAGCGCGCTCGAAACCTCGATCAGGTGCATGTAATCCTCGCGAGCCGGAGCGAACACGTCGAGGTTCATGACCGGCTCGGTCCCGGTCGGCTCGATGTAGTGCTCGACGCCGGCGGGGATGTGCATGATCGAGCCGGGGCCGACCTCGTTGTGGACCTCCCCGACGTGGTAGATCGCCGTGCCCGAGACGATCATCGCGATCTGGTCAAACTCGTGCGAGTGCGGGCGAACGTCCATCCCGGGGCGGCACTCGTTCATCACCAGTATCACGTCGGCGGTCCCGAAGCCCCGGCGCCGGACCCCCGGGCGGACCTCCTCGTCGGGGATCTCATTCCAGTTGACTGCCTTCACGGCTGCTCCTCTCTGGTTGCACGAACCCGAGCTCGGCCGAGAGCGTGTTCGCGGCTGACAGCAGCGCGCTCGCCATCGTCCCGGCGAGATCGGTTTCGATCGACGCGGTCGTGCCGACGAGCGCGAGCGTGGCGGTGATCTCCGAGCCCTGGAACACCGGCGCGGCCAGCGCGGCGATCCCGTCGACGACGGCCGCGTTCTGCGCCAGGCGCTGAGCGCGGACGGCCTCGACCTCGCGGGCGTGATCTTCGCGGTCCAGGAATGCGCGGAACACCTGCCCCTGGGCCGAGTCGAGCGGAAGCCGGGAGCCGGTCGCGACCATGATCCGGACGAGCTTGCTCGTGTTGTCCTGGACGCGCACGACCACCGGGGCCTCGCCATCCCACACCGACAGGACCGCGGTCTCGCCGGTCTCGGTGACAAGGCGATCGAGATACGGACCGGCGACGCGAACGACCGCGAGCCCCTCGAGCGCCGCCGACGCGAGCTCGACCACGCGCGGGCCGAGCGTGTAGAAGCCGGCGTGCAGGCGCAGCAGGCCGGCATTGCGCAGCGCCATCGCGTACCGGTGCACGGTCGCCTTGCTCATCCCCATCCGCGCCGTCAGGTCACCGAGCGTCAGCCGCGGCTCATCGACCGTGAACAGGCCGAGCATGCGGGCCGCGCGCTCGACCGACTGGATCGCCGGCAGCGGCGTGTCGGCGGTGCGCGCGGGCGGGCTCACGCCGATACCGCCAGCGCCGGGGTCTTGGCGAGCTCGCGCTCGAGCACCTCGACGATCGTGTCGAGATCGTCGCGTTCGATCACCAACGGCGGCGACATCACGAGCTTCTGCCCCGAGGCACGGACGATCACGCCGCCGGCGCGGACGCGATCCGCGAGCTCGCCGGCATCCTTGACCCGGAGCTCGAGCCCGGCCATCATCCCGAAGCTGCGCGCCTCGGCGACCGCGTCGAGCGCCTCGAGCCGCTTGAGGCCATCGTGAAAGTGGCGGCCGAGCTCGGCCGCGCGCTGCACGAGCCCCTCGTCCTCGATGATCGCGAGGTTCGCGAGTGCGACCGCACAACCGGTCGGGTGACCGTTGTAGGTGAACCCGTGGCGGAACGCCACGCCGTCGAGCATCGCGTGCACGCGCTCGGAGACGAGCACCGAGCCGAGCGGGAAGTAGCCGCTCGTCAGCCCCTTGGCGCAGACCATCATGTCGGGCTCCAGGCCGCCCCACTGATCGGCGCCAAACCACTCGCCGGTCCGCCCGAAGCCGGTCACGACCTCGTCGAGAATCAGCAGGATCCCGTGCGCGTGGAGGACCTCCTGGACGCGCGGCCAGTAGTCGTCGTGGGGCGGGATCATCCCGCCGACCCCGATCACCGGCTCGCCGACCATCGCGGCGATCCGCTCTGGGCCGAGCTCATCGATCGTGCGCTCGAGCTGGTCGATCAGGCAATCGGTCGTCGTCCCGCGCAGCGGGTAGGGCGCGTCGAGGTGGACGAATCCCTCCGGAAGCGGGCCGAAGTGCTCGCGCAGCGGCGGGATCCCGGTCGCCTGCAGGGCGCCGAGCGACATGCCGTGGTAGCCGAGCTTCCGGGTCAGGATCAGGTTGCGGTCGTCCTGCCCCTGGGCGGACCATGCAAGGCGCGCGAGCTTGAACGCCGTCTCGGTGCCCTCCGAGCCACCGTTGGTGAAGAAGGACCACTCGATGCCCGTCGGTGACAGCGCCGCCAAGCGTGCCGCGAGCTCGGCCGCGGGCTCGTTGGCGAACTCCCAGAACGACGCGTAATACTCGAGCTTCTCCATCTGCGCCCGGGCTGCCTCGGCGAGCTCTCGACGGCCGTGGCCGACCGGGCACACCCACAGCCCGCAGGTGCCGTCGATGTACCAGTTGCCGGCCTCGTCACGGATCCGGGCGCCGCGCCCCTGCACGAACACGATCGGCGGCTTCGCGTGCCCGACCTTCTGGTGCGGGTGGATGACATGCCGTGTATCGAGCTCGGATGCGCGACTCATAGCGCCTGCTTGACGGTCTTGACCGCGGTGTACTCGCCGATCGACTCAGGTCCGAGCTCGTACCCGTGACCCGACAGCCGACGGCCTGAAAAGGTGCTGTAGGGATCCAATCCGCCGTACATGTTGATCCATATCGTCCCGGCGGTCAGGGCTCGCGCGATCCGCTGCGCCCGGGCTCCGTCGCGTGTCCAGACCGCGGCGGCAAGCCCGTAGCTCGTGTCGTTGGCGACCCGGACCGCCTCCTCCTCGTCGGCAACGCGAATCACCGCCACCGCCGGACCGAAGATCTCCTCCTGGTTGATCCGCATCGGATTGCGGGTCCGGTCGAAGATCGTCGGCTGCACGAAGAATCCATCCGGCAGCCCGTCAACGTGTGCCGGACCGCCGCCGACCACCGTCTCGGCGCCCTCGTCGCGCGCCGACGCGAACAGGTCGAGAACCCGGTCGCGCTGCCTCGCGGAGATCAGCGGGCCCATCTGCGTGTCGGGATCAATTCCACGGCCGAGCCGGATCGCGGAGACCTGCTCGGCGAGCCGCTCGACGAGCCGATCGGCGATCCGCTCGTGGGCGACGAGGCGGGCGCCCGCGGTGCAGATCTCGCCCTGGTTACGGAAGGTCGAGTTCATCGCGCCGCCGAGCGCGCGGTCGAGATCGGCGTCGTCGAGCACGATGTTCGCTGACTTGCCGCCGAGCTCGAGCGTCAGGCGCTTCATCGACCCGGCGGCGGCGCGCTGGATCTCGCGGCCGGTCTCGGTCGAGCCGGTGAAGGTGAGCTTGTCGACGTCGGGGTGCTCGACGAGCGCGCGCCCGGTGGAGCCATCGCCGGTGACGACCTGCCACACGTCCTGCGGAAAGCCGGCCTCGAGAGCGAGTTCGCGCAGCCGCAGCGCCGTCAGGGGCGCCTCCTCGGAGGGCTTGTGCACGACGGTGTTCCCGCAAGCGAGCGCCGGCGCGAGCTTCCACGAGGCGATCGTCATCGGGAAGTTCCACGGCGTGATCACGCCGACGACGCCGAGCGGCTCGCGAAGCGTGTAGGTGAACACGCCCGGGTTGGCCGGGTTGGTCGTGCCGAGGATCTTCGACGGCCAGCCGGCGTAGTACAGCCACGTCTGCGCCGTGAAGCGAACGTCGCGCGAGCTTGCCTCGGCGATCGGCTTGCCGACATCCCGGCTCTCGGTCTCGGCGAGCTCGTCGGCGTTCGCCTCGATCAGCTGCGCGAGCGCGAACAGCAGCCGTGTCCGTCTCGTAGGATCCAATGCGGCCCATGCGGGTTGCGCGGCCCGAGCGGACTGGACCGCGCGATCCACGTCTTCCGGCGAGTACAGCGGCAGCTGCGCAAGCACCTCGCCAGTTGCGGGATCGACCGTTTCAAAGGCTACACCGGTTGCGCTGGCGCGGTCCACTATGCGAGACTCTGTCACATATGCTGGGACTGGTCAATCGCCGGAGGGGCCTGTTCGTCAAGCTCGCTTCGACCGCCGTGATCGACATCATCGCCGCGAGCAGCTTGGACTTCGCGGTCGTCGATCTCGAGCACTCGCAGCTGAGCGAGGCCGAGGCGCTGGCGCTCGTGCGCCACGGACGCGCGCTCAACTTCCCCGTCCTGGTGCGCGTTCCCGCGGTCGACCGCGGTCAGGTCAACCGCCTGCTCGAGGCGGGCGCGGCGGGGATCCAGCTGTCGACCGTGCGGCGCGCGAGCGATGTCCGCGAGCTGCACGCCGCGACGCGCTATCCCCCGTACGGATCGCGTTCGATCTCGCTCGCACACCCGCAGGCGAGTTTCGGAGGACTTTCGCTGCGGGACTACCTCGAGGCATCGCACGCCGATCCGCCGCTCGTCGTAGCTCAAATCGAGACCGCCGAGACCGATGACCCGCTCGACGACATTCTCGGCGCCGGCGCCGACGTGGCATTCCTCGGCACGACGGATCTGTCGGTCGATCTCGGCCTCGACGACGACAAGGTCCGCGCGCGCGTGGATGAGGTTGCGGCGGCGGCCGAGCGTGCCGGGGTGCCGCTCGGCGCATTCGGGCTCGATGACTCGCGAGTCGTCTATGACCTCGTGTCCTCGGACTTGGCGCTGCTGCGCGCGGCGGTGAGCAATGGCGCCTGACCTGCGGATCTCGCTCGGACCGCTCGCGCTGCGAAACCCGCTGATCTGTGGCTCGGGCGAGCACGTGGCGACCTTCGAGCATCTCGTGGCGGCGATCGATGCCGGGGCCGCCGCGGTCGTCGGCAAGTCGGCCAACGAAACGGAGGCCGGCCGCCAACAGTCGGACTCGGCTACGCAGACGTTCATCGACTCAGAGCGCCGCGAGGTGGCGGCGAGCACCGCCGCCTCGATCTTCAATCGCTCCGGCCTCGTGCAGGAGCCGTGGGACGAGTGGATCGCGACGCTCGCGGGCGCCGATCGGCACGCGCGAGAGGCGGGCGCGTACGTGGTCGCGAGCCTGATCCCCGGAGACGAGGACGAACTTCCGCGCCTGGCGGCCGACGCGGAGCGCGCCGGGCTGCGTTGGATCGAACTCAACCTGTCCGCGCCGCACGCCGGCGAGGCCCGGCCGGGCGTGATCGAGCGCCCGTCCGATCCTGACCGGGCGGCGGCCTTGACCGCGTCGGTCCGGGCGGCGGTCGCGACCGCGCTGACCGTGAAGCTGACGGCCGAGAGCGCCGATGTCGTGGCGCTCGCCCGCGCGGTCCGCGACGCGGGCGCCGACGCCGTCGTCATGACCGGTCGTCAGATGGGCTTCCTCCCCGATCTCGAGACTCGTCGCCCGGTGCTCGGGACGTTCGGCGCGATCTCCGGACCGTGGTCACTCCCGCTCGCGCTCCGCTGGACCGCCAAGGCGCGGCGTGCCCTCGGCCCCGCGGCGCCGCTCGTCGGCACCAACGGCGCCCGTGACGGGTACGACGTCGCGCGCTTCATGCTCGCCGGCGCGTGGGCCGTGCAGGTCGCCACCGCGGTGATCGTCGAGGGCTTCGGCGCGATCGAGCGGATGCTCGACGAGTTCAGCTCCTACCTCGAGCGCCAGGGGGTCGACGCCGCAGATCTGATCGGCGAGGCGGCCGATGCGGCCCTCACTTATGCACAGGCGGACCACAGGAGTGCGAGGTGACCGAGACCACCGGCGTCGGCGCGTCGATTTCGGTCGCCGAGCTCGAGCGCGACCCCTATCCCGCGTATCGGCGACTGCGCGACGAGGAGCCCGTGTCGTGGGTCGAGTCCGTCGGCCTGTGGCTCGTCACGCGCTGGGATGAGGTCACCGAGGTCGTCCGGACGCCGACGATCTACACCGGCGAGACCGAGCCGTCGACGCTGAACCGGACGTTCGGCAAGAACCTGCTCGGGTCCGAAGGCCCGTATCACGACCGCGTCAAGGCGATCATCTCACCGTGGTTCCGGATGGCGGCGATCGGCCACTTCCCGGCCGAGGTGATCGCTCCGCTCGCGAACGAGCTGATCGACGGCTTCGCCGACCGGGGCGACGTGGAGCTCGCGTCGGAGTTCGCCGAGCCGCTCTCGGTGCGCGTCCTGCGCCAGGCGACCGGCCTGCGGGAGATCGACGACGACACACTGCGCCGCTGGTTTGCGGATCTCGCGCAGGGGGCGGCAAACTTCGAGGGCGATCCGGCCAAGCAGGCCGTCGCCGACGCCGCGAGCGCCGAGGTCAACGAGACCGTCCGGCCAATCCTCGACCGGCTCGAGTCGGCGCCGGACGGGACGCTGCTGTCGAGCATGCTGCACGAGCGGGTCAACGGCGAGGGTCTCGCGCTGGAGGAGATCCAGTCGAACCTGAAGGTGATGATCGTCGGCGGGCTGCAGGCGGTCAGCGACCTGATCTCGATCTCGATCTGGGCGCTGCTCTCACATCCCGAGCAGGCCGAGCGGGTGCGAGCCGATCATTCGCTGATCGCCCCGGCGGTCGAAGAGGCCGCGCGGTGGCACGCGCCGGTTGGCACGTCGACCCGGCAGACGACGCGCGAGACGCGGCTCGCCGGCGTGACCCTTGCGCCGGGCGCGCTCGTGGCGGCCGTCCTCTCCTCGGCCAATCGCGACCCGCGCCACTGGACCGACGCCGATCGCTACGACATCGACTCACACCGCCGCCCGCACCTCGCGTTCGCCGGCGGCGCGCACGTCTGCGTCGGCGCGCTGCTGGGGCGCTTCGAGGCGCGCACGGCGACCGAGTTGCTCTTGCAACGGCTGCCGAAGCTGCGCCTCGATCCCGAGCGTCCGGCCGCATACGAAGGCTGGGAGTTCCGCTCGCCGCGCCACCTGCACCTGCTTTTCGACCCCGCCTGAGACAGGAGATCAGATGCCAACGAGCACCGATGAGCTGACACCCGACTATCTCGATCGCCTCGCGAAGGTGCACCCGGACCCGGCGGCGCTCCCGGAGGACCTTGACCTGTTCTACGAGCGGACGGCGATGCAGGGGATCCGTCTCAACAAGGCCGCCTACTCGCTCAAGGACTCAGATCAACGCGAGCTGTTCGCGCGTGATCAAGAGGCATGGATGGATCAGTTCGGCCTCACCGACGCCGAACGCGCGCTCGTTGCAAACCGCGACTGGATCGGTCTGTGGCGGGCCGGCATGTCGATCTACGTGATGGTGAAGCTCTCGGGCGTGACGAAGACGCCGCTGCTCGAGATTGGCAAGCAGATGAGGGAGAGCGGCTGATGGCCAGAATCGTGGGAGGGATCGGCGCATCGCACGCGCCATCGATGGAGCACGTCTACGACGCCGGCGAGCAGACACGGCGCAACGACGAATGGGAGCCGCTGTTCGGTCCATTCGAGGAGGTCAGCAGGTGGCTCGCACAGCTCAACGCCGACCGCCTGCTGGTGATCTACAACGACCACATGGACGAGTTCTTCCTCAATGCGTATCCGACGTTCGCGCTCGGCGTGGCCGACACGTACCCGGTCGCCGACGAGGGGTTCGGCTCGCGGCCGTTTCCGCCGCTGCCGGGGGATAGCGCGTTCGGATGGCACATCGCGCGTTCGCTGGTCGCCGATGAGTTCGACCCGACTATCTGCCAGGAGCTCGAGGTCGACCACGGCGTGATTTCGCCGTTGCCGATGGTCGACTTCGGCGACGGCGAGGGCTGGCGGCATCCCGATCATCCCGCTCGCTGTCAACGTGATCCTCCATCCGCTCCCGACGCCACGGCGATGCTGGAAGCTCGGCCAGGCCCTGCGACGGGCGATCCTCTCCTACCCCGAGGATCTCGCCGTGGTCGTCGTCGGCACCGGCGGCCTCTCGCACCAGCTGACCGGGCCCCGCTTCGGGACCGTAACGCCCGAGTGGGATCGCGAGTTCATGCGACTGCTCGCCGAGGACCCGGAGCAATTGTGCGATTACACGCACGAGGACCTGATCAAGCTCGGCGGCACCGAGTCAGTTGAAGTCGTCAACTGGCTGGCGATGCGCGGAGCGATGCCCACGGGGGTGAAACCGGTGGTCGAGGCCTACTACCCACACAAGATCATGGGCTACGGCCTGCAGGCATTCGCGGTGGCGGCATGAGCACCGGCGACCGCGTCGGCGAACTGCTCGAGGGCGCCGTCGACCTCCACGTTCACCCGGCGCCGTCGCCAATGCCGCGGCGCGTCGACGCCGCCGAGGCAGCACAGCTGGCGGGCGAGGCCGGCTTCACCGCGATCGTCGTCAAGTCCCACCACCACAACACGGTGATGGACGTGCTCGCGCTCGAGCACGCCGGCGTGGCGAACGGCGGCGCGGCGCTGTTCGGCGGGATCGCGCTCAACGGACAGGTCGGCGGGATCAACCCCAGGGCCGTCGAGCTGTGCTTGAAGATGGGCGGCAAGATCGTCTGGTTTCCGACGATCGCCTCGGCCAAGCACATCGAGCACCACGCGGCGCACCCGAACCTGAAGTTCCCCAAGCTCTCGGTTCACCTCGACCCCGAGCAGCCGGTCGAGGTCCTCGACGCTGACGGACGAGTGAAGCCGGAGGTGGTCGAGATCCTCGAGGCGATCAAAGAGCACGACGCGATCCTCGCCAGCGGACACATGGCGCCTGAGCAGATCACCGCCGTGTTCGAGGCCGCCCGCGAAGTCGGCGTCGAGCGGATGCTCGTCAACCATCCGAACTTCGTGATCGAGGCCAGCTACGACGACGCTCGCCGTTGGGTGGAGCTCGGGGCGTACGTCGAACACTCGCTCTGCATGTACGACGAGGAATCCTCATTTCACAACTGGGATCTCGACACGCTCGTGCAATGGGTCGAGGCCGTCGGGCCCGAGCATTCGACGTTGGGCTCGGATCTGGGGCAGATGAACAACCCGCTGCCGACCGTCTCGTTTCGCAAGATCGTCGGGCGGCTGCTCGAGCGCGGCATGCCCGAGGACCAGATCCGCACGATGGTGGCTCGCAATCCCGGCCAGCTGTTGGGGGTCGGGTGACGGCCGAGGCCGGCGAGACCGGTCCGGCGGCGACCGAGCCCGGCGGCACCGGTCCGGTGACGGCGACGGACGGCGCGTCCGAACTCGAGCAGGCCGCCGAGGAGTGGATCGCCGAACACCCGGCCGCCCGCCATCTGCTGCGGACCCGCGACTGGGTGCTCGCGCTCGACCGGGACGCCGGCGAGGACCTCCGGATCGCCGCGCTCACGCACGACGTCGAGCGCCGCGTCGCGGGCGGGCCTCGGTTCGACCCCGCCACCCGGGGCTGGCGCGATCCCGGCTACATCGCCGCGCACTGCGAGCGATCGGCCGCCCTGGTCGACGCGTGGCTCGCCGAGCGGGCCGCGCCGGACGCGTTGCGCGACAAGGTCACGGGGCTCGTGCTCGCGCATGAGACGGGCGGCTGGCCGGCGGCGGACCTGCTGCAGGCGGCCGACTCGCTCTCGTTCCTCGAGGTCAACTCGCACCGGGTGATCGACTGGGTCGCCGAGGACCGCTGCACCGTCGACGACGCTCGCGACAAGCTCGACCACACCCGCGAGCGGATATCGATCGACCGGGCGCGCGAGCTCGGCGAGCCGCTCTACGGCGAGGCCGTCGCCGCGCTGGCGCGGGCATACCCGACTGCGATCTGACGCGCCGCTACGGCGCCGCCGCGAGCTCGGGCTCGGCGGGCTGCAGATTGGCCTCTGTCTGGTTCTCGATCGGCGCGACCCGCGTCCGGGTCGCGAGGCGCACCACGATCCCGAGCACCATCCACGCGAGCATGAAGTACGGCGCGTACTTGAACGGCGATGGCTGCTGGTAGAACTCGGTCACCTCGGCCGCCACGACGACGATCAGCGCCATCAGCGGCGCGATCACGATGTCGATCACGGAGCCGCCCGTCCGCCGGGAGTAGACCGAGCCCGCGATCGCGACGAGCGCGTACACCGGCAGGATCCCGGTCGCCCCGAGTTGGAGCAGCCACGAGAAGTAGGTCGAGCCGCCGACGAGGCTCGAGCCCTGCCAGATCAGCCCGGCGGCGAACATCACGACAATGAACCCGGCCAGCGCTGCGATCGCCACGCCGGGACTCTTGAAGCGCGCGTGGGTGCGTCCGAACGCCTTCGGCAGGTAGCCGTCGTGGCCCCACGAGAACGCAATCCGGGTGGTGAAATTGGCGGTGCCCAGGGCTGAAGCGAACGCCGAGACCGCGAGCAGCAGGAGGAGGATCTTTCCGAACGTGAGCGAGATGTATTGCGCCGAGAGGATCACGACCGAGGCGCCCGAGTCGAGCGGCCAGTGCTTGCCGACGTTGTCGATCCCGTATCCGGTGACGATCGAGAAGGTCGTGAAGATGAAGAATGCCGCCGCCAGCAGCATCGCCCCGACAACCGCCTTGGGCACCTGCCGGCGCGGCGTGTGCGCCTCCTCGGCGAGAAACACCGCGGTCTCAAAGCCCGAGAAGCCGGTCATCGCGATCCCGACCGCGAGCGCGAGTTCGCCGAGGCTGTTGCCGTTCGGCGTCAGCGACTTCCACGCAAACCCGCTCGCGCCGACGTTGGCGAGGATCAGGATGTCGAACACGACCAACATCGTCACGCCGATCGCCGTCAGCGTGAGCAGGATCCGCGCCGAAAGCTGGATCCCCAGATAGGACAGGACGATCACGACCACGCCGAGCAGCGCCGCCCAGAAGACCCAGTTGCTCGACAGGAAGGTCGCGTGCGGGAGCACGAGGCTGAAGAAGTTCTGCAGCAGGAATGCCGCCGCGATCAGCAGCGCCGGCACGAATACGATCCCGACCGCGAGCAGCACCCAGCCGGCGAAGAATCCGACGTCGCGGCCCAGCCCGGCACGCACGATCGCGTACGTCCCGCCCGCATGCGGGACACGGCGGGCGAAGCGGCCGTAGATCAGCGCGAGCCCCAGGGCGCCGATCGCGGCGACGATGAACGCGAACGGCGTCGCGCCGGCGACCTTCGACGCGACGACCGAGGCGATCACGACCGCGGAGATCTCGGGCGCGGTGACGCCGAGTGATTGCGCCACCAGTCCCCCGAGTCCGACGGCGTTCTTGCGAAGGCCACGCTCGGGGACGTCGGGGCTTTGCTGCATGAGACCTCCCTCTCCACCCGCTCGCTGAACGGGACACTGACTCAGTATGTGAGATACCGTCCCACATCCCTATACGCGTGTCAAGGCTCGAACGACCCCGCCGCGCCGTCCCGTGACGCCGGCTTGAGGTAGCGTGAGCCCGGCTATGGCAGCGTCCTCGGACGACGGGCGAAGGCTCCCGGAAGGCGTTCTCGTCGGGCACTGGACCGACCCGGTCGGCCGGACAGGGTGCACGGTGATCCTCGCCCCCGCCGGTGCTGTCGGAGGCGTCGATGTACGCGGAGCCGCGCCGTCGACGCTGTGCACGGACACGCTGCGACCGGGCACGCTCGTCGAGCGCGCGCACGCGATCCTGTTGACCGGCGGCAGCGCGTTCGGGCTCGATGCGGCAGGGGGCGTGATGCGCTACCTCGAGGAGCGCTCAATCGGCTACGCGCTCGCCTCGGTCAGGGTGCCGATTGTGGCCGGCGCGGTGCTCTTCGATCTCGCCAACGGCGACCCGAACGCGAGACCCGACCGCGAGGCGGGATACGCGGCCTGCGGCGCGGCGACCGTCGACCCGGCGGTCGGAGCGGTCGGCGCCGGCACCGGCGCGACCGTCGCGAAGGGCGGGGACCCGTCCCAGGTCCGCCCCGGCGGCTTCGGGATCGCGTCCGTGCGCGCCGATCGCGCGACGGTGACCGCGGCGGTCGCCGCCAACAGCGTCGGCGGGATCTGGGATGACGAGCGCCACGAATGGATCGTCGAGAACTCCGCCTGGCACCGGCCGGCGCCGCTGTTCGCAGGCACCAACACGACGATCGGCGCGGTCGTGACCGATGCGACCCTGACCAAGGACCAGGCCAATCGGGTCGCGACCGTGGCCCAGGACGGGATCGCGCGGGCGATCCGGCCGTCACGGACGATGTACGACGGCGACACGCTCTTCTGCCTCGCCACCGGCGCGGTGCAGGCGTCCTATGACGCGGTCGAGTCGGCCGCGGCAAAGGTCGTCGCGAAGGCGATCGCCGAAGGCGTCCGCGCCGCGCAGGCGCCTTAGCCCCCGAGCCGTTCAGGCCTTCAGGCAGTCACCTCGCCGGCGAGTGACTCGATCGGCG
Source organism: uncultured Solirubrobacterales bacterium (assembly GCA_963744695.1). Classification (GTDB taxonomy): domain Bacteria; phylum Actinomycetota; class Thermoleophilia; order Solirubrobacterales; family Solirubrobacteraceae; genus Palsa-465. The sequence continues at coordinate 195,905 of CAVUUT010000013.1, read as the reverse complement.
TATCGGTGTCGGTGAGCGCGCCGATGTCGACCTGGCGGCGCGAGCGGATCAGTGCTTGGATGTGGTCGTTGACGTCCCAGACGTTGACGTTCATGCCGCCCACCACGCGTCCGTCGGTGAGCCAGAAGGCGACGAACTCGCCTCCGTCGCGATCGCCGCGGAACACGACCTGATCCCAGCTCGTCGCATACCCCGAGTACTCCATGCCGACGTCGTACTGGTCCGAGAAGAAGTACGGGATCCGGTCAAAGCCGCTCTGATCGCCGAGCATCGCGGCGGCCGCGGCGGGCCCCTGGTTCAGCGCGTTGGCCCAGTGCTCGACCCGGATTCGCTGCTCGAAGAACGGATGCCAGGCCGATGCGACGTCGCCGGCCGCGTAGACGTTGGGCACCGAGCTCTCGAGCCGCTGATCGACCGCGACGCCGTTGTCAATCGAGGCACCGGCGCCCTCGGCGAGCGCCAGCCGCGGCGTGATGCCGATCCCGACGACCGCGAAGTCGCACTCGACGGTCTGGCCGCCGCTGGTCTGAACCGAGCGCACGGCGCCGTCGCCCTCGAACGAGGCGACGCCCTGACCCATCAGCAGCTCGACGCCGTGCTGGGCATGGACATCGCGATAGAACGAGCCGATCTCGGGACCGAGGATCTTCTCGTACGGGACCTGGAGCGAATCGATCAGCGTCACCTCGAGGCCACGCTGCCGTGCCGACGCCGCAAACTCGCTGCCGATCCACCCGGAGCCGACGACCGCGACGCGTCCTCCCGCGTCGAGCCGCCCGCGAAGCACGTCGCAATCGGCGAGCGTGCGCAGGTAGTGGATGCCATCGAGGTCGGCCCCCGGGACCGGGATCCGGCGCGGCTCGGAGCCGGTCGTCAGCAGCACCTTGTCATAGGAAATTTCGGTGCCGTCCTGCAACGTGATCTTGGACGCGCCCGGATCGATTCCGGTCACGGTCGTACCGAGGATCAGCTCGATCTGGTTGTCGGGGTAGAACTGCGCCGGGTGCACGTACGCCTTCTCGCGCTCTGACTCGCCCCGCAGGTAGTCCTTGGTCAGCGGCGGGCGCTCATACGGCAGGTCGCTCTCGGTGCCGACGAGCACGACGCGCCCGTCAAACCCGCGCTCGCGCAGGGCCTGTGCTGCTTTGGCGCCGGCCAGGCTGGCACCGATAATCACGAACGTCTGACTGCTCATCGTGTTCGACCTCCGGTCGGAGTTTGGTCTGATCAGTGAAGCGTGCCGACTAGCTCGAGCAGGCTGGCGTGCTCCTCGGCGCATGCCGGGCACCCCTCTAGGTGCTCTCGCATTCCCACGACGAGCCGATCGGCGTTGTCGCGGGCGAGCTCGTGCTCGACGTAGACGTCGAGCAGGTCAAAGCACTGCTCGCAGGTCAACTCGCGGCCCGCTGGGCCAAGCAAGGCGGTAACGAGCCGCTTTGAAGAAGGGCGTTGATCAGGCATCGGCGGGGTCCTCGATCGCCGCGCGCAGCTTGCGCCGCGCGTCGTGAAGCGTCTTGTAAAGCGCGCCCCGCGTCGTGCTCAACCGCTGCGCGAGCACGTCGATCGGGACGTCGGCGAGCACGACCGCGCCCAGCACCTCGCGCTGGTGGGGCGAGAGCTCGGTGCGGATCGCGGCAGTGATCGCACGCAGGCGCTCGCGCGTCTCGACGTCCTCTACCGGCTCGGGCGCCCGCGTCGCGAGCAGTGACCAGGCCTGCGGTTCGATCGGCAGCTCGCGCTCCTGCCAGGCCTTGCGCCGCGAGCGCACCGCCGCCTCGAGGATCGCGAACTTGTAGGCCCAGGTCGTGAACCGGCTTTCGAAGCGGTAGTCGTCGAGCTTGGCGATGATCGCGTTGAGCGCATCGTCGGCGCTCTGGACCGCGAGGTCCTCAAGCGTCTCGCGCGCGACGCCGTCGAGGGTCGCTCGCCGGCGCGCGAGCTCGAACCGCGCCGCGCGCATCAGCAGAGCGTGTAGGCGGACCGCGGCCTCCTCTCGCTCCGCACCGTCGCTGCGCAGCGCCTGGATCCAGGCGCGGGCTTCCGCGTCCCGGTCAGAGGCCGCCAACGCGGGGGCTCGTTGCACGGTGGGGACGCTACCAGCCAACTTGCTCATCGCCTCGGGGTTCCGTCGTCGCTGAACAGCGGCGCGAGGATTCTCGCCGCAAGTCGCGGCGGGCAGCCCCGGTCGACGAGCTCGAGTACCTCGTGCAGGTCGATGCTCTCCTGCCGCGCCAGCTCCTCGGCCAGATCGACGTCAAAGCCCGCGCTCAGCAAGCGCTGTACGCGCCAGTGCAGCCAGCGAGCCCGGTCGCCTGCCGGAGGCTTTGAGCCGGTGCGCATCGCCACCTTCCTACCCCACCGATGGCACGGCGAGCAGGACTGGCACCGACGTGGCGCGGAGGTATCGCATACCCACTTAGCTGCGACCGGCCGGCGGTTCTTACGTCAGGCGGAACCGGCCGGCGATTCTTACGTCAGGCGGGAGCGAGCCCGGCGCGGTTCTCCCAACAGCGGGCGCGCACCCCGCGCTGGGCGTCAGGGGACCGGCTTGGGACCCTGCCGGCGATCGTCGCGCCGCAGGTAGTACATCGCGGTCGCGCCCAGCACGACGCCGACCACGACGCGGCGCGTGGGGTGACGGCGCCTCGGGGGCTCGACGAGCCCGAGCGCCTCCGCGGCGATCGGGCCGACGACGACGACCCACTCCCCCGCCGTCCGCGCCGTCGAGCCGATTCGCTGCGCGCGACGCCGAACCTTGCGCTTGGCGATCGGCTTTCCGGCCCGGAACGCCGCCTTCGCAAGCGAGGGATTCTTGGCCGCGGTCTTGGCCGTCTTCGCGCCCAGCTTTGCCTTTGTCTTCGTTCTCATAGGTCGTCGCTAACTTCGTATAAGGGCTACCCGCCCCACGCGGTGGGCTAACGATGACCGTTCAGACGAGTACCGTGGCCGGCGCAGCCTCTTCCGGGAGTAGTCCGTGCTGCATCGCGAACAGGCTCGCCGTCGCCCTCGTGGCAGCGTCGATCTTGCCGTAGATGTGCTCGACGTGGTTGGCGACGGTCTTGGGAGAAATGGTCAGCTGACCCGCGATCTCTCGGTTCGAGAGTCCGCGAGCGAGCAGACGCAGCACGTCGATCTCGCGCGTCGTGAGCCCGGCCGGCCCCTCGCGACGGCGCGCGACCCGATGGCCGGCTGCGCCCAGCACCGCCTCGACCGCATCGCCGTCGAGGCGTCCCGCCCGCACCTCTGCCCGGAGCTCCGCGCCGGCCTCGTCGGCGCTCAGCGCCGGCCGGTACGGACGCGGTTCGCGCATCGCCTGGTACACGTCGGCGGCGGCGAGAATGCGCCCCGGCTGAGAGATTGCCGCGCCGCGCAGGCCCCGCGGATAACCGGAACCGTCGAGACGCTCGCGATGCGCGACAGCGATCGCCCCGAGCGGCTCGAGCGCCTGCGATTGATGCAGCATGCGCTCGGTCAGGTAGGGGGACAGCCGGACCCGCTCCCACTCCCCGGCCCCGAGCGGGCCGTGCTTGTCCCAGATCGAATTCGACACACCGAGCCGGCCGAGGCCGTGGACCAGTCCGGCGCGGCGCAGCTCGCGCACCGTCTGCACCGGCAAGTCGAGTCGTTGTCCGGCGGCCGCGGCGAGCTCGGCGACGCCCTGTCCATGGCCGAGCGTGTAGGGAGATTTGAGGTCGACGAAGTTCGCGAGCGCGAGCAGTGCGGCGTCAAAGTGCTCACCGGACAGGACGGGCGCCAGCGCCGGCTCGGCCGTGACCACCGCGTCCCAGGTCGGTACTGCGTCGAGCCCCGCGAGGAGCATGTCCCCCTCGCCGCAGATCAGCGCGGCGAGCATTGGATCGAACTGCTTGCCGGCGCGCGTGCGCGCGAGCGTCCTCGCGCCGTCCACGCCTCCGATCCGATGCGCGACCTCGACAAATTCCGATAGCTGCGCGAGCCGTGACGCGATTGGAATTCGCTCACCTTCGAGCTCGCCAGGCCAACCGCTGCCGTCCCACAGTTCGTAGGCGGCGCCGAGCGCCTCCTGCACGTCATCGGACAGTCCGAGCTGGGCAGCCAGTGTCCGCGAAATCGCCGCATGGTGCTCGAACATCCCATCTACGTCGCGATGGCCCGAGAGCGCGAACTCGAGTCCGACCCGGAAGCGGTGCAGGGGCGGGTGGCCCGACCCGAGCTGTCGCATGCCGGCCAACACGCCCCGTAGGCTCCCGATCTCGTGGTCGTACTTGCCGGCCTTGAGCCGGATGTCGTCACCGAACCACCTGGCCTGCTCATGCGCATCGGAGTGGCAGCCCACGTTGACGAGCAGCGCGGTGTAGTAGACGACCGCCCGCTCGGGGTCGCCAAGCCCGATCCGTTCGGCGAGCCGCAGCGCGATCAGGCACTGGCGCAGCACGTGCTCCATTGGCTGCCCAAACCCGAGGTCGATGCCCAGCGAGAGAGCTGCCACGAGCTCCGCCAGGCGGACGTGGGCGCGATCGGTCCCTTCGGCCACGTGCCCACGATACTTTCGCCCGCAGGCGATTGGTAGGCGACCTGCCAGATCCGCGGGAAGGAACCCGCTCGATCGAAGTCTTAACCGGCAGCAGGGTCCAGCCAATCCAAACGGGCCAAGGTACAGCCAACCCCTACGAGTTCACGTCGGTACAGATTGCGCGGCCGCCGGGCGCCCCGGAGCGCTGGTGGCAAAGCACAAAGCGTGGCGTTGCTCGCCGGCTGCGGAGGTGCCGGCGGGCAACGCCCGGCCCAGAACGAGCGAATGCTCGGGAAGTAAACGCGGCTGACGGCGTCAAAAGGGGCAGGTGACCACGAGAGGAGGCCAGTAGATGTATGCAAGACCCCCACGGGTGCCGGCGCGGCCGCGGCGCTTCGCACTGATCCTCGTTACGGCGCTCGCCGGCGTCGCAACTGCCGCGCTTGTCTCGGTGGCGGTCGCGAAGACGTTCACGCTCGAGATCGCCAAGCACGCGAAGGTGTCGAACCTGGGCGCGATGACCGCGACCGCGAACATCGCGGTCAACTCCCGCAGGCACGCGGTCTACACGCTCAGCGGCGACAGCAAGACCCACAAGGAGTGCATGAAGTCAAACGGGTGCTGGGCCGTGTGGCCCCCGGTGACCGTCGCGTCCGGCAAGAAGCCGACCGTAATGAAAGGCATCAAGGGCAAGGTCGGCGTCTGGCACCACGGCGGGATCAACCAGGTCACGCTCAAGGGACACCCGCTGTACACGTTCTCCGTGGACACCACCAAGGACAACGCGCTCGGCGACGGCGTCGTCCACTTCGGCGGCACGTGGCACGTGGTCAAGACGTCACTGACGAAGCACGCCTCGACGAACACGGGCACGTCACCGATGCCCACAAGTCCATACGGCTACTGAGGGCGCGGGTTCCCGCGGGACTTACGGCCGGGGTCCCGCGGGGACGATCCCTGAACCCGACGCCGCCGATCGGAGCACCGCTGCCGGGAACGAGATCACGCCGCGCCGCCTGAGCCGGCCGGCCTGATCTCGCCCCCGCCGTCGTCTGTGGCGGGTTACCTCGGGGGACGCACGGCCCGCCAGACCGACGTGGCCAGCAACCCGGCCGCGGCCAGCGGCATGATCCACCAGGCCGCCGCTCCCGCACCTGCGACGAGTGCCGTCAGCGCCAGCGCGAGCACGACGCCGACCGCGATCCGCCAGTCGTCGCCGACGACAAACTCCCACGCGAAGCGCGCCGCCACACGGATAAAGCTCACGCGTGCACCGCCGACTGATCACTGCCGGACGCGAGTGCGCCGCCCGCGCGCCGGCGTCCGGCGATGACGATCGCCAGCGCGAAGCCGAGCGTCAGCGGGATGATCGCGAGCAGCGCCGCGTCCCCGCCGGGCCAGTGGGCCCCGGCTCCCTCGGCGCCCCAGAACATGCCGAACGAGGTCAGCATCACGCCGACCCCGAGCTTCATCGCGTTCTCGGGCACCCGAGCGAGCGGCGCGTGAACGGCGATCCCCGCCACCACGACGATCAGCACCGCGGCCGCCGCGGACGCGGCCGCGAGCCCGACCCGATGCTGATTGGCGCCGAACGTCAGCACGATGAACACGACCTCGAGCCCTTCGAGCAACACGCCCTTGAACGCGACCGTGAACGAGTATCCGTCGAAGCCGCCGCCGACCGCGCCGGCGCGCCCTGCGGCCGCGCGCTCGCGCTCGAACGCCGCCCGTTCGTCGTGCAGCGCTTTGACGCCGCTCGCTCGCAGGATCGCCTTGCGCAGCCATTGGAGGCCAAAGACGAGCAGCAGGCCGCCGACCACGAGCCGCAGGGCTCCGATCGGCAGCGTGGTCAGCGCCGGTCCGAGCGCCGCCGTCAGCGCGGCGAGCACGACGACCGCCGCGCCGACGCCGTAGAACGCCGAGCGCCAACTGCGCGTGACGCCGACCGCGAGCACGATCGTCAGCGCCTCGACCGCCTCGACCGCGCAAGCGACGAAGACCGATAACGCGAGCCCGAGCTCGGATCCGGTCATGCAGTGCGGATGCTCGCCGAGGCGCCGAGGCCGAGCTCGTCGATCGCCTGCTCGCGCATCTTGAACTTCTGGACCTTGCCGGTCACCGTCATCGGGAACGCGTCGACGAGCTTGACGTAGCGCGGGATCTTGTAGTGCGCGATCTTCCCGTGGCAGAACTCGCGCAGCCGGTCGGCGTCGAGCGTCGCCGCGCCGCGCGGGATCACCCAGGCCATCAGCTCCTCGCCGTAGCGCTCGTCGGGGACCCCGATCACCTGGACATCGGCGATCTCGGGGTGCGAGTACAGGAACTCCTCGACCTCCCGTGGGTAGATGTTCTCGCCGCCGCGGATCACCATGTCCTTGATCCGCCCGACGATGTTGACGTAGCCCTCGTCGTCCATCGTCGCGAGGTCGCCGGTGTGCATCCACCCCTGCTCGTCGATCGCCTCGGCCGTGCGGTCTGGGTCATTCCAATAGCCGCTCATCACGCTGTAGCCCCGGGTGCACAGCTCGCCGCTGAGGCCGCGTGCGACCGTCTCGCCATCACGTGGGTCGATGATCTTGATCTCGACGTGGGGATGGACTCGCCCGACGGTCCCGACGCGTTTGGAGAGCGGATCATCGAACGCGGTCTGCGTCGACACCGGCGAGGTTTCGGTCATCCCGTAAGCGATCCCGACCTCGCTCATATGCATGCGCTCGATCACGCGCTTCATGACCTCGATCGGGCACGGCGAGCCGGCCATGATCCCGGTCCGCAGCGAGCTCAAGTCGTAGTCGGCGAAGCGCGGATGATCGAGCTGGGCGATGAACATCGTCGGCACGCCGTACAGCGACGTGCACCGCTCGCCGGCCACCGCCGCAAGCGTCGCCTCGGGGTCAAACGCCGGCGCCGGGATCACGATCGCGGCGCCGTGGGTCGTGCACGCGAGGTTCCCGAGCACCATCCCGAAACAGTGGTAGAAGGGAACCGGGATGCAGACCCGATCGTGCTCGGTGTAGCGGCACCCCTCGACCGATGAAGAAGCCGTTGTTGAGGATGTTGAGGTGACTGAGCGTCGCGCCCTTGGGAAAGCCGGTCGTCCCGCTCGTGTACTGGATGTTGATCGGATCCTCGGGCTCGAGTCGCGCGGCCGACGCTTCGAGCTGATCGACGTCGATCTGCTGCGCCGCGGCGAGTAACTGCTGCCAATCGTCTGAGTCCAGGAACACCACCTGCTCGAGGTCGGGCAGGCTCGGGCGCACCTCCGCCACCATCGCCCGGTAGTCCGAGGTCTTGAACGCCGGCGCGGAGATCAGCATCCGGCACCCAGATTGACGGAGCGCGTACTCGAGCTCCGACGTTCGGTACGCCGGGTTGATGTTGACGAGGATCACGCCGATCTTCGCGGTCGCATACTGAACGAGCACCCACTCGGCGCAGTTCGGGCTCCAGATCCCGAGCGATCGCCGCGCTTGATCCCCGCCGCGAGCAGTCCCCGGCCGAGCTCGTCGACCGCTGCGCCCAGCTGCGCGTAAGTGAAGCGCAGATCCTGCGTGCACGACACGAGCGCCTCGCGATCCCCAAATCGCTCGATCGTCCGGTCGAGGTTTGCTCCGACCGTCTCGCGAAACAACGGCACCGTGTCGCCGCCGCGCGTATGAGCCGGAGCCGAGGTCCCGTCCTTGCCAGCTTCCATCGCTCTCCTCCGTGGCTCGGGTACTGCGCAGATTCTACGTCTGCGTCCGCGGGCTCGGCCACGGTCCCAGCCTGCGCGCGCCGCTCGCGAATCGCCGCGGCGCTTGCGCCTCGGGCGCGCCGAGGGCGGTACAGACGGCCTCGACGACCCGCGGGTCAACTGCGCCCCGGCGCAGAGCCGGGGCCGCGCCGAGGATGATTACGGCGTCCTGAGGTCCTTATCGACAGTTTCTGGCCGCTCTGCAGGCCAGGCGGGCGTGCCTTACATCACTCTTCGCCGCCCGCCGCGGGCTGCCCTGCGCTGCCTGTGATCCCCCAGCGGGCGGTGTGACTGGCGCCAGGCTCGAGGACCACGAGCCCGTCTCCTGATTGCAGCGCATTCGGAGCACATGTCATCGGCTCTACTGCGAGCCCGCGCCGCCGTGCGTCGGACGCGAGCGTGTCGCCCGTGAACAGCATCACGTAGCCGTAAGCGCGGTCGACCCAGAGCGTCGCACGCCGCTCAGGCTCGGAGCACTCGAGCACGACCCGGGCAAGGCCATCGCGATCGCGGTCGAGTTCGGTGTAGCCCGTGTCGAGCTGCGCAGTTCCGAGCTCGCGCGGCTCGGTGTAGTCGAAGCGCGTCCCGCGCACACCGTGGCTGGCGATCGGGATCCCGCGCTCGTCTGACTCGAGGTAGCGTCGTCCGGGGGCCCGCAGGATGATCGAGTCGATGCGGTCACGACCGAGCGTCAGGTACGGATGCTGGCCGGCGCCGTACGGGCAGGCGACGCGACCGACGTTGGTCGCGGTCGTGGTCACCGCAAGGCCGCCGTCGCCGAGCGAGTACTCGATCGCAAGGTGAAGTGGCCACGGCCATCCCGGCCGCGGGTGCAGGACGTGTTCGACGAGGACCCGGTTCTCGGCGCGGCTCGCCAGCGTCCAGTTAGCCCACCGCACGAGCCCGTGGATCGCGTTATGCGCCGCGGCCTCGGTCAACGTCAGCTGATGCGTGCTGCCCCCGAACTCGAAGCGCTCCGTCTCGCACACGGTTCGGCCATGGGATCAGCGGCTGGCCACGGCCGCCGCTGCACATCTCATCGACCGCGTACCCGTCGAGCAGCGGCCCGTCTGCCAGTCTCGTACGTGCGCAGCCCGCCGCCGACCTCGACCACGACCGCGCGCTGATCGCCGTGGCTGATCTCGTGCTGCGCGCCTGACGGCATCACGGGCTGTGGCGGGCCGGTCACCGGCCGACACGATACCCGCAGGCCGGTGCGCGGGCAAAGACGACCAGCGGCTTGAAGTGTACGCGGGAAGCCTCGCGGGTAGTCAGGTTGCTGACAGGTTTTTTGTCAATCGCGCAGTTAGTCGCCTAACGGCGGATCGGGGTTTTGAAACGGCACCGCCAGACGTCAACAGCTGCAAGATCCTCGACGAGGATCCAGAGCTCGGCGAAGCGCTGGACCAAAGCGAGCGCGAGCAGGCGCCGTGAAGCTGCGTCGCGCGCACGATCCGGATGCCGCGCGGTCGCTGGGCGGCGCAGTGGAACGACCAGGTGCCAGGCGGGATCGGACTGCTGGTTCTCAAGGGGCTGCTCCTGCGACGCGTCGGGATCGACGGGCGTTTCGGCGCCGAGCTCCTCGGCGAGGGAGACCTGCTGCGCCCGTGGCAGCGGGACGATGGCGATTCGACGCTTTCGCAGACGACCCGCTGGCGCGTGTTGGAGGCGACCCGCGTCGCCGTCCTGGACGTCGAGGCCGCTCGGTGTCTGGCCGCGTATCCGGAGGTGACCGGCAGCCTCGTGGCCCGCGCGCTCGAGCGGGCTCGCAACCTCGCGATCAACATGGCGATCGTCCACCAGGCCCGCGTCCACGTCAGACTGCAGATGCTGCTGTGGCATCTCGCCGACCGGTGGGGCCGTGTCCGCAGCGGGGGCGTGATCCTGCCGCTGCATCTGACCCACGCGGTGCTCGCGGATCTCGTCGCCGCGCGGCGGCCGACGGTGACGACCGCGCTGACCCAATTGGCCAGGCAGGGGCTGGTGATGTCCTCGGACGACGGCTGGCTGCTGCTGGGGGATCCGCCCGGCGAGCTGCTCGAGCTCCAATCCGTCGCGCTCGCACCGACGCGTAGCGACCGCTGAGCCTCGCCCGGCCGGCGCGGGTGAGCGCGCAGTGATCCGCGGTCGCGCGATCTCCGTACCGACACTTACGTGGACAAACACGTCCATGGGATTCAATCTGGCCACAGGACCATGTTCCGAGCGTCAAGAAGCCTTCGCCAATCGCGCACCGACCCGCTGACGCTCGCCGACGAGGATCTGATGGCGCACGTGCAGGAAGGCGAGGCACAAGCGTTCGAAGTGATCTTCGATCGCCACGCCGACGCCGCGTTCTCGCTCGCCTACCGCATGTGTGGCCGCCGATCGATGGCCGAGGACGTCGTCCAGGAGTCGTTCCTTTCGCTGTGGCGTAGCGGTGCGCGCTACGACCGGACGCGCGGCAGCGTGCGTTCGTGGGTGCTCAGCGTGGTCCACAACCGCGCGATCGACGCGTTCCGCCGCGAGGCCGTCCGCACGAGCCGCGACGTCAAAGACGAGGGAGTCGCCGAGCGGCTCGCCGCGAGCGACCAGACCGATACCGAGGTCGAGCGCCGCGACGAGGCCCGCCACGTCCGCACGGCACTCGGCGAGCTCCCGCCGACCAGCGCCAGGTCATCGAGCTCGCCTACTTCGGCGGCTTCACCCACAGCCAGATCGCCGCGATGCTGAAGCTGCCCGCCGGCACCGTCAAGGGCCGGATGCGCCTCGGGCTGACGAAGATGCGGGTCACCCTCGGCGGCGACACCGCGGGGGTCGTGCTATGACCGAGGTCAGAACATGAGCCGGGCAGATCGCAGCGCAGACGTCCGCGGTTGCGGCGGCGATGTCGCGGCCTATGCGCTCGGTGCGCTCGATCCCGCCGAGGCCGAGGCGTTCCGTGCCCACCTGAAGACCTGCGCGGCGTGCCGCGAGGACCTGGCGGCATTCCGGAGGTCGTCGACGTCCTGCCGATGGGCGCCACGCAGCACCCCGCGCCGAGGCGACTGCGGCGGCGCGTGCTCTCGGCCGTGCAAGCCGATGCCAAGGCCGCGCGCGGCACGCCGCAACGCCGCCGGCGGACGTTGTCGCGTCCCGCGCTGGCGGTCGGCGCGCTGGCCGCCGCGGTGGTGATCGCCGTCGGCGCGATCGCGGTCGTCAACTCGGGATCGAGCCCCTCGACCCGCGTATTCGCAGCACAGGTGACCGGGGAGCGGGGGTCGGCCAAGGTCGCGGTCACCGACGGTCACGCACAGCTGCTCGTGCGCAATCTCTCCCCGCCCCCGGCGGGCAAGATCTACGAGGTGTGGCTGACCCGCGGCGGGCGCAAGCCGACGCCGACCGGCGTCCTGTTCGCGTCACCTCGAGCGGCGACAGCAACGTCGACGTCGGCAACTTGCATGGGCGGACGCCCTGCTGGTCACGCCCGAGCGCGCCGGCGGCAGCAGCCACCCGACCCACACGCCCGTGATCAGCGCCAAGCTCAGCTGATCGCCGGGTGATCTGAAACGCGGCCGCATTCCGTACTTACTCATGTCCCCTTACGCGACCGGATCGGAGATCAATGATCGGACTCGAGAACCCACTTCACATCGCGATGATCCTCGTCGTGCTGCTGCTCGTCTTCGGCGCCAAGCGCCTGCCCGAGATGGGCAAGTCGCTCGGCGAGGGGCTCAGAGGCTTCAAGCATTCGCTCACGAACGAAGCGCCGGCCCAGCTCAACGACGGCGCGGCGCGCGCCGAGGAGCCCACCAAGGTCGCCTAGTCCCGGTCCTCGTCGGAATCCAACGTCCGCTGAGCGATCGCGAACGCCGCGTTGGCGGCCGGCACGCCGGCGTAGACGGCCGTGTGGAGCAGCACCTCGCCGATCTCGGCCTCCGATAGCCCGTTGCGCCGCGCGGCGCGGACGTGCAGCGCGATCTCGTTCTCGCGCCCGAGCGCGGTCAGCACCGCGAGCGTGATCGCGCTGCGGGTCTGGCGGTCGAGGCCCGGGCGCGTCCAGACGCCGCCCCAGGCGAAGCGCGTGATGAACTCCTGAAACGGCTCGGTCAACTCGGTCGTGTGCTCGATCGCGCGGTCGACGTGGGCGTCGCCGAGCACCTCGCGGCGCACCGACATTCCAGCCTCGTAAGCGGGGTCGCTCATGGTCATCCCTCCAGGTGGTCGGCGATCAGCCGGTTGACGTCCGCCGCGCGCTCGACGCTCGCCAGATGCGCGGCCGGATCGAGCACCTCGATTCGCGCGCCCGGGATCGCGTCCGCGATCGCCTCGCCGTGCTCGGCCGGGATCGACGGGTCCTCGGCGCCCGCGATCACGAGCGTCGGCGCCGTCACGCCCGGCAGGCCGGCGCGCAGATCGAGGTCGGCGATCGCCTCGCAGCAGCCCGCGTAGCCCTCGCCCGGCGTGGCGGCGATCATCGCGCGGTAGCGCGCGACGAGCTCGGCGTGCGTCTGCGCGAACGGCGGCGTGAACCAGCGCCCGACGACGGTGTCGGCGACGACTCTCGGGCGTCCCCGCCGTCGCGCACGATCGCGGCGCGCTCGATCCAGTTCGAGCGCGGCGGCAGGAACGCGGCCGTGCAGATCAGGATCAGCTTCTCGATCCGCTCCGGCGCGTTGATCGCGAGCCACTGGCCGACCATGCCGCCGATCGACAGCCCGCAGTAGGAGGCCCGCTCGAGCTCGAGCCGATCCATCAGCGCGAGCACGTCCCGGCCGAGGTCGGCGATCGAGTACGGACCGGCCGGCACCGGCGAGCGGCCGTGGCCGCGATGGTCGAAGCGGATCAAGCGGACCGCGCGCGCGAGCTCGGAGCTGCGGCTCCCACATCTCGAGGGTCGTCCCGAGCGAGCCGCCGAGCAGCAGCGGCGGCGCGTCCGGCGGCGCCGTCGCTCTCGTAGTGAAGCTCGACGGCCGTCATCGCGCGTGCACCGCCAGCGCGCGCTCGATCAGCGCTCGCGCACGCGTCGAGCTGCTCGTCGGTCAGCCGCGCCCCTCGGCGCCGGAGGCGGCCAGCCGCTCGAGGTTCTCGCGCATCCGCTCGGGGTCGACGCTCAGGTTCTCGAGCAGCTCGCGAGACCAGGCGGCCGCCGAGCCCGTCAGCCCCAGCAGCTCGAGATGCACCCCCCACTCCGCCTGCCAGGCGCCGGCCGCGCGCTCGTGCTCCTGCTCCATCGACGCCGAGCACCGTCGCGACCAGGCCGGGCACGCGCTTGGTGCACGCGAGCACCGAGATCGGCCGCGACCGGGTTGTGCTTGTGCGCCATCGCGCTCGAGCCGCCGCGCCCGCGATCGGCGCCCTCGCTGCACTCGCCGACCTCCTGCTGAGCGAGCAGCGTCACGTCGCGGGCGATCTTGGAGAACACGCCCGCCAGCGTCCCGAGCGCCGGTCGCCAGCGCCGCCGGCCGGCACCCGGATCGCCTGCCACGGCAGCGCCGGCTCCGCCAGGCCGAGCTCGGCCGCGACCCGGCCGGCGATCGCCGGCGGCCGGGCGCCGACCGGGCCGCCCATCTGCACCGCGAGCTCCGCGTCGCGGATCTCCTTCAAGCGGCCGTTGGCGGCGTCGAGGCCGGACAGCCAGGCCGCGGCGCGCAGCCCGAACGTGATCGGCAGCGCCTGCTGCAGCAGCGTGCGCCCGACCATCGGCGTGCGCCGGTGCGCGTCGGCGAGCCGCGGCGGCCGCGTCGGCACCGCGCCGGCGTCGGCGAGCAACGGCATCAGCGCGCGCGCGGCGACCAGCATCAGCGCCGTGTCGATGATGTCCTGGCTGGTCGCGCCGAGGTGCACGTCGCCGGCGTACGCCTCGCCGACCGCCGCCCGCAGCGCCGCCACGAGCCCGACGACCGGCGTCGCGTGCTGCGCCGCCTCGCGCGCGAGCGCGTCGACGTCGAAGCGCCGGCGACGCACGCGGCGGCGATCGCGTCGGCCGCCTCGGCCGTGATCAGGCCCTCGGCCGCGCACGCGCGTGGCGAGCGCCGCCTCGACGTCGAGCATCGCCTGCAGCAGCGCCTCGTCGCTCAGCTGCGCGGCGGTCGCGCCACGCGCGTAGATGCCCGCGAACAGGTCGGGCTCAGACGGCAAAGAAGACCGTCTCGCCTGGGCCCTGGAGCCGGATGTCGAAGCGGTATCCGTCCCCGGTCGGCTGCGCGATCAGCGTCTGCACGCGCTCCGGGGCACGCGGCGCAGCACCGGATCGGCGGCGTTGGCCTCGGGCTCGTCGCCGAAGTAGATCCTCGTCACGCAGCGGTGCAGCATTCCGCGGGCGAACACCGACACGTCGATGTGCGGCGCCTGCAGCGACCCGTCGCGCATCGCCACCCGGCCCGGCTTGACCGTCACGATCTCATAGCGTGCCGTCGCCGTCCTCGGCGCCGCAGCGCGCAAAGCCGCGGAAGCCGTCGAGCTGCGACGGCTCGCCGTACGCCGTGCAGGTCGGCGAACCGGCCCTCGGGATCGGCCTGCCAGGTCTCGAGCAGGTGGTCGGGTACCGGCTCGCCGGCGCCGTCGATAGATCGTGCCGGCGATCCTGATCGCGCCCGGCGTCGACTCCGGCACCACGAATGGCCCGGCCGCCCACGGCAGCCCGATCGCGAAGTACGGCCCGACCGTCTGCGAGGGCGTGGTGCCGAAGATCAATGTGCCTCCTCGAACGGCGTCGCCGCCGGGCCACGAAGGTAGATGTCGAACTCGTACGCGGCCGCCCAGTTGGGCTGCGTGCCGTGGATCGAGAACCGCGACACCATCCGCTGGCGCGCGGCGCTCGTCGGTGACCGAGTTGAAGATCGGGTCATACGAGAAGAACGGGTCTCCGGGGAAGTACATCTGCGTCACGAGCCGCTGCGCGAACGCCCGTCCGAGCAGCGAGAAGTGGATGTGCGCCGGGCGCCACGCGTTGTAGTGGTTGCCCCACGGATACGGCCCGGGCTTGATCGTCAGAAACCCGTAGCGCCCCTGCTCGTCGGTCACGCAGCGTCCGGCGCCCGAGAAGTTGGGATCGAGCGGCGCCGGCCAGCGGTCCCAGCGGTGCAGATAGCGCCCCGCCGCATTGGCCTGCCAGATCTCGACCAGCGTCCCGCGCAGCGGTTTGCCCTCGGTGTCGAATACCCGGCCGCTGACCGTGATCCGCTCGCCGATCGGCTCCCCCTCGTGCTGGACGAGCAGATCGTTGTCGCTCTCGGAGCCGATCAGCTCGCCGCGCAGCTGGGGACCGGTGAGCTCGGTGACCGTCTGCGGCAGGTAGACGAGCGGCTCGCGCGGGTGGCGCAGCGCGGTCGATTTGTACGGCGGGTAATCGAGTGGCGGATGGGCCTCGGGCCCCTCGCGGACGTACTGCTCGGGCGTGTCGGCGACGGGGTCGTAGATCACCCGCGGCTGGGCGTCGTCGCGTCCGTCGCTCGGCGCGCTGCTCATCGGCTGATCAGCTCTCGCAGCGCCGTGAGCTCTTCGTCGGTCGGTGGCGCGGTCCGCACGGGATCGTCGACGACCGCCAGATCCCACCCCGTCGCGTCCTGCACCTGCGTCACCGTCACGCCGTCATGGATCTGGGTCAGCGTCAGCTCGTCGCTGTCGATATCCGGCTCGAGCACCCCGAGATCGGTGATCACCGCGGTCGGACCGCGGCCACGGAACCCGAGCCGCTCGCGCTCGCCGGGACCGCTGCCGTAACCGACCGTCGTGCGGAAGTCGAGCTCGGGCACGAACGTCCGTTTCGTGTGCGGCGCGATCACGATCACCTCCTCGCAGCTCGACGCGATCTCCGGAGCTCCACCGGCGCCCGGAAGACGCGTCTTCGGATGATCGTAGTCGCCGATCACGGTCGAATTCAGATTGCCAAATCGGTCCACCTGGGCGGCGCCGAGGAACGCGATCTGGACCCGTCCCGGCCCGATCCAGTAGTTGAACATCTCCGGCACCGAGACGACCGCGTCGGCGGTCTCGGCGAGTTCCCCGTCACCGATCGAGAGCGGGATGTGGAACGGCTTGGCGCCGATCGTTCCCGACTCATAGACCAGCACGAGGTCGGGGTTGTGGACCATCCGGGCGAGGATCGCGGCCGTGCTCGGGCGCCCGACGCCGATGAACACCGAGCGCGCCCGCTCGAGCCGACGCGCGGCGACGACCGTCTGGACCTCCGCGCTCGTCGCGGCGCGCTCGGTGCTCGGCGTGCTCATGCGGCGCCCGCGGGCTCGCCGAGCTGTTCACCGCTGCCGTCGAGGACGTGCTCGTGCATCCAGGCCGTGAACCGATCGCGATCACGACTGATCTCATCCCAGGCTCGATAGAAGTTGTTGTCGCGCGTGGTCAGGCCGTGACTGTAGGAAGGCTGTGACCCTCCGGGCGCGACCACGACCGCGTCGATCACCCAGCCCGGGATGATCACTCCGCCGGGGCGGAGCTCGAGCGCGTCGACGATCCGCTCGACCGTGACCATCGACCGATCGGCGGCGAGGATCGCCTCCTTCTGGACGCCGGGGATCCCCCACAGCTGGACGTTGCCGTCACGGTCGGCCTCCTGTGCGTGGATGATCGAGACCGCGGGCCGCAACGCGGGCACGGCGGCAAGCTGCTCGCCGGTGAACGGACACGCGATCGCGCGCACCTCGGTGCGGCTTGCGAGGTCGGTGCCTGCGTAGCCGCGCATGACCGCGAACGGAAGCCGTGCGGCACCGGCGGCGTACCGGTTCGCCATCCCCGCGTGGCTGTGCTCCTCGAGCTCGATCGTTCGCGGCCAGCCGTGCTCGATCGCGTCCCGGAACCGGTGCAGCGATCCGACGCCCGGGTTGCCCCCGTATGAGAACACGAGCTTGCGCGCGACGCCGATCCCGATCATCTGGTCATACAGGATGTCCGGCGTCATCCGGATCAGCTCGAGCTCGCGCCGGCCTTGGCGCATCAGCTCGTGACCGGCGGCGAACGGGATCAGATGTGTGAAGCCCTCGAGCGCGACCGAGTCGCCGTCAGCCACGAGCGTCGCCAGACCGTCGGAGAGGGTAGTGATTTCAGCCATGCCAGATCACCCTGGCCGGACGATAATGCTTTTGACGTGCGCGCAGAGCGCTCACCCTGTCCGCTATGCGAACTGAGCTTGCGCGACGTTTTCACGCCGCTCGGGCGACGACGGAGGGGAGCGGCTCAGGACTCCTGGATGTGGTCGGCCTCGGCCGGACCCGGGAACGGGCGCGTCAGGCAGAACTGCTCCAGCGTCGCCTCGGGCACGCCCTCGACGCCGGGCGTATCCGACGCCTCGCCGCGGGTGTGCGGGTCGTCGGCGAAGCCGCCGACCGCGACCGAGTGCTCCGGCGTGCGGTAGCCCGAGATCCCGATCAGGTGCAGCTCCAGGGCCTTGCCGAGCTGGTCGAGCCGCGCGGCGATGATCGGCTCCTGGTTGACGCTGTAGTTGGTGCCGGGCGCCTGGAAGAAGCCAAATTCTCCTCCGTGCGGGACGAACGGCGTGTTGACGCAGCCGCCCGGGGGCGCGACCCCTCCGCTCGAGGAGAACGTGTCCGCCGCGGCGGCACGCGCGTCGAGGACGTGTGCCTCGTGAACGAGTGTCCTGTGCAGGGCCTGTAGCCGGCTGGTGTCACGGTTGCGCTGATGGGCGACCGTGAGCTCCTTGGCGACGATCGAGGCCTTCAGCTGCGCGACCGAGTCGCGCTCGGAGACGACCGCCGCGGTCGAGCGCCGACGCCGTGCCTGGACTCGTGCGAGGGTGATCGTCTGCGCCTTGACCTGGGCGCGGGCGGCGCGACGGCCTCGGCCGTGCGCGTGTTTCGGCGCTCGATCGCGGTCAGGTCATTGAGCCCATTGAGCAGCTGGTTGAAGCCTGCGGAGTCGACCACGACGCCGACGACCGTCGGCGGCGGCGTCTCATAGGCTGCGCGGAGCTCGGCGCCGAGGACCGCCAGATCATGCGCGTACCGGGCGCGAAGCGCGACGAGCCGCTGGCGCGCGGTCGCGAGCTGCTGGTTGACGGTGGCCAGCAACTGTTCCTGGATCGCGACGCTTCGCTCGAGCGCGCCGAGTCGCGATTGGAGCTGGCCGATCGTGCCCTCGAAGTCGTCGATCCGGCTGGTCTCGTCGTGGATCGTCGCCCGCAGCTGCGCGGCACGCTGCTGGCCGGACTGGTACTGGCCGCCGAGGTCGGCCGAGCTGCTGGACACCAACGCGCCCAAAGAGACCGCGACCGGCAGGAGAACGAGGGCGATGCGGCGAATCGAGGGCATACGTAGTGGGTCGTGACGGCCGCATACGCACGCGCTTACCCATGCCTCTGGGCGCCTCGCGGCCACGCGGCGAACCTAGCAAGTAGGCCTCTGAGCAGGGGGTTTGGAGCCATCCCTGCAGCAAAACTTGCACCCTTCGCAGTCCGCGTTCCGGGGGGCTGGCCGTTGGGTGACGAACATCGTGGTGTGAGCTAGTGCACACCCGCGAGTACGATCACCCGGGAAAATGGCAATTAGAAAGAGGAGCACCCCCAAGCACCTCTCGGGACCAGGACCATGCGCCTTTCCATTGCACGTTCGCTCGGCCTTGCGCTGATCGCGCTGACGATCGCGTTGGCCGTCGTGGCCGCCACTGGCGTGGTGAGCTTGTACCGGGCTCGCCAGCACTACGAGCACACGCTGGCGCAGACCTCGGCCGCCTCGACCGCGGTCGCGAACCTCACGAGTGCCGGGATCGCCGAGGCCGAGGTCCTGCGCGACTCCGGTGGCCCGACCGCCCCGGCGGCGCGCGCCTCCGCCGAGCAGGATTTCGACAAGGACGCCGCGGTCGCGACCTCGCTCACCCGCTCTGATCCAACCAGCAGGAATCTGCTCGCCGAGCAGATCGCACAGCAATCCCGGGCGCGCCAGCTCGCCGCCGCCGGCAAGCTCGGCAACGCCGAGGCCCAGGGCGGCCCGCTGCAGCGTGCGACGACGATCGCGGGCAAGCTTCAGAAACGCCAGCAGGCGCTCGAGCGCCAGGCCAACAGCCGTGCCCAGGCGCAGTCCCACCACGCGATCGCGCTGGTGGTCGGGACCGGCATTGCCGCGCTCGCGGGCGCACTGGCGCTGATCGCCGCGCTAGTGCACTCGATGCGCCGGCCACTCGACGCGCTCGTCGACGCGACCAAGGGCCTCGCCGCCGGCGAGCTCGAGCGACGAGTGCGTCCCGAGGGCCCGCGGGAGCTGCGCGAGCTCGGTGAGGCGTTCAACGCGATGGGCGACGACCTCGAGAGCGCCCAGGCACGAATCGAGGAGGAGCACCGCCGGCTCGCGGTCACGATCGCGAGCCTCGGCGATGCGCTGCTGGTGACGAGGCCGGGGTCCAACGTGATCGACACGGCCAATCCGCGCGCCGCCGATCTCGTGCCCGAGCTCGGCGTTGGTGATCGGATCGATGACCCCAAGAGCCCGCTGCCGCAGCTCCACGTCGCGCTTGCGAAGGAGACCGTGATCGAGCACGGCGGCCGAATCCTCGCGGTCACCGCCGCCCCGCTCGGCGACGCGGCCGACGGCGTCGTCTGGACGGTGCGCGACGTGACCGAGCGTGCTCGCCTCGAGCGGGCCAAGAGCGAGTTCGTCGCTACCGCATCGCACGAGCTTCGCAGCCCGCTCACCTCGATCAAGGGATTCGTCGAGCTGCTCGAGCGCAGCCCGGAGAACATGTCGGCTCGCCAGCGCGAGTTCATCGACATCGTGCTGCGGTCCACCGACCGGCTGGTCGAGCTGGTCAACGATTTGCTCGACGTCGCGCGGATCGAGGCCGACAGCGTCGAGATCAACCGCCGGCCGATTGACATCGGCGAGGCCGTCCGCGACGTCGCCGAGCTGATGGGCCCGCGGATCAATGCCAAGCGCCAGACGCTCGGCGTCCATGTGACGCCCGCGCTGTCGCTCGCGTTCGCCGATCCGGGCCGGATCCGGCAGATCATCGCGAACCTGCTCACCAATGCCCACATGTACACCGAGGAGGGCGGGCGCATCCAGGTGGGCGTCGAGGCCGACCGTGCATGGGTCAAGATCGTCGTCGCCGACTCGGGCGTGGGGATGACGGCCGACGAGCGCGACCACATCTTCGACCGCTTCTACCGTGCCCGCAACGCGAGCGCGACGACCTCGGGCACCGGGCTCGGGCTGTCGATCGTGAAGTCGCTCGTCGACCTCCACGAAGGTCGGATCGAGGTCGAGAGTCAACCGGGCGAGGGCACGTCGTTCAACGTTTTCATCCCCGCCGCGGTCTCGGGTCAGGCGAGCCAGTCGCTCGAGGTGATCCGCGGCCGCAAGGTCCTGATCGTCGACGACGAGCACGACATCGCCGAGCTGATCCGAGGCCAGCTCGCTCCGCTCGAGATCTCGGCGATGGTCGCGGCCAGCGGTGACGAGGCGATGGCGCTGCTGCACACCGAGCGCTTCGACGCGATCACGCTCGACATCCTCATGCCCGGGATGGACGGCTTCGAGGTCCTGCGCCAGATCCGGGCTGACACCGAGCTTCGCGCCACGCCGATCGTGTTCGTGTCGGTGTTCGCGGGCCGCACCGAACTGTCGGGCGAGTGGGTGGTCTCCAAGCCGATCGACGCCGACGAACTGCGTGACGTGCTCGCCGCCGCCGTCCGCGCCGGCCGCTCGCGGGTGCTCGTCGTCGGGCGGCCGAACATGCAGGTCGCGCTCGAGCCGGCGCTCGACGAGCTCGGGATCGAGCACCAGTGGGAGACGACCGGCGCCGCCGCGGCCCGCGTCTGTAACGAACGTCGCTTCGAGGTCGCGCTCGTAGACGTCGGGATCCGCAACCCGCAGGCGGCGCTGCAGGCGCTCGACCTGCGCGGCAGACGTCTGCGACGGGCCGTGATCCTGTTCTCAGATGGAGCAACCCCAACCCCCTCGGGTATCGTCAAACTCGGGATGGAGGTCATACCGGTGGAGGACGCTGCGCAGGCGCTGCTCGAGGCCCTGCGCGGAGACCTCGACGAAACCAGGCAGGAAGCAGAGGGATGGCGCTCAGGAGCGAGATTGAGCTGACGGAGGACAACGAACGACTCAGAGCGGAGGTTGACCGCCTCCAGGCCCAACTCGCAGAGCGCGAGCGCGAAGCGGCGGACAACGCACGCCAGCTCGAGATCTACGCAGAGGATCTGCGTGAGACGTTCAAGCAGGAGCGAACTCGCTCTCAGGAGCTGACGCGCTCATACACCGCCACCGTGCGGGCGCTCTCGAACGCGGTCGAGGCGCGCGACGCCTACACGGGTAAGCACGCGGAGCGCGTGGCCGCATACGGGATCGAGATCGGACGGTCGTTGGGTCTCGCCCGTCCGGACGCCCCCGAGATCGAGTTCGGCTTCCTGCTGCACGACATCGGCAAGGTCGCGATTCCCGACGCGATCCTCTACAAGCCGGGCGCCTTGACCAGAGAGGAGCGCGAGCTGATGGCGCGCCACCCGTCGATCGGGGCCGAGATCGTCGGCGGGATCGAGTTCCTCCAGGAGGCCGCCAAGGTCGTCCGCTCACACCACGAGCGATGGGATGGCAACGGATATCCGGACGGGCTGCGCGGCGAGGAGATCCCGATCGCTGCACGCGTGTTCTCGGTCGCGGACGTGTTCGACGCGCTGACCACTGACCGCCCGTACCGCCCGGCCTTGACGCTGGCCGAGTCACGGCGGATGATCGTGCTCGGCGGCGGTAGCCAATTCGACCCAACCGTGGTCGAGGCATTCAACTCGATCGGAGACGAGACGTTCATGCGGATCGCCGAGGACATCAGATGACCCGCGCCGTGCTGGTGGTAGACGATGACCAGTTCATTCGCAAGCTCGTCGCGACGACACTCGAGGATGTGTCGGAGTTCGACCTGCACGAGGCCTCGGACGGAATCGAGGCGCTCGAGGTCGCCCAGGGGACGCAGCCGGCGATCGTGTTTCTCGACGTCGACATGCCGCGCATGGACGGGATCGATGCCTGCCGCCGGATGCGGGCCGACCCGCAGATGAGCCACGCGACGATCGTGATGCTGACCGCGGCCCACGGCGACAAGACCGAGCGGATGGCCGAGGAGGCGGGCGCCGACCTGTTCCTGACCAAGCCCTTCAGTCCGCTCGAGCTGCTGCGACTGGTCGATCAGCTCGGTGGCAACGGCTGACCGCGCGGCCCCGCTACGCGACCTTGATCAGGAGGATCGTGTTGATCACGAACGCGATCGCGAAGCCGATCGTCCAGCGGTTCAGGTTGCGCTCCACGAGCGAACCGCCGCCCATCGGACCGGCACCGGTGCCGACACCGAAGGCCCCGGACAGCCCGGCGTCCTTGCCCGAGTGCATCAGGATCAAGAAGATCAGCCCGACGCAGAGGATGATCTGGACGAGATCGAGAATCGCTTCCATTGAGGCGATGGTAGCGGGCTCTTCGGGGCGAGTCCGCTACTCCGCGTGCGGCTCAGACCCAACGAGCGACTACTGCTCGTGCGGCTCCGTGCTGACGGCGTCGAGCGCTCGCATGATCTCGATCGCCTCCGAGCGCAGGGTCCGGTCGATCGCCCCGTAGTCCTCGGCCGACAACTTGCCCGTCCGCAGATCGAGTTCGGCGTCACGGATCTCGCGGTACTTGGCGTCGCGAGCGGCTTCGAGCTCGGCGACACGGCCCGCGTTCGGATCCTCCTGCCCCCCACGGTTGCGCTGCGCGCGCAGCGGAGCCGAGATCACGAACACCGCGACCGCCAGCACCACGAGCACGATCACGAACGCCATCGGCTCAGACGAGCTCGCGCGCGCGGACCTCAGGCTCCGGTGGTGCGACCTCCCTGCGGCGCTGCGCCCCGAGCCGGCGGCGGCGCGGCGGCGGGAGCGGCCAGAGAGCGATCAGGCCGCCGATCGCAGCCATGATCGCGCCCAGCCACAGCCACGTGACCAGCGGCGAGACGATCAGCAGGAAGGTCGCGGCCCAGGGATGGGTCACGAACCGCTGCGTGAGCTCGCGAATCGCGAGGTCGCGAAGCTGGAACAGAACGTTGAGCGACTTCGCGCGCGCCGCCGGCGGCTCCTTGAGCGCCGCGGTCAGCGCCTTCTGCAGGCGCGTGTCGCCCTGCGTGATCAGTCCATTCAACGGCGTTATGTTGGGGTTGATCACCGCCCAGATGTCCTGCGTGATACCGGCCCGGAGACCGACCTGGCTCTCGGTTGAGCCGTCGAAGAACCGCCCGATCGGGCCCTGGGTCGGGTCCTGCGACGGATACAGGCCATACGAGGTGTGCAGCGTCGTGACGCGATGGCCGCCGCTCGTGACCGCGAGCACGGCGCCGAACGAGAGCTTCTCCGCCGTCGCGTCCGCAGTCGCGCGCACGTAGCGGACCTTGTAGCCGTGGATCATCACGCTCTGGCCCGGCCGAATCGTCGCCGTCCGCGAGTCCTGGAACGACGTCGACGCGGCCACGCCGATCAGCGCGAACGCGACTCCTGCGTGGACGATGTAGCCGCCGTAGCGACGCCGGTTGCGGCGCACGAGCCGGCCCAGCGCGACCGGGGGTGACTCCGACGTCATCGCCTGCCGTGCTCGGACGCCGCGGTAGAACTCCTGCGCGACGGCGGCGATCACGAATGCTCCGGCGCCGAACATCAGCAGCGCGAACACGTGCGAGCCGATACTCCCGAATGCCAGCAGCAGCGCGAGCACGACGAGCGCGAAGACAGCCGGGAAGGTGAAGCTGCGCCGCAGCTTGGCGACCGTCACCCGCCTCCAGGCGATGATCGGCCCGATGCCCGACAGCAGCACGACGATGATCGCGAGCGGGACCACGAACGGCCTGAACGCCGGCGGTCCGACCGAAATCTCGGTGCCGGTGATCGCCTCGGAGATCAGCGGGAAGAAGGTGATCCAGAAGATCACGGCGGTCAGCGCGACGAGCAGCAGGTTCTGGAACATGAACACGGCTTCGCGGGAGATCAGCGAGTCCAGTCGCGCCTCGGTCTTGAGGCTGTCCTTGCGCCAGATGACGAGGAACAGCGACCCGATCACCATCACCGTGATCAACCCAACGAACGAGATGTTGAGCGTCGGGTCAGAGACGAACGCGTGGATCGAGCTCAGGATCCCCGAGCGGACCAGGAAGGTGCCGACGATCGCGAGCGTCCCGGTCGTGAGGATCAGCGAGATGTTCCAGACCTTCAGCATCCCCCGCTTCTCCTGGATCATGATCGAGTGGATGAAGGCTGTCGCGCAAAGCCACGGCATCAGCGCGGCGTTCTCGACCGGATCCCAGGCCCAGTAGCCGCCCCAGCCGAGCTCGGTGTAGGACCAGCGGGCGCCGAGCAGGATGCCGATCCCGAGGCACAGCCAGGCGGCGAGCGCGAAGCGGCGCGTGACCTGGATCCACTCGGCGCTCAGGCGGCCGCTGATCAACGCGCCGACCGCGAACGCGAACGGGACCAGCAGCAACGTGTAGCCCGAGTACAGCATCGGGGGATGGATCATCATCGTCGTGTGGCGCAGCAGCGGGTCCAGGCCGGCGCCCTCGGCGGGCGGGTTGGCGCTGGTCGCGAACGGATTGGCGAACAGCACGTTGAGCCCGGTGAAGAACGTGCACAGCCCGAACAGGACCGCCTGCGCGTACGGGACGATCTCGGGCACGCGGCGACGGGTCAAGAACAACGCCAGGCTCGACCACGACGAGAGCAGCAGCACCCAGAGCAGGAGCGATCCCTGCTGCGTGGCCCAGATCGCCGCGGCACGGTAGAAGGTCGGCGTCGTCGTGCTCGAACCGGTCGCGACGATGTTGTAGGAGAAGTTCGAGCTGATGAAGGCGACGTCGAGGATCACGAACGCGATCGCGGTCATCCCCGCGAGCACGTACATCGCCCGCCGGCCGGAGTCGACCCAGACGCGGCCACCGCCTCGCGCGCCGTAGATCGAAGCGCCGATGCCGTACAGGCAGGTGCAGAGGCCGAGGATCAGCAGCGAGCGGCCGACGATGGCCATCAGCGTGACCCACCCATCAGCGTGACCGACCCATCAATAGGAGGCCGCCGCGGCCTGGTACTTGGAGGGGCACTTGGTCGTCAGCGAGTTCGGCTCGCCGACGAACGTCGAGGCATCACCCTCGCGCACCGTCACGAGCACGGCTCGTCCCTGAGCGAAGGGATCGGGCACCGATCCCGTGTAGCGGACCGGGACCGACATCCTGAGCTTCGGGTCGCGGACCCGGAACAGCAGCACCGGTCCGTCGTGACGCACCGAGCCGTCGAGCACCGTGCCCGCGAGGATGTAGGACTGTCCCGCCTTGGCGCGCTTGAGCAGCTGCGAGGCCGTGAACTCGTCCCGGCCCGATTCAAAGCTCGTATAGACCAACGCCGTGGCCAGCAGGAGCGCGACGGTCAGGGCGATCGCGAGGCGGATGGCGCGCTTGCGGCTCGGGTCCATACCGTCGCCGATTGTTCCACACAGGCCTCCCGCGGGCGGCGGCACGGGGTGGCCTCGAGCGCGTCCGCGAGCCCGACGATGCGCGGCCGACGGCCGCCCAGACCCAGCCCCGATCGCGGCGGCGGCCGCAGCGGCGGCGGCCAAGGCGCCAGGAGATTAGCGTCGTGTTAACGGCCAGGTATTTCTCCCCAACTCGCGAAACCATCGGCGGGCGAAGCCGTTAGGTGTCAATGACTGTGATTGCACGATCAAAAACCGGTGGCCGCGGAACGCGGCGCCACCGCGAAGGGCGACTGGGGCGAGTCGCGGAGCGCGTCGGCGCCTCGCGCTTCTCCGAGTCGACCCGCGCGACGACCGCCCACGGGAACGTGGCAGCGAGCCGGCGGCGCGAAGGTGGCGCCCCGGAGGATCGCGCCGTCTACACGTGCAGCTGCGGCTACGTGTTCGAGGCTCACGTCTCGACTTCGGTTGGCTGTCCGCACTGCGGCGGCACCCAGGCCTGGTAGCGCCCTCGCGCAAGCGCGACGACGCCTCTTGACCCCGCGTGGCACGCGGGGCGCGGCTTTTTGCGCCCGCGCGTGTACGCAGGTGTACCCAAACGCCGCAGCGAGTAGTACGCTTGTGTACCGAGCGGCGCTTAATCGCGCGGGAAATGATTCAATTCCGCGCGGTCTTCGCCAATGGAAGGGTGCAGAGGTTGAAACGAGTCTGTCTGGCAATCCTTGTCGTGTGCGCGGCGTGTGCGTGCTTTAGCTCGTCCGCGTTCGCGTACGGGGTCAGCTACCCAGGGATGGAGAAGCTGCATTTCAACGCCGGGCCGTACGCGGTTCATCCAGGCGCGAACCTGATCCTGCTCGACGCCAACAAGGTCCCCAAGCCGAGCGTCGACGGCTACATGGTGCGCTTCGTCCCCAACCTCCGCCTCGCGAAGCCGAACGGCACCTGCTGCGGCAAGATCCCGATGGTCAGCCGCATCCACCTCCATCACGGCGTCTGGTTGAGCACCGGCAGCGAGGGCCAGGGCGAGGGCAACAACTATGTCGGCGGCGGCATCTACCCGTTCATGGCGACCGGCGAGGAGAAGACGATCACGACCTTCCCGCACGGCTACGGCTACCCGGTCGCCGCCAGCGACAAGTGGATCCTCAACTACATGATCCACAACCTGACCTCGAAGCCGACCAAGGTCTACATCAACTACGAGATTGATTTCGTCCCCGCGACTGACCCGGCCTCGCAGGGGATCACACCGGTCCATCCGATCTGGATGGACGTCGAGGATCACCACGTCTACCCCGTCTTCAACGTCAAGAAGGGGAGCGGCAAGAATGGGAAGTACACCTTCCCCGACATGGCCAAGAACCCGTATGGCAAAGGCCCGATGCAGCCGCTCAACGAGTTCACGATCGATCACCCCGGGACCCTGATCGGGACCGCCGGCCATCTCCATCCGGGCGGGCTGTACGACACGCTCGACCTGATCCGCCAGGGAGCGCACGCGACCAACGGCGCGACTCCCGGGAGCGTGCCCAACTCGGTCCAGTTGTTCCGCTCCTACGCGCACTACTTCGATAAACGCGGGCCGATCTCGTGGAACCTGGCGATGACCGCGACGGCGGCCAACTGGCGGCCGCAGGTCAAGGCCGGGGACGTGCTGCGGATCAATACGACCTACAACACCACCCGAGCGTCGTGGTACGAGGTGATGGGGATCATGGTCACCTGGGAGGCGTGGAACTCGGACTCCGGCGTCGACCCGTTTGACCACAAGCTCAACGAGAAGGGCCACCTCACGCACGGCTACCTGCCCCAGAACAATGACAACGGCGGCAGCTACTCGCTCGGCATCAACGTGATGACGCGCCCGCAGTGCTTCACGCACACGGTCAACATCTCGGACTTCCAGTTCGATCCGGGCGACTTCGACGCGACCGGCCAGAACCGATGCATCCCGACGATCCGCAAAGGCCAGCAGCTGAAATTCGTCAACAACGACGCGAGCCCGCTCAGCCCGGGCAATCCGCTGGACCCGACGGCGGCCTACATGGCCTCAGTGTTCCACACGGTGACGGCGTGTAAGAGCCCGTGCGGGCTCAACACTGGGATCTCGTATCCGCTCGCCAACGTAAAGGGCGGCTACGACTCCGGTCAGTTAGGGCTCGGTACGCCCGCGGTCGACCGGCTGAGCTGGAGTACGCCGACGACGCTGAAACCCGGCACATACACGTTCTTCTGTCGCATCCACCCCTGGATGCGCGGCGTGTTCCGGATCATCGGCTAGTCGCGAGAGTCGCGCCGGATCGCCGGTCCTCGCCCGCGCGCCGGGCCGGCGCTGACGGGCGCACGTGAACGGGTCCCCGACGCAAAACGTTTGTTTCGCGCCGCGAGATGGCGGGCATAGATGGCTGCGATGGAGGCTCCGATCCAGGGATGACGTCCATCGGCGGCGGCGCGAGAGCCGCCGCTTGCTCGGAGGAGGAAGGTGCCCGGGCGCAGTCTGCGGCGGCCGGGCACCAGCATTCTCGGGCTCCGAGTACGCTCACGACCGTGTCGGACTACTTGAGCTTGCCCGACGAGTTGCCCGTACCCGACGACGACGGGGGCGCCGATCATCTCGCGGGGACGGCGATGCCTCAGATCGTGCTGCCGAGCACCGCCGGCGCCGACGTCGCGCTGGACGAACTCGGCGCGGGCAGGACGGTCCTGTACGTGTATCCGCGAAGCGGGGAACCGGGCGTCGCTGTCCCGGCCGGCTGGGATGCGATCCCCGGCGCGCGTGGGTGCACGCCGGAGGCGTGCGGCTTTCGCGACCACTTCGCCGAGCTCCGAGCCGCCGGCGCAACCTCGGTCTACGGACTCTCGTCGCAGAGCACCGACTACCAGGCCGAGTTCGCACAGCGGCTCGGGCTGCCCTTCGAGATCCTCTCTGACGAGCGCCGCCAGCTCGTCAGGGCGTTGAACCTGCCGACCTTCACCGCCGCTGGCGAGCTGCTCTACAAGCGGCTGACGATGATCGTCACGGCGGGCCGGATCGAGCACGCCTTCTATCCGATCTTCCCGCCCGACCAGCACGCCGCCGAAGTGCTCGACTGGCTCTCGGCGCACGCCGCGGCGACGGCCTGATCAGGGCGCCGTCAGAGGCGACGGCGAGCAGATCACGACGATCAGAGCAGGCTCCCGCCCGGCGGCACCACCCACAGCTTGCGGGCGAACTCCTCGGCCGCCTCGACTGGCAAATCGCCGACGCGGCTGACGCCGGCCGCGGTCATCGCCCGGCCGAGCTCGGACCAGCCGCGCGCGACGCCCGCGACCCGCGCGGTCGGGCCCCATCCGGTCGCCGCCGTGAGCTCGGCCGCGCGAGCCTCCACGTCGGCGAGCGTGAATTCGCCGAACGGCTTGTAGCCGTCCTCGGCGTACACCGGCCGGTCGAGCGGACGCTCCGAGGGGGCGCCGCCGCCGGGCCGTTGGGCAGGCGCGGCACCGCCGACCGACGCTCGGTCGTCGGTCACCCGAGGCCCCATTTCGGAATTGACGAGAAGCCGCCGTTGGCGATCGCCCGCTCGGTGTCGCGCGAGCGGCAGCTGGTCGGATACGGCGGCCGCTTCCACGGGTTGGGGGCGATCGTGCCATAGTGCTCGCGCAGGTCCGCGGTCAGCTCGCCTCGGTGCACGGCGCACGCGTAGCGCCGCGGCCCGAGCGGACCGCCGCCGAGCCACACGAGCCAGTTGCCGGGCGCGACCTCGAGGTACTCGCCGAACGCGAGCTCCCGGATCTGGTGCTCGAGCGTCAGCTGGGTCAGCGGATCCGGCGCCGCGCCGCAGAAGTCGCAGCGGAACACGACCTTGGTCGGCATCAGCGCTCGCCCTGCATTGCCCGTCCGCGCAGGCGGCGAAGCACCGGGCCGTAGGTGAACTGGCGGACGTGTGCCGCGGCGTGACCGAGCCGATTGGGCTCCATGAACGGCATGAACTTGTCAGGGAAGCCGGGCATCGTGCACGCCATGCAGATTCCGCCGACATTTGGGCACCCGCCGACCCCGTTGGTCCACCCGCGGATCGGGACGTTGCACTTGACCACCGGCCCCTTGCAGCCGAGCTTGACCAGACAGCCCCGGTCGTCGTCGAACGAGGTCGCGTACTCCCCTTGTTCGGCGAATCCGGCTCGGCCGCACCCCTGCTGGACCGTGCGCTCGAACAGCCAGCGCGGCCGGCCCTGCTCGTCGAGCTCGATCATCTCTTGAACCCCGACGAGGTGCTGCGCGAGGTGCAGGAGCATCTCGGTGATGCTGTCGGGCTGGACCGGGCAGCCCGGAAGGTTGACGATCGGCAGGCGCCGGCGAGAAACCCAGTCGTGACCGAGATAGTCGCGCAGCCCCATCGCGCCTGTCGGGTTTCCACGCATCGCCGGGATGCCGCCATAGGCGGCGCAGGTGCCGAGCGCCAGGACCGCGGCTGCCCGTGGCGCGAGCCGGTCGATCCAGGTGCAGGTCGGGATCGGATCTCCCGTGGCGGGGTCAGTGCCGAGCGCCGCCCAGTGGCCGTCACCGCTGATCAGCTCGTTCGGCACCGAGCCCTCGAGCACGAGGATGAACGGATCGAGCTCTCCGGCCGCGGCGCTGAAGAACGCGCGCATGAACTCGTCGCCGGTCTCGAAGGCGAGCAGCGGGTTGTAGATCGCCAGGCGCGGCATCCCCGGCAGGACGCCCTGCAGCAGATCCTCGAGGCTGGGGCTGATCGCATTCGTCATCGCGACCGAGTCACCGTCGCAGCCCAGCCCCGACGTCAGCCACAGGACGTGGACGAGCTGACGTTCGGCCGCGCCGTAGCCCGGTCCGAACTCGACGTCGAGCATCAGCGGGACCTGCGCGCCATCGCGTCCACGAGCGCCTCGACGCGACCGCCGTTCGGCTCGACCATCCCCTGCAGCTGGGCCTCGATGTTGCCATGCAGGTGCCATTCGTCCCCGTGCCCGGTCACAAGACCCGAGCGCGAGAGCCGCGCGAGGGCGTGTGAGACCGAGGGCCGTTCGGCCCCGACGAGCCGGCCGAGCAGCTGGTGAGTCAGCGGCAGCGGCAGCCGGATGCCGCCGGGCTCGACCTTGCCCCAGCGCGCGGCGAGATGCCACAGAAGTAACGCCAGCCGGACATCGAGACGCGGCTGCGAGGCGATCGCGCGCTGAATGTTGAGGTTGTGGGCGCGGCGTTCCGCGCGGCGCAGCAGCGCCTGCATGATCTGCGGCCAGGGGCGTACCCGCTCGGCGAATGCGGCGTCGAGCAGGGCGAACCGCATCGCCACGAGCGCCCGCCACCCGACCGCACATGCCAGCAGCTCCTCGTCGCCACCCTCTGCCGGCTCGACGAGATCCCCAGAGCCGAGCAGCTCAGCCGCGACCCGGTTGCCGACCCGGACGTTGACGGCGAGCACCCCTTCGAGGATCACAAGGCCGGGGCCCGGGGACGCCGCGGCCAGACGGGGTGACAGGTTGACGTCGCCGACCTCGGCGTCAAACGTGAACGCGGTCGCCGCCGCTCGCGCGACGAGTCGCATCCGCACGTCGAGCGCCTCGGCGAGGTCGAGATCGAGGTCTAAGAGGTACTGAAATGAACGGTCGCGAGGCTCGCGAACGTTGGCCCATCGCGGGTGAACCCGGCTCCCGAGGTCGGGCGTCAAATTGCCCTCTTGGTCGGGCATCAACTTGGCTTCCCGAACGCTGCTGTCACATCGCTGCACTCCTCGGAGCTGGTATTACCCGGCTGGCCCGCGGGCGAGTCTACGCCCCGTGCCCACGGCCGTCCGGTGCTCGTCACGGACGTGGGCAAACGTGGTAATCCGGATTACCGTCACCAGGATTACCCGCTCGCGGTCGGCTCCAAAGTCCGGTGGTATACCGGCGAAGGCAGCCAAAAGCTGCCGATAAGTCGACCCCCGATGCCGGAGAGGAGCAGCATCGCGCAAGATGTGCCTGGCGATCCCCGGACAAGTTGTCGAGATGGTGGACGAGGTCAACCAGATCGCCAGAGTCGATGTCGTCGGGGTGCGCCGGAACATCAACGTCAGCCTGCTCGCCAACGACGGTGACTGCGCCCGCCCGGGCGATTGGGTCCTGATCCACGTCGGCTTTGCTCTCTCCAAGGTCGACGAGGAGGAGGCCCACGCGACGCTCGAGCTCCTGCAGCGGATGGGACGCGATTACGAGCAGGAGCTCGAGGAGCTGAAGGCGAGCGTGATCGAGTGAGCGATCGCGCGCCGGGCGTCGCCTGCGATGCCGACGCACGCCACTGCATCACGTGCGGCGATGAGGGCGTGCGGATGCGGGTCGTATCCGCCGGCGACGGCGTCGCGGTATGCCGCGACTCCGACCAGCAGCTGCACGAGGTCGCGATCGATCTGGTGGCCCCGGTAGGCGATGGCGACGCGCTCTTGGTCCACGCGGGCGTCGCGATTGCGGAGCTTGCCCGATGAGGTTCGTCGACGAGTTCCGCGACGCCGAGCTCGGCCGCGCGCTCGCCGGCGAGATCCTCGCCGAGCTCGAACCGGGCCGCCACTACAAGGTGATGGAGGTCTGCGGCGGCCACACGCATTCGATCTACAAGTACGGGATCGACGACCTGTTGCCCGACAACGTCGAGCTCGTCCACGGCCCGGGGTGTCCGGTGTGCGTGATCCCGATGGGCCGCGTCGACGACGGGATCGCCGTGGCCCACAACGACGGCGTGATCTTCACCTGCTTCGGGGACATGCTGCGGGTTCCCGGGTCCGAGTACACGCTGCTGGATGCCAAGGCACGGGGCGCGGACATCAGGATGGTCTACTCGCCGCTCGACGCGCTGCGGATCGCGCGCGAGAACCCGGATCGCGAGGTCGTGTTCTTCGCGATCGGGTTCGAGACGACGGCGCCCTCGACGGCGCTCACGCTCAAGCGCGCCAAGGCCGAGGGGATGCGGAACTTCTCGTGCGTCTGCAATCACGTCACGATCGTGCCGCCGTTGCGCGCGCTGCTCGAGTCGCCCGATCTGCGCCTCGACGGCTTCATCGGTCCAGGTCACGTGTGCACGGTCGTCGGCGCGCGCCCGTTTCAGTTCATCCCGGTCGACTACCGCCGGCCGGTCGTGATCTCGGGCTTCGAACCGCTCGACATCCTGCAGTCGATCGTGATGATCCTGCGCCAGCTGCGCAGCGGGCGGTGCGAGGTCGAGAACCAGTACACGCGGGTCGTCCCCCACGAGGGCAACCTCCGCGCGCTCGAGGTCATGGCTGAGGTGTTCGAGCTCCGCCCCCATTTCGAGTGGCGCGGGCTCGGCTTCATCTCCCAGAGCGCTCTACGTTTATCGGACGCATACCGCGAGTTCGACGCCGAGCAGCGCTTCGAGGTTCCCGGCGTGCGCGTCGCCGATCCCAAGGCCTGCCAGTGCGGCGAGGTGCTCAAGGGCGTGATCAAGCCCTGGGAGTGCAAGGTGTTCGGGACCGCATGCACGCCCGAGCACGCGATCGGCACCTGCATGGTGTCCCCCGAAGGCGCGTGCGCCGCGTATTACAACTACGGCCGCTTCGCCCACGAGCGGGAGGCGGTGTGAGCGAGTCGGTCGCGACCGGCCGCGAGCAGCGGGTGCTCGAGATCATCGAGACGGCCCGCTCCAAGCGCGCCCGCTTCCGCGATCGGCGGATCACGCTTGCCCACGGCGCCGGCGGCAAGGCGACCCAGACGCTGATCGAGGGATTGCTGGTTCCGGCCTTCGGCCGCGACGGCGGCGCGCTCGCGTCGCTCGCCGACGCCGGCGCGGTCGAGCACAACGGGACGCGGCTGGCGATGACCAGTGACAGCTTCGTCGTCAAACCGCTGCAGTTTCCGGGCGGATCGATCGGCGAACTGGCCGTCAACGGGACCGTCAACGACCTCGCGATGGCCGGCGCCAAGCCGCTCGCACTGACGGTGTCGATGATCCTCGAGGAGGGCTTGGATACCGACGTGCTCCGGGCCGAGGTCGACGCGATCGCCCGCGCGGCGGGCGCCGCCGAGGTCGAGATCGTCGGCGGCGACACGAAGGTCGTCGAGCGCGGCGCGGCGGACGGGATGTACCTCTGCACCTCCGGCCTCGGCGCTGTCGATCCCCGGGCTCAGCTGTCCACGCGCGGGATCGCACCCGGCGACCAGGTGCTGGTCTCAGGTCCGATCGGCGAGCACGGGACGGCGATCATGCTCGCGCGCAACGAGTTCGAGCTCGACGCCGACCTCGAGTCCGACACGTGCTCGCTGTGGCCGGCGGCCGATGCGCTGCTCGAATCGGCCGGCGCCGAGCTGCACTGCATGCGGGACGCGACCAGGGGCGGCGTCGCATCGGTGCTCAACGAGCTCGCGCGGGCATCGGGAGTGGCGGTGGTCGTTCGCGAGCGCGACGTGCCGGTTTCGCCGGTGGTCGCCGCGGCGGCGGAGCTGCTCGGGATCGATCCGATGTACGTGGCCAACGAGGGCAGGCTGGTCGCATTCGTCGCCCCGGGCGCCGCCCAGTCGGCGCTCGCGGCGCTCAGCGCGGTCGACGGCTGCGGCGGTGCCGCGGTGATCGGCGAGGTGCGGGCCGAGCCCCCCGGGATGGTGATGGTGAACACGGCGTTCGGCGGCAGGCGCGTGATGGATCAGCTGGTCGGTGATCCGCTGCCCCGCATTTGTTGACAAAGGCTCCAGAGGAGAAGACGCAGATGGCGACGGCAACCGAATTCGTACCGAATCAGGCGGCAACTGAAAACGTCACCGCGCACGTGCTCTGGATGACGATCGGGCTCTCGTGCGAGGGCGATTCGGTTGCGATGACGTCGGCCACCAACCCCAGCCTCGAGGACATCATCCAGGGCGTGATCCCCGGTATGCCTCGGGTCGTGATCCACAATCAGGTGATCGCGTTCGAGGTCGGCGACGAGTACATCCAGGCCTGGTACGACGCCGAGCAGGGCAAGCTCGACCCGTTCGTGCTCGTCGTGGAGGGCTCGCTCGGCAACGAGCAGATCAACGGCGAGGGTCACTGGACGGGATTCGGGGTCAATCCCGAGAACGGCCAGCCGATCACGCTCAACGAATGGGTCGACCGGCTGGCGCCGAAGGCGGCCGCGGTCGTCGCCGTCGGGACGTGCGCGACCTACGGCGGGATCCCGGCGATGAAGAACAACCCCACCGGCGCGATGGGGCTGCCCGACTACCTCGGATGGAAGTGGCGTTCGAAGGCCAACCTGCCGGTGATCTGCATTCCCGGATGCCCGGCGCAGCCCGACAACATGACCGAGACGCTGATGTATCTCGTGTTCCATCTCGCGGGAATGGCGCCGGCGCCGGAGCTCGACGAGCAGCTGCGGCCGAAGTGGCTGTTCAGCCGGACCGTCCGCGAGGGGTGCAACCGGGCCGGGTTCGTCGAGGAAGGCCATTTCGCCACCGAGTACGGCTCCGATCATCGGTGCCTGGTCAAGCTCGGCTGCAAGGGCCCCGTGGTCAAGTGCAACGTCCCGGTGCGCGGCTGGGTCAACGGGATCGGCGGTTGCCCCAACGTCGGCGGCATCTGCATGGCGTGCACGATGCCCGGCTTCCCTGACAAGTTCATGCCGTTCATGGACCCCGACGTGTGGGGCAAGCGGGCGGCCGACCTCGAGCGGTTCAGCTACGGCCCCGTGATCGACTTCTTCCGCAAGCGCAACATCAAGACCAAGTACGACGTCGAGCCCGAGTGGCGGCGTCCCGGGCCGGTCCTGTCAAGCGGCTATCAGAAGCGCTGGTAGTCGTGACCGCACCCGACCGTCACCACTGACCAAGGAGCTTTCGCAACATGGCAACC
This sequence comes from uncultured Solirubrobacterales bacterium, assembly GCA_963744695.1. Taxonomy (GTDB): domain Bacteria; phylum Actinomycetota; class Thermoleophilia; order Solirubrobacterales; family Solirubrobacteraceae; genus Palsa-465. The sequence continues at coordinate 160,461 of CAVUUT010000013.1, read as the reverse complement.
GAGACAGCAGCCGACAAGAAGGTCGTCGTCAAGGAGATGTCCTGGGATCCGATCACGCGGATCGTCGGGAGCCTCGGGATTCACACCGAGATCGACTTCTCAAACCAGCGCGTGAATAAGTGCTACAGCACGTCGATGATCTTCCGCGGGTTCGACATCTTCATGAAGGGGATCGACCCGCGCGACGCACACTTCATCACCAGCCGGATCTGCGGCATCTGCGGTGACAACCACTGCACCTGCTCGTGCCTGAATCAGAACATGGCCTACTCGGTCAAGCCGCCGCCGCTCGGCGATCTGGCGTTCAATCTCGCCGAGTCCGCCGACTATATGTTCGATCACGCGATCTTCAACGACTGCATGGCGAACGTCGATTTCTGCGAGCAGATGGTCAAGGACACGAACCCGACCCTGCTCGCGAAGGCCGAGAGCACGTCCGCTCCCCATCAGGACGTCCACGGCTACAAGACGATCGCCGACATCATGCGGGCGCTGAACCCATTCACCGGCAGCTTCTACCTCGAGACCTTGCAGGTGGCGCGTTACACACGCGAGATGTACTGCCTGTTTGGCGGTCGCCACACGCACCCCTCGACGATCATGCCGGGCGGCTGCAGCGCCGACATCACACATCAGACCCTGACCGACTACTACGTGCGCCTGATGCGTTACATCGACTACGTCAAGCGCACTGTGCCGATGCACGATGACCTGTATGACTTCTTCCTCCAGGAGCTTCCCGGCTACGACATGGTCGGTTACAGGGAGACGAACCTGGTCAACTGGGGCTGTTTCGACGATCCCGATTACGTCGATTACAACTACCGTTCGATGACTGAATGGGGGCGTAAGCGTTACATCACGCCGGGGGTCGTGATCGGCGGCGAACTGATCAGCACGGATCTGGTCGAGATCAACCTGATGATCCGGATCCTGCTCGGCAGCTCGTACTTCGACAGCTGGGAGAACGAGCCGACGTTCGTCACCCACGATCCGCTCGGTAATCCGGTCGATAAGAACCACCCGTGGAACAAGCAGACCTTGCCCAAGCCGCAGAAGCGCGACTGGGCCGACAAGTACAGCTGGGTCGTCTCACCACGGATCTACGACAAGCGCACCGAGACGCACGTCTGCTGTGACACCGGCGGCGGCCCGTTCGCCCGGCAGTGGTGCACCGCGAAGGCCGGGCTGGTCGATTTCGGTTACCTGAAGGCGACCGGCGAGTCGATTCAAATGGTGCTCCCCAAGACGGCGTCGATGCCCGAGATGGAGCTCGAGTGGAAGGTCCCGGAGAAGTCAAACGCGGTCGAGCGCGACCGCGCGCGCTCCTACCACCAGGCCTACTCGGCGCTCGTCGGGCTGCACTGTCTCGAGCGGGCGCTGAAGGAGGTCCGTGCCGGGCGGACCAAGAGCTGGAAGGAGTTCAAGGTCCCCGAGCAGGCGATCAGCTGCGGTTTTCACGAGGCCGCGCGCGGCGTGCTCTCCCACCACATGGTGATCCGCGACGGGAAGATCGCCAACTACCAGCCGTACCCGCCGACCCCGTGGAACGCGAGCCCACGCGACACGTTCGGCACGCCGGGCCCATACGAGGACGCGGTGCAGAACACGCCGATCTTCGAGGAGAACGGTCCCGACAACTTCAAGGGGATCGACATCATGCGCGCGGTACGGAGCTTCGATCCGTGCCTGCCGTGTGGCGTCCACATGTACACCGGCGCCGGCAAGGTCCGCAAGGTGATCCACACCCCGACCGGCCTCAGCTGACACGACGTGGCGGCGCAAGGAAGCGATCGGGTGGCTGACGACCTCCGCCCCGAGCGGCTGCTCGAACGGATCCAGGCCCTGACCGAACAGGTCGACGAGCTCTCCGATGTGCGAGCACGGACGCTCGCACAGGAGCTCGTCGCCGCCGTGATCGCGATGTACGGCGACGGGCTGCGGCGGATCATGGACGTGATCGCCGAATCTCGGGAGGCCGGAGTCTCGATCCTCGACCAGCTCTCGCAGGACGGCGCGGTCGCGAGCCTGCTCCTGATCCACGACCTGTATCCGGTCTCGTTGCACGAGCGAGTCGTCGAGGCACTCGACACAGTCCGTCCCTACATGGAGTCCCACGGCGGCAATGTCGAGCTGATCGGAATCGACGACGGCGTCGCAAGGCTCGTCCTGCAGGGCAGCTGCAACGGCTGCGCGGCGTCACGAGCGACGCTCGAACTCGCGATCAAGCAGGCGCTCGATGAGCACGCGCCGGACCTCGCCGGACTCGAGGTTCAGGGCGTCGCCGAGGAGGCGCCAACCGAGGGCATGGCACTTCCGATGGCGCCGCAGGGAGCCGGGCCGTCGTTCGAGCTCGGAGTCGTGCACGCGGGTCCGCAGCTACCGATGTCCGAGCCCGAGCGCTCCTCGCGGTGGGTCGCGGTGCAGCGGTCGAGCGAGCCCGTGCCCGGGTCTCTGCGCTCGCTGCACGTCGATGGCGCGGCCCTGGTGCTCGCCAACGTCGACGGGACGCTGCTCGCGTATGTCGACGAGTGCGCGTCGTGCGGGGAGCCGCTCGGCGACGGCGCGCTCGAGGGCGGCATGCTTCGCTGCTCGCGCTGTGGCTGCGAGTTCGATCTGCCGCGCGCCGGCCGTGCCGCCGGCAACGAGCCGCTCCAGCTCAGGCCGGTGCCGCTGCTCGAGTCCGGCGGACTGCGGGTGGCGGTCTAGATCACGTGAGCGCCGAGCTCGATGCGATGATCGCGGCGCGCCGGCAGGCCGAGACCGTCGCCTGGATGCGAAGGCTCGCGCGGACGGGGGCCCAAGCGCCCGCCAACGCACCGATGGCCGCCGCAAGCGCGACCACGGCAATTCAGGAACGGTGCGATCTATGCAACACGACGCTGCCCGATGACCACCGCCACATGCTCCACCTCGTCGAGCGGCGGATCGTGTGCACCTGCGAGGCGTGCTGGGCGCTTCACTCGGGCGACGCCGAGTATCGGCCGACCGGAAAGCGGACCCTGTGGCTCGAGGGTTTTGTGTGCAGCGACGATGTCTGGGCCACGTTTCAGATCCCGATCGGGCTCGCGTTCTTCATGCGCAGCACGGTCACCGACTCGGTCGTCGCGTTCTACCCGAGCCCGGCGGGTGCGACCGAATCCGAGCTGACGCTCGAGGCCTGGGAGGCGCTCGTCGACGCCAACCCGGTGCTCGAGCAGCTCGAAGCCGACGCCGAGGCGCTGGTCGTCAACCGTATGTCACACCCGCCGCAGTACGCGATCGTGCCGATCGACCGGTGCTACGCGCTCGTCGGGCTGATCAAGTCACTCTGGGAGGGGATCTCGGGTGGCAGCGCGATCGAGGAGGCGGTGCCGCGGTTCTTTGCCTCGATCCGCGCCGTCGCCGTCGGCCCCTCGGAGACGGCGGCATGAGTGCCTCCGCCGCCGGCGATGGTCGCGTCGGCGCCGACGCCGACGCCGAGTCGCGCGACCCACGGTCGCTCGCCCCCGAGCCCGAGTTCGAGATCACCGGCGCCGCGCACATCGCGTTCGCCGCCGCGCCGACGATGCTGTTCTCGGGGTCCGTCGCCGATCGCAGCGGCCACGAGATCCAGTCGATCGCCCTGACCGTCCAGGTGATGATCGACCCCGCCAAACGCGGTTATGACCCCGCGACGCGGGCGCGCCTCGCGGAGCTGTTCGGACCGCCTGCGAGCTGGGCACCGTCGACCTCGGGGCTCGCCTGGGCGCGCGTCTGCACCGCGGTGCCGGGATTCACCGGCGCGACACCGTTCGGGATCGAGGTGCCGTGCACGTACGACCTCGAGGTCGCAGCCGCCAAGTACTTCTACGCCGTCCGTGATCAGACGGTGCCGCTCAGCTTTCACTTCAACGGCAACGTCTTCTTCCACGGTGCCGGGGCCCGGCTCCAGGTCGTGCCCGTGCCGTGGAGCTGCACCGCAAACTACAGGCTCCCGGTCGCAGCCTGGCGGGCGATGATGGCCGAGCACTACCCGGGCGGCGGCTGGGTAAGGGTCGATGCCCGGACGCTGGACGCGCTCAATGACCGCCGCGGCGAGCGGGGTCTGCCGACGTTTGACGCCTGCATCGCCGAGCTGCTCCAGATCGTGGACGAGCGCGATGCGTGAGCGGCTCGAGCAGCTCGTCTCCTCGCTGCTGTACGAAGGCTACGCGCTCTACCCTTACACGCCCGGGGCGACCAAGAACGCGACTCCGACGCCGTTCGGGATCGTTTATCCGCCCGCGTATGCCGCCGAGTGCGAGGGCGCATTCGACCACGCGCGACTCGAGTGCGTCGCCGAGCCCGGTCCCGATCCAACCGTGCGGGCGACGCTGCTCTACCTCGCGCCGAGCGGCGAACGCCACGAGGCGCGCGAGCACCGCATCGAGCTCGGGCCGGCGGCCGCGGGCGAGCGCGCGACGGTCGAGTTTGACGGCGGGCGGTTCACCCTGCGCTCGGAGCGGCTCGCCGATGGCGGGCTGCTGGTCCGTTCGTGCGTGCATAACTCGAGGATCGTTTCGGCGGGGCTAGATCGGGGCACTGCCTTGACCAACTCGCTGGTCTCGACCCAGATCGTGGTCGAGATCAGCGCTGGGCGCTTCGTGTCGCCGCTCGAGGACGGACGCGAGAGCGTCAACACCTGGCCGGTGCTCGCGACCGCCGCTGACGACGCGGTGCTCGGAGCCGCGATCGTGCTGCCCGACCACCCGCAGATCTCGTCCTCGAGCCGCGGCAATCTGTTCGACAACACCGAGATCGAGGAGGCGCTCGTCTTGCACGTGCATGCGCTCAGTGACCGCGAGCGCGAGGCGGCCGCCGGTCAGGACCCCGCCGTGCGCGAGATGCTCGAGCAAGCGCTGGCGATCGCGCCCGAGGAGATCGTCGGGCTGCACGGCGGGCTGCACGAGGTTCCGGGGCCAACCGCCGATGACGTCCCGGGCGAAGAGACGGCGACAGTCGGTGGGGTCACCTTCTCGCGCGGCGGGAAGCTGATCCTTCGTCCCGGCACCGATCGCGACGTCTATGACCGGATCCTGGACGGCCGCGAGGCGACGATTGAGCGCATCTACCTCGATTTCGACGACCGGGTGTATCTCGGGGTGATCGTCGACGACGACCCCGGCAAGGACCTGATGCGAGAGACCGGTCGCTACCTGTTCTTCTTCGCCGATGAAGTGGAGCCACTTTGAGCCACACAGCACAACGCACCAAGCAGATCCTCGTCGCCGGAATCGGCAACGCGTGGCTGCGCGATGACGGCTTCGGAGGCGAGGTCGCGAAGCTGCTCACTGACCGCGAGCTGCCGGCAGGGGTCCACGTGATCGACTTCGGGAGCGGCGGCCTCGACCTCGCCTACGAGGTGATGCGCGGCTACGACGCGTTGATCCTGATCGACATCAGCCGCCAGGGCGAGGCGCCCGGGACGCTGTACGTGATGGAGGCCGATCAAGACGACGTCGACGGCAAGATCGAGGATGGGCAGATGCTCGACCCGCACGGGATGGACCCGCAGACGGTGCTGCGGTTCGTCAAGGCCGTCGGCGGCTGGCCCGGCCGTGTGTTCGTCGTGGCGTGCGAGCCCGAGGTCGTCGACGACGTCGGCTTCGGGCTCTCCGACGCCGTCAGCGCCGCGCTCACCAAGGCGGCCGACGTGGTGCTCGAGACAGTGGCGGAGCTGCAGGCCCAGGACGACGGAGGGCAAGCCGGGGATGCATGAGCTGTCGATCGCGACTGCGGTCCTCAACACCGCGCTCAAGCACTGCGATGACCGCCGCGTGACGCTCGTCAACGTCCGCGTCGGGCGCCTGCGCCAGGTCGTGGCCGGCTCGCTGGAGTTCTACTTCGAGATCGTCGCGCGCAACACCGTCTGCGAGGGCGCCGAGCTCGAGCTGGTCGAGATCGAGGCGCGTCTGCAGTGCCGGGACTGCGAGCGCGCCTGGTCGCCGGAGATCCCGGCGTTCCGCTGCCCCAGCTGCGCTTCGGCGCAGGTCGACGTGGTCGCGGGCGAGGAGCTCGAGATCGACTACATCGAAGTCGAGCAAGAGGAGGCCGCATGCACCGCACCAAGGTGAGGGTCGTCGAGGACGCGCTGGACGCGAACAACACGATCGCCCGCGCCAACCGCGATGACTTCGACCGTCACCAGGTCACGGTCCTGAACCTGATGAGCGCCCCCGGCGCGGGCAAGACGACGCTGCTCGAGCGCGCGATTGGCGAGCCGCTGGGCGGGATCCGTGTCGGCGTGCTCGAGGGCGATGTGCAGGGCTCGATCGACGCCGACCGGCTCGCGACGCTGCACATCCCGGTCACGCAGCTCAACACCGGCAACGGATTCGGCGGCGAGTGTCACCTCGACGCCAACATGGTCCGCTCGGCGCTCGATCAGATACCCCTCGAGGAGCTCGACATGCTCGTCGTCGAGAACGTCGGCAACCTTGTCTGCCCCGCCGAGTTCCGAATCGGCGAGGACGCGCGGGCGATGGTCTGCTCGCTGACCGAGGGCGAGGACAAGCCGCTCAAGTACCCGCTCATGTTCCGTGCCTGCGAGCTCGTCGTGATCAACAAGCTCGACCTGCTCCCCCACCTCGACGTCGATCTCGACAAGCTGCTGTACAACATCGACGTCGTCAATCCCGGCGTCCGGACGATCACGACAAGCGCCAAGACCGGCGCGGGCGTCGACCGGCTACGCGAGTGGCTCGCTGAACTGGCGCGCAGGCGGGTGACGGCGGCCGCATGAGCTCGCTGCGATCTGCGAGCGGAACGCGGGAGCTGCTCGACGATCGCCTCGAGCAGCGCCGCGCGGCGGCGACGGCGTTCTTCGGTGCCGACGCGGAGCGGATCGCGCGCCTCTGTCACCGGATGGCCGAGCGGTTCGCCCGCGGCGGGCGGCTGATCGCCGCCGGCCTCTCCCCCGCTGCCCGCTCGGACGTGCGCCATGTGGCGGTCGAGTTCGTCCACCCCGTGATCGTCGGCAAGCGCGCGCTGCCGGCGCTCGGGTTCGCGGGCGAGTCCGGAGCGCTGGTGCGCGAGCTCGAGCTGACGGTCGAGCCCGATGACATCGTGATCGCGTTCGGCGAGCCGTCCGAGGGGCCGCAGCTCGAGGCCGGGGTCGCGACCGCCCGCGCGCGCGGCTGTCTGACGATCGCGTTCTCGAAGCTCGGTGCCGAGTGGGTGCTCGAGCCGCCGAGCTCGGACCCGTTCGTGCGCCAGGAGCTCGTCGAGACGACCTACCACGTGCTGTGGGAGCTGGTCCACGTGTTCTTCGAGCATCGCGGGCTGCTCGAGGGCCGGACCGAGCGCCGCGAGCACGATGCGGGCGCGTCGAGCTTCTTGTACCCGTTCCTGGCCGAGCGCGAGCACGATCTCGACGCGGTCATCGCCGACGTGCGCGCCTCGGTCCTGATGAAGGCCGACGAGGTGCACGAGCTCAGGGTCGCGACGCTCCACGGTGCGATCTCGGTGCTCGCCGACGCGGCGGCCGCGACGCGCGACCGCCTGGACGCCGGTGGACGGCTGCTCGCGCTCGGCAACGGCGGTTCGGCGACCGACGCGACCGACGCCGTCGCGGACTTCGTCGCGCCGCCGACCCGGTTCGGCTGGCCCTCGCGCCGCGCGATCGATCTCGTCGCCGACACGGCGATCATCACGGCGATCGCCAATGACATCGGCACCGAGGCGATCTTCGCCCGCCAAGTGATCGCCCACGGCCGCGCCGGTGATGTGCTGCTGGCGCTGTCGACGAGCGGAAATTCACTGAGCGTGCTCGACGCGCTCGCGCAGGCGCGGCGGCGCGAGCTGATCACGATCGCGCTCGTCGGCTACGACGGGGGGCGCGTCGCTGACGAGCAGCTCGCCGACCACATCATCGTCACCCCCTCGCAGCACATCCCGCGGATCCAGGAGGCGCAGGCGACCGCGTACCACGTCCTGAGGGAGCTGGTGGAGCGCGAGTGACCGCCACCGGCGCGCGGGTCAGGACCCACGCTCGCATCGAGGGCACGGTGCAGGGCGTTGGCTTTCGGCCGTTCGTCTACCGGCTCGCGACGGATGAAGGGTTGGCCGGCTACGTGCTCAACGACGAGCGCGGCGTGGTGCTCGAGGTCGAGGGCCAGCCGGCCGCGGTGTCGCGCTTCATGCGCAGGCTGACCGACGAAGCGCCACCGCTCGCCGTGATCGAGTCGATCGCCGACGAGGCGCTCGAGCCCGCAGGCAGGCGCGAGTTCCGGATCCTCGCGAGCGAGCGCTCCGGGCCCGCCGACGCGCCGGTGACGGCCGATTCGGCGACCTGCCCCGACTGCCTGGCCGAGCTCTTCTCGCCGGCGGACCGCCGCTTCCGCTACCCGTTCATCAATTGCACGAACTGCGGCCCGCGGTTCACGATCGTCCGCGGCGTCCCCTATGACCGGCCGCTGACGACGATGGCGCCGTTTGCGATGTGCGCCGACTGCCGGCGGGAGTACGAGGATCCGGGCGACCGCCGCTTCCATGCGCAGCCCAACGCCTGTCCACGCTGCGGCCCGGCGCTGAGGCTGCTCGACCGCTTTGGCGAGACGCTGACCGTCGCGGATCCGATCGCGTTCGTCGCGGCGCGGCTGCGCGAGGGGTTCATCGTCGCCGTCAAGGGAATCGGCGGGTTCCATCTCGCCTGCGACGCCGCCGACGCGCGAGCCGTGGCGGCGCTGCGCCGCCGCAAGCACCGCGAGAACAAGCCGTTCGCCCTGATGGTCGCCGCCGCGGAGGTCGCGCGCGAGTTCGTCGTGCTCGGCGGCGAGGAGCAGCGGCTGCTCGAGTCCGTCCAGCGCCCGATCGTGCTGGCGCCGCGGATCGCGAGCGCGGCGGTGGCTGTCGCGGTCGCTCCGGGCGCGCCCGAGCTCGGGCTGATGCTTCCGTACACGCCGTTGCACCACCTGCTGCTCGCCGATTTCGGCGCCGGCGCGCTCGTGATGACGAGCGGCAACGTATCCGACGAGCCGATCGCCTTCGGCGACGATGACGCGCTCGAGCGGCTGGCGGCGATCGCCGACCTCTTCCTGACCCACGATCGCGAGATCGAGACCCGCACCGACGACTCGGTGCTCCGCGTCGTGCGCGGCGCGGCCGAGCAGCGACGGGCCCTCGTGCTGCGGCGCTCGCGCGGTTACGTCCCGGCGCCGATCGCGCTCGTGCCCGCGACCGAGCGCGCGCTGCTCGCGTGCGGCGCCGAGCAGAAGAACACGTTCTGCGTCGCGAAGGGCGCCCGGGCATGGGTCTCACATCACGTCGGCGACCTCGAGCACGTCGCGACGCACGAGGCATTCACCGAAGGGATCGCGCACTTCGAGCGCCTGTTCGCCGTCAGCCCCGAGGTCGTCGCCTATGACCTGCACCCCGACTACCTGTCGACCGGCTATGCGCTCGCCCGTGACGGTGTCGAGCACGTCGGCGTTCAGCACCATCATGCGCACATGGCGGCGTGCCTGGCCGAGCACGGGCTCTGCGAGTCAGACGCTGTCGGCGCGATCTATGACGGCACCGGGTACGGGACCGACGGTACCGTCTGGGGCGGCGAGCTGCTGGTCGGCGGCCTGGCCGGGTTCGAGCGCGTCGGGACGCTGTGGCCGGTGCGGATGCCGGGCGCGGCGCAGGCGATCCGCCAGCCGTGGCGGATGGCGTTCGCGTGGCTCGTGGCGGCATTCGGCGAGCCACGGCCGCCCTCGCCGCCGCTTGCGCCGCTGATCGAGCGTCGGCGCTGGGACGCGATCGTGCAGATCGCGGCCAGCCCGGCGGTGTCGCCGATCACGTCGAGCGCCGGGAGGCTGTTCGACGCGATCGGTGCGCTGTGCGGGGTCGCGAGCGAGGTCAGCTACGAGGGACAGGCGGCGGTCGAGCTCGAGGCGGCAGCCTGGGCGGCGGGTCCATGTGGCAGCTACGAGATCGCGGTCGCGGACGGCTGGGTGCTCGACCCGCGAGCCGCGATCCGGGCGATCTGCGCCGATCTTGCGCGCGGCGTCGGTCGCGGTGTCGTGGCGGCGCGCTTTCATGCCGCGATCGCGAACGCGACGATCGCGGCGATCGCGGGGATCGCGTCCGAGCGCGGGGTCCAGGACGCCGTACTCAGCGGCGGCGTGTTCCAGAACCGGCTGCTGCTCGAGACCGTCGCCGCGGGGCTCCAGCGCGCCGGCCTGCGGGTCCTGATCCCGGAGCGGCTGCCTCCCAACGACGGCGGGATCTCCTACGGCCAAGCCGCCGTCGCAGCCGCTCACGGCCGCGCCGGGGCGCCGGCCCGCGGCGGCTAGGCGACGCGTGCGATCATCGCCCGATGGCACATCCGAACGTCTTCGAAGCGCAGTTTGATTACGACGACACCGACCCGCCGGGCTATGCCAGCGGCATCGCGCGCGTCGGCAAGCTCGCCGGCGGGACTGAGAACTCCGTCAGGTTGTTCGAGCTCCCGCCCGGCATGAAGCTCTCCCCGTACCACTACGAGTACGTCGAGGAGTGGCTGCTGGTACTCGACGGCCCGGCCGACGTGCGCGGGCCCGACGGCTGGGAGACGATTACGGCCGGCTCGCTTGTCTGCTTTCCCCGCGGCCCGGAGGGCGCGCACCTGGTGGCAAATCGCGGCGAGCACACCGTGCGGGTGCTGATGTGGTCAAGCGCCCAGGAGCCGGCGGTCGCCGTCTACCCGGACAGCGACAAGGTCGGCGTCTGGCCCGGCAATCCCGACGACGATCTGATGGTGCGCCGGGCCGACGGGCACGTCAGCTACTTCGAGGGCGAGACCGACGGCTAGCCGTGGCGCTCGGCGCCACGGCCTGTTCGTGGTGCGCGCCCACGGAACGGGCGCCCCGCGGGCGCGACGGGACCCGCCGCGCCCGCGAGTGCTCGAGCTTCAGGCGCTCACAAGCTCGTTGACCTGGGTCAGGCGCAGGCTGTTGCCCGACGGGTCACGGAACCCGGAGTCGATGCCGTACGGCCGCTCCTCGGGCGCCTCGGTGAACTCGACGCCGCGCTGGCGCAACTCGTCGTAGCTGGCCTGGCAATCGTCGGTCGTCAGGAACACGGTTCCGGCGAAGCCCTTAGCCATCAGCGCCTTGACCTGCTCGGCGGTGTCGGCGTCCATCACCGGCGGGCCGGGAATCGGCATCAAGACGATGTCGATGTCGGGTTGGCCGACGGGGCCAACGGTCAGCCAGCGGAAATTGCCGAGCTCCGCGAGCGTCACGTCCGAGCGCACCTCGAATCCGAGCTTCTTGGTGTAGAAGGCCAGCGCCTCGTCCTGGTCATGCACCCACAGGTGGGCGGTTCCGATCTTGATCATGTCGTCTCCCTTGTTGAAGTGACTAACTGGCGCCAAAGCTAGTTCTGACGCGCGCCGTTGTCTTCTCCAAAAGTGCTGCGTTGGGGGCGCCCGTAGTAGCGCAGCACGCAGGTCGGAACAAGCGCATAGTCCGACGGCGGCGGGAACGAGACGCGATAGGCGGTCGGCGAGATCCCGTACGTACGCTTGAAGCTGCTCGTGAACGAGCCGACGCTCTGCAACCCGACCGAGAAGCAGACCTCGGCGACCGAATTGTCGGTTGTCCGCAGCAGCGCCGCCGCGCGCTCGAGCCGGCGGGTCAGCAGGTAGGCGTGCGGGGTCTCACCGAACGTGCGCTTGAACTCGCGGATGAAATGAGCACGCGAGAGGCCGGCCGCCTGTGCGAGATCCTCGACACCGAGCGGCTCGAAGTAGCGCGCATCGGCGAGGTCCTTTGCCCGCAGCAGGTGGCGCTCAGACGGAACGTAGGTCACCACGTCAGTATCGCGCGCGTCACTCAGTCGCCGCGGCCATGATCGCCGCGGCCGTGCCATCGACGATCATCGGCAGCAGCGCAGCGAGGTCGTCGGCCGGCGGACGATCGTTCGTCAGCGTCGGAACCAGCCTCCGGACGGCGGCGTGCAGTTCGCCGACGCCCTTCCCGGGCATCCCCGGGTCGCAGTCGAGCGCCTGGCACGCGCACAGCAGCTCACTGGCGATGACACGCTCGAGCCGGTCAGCCGCCTCGAGCGCCATCGACGCCGCGGTCATCCCCATCGAGACGTGATCCTCCTGATTGTCGGAGGTCGGAATGCTGTCGACGCTGACCGGATGGGCGAGCGCGCGCAGCTCGGCGACGAGCGCCGCGGCCGTGTACTGCACGACCATGTAGCCGCTCGAGGTCCCGGCGTCGGTCGTGAGGAATGCCGGCAGCCGGCCGTTGAGGGTGGGTGCCAGGAGCCTGAACGTGCGCCGCTCCGAGATCGAGCCCAGATCGGCCAGGCCGAGACGAAGCGTGTCGAACCCGACCGCGAGCGCCTGACCGTGGAAGTTGCCCGCCGAGATGACCTCCGGCGGATCGTCGAACACGAGCGGATTGTCGGTCACCGCGTTGAGATCGGCGCGCACGAGCTCGGAGAAGAACCGCAGTGCCTCGCGCGCCGCGCCGTGCACCTGGGCGGCGCAGCGCAGCGAGTAGGCATCCTGCAGCCGGGCCGAGCCGGGGCCGGCGATTCGGCTCGATCCGTCCAGCGCAGCGCTGATGTTGGCGGCGCTCGCCTGCTGTCCCGCAAGCGGCCGCAGCCGATGGACGCGTGCGTCGAACGCCGGTAGCGCCCCGCGCAGCGCGTCGATCGTCGCCGCCGCGACGAGGTCGATCGCGTCCAGTAGCCGCTCGACGCGGACCGCCAGCAGCGCCCCGATCGCGCTCATGAAGTGGGTCCCATTGATCAGCGCCAGGCCCTCCTTGCTCTCGAGCTCGAGCGGCTCGAGATCGAGCTCCGCGAGCGCCTGCGCACCGGTCACGACAACGCCGTCGGGGTCGCGAACGCGGCCCTCGCCGAGCAGCGGCAGAAACGCGTGCGCCGACGGCGCGAGATCGCCGCTCGCGCCGAGCGAGCCGGTCCTCGGGACGACCGGCACATAGCCCGAGTTCAGCAGCGCAACGAGGCGTTGCACGACCAGCGGCCGCACCCCGGAGTGCCCGAGCAGCAGGCCGTTCGCCCGGACCGCGATCGCGCCCCGGACGACGTAGTCGGGCAGGTCCGGACCGGTTCCCGCCGCGTGGCTTCGCAGGAGATTGACCTGCAGATGACGCTGCAGCTCGGGTGCGACGGTGTTGGAGACGAGCGCCCCAAAGCCCGTGCTGATCCCGTATACGGGCGTGCCGCTCGAGAGGATCTCCTCGAGCACCTCGCGGTTGCGCCGGACCCGCTCGAGGGCCGCCGGCGCGAGCTGCACGCGCGCGCCTGCCGCGATCACCGCGACGTCGGCGGCCGACAGTTCGCCGGTGAGCGTGATCGGAGTTGGTTCTGGATCTGACATCAGATGAACCTCATGGGCAGCGGGCGGTGAGGATATCCGCACCGCGAGCGCTGGCCACGCGACTCAACCCGGTCGGCGCGCTCCGAACCGCGCGATCAGGCGGCGGTAGGCGTCGAACGCCGGCTTGCGGGCGTAGTCGTCGGTCAGCAGCCCGGTCGTCTGGGCGAACCCGGTCGCGGTCGAGATCGAGTCACGGAGGTTGAACCACCGGTAGTCCGTGACGCCGTAGGTCTTCGCGGCGCCGCGGATCGCATCGACGATCTTGACCAGCGCGGTTCGCTGCTGTGCGGGGCTGACCGTACCCGGCGGCGCGTCGTAACCGCTCTCGGTGACCCACAGCGGCACGCCGGCGCCGAGGCCGCCGAGCGCCATGAAGCACCGCCGCATCGTCGCGAGCATCTCGACAGTCGCGGCCGGGAGGCCGCTCGCACTGTGCAGGCCGGGGTACAGCTCGGGGTAGTAGTCGACGCCGACGAATCCGAGCGCCCTGCGGAACGCTGCCCCGCCGCCCTCCAGGGCGGTGAACATCGCCGCATCGGTGGTCGCGTTGAAGCGGTACGCGAACGTGAACCCGAAGCGCAGCTGGTCAAAGCCGCGCCGCACGGCCTCCCGGTGGGCGGCGATGATCCCCCGGATCAGCGCCTGCTCGGCGCCGGGGTAGGCGCCGTCGGAGGTGTTGGGCGAGAACGTCACGTTGACCTCGTTGGTGATCGTCATCGCGATCACGCGGCGGTTGGGCCCGAACGTGTCGACGACCCGCCGGACGTAGCGCGTCCAGGCGCCGATCTTGCCGCGCTGGCTCACCGATGGGTGATAACGGACCTGGAGCTCGGTGTCGTAGCCGGCGCGCGTGTAGCGATCGATGATCCGCTCAAACCGGCGGATCCCCGCCTCGCCGTCTGACTCGAACAGGCGGTTGATCCGCAGCACGAGCTCCTTGCCGGGCGGCCTCAGGGCGCGCAGCGCGCGCAAGGTCTTGGCTTGGTTGACGGGCGTGGCGCCCTGTTGGGTGGAGCCGGCCGTCCCGGCGAGCTCGGGGTCGATTCCGAAGCGGAGCGTCCGCGCGGCCTTGAGCGGGCCGCGGACGTAGTTCGCCGAGCACGGCGTCGCGCCGGCGGCTCGGCCTCCAGTCGCCGCGAGCGCCGGCTCTGACGTCGTCGAAGCCGACCCGACGCCCGCGTACGCGAGCACGGCGAGCGCCCCCGCGATCGCCGCCGGCCGGCAGGGGATCATCGCGCGGCCGCGGGCAGCACCAGCGCCGAGGGATGCTCGCTGTCGTGGAGCAGCTCGACCTCGACCGCCCTGGTCGAGGTGCTGGTGGCGCGGTCCTCGCCGGTCCCTGGGTTGCGCGCGTAGCGCGGGTGCGCTCCGGAGGAGACCTGCACCCTGATCCGGTGGCCGGCGGCGAACCGGTGAGCGATCGGCCAGAGGTTGAACGCGACCGCCCAGGCTCCATCCTCCGCGCGCGTAAATCGCTCGGGGCTGATGCTCGCCAGCGCGTCGCACACGTTGCGCGAGACGCCGCCGCTGTCGACGTCGCACACGCGCGCGAACAGGTCGAAGTAGTCAGAGTCGGCGCGCGCAAACAACTCGATATGCACCGGCCCGATCGCCTCGACGTGTTGATCGAGCGGCTCGGAGCTGAACACCAGCACGTCGCCGCGCGCCTCGAGCTCTCGGTTGTCGACGACGGCCTCGCGCGCGAGCAGCAGCGGGCCCCCGACTGCCGGGGTGGGATCTACCGGGTCGTAGCGGTAACGGTCGGCGGGCACGTCGGCGGCTTGCGGGGCCTCGTCGCGCAGGCGCCCACCGGCGTCGAGCCACAGACGCCGTTGTTGAGTCTCGGGCGGTGGCCAGTCCTCGAGGTCGCGCCAGCCGCCGCCCGAGCGCTCGCCGGTCACGTACAGCCGGACGGGCTTGTCGCGCAAGAGCCGGTCATCGTCGAGCAGGTGCGCCCGCAGCCACGCGATTCCGTCGCGGTGCGATGCGGCCGCGAGGCCGGGCGCGATATGCGTCCATGGCCCGATCCGCAGCTGCGGATGTTGCCCGGCGGCCCGCAGCGCCGTGAAGTCCTCGAGCATCCACGGCAGCAGGATGTCGTACCAGCCGCCGACGAACTGGACCGGCGCTCGCACCTCGCCGACGCCGGCCGAGTAGTCACGCGCCACCCAGTACTCGCTCTCACGGGTGGAGTGCTGGACCGCCTCGCGAAACCACGGCACCTCGGTTCCGAGCGCACGCTCGTCGAGGTCGCCGAGCGGCAGGTCGTCCAGCAGGGCTGCCAGTTGCCGCAGTGCGCGGTTGATCGCGATCAGCGCGAACCTGCCCTCCTGGGTCGAGATGAGCACCATCCACGAGCCGGCGTTTTCGAGCGCGAGGCTCCCGCCCGCGTACACCTGCTCGTAGAACTGCGACGCGCTCACTGCGATTGCGAGCGCCGCCAGATCCCCGCCGGCCTCTGACGCGACCGCCCACTGCACGAGCCCGAGGTAGCTAGGACCGATCATCCCGATCCGTTCTGAATGCCACGCCTGCGAGCGGATCCACCGCAGCGTCGCGAGCCCGTCGGAACGCTCGTCGAACGGAGCGAAGCTCCCCTCCGAGCCGAACGTGCCGCGCACGCTCTGGATCACGACCTGAAGGCCGCGCTCGGCCAGCAGCCGACCGAACAGCAATCCGACCGCTCGGTCGCGCCCGTACGGCGAGCGGACGAGCACGGTCGGCTGGGGGCGATCGCGATCGTCGCGCGCGACCCAGCGGTCGGCGAGCAGCACCGCGCCGTCGTCCATCGGGATCCGCAGATCGCGCTCACAGACGACATCGCGCGTCCGCGGGACGATCAGACGCATCCGCCGCGCGAGCATCTGGCTGGGGAGGCTCATGCCGGGTCAGATTAGTGGGCTCTCGCCAACGTTCGATCGGTTTGAAGCGGCCGTCAGCTGACCCACGCCCGGGCGCGGGTACAACTGAGCCTGTGATCGAACGCCGGATCAACTGAGCCTGTGATCGAACTGCGGATCAACTGAGCCTGTGATCGACCTGCGGATCAGACCGGGCTCGCGCGCCGACGGCGACGCCGTGCTCGCGATGTTCGACGAGGCGGTCGCCTGGCTCGTCGACCGTGGCCTCTCGGGTCAGTGGGGCGAACTGCCGTTCTCGAGCAGACCGGAGATGCGCGATCGGGTCGGCCGGATCCTCGACCGCGACGCAGTCCGGATCGCCGAGTACGAGGGCGTGACGGTGGGCGTGATCGCGGCCGGCGCCGCGCCCGCATACGCTCCGCCGGTCGCTGACCCCGAGCTCTACGTGACGCTGCTGCTCAGCACGCGGCGACTGGCCGGAAACGCGATCGGTGCGCGCCTGCTCGCGCTCGCCGCCCCGATCGGGCGCGAGCGCGGCGCCCGGCAGGTGCGCGTCGACTGCTGGGCCGACGCGCCCGCGCTGGTCAGGTTCTACGAGCGCCACGGCTTCGCGCGCGATCGGCGCTTCGAGCTCGAGGGCTGGCGTGGTCAGGTGCTCCGCAAGCGCCTCGACTAGCGGGCCTGCCTGCGCTGTCCGAGCGCGCGTTGGCGCGCCCCGAGATCAGCTGCGCGTCTGCCCGGCGCGGAGCATCTCGAGCGTCTTGGCGACCCGCCGCTCGCGCGTCTCGTCGCGCTTGGCCTCCGCCACCCAGTTGGCGAACTCCTTGCGGTGCGTGTACGCGAGCCGGTCGTAGGCGACGCTCGCGTCGGCGTCGCGCGCGAGCGCCTCCGCGAGCGCCGGCGGAACGTTGACCGTGCGCTCCGCGAGGTCGAGCTCGAGCGCGACCTGCACCTCATCGCCGGCATCGACGCCGGCCCGCCCACGCACCTCCTTGCTGAGGCCGAGCATATATTCGCCGCGCATCCGCACGACCGTGCTGCGCCACCTGTAGCCGTTGATCGTCGCCGCGACCGGGAAGCGCCTGGCGCCGTCCCCGACCGCCGCCACCTGAGCGTCGTCGAGGATCACCGCGACCCCGGGGCCGCGCTTGGCGAGCGTCGTCGTAAACGTTGTCGAACCCATGCCGATTTCGGGGCAGCCAACCCTGTCGTCGGGTGCGCCTGGGCGGCAGGTTAGCGGCGGCAGCTGCTATATCGACAGCGATGCTCGAGCTACCCACCCGCCCGCTCGGCGACTCCGGCTTGGACGTCTCGATCGTCGGCCTGGGCTGCAACAACTTCGGCCGCCGCGTCGACCTCGCTGGGACACGGGCGGTCGTCGACGCCGCGATCGAACAGGGGATCACGTTTTTCGACACCGCCGACATCTACGGGCGGGGTCTCAGCGAGGAGTACCTCGCTGAGGTCCTGCGCGGCCGCCGCGACCGCGTGATCCTCGCCACCAAGGGCGGCATGGACATGGGCGACGGCAAGGGTCCGCGCGGGTCACGCGAGTACCTGCGCCAGGCCTTCGAGGCCTCGCTGCGACGGCTTGAGACCGACGTGATCGACTACTACTGGTACCACGAGCCCGACGGCGTGACCCCGATCGCCGAGACGCTCGAGACGCTGCACGAGTTCGTCACCGCGGGCAAGGTCCGCGCGATCGGTGCCTCGAACTTCAGCGCCGCGCAGATTGACGAGGCCGACGCCGTCGCGGGCGAGAACGGCTTCACCCGCTTCTCCGCGGTCCAGAACGAGTACAACCTGCTGGTCCGCGAGCCCGAGCACGACGTGCTGCCCACCTGCGAGCGCCTCGGACTCGGCTTCGTTCCGTTCTTCCCGCTCGCCTCGGGGCTGCTTACCGGCAAGTACACCGCCGACGCGCCCGGCCCCGACGGCGCGCGGCTGACCGGTCGCCCCGCGATCGCAACCGCGGCCCAGTTCGAGCTGATCGAGGCGCTACGCGGCTATGCCGACGAGCGCGGCGTGACGCTCGCGCAGGTCGCGATCGGCGCGCTTCTGGCGCGCGGAGTCGTCGCGTCGGTGATCGCGGGCGCGACCAGGCCCGAGCAGGTCACCACAAACGTGCAGGCGACGCGCTGGGCCCCGAGCGACGACGAACTCGCGGCGCTCCGGGATCTGCTCGCCGCGACGCCGGTCTAGCGCCGCTTTTCGGGTTCCGGGCTCAGTCCGGCCGCGGTGCGAGCAGGACCGCCCGCATCGGCTGCAGGAAACGTCGCTCATCGCTGTCGCCACCCGGCTCGCCGAGCCTCGACAGCGCTGCCGCCAGCTCGCCCTCGCGGGCATCGAACATCGCCGCCCGCTCGGGATCGACGCTCACCACGCGCGAACGGAGCGCGGCGAGGTTCGCGACTGTGATCGCCACGTCGTACTCGACCGTCGTCTCGAGCTCCAGACCCGCGCGCGCGGCGTCGCGCAGCGCGCGCTGGGCGGACTCGCGCGCCTCGAGTTCGTCCTCGATCATGCTGACGAGCTCGAAGTAGTCGCCCTCGGCGAGCGGCTCGACGACGTACACGACGCCGTCGGGGCGCAGCACCCGCGCCGCCTCCCGCAGCGCCGCGGTCTGCGCGGCGGCGGGCACATGGTGAAGGGTGCGCATGAACACCGCGATGTCGACTGATCCGTCGTCGAGCGGGAGGGCCTCGCCGCGACCGATCAGATACCGCGCACCGGTGCCCCCGTCGCGCGCGAGCGCGGCCGCGAGCTGGCGCTCGGAGATCTCGACCCCCACGACCCGCGCGCCGAGCCCGGCGAGCTCGCGCACGAGCCGGCCGCCCCCGCAGCCGATGTCGACCACTTCCTTGCGCGCCGGACGGACGAGGCGGTCGAGTACGGCCAGATCGGTGTCCACCTCGCGGGTCAAGGCGCCGCGGAGCTTAGCCCGCCCGGCGCGGCCTCGCGCGCCATGGCCACAAACAAGCTAAGGCTGATCAATGCTGGGTCAAGCGCGCGGAGTGCCCGCCCGCGGACCGGCCTGTGCCAGCCCCGTCTCGTAGGCCAGGATCACGGCCTGGATGCGGTCGCGCAGCTGCAGCTTCATCAGAATCCGCTTCACGTGCGTCTTGACGGTCGACTCCTCGATCACCAGCGCCGCGGCGATCTCTGCGTTGGAGAGGCCGCGGGCGACTGACTCGAGCACCTCGTGCTCGCGCGGGGTCAGCTCGTCGAGCGCGTCATCGGGGCTGGCTTGGAGGCGCGGCTGGCGCGCCATCCGCTCGATCACGATCCGGGTCACGGACGGCGACAGGAGCGAATCGCCGGCCGCGACCGTGTGGATCGCGGCCAACAGCTAGTGCATTGCGCCCATCGAATTCATCGCGCTGATCGCGCCGTGTGATCCTGGAACCACGAGTCCCGGGACCGAGTGCGGGACCGCGACGACGGCGATCGCGAGCGCGAGCAGGATCGCCGCGGTGCCCCAGGTCACGACCCGGTGCCAAGGAAGCGTCTTCTCGAGCGCGATCAGCGCCGCGACGAACGCCATCCAGATCAGACTCATGACCCCCAGCGCGAACAGCGCCGCCATCAGCGCCCAGCAGCAGCCCAGGCACCACCCGGCGTGGCGCGAACCCATTTGCAGCGCCCCGACTCGGCCGTCGCGCCAGCTGCCGAGCAGGAAGCCGACCGGGCTGCGGCATTTCGACAGGCAGACGTCCTTGAGCGGCGTCAACTCGTACGCCGCCGCGAGCGCGAGCACGCCGCCGGCAAACCAGCGTCCGGCGCCGTCCCACGCCAGAGCCGAGCCGAACAGGGTCTCGCCGAGTTCGAACACCCCGTACGCCACCAGGCCCGCGGCGCCCCAGGCAAACAGGTACGCGGCGGTGAACAGCAGCGGGCGGCCCAGACCGTGGCGGCGCGTCATGGTCGTATAGAGCGCCACCGTCGGCGAGAGCGACGGGAACATCATCGCCGCCATCATCACGACCCAGATACCGAGAAACCAGCCGAGCGCGCCGAGGGCAGTGCCCGGTCCCGCGTCCATGCCCGCCATCCGGCCGGCCGTCGACCACCACGCCAGGCCCGCGAGCGCCAGCAGCAGGGCGACAAGTCCGAGGCGCGTCCTGACCGCGCCGAGAGCCGCGGCGAGTTCGCGCCGCTCCGAGCCGGCTCGCGCCGGCGCGATCGAGCCGACGGCGCTCATCCGGCCCAGGAGAAGGGTGACCGCGAGAACGCGGAGTTGCCCTCGTACTGAATCCCGAACGCGTCGATCCTCGATCGGATCGCGTGTGCCACGTTCAGTTCCGCGCCGGCGGGGTGGAGCACGTTCACGAGTTGCGCGGGGACACCGGTGGGAGAGCCGAACGGGACCACGTCCTCGATCTCGAAGTCGATTGCGTCGCCGATCCTGACCGCGTGATGGATGCCATCCTCGCGCACGTCGATCGGCGCGCGCTGGACGCCGAGGTTCTCGCCGATCAGCGGTCCCAGCGCCTGCATCGGCCCGCCGAGCGCGCCCGAGAACACGCCCCCGAGCTTCTCGGCCTGCGCGTCCGAGGCTGCCGCGTCGATGAACACCCCGAGGCGCCAGTTGCCGTCGGTCATCACCTTCGGCGTGTCAGCGACGGCCGCCACCGCCAGCCCGCTCACGTCGGTCCCCTCGACGTCGCCGTCGGTGACGTTGAAGACGAGCGTGACCATGCAGCGGTCATACGTCGCCCCGAACGAGAAAGACGCCGTGCACGGACACACGGCCTCGCACGAGCACGTCTCGAAATAAGACCCTTCAAGCTTCCACGACACAGGCTCCTCCTAGCTCGAACACGGGTCGATTGTCTTGCACGGCGCGGTGCCCGTCAACCGCCGCGAGCACGCAGACGCGGGGCGGGCCGTCAGCCGCCGGACAGCTCGGCGAGACGCCGCTCGAACAGTCGTCGCTCGGCGTCGTCGTGGACGAGTGCAAGCGCGCTGCGGTACGCGTCGCGCGCGTCGTCGATGCGTCCGATGCGGCGCAGGAGCTCGGCCCTCGTCGAGTGCAGGTAGCGGTAATCCTCGAGTGCCAGCGTGTCGATGATCTCGAGCCCGGCCTCGGGGCCACGCGCCTCGGCGACGGCGACCGCCCGGTTGAGCTCGACGACCGATGAGCCCGTGAGCCGAGTCAGCTCGCCGTAGAGCGCCGCGATCTGGGGCCAATCGCGGAGCTGCTCGGCGTGCAGCGATGCGATCGCCGCCTGCACTACGTACGCGCGCGCTGGAGAATGCAGCGCCAGCGCGCGATCGAGCAGCACTCGTCCCTCGGCGATCTGATCGGCGTCCCACAGCGAGCGGTCCTGGTCGGCGAGCAGCACCAGCTCACCGTCCTTGAAGCGCGCCCGCCGGCGCGAGTCGTGCAGGAGCATCAGCGCGAGCAGGCCATGCGGCTCGGGCTCGTCGGGCATCAACTCGACCAGCGCCCGCCCGAGCCGCAGCGCCTCGGCGGTGAGCTCGTTGCGCCCGCTCCAGCCCTCGTTGAAGATCAGGTAGACGACCGCGAGCACAGCCGCGAGCCGGTCGGGGAGCAGATGGTCGGGGGGAACACGGAACGGAATCCCCGCCGCCCTGATCTTGCGTTTGGCACGGACCAAGCGCTGGGCCATCGTCGGCTCCTCGACGAGGAACGCGCGCGCGATCTCGGCCGTCGTCAATCCACCGAGCGTGCGGAGCGTCAGCGCCACCTGGGCATCGGTCGCGAGCGCCGGATGACAGCAGGTGAATACGAGTTCGAGCCGCTCGTCGGGGAACGTCACGTCGTCCACGTCGTCCACGGTTGCCTCGCGCACGTCGAGCAGCCGGGTCTTCGCGGCCAGCGTGCGGTCACGCCGGATCCGATCGATCGCGCGGTTGCGCGCGGTCGTGATCAGCCACCCGCCGGGACTCGACGGAGTCCCATCACGGGGCCAGCGCTCGGCGGCGATCGCGAACGCCTCCTGCGCGGCTTCCTCGGCGAGGTCGAAGTCGCCGAGGAAGCCGATCAGCGCAGCGAGGACCTGACCCCACTGGTCGCGAAAGATCCGTTCGAGGGTCTCTACCACTCCCGGATCGGCCGGATCTCGACCGCGCCGCCCATGCTCGTCGCCGGCACCTTGGCCGCCACCTCGATCGCGGCGTCGAGGTCCTCGCCCTCGAACATGAAGTAGCCGTCGAGCGCCTCCTTGGTCTCCACGAACGGACCGTCGGTGGTCAGCGCCTTGCCGTCCTGCACGCGCACCGTGGTGGCTGTCTCGGGCGGCGCCAGGCCCGTGCCGGGGGTCACGCCCGGAGTCTCGTTGAGCGCCTGAAAGCCGTCTGCGAGCGCCTTGCGCTCATCCTCGGACAGGCTCTGGAAGTCCCGCACCTTGGGTCCCAGGTTGATCAACATCATGTACTGCATCGCGTCCTCCTTATTTGGAATGGTCGCGTATCAGACGAACGGGCTGCCGCCAGATCGACAGCCTCGGTTGCGCGCTTGGGCGCGAACCGAGCGGCGGTGTGGATCGAGGTCGGCAACCGAGACCTGTTTCGAGCCACCGACACCGCGCGGGCAAGACTCCTCGGGCGAGGCACCGTAACATTTGGGCCGACCGGCGCGCGCGGCTCCCGGGAGGTTGATTTGACGCATCACAAGGACGAGACGGTGGTCGATGTGGGGCTCGAGTATCGACCGCTGGACCCAGTCCGAGTCCGGGTCACTCGGCGCGATCATCGCATCTCGGTCAGCGACGATGGAGCGGCGGTCGCGAGAGCCGGCCGCCCGCCCGGCTGGCGCGCGGCGGCCGACGGCGTCAGCGAGCAGATGGTGGTGAACGTCAGCCGCAGCGGCATCGTCTCGTTGCCGGTCGTCCGGGTCGGCCCGCCGGAGGCGGAGATCGTGCGCCGGATCGCGCAAGCATCGCTCGCGCTCTACCAGGAACTCCTCGATCTCGAGAGCGAGCTACCCGTTGAGCGGGTTGAGGTGCTCGCGCAGCCTCAGCAGCCGCGGCCGCGCTTGGTCTGAATCGATCAGGACGGCCGTGCCGGGCCAGGCGTTGCGCAGATACCCGCGATATGCCTCGTACGAGCTGAGGTCGGGCTCGTAGATCCACGAGCCGGTGTTCCAGTACCGGATCCGGCCGCCGACGGTCGTGACCCCGTCGAGCGGTTGATGCGTGTGGGCGAACACGATCTTGTCCGTCTCCTGCGCCCAGCCGAGATTGAGCACGACCTGCTCGAACGCGCCGACGGCGTGACCGGCCGGGTCGCTCGCGCGAATCATCCGCGCGACCGTGTGGTTGGCGACCTCGCTTCCGCCGGGAGCGCCGGTCCGCTCGCGCCGCTGCGCTTCATGCGAGCGGGCGCCGGCGTAGCTTGCGGCGATGTCCGAGCCTCGCGTGGCATGCGGCAAGTGCCCGTCGACCGCGTCCAAGCGCGAGCCAAGCCAGCCCGCCGCGTGCTCGACAGCCCGTACCGGCGCGGCCCCCACACGCAGCGCGTGGGCGGTTCTCTGAAACAGCGCGAAGGCGCGCTGTTGAGCGTGCGTCCCGTTCGGCAACTGTGCGATCAGATACAGAAACGCGGTCAGCATCGTGATCGTCGCCTCGTAGTCGTCGACCGTCGGCCGGTGCTCCTTGCCGCCGACCGCGATCGCCCACAGCGCTCGCGCGAGCAGTTTGCCGGGTGCCGCGCCGGTTCTCCGCGCGTGGAAGTCCAGGTAGTGGCCGTGGGTGCAGAGGACCCCGGCGAACGTGTACGTCGGGTAGCGGATGTCGATCTCGACCCCGTCGAGCCGACGTTCGAGAAAGCGGTGAAAGAAATCGATCCGGCGCAGCTCGCCGCTGAGCTCGCCCGGCGGCCGGCCGGTCGCCACCTCGAGCTCGATCAGCGCCTCCTCCTCGCGTCTGATCAGATGATGGTCGTGATTGCCGGCCAGGAATACGAACCGCTTGCCCTGGAGCTTCTCGCGCATCACCTCGAACAGCCCATCCGCGGCGCTGAACGCGTCTCGCAGCGACGAGAACAGGAAGTCGAACATGTCTCCGAGGAAGATGACCTCGTCGACGTCGAGGAACGGCTCGAGGAGTGCGATCGTGTCCCGGTCGCGCAGGATGTCCTCGCCCGTCCAGGCGCCGAAGTGCGTGTCAGAGAGAACGAGCGCGCGCATCCGCGTGCTGCCCCCCTTCGCCTAGCCGATCAGCCCAACCGTGCAAGCCCACAACCCCCCGAGTGAAACGAAGTGGACCATCTTGTCATGCTCGGCGCCCCGCCGGTTGACGGGTCTCGATCGGCTACTGTTCAGCGTCCGGGAAACGGCGGCAGGGGTGGCTGGGACGGAGCCAATCCCGCTCGATCGATGACGCACCGCGCGAGAAACCAGACGACCGGCACCGGCACCCGCGGAGGCTTGGAAGCGTGATCACGCCAGAGGAGATCGGGAGCGTCGCAGTGTTCGCGATGCTGACCGAGAACGAGCGCGAGCAGATCAGCCGTGTCGCTGCCGATGTCCGGCTGGTCAAGGGCGAATACGCCGCGCACGAGGGTGACGAGCGCGCGCTGTTCGCGGTGATCGAGGGGCGGATCGAGCCGGTGCGGGTGGTGGATGGCGTCGAGCGGGTGCTTGGTAATCGTGATCCGGGTGACATTTTCGGGGAGGTGCCGATCGTGCTCGGGACGGTGTTCCCGGTCGGTTTCCGCGCCGCCGAGCCGACCCGCGTGATGAGAGTCGAGGCGAGGGACTACCACGCGGTCGCCGCTCAGGTGCCCGATGTCAGCAAGGAGGTCGGCAACCTCGCGAATTACCGCATGGGAGGCACGCGCGGCCTGACCGCGCTGGCCGCCGAACGGCAGCAGCCGCGGGCGGTTGTGGTTGGGAGTAGGTTGGATGTGACGACGACGACGTTGCGGCATTTTTTGGATCGCAATCAGGTCTCGTTTACGTGGCTGAAGGGTGATGGCGCGAGCGATCAGCAGACGTGGGGTGAGGCGTTGCCGTCGCCGGGTGATTGGCCGGTGATCCGGGTCGTGGGCGGCAAGACGGTCGTGCGGCCGCGGTTGCGGCGCGTCGCGGAGTTGTTGGGGTTGGGGACCGAGCCCGAACGCGCGGAGTACGACACCGTGATCGTCGGCGCCGGCCCCGCCGGTCTCGCGGCCGCGGTCTACGGCGCGTCTGAGGGTTTGCAGACGATCGTGGTCGAGCGCGAAGCGCCGGGCGGGCAGGCCGGGACCTCGTCGCGGATCGAGAACTACCTCGGGTTCCCGTCCGGGGTCTCAGGCGCTGAGCTCGCGAGCCGCGCGCTCTCACAATCACGACGCCTCGGCGCCGAGATCCTCGTCACGCGGTCGATTGACCGGATCGACGTCGCGACGCGCCAGGTGCACCTCGACGACGGTGACGTGATCCGCACCAAGACGATCATCCTCGCGTGCGGCGTCAGCTGGCGCCAAATGCAAACCCAAGGCTTTGACCGCCTCGCCGGCAAAGGGATCTACTACGGCGCCGCGCGCTCAGAAGCGCCCGCCACCCACGGCCTCGACATTCACATCATCGGCGCCGGCAACTCCGCCGCCCAAGCCGCGATGTACTTCTCAACCCACGCCAAAACCGTCACCATCCTCTGCCGCGGCGACGACCTGCACAAAAGCATGAGCCAATACCTCATCGACCAACTCCAAACCCGCCCCAACATCGACCTAAAACTCGGCCACCAAGTCACCGCCAGCCACGGCGAAAACACGCTCGAAGCGATCGACATCCACAACAACACCACCAACCAAACCCAAACCGTCACCTCCGCCGGCCTCTTCATCTTCATCGGCGCCGACGCCCAAACCAACTGGCTCCCCGCCGAAATCGCACTCGACAAACGCGGCTTCGTCCTCACCGGCACCGACATGCGCAGCGCCGGACACTGGACCCTCGACCGCGACCCCTACCTCCTCGAAACCAGCATCCCCGGCATCTTCGCCTGCGGCGACGTCCGCTACAGCCCCGTCAAACGCGTCGCCGCCGCCGTCGGCGAAGGCAGCATGACCATCGCCTTCGTCCACCAGTACCTCAAGGACGCCAGCATCGAGGCGGCCGCTGCCAACGCGGGCCGCGGCGAGGCCGAGCCGGCGCTGGCACGATGATCGATCACGGGACCGTCGGAGCTACTTCGATCACGGTCGGATCGTCGAGCGCGGAGATGAGCGCCTCGGTCTCGATCTCGAAGACCGCGTGTGGCGTCCCCGCGGCGCACCAGACGGTCTCGAAGCGGCGCAGCGAGACGTCGACGAGCGTCTCGAGCTCGTTGTCGTGCCCGAGCGGCGGAATGCCCCCGATCGCGAACCCGGTCGCGGCCCGGGCCTGATCCGCGGTCGCCGCCTCCAGACCGAGCCGCTTGTTGTCGACCCGTCGGTCGCCGGCGCACAGCACCATCACCGGCTCCCGGTCTCGGACGAAGACAAGCGATTTGACGATCTGACCAACGTCGCTGCCAACCGCTGTCGCGGCCTCAGCGGCCGTCCGCGCCGAATCGGTCAGCATCGCGACCTCGATCTCGAGTCCTCTGTCGTGCAACCGCTGCTTCACTCGCTCGGCGGTCGGATGCATGCCCTGCACCTTAGTTCGATCGAACCGGCGAGCGGGCGTCAGGCCTCGCGTTGCAGGCGGCGCCAGCCTCCGGCCCGGTTGTTGGCGATGATCGCGCGGAACATCGCGGTCAGGGCCGGGGCGCGCCCGGGGCGCCTCGTCCGCTGCGGCGGTCGGTCTTGAACGGCATCGCTTCACGATAGCCGCGGCTACGATCACGCCATGGCTGGGTCAGGACATGCCAGCCGCGCCGCACGCCTCGGGTTCGCAACGCTGCTATGCCTCGCACTAGTCGCGAGCGGCGGCTCGGCACAGATCCGGGCGCGCACGCGCGCCGCTCGCCCCGCTGCGTCCGGTGCCGGCAATCGCGCCCTGGCGGCGCGATATCTCGCGATCGCGAAGGCGGGCAACCGGCGGCTCGACCACGAGTTCGACCGGCTCGACGGCCCCGACCGCGATCACCTCAAGCGATCGCGCGGCGACCTGCGCGCGATCGCCGCCACCGAGCGCCTGTTCGACCACCGGCTGTCGCGGATCGCGTTCGGGCCGCGGCTCGAGCGGGTCGCCCACTCGCTCTATCAGTCAAACCAGAAGCGCGCGGCTCTCACGACGAGGGCCGCCGGCTCCGTGTCGTTGGCCGAGGTACGCGAGTACGAGCGACGGTTGAACGCCGCCAACAGGCCGGTGGAACGCGCCGTCCGGACGCTCCGCCACAGGCTCGGCCTCCCTCCCCCACCATCGAGCTGAGGCGCCGGCCCAGGCGTAAGAGTCATCGCCGCGCGCGCAGCGGCAATTGCGGTCGCGCGCGATCTGTGTCACCGTGAGCCGATGGCGACGCGCGTTCGCGACTTGCTGACCAACGAGCTCGACGAACTCCGTTTCGAGCCGACGGACAAGCGGATTCGGGCGCAGATCGCCGGCCGGACGGTGATCGACAGCGACCGTGCGCTGCTCGTGTGGGAACCCAAGCGGGTCGTCCCAAGCTACGCGGTTCCTGTCGCCGACGTCGGCGCCGACGTGACCGAGTCGTCCGCCAATCCCCCCGATGCGTCCGCGGCCGGCGGCGTGAGCGCGCCACGGCTCGACGGGCGACCGGTGTACGACCCCAGCATCCCGTTCTCCGTCCACACCACCGATGGCACATCACTCGACCTTCGCAGCTCCGGACTCGAGCGCCGGCGAGCCGCCTTCCGCCCATCCGATGACGCACTCAGCGGCTATCTGATCCTCGACTTCAAGGCGTTCGATGGGTGGTACGAGGAGGACGAGCCAAACGTCGCGCACCCGCGTGACCCGTTTCACCGGATCGACATCGTTCACAGCTCACGCGCGGTCAGCGTTGAGCGCGACGGGCAGACACTTGCCCGCTCGACGTCGCCCTACATCCTGTTCGAGCCGCCACTGCCCGTGCGCTACTACCTACCTCCGGGAGACGTCAATCACGAGCTGCTGACCCCGAGCGAGACGGCGACGTACTGCGCCTATAAGGGGCGCGCCTCCTACCTCTCGTTTCACGGTCAGGACGTCGCCTGGACCTATCGTGACCCATTGCGCGAGGCCGTCGAGGTCAGAGACCGGATCGCGTTCTTCAACGAGCGCGTCGACCTCGTCGTGGACGGCGCAGCGCTCGAGCGCCCGGTCACCCCCTGGTCACCGCGCTAGCCGTCGCGCCCAGCCTGATCAGCAGTGAGTCATTCGTGATCGCCGACCGGGCCGATCGGCGGACGTGCTTGCATGGGCGAGCGACCATCTGGCCAACGATGCGACGATGGTCGCCGTGGCCCATGTCGTCGTATCCCGACTCGCGTACGCGCACCCGGGCGGTGATCTGTTGTTCTCCGACGTCTCGTTTCGCGTCTCGGGCGGCGAGCACATCGGCCTGGTCGGCGCCAACGGGGTCGGCAAGAGCACGCTGCTGAAGGTGCTCGCGGGCGAGCTGAGCGCCGACGATGGTGAGGCTTCGCTCGGCGGCATCGTCGGCTACATGGCGCAGGACGTCGGTGTCACCGACGATCAGCGCACCGTGCGAGAACTGTTGCTGTCGCTCGCCCCCCCGGCCGTCCGGCGCGCGGGCGAGCGGATGCTCGATCACGAGGCGCAGCTCGCCGCCGGCGATCTCGACGCCGGGATCAAGCTGGGGACGGCGATCGCGGATTGGTCGGCCCTGGGCGGCTACGAGCTCGAGGGCAAGTGGGACGTCGCCTGCCGCCGGATCGTGCGTGCTGCGTTTGCCGACCTCGCCGATCGCCCCGCGGTCACGCTGTCGGGCGGCGAGCGCAAGCAGCTCGTGCTCGACGTCCTGTTCTCGTCCGACGCGGACGTCCTGCTCCTTGACGAGCCCGACAACTTCCTCGATGTGCCCGCGAAGCTCGAGCTCGAGCAACAGATCCGCCGCTGCAAGAAGACGATCCTGATGATCTCTCACGACCGCGCCGTTCTATCTGGCGCGGTCAACTCGATCGTCACCCTCGAAGGCAACGGCGCCTGGGTGCACGGCGGCTCGTACGCGACCTACCCCCAGGCGCGCGAGGAGCGCCAGCGCCGCCTCGGCGATGCCGTGCGACGGTGGCACGACGAGGAGCGACGCCTGTACCAGCTGATGAAGACGTTCAAGGAGCGTGCTCGCTACTCGAGCGATTGGGCCAAGCGGGCCGATGCCGCCGAAACCAGGTGGCGCCGGTTCCGCGACGAGGGCCCTCCCCCCGCCCCGGTCAGCGACTTCGCGATCAAGGTCCGCATCCGAGGCGGCGACTCGGCCAGGCGGGTGCTCGACCTGCGCGGAGTTGGGATCTCCGAGCTCGTGTCGCCGTTCTCGGACGAGGTTCACTTCGGCGAGCGAGTCGGGCTGATCGGCCCAAACGGGTCGGGGAAGAGCCAGCTGATCCGGGCACTGGCCGGCGAGCGCGGGCTCGATCTCGGCGAGCTCGTCGTCGGCCCGCGCGTCTCGACCGGCCTCTTCACGCAGACGCAGTCACGGGATGATCTGCAAGGTCGGGTCGTCCTTGAGGTCGTCCTGATCCGCGTCGGTGGCGGCGGCGTCCAGGCGGCGATGGCGGCACTGGCCCGCTACGGACTCGCCGAGGCGGCGCGGCGATCCTATGACGTGCTCAGCGGCGGTGAAAAGGCGCGGCTCGAGGTGCTGGTGCTCGAACTCGAGGGCCACAACCTGCTGCTCCTGGACGAGCCCACCGACAACCTCGACATCGATTCCTCCGAGGCACTGGAGCAAGCTCTCCAGACGTTTGAGGGAACGGTCGTCGCTGTATCGCATGACCGCGCATTTCTGCGCACGCTGGACCGTTTCCTGATGGTGCTCCACGATGGCTCGGTGCTCGCGCTGCCCTCGTATGACTCGGCGCTCGACGCGTTGCTCGACCCCACAAACGCAGCGCAGATGCCGCTCGTCAAGGTCCTATAGCTCACGGTCACCGGGCCGGCCGCCGCCGGTGCACGTGCGTACCGCGCTCGTGAGCACCGGTGCGCAACAACCTGTTGATCTCTCCGTCACCGCCCCGTCACAAATGACGGACGCGCCCGACGTAGGTTGCCGCCGGAGCCTGCGCGTCGGGCGCGGGCGGCGATCAACAGAAAGAGTCATCAATGGTTGGACGCACGTCTGTTCCGCGCGCCCGTGCGCGCATCTCGTCATCGGCGCTGGCGGTCGCGGCGCTCGGGTTGTCAGTGTTCGGACTCGCGACACTGTCGCCGGGCGCTGCACTGGCAGCCAGTACCTGCACGCTCCCGCATGGCGTCAAGCACGTGGTGATCCTGCAGTTCGACAACGTGCACTCCGAGCGAGACAACCCAAACGTCCCGTCCGACCTCGAGCAGATGCCCGCGCTCCGTAACTTCATCACCGGCAACGGAACGCTGCTCACCAACGATCACACGGTGCTGATCTCCCACACCTCGGGCGGCATCGTGTCGACCGAGACCGGTCTTTATCCGGACCGCAACGGGATCACCGTCGGTAACACCTACGTGTTCTCGGACCCGTCAGAGGACAGCGGCTCCGGCTTCAGCTCGGCGTTCAAGTATTGGACCGATCCGACCTCCGCGTCCGCCGACGACACGCCGACGCTGATTACCACCGGCGGCAAGAACACGCCCGCGCCGTGGGTCCCCTACACGACGCACGGGTGCGACTTCGCCGGCATCGGCGCCGCCGACATGGAGCTCGAGAACACCTCCAGCGACGTGACGCAGGCGTTCCCGGGAGGCCTTCCGTCGAGCCTCAAGAACGGGACCGACATCGAGGGTCTCGCGATCCACTGCTCGCAAGCCGACAGCAACGGCAGCGGCGTGTGCGCCAACGGCGAGACCGACACGCTGCCCGACGAGCCGGACGGTTACAGCGGCTTCAAGGCGTTGTTCGGGGCGTTCCAGGTCAATCCCTTGTTGACCACCGGCAGCTACGACGGTAGCCAGTCGACGACCTTTAACCCGGTCTTCGACGTGTTCGCTCCAGACGCGAACAACACCGCCAGCAACGGGCTTGACCCCGCGCCGGTGACCGACCTCCCGGCCGATAGCCCGACGGGCATCCCGCCCGACACCTTCTCGAGCTTCGACGGCACGACACACTCGTCGCCGATCATCGACGACCGCGGCAACAACGGCTTCCCGGGCTTTGACGGGATGGAGGCGAATAACGCGCTCGGGTACACGGCCGCGGCGCAGGAGGCGGGGATCCCCGTCACCTACACCTACGTCTCCGACGTCCACGACGACCACTACGACCAGAACAACGGCAATGCGTTCGGGCCGGGAGAGGCCGGCATGGAGGCTCAGCTGCACGAGTACAACGCCGCCTTCAGCGCGTTCTTCACACGGCTCGCCGCGGACGGGATCAACAAGAGCAACACGATGTTCCTGATCACCGTCGACGAGGGTGACCACTTCAGTGGCGGACTCCCGCTGAATCCCGGATGTGACGGCGTCAACGTCCCGTGCGTGTACACCAACCCGATCACAGGGGCGCGCAACGTCGGTGAGGTGGATGTCAACCTCAACACGCTCGTACAGAAGACGACCGGCGACAACACGGTGTTCGACGAGGACAGCGACGACGCGCCCGAGATCATGATCAAGAACCAGCCGGCGGCCGACTCCTCGCAGACGCGCAACCTCGAGCGCGAGATGTCGGCGCTGAGCGAGTTTGACCCGATCACCGACGGGCCCGAGCCGATCACCGACAACATCGCCGACCAGCAGGAGCTCGGGATCCTGCACATGGTCAACGCGGATCGGCTCCGGACGCCGTCGTTCGTCCTGTTCGGCAACGACGACTTCTTCTTCGACGACGGGTTCGAGGTTCCGTGCCCCGAGCCCGGTCTCGACGCGGGCTGCGCACAGCAGGATCCAGGTTTCGCCTGGAACCACGGCGACGATCAGCCGCAGATCGCCAGCACTTGGCAGGGCTGGGTCGGGCCCGGGATCGAGAACCTCGGCACCGACGGCGAAACGTGGACCGATCACACCGATGCTCAGCCGACGATGCTCTCGATGCTCGGCCTGTCAGATGACTACACGCCCGACGGACGGGCGATCTCGCAGATCATGGATCCGTCCGACATGCCGCCCGCGATCGCGGCCGACACATCGGACTACGACGCGCTCTCAAACGCCTACAAGCAGCTCGACGCTCCGTTCGGCGAGTTCGGCCGCGACAGCCTCCAGGTCAGCACCCGGGCGGTCTCGACGAGCTCCTCGGGCGACGCCACGTACAAGGCATGGGACCAGCAGCTCGCGGCGTGCCAGGCGCTCCGCGCGCCGCTCGTCTCGCAGATCGACACGGAGCTCAACGACGCGGCGTTCGAGCCGTCGTTCACGATTGACCCGACCAGCGCGCAATCGCTGACCGAGCACGCGAACGAGCTGATCACCGACATGAGCGAGCTCGACGGGATGTCGACCCCGCCGAACTTCAACGTCTGCGGTGGCAAGCCGCCGAGCGGCCAGGGTCCGCAGGGACCGCAAGGGCCGCAGGGGCCACAGGGTCCCCAGGGACCGCGGGGGCCGCAAGGTCCGCAGGGCCCGCGGGGTCCGCGCGGACCGGCCGGGAAGACCCCTCGCGTGAAGTGCGTCGCGAAGGTCAAGCACGGCGACGTGATCACCGTCACCTGCAAGGAAGTCGGGCACGGGGCGTCCGCCAAGGCCCGCTTCATCGTCTCGCTCACGCGCGGGAAGCGGATCGTCGGCTATGGCCAGGGCCGTGCCAAGAAGCGGATCGTCGTCCACCACCGCAGCAGGTTGCACGGGCGCTACCTGCTGACAGTCACGGTCGCGGGGACGAAGCACTCGATCAGGACGCAGATCCGCGCCTAGAGCAAGGCGATGCCGAGGCGCCGGGCCCCCGCGGCCCGGCGCCTCTCGGCTCACCTGGGCCGAGCGCCAGGGCTCGTGACACGCTCGCCGATCCGTGGCGCACGGCGACGCGCGTCAGGTCGGGTTCGCCTCGGGCGTCGCGAGCACGGTTTCGAGGTTCTCGCGATGAACCGCCTCGTAGGGCGCGAAGTAGGTGACCGCGCCAGCCGCCAGCGAGTCGGCGATCAGCTCTTGCAGGCTCGCGTCGCGCAAGCCCCGGTCAGTGCGGCATCGTTGCAGCGCGCGGATGTACTGCTCGGTGGCGCCGATCAGACCGGGGCCGTAGCCACCGGCCGCGATCACCTGCGGGTCGCCATGGTTGGGCAGGATCCGGTCTGGATCCAGCTCCCGAAGCCTCTCCAGATTCGCGAGATGCGACGCGAAGTTCTGGGGCTCGTCAACGTAGGTGACCGTGTCCTCCATCGTGTCGCCGCACAGCAGCAGGCGGCGCTCCGGCAACCACGCCACGGTCGCGTCGTCGCTGTGGATGTCGACTTGGATCAGCTCGAGCTCGACTGCCCCGATCGTCAGCGGACGGCGACCCTCGAACACGGTCGTCGGCAGGACGAGCGGATCGATCCCGGGCGGCCCCTCGTGCGACCCATCTTCGATCGCGTCCTTGAACCTCGCGAGCAGCTCGGCGGTCCGACTGGACGCGATGATCTCGCAGTCGCCGAAGGCGGCGGTCCCGGCGACGTGATCCAGATGCCAGTGGCTGAGCACGACGATGAACCTCCGGATGCCGCGCGCCTCGAGTGTGCTCCGGATCGACCGCGCGTGCTGCACCGAGACGTGCGTGTCGTAGATCATCGCCTCGGCGCCCGAGACCACGGCGTAGCTCGCGATCCCCAGTGACAACGCGCCGTCGTCGACCCAGTTCGGACCCGCGGCGAAGCGATAGTCGTCGACTCGTCCGTCGTAGAAGGCGAGCACGCCGTCGGCGGGCTCGAGCACGCGCATGTGATCCATGCCGTCGAGGCTAACGGTGATCGCAAACGATGTCGGCCCGATTACGCGCCGCCATCCGCGCCCGAATTTCCTGGGGTAACGTCTCCCGCAGCCATATCGATGGAGGCGGTGGCTCTGGGGGCGCGTGTCCTCGCGACTGCTTCAGATGAGGAGCGAACGATGCCGGCGGTCGACGACGACGCATCAGGACCGACGCAGACCCCGACAACATCATCGGACTGGGGTGACCGGCAGATGTCGGCGGCGCGAGCCGTGGCGATCGTCCGCAACGGCGACAAGGTCTTCGTCGGGGGCGGATGCGCGACGCCCCATGCACTCGTCGACGCACTCGAGCACCTGGGCAGACCGGGCGTTACCCTCGTGCACTCGCTGACCAGCGGTTCGGGTGCGAGCTCGGACTCCTCCTACCGCCATCGGGTCTTCTATGTCGGCACCGCAGAGCGCGCGCTCGTCGCCTCAGGGCAGCTGGAGTACGTCCCGCTGTCGATGGCCGAGATGCCGAGGCTGTTCGCCGAAGGGCAGCTCCCACTCGATGTCGCGCTCGTCCAGGTTGCGCCCCCGGACCCGGACGGCACCTGCAGCCTGGGAATCTCGGTCGATGTGACCAAGGCCGCCGTGCTCGCGGCGCGGACGGTGATCGCCGAGGTCAATCCGGCGATGCCGCGGACCGCCGGGGAGAGCCGAATTCCGGTGCAGCGGATCGCGAGCTTCGTGCCGGTCGACACCCCGCTGACCGAGTACGTGCACGAGCCGACCGGCGAGGTGGCGGAGCGGATCGCGCGCTACGCCGCGCGTCTGATCGAGGACCGCTGCACCCTTCAGATCGGCCTCGGGCGGGTGCCGAACGGGATGCTCCGTCATCTGAACAACCGGCGCGGTCTCGCCGTCCATTCCGACGTGATCACCGAGCCCGTCGTCGATCTCGTCGATGCCGGAGTGATCACGGGACCGGTGGCGACCAGCTGGGCGATGGGTACTCGGCGCCTCTACGACCTCGTTGACGACGATCCAAGGTTCACGTTTCACCCGATCGATCACATCTGCGATCCGACCGTGATCGCGAGCAGGCGGGGGATGGTCTCGGTTACGCAGGCGTTCGCGATCGACCTCACCGGCCAGGTGTCGACCGAAACCCTGGACGGCGAGCTCTACGGTGGGATCTCGACCGGGCCCGCCTTCCACCGCGGCGCGCTCACCTCGCCGGGCGGCATCGCGATCGTATGCCTCGCGTCACGCACTCCCGCCGGACGATCGGCGATCGTGGCCGAGCTCGCTTCGGGCGAGCCGGTCGCGATCCCACGCGCCGACGTGCACTGGGTGATCACCGAGTACGGCACCGCCTACCTCTTCGGCCGTTCGCTGGCCGAGCGGGCGGTCGCGCTGATCGAGATCGCACACCCTGACGCGCGTGACGACCTGCTTGCCGCCGCCCGGGAGCTCCGCCTCGTCGGGCGCAAACAGCAGCTGCACAGTCGCACGGCATACCCGGGTTCAGAAGCGCGGACGGTGCGCCTGCGGGATTCCCGCGAACTGCTCGTTCGGCCCACGCGGACGAGCGATACGGGGGCGATGCAGGAGCTCTTCTACCGCCTCAGCGACGAGGACATCCAGACCCGGTTCTTCCAGAAGTTGACCTCACTCACCGACACCGCGGCTCAGCACCTGTGCAGCGTCGACTACGAGCAGGAGATGGCGTTCGCGGCCGTCATCGGGCCGCCGGAGCACGAGCGGATCGTCGGCGCCAGCACCTACTACCTCAATCCCGCCACATCGCTTGCCGAGGTCGCCTACATGATCGACCCGGAGTGGCAGGGCAATGGTCTCGGCGGGATCCTGCACCGGGGCCTCGTCGAATACGCACGCCGGCACGGAGCGCGCGGGTTGACGGCCGATCTGCTGTCCTCCAACTGGCGCATGAGGCGGATCTTCGAACGCGGCGACTACACGCTCACGACGACCACCGACGCGGGCGTCGACGAGCTCAAGATGGTGTTCTGACGGCCGCCCTCCGAACGGCAGGGCTGGCTCCACTTGGAGTCAAAAAGTGTCCGCCACGGCAACTTTTTGACTCCGAGTCGCGCAAGTGCCCGCCACGGCAACTTTTTGACTCCGAGTCGCGCAGCTCCGGGACCTCGCCCGCTTTGCGGACTTCCGGCTGAGCCGGTGGCCCGTCAGACTGTGTGCGTGGCGCCGCCGCGTCTGTTTCGCGTGATCCTCCCTGTCGCCGAGATCGAGGCCGCCGCGTCGTTCTACGGTCGCCTGCTGGCAATCCCGGGCGTTCGCGTCTCGAGCGGGCGGCACTACTTCGACTGCGGCGGCACGATCCTCGCCTGCTACGAGCCGGCCGCGGACGGCGATCCCGAACGGGCCGGCCCCAACCCCCAGCACGTCTACTTCGGTGTCGATGACCTCGAAGCGGTGCTCGCGCGAGCCGAGCAGGCCGGCTGTCGCCAGCTGAGCACAATCGAGGTCAGGCCCTGGGGCGAGCGCAGCTTTTACGCGCGTGACCCGTTCGGGAATCCGATCTGCTTCGTCGATGCCCAGACGCTGTTCACGGGGTCACAGCCCGAGTGAAGCTCGCCCTCCGACAGCAGGAAGGGCCCGGGAGCGCTCCCGGGCCCTTCGTCAAAGCCGATCCAGAGCTCTGAAAACCGCTACGCGGCGACCAGCTCGCGCTCGTCCGCGGTCGACGCCGCGACGTCGCTCGCGACCGCGCGATACCACACCGGCAGACCCGCCAACGCCCGATCACGCAACGACGGCGCCGCCGCATGCGCGACCATCGACACCGCCCGCACCCGCATATTCGCCAACAGATGATCAGTGCCCTGCGCCGGATCGCTCGCCGACTGACCATCACTCAAAGACATCGCCGCCGCCGGCACCCCAGCGATCTCACCAACCAGCACCCGACCACTCAACGGGCCCGACCCCCAACCCGCGATCGTGTCCTCATCAGCAGCAGCAGCGAAACGGATGCGATACGTGTTAGCGGAAAACATTTCTGACCTCCAAGAGAGCGGATCGACTTCGTGGCCGTAGCAGACCACGACCCGCTGACATCCCACAGACAACCCGCTGACACGCCCACCCACCACCACGTCAGCCGCCGGCGACCGCGTGATCAGTGCCCGCGAACCGCCTGGTCTGCCGGGACGAAGCGGGGCTCGTCATCGCGCGCGCTCGCTACGACCTGCGGCCGGCCGGTCGATGACCGCCTGACGGCGTCCTCGACCGACAGTTGCCGCCCTTCCGCGAGGTAGGCCGCGTATCTACTCCCGAGCGCTTCCTTGGCGCCGGTCAGTGCACTGTCCTGGATCGCCGTGACGGACTCCCACGGCGGCGCGCCGATCCGCTCGTGGAGCGCTTCCGAGGCACCGGCGAGTCGCACGGCGTCGGCCCAGCGACCCTCGTTCGCGGCCTGCGTCGCCAGCCCGGCGAGCGCCTCGCCGACGATGAACTGATCTCCGACATGGCGCGCGAGCGCCAGGCAGTCCAGGAAGCCGCGTCGGGCCGCTTCGTGGTGGTGGCGCGCCAGCAGGAGCCACGCGTAGTCGACCAGAGGCTCGACGAGTCGCCGGTCGTCGCCGTGGCTGAGCCTCAGCTCGAGCGCCTCGTCGAGCCGTTGCTCTGACTCCTGCAGCCGGCCGTGGACCAGATCGTTCCATCCCTGCTCAGCCAATGCCCAGGCGGCGCCGTACGGATCCTCGGCCGCTCTGTAGAGAGCGAGCGCCTCGCCTGCGAGCTCGTCGGCGCGATCCCACGCCTGCGCGCGCTCGTAGGCCCCGGCGGACGCCAGCAACGCGTCGGCGATCAGCAGTGGCGCATCGACAACGCGTGCGGCGCCGACCGCAGCGTCGCAGACAGCCACTGCGTCCGCGTCGGCCACGAGCGTCGCGCGTCGGCCGAGCGCGGTCAGCGCGGCAGCTTCGACCGACGGCTCGGGTGCCTCGCGAGCTCCTTCCAGCGCCGCCTCGAGCTGATTCTTTGCCTCGTCAAAGAGCCCCTGAGAGAGCGCCAGCATGCCGTTCCAGTAGCGGCCCGTCGCACGTCGCTCGGCGGGCAGCACCGCCGGCGCGTCGAGCACCTGCGTCAGCCAGCCCCGCACCTCATAGGCGTGTGCATCCCACGGGAGCGCGCGTGCGAACGCGACCGCCACGCGCAACGCCTCCTGGGTCTCGCCCGCGCGCAGCAGACGCTCGACGGCCAGGCGGATGTTGCTGCGCTCCTGCGCGAGGCGGTCGAGCCACTCGCGCTGGTCGCGCCCCTCGGCGCGGTCGGCGGCGTTCTCGCAGTAGCCGAGGAAGTACCGCGCGTGTCGCGCCTCGAGCGCCGGGACGTCCTCCCGTTCGGCCGCTCGCTCGGCGGCGAACTCGCGAACCGTGTCGAGCATCCTCAGGCGGGGCTGTCCGTCATGCCCGGAGTCGGCCCGCAACAGCGAGCTCGTGTCGAGCAGCGACGACACGAGCTCCTCGAGGCCGCCCGCCAGCTCGCCGCACACGGCATCCGCCGCCTCCAGCGAGGCGCCGCCTTCGAATACCGTGAGCCGGCCGAGCAGCTCCTGTTCGGGCTCTTGCACGGCCTCCCACGACCACTCGAGCGTGGCCCGCAACGACCGCTGCCGCGCGGGAAGGTCGCGCGCGCCTCCCGTCAGCAGTTCGAGCCGACGCTCGAGGCGTTCGAGCAGCGCGGGCAGCGGCAGCAGCCGCGCGCGGTCGGCAGCGAGCTCGATTGCGAGCGGCAGGCCGTCGAGCCGTTCGCAGATGGCATCGACGATCGCGTCCTCATCCTCGACCACGCGGCCCCCGCGCACCGCCTCGATGCGCGCGATGAAAAGCGCCGCCGCGTTGGGCGTGGTCAGCGGCTCGACCTGGTAGACGTGCTCGGCGGTCAACCGCAGCGGAGCGCGACTGGTGGCGAGCACGGTCAGGTTTCCGACCGCGGCCAGCAGTTCGCCCACCTGTCCAGCGTCATCGAGGTAGCGATCGAACCCATCGAGCACCAGCAGCGCCGGCGCACCGCGCGTCACAGCGGCCATCCGTGCGCCCAATTCCGCCGCCGTCGCGGCCACGACCCCGAGCGCCGACGCCGCCTCTGTGACCAGCACGCCAGGGTCCTCGGCGCCGTCGAGAGTGACGTGAACCGCGCCGGCGGGAAAGCCGTCAGCCGTCGCCCGCGCCGCTTCCACCGCGAGGCGAGTCTTGCCGACGCCACCCGGGCCGACGAGCGTGACGAGTCGCACCTCCGTGCGCGTCACCAATCGCCCGATCTCGGCCACCTCGTCGCCGCGGCCGATCGTCTCGTTGGCGACCGCCGGGAGCTGGCCGCTGAGCCCCGCCCCCGCGCGATCGGCGTTCAGCGCCGCATCGTGGGCGAGGATCATGTTCTCGAGCCGCCGCAATTCCGGTCCGGGCTCGATTCCCAGCTCATCGACGAGCAGCTGGCGGCCCGCTCGCATCGTTTCGAGCGCCTCCGCCTGCCGGCCTGACCGGTACAGCGCGACCATCAGCTGGCCGCGCAGTCGCTCGCGAAGCGGATGCTCGGCGACCAACGCCTGCAA
The DNA here is from genome assembly GCA_963744695.1 of uncultured Solirubrobacterales bacterium. Taxonomy (GTDB): domain Bacteria; phylum Actinomycetota; class Thermoleophilia; order Solirubrobacterales; family Solirubrobacteraceae; genus Palsa-465. Next base: position 120,817 of record CAVUUT010000013.1, on the reverse strand, counting down.
CTCGCCGACCAGATTGTCGGCGCCGCCGGTCGCCAGATCCGCGGCCATGCGCTCCTCGACCGCCTCGAGCCCGAGCTCCTGGAGCCGCACGATCTCGCGCTGGGCGAACTCATCGAAGCGATAGTCGGCGAGCGGCTCCCCCCGCCATAGCGCGAGCGCCGTCTGGAGTTCGGATGCCGCCCGGTCGGGGTCCTCCTGGCTCAACGCCAGCCTCGCCCGACGCAGGAGGTCCTCGAAGCGACGGAAATCGATCGCCATCGGGTCAAGGTCGAGCGCGTAGCCGGGCGCGCGATGGCGCAGTATCGATCCGCCGCTGCCCAGCCGCTGGCGCAGCCGGGAGATCTGTTTCTGCAAGGCCTGCATCGCCCCGCCAGGGGGCTGCTCGCCCCACAGTCCCTCGACGAGCTCGTCAGCGGAAACCGCGTCCGGGGCACGGAGCGCGAGCATCGCGAACAGCTTCCCCTGCTTGGCGCCCTCAAACTGCACGACATCGCCCGAGATCTCAACCTCGAGGTGTCCGAGCAGTCTGACGTCGATCGGCAAGTCCACCAGATTCCCGCCACCGAAAACTAGCTGTTGCTCGACGTGCCGTCGAGCCGCGGCGTGTGTCGTGACGGCGCAATCTGACGCAAACACGCGCGGTGCCAGGCCTGCAACCGCGCTTACCCGGGTGTTACCTGGGCAGGTGCAGTCGCGGGGCACGCGTCGCTAGACCGCGGGCGGCAAGACCTCGGCGCCATGATCAGGTGGAGCGCCGTAGGCGTAGACCAGTAGCTCCTCGTCACCCTCGTTGACGGTCTGAAGTGGCGTCCCCGCTGGCACGTTGACGACACCACCGACCGGGACGACGTGGCGCACGGGCGGCTCCCCGAGATACATCGTCAGTCGCCCGGCGAGGACCACGAATGTCTCCTCCTGCTCGGCGTGCACGTGACGACGGCCGTGCGCGCCGGGCTCGTAGCGCCACACGTTCGCCCGCGTGTGCTCAAAGCCCAACAGACCCTGGAGCTCGGCGACGTGGCGAGCCGGCTCACCGGGCTCGTGCGGACGAGCGCGCCAATCGAACTGCTGCGGCACGGCGATCGAGAAGCTCACGCCGCCCACGATACTCGCGCGCTCGGGTCACGCAGCGGCCCGGTCCGCGGTCGGGATCAGGTGGGCCTTGACGGACAGCTCGCTGCGCGGCGCGATCATCCCGAGCCAGCTCAAGTTCATCCCGAGCTCGCGCTGCTGCGTGGTCGTCGCCGCTTCGATCTCGAGCTCGCCGTCGACCTCGCGGGCGTGCGCATCGAGCTCGATCGGGACCGAACGGCCGCGGGCGGACAGACGGCCGCGCACCTTGAGCGTTTCGCCCTGCAGATGGACCGACTCGGAGACAAACTCGACGCGCGGGTGATCCTCGGCGTCGAAGAAGTCCGCCGACCGTAGGTGCCGATCGCGCCTGCGGTTGCCGGTCTGCAGGCTCGCCGCATTGATCGTCAGCTCGATTGCCGGGTCGGCGTTCGGGTTCAGCCGGCCCTGGTAATCGTCGAAGTGCCCCTTGACGTTTGCGAGACCCCAGAACAGCCCGACGCGGAACTCGATGCTCGAGCGTTGCGGGTCGAGCTGCCAGCCGCCGCTGATCGTTTCGTCGGAGCGATGGTTGTGGTTGGTGATGCTCATCCCTGCCTCCTTTGGTTTTCAGTTCTCATGCGCCTCGCGGGCCGGGCGCAATCACGCCGAGCCGTCGCATCTGCGCGAGAACGTCCACGATCCCCCAGATCTCCGCGAATGGCCTTGATGCCATCGGGGAACATCAGCAGTGGGTTGTTCCCGCGGGTTTTTCAACAGTCACGGTCGGATCTGTCACATCCGGGCCCATTCAGGGGTCTATCTCTGAGACCCGTGGCGAGCCTGGGATGTGACAGATGACCGAACAAGAGCAACTTGCCGAGCGTTTCGAGCAGCACCGGCGCCGCCTACGCGCCGTCTCCTACCGGATGCTCGGCTCGGTCAGCGAGGCAGATGACGCGGTCCAGGAGGCGTGGCTTCGTCTCAGCAGAGCGGACACGAGTCAGATCAACGATCTCGGCGCGTGGCTGACGACCGTCGTCGCCCGGATCTGCCTCAACGCACTGCGCTCCCGCGCAGCGCGACGCGAGGAGCCGATCGACGCACGCGTGCCCGACCCGATCGTCTCAGCGGTCGACGCCGTCGACCCCGAGGACGAGGCCTTGATCGCCGACTCGGTCGGCCTCGCCCTGCTGATCGTGCTCGACACGCTCGCCCCCGCCGAACGGGTGGCGTTCGTCCTCCATGACGTGTTCGACGTGCCGTTCGAGCAGATCGCGCCGATCATTGACCGCTCGGAGCCAGCGACGCGCCAGCTCGCGAGCCGCGCTCGCCGCCATCTGCGGACGACACCCACCCCCGAGACGGATGTCGACGAGCAATGGGAACTGGCCGACGCGTTCCTCGCTGCGGCGCGCGACGGCGACTTCGAAGCTCTCGTCGCGGTGCTCGACCCCGACGTCGTGCTCCGCGCCGACGGCGGCGAGACAGGACTCGGCGGGTCGCGGATCGAACGCGGGGCGCGCGCCGTAGCTTCGGGCGCGATCAGATTCAGGGAGCTCGGCTACGTGTCCCGTCGCGCGCTCGTCAACGGTGCGCCCGGCGTGGTCACGTTCGTCGGGGACGAGCCCTTCTCAGTGCTCGGGTTCACGGTCGCGCGCGGCCGGATCGTCGAGATGAACGTCCTGAGTGACCCGGCCCGTCTGCAGCGCCTCGACCTGACCGTCCTCACAGGCTGACGGCAAGCCGCCGTACGTCACTTCCGCCGCACGTCACTGCTCGCCGTACATCACTGCTCGCCGTGTACGTCACTGCTGAGCCAGCGCGCGGGCGGGCGAGACGTGCGCCGCTCGCCAGGCCGGGTAGATGCCGCCGAGCACGCCGATCAGGATTCCGATCAGCAGCGCCCGGCCGAGGACCCAGCCGGTCACGTCGGGCGAGACGAACGCCGCCGCGCCGAGCGCGTGGATCAGCAGCGACGCTCCAATCGAGCCGATCACGATCCCGATCGCGGCGCCGATGATGCTGACGATCAGGCCCTCGGTGAGGACCAGACTCGCGATCTGGGTGCCGCTCCAGCCGACTGCCGAGCGGAGCGCGAACTCGCTGCGGCGCTCGACGACCGACATCAGCATCGTGTTCATCACGCCGATCGCGCCGATCAGCAACGCGAGCACGACGATCACGCGCGTCACGTTCGTGATCAGCTGTCCGTTGGCGCCGGCGCGGAGCGCCTCGTCGGCGTCACCGATCACGAGCAAACCGGGAAAGCGCTGCCGGATCAGGTGTTCGGCGGTCGACGGCCTCGTTCCCGGCGCCAGCTTGACCACGATCGAGGTCACCTCGCCGGCATGGCCGCTGATCGCCTGCGCGGTCGACAGCGGAATGAACGCGCCGGAGTCCTGCTCGGTGACGCCGATGTGGTAGATGCCCGCGACCCGCATGTGGCGGTGGGCGACCTCGAGCACGTCACCGACCCCGGCGTGCAACTGCGGCGCGAGCTCGTCGCCGATCACGATCTGATTTGGGGATCTGAGAGCGTGGCCCGAGGTGAACACCATCCGGCCGAGCTCGAAGCTGTTCGGGCTGGCGCCGAACACGATCGCCCCGGGGTCGCGAGGCACCTTGTTGACGAGCAGCTGGAGGCCCATCGCATCGGTGACCCACGGTTGTCGGCGCAGGCGCGTGATCAGGCTCTCGGGCAAGACCGAAGTGGTGGGATCGGCAGCATCCTTTTGGAAGAGACCGAGTTCGGAGCGTCCGAGGTGCACGAACTGTCCGGCGGTCTGGGTGGCACCGGCGGACACGGCGAGCAGCGCGACGATCGTCCCGATCCCGAGCGCCGAGCCGAGCGCCGTCAGCAGCGCCCGCCCGGGCCGATGGCGGATGCTCGTCAGCGCCTGCAGCAGCGCAGTCATTCGCGCCGCTCGGCCACTGGAAGCTCTGGCGGGGGTGCCGTGGTGATCAGGCGCCCGTCGAGCATCTGCAGCGAGCGATCGGCGTGCTCGGCGAGCGTCGTGTCGTGCGAAGCGATGATGATCGTCGTCCCGAACCGGTCGCGCAGATCCGACAGGAGCTGCCAGATGTTGTGCGACGCGGTGCTGTCAAGCGCGCCCGTCGGCTCGTCGGCGAGCACGAGCCGGGGATGGTTGCCGAGCGCCCGCGCGATCGCGACCCGCTGACGCTCGCCGCCCGAGAGATCGGACGGAAGCGCGTCAGCGCGGTCGGCGAGTCCGACGTCGGCGAGTAGCGCGATCGCGCGCTCGGCGCGCTCCCGGCGTGGCAGGTGCGCGGCCGCCATCGGTAGCTCGACGTTCTGGCGCGCGCTCATCGTCGGCAGCAGGTGGTGCAGCTGGAACACGAACCCGACCGCGTTGCGACGGAACTTCGCCGGCTTAGTCAACTCCCCGACGCTGACCTGATCGACGAAGATGCGCCCGCTCGTGGGACGGTCCAGGCTGCCGATCAGCTGCAAGAGCGTCGTCTTGCCGGCGCCGGACGGGCCGGTGAGGGCCACCATCTCGCCGGGCTCGACCGTGAAGCTGACGTCGTGCAGAACCTCGCTGTCGGCGAAGCGCCGCGACACGTGCTCGACGGTCACGCGGGCGCCCGCTACGGCTGCGGACGCCCTCCCGTCGCGCGAGGCGCTAAGCGCGGACTCGGATCCACCAGTTGAGGTAATCGGTTCCATAACGCGTCTTGACGACGACTACGAGTGTGATCGTGTGCCCCACGGCACGCCTGGGCCAAAGGAGCTTGTCTCGATAGACGCCTTTACGAAAACCGTGCCCGGGCTTATGGCTCACGGTCGTGCCCATGAACTTGAATTGAAAGCTGACGTTGCCGCTCAGCTTCTGCCTGCCTCGGGTGGCAGTGACCTTGATCGGCTGGCCGCCGACCTTCGGCTCATGGGTGGACAGGAAGAGATGGGCCTTGAAGCCGCCTGCGAGCGCGCTCGTCGGCAGCACGAGCAGACCGGCTATCACGACCAGCGGTAGAAGTCCGCGCCGCAAGAGCGCCGGGCGCCTGCCCAGAGCGGCGCCGGCATGACGTCCCCGGTCGGCGTTGCCATGCGCCTTCGTTTTGATTGTTACTTTGTGGATAGTCATGTACGCGCAAATCATATACCTCAGCTAAACTAACTCGATCGTGCGCACGCCGGGCCTAGAGCAAGCGGACGCGGTTCCCCAACAACCGGACGTGGTCCCTGCGCAAGCCACGGTGCTGATCGCCCGCGTCGCCAGGATCGTGCGACAGCGATTCGAGCGCGCGTTGACACCGCTCGGGCTGCGTCAGCGCCACCTTGTGGCACTCAGCTACCTACGGAGCTACGGTCCGACCGCACAGCAGAGCCTCGCCGAGCGGCTGCGAATGGATCCCAGCAGCCTGGTTTGCCTGCTCAACGAGCTCGAAGACAACGACCTCGTCGTCCGCCAGCGTGACCGGGCCGATCGCCGTCGCGCGATCGTCGAGCTATCGGGCCACGGCAAGCGGGCGCTGTGCGAAGTTGACCGGGCACTCGAGGTGGTCGAGAACGAGATCCTCGATCAGCTCGACAGCTCACAGCGCGTTACGCTGCGCGAGCTGCTCGCGAGGCTGGACCTCGGCGAGCCCGATTGGGGCCTGATCGCGAGCGAGGCCTGATCGCAAGCGCGGCCTGAAGTGCGCTACGCGAGTCCCTTGTCGCGCAGCTCTCGCATGGCGGAGTCGCGCTTCTGTAGGTGTTCGAGGCCCATTCCGCGGACCACGGGCGGGGCCTTGGAGAACTGGATCTCGCGATAGTCGACTATCTGGATCTGATTGCCCCATGGGTCGAGGAAGTCGAGCCGCGGGCCCGGCAGGATTTCGACCGCGTGCGCCTCGAGGACCGCTCGGGTCGCTGACTTGTCGTCAACGACGAGACCGAAGTGCCGCGCCCGGTCGGGAGCCTGACTGCGCCCTTCGTTGAGCGTGAGAAATTGGTCACCCATATCGATGAAGGCCATGCCCGGCTCGCGGTCGACGGCGCCCAGCTCGAAGATCTCGCCGTAGAAGGCGAGCGCGGCCTCGAGGTCGCCGACCTCGAGCGCGACATGGTTGATCCCGACGAGGCGGGGGCGCATCGTGCTCATCGGGTCGGCGTCGCGGTCGCGCGGTACTCGTGGATGTGTCCGGTGAAGATCATCGTGCCTCCTAGTCGTCGATGAGTTCACTATCGCGCCGCGCAGACATAACATCAAATAGAGAATATTGGCATCCGCTCTAAGCTTTGCTTATGTTCGAGTTGCGCCATCTCCAGGTCTTCCGCGAGGTCGCCCGGCTCGGTTCGCTGTCGGCCGCGGCCGAATCGCTCGCCTACACACAGCCCGCCGTCTCCCAGCAGATGGCCGCGCTCGAGCGCCGCGCCGGGATCACGCTGCTCAACCGCACCACCCGCGGGGTGCGCCTCACCGACGCCGGCGAGTCGCTGCTTCGCCATGCCGACGCGATCCTTGCCGAGCAGGCCCTCGCCGAACGCGAGCTCGAGGCGATCGCCAGCCTGCACGGCGGCCGCGTCCGGATGGCGTCGTTCCCGACCGCCGGTGCCGCGCTGGTCCCCGTGGCGGTATCGCTGTTCAGCGCCCGACACCCCGACGTGCAGCTCTCAGTTCTCGAAGCCGAGCCCGAGGAGTCGGTGCCGATGCTCCGCACCGGGGAGCTCGACATCGCGATCGTCGCGGCGCCCAACCAACCCGATGGATACGGCGCGCTATATGACGGCATCGACCTGCACGACCTGCTCGAGGAGCCCAGGTATGCGGTGCTCGCGCCCACGCATCGGCTCGCGCACCGCAAGCGGCTGCGTCTCCAGGATCTCGTTGATGAGGTGCGGATCGAACTCGCGCGAAGCCCGACCCGCCAGGGCCGGGTCTACCTCGAGCCCGGCCCCGAACCGAAGGACGACGAACCGCGGGTCGCCTTCCGCAGCGATGACTTCAACATCGTCCAGGGCATGGTCGCCGCCGGCGCCGGTGTCGCCGTCGTCCCTGAGCTCGCGCTCACCAATCTGCGCGCCGACGTCACGATCCGCAACCTCGGAGGCTCGGCGCCGATGCGGGCGATCGCCGCGGCGACGTTGGCCGGCATGCACCGCTCACCGGCAACGCTCGCTCTGCTCGAGCTGCTCCCGGAGGTCGTCGCGCGGCACGCCGCGGCGCGACCACACGCTTGAGTTCGCCGGCTGCTAGCTGAGCTCGTGCTCGTGCGCGTAGCGGATCGCTTGGGCGCGGTCCCGCGAGTTTGTCTTGGCGAACACGTGGTTGATGTGGGTCTTGACCGTGTGCTCGCTGATCACGAGCTCGCCGGCGATTTCGCCGTTGGAGAGGCCGGCGGCGAGCAGCTTGAGGACCTCCGCCTCGCGTGGGGTCAGATCGTCGGGCAGCTCGACACCGAGCGCCGGCGCGGCGCGCTGGGTCGAGGGGCCGCCGGCGAGCAGCATCGCCGTGACCTCGGGCGGGAGGATCGTGTGGCCGGCAGCGGCGCTGTGCAGCGCCTGGGCGATCTCGCGGCGATCGGCGTTCTTGGTCAGGTAGCCACGGGCGCCCGCCTTCAAGGCGGCGACGATCGTTTCGTCGTCGGCGTAGGTGGTGAGCACGACGATCGCTACCTCGGGATGCTCGCGAGTCAGCCGTTCGGTCGCGCCGACGCCGTCGAGCACTGGCATATGGAGGTCGAGCAGGATCGCGTCGGGGTGGTGCTCGGCGACCGCGGCGAGCGCCCGCTCGCCGTCGGCGACGGCGGCGACGACCTCGAGCTCGGGGATCACGTCGAGCACCATTCGCAGCCCTTCGCGCACGACCGTCTGGTCGTCGGCGATCACGATCCGCAGCCGTTCCCGCTGCGCCGCGTCCACGTCGCTCACCGCGTCACCCGCGCCTGCACGACCCAACGGTCGCCCACCGGGCCGACCTGAAGTTCGCCATCGATCAACCGTAGCCGCTCGTGCATGCCGACCAGGCCGTATCCGCCGGCGGTGTCGCGGTGCTCGACGGCGGCGGTGTCCACGAGCACGTTCTCGACTCGCAGCTCGACGGCGGCCTCCGTGTACTCGAGCGAGATCGTCGGCGGGTTGCCGTTGGCGTGCTTGGCGGCATTGGTCACCGCCTCCTGCGCGACGCGCAGCAGCGCCAGGCCCGCGGCCGGGCCGAGCGCGTACGGCTCACCGCTGACCGTCAACTCCCCGGGACGGTCCTCGACCAGCGCGGCCAGCGCCTGTGGCAGCGGCGGCGCGTCGGTTCGTAGCGCGCGGACGGCGCGCCGGGTCTCGGTCAGCCCCTCGTCGACGAGCCGCCGGGCTCCGGCGAGCGAGTGCAGTGCGCGATCGATGTCCCGGCGCTCGGACAGCATCACCTCCGCGGTCTGCAGCTGGATCCCGAGCGCGCCGAGCGTGTGGGCGAGCACGTCGTGGATCTCGCGGGCGATCCGGGAGCGCTCGGTCAGCGCGGCCGCGCGCTCTGCCTCGAACTGTGCCCGGCGCGTCTCGGCGAGCAGCGCCTGCGCCTGTTCGGTCTGGATTCGGTAAGCGCGCCGGTAGCGCCCGGCCAGCGCGGCCGCCGCGAGTGTCGCGGGATACCCGAGCACCGTTCCGAGATCCGTGTCGCCATAGGCCACGGCGCCGATCTCGATTGCGACCACACCGGCGAGGAACACGACCAGCAGCTCGACGAGCGGCAGATCGGCGCCCGCGGCGATCATGGCGACGATCGCCAGGGCGAGCACGCTGGTCTCGCTATGCGACGTGGCGCCAAAACCACCGGCGGCCGTGAGCACCAGCAAGCACGCGAACAGTGATCGCTGCCTCCACGGCGACCGGAGGCGATCACTCGCCCACCAGCCGATCAAGGCCGCGGCCGCGATCACGAGCTCGGCGACGCCGGCGGCGATCCTCACGCGGGAGGTGAGCACGACCGCGGCGACGAGCACAAAAACCCCGCCCCGCAGCCACCACTGCCACGCCGACAGGAGCGCGAGCGGCTCGCCACCATCTGTCGCCTTCGACCACCTGAACACTGGTGCTCAGCCCTGGCGTCCGGGGGAGCCGTCAAACCAGCCGGCGCCGAACACGCGGCCGTCCTTCTCTGGCGCGAACGGGATTCTCGCCGCAATCGCCCGGGGAGCGACAACCAGCGCCTGAGCGGCGCGGTTCAGGCCGAGCATCACCAGGATTGCGCTCGTGCCGGCCGCGACGTGCGCACCGGAAGCGTGCGCGATGCCGGTGACGGCGACGCGGCTGACGAGCAGCGCGCCCCACAGCAGCAGGCCCTGCTTGGGGAGCTGGGCCCACAGGTATCCGTCGCGGCGCTCCAGGCGCGTCATCGCGCCGAGGCCGAGGCCGATCGCGATGGCGATCACGGCGCTCACGCTCAGCAACACGATATCCGTCGGACCAGGGTGCGAACCATGGCCGCTGAGGTCGACGACCCCGATCACGACCAGGACCGCGGGCAGCACGACCAGGCGCTTGCCGCTCAGTGCGCTGCCGGCCAGCTGCTGCCCGATCACGTAGACGACGACTCCGATCACTACCAGCACTGTCAGAAGGGACATTTCAAGGCTCCTGTTGCGGGGTTCGTTGACGCTGCTGACGCTATGGCGCCGCGGCCCCAGGCACATCGCTCCAGAGCTTGATTTGTGGGTTGATTGCGGGTTGAGAGGGGTTTGAGAGCGGGGTTGAGACGGGCGTTGGATCAACTCATGATCAGCCCCCAAACCAGCCCCTGCGGCGATGACGGACGGCCTCCCGGCGAGCAGCATTGAGAGCGCACCACCGACCCCCGTCGAAAGCGAGAACACAATGCTCACCAACGCCCTGATCATCAACGGACTCGTTCTGTTCGCCGTACTCGAGTCAGACCTCGGCCCCGCCCGCAAGCTCAGTCGCTTCCGCGTGCTGCGGCCGCTGCTCCTGTCCGCTGCGATCGTGCCGATGTTCCTGCAGGCGATCGCCCCCCAGGGCACCGGCCTCGCGCTCGAGATCAGCGGCGGCGTCGCGGGTGTCCTGCTCGGCCTCGCGGCCGCAAGCCTGATCCGCATCCGTCGCGATCCCCAGACCGGCCGGGTCGTCACCCGCGCCGGCGTCGCCTACGCGGCGCTCTGGGTCACCGTTATCGCCGCTCGCAGCTGCTTCTCGATCGGCGCGACGCACTGGTTCAGCCACCCGCTCGCGACGTGGATGGTCAACCACCAGGTCACTGGCGCCGCGATCACCGACACCCTGGTCATCATGGCCGTCGCGATGACGCTGACCCGCACCCTCAGCCTCGCTGTCCGCGGCAGCCGGGTGCGCCGTGGCACGCTGATCGCCGCCGTCACCGCCTGAACCACCAATGGACATCGCCGCCCGCGGCCGGCGGATTGCCCGTCGCTCAATAAGCGCGAGCGAGTAGTGCGTCGACATCGACGTCGTCGGGACGGTCGACCGGCCGGCCGTCCTGACGCAAAAGGCAGCGCACGGAAATGCCCGATGAGGCGAGATCGTCCTCCCCATCGGGGCCGCAAGCCCGCCACGGGATCCGAGCGAACCGAGTGCCGGCGATCTCCTTGGCCTCCTCGACAGTTTCGACCCGCTGGGTCAACCGATCGCGCAACGTCGTCGCCTGCGCCAGGAGCTCGTGCTGGTCATCCTCCAGCAGCCCCGGTAGGCGCTCCACCAGCTCACGCAACGCCACCGTCTCCTTCGAGCCCCGCGCGCGGCGTACGACGACGGCGCGCCCGGCCGTCAACTCCCTCGGGCCCAGCTCGACACGCACAGGCACGCCACGGAGCTCATGGTCGATGATCCGCCGTCCGAGCGAGATCTCGAGGCGGTCGTCCAGCGCGACGCGCACACGGCGACGCTCCAGATCGCCGACGAGCGTTTTCGCCGCATCGAGAACCCCGTCGCCGTCGCGCGCCACCAGCACGATCACCTGGGTCGGCGCCAACCGGGGCGGGACTCTCAACCCGTGGTCATCGCCATGAACCATGATCATCGCCCCGAGCAGCCGCGTCGAAGCCCCCCAGGAGGTCTGCCAGGCATACCGCAGCTGACCCGCGTGATCGCTGAACTGGATGCCAAAGGCGCGCGCGAAGTTCTGGCCGAGCTCGTGGGAGGTGCCCATCTGGAGCGCCTTGCCGTCGCGCATGACGCCCTCACACGACCAGGAGATCTCCGCGCCGGCGAACTTCTCCCGTTCACTCTTACGCCCCTGGAACACGGGGATCGCCAGCTCCTCGATCATCGCGCTCGCATAGACGGCCTCGAGGATCCTGAGCGCATACGCATGCGCCTCCTCGCGCGTCGCATGCGCGGTGTGCCCCTCCTGCCACAGAAACTCCGACGTACGCAGCAAGAGCCTCGGCCGCAGCTCCCAGCGCACCACGTTCGCCCATTGGTTGATCAGCAGCGGGAGATCGCGATAGCTCGAGATCCAGCGAGCAAACGACGAGTTGATGATCGTCTCGCTCGTCGGGCGAACGACCAGCGGCTCCTCGAGCTCCTTCCCGCCGCCGTGCGTGACCACCGCAAGTTCGGGACTGAAGCCCTCCACGTGATCGGCTTCGCGGCGCAGGAAGCCCTCGGGGATGAGCAGCGGGAAATACGCGTTGCTCGCGCCCGCGGCCTTGATCCGCTCATCGATCGCGGCCTGAAGCCGCTCCCAGATCGCATACCCCCAGGGCCGGATCACCATCGTGCCCCGAACGGGACCGTTCTCGGCGAACTGCGCCTTGGCGATCACCTCCTGATACCAGCGCGGGAAATCCTGATCCTGGGGCGTGAGCACGGGGGGCACCCGAGGCACTGTAGATCGGCTCTTGGTCAATTGGATCGCTCGGGCGGAGGCGTTAGTACGCTAGGGATGTGACTTGTTTGGGGGCGCGCATGAACGCGCGCGCAGTTTTGGCCTTGATGGCATTGAGCTGTTTGCTCGCGATCGGCGCGATGCCGGCACCGGCACAGGCGGCGCGACCGCTGACGCGGGGGTTCGTCGACGACGTCTGGTTCGACCCTGCACCCGGCGGGCCTCAATGGGTTCCCAAGACCGTCGTTACGGGCGCGAAGCGAGTCCAGATCGAGGTCGACTGGGCCGGGGTGGAGCCCACCGCGCCCAAGGCGGGGAACGACCCGACGAACCCGAACGATCCTCAGTACTCGTTCACGTCCTTGGACCGCGACGTTGAAGAGTTTGCCGGGTCGGGCATCGCACCCGTGTTCATGGTCTTGGATGCGCCCCGTTGGGCGCAGGGGCGCGGCGGCTCCAAGCTGGCCCACGAGGACGGCGCCTGGAAGCCGAGTCCTGCGGCGTTCGGGCAGTTAGCCGCGGCGCTCGCGAAGCGCTACTCGGGCAGGTTCGCGGACCCGTTGCACCCCGGCCACACCCTGCCCAGAGTCAGATACTTCCAAGCGTGGGGAGAGCCGAACCTGTCAGTGCACCTCGCGCCGCAGTGGACGAAGAGCCACCGTAAGTGGGTCGCGACCGGCGCGGTGATCTACCGCTCTCTGCTGAACGCCTTCTATGCCGGCATCAAGCGCGCGGATCCCAACGACGTTGTCGTAAGTGCGGGGCTGGCCCCGTTCGGAGATCCACCCGGCGGGCAGCGGATGCACCCGGCGCAGTTCTTGCGTGGTGTGCTCTGCCTCAGCGGGCGGGTCACGCTCACGCCGGTGGCGTGCCCCACGCCCGCCCACTACGACGTACTCGCGATGGATCCCTACGAGGTTGGGAGCCCGACAACGCATGCGATCAACGCCGACGACGTGTCGGCTCCGGATCTCGGCCGGCTGACACGGATCCAGAAAAAGGCGCTCCGGGTCCGGCGGTTGCTCCCGCGCCGCCCCAAGCAGCTATGGGTGACGGAGTTCAGCTACGACTCCAACCCCCCGAACCCGAATGGCCTCCCCGCGAAGACACAGGCGCGCTGGCTCGAGGAATCGTTCTACGTCTTCTGGCGCCAGGGCGCGAACACGGTCCTCTGGTATCTGCTCCGGGACTCGGGAGGGCACAACTACAACACCTCGTTCTTCTCAGGCGTCTATTTCCACAACGGCAAGAAGAAGATCTCGTTCGAGGCCTACCGATTTCCGCTCGTCGTCATGCCGGCCGGGAGGGGCGCGAACGTATGGGGAATCGCGCCGCGCGCAGGCAGGGTCGCCGTCCAGCTCAGACGCGGGCGAAGGTGGGAGACCCTGTTCAAGATCAGGGCCAAGGCGGGGGGCGTGTTCGTCCGTCGAGTCTCAGCCGCGCTGCACGGCAGCTTCCGCGCGACCGTCGGCGGCGAGACGAGCCTCACCTGGCACCGTTGAGCGCCCTCGCGTAGCGCCGCCAGGGTGATCGGTCGGGAGATCGAGCGCCGGCGCGCGCCGGGCGACGCGCGGTGGGCGGTTCAACGAGATCGCCGGCGGGTACCGAGGTCCGAACATGGTCTTGGTCACGGGAGCTACTGGCAAGGTGGGACGCAACGTCGTGTCCGGGCTGATCAGGCGCGGCGCCCCGGTCACCGCGCTCGTGCGCGACCCGGACCGAGCCGGTCTTCCAGATGGCGTCGAGGTCGTGCCCGGCGACCTCACGAAGCCCGACGAGCTCGCTGAACGTCTCGGGGGAGTGCAGGACGTCTTCCTGGTGTGGCCGTTTTGGACAGCTGAGCGAGCCGCCGAGGTCGTGGACATGCTCGCGAGTCACGCGCGGCGGATCGTATATCTGTCGGCGGAGGCCGCGAGCCAGCGGCCCTCGTCGGTTTGGGCGTTGGTCGAGCGCTCGATCGAGCGCGCGGCGGCCGCGTGGACGATTCTGCGCCCGACTGGGTTTGCGGCCAACACCTTGATGTGGGCCGATCAGATTCGCCAAGGCGATGTTGTGCGCTGGGCGTATGGCCAGGCAGCGCGCTCACTGATCGACGAGCGCGACATCGCCGAGGTCGCTGTTCTCGCGCTGACCCAGGACGAGCTGATCGGCGCTCGCCACGTCCTCACGGGCCCGGCGACGATCACGCAGGCCGAACAGGTACAAGCGATCGGCGCTGCACTCGGGCGAAACCTTCGTTGGGAGGAGATCCCACGCGATGCGCTACACGACGAGCTGTCCGGTATTCCGCAAACGGCCTTGGACACCTGGGCGTCGTTCGTCACTACGCCCGAAGTCGTGACAGAGACGGTGCAAGAGTTGACCAGCCGTCGTGCACGGGCGTTTGCCGACTGGGCGCACGACCACGCGGACGACTTCCGATGAAAGCCCGCCTCCCCGCCCCGATCCGGACGACCGGGTCAGCCGTCGAGCTCGAGCCGCCGCAGCGCCTCCTGGTCGGGGACCGCGTTGTGGTGCGCGTCGACCGCCGGCGGCAACTCGACCTGAAGCTCGGTCGCATCGTCGATGTATGCGACTGCGCTGCCTAGCGTGAAGTCCAGCACGTGTCCGCCACGGGTGCGGGTGTCCGTGACGAAGTGCAGATGCCACCCGATCATCTCGATGCCCTCGAGCGCGTTTGGGAAGCAGAACCCGACCATCGATCCCCGAACGTCGCGCAGATCGCTGATCCGCTGGTGCTCGAGCACCTCGGCCAGTGGCGGGTATGGAGGTCGCTGTTTTGGGACCGAACGGACGCGGACATGCTCGAAGCTGCCGTCGATCCGGACCGCGACGGGCCGTGGGCGGCGCTCCGCGCGATACCCGACGGCCTCGCCGAGCAGGGCGTATCGCAGTCGCCCGCGCAGCGTGATCGGCGGCCCCGGGGCGAACGGCACGACCACCGCGTAGGGCGTTCGTGCCCAACCGGGCGCATGAACAAGCGCGCATTCGGCATCCGCCTTCCATGCCTGCCGATCGATGACGATCAGCTCACCGTCGAGACCGTTCAGTGTCCCGAGGCCGAGATCACCATGCTCGAGGATCTCGGACAGCGACACGTCACCATCGAACGCGCCGCCCAGCAGAGCCTCGATCGTCGAGGTCTGAAAGAGCTCGTGTTGCCGGGCTCGTCGTTCCAGGCCACGGTGGCGCACGAGTTCCACCCGCAGCGCGTGGAGGAATTCGATCTCGCTCACTCGTCCTCCAAGCGCTCGGACAATCAGACGGCTGACGGCAGGCCGAACTGCGCGAAGATGCTGCTGTCGGCGAACCATGTGATGGCGGAGATCTGTCCGCCGTCGAGGGTGAGGACGAATAACGAGAACGCGCGCGCGACGTCGGTCCCGGGCGCCGGGAGGTAGCACGCGAACGCCGGTTGCGTATTCGCGCGCGTCAGAACCACCCGCATCGGGGCGCCGCGTCGCTCCTCAGCGCCGCGCAGGAACGCGCCGATCGCGGCGCGGCCCTGGTAGGCGTGCGGGACGGGCGGCATCGTCAGCCACGCGTCATCTGTCAGCAGCGCCACCATCCCGTCGACATCACCGCTCTCGACGGTCTCCGCGAAACGGTTGACCGTGTCGCGCTCGAGTCTGGAGTTAGGCAGCGGCGCTCGCTCGCGCGCGATCGCCGGCAGCCGCGAATCGAACGCCCCGCGCGCGCGGCGCAGCAGGCTGTTGACCGACGCCTCGCTCGTGCCGAGCATCTCAGCGGCTTCTGCGGCGCGATACCCGAGTACGTCGCGGAGCATCAGGACGGCCCGCTGCTGAGGCGGGAGATGTTGGAGTCCGACGACGAACGCCAGCTTGATCGTCTCCTTGGCTTCGTAGCGCGCATCTGGTCCGGGGGCCTCGTCCGGTACGCCCTCGAGGAGAACGTCGGGGTAGGGCGCCAGCCAGAGCGGCTCGTTGAACCGGGTCGGTTCGGGCATCTGTGCGATCCGCTCGTCCTCCAGTCGGCGCCGGCTCGCCCGTAGGGCATCGAGCGATCGGTTGGTGGCGATCCGATACAGCCATGAACGAACCGACGCGCGCTCCTCGAACTGCCCGAGGCCGCGCCACGCTGCCAGCAGTGTCTCTTGCACGAGGTCCTCGGCGTCCTGGGGCGATCCGACGATCCGATAGATGTGCACCTGCAGCTCGCGGCGGTAAGGGTCGGTCAGGTCCCGAAACGCGTCCTCGTCGCCGGCACGCGCACGGACGAGCCTCTGGTCGGTCACGTACGCATCCTCGCATTGACTGCGCTGCTCGTCGCCATCGCAGTAACGACGTCCGCGCCGGGCGAAATTCGCCGCTCGATTTTCGGCCCGGCGCACGCCCTAATAGACGCAGCACGCAACGGTCCAAGACTAAGGAGAACCGCGATGGGAAAGATCGTGATCAGCACCAACGTCTCGCTCGACGGAGTGGTCCAGGATCCGGACGGCGAGGAGGGCTTCAGCCTCGGCGGCTGGTTCGGCCGGTTCGGGGGCAAGGACCTCGAACAGTGGGCCCAGATCGAGTTCGAGGAGGCGCTGGGCACCGAGGCCCTGCTGCTGGGTCGGCGCAGCGACGAGTGGTTTGCCGAGCGGTGGCTGTCGAAAGGCGGCGAGTGGGCCGACAGGTTGAACGCCCTGCCCAAGTACGTCGTGTCCAGCACCCTCGAAACTCCTCGTTGGAGCAACGCGACGGTTCTGAGAGGCGACATCGCCGACGAGGTCTGCAAGCTCAAGCAAGAGCTCGACGGCGAGATCGTCGTCTACGCGAGCTACGAGCTCGCGCGAGCGCTGATCGAGAACGATCAGGTCGACGAGCTGCGGCTGATCGTCTTCCCGGTCGTTCTCGGGGCCGGCGAGCGCCTGTTCGGCACGACGAGTGAGCAGAAACCGATGCGCCTCGTCGACACCACGACGCTCGGCGACGGTCTCGCGCGCCTCACCTATGAGGTCGTCGGCGCGGCGTGAGCGGGAGTCACGGGGCACCCCGGGGACGTAGCCCGCCGGGGTGCCCATCGCGGCTCGGGTACGCTCGTCCATGTCCGTCACCAGCGGACGGAGTTAAGGTCTTCCCGTGGATACCGACTTCCTGTTGCTTGCTGGGTCGGCGAGCCGGCGCCTTGCGGGCCGGATCGCGCAGGAGCTCGACCGTCCGCTCGCCGCTGGCGAAACGCTGCGGTTCTCCGAGGGCAACCTGTTCGTGCGGATCCTCGAGAACGTCCGTGGTCACGACGTCTTCTTGATTCAGGGAACAGCGTTCCCGGCCAACGACAACTTCATGGAGCTCCTGTTTTGGATCGACGCCTCCAAACGCGCGAGCGCCTCGTCGGTGACGGCGATAATCCCCTACTTCAGCTACGCGAAGGGCGACAAGAAGGACGAGCCTCGCGTGTCGATCAGGGCGCGCGTGTGCGCCGACGCGATCGAGTCGGCCGGGGCAGCGCGGGTAGTCACGCTCGACCTGCACGCGCCCCAAGTCCAGGGCTTCTTCAAGCTGCCCGTCGATGACCTGTACGCAATGCCGGTGCTCTGCGACGCGATCGAAGCGAATGCCCTCGATGACCTTGTCATCGTCGCTCCAGATGCCGGCTTCGCCAAGAAGGCCAGGCAATGGGCAGACCGCCTGCGGGCTCCGCTGGCGATCGCCGAGAAACGGCGAACGGATCATTCAGAGACGCCTGAGATCGTCGAGCTCATCGGACCCGTCAAGAACCGCACGGCGCTGATCGTCGACGACTTCACCAGTTCGGCCGGCACCCTCGTCGATGCCGCGCGAGTGGTCGTTGAGCACGGAGCCAGCGCCGTATATGCAGCCGTCACGCATGGACTGTTCACGGCCTCGGCGATCGAGCGCCTGAACGGGAGCCCAATCGAGCGGCTGTTCGTCACCGACAGTGTTGAAACGCAGCCGGTCGCGCTCTCGCCGAAGGTCGAGGTCGTCTCCGTCGCCGGACTATTCGCGGAAGCAATCCGACGAATCGCCAATCGCGAGAGCATCTCCGACCTCTTCAAGTAGGTCACAGCAACTCGAGCACCTCGCGCCGCAGACGACGTGAGGCGTCGGTCGCGTGGGCCGGCAGCATCGGCTTTAGCTCGATCACGCGCAACGGCTGAGGGCTGCCTCCGCTGTCTGCGAACTCACACCGATGACGCCGATCCGATCGCCGGGTGAGAGTCAATCACCCGGGTGAACATCACTCGCGATCGCCGGCGGCCCCGGATGTTGTCGCGAAGATCTCATCGTCGAGGGCTCGGGCAGCCACGCACCCCGAGCGCCGGTGATTCGCAGCCCGATGATCCCGTGACCGCATCCAATGGCGCAACGCTACGGAACATCCGCGATCGCACCGAATCCCTGGCGGGACCTTTAGACTCGCTTCCGGCCCCGGACGCGGCACCACGCTGATGATGTCGCTGCCCTGGCCGGCAGCAGCCGGCCGACCGCTATGAGTCAGGTCATCCTCCTATCACTGACGGCCTCGCTCAACCCGACGCTGGTCGCCGCGACCACCGTGATGCTGCTGCTCGACAAGCCCGTCCGGCTGATGACCGGCTACCTGGTCGGCGCGTACCTGACCAGCATCACGCTCGGGCTCGTGATCGTCTTCTCGCTGTCGAACTCGAGCGCGAGCAACACCACCGAGAACACGCTCAGCCCAGCGGTCGACATCGGGCTCGGAGCGATCGCTTTGGCGATCGCGTTCGTTCTCTACACCGGCCGTCAAGAACGCCTGACGGAGCGCCGACGAGCACGCAAGGCAGCCAAGCCCGACAAAGGGCCGCCCCGGTGGCAGCGCGAGTTGAGCAAGGGATCCGCCCGAACCACATTCATCGTCGGGGCGTTGCTCACGCTCCCCGGTGCCTCCTACCTCGCCGGCCTCGGCGAAATCCACAAGCTCAAGTACTCAACCACCGCGACCGTGCTGGTCGTCATCGGCTTCAACCTCGTCATGCTCTGGCTGCTCGAGGTCCCGCTCGCCTCGTTCGTCGTCGCCCCCGAGTGGACACCACAGGCGATCGTCCGAGCCAAGGCCTGGGTCAGCCGACATGCAAAGGTCTTCGCAGTGAGGGGGTTCGCGATCCTCGGCGTGCTCTTGATCATCAAGGGCATCGTCGGACTGGTCACCTGACGAGAGCCGGGTTGCCTCTGCTCAGCGTCGGGCGATCAGTTCCGCGTGCAGGACAACGAACAAGGCGTCCTCGTGTTCTGACCACCGCCGCCACGCGCTGGAGATCGCTTCCAATTCTTCGCGTGTGCTCAGTCCGTAGCTGATGGCCTGATCGGCGAGCGCCGAGCGGATCACTCGCTCCCCCCAAACCCCACTCCACCACGCGCGCGAGGAGGTATCGGCGAACGTCCACGTGGAACTGCCGGCCTGGATGTCGCTGAAGCCAGCCGCCTGTGCCCAGCCCAGGAGATGCCGGCCGGCATCGGCATCGGCCCCGTTACGGCTGCACACCCGGTGGTAGAGCTCGAGCCACCGGTCGAGCAGAGGGTCGGACGGCGTCCACACGAAGCCTCCATAGTCGCTGTCGCGCACGGCGAGAATCCCGCCCGGGCGAAGCACCCGTCGCATCTCGACCAAGGCGGCGACCGGGTCGGTCAGGTGTTGAAGCACCTGATGGGCGTGCACGACATCGAACGTCCGATCGCCGAACCCAAGCGAGTACGCATCCCCCGTCCTGAACTCGATGTTCCCTGCTGCACTCGCCTCGAGGAGCGCAGTCGCCTCGGCGACCACGGCGGGTTCCCGGTCGATGCCGGTCACCCTCCCCGGCGACACGCTCGCGGCCAGGTCGACCGTGATCGTTCCGGGCCCGCAGCCAACGTCCAGCAGATCCATTCCGGGCCTCAGGTGGGGCAACAAGTACGCGGCGGAGTTCTCGGCCGTCCGCCAGCGATGGCTTCTCAGCACCGACTCGTGGTGACCGTGAGTGTACGTGTCGTTCATAGCCGCGTCGTTGCAGGCCGTCGACAACCTACAGCGCTCCGGCCAGCCGCAAGTGCTCGCGTCCGCCGGCCCCTACGCGAACGCCAGCCGCCGCAGCGTCAAACCGGTTTGGCCGTGCTCGCCGCGCGAGAGCGACTTGGTAGGTTCCGCTGGCAACGGCCTCTGCGCGCCCTCCGGCTAAAACCGATGGCTAGCGCGACATGATCGACACCGTGCGGCTACGCCGCGCCGCCCGATCCGGACGCGCGGATCGTCGCCGAAGCGTTGGCCCCGTGGCGGAACTCGTGCCGGCCGCGGCTCGGCGGGCAGTTCCCCAGGTTCAACGGTCGCGTGATGGGTCGATGAGGTACTTGCTCCCGGTGCTGCGGCGCGCGCAGACGGCGAGCACCTCGGCCTCAAGGACGTCACGCAGCCCGATCGTCTGCGTATAGGCCGAAGCGAACGTCGTCGTGGCCTCGGCCAGCACGCGGGCGCGCATTCGGCCGATCGCCTCGCCGCCCAGCCGGGCCAGCGCGTTGGTCAGGAGGTATCCGCTGACGCTCCAAGTCAGTCCAAACTTGCGGTCAATAACGGTGGGCGAGAAGTCGAGCGAGCCGTAGATGTAGACCTGCTTGTGCACCGCAGTTCCGTACGGCGTGTACGAGGTCAGCGGCGGCTGCGCGCGTTCCATCGCGGTGAGGATGTCGCCGGCCAGCGAGCCGCCGCCGATCGCATCGAAGGCGAGCGTTGCGCCCGTTTCGCGGATCGCCTCCGTGAGCCGGTCGGCGAAGTCGGGCTGTGAGGAGTCGACGACATGGACCGCGCCGAGATCGCGCAGGACCGCGGCGTGCTCGGTGCGGCGCACGATATTGACCAGGCCGATGCGATCGGCAGCGCAGATCCGCACCAGCATCTGCCCGAGGTTGGAGGCGGCGGCCGTGTGGACGAGCGCGTTGTGGCCCTCGACGCGCATCGTCTCGACCATCGATAGCGCGGTGAGCGGGTTGATGAACAACGCAGCGCCCTGGGCGGTGCTGACGTCGTCGGGCAGTTCGACCACGGCTGCCGCGTCGGCGACGCGATAGTCAGCCCACATCGACCCGCCGAACAGCGCGACGCGACGGCCGATCAAGGCGGCCGCTTCCGGGCCCGCCGCGATCACGGTGCCGGCGCCCTCGTTGCCGACGGGCAGCGGCTTGTCCAGCCGATCGCGATACAGCGGGAGCGCCGCCTCTGGAACTGCGCCCACGAGATCCGGCCCGTCGGGCCGCAGCGTGCCAGCGGCGACGGCACCCAACAGCACGCCGAGATCTGACGGGTTGATCGGCGAGGCTTCAACGGCCACGACCACCTCGCTGACGCCTGGCTGCGGAACCTCGCGCTCGGCCAGTTCCAGCCTCAGCTCGCCGCTGGACGAGATCGTGGATCGCAGGCTGCGGCCAAGGGCGGGAATTGCGTCGGGAACCGTCATAAGGAGCCTTTCGAGTCGGAGATCGCAGCCTACCGAGCGACAGCACAGACGCTGCAGCGTGAGGCTGGGGCCGGAAACTTGTTGCTAGCGGGGATTGGGTCCAATCCGAGATCGTTGGGGCAGCGCGGAGGTCCGCGTCGCGCGGAAGGGAGATCTGCGAAAGGTCGGGTCAGAGTGAGCATTGAGCATTTCGGCAGCCTTCGCGGATCACGCCCCGAGGGGGTTGAGAGTGCGGGGGGACGCTGGAAAGATCGTGGGATGAGCACCATGCTCTGGTTCGACGAGGAGGCTTCGCGGCGGGCTGAAGCGACATATATGACGCCTGATGTCGTCGAGCAGCGTCGTGCCATACGCGCGGCTCTGGCGCTCAGACAGGGGGAGAACGTGTTGGACATCGGGTCCGGGGTGGGACTCCTCGCTTGCGAGATGGCGGTCGAGGTGGGCGCTGGCGGCTCGATCGACGGGATCGACCCGAGCGAGAGCATGCTCGCGCTCGCACGCGCCCGCCGGCCGCCAGAGGGCGCGGCCGAGATCCGGCTCGTCGCCGGCGACGCGGGCGCGCTCCCGTTCGCCGGTGAAAGGTTCGACGCCGCCGTCGCAACGCAGGTGTATGAGTACGTGCAGGACATGCCGGCGGCGCTCGCGGAGGCGTTCCGCGTGCTGCGGCCGGGCGGCAGGTTGCTCGTGCTCGACACCGACTGGGGATCGATCGTGTGGCACTCACGCGACGCTGAGCGCATGCGGCGCGTGCTCGCCGCCTGGGATGAGCACCTCGTCGATCCCCATCTCCCGCGGCGGCTGACGGGGCTTCTCTCGGCAGCGGGGTTCGCCGTAGCGCGTCGCGCGGTGATCCCGCTGATGAACGCTGGTTATGACCCGAACAGTTTCAGCGCCGGTCTGATCGGCTTCATCACGGCGTTCGTTGCGGGCCGACAGGGACTGAACGAGCGCGATGCGCGCGACTGGGCAGACGATCTGAACGCGCTCGGGGATGACTACTTCTTCAGCCTCAACCGATACCTGTTCCTAGCAGTCAGGTAGCCGCGCGAGCCTAGATCCCGATCGTATTCACCTCCGTCGACGGGAGAGCGCCGCGGCCGGCCACCGACCGGCGGGGATCTTCGGCGAAAGCGCTTAATCGCGCCCGGAAGCCTGACTCTGAGTCAAAAAGCGCACCGGCTCCCAGGACCTCACGACAACGGCAGACGCGGCGGTGATCGGTTGGTGAATAGTTCGCTAGCCTAATGGTATGGCAGCCGAATTACCCGAGCACCCTGGCCGGGTGCTGGCGCGCCTGGCTCGCCAGGTCGAGCTGGCAGCGGCCACTGTGGAGTTGACGCTTTCCCAATATCGCGTCCTCGGAATCCTCGGCGACGGCCGGGAGGCCACGTCGGTGCTGGCCGACAAGCTGGCGGTCAGCCGCCCGAGCGTGACCGGGGTGATCGACGGTCTCGTCACGCGAGGCCTCGTCCGGCGCGATCCCGACGAGACCGACCGCCGCCGCATCGACCTGGGGCTGACCGATGACGGACGCCGGGTGCTGGCGCTGGCCGACGCCGAGGTGGAGCGCCGGCTGAGCGAGATCGCCGGTCACGCCGAGCCCGGAACCGAGGATCCGTTCGCCGGCCTTGGGCCGTGGCGTGCCGCGCTCGATGCGTACCGGGCTGCTCGCCACGCCCGCCAGAGGGCGGCGAGCGCCGGTTGAGCGTCTCTTCCCAGCAGCGCCCGTTGAGTGTGGCCGCCGGCCCGCCCAGCACCGAGTTCGTCCCGAGCGGGATCGAGTCGCATTACCGGGCACCCCGGGCCTGGATCGACCCGGACCGCAGCAAGTCGTGGCTCGGACGGGCGATGCCGGTGGTGCTCTCGCACAAACGGACGCTGTTCCCGGCGTTGATCCTGTCGTTCGTGGCGCTGCTGCTCCAGGTGCAGATCCCCAACCTGCTCAACGAGGCCGTGACTAACTCGCTGCAGCACCACACCGTGCCGCTCTCGCACTACACCTCGACCGTGCTCGTACTGGCGGTGGCGGCCGGGATCTCGGCCTTCGTGTCGCGGCTGCTGTTGATGCGGACCGCTTACGCGATGGAGTTCGACCTGCGCAACATGCTCTACGTCCACCTGACGCGGATGTCGTTCGGGTTCTACGACCGCGTCCAGTCCGGCCAGCTGATATCTCGCGCCAACTCGGACATCCGGTCGGTCCAGATGTACCTCACGTTCGGGCCCTCGATCCTCGTCCAGTGTGCGATCGCGGTTGTCGCCTTCGGGTACATGCTGTCGATCAACGTGCCGTTGGCGTTCGTAGCGATGTCGACGATTCCGTTCGTGTTCGTGCTGAGCGTGCGTATGCGCAAGTCGATGTTCCCGGTCTCATGGTTGATCCAGGCGCGTCTCGCCGAGGTGGCGACGATCGTCGACGAGAACATCAACGGGGTTCGCGTCGTCAAGTCGTTCGTAGCCGAGCAGCGTGAGCTCTCTACGCTCGCCGAGGCGGCGGGGCGCCTCAAGTGGTCCTACATCCGCGACGCCGACCTGCGGGCGCGATTCACCCCGCTCGTGCAGAATCTCCCCCAGCTCGGGCTCGCGCTGACGCTCCTGGTCGGCGGGCTGCTCGTCATCCACGGCCAGCTCGAGGTCGGCGCGATCCTGGCATTCAGCGCCTACATCGTGATGCTCCAGGCGCCGTTTCAGCTACTGGGGATGCTGGTGATGCTCGGCCAGCGCGCCTCGGCATCAGCCAAGCGGATCTACGAGGTGCTCGACGAGGAGCCGACAATCGTAGACGCCCCCCATGCGATCGATCTCGTCGACGCCGATGGCGACGTCCGTTTCGACGATGTGCGGTTCGCCTACGGGAACGGGCCGCCGATCCTCGACGAGTTCACGCTCCATCTCTGCCCGGGCGAGACGGTCGCGATGGTCGGCCGCACAGCGAGCGGCAAGACAACGGTCTCGCGGCTGCTGCCTCGCTTCTACGACGTCACCGGCGGCGCGATCACGGTCGACGGCCACGACGTGCGCGACCTGACGCTCGACAGCCTTCGCTCCAAGATCGGAGTCGTGCTCGACGAGCCGTTCCTGTTCTCGATCTCAATCCGCGAGAACATTGCCTACGGGCGCCCGGAGGCCTCGCTCGAGGAGGTGCGGGCGGCGGCCCGCGCCGCCGGCGCCGACGCGTTCATCGAGGCGTTGGCGCAGGGATACGACACCGTCGTTGGCGAGCGCGGCTACACGCTGTCGGGCGGCCAGCGGCAGCGGTTGGCGATCGCCCGCACGCTGCTGGTCAACCCGCCGATCCTGGTACTCGACGACGCCACCAGCGCCGTGGATGTCCAGGTCGAGCAGGAGATTCACGAGGGGCTGAAGATCCTCATGGAGGGGCGCACGACGCTGATCGTGGCCCACCGCCTCTCGACCATCGGTCTCGCCGACCGGGTGGTGCTGCTCGACGGCGGGAAGATCGTCGCCGACGGCACCCACGCCGAGCTGATGGAGACGGTACCGCTGTACGTCGAGGTGCTCGCGCAGGCCGAGGACGCCGAACGCGCGGCACGCCTCGACACCGAGCGCGACCGTGGTCCAGGAGGCTGGCGATGAGCTTCGGCGGAGTCGGACCCGGCGGCGGCGCACCGATGTTCGGCCCGGCGGGAGGATCGCGAAGCGCCGCGGCACCCGGCGGCGGCCTTCCATTCGCGGGGATCCCCTCAGAGCTGCAGCAGGGCGTCGACAAGCTCCTCGCCGAGGAGCCCGACCACGGCAAGCCGACCGCGCGCTTCACCTACCGCAGCGACGACGACAGTGGCCGACGCCTCACCCTGAGGGCACTGATCTTCCGTCACTGGCAACTCGGCGCGCTCGCGCTCCTGCTCGTCACGATCGTCAGCATCACCAATCAGGCGGGACCCCTCCTGATCGAGTACGGCATCAACCACGGGATGCTGCCCGGTCACCAGAGCGTCGCGGTGATCGTCGGCGTGAGCGTGATCTTTTTGGCCATGGTCGCGATCACCGCGGCCGCGCAACGCTCCCAGGTGCGGGTCACCGGCCGGCTTGCCGCACGCGTCATGAACGATCTGCGGGTGCGCGTCTTCACCCACCTCCAGCGGCTCGGACTGGACTTCTACACCGACGAGAAGGCCGGGGTGATCATGACCCGGATGACGAGCGATATCGAACAGCTGCAGCAACTGCTCCAGGACGGCCTCGCCCAGCTCGTTGTCCAGGCGCTGACGATGGTCGTCATCACGGTCGTCCTGTTCACGCTCAACGTCGAGCTGGCACTGATCACGATCGGGCTTGTCGTGCCGTTGCTGACGGCCGCCTCGATCTGGTTCCGCTCGGCCTCGGCGCGGGGATACGACCGCGTCCGCGACGGCATCGCCAACGTCCTCGGTGACCTGTCGGAGAGCCTGCACGGGGTGCGCACCGTCGCCGCCTACAACCGCCAGAAGTGGAACATCGTCCAACACCGCAACGTCGTCGGTGACTACCGAGAGGCGAACAACTACACCGCGCAGATCAACGCGATCTACGGGCCCGGCACGACGATGCTCGGGTACCTGGGGCAGGCGGCGTTGCTGGCGATCGGCGGGCAGATGGTCCTCGAGCACCAGCTGTCGATCGGTGCCCTCGTCGCCTTCTTCCTCTACCTCAATCGGTTTTTCGCGCCGATTCAGCTGCTCGTCCAGCAATACAACACGTTCCAGCAAGGCCAGGCCGCCGTGGTCAAACTGCGGTCGCTGTTCTCGGTCGACCCGTCGACGCCCGAGGCCGCTGACGCGACCGAGCTGCCTCCGATCGAGGGCGAGATCGTCTTTGACCACGTCACCTTCGGCTACGACCCCGAGGCGCCGGTCGTGCGCGATATCGACCTGCGGATCGCGGCCGGCGAGACCATCGCGTTCGTGGGTCAGACGGGTGCGGGTAAGTCGACCCTGGCGAAGCTGATCACGCGCTTCTACGACCCGACCGCGGGGCGCCTACTGATCGACGGCCACGATCTGCGCGAGGTGACGCTCGGCTCGCTGCGCAGGCAGCTAGGTGTTGTCCCGCAAGAGCCGTTCCTGTTCGCCGGCTCGCTGCGCTACAACATCGCCTTCGCCTGCCCGGACGCCACCGACGGGGAAGTGTGGGAGGCGGTCCGTGCGGTCGGTCTCGCCGACGTCGTCGAGCGGATGCCAGACGGGCTCGACACGGTCGTCCACGAGCGCGGTCAGTCGCTCTCCTCCGGCGAGCGGCAGCTGATCGCGCTCGCCCGCGCATTCATGGCGCGCCCGCGGGTTCTGGTGCTCGACGAGGCCACCTCCAACCTCGACCTCCTGTCGGAGACGAAGATCGAGGCAGCACTAGACGTCCTCCTCGCCCGACGGACTGCGGTCCTCATCGCCCACCGGCTGACGACCGCGATGAAGGCCGACAGGATCGTCGTGATCGACGACGGCCGGGTTGCCGAAGTCGGATCGCACGACGAGCTGGTCACGCAAGGCGGCCGCTACGCCGCGATGTACGCGACATGGACAAGCCACATGGAGATCGCTGCCTGAAGCCCGTCCCGCTCGGGCCAACAGATCTAACAGTGACTAGGACCGGTCGTCCCGACTTACGTGTCATCTGACGCCACCCCGCCTACGTATCGCGAATAGCCACGAAGCGGCTCAGCGACGTGGCCCAAGTGCGGAAGCGATTGTGCCTCTGACTAGACGTGGTTGCGGTATCTGACGTCGGTGAACGGCCAGTCGGCGGCGAGCCAGTCGTCGACGGTCTCGTGCAACACGGAGTCCAGTTGTGCCCGACTTGCGGTGACCCAGGACCGCACCTCGGTGATGCCGGGGTCTGCCCGCGACGGATAGATGTAGACGCAGCCGACGACGACGTCCTCATCATCAAGGACGGTGTATGTGAAGCCCACTCGTCGCTCGAAGTCGTCGGCATGCCTTCTCAGGTCGTCGAGGTTCTCGTCGAGTGACATTCCCTCAACGGGGGGCCATCGCCAGGTTGAAAACCCCGGGGTGGCTCGGATGTGCTCGATGCTCGACATCCAGGCATGGTGGTCGGCGTCGTTGTGCTGGGCTCCAAGCGGCTCCAGGCGGAAGCCCGGGCCGCTGAGAGTCAGGGGGACGAGGTAGTCCTCCGGGACGAACGAGTGGGTCATATCGCGAGCGTACACGCGACCCTGAGGAGGCCGTGACCCACAAGCGACGTAGGACTCGTGTGGACGCCGCTTGCGGCGGTGATCGGATTCATGCCGAAGGCCTCGCCAGCCTTGGCCGCGTCGACGAGCGAGTTCGTGAAAAAGGCACCGGCGCGACTAACCACGCCTGGCGAACAGCCTCCCGGCGGCAGCCGCGACATGTATCGATGCAGAGGATCAGGCGGGGCGGCGTCGTCAGTCAGGAGCCGAAACGCCACGCCATCGGCGGGAAAGCGCCCGAACCGTATGCCAGCCTGCCCCTCGTCGATTGTTGCGTCACCGCTTGCTTGCACGTTAGGTCGCTTCCCTAACGCGGTATGGGTGAAGTAGGTTTGCGGTGGTCTGTGGAGTCAGCGCCAACAAAGGAGGCGGCTATGAAGGCATATCCGCGGGCCCGAAGCGAGGGCATCGTCGCTGAGGAGGTGGGCGACGAGCTGGTGGCCTACGACGAGCGGACTCAGACTGCTCACTGCCTTTCAGCCGATGCGACGCTGGTTTGGGCGCGCTGCGACGGTGACAGCTCGGTTATCGACATCGCCCGCCGCGTTGGGCTGGAGCGGACGAGGGTCGCGCAGGCCCTGGACCAGCTGTCGGCCGCGGGGCTGATCGAGGAGCCAGCGGGCATGTCCCGTCGCGCCCTGTACAAGCGCACGGCCAAGCTCGGCGCCGCCGCGCTCAGCGTCCCGCTGATCTACTCGCTCGCGATTCCGCCTGCCAGCGCCGCGCTGTCCCACATTCCGTGCGGCCCAATCAACGCGTCGTGCCAGAGCGATCGCCGATTGCTGCCTGCCCGGAGTCTGCCAACTGGCCATATGCGTGGCCGGCTAGGCGAACCGCCGACCGACTCGGCGGGCTCGATCGTGCCGATACGCAGGATCGAGACTGCGCGAAGTGACCGAGGCTCGTAGCGCCACGTTGCCACAGTGATGCGGTTCTAGATTCACCCTCAGCCCAGCTCGCCACACGATGACGATCAGCGCGCGGACGCGGGGCCCGTGGACCGTCGGGCCGACGGTACGCGTCGCGGCGGTGATCTCCTCGATCCTGGGTGGGTTGGCTGGATAGCGGCGGCCCGTGGCGAGAAGGTGCCGAACGCCAAGAACCAGACCTGGCAACGCGAGCGAGACCAAGATCAAGACGGTAAGTCCGACGCTCGTCGTCCCCGTCCCGTTTGAGGCTCGCTCACGGTGACGAAAGGCCAGCCAGGTGAACACGCCCTCCCATAGGAGCCAGGCCACGCCGATCGTGGTGCTGGCGGTGTTGGTGGTGAGCCCGGCGTGGAGGGCGTTGTCGCCAGCTGGAGCCGGTTTTAGGCCGCTTGGCCGGCTATCTGGTGGTTGTAGAGCTTGGTCGCCACCCTCGTGCTACCGCCAAACCTCGCGAATGCTTGCGATCACGGCAGTCCTCCCACTTCGACCGTCCAGGCGATCACGACGCGCGATAGGTACTCACGGTTGTCGGACGCGGGCGCAACGAGAGGTGACTGATGCCGCTGACGTCTTAACGGGACACGGTGCGGGCGCACGCCACGATCGCCCGGCCCTCACGCCGCTGCAGCCGCCCTTCACGCTCGGCCTTGTGGACTGCGTGCACGCGGGCAGCGCGTGACTTGTTCAGGAGCGATTGTGCCTCGCCGATGCCGCTCACCAACGACACGAACTCCACGCTGTGCCGTTCAAGGCAGGTACGCAGCCGTGCGACCTGGTTGACCTCGGAGCCGACGAGGCCGAACCATTTGCTCGGGAGGCCGCCGGCAAGCACGATCGCAATGACGCCGAGCGCGATCAAGTGCGGCAGACGGAGCTTCCCGAGAAGCGACCCCATTGCTCAAACTGCCTCCAGTGCCGTGGACGCTATCAGGGTGGTGCTGCGCGGACGAGGCCGCTGTCGGTTATCGGTGAGACCATGAGCGGATGACGGCATGGCAGGACTTCGAACATGCAGAGCCCGAGCTCGCGCACCGAGTGCGGGCGCTGTTTGACGCTCACAGACACAAGACAATTGCGACCTTGCGAGCCGATGGTTCGCCGCGGATCTCGGGGATCGAAGCGGCGTTCGAAGATGGCGAGTTGGTTTTTGGCTCGATGCCGAACGCTCGTAAGGGCGCGGATCTCCGTCGGGATCCGCGGTTCGCCTTGCACAGCGCCACGGTCGACCCGGCCGAGGGCTCCGAGGCGCAGTGGCCGGGCGAGGCGAAGATCTCAGGTCGGGCGATCGCTGTCGGGGCGATCACCGCAGGAGCGGACGGCGACCGCTTCCGCGCCGACATCGCCGACGTCGTGCACACCCACCTCAACGAGGAGGCCACGATGCTCGTCGTCGAGTGGTGGACGGCGGCACGGGGCCTGCGAAGGATCGAGCGAGCGTAAGCCTCAATCACATGCCAGGTCCTCGCCCACCTGGCCGCCACGCGCGCCCGGCTCGACGATCACGGCCCAACACACCCGGCTGGAGTGATCAATGTCAGCGGCCTCGCGCTCAGTCTGGTGCGTGCGCCGATCGCGGTCGCGCGATCGCTTCCGCCTCTCGGGCGCCGAACGGCCCGGGAATGGGCGGGCGGCTGTGCCCGGTTTGGACAGCGCGACGGGCATTTCGGCACGTGTGTTCGCGCAGCCGGCGCGGCTTGAGCCGACGGCTGGGCCCGGTGCTTGCTTCCCGTCCGGTGCCTGTTCGGCTTGTACCGGTGCCACGTTCTATCCGTCCGCGGATGGCCGTGCAGCAGCACCACCGGTTGCCCGTCGCGGCCGTGCCGTACGCGCAGCGCAACCTCGCCGACGTCGACATATCCGAGTGTGAAGCCTTCGAACACGAGCTACTCCGACCGGCGCGCCGTCCGCCTGAGGGACGAGGCAGACCGCGCCTCACTCGATGCCCGATCGATCCCGGCTCGCGCCCCCGAGCGGACGTGGACGACGGATTCGCATGGCCATGGGGCTGCTTGAGCAGTATCGGTTGGTGTCATGCCGTCGGCCTGGGCGCACGAAGTCCACGCGGCTGGCTCAGAGGCGGATCGCTGTACGGCGATTGGAGTGGCGGCCACGCTTGGCTCGTGCGCGACGCGACGGGCGAGGCGGACCGTATGCCTCCGGGCGGCCGCGCGATGTAGGTCCTCGATGTGAGCGGTAGCGAGCGCTCGAGCGAGAGCGGGATGCAGCATTGGAGCCTCCTCTAGTCTACGACGACGCTTCACTCAATGCTGAAATGTAGGCTACCACGATTCAGGCGAATATGAAGCTTGGAGGAGTAGACTGGCTGATATATGCGAGTAAACGATCCCCGGGTTCAACTATTGGCCGAACTCGCCGACGAGACGCGATATGCAGTGCTAGAACGCCTCGAGCAGGGGCCGGCCTCAGCCACCGAACTGGCCGAGCGCCTTGACGTATCGCCGACCCAACTGGCCAATCATTTACGGCGACTCCGCGACGCCGGGCTCGTGGCGGTCAGCCACCAGGGCCGCCTCGCCCTCTACGAGCTCGCCGAGCCGGGGCTGCGGGAGATCTTCTCGATGCTCAACGGCCTCCGCGGAGCTTCCCCACGAACGGGTCGGCCGGCGAGCGTGGCCGCCACCTGCTACGACCACCTCGCCGGGCAGATCGGCGTCGCTCTGATGGACCACCTCGTCCAATCACGAGCGCTTGAGGCCCGAGACGGCGAAGGGGAACTCAAGCTCGGCCCAGAAGCCACCCGCCGCTTCGCCGAGCTCGGAGTCGAGCTGCCCACCAAGCCCGCCCGCCGCACGCTCGCCTTCTCCTGCATGGACCCTCGCATCGGACGACCACACCTCGGCGGTCAACTCGGCGCCCAGCTCGCGGCCTCCCTGCGCCAAAAAGGCTGGGTCAAGCCCACCGCGCAGCCACGCCGCCTCGAACTCACGCCGGCTGGCAACAGAGCCCTGCACCGCCTCGGCATCCGCCTCAAAGCGGCCGCCGATCACCCAAGAACCACACCGAACGACACTGAGTGATCGCGCCGCCTGATCTCTCGTCGTTTCACCAAGGCAAGGGTGGACGCGTCGTGAGGTCGGGATGGATCGCTGGGCGTGGGAGCAGCTGGACCCATGGCTCGAGCAACGTCAAGCGTTCCGGTCGAGCTTGAGGCCGACGATTCCAGAGCCGGATTGGCACGACCAATCCCACCGGCAGGGCTCGCTCGAAGACCACCGGGGCAACGAACCGCGCAGCCCCTCGGCGGCTCGGCGTTCGACGCGCCGCGCCGTCGTGGAGTGATCCACGACGGCGCGGGTACTGCTCGCTATCTCTGCGAGGTGCTGCGGGCCGCTGACTCGCTGGCGATGACGTTGGTCTTGTTGGCCAGCATCTGCGAGGCGTTGAAGGTCGCCGAGTTCCTCCCGGGCACTGCCGGCAGGCCTTCCTTGGCGTTGACGGCCGCGGTGATCAGCGACACGAACGGCCCGTAGCCACACCCGCTGGCGGCAGGCACCGAGAACGAATTGTTGACCAGCGTGAACCCGGTGACGTACGTGATCCCACCGTCGCTGGAGAACGTCGTCGTGCCCGTGCCACCAGTTAGCGGCGTGTCGGGTGACGGCGGCGCCGTGGTGCCCGTCGTCATCGCCAGGGCGACCGGCGAGGACGAGGATCCGATGTAGCAGCTGCTGCCCAGGAACGGGTTCTCCAGATGGATCCGGACCGGCAGGACCAGCGAACTGCCGGAGCCGGTGATGAAGGACAGCAGGTTGATCTGCACCGGCCCGACGAGCTCAGCGGTCGCCGTGACGCCGTTGATGCCGTGGATCGCCGCCTCGAAGGCCGCCAACGGCGCGCCCGTGAAGCGCGACCCCTGCACGATCCCGACCAGGCCGCCGGGGACGTCGAGGCCCGTCTTGGAGAGCGAGTCGCCGCCGACGGCGTTGACGAAGAACGTCTGGAACGTGTTCGGATCAGACCCGACCCCGCCCTGCAGCGTGATCGTGTGGCTGACCGGCACCGTAGACGTGCCGAGCTGGAACGACCCCGACGTGACCTGTGAGAACAGACACGACGTCACGGTCGGATCCGACTGCGGACAGTGGTTGAAATCCGAGTAGATCCCCGTCGGCGGACCCGCGAACGCCGAGCCTGCCAGCGCCAGCGTGGCCACCGACGCCGCAGCGATCGACAGTCCCCATTGCCTGAACCTCATAGGACACCTCCTCGTATGTTGTTGACCCGGGAGAACGTCGGTAGTCAAACAGAGCCCTATCTCCAGATGCAAGCCGTCCAGACACCTCTCAGGGTCATGGAAATCCGGACGCTCGTTCCGCAGTGGCGACCATCGCAATCCGATCGGAGCGAGCCGTCAGCCAGACTGCCGCATCCCCGAGAAACGGACGCCCGAGCTGTCGCCGAACGCATCGCAGGCGTGGCGACATCCGCTAGCCGAAGCGATCGTCAGCGCGAACCCTATGAGGAGGTGGGTGCGGCGGATGCGCGCTCGATCGCGCGGTGGTATGCCGGGCGCTCGAAGAGCTTCGTCAGGTAGTCATCGAGCACCGGTGAGAACGGCTCCGGAAATTTCGCTCGTTTGGCGAAAGAGAGTGCCGTGCTGACCAGGACGTCCGCGACGCCGAAGCGCCCGTCGACGAGGTGGTCGTCGCCATCGAGGCTTTGCTCGACGGCAGCGGCCGCCTTAAAGAAGCGCCCGCGTGCCTTCTCGGCCCGTTCGGGTTGGGCCTCGCGGAAGATCGCAGCCTCGATGAGGGGTGGCTCCAGTTCCGCCGGAGCGAAGATCGACCATTGGTACGCCAACGCTCGCGCGTACGTTCCCAGTCCGCCGATCAGGCCCGCGTCCGGGCACAGGTCCGCAAGGTGTAGGCAGATCGCAGCAGACTCGAACACGTAGCCATCGTCGAACTGGACGACGGGCACGCGTCCGAGGGGCTGGCGCTTTCGGTGCTCTTCACCGCTGCCCTCTTCCCAGTCCATGATGGTCAACTCGTAGGGCTCGCCGATCTCCTCAAGCAGCCACAGAACCCTACGGGGCCGCCCCGCATGCTCTCGGTGAAAGACGTGGAGCATTGCGCGGACGATATCCGTCCCGAAGCCTCACTGCAGCACGCTCCGGCGCAGCCGCCGCGGGCCGCGGATCGCCGCCACGAGAGCAAACGTCCCGCCAAGCCGCAAGCCGGCGGTACCTAAGGCGACCGAGGGCCGCGTCGATGGGTCTTGGCTCAGCCCATCGAGTGGATCTTGTGTGCCTGGATCGTGAGCAGCACGCGTATCTGGTCACGACCGCCATACCACGGATACGGCGTCCCGAGGTAGCGCTGGGCCAGATGCTCGATGTGCTCGGCAGCGCCCTCGGTGCTGAGGCTGATGACCTCTCCCCGGATCGAGTAATACCGCGACGGGTTGGCCGCGTCTGACACGGCCACGGCGACGCGAGGATCTCGTTCGATGTTCTTGACCTTCTGAAACCCGTCCACGGTGTTGATCAGGATGTGCGTCCCGTCGGTGTCGACCCAGGTCTGGGTCAGGTGAGGCGAACCGTCGGGCATCGTCGTCGAGATAAAGCATGGACTCGCTTGGCGCAGCAAGACCAGCAGGCCGTCGGGCAGGCTCATCGTCACTCGCGTCTCGTCGCTCACGCGGTCTTGATCTTATTCACCACCGTCGACGGGAGGGCGCCGCGGCCGGCCAGCGACCGGCCCGCGACCGGCGGGGATCTTCAGCGAAGCGCTTAATCGCGCCCGGAACCCTGACTCTGAGTCAAAAAGCGCACCTGGCGGTCACTTTTTGACTCCGAGTCGCGATCGGGATGCAACCCGCGCCTGGCGGGCAAACACCAGTCCAGCGTTGCTCACGAAGGCCGCTCGGCTCGCAGGACCTCACGACAACGGCAGGCCCGCCCTGGCAGAGACTTCCTTCAGAGCGGACGACGGGTCTCGAACCCGCGACCTTCGGCTTGGGAAGCCGACGCTCTACCAACTGAGCTACGTCCGCATGAGATGCTTTTAGCCTGCAAATAGGCCTCTTTTGGGAGCCGATCAGGCTAGCCGCGGTGAAGTGTACGCCTCAGCCGCTGTGCTGGTCAGCGCCAAAACGGCCCCGACAGGGTCAGCAGGTCGAGTCGGCCGTGGCTCTGACCTGCGCGAAGCCCTTTCTGAGGCTGCCGATCTGGGCCAGCGCGGTCGCTTTCGCATACGGAAGTCCGATCGCGCGCTCGAGCTCGGCGCTGCGGTAGACGACGCAGTCGCCCGTGGTCATGACCGCCTTGGCGTCGTCGGGAAGGTACGGGCTGACGAGGTCCAGCATGTCGCGGCTGCGCAGCGGCGGCGAGGCGCTGTCCTGAACCGAGTACCCCGCGACGCAGCCTTTGGTGATTGCGTTGACGAGGTACCACGCGGCGCCGGGCGTCGGCTCGGCCGGGCCCGTCGAGTTGTTGTTGTTGGCGTCGAACAGACGCGCCCGGGCGCCGAGCCCGCCGTACCCGCTGCGGGTGATGCACGGGCTGACCTGCGCAGTGACCATCGTCGCCCGAGAGCCGGCGATCCGTGCCGATGACGTCGGCGTGCGCGCGCCGCCCCCGCCGCACCCAGCGACCAGAGCCGTCACTGCCAACGCGAACACGACCTTGCCGATGAAGGCACGATAGCCCGCGCCCTCCCGCGCCCTCCCGCGCCCACGTGCCCAGCCGTTGACGTCGTCGAGCTAGACTTGGAGGCGTCGCTCCAGTTGGAGCTGACCCGGACGAGTGGATGCACCGTACCCGGACCGACGACGGTGCACTCGAGGAGTACTCATGTCCGATCTGCTGCAGCTGCTCGGTGCGACCGCGGTCCTGGCCGCGTTCATCGCGGTCCAGCGCGACTGGCTCAAGCCGTCGTCCTACGCTTCGCTGGTCTTGAACCTCGTCGGCTCGGGCACGCTCGCGTGCCTCGCGCTGATCGGCCGCCAGTGGGGCTTTCTGCTGCTCGAGGGGAGCTGGGCGCTCGTCTCCGCCGGAGCGCTGTGGTCGCGGCGCGCGAACCGGCGCACGGAGCACCGCCTGGACTTCTAGAGCCAGATCAGAGCCGCCTCCCCGGCGGGTGACGGGTACTAACCTTGCGCTGGCAATGCGGCGGTTAGTCATCCCCGGCGTGATCGTGGCCGCAGCCGTGGCGCTGCTCGCCCTGCTTACGTTCGGCGTCTCGCGCCAGACCGATGACTCGTCGATCGACTCCCAGGTCGCGAACGGAAAGTTCCCGCCCGCTCCGAACGCGCATATGTCGCTGCCGGTGCTCGGATCGTCGGCGAGTAGGACGCTGGCGGACTACAGCGGGAAGGTCGTCGTGCTGAACGTGTTCGCCTCGTGGTGCGAGCCGTGTGCCTCGGAGGCGCCGCTGCTCGCGCACGAGCAGCGGACGCTGGTCAGGAGTGGCGGCACGGTGATCGGCGTCACCTACCTGGATAACTCCTCGGCCTCCGAGCAGTTCGCCCACCGCTACCACATCACCTACCCGGTGCTGCGCGATGTGAGCGGCAACTTCGTGCGCTCGTTCGGGACCACGGGCGTGCCGGAGACATTCGTGATCAACCGTGCCGGCCGCATCCAGGCGCTCCAGCGCTTTCCGGTCACCCAGCAGTGGCTGAACCGGACGCTGCCACCGATCCTCGCCGAGCGCTCATGAGGCGCGCCCGCGTCGCCACTGCGATCGTCTTGGCAGCGCTCGTGCTCGCGGCTGCACTCGGGCCCCGCGGCCGCGACCGCGGCCACGAGCCGCGCGCTCGTTCACCCAGATCGAGAAGGACGTGATGTGCGTCGCGTGCCACGAGCCGCTCGCGGTCGCGCAATCGCCGGAGGCGTTCTCCGAACGCGCCTACATCCGCACGCTGATCGCCCAGGGCATGACCAAGCAGCAGATCGAGAAGCAGCTCGTCGTCCAGTACGGGCCGTCGATGCTCGCCAAGCCCCCGGCGCACGGGTTCAACCTGCTGATCTACGTGCTGCCGCCGGTGGCGCTGATCATCGCGATCGTCACGCTCGCGATCACGATCCCGAAATGGCGCCGGCGATCGCGCGCGGCCGAGTCCGAAGCGCCGCCGACCGGACCGAGCTGGATCCTGAGGATGCGCGCCGCCTCGACGAAGACCTCGCGCGTCACACGTAACTGAAGTCCCTACATGGAGTCCGGCGCCCGGACCCCGAGCAGCCCCAGCGCCAGCTCGATCGCCTGCCGGGCGCTCTGGGAGAGCGCGATCCGAAACGACTCGACCGACTCGGGCTGAGCGCCGATCACCTTGCAGTCGCGGTAGAAAGCCGTGAACTCCTGCGCGAGTTCGAGCGCGTAGGACGCGATCCGGTGCGGCGCCCGCCGCTCGGCGGCCTCGGCGACCTCGTCGGGGAACGCCGCCAGCGCCTTCATCAGCCCCCGCTCGGCCGGCTCGAGCGGGCCGGAGCCCCAGTCGGCGTCCGCTGCGAGCGCCCGCTGACGCGCGACTCGCCGCGCTCTGCCGAGCATCGTCACGATCCGCGCGTGCGCGTACTGCATGTAGTAGACGGGGTTCTCGGCCGACTCGCGGCGCGCGAGATCGAGGTCGAGGTCGACGGTCCGATCGTGCGAGCGCTGGAGCATGAAGAAGCGCGTCGCATCGACGCCGATCTCGTCGAGCAGGTCATCGAGCGTGATGAAGTCGCCGCGCCGCTTGGACATCGCGGCGCGCTCGTCGCCCTCGATCAGGTGAACGAACTGGAGGATCGGCATCTCGACCCGGTCAGGGTCGCCGCCGAGCGCGGCGAAGGCCGCCTTGATCCGCGCCACGTAGCCGTGGTGGTCGGAGCCGACCGGCAGCAGCTGCAGCTCGACCCCGCGCTCTCGCTTCTCGAGCAGGTAGGCGAGGTCGGCCGCGAAGTAGGTCGGGGTGCCGTCGGAGCGTATCAGCACGCGGTCCTTGTCGTCGCCGAAGCTCGTCGTCCGCAGCCACAGCGCGCCGTCGGAGCGGTAGGTGTAGCCGCCGTCGCCGACCATCTCGAGCGCGCGATCGACATAGCTCGGCGAGCCCTCGTGAAGCGTCCGCTCGCTGAAGAAGCGGTCGAAGTGCACGCCGTAGCGGTCGAGCGTCGCCTTGATTTGCGCGAGCAGCAGGTCCGACCGCTAGCGCCGACGCCGTCTTCGGTCGCCATCTCGGCGACGCCCGGGATCTGATCGGCCAGCTCGCGGATGTAGTCGCCCTGGTAGCCGCCCTCGGGCACCTCCTCGCCGCGAGCGCGCGCCTGGACCGATTCGCCGAGCAGCCGGATCTGGGTGCCGGCGTCGTTGAAGTAGTACTCGCGCCACACGTCGTGACCGTGATGGGCGAGCACGGCTGACAGCGCATCGCCGTAGGCGGCGTGCCGCCCCGCGGCTGCGACGAGCGGCCCGGTCGGATTCGATGACACGAACTCGACGAGCACCCGCCGCACGGGATCGGCGCCGCCGGCACCGTAGCGCGGACCGGCGTCGAGCACCGTGCGCGTCGACCGGCG
Organism: uncultured Solirubrobacterales bacterium; assembly: GCA_963744695.1. Taxonomy (GTDB): domain Bacteria; phylum Actinomycetota; class Thermoleophilia; order Solirubrobacterales; family Solirubrobacteraceae; genus Palsa-465. The sequence continues at coordinate 82,920 of CAVUUT010000013.1, read as the reverse complement.
GTACCACGCGTCCGACATCGTCAGGTTCAGGAATCCGGGGCCGGCTACCTCGTAGCCGGTCAGAGCATCGCCCATGATCGCGGTCAGCGACGTCCCGACGCGCTCGGAGATCTCGCGCGGTGGAGCCCCGAGTGCCGGCGCCAGCAGCATCGCGACGTTGGTCGAGTAGTCGCCCTGGCCGGCGCGTTTGGAACGATCGACCCGCGCCTGCGCGGGGGGCTCGCGGTCACTGCCCTTGACCGCGGTCGCGGCCTCGTGGACGGCGTCACGAAGGTCGGAAAGCGGCGCCGCCGGGCTCATATCGACATCGCTGGCAGTGGTACGGCCACGCTCCCGAGCCTACCCTTAACGGGATTCGGCCAGGGGCGTCAGTAGTGGTACGGGTGGCGCGCGAGGATCTTGTGGCCGCGGTAGAGCTGCTCGAGCAAGACGACGCGCGCGAGCTGATGCGGCAGCGTAATTTCGCCAAGCGAGAGACGGTGGTCGACGTCCTCGAGCTCGAGCCCGAACGGGCCGCCGATCACGAAGCAGAGGTCCTTGCCACTGCGCCGGCGCTGCTCGAGAAACTCGGCGAACGCGAGCGAGTCGGGCTTCGCTCCGTCGCGGTGAAGCAGGGAGACGAAGGCTCCTTGGGGCAGGCGACGGGCGACGTGCTCGTCCTGGCGGACCTCGATCAGCTCGAGCCGCGTGTGTCCGGCGAGCAGCTTCTGATAATGCTGTACGTCGTCTGCGAACGGTGGACGGAGCTTGCCCACGGCAACGACGACGATCCGCACGATGGGATACTAAGTGCAATGGACGATCCCAACTCCCCTGAGCGCCACATCAACATTCACTTCTCGCCGGAGATCATGGCCGGCGTGTACTCGAACTTCGCGAACGTCAGCCACTCCGATTACGAGTTCACGATCACATTCGCGCGGGTCGATCACGAGGTCGAGGAGGACGAGATCCCCGGCGTCGTCGTGTCACGAATCAACCTGTCGCCGCGGTTCATGCAGGAACTGATCGAGGCGATGACCGACAACTACTCGAAGTGGCAGACCCGCGAGGGAATCAAGAACCTGCCTGAGTACGGGGGCGGCACGAGCAGGTCCGACTCCACGCGCGACGACGTCTGATCTCTCCCACGGCCGACGTCGATGACACGCTGCGGCGTCCTGCTACCGAGCTTTGACCCTTTCCGAACCGGCGCGCCGTCCCAGGTCGTCGGCGCCGCCCGGCTCGCCGAGGAGCTCGGGTTCGACGGCGTCTGGGTCGGAGATCACCTCGCATGTCCGGCGCCGGGTCTCGATGCGACCGCCTGCCTCGCGGCGGCGGCGGCGGTAACCAAGCGGGTCACGCTCGGCTTCAGCGTCATGCTGCTCGGTCTTCGCGCCGCCGCCTGGTCGGCAAAGCAGCTGATCACGCTCGACGCGCTCTCGAACGGACGGCTGGCGCTGGGCGTTGGCGTCGGCGGCGAATTCCCCGAGGAGTTCGAGGCCGCCGGGGTGCCGTTGCGAGAGCGTGGCGCCCGGGTGGACGAAACCCTGCAGGTGCTGCCAGACCTTCTCACCGGCAATCCAGTCGAGCACGACGGCGCGACGCTCAGGCTCCGGATCCCGGCGCTCGAGCCGGCCATGGCCGCGCCGCCGCGGATCCTTGTCGGCGGACGGGGAGAGCCGGCACTGCGGCGCGCCGCGCGCTTCGCGGACGCGTGGATGCCGATCTGGCTCACACCGCAGGAGCTCGAGCGCCGTGCCGCGCGGCTCGCGGAGCTCGCCGGCGAGCACGGCCGTGCGTGTCCCGAGCTGGCGCTCCTGGTCGGAGTCCACGTCGACGACGACCCCGGGGCCGCCCGCCGCGAGGCGGCGGGCCACCTCCAGGGGCAGTACGGGATGTCGCTCGAGGTGGTCGAGCGGTGGAGCGCTCTGGGGAGCGTCGAGCAGGTGACCGAACACCTCCAACAGCACCTCGCGGTGGGCGTAGAGGAACTCGTCTTGATGCCGCTCGCCCGCGAGCCGGTGCGGCAGTACGAGCGGCTCGCCGACGTCAGCGCGAGACTCAACGCGGTGACCCCGGGTGTCGCCCGATGACGCCCCGGACGCGTACGGCGTGAGCCCGACCGAACCCCGAGCGGACCCGGTCATCACCGGGATCGGCGCGCTGACGCCGCTGGCCAACAACGCGCCCGACACGTGGCGCGGGCTGGTTCAGGGGCGATCCGGAATCGGGCCGGTGACGAGCTTCGACGCCTCGCAGCTACCGGTCCGGATCGCGGGCGAGGTCCACGGCTTCGACGCCGAGCAGGAACTCGGCATCAAGCGCGCTCGCCGTTCGGCGCGCTTCAGTCAGCTCGCGATCGTCGCTGCCCGCGAGGCGGTCGCCGACGCCGGCCTCGACGTGAGCCAGAACCACGAGCGCACGGGCGTCCTGATCAACAACGCGGTGGTCGCGATGCCCGAGGCCGAGCGCAACATCCGCGCGCTCGTCAGCGAGGGCCCGCGCGAGGTGAGCTCCTATTTCGTGCCGCAGATGATCGCCAACATGCCCGCCTGCGAGGTCGCGATCGACCTCGGAGCGCGCGGGCCGGTCTCGGCCAGCGCGCTGGCGTGCGCGAGTGGCACATACGCGGTGCAGGAGGCCCGGCGGTGGATCCTCGCCGACGAGGCCGATGTGGTGATCATCGGTGGGACCGACGCGGCCGTCACCGAGGTCATGTTCGCCGGGCTGGCGAAGATGGGGCCGCTGTCGGAGCGCAACGACGAGCCCGAGCGCGCGAGCCGCCCGTTTGACGCCGACCGCGACGGGTTCGTGTTCGGCGAGGGCGCGGTCGTGATGGTGCTCGAATCCGCTGCACACGCCGCCGCCCGCGGCGCGCGCGCGTACGGAAGCGTCGCCGGAGCCGCGCTCACATGCGACGCTTTTCACATGAGCGCCCCGGAGCCCTCAGGAGTGAGCGCCGCCCGGGCGATCTCGCTCGCGCTCGAGCGCGCCGGGGTACCGCCGGAGGAGCTCGACTACATCTGCGCCCATGGAACCGCGACCAAGGCCAACGACCGAGCCGAGACCCGGGCGATCCGGCTCGCGCTCGGCGCCGCGGCCGACGGCATCCCGGCGAGCTCGCCCAAGTCGATGGTCGGCCATCTGATCGGCGCCGCGGGGGCGCTGTCGGTGATGGTGTGCCTGCTTGCGATGCGCGACGGGGTGCTGCCCCCCACCACCAACCTCGACACGCCCGACCCTGAGTGCGACCTCGACTACGTCCCGTTGAAGGCGCGACCGGCGACGGTCAGAACCGCCGCGGCGAATGCGTTGGGCTTCGGCGGTCAGAACTGCGTCGTGGTCGTGCGCGCCCCCGAGGGCTGAGCCGACCCGTCAGGCGGCTTCGCGCTTGCCCGACTTGAACGCCACCGCCGCTCCGATCCGCTCGTCGGTCGGAGGATGGGTCGACATCAGTTTCGTGACCCAGCGCGGCGGCGTCAGATCAGCGACGTTCTGGATTGCGATCGTGCGCTCAAAGGAGACGAACGCATCCGGGGCCCCGGAGAGCTCGAGCGAGTAGGCGTCGGCACGCCGCTCGACGGCGCGCGAGAGTCGGTTGGCGATCAAGCCGACCGGGGCGCTGACGACGGCCGCCGCCAGCGCGACCGCGGGCAGCGTCGCGGGCGTCCCGCGTTCGTCGGACAGCGCCCAGCTGAGGCGCTGGATTGCCAGCGCGCTGGCCGGTGCGACGATCGCGGCGAACAGGACGCTGCGGCCGACGTCACGGTGGCGGACGTGGCCGAGCTCGTGCGCGACCACGACCCGCACCTCGTCACGGCTGTAGCGATCGAGCAGCGTGTCGAACAGGACCACGCGCTTGGTCGGGCCAAGCCCCGACACATATGCGTTGGCCACGGTCGTGCGACGGCTCGCGTCGACCGAGTAGACCTCCCCCACCTTGACGGCCGCGGCATCGGCGAGCGCGAGCACGTCGGCACGGGTCTCGCCTTCGGGCAGCGGTGTGAAGTCGTTGAACAGCGGGTCGAGCGCGACCGGCGCGACCGCCGTCAGCCCGGCTCCGACGAGGACCGAGCCCAGCGCCGCGGGGGCCCACCAGTCGCGGGGGTAGCGGCGCGTCACCGCCAGCACCGCCGCGCCGCCGCCGGCCGCGAACGCCGCTTCGATCGCGTCCGACTTGAGCAGGTCGCCCGCCCAGCCGCGCCACGACTGGGTGTCGAGCCCGGCCGCGATCGAGCGCCGGCGCGAGATCGCCTTGAGCGGCAGCGTCGGCAGCGTCATCCCCGTGGCGATCGCCGCCGCGACCCCCGCGCCGCCGGCGATCGGCCGCCGCCAGTGACGACCGTGCAACGCGCGCTCGAGCGGCTCCGGAGGGCGCGCGACGAGCACGACCATGACCCCCAGATCGATCGCGATGCGCGCGAACGCGAGCCGCATCTGCGGACGCGCGTAACGCGCGCCGCGCTCGATCTCGTCGGCGCTGAAGTACTCGTGCACGTCGACCGGCGCCGGCTCGATCGCCGTTGCGCGCGGGCTCAGCACCCGTCGAGCCCCGTCGGCGACGGCGATCGCGAGGCCGAGCGAGACAGCCACCTGGTGGCGCCGTAAACCTCTCACCCGCGAGACTGTAGAGATGCGCGTCGCGATCGTGTCCGACATCCACGGCAATCGCCAGGCGTTCGAGGCCGTGCTCGACGCGATCGAAGCCTCCGAGTGCGAGGAGCTCTGGTGTCTCGGGGACCTCGTCGGCTACGGGGCCGATCCCGACGCGTGCGTGACGCTCGCGCGCACCCACGCCGCGATCTGCCTCGCCGGCAACCACGATCTCGGCGTGCGCGGAACGCTGCCGCTCGAACAGTTCTCGCGCGGCGCCGCGCTCGCGGCGACCTGGACCCAGGAAACGATCACCGAGCCGACCCGCGAGTATCTCGGTGGCCTCGAGCCCTCCAACCTCGAGGAGTCCGTCGGCCTGTATCACGCCAGTCCGCGTGACCCGGTCTGGGAGTACGTGCTGTCGCCGCTCCAGGCCGAGCTGTGCCTCGATGTGCAGCAGCAGCGCGTCGCGCTGATCGGTCACTCCCACGTCGCGCTCTCCTTCTGTCGCTACCCTGGCACGCCGGCGACCGGCGAGGTCCGAGCCGCCGACGAGGAGCTCGACATCGCGACCGGCGAATGGCTGATCAACCCCGGGAGCGTCGGCCAGCCGCGCGATGGTGATCCGCGGGCCGCCTGGTTGGAGCTCGATCTAGATCGCCAGAGCGCGATCTATCGCCGCACCGAGTACGACGTCGCCGGCGCGGGAGCCGCGATCAGGGCCGCCCGCCTGCCAGATTCGCTGGCCGAGCGGCTTTTGTACGGGCAGTAGCCGATCGCCCGGGCACGACAGCCAACAGCGAGCTCTGCGTGTCTCGCTGACCGGTCGTCAGCCGCCGACGACCGGCGCGACGGGCGTACACGCCGGCGTCACGGGATCTTGCGGGTCCAGCGCGCTGAGCACGTCGTCGTCGGCGATGTGGTCATACGGCATCGACAGATGCTCGCCCTGGTCGAGCGCGCATTGGTCCTGAAGCGTGATGTTGGTGACGTCCGGCCCGGTCAAGAAGGCCGACTGGTATGGCGTGACGACCTCGTCGTTGGCTGACTCGATCACCGTGTAGTCGATCCCGGCGACCGTATCGCCGCCGGCGTTGAGCTTCGCCATGAAGGGCGAGCCGGCCTCCTGCTCGGCGCACGCCGGGCAGTCGGCGAGCGTCAGATCGGCGCCCGAGAAGCCGGAGAAGCGATTCTCGAGCGTCAACAGCCCGTCGAGCGTGGTCCCATGGTTTGACGGAGCGAGCCCGACGAGCGTGTGGACCTTGGCCGCGCCGCCGAGGAATTTCAGGTAGTAGCGCGGCATCATGCCGCCCTGGGAGTGACCGACGATGTCTACCTGGCTGGCGCCCGTCGCGGCCAAGACGCGGTTGACGAACGCGCCGAGCTGGGCGGCCGACTGCTCGATCGGCCCGGTCGCGTAGACGCCAAGCGCGCCGCTGCCGGCGTAGGAGCCATAGTTGAGTGCGAACACGCAGTAACCGCGGTCGAACAGCAGCGGCGACAGCGCCTGCCAGCTGTCGGACATGTCCCCGAACGTCCCATGCACCAGGATCACCGGCCGCGGATGGGCGGCACTCGGCTGACACGACCAGTTGTTGGCCCCCGGAGGGAGGCCTACAACCCATCTGCGGATCCTGATCATCTCCCCTGCAGTTACGGCAATTCAGATTGACAGGCCCCCGCGTACCCGCGCACCCGCCCGTCCAAAACGGGCCGCGTGCCTTCTAACTTCAAGCAAACGCAGACAGCCTCTAAAGTCAGGCGCCGGATGGGCCACGGCGCTAGACCATTCCTGGCCGCAAGCCTCGGCTTTGCGGCCGCATTTGTCGTCGCGTGCGGCAGTAGCAACGGCCTGCTCTCAGGCGATCAGGCAAGTGGCCTCAACGCCCAGCTGGCCGCGATCTCCTCGGCCGTCAGCGCCGGACGGTGCGCGCACGCGGCCGTCGCGGCACAGCGGTTCGGCGACCTCGTCGGGCAGCTGCCGCGTAATGTCAACACGACGCTGATCCGGAACCTCGGCCAAGGGGCCGAGACCGTCAGCGAGCTGGTCGCAAACCACTGTACGAACAGGCCGATCAGGACGACCAGCTCGACCAGCTCGACATCGTCTTCGACGCCGACGACGGCGACCACCACGATCACGCAGACGACGACGGAGACCAACCCGACGACGACCAGCAGCTCATCGACCTCGACGACAACCGCAACGAATCCGACTGGCACGGGTACTACATCTAACGGCGGAGCCGGTTTGACGACCGGCCAGGGCGGCGGTGGGGGCGCCAACCAGAACGGACAATGACGGGCACGACGACGATCGCCGGCAGATATCGGATCGAAGGCCGCCTCGGGGTCGGCGGGATGTCGACCGTCCATCTCGCGTTCGATAACCGGCTCGAGCGCTACGTCGCGATCAAGCTGCTCGCCGAGCACCTCGCCGACGACCCGACGTTCGTCTCGCGCTTCCGGCGCGAGGCACTCGCCGCGGCCCGGCTCGTGCATCCGAACATCGTCCAGGTGTTCGACTTCGGCTTCGACGCCGGCCACCACCAGCATTTCATCGTCATGGAGCACGTGCCGGGCAACTCGTGTGCCGAGCTCCTGCGCGACCGGGGCCAACTCGGCGTCGACGAGGCGCTCGAGATCGTCACCCAGGCCTGCCGCGGGCTCGAGTACGCCCACCGCCACGGCGTCGTGCACCGCGACGTCAAGCCGGGCAACCTGCTCGTGTCCGACAGCGAGGTCGTCAAGCTGGCCGACTTCGGGATCGCCCGGGCGACCGACCAGTCGAGCATCACTCAGGTCGGCTCGGTGCTCGGTACGGCCGCCTACCTGTCTCCCGAGCAGGCCCGCGGCGACGAGGCCGGGCCGCGGGCTGACCTCTACTCGCTCGCGGTCGTCACCTATCAGCTGATCTCGGGGCGCCTGCCGTATGAGGCCAACTCGCTGTCGGAGCTGGCGCTCAAGCAGCAGCGCGAGGCCCCGACGCCGCTCGACGAGCTCAACCCTCAGGTGCCACGTGCGCTGGCGCTCGCCGTGACGATGTCGCTCGCGATCGACCAGCGTGCGCGCCCGGAGAATGCGCTCGATATGGGCGAGGCGCTCCGGGAAGGGGCGCGCGGGATCGTCCCCGCGGGCGCCGAGTCAGCCGAGTTCGCCACCAGCCCCGCCACGCGTTACATGCGCGACGCCGATGACCCGACCGCCGCGACCCGGGTGAGCCCGCGGCCGGGAGCGCGGACGGCGCCGACGCGCGCCGCTGCGCCTGGGGTCGCGCGCAAGGCGCCGCCGGCGCGGCGGGCGCCGCAGCGGACCTCGGCGGGCTCTGACCGGCGCTCGGCCCCACCGCCCAGCAGCGGACGGGGCTTCCGGCGCTTCATGGTGGTGATGGCGCTGCTCGCGGTCCTCGCGCTGATCGTGATCGCCGCGGTGGTGATCGCCGACAGCTCCTCCTCGACGATCGTGCACTACCAGAAGGTCGTCGCCCACGACGCTCAGTCGGCGATCGACCAGCTCAGCAACCTGGTCAACAAGTACACGAAGTAGCGCCCGGGCTCGCGCCGGCTCGCAATGCGGCGGCGGTTTGCGGCAGCCGCCCGGTGTCGATCGCGGCACGTAGATCCGCCATCAGACGTGCCATGAAGCTCAGGTTGTGAAGCGTGACCAGCCGCGGGCCGGTCAGCTCGTGCGCGCGCAGGAGGTAATGCAGGTAGGCGCGGCTATGCCCCGCGCTGCAGGCAGGGCACGGACAGCCTTCGAGGATCGGCTCCGGTGAGCTCCGCCAGCGCGATTTCAGAAGGTCCAGGCGCCAGCGCGCACCCGGGTCGGGGACGAGCGCCACGCCATGGCGGCCGAGGCGGGTCGGCACCGCGCAGTCCAACGTGTCGATCCCGAACTCGACGCACGCGATCACGTCATCGACCTCGCCGATCCCGAGCAGATGCCGGGGCCGGTCACGGGCGACCCGCTCCAGGTCCTCGGTCGCCCACGAAACGACCTCGTACATCTGCTCCTTGTCGCGCCCAAGCGAGCCGCCGATCGCGATCCCGTCACACGAGCTCGCGGCGACGGCCTCGGACGAGATCGCGCGCAGGTCGCGCTCCACCCCACCCTGGACGATCCCGTAGACCGCCTGGTCGGCAGGCCCCTCGCGGTGATGCCAGTCGAGGCACCGCTGCAGCCATCGGTGGGTGCGCTCCATCGAGCGCGCCGTGTAGTCACGCGTGACGTGAAACGGCGTGCACTCGTCGAGCACGAGGGCGATGTCCGAGTGCAGCGCGGCCTGGACGGCCATCGAGGTCTCCGGCCCGAGGAAGCGCTCGCCGCCGTCGACGTAGGAGCGAAACCGGACGCCCCGCTCTTCGATCGCGAGCACCGACCGTTCGAGGCCGCCGGGCCCGACCGCCTGCGCCGGCCCTTGATCTCGTCGGCGACGCCGCCGTGACCCATCGAGAAGACCTGAAAGCCGCCCGAGTCGGTGATGATCGGGCGGCTCCATCCCATGAAGCGGTTGAGCCCGCCAAGCTCGGCGATCAGCTCAGGCCCCGGTGCGAGGAAGAGGTGAAACGTGTTGCCCAGCACCATCTCGTAGCCGAGCGCCTCGACGTCGCGCGGCTCGAGCGTCTTGACGGCGCCGCGCGTCGCGAGCGGCACGAACGCCGGCGTCGCGACGTCGCCGTGCGCGAGGCGCAAGGTCCCGCGCCGCGCGCGGGTCTGGGTGCATCGCGAGCCGACCGTGAACACACGCCGGACCCTACTTGGGCCGTCAGCCTCACGAGGCTGGCGTAGCCTTCGCCGATGCGGTCGTGGAGACTGGCCGTGATCGTCGCGCTCCCGCTCGCGGCGGGGGCCTGCGGCGTCAGCCACACAACGGCACCGACTGGCGGCAAGGCGCTGTTCACGCAGGCGTGCGGCGCCTGTCACACGGTCTCGGGGGTCAGCTCGCCGTCGCACCAGGGCGGCGACCTGCTCGCGGTCCGCCTCAGTCGCCGGGTGATGATCCAGTTTGCGCGCGAGATGCCCGTGCGCCGACCGCTGACGGCAACGCAGCTCGACTCGATCGCGGACTACATCCTCGCGCTGCAGCGGCGCACCGGGTGAGCGGCCAGATCACCGCGCGGGCGAGAGCTGCCCGACCGTGGACACCGTTCCGCCGCCCGCGTCCAGGCCGCCGGCGACAACGATCGCGCCCCCGACTGTGAGCACGCCGGCGTCGGACAGCGCCATCGGCAGGCGCCCGGCGCCGCGGATCCGCACCGGTCAGCGGATCGATCGCCCAGACCCTCGCGGTCTGGGCGTTGTGGAGGTCACCGCGCCCGCCGACCAGGTACACGCTCGGGCCCAGCGTCGCCGCGCGCCGTGCGTGATCGGGTGCGGCAGCCGACCGATCCGTCGCACCCGTCCGGTCGCGGGATCGAAGCTGTAGATCGCCTCGCTGGCGCCGGTTGGGGTCGAGCCGCCGATGACCAGCAAGCGGCCATCGGCGGCGGTGACGGCCGAGTAGCGCAGCCCGACCGGCAGGTGCCCGGCGACCCGGACGGCGAAACCCGGCCGCCAGGCGAGGATCGTGTTGAACCAGTTGATGCCGTCGAAGCCGCCGACGATGTAGGCGGTTCCGTCGAGCTCGGCGACCGCGACGTCAGACTGGGCGTGCGGGAGCTGCCCAACCTGGTCAACCGCGCCCGTCCCCGGGTCGAATCTGAGGATGTGGTCGAGCTCGGAAAACGAGCCGCCGCCGAATACATACACTTTGCCGTCGAGCGCCGCGCCCTGGGCGTCGTGCTGGGCGATTGGCAACGCATAGCTGCGCAGCGGACTGCGGAGGTTCGCGAGCTCGATCCCGGCGCTCGACGTGTCGGCCGCATCGAGGCCACCGAGCAGCACGAACCGGCCCGCCCGAGCGCGGCGCTCGCCGGGTCCCGGAGCGGTGCCGGGAGCGCAAAAAGGCGGTGGTAGGCGAGGCGTACCGGCACGGGCGGGGGCGCCTTGGTGCTCGTTGTAGACGTCCGCTGTTGTCGGGCCGCCGGCCCGCTCGCCGTCCGCGCGCTCGCGCCGCACCCAGCGAGAGCGACGAGCGCGACCACTGCGATCGCCACCGCTGCGCGCCCGAGACGCGATGGCGATCGGCATTAGCGACGCTCGGTCGACGGAGGCTGGCTGGCGCTCGACGGATGCGGGCGAGCGTAGCCAACAGAGACCGCCGCGCAGGTTGCCGTATGGAGATTCTCACTGAGGGCTTATACGCTTCGTATGCGAGCCGAGAAACCTCGATCTGGTGCAACTGCGCGCGGTGACTGCCGGCGACGGGCGAGCCTGGCCCGCACCTCGTTGGCGTCTCTGTTGGCAGTGCTGGCACTGGCGGCCTGCGCCAGCGGGGATCGTGACCGGCCCGGCGCGACACAGGCCGCTACGACGGCAGTGACGCTGCCCACATCGACGGGCCACGCGCGGGATCGCCACCACCCAGGCCCCCAACGCCCCGCGGTCAACATCTACGCGCCGACGCACGCCGGCGATCTCAGCCCGGTCGTCCGTCACGACCCGGCGCTTGTGTACGTGCCGAACAGCATCAGCGACACGGTCGACGTGATCAGCCAGCGCACCTTCAAGATCGTGCGCCAGTTCCCGACCGGCGCGCTGCCGCAGCATGTCACGCCGTCCTACGACCTCAAGACCCTGTACGTCGACAACGACGTCGGCAACAGCCTGACGCCGATCAACCCCCGACCGGCCGCCCCGGCCGCCGATCCCCGTCGAGGACCCCTACAACCTCTACTTCACGCCCGACGGTCGCTACGCGATCGTCGTCGCCGAACGCCTGCAGCGGCTGGACTTCCGCAACCCGACCACGATGCGGCTCGTGCACTCGCTGTCCGTGCCCCAATGCCGCGGCGTCGATCACATGGACTTCTCCGCCAACGGGCGCTACGCGTTCGCGAGCTGCGAGTTCTCCGGCCGCATGATCGAGGTCGACCTGCGCACCCAGCGCGTGATCCGCACGCATCGTGCTCAAGACGGCGCATCGCGAGCCCTCAGGACGTCAAGCTGTCGCCCGACGGCCGCACTCTATACGTCGCCGACCAGCTCAACGGCGGGTTGTGGGAGATCAACCCGTCAGCTTCCGCGTGACCGGCTTCATCAACACCGGCGCCGGGGCGCACGGGCTCTACCCGAGCCGCAACGCCCAGTTCATGTACGTCTCCAACCGCGCCGCCGGGTCGATCTCGGTCCTCAGCTTCAAGACCCGCCGCGTGATCAAGACCTGGCAGCTGCCGCTGCCGGCGAGCCCCGACATGGGCGGCGTGTCCGCCGACGGTCGCACTCTGTGGCTCAGCGGCCGCTACGACGCGGTCGTGTACGCGATCAACACCGCGCACGGGGCGCCTGCGCGCCACGATCCCGGTCGGCCAGGGGCCACACGGACTGTGCGTGTGGCCCCAGCCGGGACGCTATTCGCTCGGGCACACCGGCATCCTGCGCTAGCGCGCCCGGCGGCTGCGGACGGCGGAGAGCAGACCTACGCGGCCTGCTCGGTGCTCTCCGAAGCCTCGATCGTCTTCGGCTCGGAGCCGACGGTGATCTCGACCTTGCGCGGCTTGCGCTGCTCTGGCTTGGGGACGTGGACTTCGAGCACGCCGCGGTCGAACGTCGCCTTGACGGCCTCGGGGTCGACGCCCTCGGGGAGGGTCAGCGACCGGCGGAACGAGCCTGAGCTGCGCTCGATCCGGTAGTAGCCGTTCTTGCGCTCCTCGTGCTCGGCCTTGCGCTCGCCGGAGATCGTCAGGACGCTGTCCTCCACCTCGATCTTGACGTCACTCTCGGAAAGACCGGGAAGGTCAGCCTTCAGAACGTAGTCGCTCTCGTTCTCGACCAGATCCATCGCCGGTATCCAGCGCCGCAGGGCGCCGCCGTTGGCGACCGCCGGACCATCGAAAAGGGTGTTGAAGAGCCGGTTCATTTCGCTCTGGATCGTTCCGATCTCGCGTGCCGGCTCCCAGCGGATAAGTGCCATCTAGGGTCCTTTCGAAGGGAATGTTTTGCTGCTACTTCAATTATGAAATCTAAGTCTATCACTGTCAAGTTTTTTCTAGGAAAGCACAGCAGATAGCGTGACGCGATGGCGTGTCCGCCAGCGCCACGGTGCGGTGTCGCTCTGGCGCCGGGCGATGTGGCGCCACTCTCCCACCCGGCGCTGACCGCGTTACTCGATCAGCGAGCGGCCCGACATCTGCTCGGGCTGCTCGATCCCGAGCATCTCGAGCACGCGTCGGCGCGACGTCGGCCAGCACGCCGCCCGTCGCGCAGCTTGAGCCCGCTCGCGGTCACGATCACCGGCACCGGGTTGAGCGAGTGCGCGGTGTTGGGGCTGCCGTCGGGCTCGAGCATGTGGTCGGCGTTGCCGTGGTCGGCGGTGATCAGGCAGGCGCCGCCGACGCGTGGACGGCCTCGACGACCTGCCCGAGGCAGCGATCGACGGTCTCGACCGCCTCGATCGCCGCCTCGATCACGCCGGTGTGGCCGACCATGTCGGCGTTGGCGAAGTTGATGATCCCGAACGTCGGCGGGCTCCGCGCGCCACGCGTCGCACGAACGCGTCGGCCGCCTCGGGCGCGCTCATCGCCGGCTTGTGGTCGTAGGTCGGGACGTCGCGCGGCGAGGGCACCAGCTCGCGCTGCTCGCCCGTCGTAGGCACGCCTCCTCGCCGCCGTTGAAGAAGTACGTGACGTGCGGGTACTTCTCGGTCTCGGCGACGTGCAGCTGGCGCTCGCCGCGGGCCGGCGATCACGGCCGCCAGCGTCGTCCCGCGGTCGCTCGGGGCGCGAACGCGACCGGGTACGGCCACCCCTCCTCGTACTCGGTCATCGTCGTGTAGCGCCGGACGGGCTCGGCGCCGCCGCGGTCGATCTCCGTCAAACCCGGGATCGGCCAGCGCGCGGGTGATCTCGCGCATCCGGTCGGGACGGAAGTTGAGCCCGAGCACCGAGTCGTCGCGGGCGGATCCGGGCCTCGTCGCCGACCGCCGATCGGCGTGATGAACTCGTCGGTCTCGCCGCGCTCGTAGGCGGCGCGGGCCGCCTCCGCGCCGGTCTGCGCGCGTGTGCTCGGCGCGGCCGTGGACGAGCAGGTCGTAGGCCTTCTGGACCCGGTCCCAGCGCCGGTCGCGATCCATCGCGTAGTAGCGGCCGACGACCGACCCGATCGCGCCCGACGCCGGCCTCGGCCATCCATGCGCTCGACCTGCGTCCAGGTAGCCGGCGCCCGACTTCGGCAGCGTGTCGCGGCCGTCGGTGAACGCGTGCACGACCAGGTCGGGCACCCCGAGCTGGCGGCGAGCTCGATCAGCGCCTCGAGGTGCCCAAGGCTCGAGTGCACGCCGCCGTCGGACACGAGCCCGATCACGTGCACGCGCTCGGCGCCGGTGAGCGCGTCGCGCAGGACCGTGGTTGGCGAGCCAGCTCGCCGTCCTCGACGGCGACGTCGATCCGCGTCAGGTCCTGCATCACGACGCTGCCGGCGCCGAGGTTGAGGTGCCCGACCTCGGAGTTGCCCATCTGGCCCGTCGGGCAGCCCGACGGCGCGCCCGCAGGCGGTCAGCGTCGTCGTCGGATAGTCGCTCCCACAGCTCGTCGAACACCGGCGTCGCGCCGGCCGCGACCGCGTTGCCGGGGCCGGGCTCGGCCAGGCCCCAGCCGTCGAGCACGATCAGCGCCGCGCGCGGCGACCGGCAGCGCACTCGCTCCGGGCGCCAGCGCCATCGCTACTCGGCCGCGGCGACGATCGCCGCGAACGACTCGGCGTCGAGGCTCGCGCCGCCCACCAGCGCGCCGTCGACGTCGGGCAGCGCCAGCAGCTCGGCGGCGTTGTCGGGCTTGACGCTGCCGCCGTACAGGATCCTGGTCCGCTCGGCCTGCTCGGGCGAGCGGTCGCCGACCAGCGCGCGGACGAACGCGATCGCCTCCTGCGCCTGCTCGGGCGTCGCGACCTGCCCGGTGCCGATCGCCCAGATCGGCTCGTAGGCGATCACGACCTCCCCGAGCCGCTCGGTCTCGACTCGCGCCAGGTCCTCCTGGACCTGGTGGCGGAGCTTGCGCTCGGTGTCGCCCGGCGTCGCGCTCCTCCTCGGTCTCGCCGACGCACAGGATCGGCAGCAGGCCCGGCCGCGAGCGCGGCCGGGACCTTCAGCGCCAGCGCCTTGTCGGTCTCGCCGAACAGCTCGCGGCGCTCGGAGTGGCCGAGCACGACCCCGTGGACCCCGAGCTCGGTCAGCATCGGCGCCGACACCTCGCCGGTGAACGCGCCCTCGGCGGCCTGGTGCATGTTCTGCGCGTAGACCGCGACGCGCGAGCCGCGGGTCGAGTCGACCATCGCCGCAGCGCCGTGAACGGCGGGCAGATCGCGACCTCGGTCGCGCTGCACCGAGGAGACGCGCGGCAGCAGCGCCGCGATCGAACTCCTCGGCCTCCGCGACGGTCTTGTGCATCTTCCAGTTGCCGGCGATCAGCGGCGTGCGATCCGGGCTCATCGCACGACCTCGACGCCACGCTCGAGCGGGCTCATTGCAGCACCTCCACCCCGGGCAGCTCCTGGCCCTCGATCAGCTCCAGCGCCGCGCCGCCGCCGGTCGACAGGTGCGTCACCTCGTCCGCGAGCCCGAAGCTGGACGAGCGCCGCGGCCGAGTCGCCGCCGCCGACGACGGTCACGCCGGGCGCCGCCGCGACCGCCTCGGCGACCGCTCGCGTGCCGGCGCTGAACGGCTCCAGCTCGAACGCGCCCATCGGCCCGTTCCAGAACACGGTCCCGGCGGTGAGGATGATCTGCGCGTAGGCGTCGGCGGTCCGCGGGCCGATGTCGAGGCCCATCATCCCGTCGGGCACGTCGACGCCGTCGAGCTCGACCGGGGTCGCGTCGGCGCCGAAGTGGTCGGCGAGCACGAGGTCACTCGGCAGCGCGAGCGACGCGCGCGCGCCGTGCGCCGTCGGCGATCGCCCGGCGGGCGAGCTCGACGTCCTCGGCGGCGCACAGCGAGTCGCCGACCGCTGTGGCCCTGCGCGGCCAGGAACGGGAAGCACATCGCGCCGCCGATCAGGATCGTGTCGGCGACTGCGCAGGAACGACTCGATCACGCCGATCTTGTCGCTCACCTTGGCGCCGCCGAGGACCGCCACCAGCGGCCGCGACGGGTTCTCGAGCAGCTCGGTCAGCGTCCTGACCTCGCGCTCGAGCAGCAGTCCGGCGGCGCGGTCGTGCATCAGCCGCGCCGCGCCCTCGGTCGAGGCGTGGGCGCGGTGCGCGGAGCCGAAGGCGTCGTCGACGTAGACGTCGGCCAGGCCGGCGAGCGCGCGCGCGAGCTCGGGGTCGTTCGTGGTCTCGCCCGGCTCGAAGCGGATGTTCTCGAGCAGCAGCACGTCGCCCGCGCGCAGACGGGCCGCGAGCTGCGCGACCTCGGGGCCGACGCCGGGCGGCGCGAGCTCGACGTCCACGCCGAGCAGCTCGGACAGCCGCTCGCGCCACCGGCTCCAGCGACAGCTTCGGGTCGACGCCCTTGGGGCGGCCCGAGGTGCGAGACGAGCACCAGCGCCGCGCCCCGCTCGCGCAGCGCCTCGATCGTCGGCAGCGCGGCCCGGATCCGGGTGTCGTCGGCGACACGGCCGTCGGCGAGCGGAACGTTGAAGTCGACCCGCACGAGCACCCGCTTGCCCCGCAGCTCGCCCAGGTCCCCGAGCGTCCTCACAGCAGTCGCTGCACCAGGTCCGAGACCCGGTTCGAGTAGCCCCACTCGTTGTCGTACCACGAGACGACCTTGACCATCGTGCCGTCCATCACCGCGGTCAGCTGCGAGTCGACGATCGACGAGGCCGGGTTCTTGACGATGTCCGAGGAGACGATCGGGTCCTCGGTGTAGATCAGCAGGCCCTGCAGCGGCCCGCCGTCGGCGGCCGCCTTCAGCGCGCCGTTGATCTCCTCGATGGTGGTCTCGCGCTCGGCCTCGACCGTCAGGTCGACGACGCTGCCGGTCGGGACCGGCGCGCGGACCGCGAAGCCGTTCAGCTTGCCGTTGAGCTCCGGGATCACGAGCCCGATCGCCTTGGCGGCGCCGGTCGAGGCCGGGATCAGGTTGATCGCCGCGGCGCGGGCGCGGCGCAGGTCCCTGTGCGGCATGTCCTGCAGCCGCTGGTCGGCGGTGTAGGCGTGGATCGTCGTCATCAGCCCGTGCTTGATCCCGACCGTGTCGTGCAGCACCTTGGCGACCGGCGCCAGGCAGTTGGTCGTGCACGACGCGTTGGAGATCACCTGGTGCGCGTCGCGGTCGTAGGCCTCGTCGAAGTTGACGCCGAGCACGACGGTCGTGTCGGGGTTGGTCGCCGGCGCCGAGATCACGACCTTCTTGGCGCCGGCGTCGAGGTGCTTGGAGGCGTTCTCGCGGTCGGTGAACAGCCCGGTCGACTCGATCACGACCTCGGCGCCGAGCTCGCCCCACGGCAGCGCGGCCGGGTCGCGCTCGGCGAGCACCCGGATCTCCTTGCCGTCGACCGAGAAGCCCGGCCTCGGTCGCCTCGACGTCCCCGGGGAACGGCCCGTAGTTCGAGTCGTACTTGAGCAGGTGGGCGATCGTCTTCGGATCGACGAGGTCGTTGACCGCGAGCCACTCGATGTCGGCGCCGCGCTCGTAGGCGGCGCGGAACACGTTTCGGCCGATCCGCCCGAAGCCGTTGATCCCGACCCGTACCGCCATGCGCGCTCCTCCAGTTGCTCTGCCGACGGAAAGAGAACGCCGGTCGCAGGCAGCGTCGACCCGGCCCGCGACAGGCTACCTAAACGCCGTCGTCGCCCGGCGGTCGGGAGCGGCCCGGTTACTTGCGCGAGACGACCTCGACCCGCAGCCCGTCGGGGTCGCGCAGGTAGGCCGCGTAGTAGCGGCGCCCGTACTGCGGCCGCTGCCCGGGCGGCCCGTCGTCGCGTGCCGCCGTTGGCGAGGCCCGGCGGCGTACGCGGCGTCGACCGCGGCCTTGCCGCTCGCCTGCAGCGCCAGGTGGCCGTAGCCGGGCGCCGGCGGCGCGCCCGCGCACGACGAACCAGACGACCGGCGCCGTTGATCCCGTAGGCGACCGCGTGCTCGGACGTCGTGCATGCGCCGCGCGCCGAGCGCGAAGAACACCGCGTCATAGAAGCGCGTCGTGCGTCCGAGGTCGGAGACCTCGAAGCCGACGTGGTCGATCACGCCGGCCTCGCCTCAATGGGCGATCACGCCGTCTGTCACGTCGCGGTGGACGACCTCGACGAGGTAGCCGCTGCCGTCCCGGTAGCGGTCGCGCCAGGTGCTCGGCGATCGCGACCGAGCGGTGGCGGCCGCCGGTGCAGCCGATCGCGACCACCAGATGCGCCTTGCCCTCGGCCAGGTACTGCGGCAGCAGGTAGTCGAGCAGCGGATGCAGCTGCTCGTAGAAGCGGTCGAGCTCGCCGTCGGCGTTGATGAACTCCACCACGCGCGGGTCGTCGCCGGTCAGCGGCCGCAGCTCGGGCTCGTAGTGCGGGTTGGGCAGGAAGCGCACGTCGAACATCAGGTCGGCGTCGCGGCTGGGGCCGTACTTGAAGCCGAAGCTCTCGAACGTGACCGCCAGCCGCCCCGGGGTGCGCGTCGGCAGCAGCTCGTCGGCCAGCTTGCGGCGCAGCATCGCGGCGGTCAGCCCGCCGGTGTCGATCACGACGTCGGCG
This sequence comes from uncultured Solirubrobacterales bacterium, assembly GCA_963744695.1. Lineage (GTDB taxonomy): Bacteria > Actinomycetota > Thermoleophilia > Solirubrobacterales > Solirubrobacteraceae > Palsa-465. Next base: position 64,631 of record CAVUUT010000013.1, on the reverse strand, counting down.
CGCTCGCGCAGCGGCGCCAGCAGCTCGCGCTCGCGCGCGATCCCTTCGGTGACGCTGCCGTACGGCGCCAGCGGATGGCGGCGGCGCGTCTCCTTGTAGCGCGTCAGCAGCGTCTGCCTCGTCGGCCTCGAGGAACAGCACCCGGTGGCGGACGCCGGATCTGGTCGAGGTCGTCGAGCATCGCGGCGAGCCCCTCGAAGTAGCTGCCGCCGCGCACGTCGGACACGACCGCCGCGTGCGCGACCTTCGAGCCGGCGTGCATGAACAGCTCGACCAGCGAGCGGATCATCTCCGACGGCAGGTTGTCGACGCAGAAGTAGCCCTCGTCCTCGAACGCGGCCATCGCGGTCGACTTCCCGGCGCCCGAGAAGCCCGTGATCACGACCAGATCGGTGAGCGGCGAGGCTTCCATGACCCGAAGTCTGATCGCCAGACCGCGGACGCAGGGGTGGCTCGGTCCGTGTCCGCGGGTATGGCACCATGCCACGAGTGCTTCGCCGCCGCGCTGCATCGCGATCGTCGCGGCGCTCGGACTCGCGTCGCTGGGTCCCGTGCGCCGCGGACGGCGCGCCGTCGGCTCAGGCGGCCGACACGCTCTCCGCGAGCGTGTCGCGACCGCCGACCGGACAGGCGATGGCGCCTCGGGCTTCGTCGGGCGTCTCGTTCGAGTACCGGGCGCTGCACCAGTACACCGGCCGCGACCCGCTCGCGATCGACCCGGTGCTGCGTCGCGCTGCTCAAGGGCCTCGCCCCCGGCCAGTCGCCGGTGCTCCGGATCGGCGGCGACAGCACCGACGCGACCTGGTGGCCGATCCCGGGGATGATCCCGCCCGGCGGCATCAACTACCGGCTCACCGACGGCTGGCTGCGCACGACCAAGGCGCTGGCCGCCGACCTGAGCGCGAAGCTGATCCTCGGCATCAACCTCGCCGCCGGCCGGCCCGGCGATCGCCGCCGCCGAGGGCCGCGCGTTCATGCAGGGGATCGGCCGCCGCTACATCCAGGCGTTCGAGATCGGCAACGAGCCCGACCTGTACGGCGTCGTTCCGCTGGTACCGCGACCGCCGCGGCCACCTGCACTGGTCCCGCGGGCGCCGCTACGACGATCAGCCGACTACATCAAGGAGTTCTCGCGCTGGCGCAGCGCGCTCCCGAACGTGCCGCTGGCCGGGCCCGCGGCCTCGGGCCCGAGCTGGATGGGCAAGCTCGGCAAGCTGATCTCGGCCGAGCGCCGCGGCCTGAAGCTCGTCACCTACCACCGCTACCCGCTGCGCGCGCTGCATCACCGACCCCAGCGCGTCCGGCTTTCCGTCGATCACGAACCTGCTCGCCGACAGCTCCTCGAGCGGGCTCGCGCAGCGGGCTGGCGCCGTTCGTGTCGGTCGCGCACTCGCACGGGCTGCCGTTCCGGTCTGACCGAGATCAACTCGGCCTCGTGCCGAGGGCGCCAAGGGCGTCAGCGACACGTTCGCGTCGGCGCTGTGGGCGCTCGACACGCTGTTCAACATGGCCAGCGTCGGCGTCGACGGCGTCAACTTCCACATGCTCCCGGGCTCGCACTACGAGCTGTTCACGGTCTCGCAGACCGCGACCGGGCAGCCTGGCAGGCGTTCGTGCACCCCGAGTACTACGGGCTGCTGATGTTCGCGCAGGCGTTCCCGCCCGGCGCCCGGCTGCTGACGTCACCGCGCCCAGCGGGCCGGTCAAGGTGTGGGCGACGCAGGGCACCGACGGCACGTCCGCGTGACGCTGATCAACAAGGACCCGAACGCCGAGCACGACGTCTCGCTGCAGCTCGCCGGGCAGCCTCGGCGACCGGCTCGCTCGAGTCGCTCGCGGCGCCGAGCCTCAGCTCGACCTCCGGCGTCACGCTCGGCGGCCAGACGTTCGGCGACGAGACGACCACCGGCAAGCTCCCCGGCCCCTGCGACCGCGCCGACCACCCGCGATGCCGGCGGGCACGGCTACACGCGTCGCCGGCTGCCCGCGCGGCAGCGCGGCGATGCTGACCGATCGCCCGCTAGCGCCCGCGCCGGCGGCGCCGGCGGCGGCTGGTCGTGCGGGTGTCCGGCCGCGTGCGGCTCGGCCTCAGACGCCGGTCTTGTGCAGCTCGCGGTACATCTCGCGCGCGAGCTTGCCGGGCACCCCGGGCACCGCCTCGAGCTCCTCGCGCGAGGCGGCGAGGATCGCGTCGGGCGAGCCGAAGTGCGCCAGCAGCGCCCGCTTGCGGGCCGGCCCGACGCCCGGCAGCTCGTCGAGCACCGAGGCGGTCATCGCCCGGTCGCGGCGGATCCGGTGGTGGGTGATCGCGAACCGGTGGGCCTCGTCGCGGACGCGCTGGAGCAGCTGCAGCTCGGGCGTGTCGTGCGCCAGCACCAGCGGCGCCGTCGCGGCCGGGGATGAACACCTCCTCGATCCGCTTGGCCAGCGAGATCACCATCACGCCGCGGTCACGGAACCCCTGCAGCGCCCGCAGCCCGGCCGACAGCTGGCCCTTGCCGCCGTCGATCACGACCACGTTCGGCAGCGCCGCGAAGCTCGGGTCGTAGTCCTTGTCGTGCGGCGAGACGTCGCGCTGCTGCTCCCAGCGCGCCATCCGCCGGCCGAGCACCTCCTCCATCGAGGCGAAGTCGTCGGGCCCCTCGTTGACGCCGTTGGCCCCGTCGCCGACCGTAACACCTTGAACCGGCGGTAGTCGGACTTCTTCGGCGCCCCGCCCTCGAACACGACCATCGAGGCGACCGTGTTGGTCCCCATCAGCGTCGAGATGTCGAAGCACTCGATCCGCAGCGGGATCGTGTCGAGCCCGAGCGCCTGCTGGAGGCCGTCGAGCGCCTCGACCCGCTGCTGGCGGCGGCGCTCGGAGCGCAGCTTCTCCTGGTCGATCGCGAGCCGCGCGTTGCGCTCGGCGAGCTCGAGGATCCGGCGCTTGTCGCCGCGCTCGGCGGCGCGGATCTCGACCGTCCCGCCGCGGCGCGCGCTCAGCGCCTCGGCCAGCGCCGGGTGCTGGCCGACCTCGCGCTGGACGACCAGCAGCGGCGGCACCGACATCGCGCTCGCGTAGTACTGGAGGATGAACGCCTCGGCGACCTCGGCGACGTCGGCGTCGGCGGCGTTGTCGAGGTAGAAGCTCTGGCGGTCGGACAGCACGCCGTCGCGGACCTGGAACACCTGCGCGTTCGCCTCGCCCGTCGGAGACCGCGACCGCGATCGCGTCGAGCGAGCCGGCGCCGTCGTGCGCGACCCGCTGGCGCTCGAGCAGCGAGCGGATCGCCCGCAGCCGGTTGCGCTCGCGCGCCGCGTCCTCGAAGCGCTGCTCGGCCGCGGCGGTCTTCATCTCGTGCTCGAGCGCGCGCTCGATCTCCTTGTAGCGGCCCGACAGGAAGTCGATCACGCCGTCGATCGCGCGCGCGGTACTGCTCGCGTGTCGACGTAGCCGACGCACGGCGCCTCGCAGCGCTTGATGTAGTAGTCCAGGCACGGCGAGCCGCTGCGACGGCCCGGGCTCGGGGCCCTCGCAGGAGCGGAACATGAACACCTTGCCGAGCACCTCGAGCGTCGAGCGGACCCGCTTGGCGTTGCTGTAGGGGCCGAAGTAGGCGCGGTCGCGGCGGTGGCGCTCGCGCGTGAAGTAGACGCGCGGGAAGTCCTCGTCGAGCGAGATCGCGATGTACGGATAGGACTTGTCGTCGCGCAGCCGGATGTTGAGCCGCGGCTTGTACTGCTTGATGAAGTTCTGCTCGACCAGCAGCGCCTCGGACTCGGTGTGCACGACCAGCGCCTCGATCTGGTCGATCATCGCGAGGATCTCGCGCCCGGCGCGCGTGCTCGGGTTGGAGAAGTGCGACGCGACGCGCTTCTTGATCGACTTCGCCTTGCCGACGTAGATCACCTTGCCGCGCTCGTCGCGGAACAGGTAGACGCCGGGCTCGTCGGGGAGCTCGCGGCGGCGGTCGGCGGGGAAGATCGACATCTGATTCGAGGATAGAGACGGCGCTTGGAACGGTCCAGTCCGTAGCGGACTCAAGCGTTCGGCACGATCGCTCAATCGGCCGTGAACGACAGCAGCACGCCCCCGATCCCGAGCCCGAGCCCGACCAGCGCCACGATCTCCCCGGCCCCCGACTGCGGATGGTCGGGCGTATAGGCCGGCGGCCGCAGGCTCGGGTCGAACAGGTTCGCGCCGCGGGTCGGCGGCGTCGCCGAGCGCGTGGAGCGTGAACGCGAGCGCGATCACGAGCCCGATCAGGACCGCGATCCGGCCGTTGCGCGATCCCGCGCAGCGCGACCGCCATCAGCCCGGCGGCGAGCATCGCGAGCAGCACGTCGACGATCGAGTAGACCTGCCACGCGGTCGGGTCGCGCGGGATCCCCTCGCAGCGCGGGCGTGTTCGCGTACTGCGCCAGGAACGCCGGCGAGAACTGGTGGCTCCAGGTCAGAAACAGCGACACGAACAGGACCGGCGCGCCGAGGACCATCAGCCAATCGGAAACAGCCTCGCGATCGCCTTTGCTCACGGCGGCGGGCAGTGTACGCGCCGCGTGCCCGACAGGGGACGGCCCGTCGATGTATGCGCCGCGGTCAGCCAGGACTAGTCGGTTTCCGCGAGCCCCACTAATACTTGCGTGCTGACCAGAGCACCGCGCAGCAGACGTACACGCCGACGCCGACGAGCACGAGCCAGGCGACCGATCCGCCGCTGTGTGCCACAGCCGAGGGGTCGCCGTCAGCGTGACGGCCAGCACCGCGAGCGCCGCGTACAGGGCGGCGCGGCGACCATCGCCGAGCGAATACAGCGTCGTCCGGTTCTGGCGGTACAGCACCGCGCCCACCCATGCGAGCGCGGCGAGGAAGGCCATCGAGATCGCCTGGATCAGGATTCCGGTGCCGTTGGCTGCCCCTGGAACGAACGCGACGACTGCCGCGATCGCGAGCACGATCACTACGTTGCGGACGTTCTGGTTGATCGCCATCACTGCTAAGGGTACGCCGCCGCTCAGCTAAGCGGAAGCAGGTCGGCGCGCGCGGGCTCCCGGGCGGGCGCGGCCTCGCCGGCCGGCCGTCGGAGTCCCGAGCGCCGGTCCGCTCCCCGCGCGCTGCCATCGGCCGGCTCGGCCGCGAACCGGTATCCGATCCCGAAGTGCGTGTGGACGTAGCGCCAGTCGGGCGACACTCGCTCGAGCTTCTGGCGCAGCTTGCGGACGAACACGTCGACCGACCGGTCGCCGCGCGCCATCGTGTAGCCCCAGACCCGCTGGTAGATGTCCTCGCGCCTGAGGACGCGGCCGTCGGCGCCGGCGAGCTGATACAGGAGCTCGTACTCCTTGCTCGACAGGCCGGCCGGACTCCCCTGCGCATAGGCGTCGAAGCGATCGGGCCGGATCGAGAGCTCGCCGGCGGCGACCGTCTCCTCGACGACCGGCAGCTGCCCCGCGCGCCGCCGCCGCAGGACGGCCTCGATCCGGGCGACGAGCTCCTCGGGATGGCACGGCTTCGTGATCCAGTCATCGGCGCCGCCCCGTAGCGCCCGCACCCGATCGGCGACCGGCGCCCTCGGCCCGCAGACGAGCAGCGCCAGTCCGGGCAGCGCGCGGGCGGTCCACTCGATGTAGTCGAGGCCCGTCAGGGCGGGGTTGACGAGCAGCGCGTGCAGGCGCATCGCCGCGAGTTGTTCGGGGACCGCCGGGTACCCCAACACCTCCCGCTCCCAGCGCAGCGCCTTGAAACGCCGGTCCAGCACGGTCACGAGGCCGCTGTCGTTATCGATCAGTGCGACGCGGATGGCCGAAGCCTCCTTGACCGTTGCATTGCCCGTGAGTGTAGAGAGAGCCTGAGACGGCTCTGAATCCACAACGAGCGATGAGTGCGCGGCCGCCTTGGGGTCTTATCGATCGAACAGCAACCCGAAAATGCTCATCGACCGAACCGGAGCAATGTCACATCCAGGCCCGGCGCGGTGTCTTACAACTAACACAAGCGCAAGCACGACCCGCTGACCACAATGCTCGCACCGGAACCGACAATCTCAGATTTCACCCTCCCGGCGATCGACGTCCGTTCCGTGGTCCGTCGTGTCGCGCTGCCGGCCGTCGTCGCGGCGGTCGCCGCCGCCACCGTGTTCGTGATCGGCGGTCACATCCACGCGATCGCCGATACGGTGCGACGGATCCTCGGCCTCAGCGCAGGCTGGGCGCTGGCCGGCATCGCGTTCGAGTGCATCTCGCTCGGCGGCTACGTGTTGCTGCTGTCGCTGGTTGCCGGTCGCGCGACCCCGCGCGTCGATGCTCGCGTGAGCGCGCAGATCACGTTCGCGGGCGCGGCGGCGACGCGCCTGCTGCCAACGGCCGGCGCGGGCGGCGCGGCACTCGCGTTGTGGACCCTGCGGCGCGCGGGCCTGAAGTCATCGGCCGCCGCCCAGACGCTGCTCTCCTTCCTCGTCTTGCTGTATGCGATTTTCCTGACCGCGATCGTCCTGTCCGGCGCGGCGCTGACATTCGGCCTCGTGTCCCAGCACGGGCCGACCGCCTTGAGCGAGATTCCCGCCGCGCTGGCGATCGTCGCGATCGCCGTGGCGCTCGGCCTCGCGTTCGTCCGTCCCGGCGCCCGCGTGACCCGCTCGCGCTTCGGCGCTCGGATCGCGTCGGTGGCCCAGACGGTCGGCGCCGGCGTCCGTGACGCTTGCCGGCTGGTCCGCTCGGGCGACCCCCGGCTCGCCGGCGCGATCGCCTACTGGGTGTTCGACGCGGCGGTGCTGTGGGCCATGCTCCACGCGTTCGGCGCCGCGCCGCTGCTCCCGGTGGTCGCGATCGCTTACTTCGTCGGTCAGGCCGCGAACACCGTCCCGATCCCGGGTGCGGTCAGCGGCGGGATCGCGGGCGTCCTGATCGCGTTCGGACTTCCGGCCGTGATCGCCCTGCCGGCGGTGCTCGCCTACCGGGCCGTGTCGGTGTGGCTGCCGACCCCGATCGCCGTCGCGGCGCTCCCCGGCCTGCGCTCGACGATCGCGCGCTGGGGCCGCGAAGACTCCGCGCTCGAGGCGAGCGTTGGAACGAAAGCCGCCGTATAGACGGCAAGCGTTCCAAGCCTGGAGACCACTCAGCCCGCCACCGCCTCCCACCGCTCGTAGAGCTCGGCGATCGCGCGCCTGGCCTGCTCGTGGCGCTGCGTCGAGCGGGCGCTCGCCTCGGGAGTCGACCATGCGGCGGGATCCGCCAGCTCGTCCTCGAGCTTGTGGAGGGCCGCCTCGGCGGCTTCGATCTGCTTCTCGAGCCCATCGGTCGAGGACTTCGTGCGCGGTGGGTTGCGTTTCCTCGCCGTCGGAGGGTTGTGCTTGCGCGCCGCCGGCGACTTGCGCTTCGAGCTCGCCGCCCCGGAGTCGCGCCTCGCGCCGCCACGTGATACCGCCGCGTGAGCGGCACGTTCGTCGCGGACACGCAGGTACTCGGGCCAGCCCCCGACGTAACTGTGGAGCGTCCCGTCCTCGAGCGCGATCGTCCGCGTTCCGATCGCGTCCAGCAACGCGCGATCGTGGGAGACGAGCAGCAGCGAGCCCCCGAACGCCCGCAGCGCCGCCTCGAGCGCTTCGCGGCTCTCGAGATCGAGGTGGTTGGTCGGCTCGTCGAGGATCAGGACGTTGGCGCCCGAGTGGACCAGGATTGCGAGTGACAGCCGCCGGCGCTCGCCGCCGGAGAGGCCGTCGAGCGGCTTCTCGGCATCCTCGCCCGAGAACAGAAAGCCGCCCAGCAGCGCGCGTGCCTTGCCGGGCGTGAGACCGGTCGCGTGCTGGGTCGCCTCGAGCACCGTGCGCGCATTGCTCCCGGCGAGTTCCTCGGCGTGCTGTGACAGAAAGCCGATCTTGACGTTGTGGCCGGTGCGCAGCTTGCCGTGGACGAGCTCGCGCGCTCCTGCGAGCGTCTCGATCAGCGTCGTCTTGCCGGTCCCGTTGGCGCCGACGATCGAGACGTGCTCGCCGCGCTCGAGCCACAGCTCGGCGTCGGTCAGCAGCTGTTTATGGCCCGCCGCGATCTTGCCGTCCTCGAGCTCGAAGACGACGCGGCCGCTGCGCTCGGGGGGCTTGAAGGCGAACTCGAGCCCGGCGCCGGCCGCCGGATCGCGCGAGATCCGTTCGATCTTCTCGAGCTGCTTGGCCCGCGACTGGGCTTGTCGAGCCCTGGTACCGGCTCGGAATCTGGTCACGAACCGCTCGAGGCGCTCGATCTCGATCTGCTGGCGCTCGATCGCGCGCCCGAGGGCGAGTTCGCGTGACGCTTTCTCGCGCCTCCACGCGTGCCACGGACCGGCGAAGAACCTGCCCCGTCCCGCCTCGAGTTCGAGCACCGAGGTGCCGACGGCCTCCAGGAACCAGCGGTCGTGCGCGACCAGGACGATCGCCGCGTCGAGGCCGACGAGATGCTGCTCGAGCCATTCGAGCGAGGCGATGTCGAGGTGGTTGGTCGGCTCGTCGAGCAACAGCAGGTCGGGGTCACCCGCGAGCGCGCGGCCCAGCGACGCGCGCGTCAGCTCGCCGCCAGAGAACGTATCGAGCTGGCGGTCGAGATCGTAGTCGTCGCGAAAGCCGAGCCCGTGCAGGGTCGCGAGTGCCCGGTCGCGCCAGTTGTAGCCGCCGGCGTGCTCGAGTTTCGCCTGCGCCCGCGCGTAGCGGCCGAGCGTCTGCTCATCGTGTGCGCCGCCCGCCATCGCCTGCTCGAGCTCCGAGAGCTCGCGCTCGATCGCGACCAGCTCGGGGGCCCCCGAGAGCACGTAGTCGCGCAGCGACAGGCCCCGATTGCGCGGCGGGCGCTGGTCGTGCAACGCCATCTTCGCCCCCTTCGCGAGCACGAGCTCGCCGAAGTCGATCGAGTCCTCGCCCGACAGCATGCGCAGCAGCGTCGTCTTGCCCGTGCCGTTGCGTCCCGACAGCGTCATCCGGTCCCGGCGCTCGAGCTTGAACGAGATGCCGCGCAAGAGCGGCTCGCCGGCGATGTCCTTGCCGAGGTCAGATGCGATTACGACCGCCATGCTCCTGATGGTAAGAACCCGCCGCACCCGCCGCCGGCAGATACGATCCAGCCAATGCGTACGCGCGCGTACCCGCCGCCGATACCGCCCCGGGAGATGCTGCCCGCGCGGACGCTGATCGCGCCCGGCCGCGGCGAGCTGTTCCTGCGCGACAGCGGCGGCGATGGACCCGCCGTGATGCTGCTGCACGGCTGGATCGCGAGCGCCGACCTCAATTGGCACGGCGCGTATGAGCCGCTGGTCGATGCCGGGTACCGGGTGCTCGCGATCGACCATCGCGGTCACGGTCGCGGACTGCGGACGTTCACCAAGTTCACGCTGGTCGATTGTGCCGGCGACGCCGCGGCCGCGGTCAGGCAGCTCGGCGTCGCGCCGGCGATCTTCGTCGGCTATTCGATGGGCGGCGCGATCGCCCAACTGATCGCGCGCGATCACCGCGATGCGGTCGCCGGGATCGTCGTCAGCGCGACCGCGCAGCACTGGCAGGATCGCGAGACGCAGCGGCTGTGGAGGTTGATGGGCCTCACGCAGGCGAGCCTCTCGGTCGCGCCGCGCGCGACCTGGCGGACCGGCTTTCGCCGTCTGCGTCTCGAGCGCGCGCCGACCGCCGCCTGGTTCATGTCCGAACTGCTGCGCCACTCGGCGCGTGACATCGCCGAGGCCGGTCGTGAACTCGGCCGGTTCGACTCGCGACCGTGGCTCGATTCGGTCAACGTTCCGGCGGCTTCGGTGATCACCACGCGCGACAGGGGCATCACGCCCGCCAAGCAGCGCGAGCTCGCTGCGGCGATCGGCGGACCGGTGTTCGAGGCGCCGATCGACCACCTCGAGGTCTCCGCCCGCGGTGACCGCTACAACCCCGCGCTGCTGCAAGCGCTGGCGTCGATCGGCGCCGGCGAGCGCATCAGAGCCGCCTAGCGACGCCGTCCGAACAGCGGCTCGAAGTCCTCGGTTTCCGTTACCCTTTGCAGACCGTGCGTCGCGCCCGCTTCACGATCGCCTTCACGATGTTCGTGGTCGCGCTGCTCGCGTTCGCGCCGGTCGCATTTGCCCGCGATGACGGGGGCCAGGGCTGGTTCGGTGAGACCACGGACCAGAACATCACCAACGCGATGTTCATCGTGATCGCGTTCTTCCCCGCCGTCATCATTGTCCTGTCGCTGATCCAGTGGCGCCTGGACAAGCGTAAGCACGCGCGGCTCGATGCCGCCAAAGCTCGCGAGCGCAACGCCGACTGGCGCGGCGGCTGGTAGCGGTCAGCGCTCGCGGCAGCGGGCGTTGATCCGTCCGGTTACGCCCTCAGATTCTGAACACGGGGATCAAGCGCTGCTCATGCTCGGCATCGATCCGGGCGATCACCTCGACATGCTCCTCGAGGCCCGACCCGCGGAGCTTCTCCGCCAGCAGCTCGTCGATCTGGAAGATCCCGGCGCTGTTGGACATCTGGATCTCGACCCGCACGGCACGGTCGCGCCCGGGGGAGATCTTGACCTCCTCGATCGCGTACGCCGACAGCGAGTGGATGTTCTGGTGGCCGGCCTCGAACGGGATCCGCGAGCGGCCCCGCGCCATGTCCAGCGCATCCGCGACGCGGACGATCCCTGCTTCGATCGTGAATGGCGCGCCTCGCCGGCGGTGACCGATGATCGCGTGCAGCGTCTCCGATGCGATGATCGACCGCTCTGGCTCCTCGTAGATGTCGGCCAACAGCGACGGAAGCTTGTCAGCGCTGAGAAACAGGCTGTAGCGCTCGTGGTCCTCGCGATGGATCGACATCCCGACGCAGTGCAGCAGACACGCGGCCGCGATCACGACCTCAGCGTCGCGCTCGCTCATCGCGTAATCGGCGACGACGCTCGGGACGACGCCGCGGCGGAACAGCAGTCGTGCGAGGCGCAGGCCGATGTTCACGACGATCTGGACGTGGACCCAGCTGTGATCCGACATCCCGAGCCGCCGGGTGGCGTTGACCGCCGAGACATGCCACCACGCCTTCAGCTGCTCGTCGGCGTTGGCGACCTCGAGCAGCCGCTCGAGGCGGCGGTTGCCGCGCGTCGGGGCCCGCACCCGGACCTCGGCGAGCGCCTCCCGCGGTGGGATCGGAGGTTGGTCGCTCACCTCGAGGAGGCTTCTAGCAGCACGCCCTCGCGAATGCCACCCCGGCCGACCACGAGCGGGGCTCCGAATAGCTTCGCGACCCGCTCGAGGACCAGCAGGCCCGCGGGCAACAGCCGGGCGCGCTCGGGGTCGATCCCGTAGTCGCGCGCGATCTTTGTCGAGCGCGCGCCGGCCAGCACCGTCAGCGCCTGCGAGAGCACGCGCGGGCTGAGCACGGGTCCCGCCAGCCGGCTCAGCGAGGTGGCGCTGCCGCCGACGGCGATCGCCGCCCGCGGACGCGGGACGTCGAGCGAGTCAAACTCGGTGGCGATCTGCGTACGGGCGCTCGACAACTCCTGATCTGTGGGCGGATCCGTCCCCAGGTGCCGGCGCGCGAGCTCTCCCGAGCCGAGCGGCACCGATGCCCACCAGCGGACGCGGTTCGGAGCCTCGCCGACGACGAGCTCAGAGGATCCTCCTCCGACGTCGACGACGCCGAGCTGATCCGGTGGCCTATTGCCGAGCGTCCCGGTCGCGCCGACGAACGCCAGGCGCGCCTCCTCGGCGGGCGTCAGGACCTCGACCGTCACCCCGGTCGCGTCACGGATGGCGGACACGAGCTCGACGCCGTTGGCCGCGCTGCGCAGCGCCTCGGTCGCGACGGCATGGACTGCGCTCGCCCCGAGCCGGGTGGCGGTGTCCCGCTGATCGCCGACGACCGCGACGACCTCCGCGATCTTCGCCGGCCCGAGCCTCCCGCGCTCGAACACCTCGTGACCGAGGCGCGTGAATGCGCGCTCCTGATGGATCCAGCCCAGGTGCTCGGCGTCGCAGTCGGCGACGAGCAGCCGAGTCGTGTTGGAGCCGATGTCGATGCAGCCGAGCCGCAAGCGCCGTATCCGAGGTCAGACCTGTGCGGACAGTGTCCAGCGTACGCCGCTAGACGAGCGTCTCACGGCCCTCGGGCGCGGCGGAGGGGATCGCACCGCTGGTGGCCAGCGGCTCGGGGACGGGCTCCGGGTCGAGCAGAGGCTCGGGCATCCCCGAGGGCCGCAGAGCGACCCACACACTGATCGCATAGATGACCGACCCGGCCCCAGCGACGACGAACGCGACGCGCGGATTGAACAGCGTCGTGATCAGCCCTCCGAGCAGAATCCCGATGCCGGGCGCGGCCTGCGTGATCGACTGGTTCAGGCTCATCACGAGCGCCATCCAGCGCTGCTCGGTGTGCTCCTGGAGCGCGGTCTGCGTCGCGACCGCCATGATGCCGTTGCCAAACCCACCGACCGCGGCCCCGGCGATCGCGACCGCGATCGTCGGCGACGCGGCCATCGTCACGAACCCGACCGCGAGCGCAGCGCCGCTCAGCGCGAGCAGCGTCCGCGCCGTACGCCGGCGCCAGCGGGCGTAGGCGATGCTCCCGAACACCGCGCCGCTGCCCCACCCGGACAGCAGCGCCCCGTAGCCGCCCGCGCCGGCGTGCAGCGTGTGCTGCGCCAGTACCACCTCGACCGGGATCGAGATCGTGAAGGTGACGAAGCCGCCGACCTGGAACAGCAGCAGCAGCCGCAACGTGCGGTGGCGCCGCACATGGTCGAGCGCGGCGCGCAGCCGGCCGGTCGATCCCTCGCGCTCGTGGTGCGCACCGGGAAGCCCTGTCGCCGTGACCAGGATCAGCGCGATCGCGGCAAACAACCCACAGTTGGCCAGCAGCGCCGCGACGGTTCCGCCGGACGCGACGACGATCCCGCCGATCAGCGGCCCAGCCATGAAGCAGATCGAGAAGGCCGCGTTCGTGATCGCGTTGCCCTCACGCAGGAGCCCGACCGGCTGCAGCACATCAACCGTCGCCGTGCGCGCCAGCGACCGAGCGACGATCGCGACGACCCCGTCGCAGAGCGCGAGCGCAAGCACCGGGATGACCGAGAATCGAGACGTCATCCACGCGAGCGCCGCGAACAGGACGGCCTCGACCGCGTACAGCACCGGCAACAGCCGGCGGGGCGAGTTCTGGTCGACGTGCGCGACCACGAATGGCGAGACGAGCGCCGGCAAGAACTGGGAGCTGAGGAAGAACGCCGTCGAGCCGAGCGCGCTGCCCGTGCGCTGGTAGACGAGGAGCGCGAGCGCGAGCGTCCCCACCGACCAGGCCAACTCGTTGAGCGCGAACGCAGCCGACAGCCGCCTGTAGGCGGGCAAGGAAAGGACGGCCTTCATGTTCTGCGAGCGTCCTTGGCAGATTGGGCGACGTACCTGTCCATCCAGATTCCAGTTCGGCGCGCGTGCGCGCGTAAAGCGCGGTTCCCGTTCCGGACGGGCCATGCGCGCGGCAGTTGATCGCGCAAGTCTCGCAAGGGGACGCGGTTTGACTCCACTGACGGAGAGCCTGTGCACCGGGTTATGGGGTAACTCGGTGCAACAACGAATCCCCGCTCCGGCCGACGGCTCAGGATCGTAGCGGCCGCGCCACGGAGTCGATGCATGTCAGCGGCCGCACGTGGGATCGCGCTTGTTGCTCGCACAACTGCCGCGGCTGTCATGCTCTCAGAGCAATGTCTCTCCGCGCCCGCGCCTGGCACGCCAGCAACACATTCACGCATACCGAATTTCCACCTGAGCGGCTCGCTGCGCAGCGGGACGTGAGCGTTTCGGTGTGCCTGCCTGCCCGCGACGAGGCCCACACGATTGGCGCAATCCTCGAGGTCCTGCTGGGCCTGCGAGCGGGAGGGGTCCTCGATCAGGTCGTGGTGGTGGACAACTCGACCGACGGGACGGCCGAAATCGCCCGCAGTCTCGGGGCAGAGGTCCATAATCAGGAGCATCTACTGCCGGAATTGGGCCCGGTTCTGGGCAAGGGCGACGCGATGTGGCGCGCGCTGGGCGCGCTGACCGGCGATGTGATCTGTTTCCTGGATGCAGACACGGACCATTTCGGCCCACATTTCGCGTGCGGTCTGCTCGGTCCCTTGCTCTGCAGCGAGGAGATCTCATTCGTCAAGGGTTACTATCGGCGCCCTTTCCGAGTTGGTGAAGTCACATTGCCCGATGGGGGGGGCCGCGTTACCGCGCTGACCGCGCGTCCGCTGCTAAATCTCTTCTATCCGGAGCTCGCAGCCGTCGAGCAGCCGCTCGCCGGCGAGGTCGCCGCGCGGCGCGAACTGCTCGAGCGGCTCCCGTTCGTGACCGGCTACGGGGTAGATATCGCCCTGCTGCTGGACGCGCATCGCGAGGCCGGTCTCGACGCACTTGCCCAGGTCGACCTCGATGTGCGCCAGAACGCGCACCAATCGCTGCACGAACTCGCACCGATGGCGTTCGCGGTCCTCCGCGCGCTCGCCACGCGGCTGGAGCGCGAGGGGCGGCTGACCGGCCCGCTACCGTCGACCTTCCTGCTGTCAGCCGAGGATGAGCTCCGGGCGCTCTCGGCCGAGCCGGTCGAGCGCCCGCCGCTGGTCAAGCTTCGCGCCGCGGCCTGAGCTTCGCCCCGGCGTGTGGCCCGGACTACTTGAACGCCTCGCGGGCGGCCTTGATGCCCTTGGCTGTCGCGCTCGCGTAACCGTAGGTGCCCTGGTCACGTAGCTCGGTCGCCGCATCGACGACCGCGCCGATCGCCGCGAACGCGAATGCTCCCCGATCGACACGCGGCTGACGCCGAGCGCGCCGAGTTCGGCGATCGTCGGCACCCCGGGGAAAATGAGCACGTTGAGTGGACGCTCGACGGCCGCGAGCACCGCCTGGATCTGGTCAGCGCTGCTCAGGCCTGGCGCGAACAGCACATCGGCGCCAGCCTCCTGGAAGGCGCGCAGGCGGGTGATCGTGTCGTCGAGATCGTCCCGTCCACGGATCAGGTTCTCGCTGCGCGCGGTCAGGACCACGTGCGCAGGGCCCTTGTGTGCGACCTCCGCGGCGGCCGCCACACGCTCGGCGGCGAGCGGGAGCTCGTAGATCGCGCCGGCCGCGCTGCCGCTGTAGTCCTCGATCGAGAAGCCCGAAAGGCCGGCCGCGACGGCACCGGCAGCGGTCTCGGCGACGTCCTCGGGGCTGTCGGCAAAGCCGTTCTCGAGGTCGGCAGACACCGGCAGCTCGGTCGCCGCGGCGATCGCCGCCCCGTGCGCAAGCGCCTCATCGCGGGTCACGGATCCGTCGAGGCGGCCGAGCGTCGCGGCGAAACCGCTGCTCGTCGTCGCGAGCGCCTCGAAGCCCAGCGAGGCAAACAGCCGCGCGGAGCCGAGATCCCATGGATTGGGCATCAGCAGCGGCGAGCCGCGCCGATGCAGCGCGAGGAACCGCTCGGCGCGCTCTGCCTGCTCAGAAGGCTGCACTCGGGCGGATTGATCGGTCATCTTCCATACACGATATGCCTTCGCCGCATCGGGCACCGAACCGCGCTCGCTAGGCTCCAGCCATGGCCTCGCAGACCGAGCACGCCCGCCCAGGTGGCGCGTTCAAACGCCAGGAGAGCATCTTTCGTGACTGGGTAACGGCGGACGGGTCCAGTGGCTTCGCGCCGGAGGCAGGTCGCTATCAGCTGTACGTCTCGAGAGCGTGCCCGTGGGCGCACCGTACGCTGATCGGGCTGCGGTTGATGGGCCTCGAAGACGCGATCGGCGTCTCCTACGTGGACCCGATCCGCGACGAGCGCGGCTGGACGTTCACCGGTGGCCAGTACACGGACGAGGTCAACGGCTTTGAGTACCTGAGCGAGGCGTACCACGCGATGGACCCGGACTACTCGGCGCGCGTGAGCGTCCCGGTCATGTGGGACAAGCGCGATCACACGATCGTCAACAACGAGTCGGCCGACATCCTGCGGATGCTCGGCACCGTGTTCGCGCCGCTCGCCGCACACCCGGTGGCGCTCTACCCGATGGACCGCCGCGCCGAGGTCGACGAACTCAACGAGCTGATCTTCGAGCACATCAACGACGGCGTCTACAAGACCGGCTTCGCGACCGGCCAGGAGGCCTACGAGCAGTCGGTCCTAGCCTTGTTCCAACTGCTCGACCGGCTCGACATCCGGCTCGCCGAGACGCGGTTTCTGTTCGGATCCGAGCCCCTTGAGACCGACTGGCGCCTGTTCGCGACGCTGGTGCGGTTCGACGCCGTCTACCAGATCCACTTCAAGTGCTCGGTACGAAAACTGACCGAGTACGAGAACCTTTGGCCGTACACGCGCGATCTCTACCAGTGGCCAGGGATCGCCGAGACAGTCGACTTCGACGAGATCCGCAACCACTACTACCGCACGCAGAAGCGAATCAACCCAAGCGGGATCGTCGCGGTGTTGCCCGCCGCGAGCTTCTACGAGACGCATAAACGAGACCGGCTCGGCTAGCTCCCGATCTGCTCGGCGAGCGTGGCGGAGCTGGAATCGGCCGTGGGCTGCGCGGTTGGCGCAGTGTCGGCCGGCTTGGCGATCGCGAGACGCGGAATCGAGATGTGCGCGATCGGGCCGATCCCGAGCGCGTACACGACCGTCCCGATGCCAACCGTGCCGCCCAGGATCCAGCCGACGGCCAGGACTGTGAGCTCGATCGAGGTCCGCACGATCCGGATCGAGTGGCCGCGAGCCGCGAGCCCGGTCATCAGCCCATCACGCGGCCCCGGCCCGAGGCCGGCGCCGATGTAGGCGCCGGTCGCGATCCCGTTGAGGATCACGGCCACAAGCATGACCGCGATCTGGGCGGGCAGGTCGTGGATCGGGTGGATCGTCGCGAGCATCACGTCGATCACCAGGCCGACCACGATCACGTTGCATACCGTCCCGAGCCCGGGGCGCTGGCGCAGCGGAATCCACAGCAGCAGGACGCCCAGGCCGACGATGATCGCCCAGGTGCCGACCCCGAGTCCGATCCTGCGCGAGAGGCCCTGGTGGAACACGTCCCACGGGTCGACGCCGAGCCCGGCGAGCAGCAGCATCGAGCTCGAGACGCCGTACAGGATCAGGCCGACGAACAGTTGGCTGAGGCGGCGAATGCGCGGCTGGGGAACCACCCACCCAAGTCTGCCAGCAATGGCCTTCCAATTCACAGGCCAATTTGCTACTAGTGGCCTGTGACGATCACCTCCACCCATCGGCTCGTCGAGCTGCTCGGCGGCTGGCGGCAGGGCGGCGCCGGACAGGAGCGGCTCGCCGCAACGATCCGCTCGCTCGTGCTCGACGGACGGGTCGCCGTCCAGAGCCGGCTTCCCGCCGAACGGGCGCTCGCGGCGGGGCTTGGGATCAGTCGCGCCACCGTCACCGCGGCGTACAACCAGCTGCGCGACGAGGGGTACCTCGCCAGCCGACAGGGAGCGGGGAGTTGGGTGACGCTCCCCGGCGGACTGCGCTCGGCGCCGGATGCGATCGTCGGCGGACCCGGGCTCGATCTGCGGATCGCGGCGCTGCCGGCGCCGGCCGCGATCGCCGAGCTGTTCGGCGCCGCCGTGCGCGAGCTCCCGCGCTGGCTCGACCACCACGGCTATGACCCGCTCGGCCTGCCGCCGCTGCGCGAGGCGATCGCGCGGCGCTTCACCGGCAGGGGCCTCCCCACCCGCCCCGAGCAGATCCTCGTCACCAACGGCGCCCTGCAGGCACTCGACCTCGCGCTGAAGGCGATCATGCGCAGTGGCCGCCGGGTCCTGGTAGAGATCCCGAGCTACCCGGCGGCGCTCGACGCGCTCCGCGCAGCCGGGGCTCGCGTCGATGCGATCCCGGTCGAGCACGACGGTTGGCATCTGCGCGCGTTCGAGGCGGCGACGCGCGTCGAGCACACGGCGCTGAGCTACCTGATGCCCGACTTTCACAATCCGAGCGGGCGATTGATGGATGAAGCGGGCCGTCGGCGGACGATGCGCGCGCTGAGCCGTGCGGGCGCGTATGCCGTGATCGACGAGACGTTCGTCGAGGTCAACCTCGATCGCGTCGCGATGCCGCCCCCGGCGGCGGCGTTCGGGGACGCCCGGGCGATCACGATTGGATCGCTGAGCAAATCCGTCTGGGGCGGCCTGCGGATCGGATGGGCACGCGCTGACCCCGAGCTCATCCACCGCCTCGCAACCGCGCGCGCCGCGGCCGACCTCGCGAGCCCCGTGTTCGAGCAGCTCGTGGCGGTCCACGCGATCGAACGGCTCGACGAGCTCGTCGAGGATCGCTGCGCGATCATCCGGCCGCGGCGCGAGGCGCTGATCCGGGCGATCGACCGCCAGCTGCCCACCTGGCGCTACACGTCCCCCGGGGGCGGGATGTTCCTCTGGGCCACGCTTCCGGAGCCAATCAGCACCAGCCTCGCGATCCAGGCGCGCGCGCACGATCTCCAGATCACGGCGGGGCCGCGATTTGGCGCCGCCGGACTGCTGGAACGGCGGCTGCGGCTCCCGTTCACGCTCGCGCCGGAGGAGCTCGAGCGCGCCGTCTCGATCCTCGCGCGGCTGGCGCCGACGACGACCGCTGTCGACGCCGTCGAGCGCCCCGCGAGCTACGTCGCCTGACGCGGCCGCGGCTGCCCGATAACGGCGCCGTAACGGCGTTACACCCGTGTTATCGCGCGTGGGCTACAACGGCACCGTTGGGCTCGGAGCAAGCGCACGCATGCGGAGATCCACCGGCACAATCGCACTGACCGCCGTCGGCTGTGCCGTCGTGCTCGCCGGCTGTGGATCCTCGGGTCATGCGGGCAACGGATCCGCGCCCGACGCCGGGGTCAAGTTCGCCGCGTGCATGCGCTCGCACGGCGTCCCCAACTTCCCCGACCCGAGCGGGGGCGGCGGCATCCAAATCCCCGTCGGGTCGGGGATCAACCCCGGGTCCCCCTCGTTCCAGTCGGCTCAGAAGTCGTGCTCGAAGCTGCTTTCCGGCGGCGGCCCGCGGCGGGCGGCGGCATCGGAGCAGCAAAAGCTCAAACTGCTCGCGATGTCGCGCTGCATGCGCCAGCACGGCTTCTCGACCTTCCCGGATCCGACCGCCAGCGCGCCGCGGCCGGGTGCGGGTGGCGGCCTCGCCTTCGGCGCCCCGGGCGCGTTCATCGCGATACCGATGTCGATCATGCAGTCACCGGGCTTCTCCCAGGCCGCCGGCGCGTGCGGCCTCCCCGGCGCGGGGCCCGGTCCGCCGGCGAAGCGATCGCCGGCCCCTTGACAGCGGTCACCGCCGTCTGAAATCCGACGCGCGGCCGCGTACCGCGCAATCGCATCAGGCATCCTCACAGTGAACGCAAAGGAGGCTGACCATGCCAATCGTCAACGCCGAGGCGCTCGAGAACGGCAACCTCGAAGGCGCCGACCATGGAGCGACGGTCTCGTTGATCTTCGACCACAGCGAGCCCGGCGGCGGGCCGCGGCTGCACCGCCACCCCTACGACGAGACCTGGGTCGTGCAGGAGGGCAACGTGACGTTTCAGGCCGGAGCCGAGCGCCTGCGGGCGGTCCCCGGCGACATCGTGATCGTCCCGCCTGACACGCCCCACAAGTTCACCAATGACGGCCCCCGACGGTCGGTGATGGTCTGCATCCACGCCGGCCCGAAGTTCATCACCGAATGGCTCGAGTGACGCACACACGCAAGCGCGCCAGCGACGCCGCGCTCAGCCGCGCCGTCTGAGCACGCGCAGCGCGAGCAGGAACCCGACCACGAGCGCGGCGAGCTGGACCGGGTTGCGCTTGAGCCGGCCCCAGAGCACGCCGCCGAGTAGCGACAGCCCCTGGACCGGCTCGACCTGCTGGTCCGGCGGCACGGGCGGCACGGGCGGCACGGGCGGAGCGGGCGGTGCCATCGGCGGAGCGGGCGCCGGTGGCGTTGCGTCCGCGTCGCCGGTCGCCTCCCCGGGCGCGTCACCGGCGCCATCGGCGGAGGTATCGCCGGCGTCGTCAGCGGGGGTATCGCCGGCGCCATCAGCGGGGGTATCGCCGGCGTCGTCAGCGGGCGGATCGCCGGCGCCATCAGCGGAGGTATCGCCGGCGTCACCAGCGGGCTCGTCGGCC
Source organism: uncultured Solirubrobacterales bacterium (assembly GCA_963744695.1). Classification (GTDB taxonomy): domain Bacteria; phylum Actinomycetota; class Thermoleophilia; order Solirubrobacterales; family Solirubrobacteraceae; genus Palsa-465. The sequence continues at coordinate 44,554 of CAVUUT010000013.1, read as the reverse complement.
GCCGCCGCCTCCTCGGCGGTCCCACCGTCGCCCGCGAGCGAGGTCTGCAGGCACTTGGCGAAGTCGCCCAGCAGACGGTTGGAGATGTCCTCGATCATGCCGCCGCGCCCAAACCGCGCCAGGCGCCCGGTGATGTGGTAATCGGTCACGACCTCGACGCGCGTGGACCCGTTGCCGGTGTCGGCGACCGTCGAGACGATCGTCGCCTTGGCGCCGCCCTGCCCGCGCTTGTCGGTCCCCTGGGCGTCCATCGTCGCCGTGTGGGCCGACTCGTCGATGTTCTCCATCGCGAGCTTGCCCGTGTAGGCGGCCGAGGTCGGCCCGATCTTGACCTTGAAGGTGCCGTTGTAGGAGCCGTCGTCGTTGCGCCCGGTCACCGCCGCCCCCGGAAGGCACGGCGCGACCCGTTCGACGTCGATCAGCGCCTCCCAGACGCGCTCCAGCGGAGCGGCGACCTCAAATGATTGCTCTAGCTTCATCGCGAATTGCCTCCAGATCCTCAGGGGTGTCGACGTCGCGGCCGTTACAGAGATGTCCGACCTCGATCACCGGTCCGCCGCGGAGCAGATCCCGCGCGCCGGTGTCGCCGCTCAATGACTTCAAAGCCACGATCTGCTCGGACTCGAGCACGACCGGATGGCCCGGCCGTCCGTCGTAGACCGCGCGCGTTCCGCCGGGCTCGCCGACGAACAGCGCGATCACGCGCGAGCTGACCAGCGGCGCGTCGCCGAGCGTGACGATCACCTTCGATGCTCCGTCGAGCGCCTGCAGCCCGTGGCGCAGCGACGCCGCCTGGCCGCTGCTCCAGTCATCGCACACGACCGGCTCGGCGCGTCCGAAGCGGACCGCGGCCAGCACGTCCGGCGCGCGCGCTCCGAGCACGACGACCACCCGCTCGAGCGCCGGCACGTTGCACGCGGCAGCGACCGAGCGCTCGACCAGCGGTCGACCCTCGAGATCAGCGAGCAGCTTGCTGTCGGCGCCGCCGAACCGAACCCCGGCCCCCGCCGCAAGCACGAGTCCGGCGATCATCGCATCGAGCTCAGGCGGGCACCTCGTGGATCCGCCCGCCGGTGGACCTCAGCCTGCCACCGTCGCGTCCGTGTCGGGTCGCCACGACCTCGGCGAGAATCGAGAGCGCCGTCTCCTCGGCGCTGACCGCGCCGAGATCGAGGCCGACGGGCGCCGCGAGCTGGGCGATCTCCTCCTCGCTCATGCCGGCGGCGAGCAGCCGCTCGCGCCGTGACTCCTGCGCGCGGCGCGAGCCCATCGCGCCGACGAACCGCGCCGGCGAGCGCAGCGCGATCAGCAGCGCCGCGTCATCGAGCTTCGGGTCGTGAGTCAGAACCACGATCGAGGTCGCCGGGTCGATCCCGCCAAGCTGCGCGAACGCCTCGTCGGGCCACATCGCCAGGATCTCCTCGGCGTCCGGGAACCGCTCCCGGGTCGCGAAGCGCCGGCGCGGATCGACGACGAACGGCCGCCACCCGGCCGCGCGCGAGAGCGCGCAGAGCGCGGCGGCGATCGGTACGGCGCCGAACATGATCAGGCGCGGCGCCGGCGCGACGACGTCGACGAACACCGGGCCCTCGAGCTCCGAGGTCTCCGCCCACAGGTGATCTTCGGCGGCGCGGCGCGCCTGCGCGTCGAGCTCGGGCGAGCCGAGCGTCCCCGACTGGGTCAGGTCCTCGTCGAACAGCACCTTCTTGCCCTTCTCGTCACCCTCGATCAAGGTCACCTCGGCAGCGCGCCCGCCGGCGCTCGCGATCTGGGTGAACCGGCCCGCCGCGTACTCCTGCACCCAGACATCGATCTCGCCGCCGCACGGAAGGCCCACGTCCCACGCCTGTTCGTCGGCGATCCCGAAGTGGACGAGCTGCGGCTGGCCGCCGCGCAGCACCTGGTCGGCGATCTCGACCACGGCTCCCTCGACGCACCCGCCGGAGACGGCGCCGATGATCTCGCCGTCCTCGTTGACGGCCATCTTCGCGCCCGGTGGCCGCGGCGCCGACTTCTTGACCGCGACCACGGTCGCGATCGCGATCCTGTCGCCGCGGTCGATCCACTTGTTCAAGTCGGGCAATACGTCGTTCACATCTCCTCCAATATTGCAGCAAGCTGCTCGAGCGACGCGAGCGAGTTGCCCGCCAGCAGCTGGTCGGTGTGCGGAACCGCGGCGCGCATCCCGCGCGTCAGCGGCTCGTAGTCGGGGTGCGCGGCGAGCGGGTTCAGCCACACGAGGCGGTGCGCGGCGCGGCGCAGCCGGGCCATCTCGTACTCGAGCTGCGCGGGGTCGCCACGATCCCAGCCGTCGGACAGGATCACGACGGCCGCCCCGCGGCCGAGCCGGCGGCCGTGCACGCGGTTGAGCTCGGCGAGTGCGGCGCCGATCCGCGTGCCGCCGGAGAAGTCGGTCACGGCGGCCGCCGCCCGGTCCAGCGCGCGGTCGTGATCGCGGCCGGTCAGCTCGTAGGTGATCCGGGTCAGTCGCGTCCCGAATGCGAACGCCTCGACGCGGCGGCGGGCGGCGACGCAGGCGTGCATGTACTGGAGCAGCATCCGCGCGTAGGGGGCCATCGAGCCGGACACGTCGCAGACGAGAACCAGCTGCCGCGGGCGCGTCGTGGGAGCCCGCCAGCGCCGGTGGATCGGCTCGCCGCCGGTGCGCAGCGACGCGCGCACGGTCTGGCGCAGGTCCGGCGCGTGTCCTCGCCGACGCGAGGGTCGGGTGCGGCGCGAGAGCCGACGCGGGTGGCGTCGTGCGAGCCGCGCGATCAGCTCGCGGGCAGCCTGCGACTCGGCCAGTGTGTAGTGGGCGAAGTCCTTTTCGCGCAGCAGCTCGATCTCGCTCCACGCGGCCGGGACCGGGGTCGAGTCGCTCGCGGCGGGGCGGCCGGTGGCGTCGGGCATCCCCATGCTCGGCAGTGCCGCGCGCTCGATCGCGCCGAGGTCACTCAACGGGTTCTCGCCCTCGGGCAGGCGCGCGTCGCCGAACACCGACACGAACGCCAGCTCGAAGCGCTCCAAGTCGATCCGCTGCGAGCAGAGAACCGTCCGCAGCGCCAGCCGGACGTCGTCACGCGACGCGGGATCGATCGCCTCCAGGCAGCGCACGCCCGCCAGCACCTCGCCGACGCCGACGCGCGACCCCTGAGCCCGCATCGCGCCCGCCACCTCCCCGACCCGCGTAGCGACCGCATCGGCCGGCGCGGTCGAGACCTCAGACACCTTCGAGCACCCCGCGCTCGATCACCCGGAGCACGTCCTCGTGGACCTTGAGCGCCGCCCCGAGGGTCTCCTCGAGTCCGATGCCCTCGCCGACGGCGAGCAGCGCCTGAGCCCAAACGATCGTCTCCCCCACGCCCGGCAGCTTGTAGAGATCGCCCTGGTCGCGGAGCCGGCCGACCGCCTCGACGACTCGCATCGCGACCTGCTCGGAGATCCCCGGTAGCCGGGCCCGCACGATCTCGCGCTCGCGGCCCGGGCTCGGATAGTCGATCCAGTGATACAGGCAGCGGCGCTTGAGCGCGTCATGGAGTTCGCGCGTCCGGTTGGAGGTCAGGATCACGATCGGCCGCCGCCTGGCGGTGACCGTCCCGAGCTCGGGGATCGTGACCGCGAAGTCAGACAGGAACTCGAGCAGGAAGGCCTCGAACTCGTCATCGGCGCGGTCGATCTCGTCGATCAAGAGCACGACCGGCTCCGCCGGGTCGGCCTCGAGCGCCTCGAGCAACGGCCGGCGCAGCAGAAAGCGCCGCGCGAACAGCTCGCCCTCGTCGACGCCGCCCTCGGCGGCGCGCAGCGCGAGCAGCTGGCGCGGGTAGTCCCAGTCGTAGACCGCGTGGTGCAGGTCGAGCCCCTCATGGCACTGGAGGCGGATCATCCGCGCCCCGACGGCGGCCGAGAGCGCCCGCGCGGCCTCGGTCTTGCCGACTCCGGCCTCGCCCTCGAGCAACAGCGGCTGTTCGAGCGCGACCGCGAGATACACGGCCAGCGCGAGTGGCCGATCCGCGAGGTACGACTGCTTCGCCAGGGCGGCGCCCGCGGACTCGACGGAATCGATCTCCGCGAGTTGGGTCATTTGTTCAATTTTAACGGCTGCCTTAACCCTGCCCGGCGGCCTCCTGCAGCGCGCGCTTGGTGAGGACGCGCGCGAGGTGGCGCTTGTAGTCCGCGCTCGCATTGAGGTCGGCCGGTGGCTCGGTGGCGTCGGCCGCGTGCTCCGCCGCCTTGGCGATGTTCTCGGGGCTCAGATCCTGGCCCTTGAGGGCATCCTCGACCGCCGTCGCCCGCAGCGGGACCGAGGCCATGTTCGTCAGCCCGACGCGCACGTCCTCGCAGACTCCCGCCGAGGCCTTGACGACCGCGCTGACCGCGACCATCGCCCAGTCCTCGCTGCGGCGATTGAACTTCTGGTAGGCGTAGCCGTAGCCGTCGAGGGCGCTGACGCGAACCTCGGTCAGCACCTCGTCCTCGGACACGGCCGTCTCGAGGTAGTCGCGGAAGAGGTCGCCGGCGGCGACGGTCCGCTGTCCGCCCGGGCCCTGGAGCGTCACCTCGCCGTCGCAGAGCAGCAGCACCGCCGGGAGGTCCGATGCGGGATCGCCGTGGGCGAGCGAGCCGCCGATCGTGCCCCGGTTGCGAACCTGCGGGTCGGCGATCGTGGCGGCGGCGCGCGAGACGATCCCGAGCTCGGGCGTGCGTTCGAGCGTCGTGTGTGGCGTCAGGGCGCCGATCCGCCAGTGGCCGTTCTGCTTGTGCACCCCGTGCAGGCCGGGGACCTTGCGCAGATCGATCAGCAGCGAGGGCGTCGCGAGCCTGAGCTTCATCAGCGGGATCAGAGAGTGGCCGCCGGCGAGCAACTTCGCGTCCTCGCCGCCGTCCTGTAGCTCCTTGATCGCCTGATCGAGCGACTCGGGAGCGGTGTAGTCGAACTCGGCGGGGATCATGCTGCACCTCCGTCTGCGCCTTTGGCTGACCGGATGGCCTCCCAGACCCGCATCGGGCTGAGCGGCATGTTGATGAAGTCGACCCCGAGGGGCCGCAGTGCGTCGATCACGGCGTTGGTGACCGCGGCGCTGGCCGCGATCGTGCCGGCTTCGCCGACGCCTTTGGCGCCGAGCGAATTGACCGGCGACGGGGTCTCGGTCCGGTCGGTCTCGAAGCTCGGCAACTCGGCCGCGGTGGGCAGCGCGTAGTCGACGAACGTCCCGGTCACGAGCTGTCCGTCCTCGTCGTAGTGGATGCGCTCGTAGAGCGCCTGACCGATCCCGAACGCGACACCGCCGTGGACCTGGCCGTCGATCAGCATCGGGTTGATCGCCTTGCCACAGTCGTCGACGGCGACGTAGCGGACGATCGTGACCTTGCCGGTGTCGGCGTCGACGTCGACCACGCACGCGTGCGCGCCGAACGGGAAGACGAAGTTCTCGGGGTCGTAGAACGTCGTCTCCTCGAGGCCGGGCTCCATCCCCTCGGGGACGGCGCCGATGTACGCGACCCCGGCGACCTCGGCGAGCGACAAGCCCTTGTCGGGCGAGCCGCGGACCGAGAATTTCCCGTCCGCGACCTCGATGTCCTCGGGCGCCGCCTCGAGCTCGGCCGCGACGATCGACCTGACCTTCGCGACCACCTTGTCGGCCGCCTTCGCGACCGCCTCGCCGCCGGTCGCCAGCGACCGCGAGCCGTACGTGTTGCGCCCCTCGGGACCCGTGGCAGTGTCGCCGTGCATGACCTCGACGATCGCGGGATCGACTCCCAGCTTGTCGGCCACGATCTGCGCCATCGCGGTCTCGAGCCCCTGGCCGTGGGGCGAGGTGCCGGTGTAGACGGTCACCGCGCCGGTGTTGTGGACGCGAACCATCGCCGACTCCCATAGTCCGGCCTGGATGCCGACGCCAGCCGGGCCGGCGACGCGCGAGGGGGCGAGCCCACAGATCTCGGTGTAGGTGCAGAACCCGATGCCGCGGTAGACGCCCTCGCCCCGCAGCTGCGCCTGCTCGCGCCGGAAGGCATCGACGTCGACGTGCTCCATCAGCTTGTCGAGCGTCTTGGGGTAGTCGCCCGAGTCGTAGATCACGCCGGTGGCGACCGTCACCGGGAACATCTCCGTGGGGATGAAGTTCTTGCGGCGGATCTCGAGCGGATCCATCGCCAGCTCGTGCGCGAGCGCGTCGAGCGTCAGCTCGATCATGTGCGTCGCCTCGGGCCGGCCGGCGCCGCGGATCGCGTCGGTCGGGCACTTGTTGGTGAACACGCCGATGATGTCGGTCTGGACGTTCGGGATCGCGTAGCAGCCGCCCATCACGAACGCCCCGAGTGACGGGATCAGCGGCGTCAGGATCATGTTGTACGCGCCGAAGTCGGCCAGGATCTTGACGTGGAAGGCGGTGATCGTGCCGTCGTGCTTGGCGCCCATCTTGGTCAGGGCGATCTGATCGCGGCCCTGGTGGGTGACCTGCATGTTCTCCGAGCGCGTCTCGATCCACTTGATCGGTCGCCCGAGCTTGCGCGACGCCCAGCACGCGATCAGCTCCTCGCCGTAGACCTGCAGCTTCGAGCCAAAGCCGCCGCCCACCTCGGGCGCGATCACCCGCACGTGGTCCTCGGTCAGCCCGAGCAGCAGCGCCATGAACAGCCGCACGAAATGCGGGACCTGGGTCGAGGTCCAGAGCGTCAGCGACCCGGCGCGGTAGTCGGCCAGCACGCCCCGCGGCTCGATCGGCGCGCCGGCGATCCGGTGGTTGATGATCCTGCGCTGCACGATCACATCGGCCTCGTCGAAGCCCGCCTCGACGTCGCCTCCCGGCAGCGACCACTCATGCACCTTGTTGGTGCCGAGTGCCTCGTGCACGAGCGGCCCTCCCTCGAGCGCCGCCTCGGCATCGACCACGACCGGCAGCGGGTCGTACTCGACGACCACATCGTCGACCGCGTCGCTGACGGCATAGCGGTCCTCCCCGATCACAATCGCGACCGGGTCACCGACGTGGTTGACGACGCCGCGCGCGAGCGCCCAGTGGTCGGGGTTGTTGACGTCGACGCCGGGCGGCACCCACGCCATCGGCAGCGGCGCCGCAAGCTCCAACGTGTCATCGCCGGTGTAGACGGCGTGGATCCCGGGCCGCGCGGCGGCGGCCGAGGTGTCGATCGAGACGACTCTGGCGTGCGCCTCGGGCGAGCGAACGAAGGCCGCCCACAGCATCCCCGGGAGCGCGATGTCGTCGACATAGCGCGCGCGGCCGGTGATCAGCGGCGGGTCCTCCTTGCGGCGCAGAACGCGGCCTACATAACCGCCCGAAGACGTCTCCTCAGTGACGCTCATGGGATACCCCGGAGGACTTCGAGGCCGCGTCGAGGATCGACTTGACGATGTTGTGGTAGCCCGTGCAGCGACAGAGGTTGCCCTCGAGCGCGTGACGGACCTCGTCCTCGGTCGGGTCGGGGTTGCGCTCGAGCAGCGCTGAGGCCGCCATGATCATCCCCGGCGTGCAGTAGCCGCACTGCAGTCCGTGGTTGTTCCAGAACGCCTCCTGCATCGGGTGGAGGTTGTCCTCGGTCCCCAGGCCCTCGATCGTCGTGATCTGCTCGCCGTCGGCCTGGACGGCGAGCACCGTGCACGATTTGACCGCCTCGCCGTTGAGGTGGATCGTGCAGGCGCCGCAGTTGGACGTATCGCAGCCGACGTGGGTTCCCGTCAGGCCAAGCTGATCACGGAGCGCGTGGACCAGCAACAGGCGGGGCTCGACGTCCAGTTCGTGCTCCACACCATTCACGTTGAGGCGCACATTTACGGTGCTGCTCATTGCTCTCCCTCCTGTGTTTAGCCCGAGCGTGCGGGGACGATACTCCACGTGATCACGCCCCCGCGCGTATCGTGATCGTCGTCCTGCACACGGTTGCAGGTCTGCCTGTGTAGTGCCCATGCAAAGCAGATCGGTGACCTTTAAGGAGGTCGGTTGTGGACACAACAGTTGTGCTATCATCAATATCATGAGAACAATCGGACGCCTCATTCTCCGTTTGGTGGTCGGCGGCTTCTTCATCGGGCACGGGACCCAGAAGCTGTTCGGCTGGTTTGGCGGCCAGGGCCTGGACGCCACTGGCCAGGGCTTTGAGCACATCGGCCTGCGCCCGGGCAAGGCCCATGCGGTCGCCGCGGGCGCCGCTGAGGCCGGGGGCGGCGCGCTGCTCGCGCTCGGAGCCGCGACGCCATTCGCGTCCTCGGTGCTGACCGCAACGATGCTGACCGCGATCAACCGCGTTCATTTCAGCAAGGGCCCATGGGTGATGAACGGTGGCTACGAGTACAACGCGGTGCTGATCGCCGCGGTGCTCGCGCTCGCCGAAACGGGCCCCGGCGCGCTGTCGGTCGATCGGCTGTTCGGCGAAGAGCGCGAAGGCGCTCGCTGGGCGGTGCTCGCGCTCGCGCTCGGCGTGATCGGCGCGGCCGGAGCGCACGTCGCGGCGGAACTCGCCCCGGTTCCGGAGCCGGCTCCCGAGCCGCCGTCCGAGCCAGACCCGGCAGCCGAGCCCGAGTCAGCGACGGCCGGCGCGTCGCAGTCCTAGCCCGGCAGCCCTAGCCGACGCCCTGCACCCGAACCTCGGCCCGCGATGACGCGGGCCGTTCGGGTGCGTCACGGTGGACCGCGACGCCCGCGATCACGAGCCCGACGGCCACGAGCTCGGCTGCGCTCGGGAGCTGGCCGAGCACGATCACCCCGACCACCACCGCCGCCGCCGGCAGCAGCGCCACCATCAGCGAGTAGGTCGCACGCGGCAGGCGGGCCATCGCGAGCTGATCGGTCACGTACGGGATGACCGACGACGAAATCCCGACCCCGACCCCGGCGAGCAGCGCTACCGGGTCGCCGATCGCGCCCAGCACCTGCCAGCCGCCGACCGGCGTGACAAGCACCAGCGCGACGAGCATCGCGGCCGCCAACCCGCTGAGTCCGTTCAGCTCCGGGTGACGTGAGGCGCGGTGGGCAAGCACGATGTAGAGCGCGAACAGGGCCGCGTTGGCGAGCGCGAACGCGAACCCGAGCGGCGAGCCCGTGAGCTGCACATCACTCAACAACGCGACGCCGCCGACGGCGAGCGCGAGCGCCGCCGTGTTGCGCGCGCTGCGGGCGCCGAGCGCGGCGAGCGCGATCACGGGCAGGAACTCGATCGCGGCGACCGTCCCCAGCGGCAGCCGTGCGATCGCCTCGTAAAAGCAGCAGTTCATCGCCGCAAGCGTCGCTCCCCACGCGATCACCAGCGGCTCGCGGAGCGCCCGCCACGGCCGGCGCCAGACCGCGAATATGACCGCGGCGGAGGCGATCCGCAGCCACGCGACGCCGAGCACTTCCACGCGCGCGAACAGCAGCACCGCGAATGACGGCCCGAGATAGTGGAACACGGCGCTGACGACGAAATAGACGTGCGGGGGTGGCTGGCGATGACGTTGGGGGATACTTTATGATCACCGGATAGTCTGGCCAACCCAATAGTCTTTCAATATAGTTTTTCCCGATTTGCCTCTGGATACACGTCTACTTGACGAAATCAACCGTCGAATGCTCGATGAGCTTCAGCGCGACGGTCGGCTCAGCCTGGCCGAGCTCGCCCGCCGGCTGCACATCTCGCCGCCGACGGTCGCCGAACGTCTTTCGAAGCTCGAGTCGACCGGCGCGATCCGCGGCTACCACGCCGACGTCGACCCCGTCGTCGCCGGCTACTCGCTCAGCGCGATCATCCGCATGCGTCCGGCGCCGCGCCAGCTGCGCAAGGTCGCCGAGCTCGTGCAGGCGATGGACGAGGTGGTCGAGTGCCATCGGATCACGGGCGAGGACTGCTACCTGATCAAGGCGCACGTCCGCGACGTGAGCCACCTCGAGGAGTTGATCGACCAGATCGTGCCCTACGGGCAGACGACGACGTCGATCATCCAGTCATCGCCGGTGCCACGGCGCGGGGTGGCGCTAGGTGGGCTTGTGGGCGAGGACCTGGTAGACGGACGCCCACCCGGTCTCAAAGCCCTGCCGGGCGGCGCGTAGGTAGACGCGCCACACCCGTGCGCGCTCGATCCCGGCGAGGCGGATGGCCTCGTCGTAGCGGCCCTCGAAACTCTCGATCCAGTACCGCAGCGTCTCGGCGTAATCGCCCGGCAGCCCCTCGACGTGGCGCGTGACGAGGCCCGTTCGCTCCAGCGCGAGTTCGATTCGCGACAGCGGTAGCGGCACCCCGTCGGGGAACACGAACCGCTCCGAGAACGGCCCCTCGTCGTCGGTGTCGAAGTCCATCAATTTCGCGATCCCATGGTTGAGCAGCCGGCCGCCCGGCTCGAGCAGCTCGTTCAGCGTCTTCATGTAGAGGTCGATCCGCTCCTCCCCCACGTGCTCGACCATGCCAATGCTCGAGATCGCGTCGAACCGCTCGCCCGTGAGCTCGCGATAGTCGGCGACGCGCAGCTCGACGAGATCCTCGACCCCGGCCGCGCGCGCGCGCTCGCGGCCGAGCTGCACCTGGCGCTCTGACAGCGTCACCCCGAGCACCCTGACGCCGTGGTTGCGCGCGGCGTGGATCGCGAAGCTCCCCCAACCGCAGCCGACGTCGAGCACGCGCTCGCCCTTCTGGAGCGCGAGCTTGCGGCACACGAGCGCGAGCTTGGCCTGCTGGGCCTCCTCGAGCGTGTTCGCGCCGCCCTGGAAGTAGGCGCAGCTGTAGGTCATCGACGGATCGAGAAACAGCGCGAAGAACTCGTTGCCCGCGTCGTAGTGGTAGCGAACCGCGCGGCGGTCACGGCCGATCGTGTGGCGCTCGCCGGTCAGCCTGAGCTCCGACGCCGGGGTCCGCGGCGGCTTGACGAGCCCGCAGGCGCGAACGAGACCGAGCCCGAGTCCCGCCAGCTGCCGCATTGGAATGTCCGGCGCCTCGAACGTGTCGACGGCCCGCAGCGCCTTGTCGATGTCATCGACATCGATCAGCCCGAGCACGTACGCGCGGCCGAGGCCGAGCTCGCTCGGAGCGCGGAGCACGTGGGCGATCGCCTGTGGGGAATGGATCGAGAAGGTCGGGCCGTCGTCCTCGGTCGCAGGAACCGTGGTCCCATCCCAGAAGCTGATCGCGAACGGGCGCCGCGGGAGCGCGGCCTCAATCTCCCGGCGCAGTGAAGCCGTGCGGGCGAAAGCCAAAACGCGGGCGAGCTTAGCGGGCCGCGGTCAGGCGTCCTGCGTCGCCAACAGCTTGCGGTCGCGGCGGGTCGGATCGACGCGCACGACGTCCCACGCCAGGCCGGTCAGCTCCAGCGTTCTGATGATCGCCGCCGACGGGTCGAGTTGCCAGCGCCGCATGCCGTGCCGGTACGAGGTCGGGAACGCGTGATGATTGTTGTGCCATGACTCGCCCCAGGTCGGGATCGCGAGCCAGAACACGTTGCGCGACTCGTCGCCGGTGTCGTACTCGTGGCGGCCGAAGTAGTGGCACACAGAGTTGATGCTGAAGGTCGCGTGGTGCATGAAGAAGATCCGCGCTGCGCCCCCCCACACCAACGCCGTCAGCCCACCCTTGACCGTGCCCGTCAGCGCGACGCCGACGCCGAACGCGGCCGCGAGCCCGACCACGACCCAGAGCACGAATGTGCGGTCGACGAACCGGATCCACGGGTCGGCGAGCAGGTCCTTGGCATAGCGTTCCTCGTCGGCGACCTCCATGTCGGAGAACACCCACCCCAGATGCGCGTGCCAGAAGCCCCAGATCTCGCCCCGCCAGCCGTGGCGGTCGTCGAGGTGCGGGCTATGAGGATCGCCCGCCTCATCGGAGAACTGGTGGTGCTTGCGGTGCGTCGCGACCCAGTCGATCACGGGGCCCTCGGCGGCCGCCGAGCCCAGCGCGGCGAACCCCGCCCGCAGCAGGCGGCTGGTCTTGAAGCTGCGGTGGGTGAGCAGGCGATGGAAGCCGACCGTGATCCCGGAGCCGATCAACATGTAGAACAGCGCCAGCACGAGCAGGTCCTGCCAGACCAGCAGTCCGTGGTTCCAACCGAGCCACATGCCGAGCCCGACGAGGATCGGCGGCGCAGCCGTGACGACTCCGCTCGCGACCCGATCGACGAGCGGCATCGAAACCGGGCGCACGGAATCGGCGTCGGGCGCGACGGTTTCGTTAGGAGGCGGCGACAGGCTAGGCGTTACGGGCGCGGCCACCGCAGGAGGGCTGTCCGTACCCATGGCCTTGGCGCGCGATGCTACAGGTAGATGCCGATGCGCGTTGAAAAAACTACAAAGAGCGCGATCGGTTGACGTACGGCTCGTAGGCGCGGCACGGCTCACCGCGCAGGCCAGGACAGGGCGGCAGGCCGGTGGGAACCTTGACCCCCGGCACGACCGGCAGGATCAGCCGCGACGGGAACTTGCGCGAGTGCGCGATCGATACGGTTGCCGTCCCGTGCGGGCGGGTCTGCGCGAACGCCCAGACTGGCTGCGTGTCGCCCGGAGCCGAGACGGTCAGCCGGACCCGCGAGCCGCGCCGGTAGACGTGGCCCTCGTAGTACAGCGGCACCGTCACCTCGGCGTACCGGCCTTTCGGCAACGGCCTCACGTCCTTGGCGCGGAGGCTCGGGACGGGCTCGAGCAGCGTGCTCTGGGCCGTGTCGAGCTTGCGTTCGTTGGCCCGCAGCCAGCCGTTCTGGACGAACGTCTCCTTGCCGTCGGGCCGGACCTCGGAGATCGTCACCTGCAGATCGACGCTCGGTGCCGAGGCCTTGATCCACAGGTGGACGGCGCCGCCGCCGATCACAACCGTGTTCGCGTTCAGCGGCGCGGTCACGTACGCCGCCGCCGTGCCGGGCGGGTCCTGATCCCAGTGATAGGTCGGGGTCGGCCCCCACAGCCCGCCGGGGCCGTCGTTGCCCGTGAAGTCGGTCGCCGGCAGTGCGTGTTCGTTCCACGTGAACTGATCGGCGGCCCCCGTCGTGGGCTTTGAAGCGCTCATCGTGCCGCTCTTGCCCAGGTACCACGAGTCCGCGCGCGTGCCCGGGATCGGGAAGCGTGCGAACGAGGCCTCGAAGCCCGGATTCGGGTCCCCCGGCGCCGGACCGCCGGCGCCGTTGTCGAACAGGACCCGAATCGACGGCAGCCGCTGGAAAGCCGCCAGCGCCGCCGAGTAGGTCGGGAGCTGCTGGATCGGGTCCGCCGGCAGCGTGATGCCGTTGATCCCCATCGCCGTCTGGTAAAGGAGGGGCTCAAGGGCTCTGAATGTCGGCGGCAGATGCGGCGCCCGTTTGGCCACGTACAACTCGAAGAAGTCGTACATGCGCGTAACCGTGGCCGGATCGAGCGAATCGGTGTGGTATCCGTTCGTGAACGTGAACCACTTGTGCCTGGTGCCCGTGAAGTGCTGTGCGAGGTCGGCGCAGTGCGCTCCGGTCTGCTCGTCGGTCCACTGGCAGGCGAGGTATGTCGGGGCGTGGATCTTGTGGACGAACGTGACCGGCGCAAGGGGGTTGGCGATCGCCGGTCGGTAATGGCTGTTGGCGTGGATCTGGTGGACGGCGTTGGGCGCCTCGCCGTGCAGGATCTGATTGCTCTTGCACGTCGCGTCGCCCTGCAGGATTCGCTGGTAGGCCCACGGCTGGCCGCCGGTGGGCGACGCGGGCTCAGCGTCGTGCCCGCGCTGCGCTCCCCAGGAGGCGGCGAACCCCGTGTTGAGGATGCCGCCCGGGTACAGCGTCGTCGCGGTGCTGTCGATCGTCGAAAGCGGAGCGATCGCCGCGAGATCCGGCGGGTCGGTGGCCGCGACGAACAGCTGGCTCATGGCGCCGTAGGAGATACCCAGCATCCCGACCTTGTGGTGCAGGACCCACGACTGATGCGCGACCGTCTCGATCACGTCATAGCCGTCGAGGTTCTGCAGCGGCTCGAAGTAGTCAAACGAGCCACCCGAGCACCCCGTGCCGCGCATGTTCACGTCGACGACGGCGAACCCGAACGCATTCGCGAGCTGAGCGATTCCACTCTGGGGGCCCGCCGGGTCGGCGTATCCGTAGCCCGAATACTCGACCAGGGTCGGATACGGACCTGCCCCGCTCGGCAGATGGACGTCGATCGCGAGCTTGGTCCCGTCGCGGGTGGTCAGGTAGCCGTAGCCGCTGGTCGGGATCGTCTGGTCGTAGAACCTCGTGCTCGGCGGCGCCGAGCGGTCGCTGAACACCGTCAGCTTGCCCGACCGCGCACCGCCCTGCCGCATCCGGTAGCCCCGCCCGGGCCTGACGTCGCGGAACACGACGCCGCCGAGCGAGTCCGCGTTCTTGGAGGCGACCGCCTTGCCGCGGGCGTTGAGCAGGGTGACTGTTCGGCTCGCGTGCAAGCCAACCGCGTAGGCCTGCTCGGCGCTGCCGTGCGCGGACATGGGTAGCGCCTGGGCGATGCCCGCCGCGAACCCAAGGGTCAGCAGCGCCGCGCAGACGGCGACCGCCAGGGTGCGACTAGCGCCCAACCGTGCGAACCAGGTTCCGGGCGCGAACCGAGACCGTCGCGAGCGACTCCCGAACCTGCGCGAGGCCTGCGCGCAGCTCGGTGTCGCCGACCTCGACCGGCAGCATCGAGTCCTGGAGCTCGGCGATCGTCTGGTCGGCGTACGCGGAGGCGACGACGGCACGGTCGATCAGCTCCTGGACGCTCTGTGATTGCGGCCCGGGGGTCTGCAGCTCGAAGTCCTTTCCGGGCAGCCCGCTGCGAGCGGCGAATTCCAAATGGGTGCGCTTGGCCCGGCCGTAGGCATGCTGCACCGGCCTGAAGAGCTGCTCCTCGAGCAGGTCGGCGTTCTGCTCATCGAGCTGCTCGTAGGCCTCGCCGAGCGCGGCGAGCGCGACCGCGATCTGCTCGATTGCGATCGCCAGATCGCTGAGCACCTTCTCTCGTCCCTCGATCACTGTGTAGGACATCGCGGCGCGAAGGTTATTGGGTCGCGTGTCGAACCTGCGCCAGCTCATTCGACATAGCTCCAGAAGGCCGCCCACGCCCGGTACGGTCGCAGGGCGGCGATCAACGCCCAACGAGGAGGAAACCAGCCGCGATGCGATTCATGATGATCATGAAGCCGAACGTCGACGAGGACAATTGGCACCCGAGCGCGGAGGCGATTGCCTCGATGTCGAATTACAACGAGCAGCTCAGCCAGGCCGGAGTCCTGCTCGCGCTCGATGGCCTGCAGCCGTCCGCAAAGGGTGCCCGGGTCGCGTTCGCGGGCGGCAGGTCGACGATCACCGACGGCCCGTTCACCGAGTCCAAGGAGCTGATCGGCGGCTACTGGCTGATCCAGGCGAAGTCCAAGGAGGAGGCGGTTCAGTGGGCGACCCGCTGCCCGGCCGCCGACGGCGACGTGATCGAGGTCCGGCAGGTCTACGAGGCTTCCGACTTCGACGCGTGATGAGTCGGGTCTGCGGATGAGCTCGGCCGAGGTCCAGCGCACGATCGAGGCCGTCTGGCGGATCGAGTCCGCGCGGCTGATCGGCGGCCTCGCCCGGTACGTGCGCGATCTCGGGCTCGCCGAGGACCTCGCTCAGGACGCGCTCGTCGCCGCGCTCGAGCAGTGGCCACAGTCGGGAGTCCCGGACAACCCCGGCGCGTGGCTGATGGGGACCGCCAAGCACCGGGCGGTCGATGCGATGCGGCGCAAGCAGATGGCCGAGAAAAAACACCACCAGCTCGGGCGCGAGCTCGAGCTCGACCGCGCGACGACCGACCTGGACCTCGCCTCGGGTGTCGATGACGAGATCGGCGACGACCTGCTGACGCTGCTGTTCGCGACCTGCCATCCGGTGCTGTCGACCGAGGCCCGGACGGCGCTCACGCTGAGGCTGTTCGGGGGCCTGACGACGGCCGAGATCGCGCGCGCCTTCCTGGTGCGCGAGTCGACGATCTCGCAGCGGGTCGTGCGGGCAAAACGGACGCTCGCCGAGGCCCGCGTTCCGATCGCCATCCCGGCGGGCGCCGAGCTCGCCGAGCGGCTCGGGTCGGTGCTCGAGGTGATCTACCTGATCTTCAACGAGGGCTACGCCGCCAGCGCCGGAGAGGATTGGATCCGGCCCGAGCTGTGCGAGGACGCGCTTCGTGTCGGGCGCATTCTCGCCGGCCTGCTGCCGAGCGAGGGCGAGGTGCACGGGCTGGCCGCGCTGATGGAGATCCAGGCGTCGCGCGCGGGAGCGCGGATCGGGCCGCGGGGCCGGCCGGTGCTGTTGCTCGATCAGGATCGCGCGCGCTGGGACCTGGTCCTGATCAACCGCGGCCTCGAGGCGCTGAGCCGCGCCGAGCGGGTCGGCCCGCTCGGACCGTACGGGCTGCAGGCCGCGATCGCCGCCTGTCACGCTCGCGCGCGCCGGGCGCAGGACACCGACTGGGAGCGGATCGTCGCGCTCTACGACGCGCTCGTCGTGGTGTCGCCGTCCCCAGTCGTCGAGCTCAACCGCGCGGTCGCGGTCTCGATGGCCTTCGGGCCCGATGCCGGGCTCGAGCTGATCGACGCGCTCGGCGGCGAGCCCCTGCTGAGCGCCTACCACCTCCTGCCGAGCGTCCGCGGGGAGCTGCTCGCGCGGCTCGGCCGCGACGCCGAGGCGCGCACCGAGCTCGAGCGGGCCGCCTCGCTGGCGCGCAACGGTGCCGAGCGCGAGCTCCTGCTCGAGCGCGCCGCAAAGCTCAATTAGCCGGCGCCGCGAACATCTTCAGAAAGCGCGCCAGCTCGAGCCGTGAGCCGTCGAGCTTCAGCGCGCCGGCGTCGATCGCCGCCCCGATCGACCCGCCGTGCCAGAGCAGTTGCGCGAGCGTGCCGGTATCGGTGTCGATCGAGAGTCGCGTCTCAGGAGCTGGCCCGCCGTTGCGCGCCAGGTGCAGCGCCCCCGCGTCCACGCGGACCGTGAACGCGTGCTCGCCGAACTGCAACTCGTAGACGCCGTCGCGGTCGGCGGCGGCGATCGGATCGAACATCGTCTTCAGGGCGACCGCGAGCGCATCGGGACTGAGCTGGGCGGGCTCGTCGGGCAGCGGCACGCCGCTGCCCCAGCGGCCGAGGGCGTGCAGCACCGGCTCGAGCTCGGCGCCGCGCTCGGTCAGCTCGTAGACACGGGCGCTCGCCGGGGGCGGCAGCTTGCGCCGGCGGACGATCCCCGAGCGCTCGAGCTCGCGCAGCCGCTGTGCGAGCACGTCCGGGCTCACATTCGGGAGGCCTTCGCGCAGGTCCGTGAACCGCTTTGGCCCGAGCAGCAGCTCGCGGACGACCAGCAGCGCCCAGCGCTCGCCCGCGAGATCGAGTCCGCGCGCGATTCCGCACGAGTCTCCGTAAGTTCGTCTGTCCGGCATCTGACCAAGTCTAGTTGGACTTTCCAACCATTTGATACGGTGTTCCAATCATTGTAAGGCAAGGAGGAGTCAATGACCGTTCTTCAGGTCGTATCCGAGTCAGATTGGCAGCGGCAGCTCGACGCGATCCACGCGCAGGAGAAGCACGCGACCCGCGAGCGCGACGCGCTCGCCGCTCAGCGGCGCCGCCTGCCGGCCGTGCAGATCGACAAGCCGTACGCGTTCGATGGACCGAACGGCCGCGCGACGCTTGCCGACCTGTTCGAAGGCCGCCGCCAGCTCGTGCTGTACCACTTCATGTTCGCCCCCACGACCGAGGGGTGGCCCGACGCCGGCTGCCCGGGCTGCTCGATGTTCGTCGACCAGATCGGCCATCAGGCGCATTTCCACGCGCGGGACACGTCGCTGGCGCTCGTCTCGCTCGCGCCCTTTCGGCAGATCGAGGCCTACCGCCGGCGAATGGGTTGGACGATCCCCTGGTACTCGTCGGCCGGCAGCGACTTCAACCGCGACTTCGGCGTTACGCGTGACGACGGCGAGACGTTCGGGCTGAGCGTGTTCATCCGCGATCGCGACCGTGTGCTGCGCACCTACTTCACCGCGGCGCGCGGCGTCGAGGCGCTTGGCAGCGTCTGGACGTTCCTCGATCTGACGCCGCTCGGGCGCCAGGAGGAGTGGGAGGACTCGCCGGCGGGGGCGGCCCAGGACCCGCCGTACCGCTGGTGGCGACGCCACGACGAATACCGATCCGAGGCAGGCAACGATGAGTAACCGAGATCGATACCCAGCTGGTGTGCCGTGCTTCGTTGACACGCTGACGCCCGACATCGTGGCGGCCAAGCGCTTCTACGGCGCGATCTTCGGCTGGGGGTTCACCGGTCCCGGGGCGATGCCCGATGATCCTCCCGGTGAATATTTCGTCGCTCGGCTGCGCGGCCAGGACGTGGCCGCGATCGGAACCCAGCCGGCTGCCGGCGGCACCACGGTGCCGGCGTGGAACACGTACGTCGCGGTCGCAAGCGCCGACGAGACCGCGGCCCAGGCGCAGGCGCTCCGCGGTTCGGTGCTGGTGGAGCCGTTCGACGCGCCGCCGGCCGGGCGGATGGCCGTGATCAACGATCGGTCAGGCGCCACGTTCTGCGTCTGGGAGGCGGGTGTGCGCCAGGGCGCGCAGCTCGTCAACGAGCCCTCGGCGTGGGCGATGAGCGCGTTGAGCACCGATGACCCCGAGGGCGCGCAGGCGTTCTACGGTGAACTGTTCGGATGGCGCGCGGAATCCTTCGACGCCGGGCTCGGCGAGGAAGTGTGGCTCTGGCGCCTGCCGGGCTATGTCGGCGGCGAGCCGCAGCAGCCGGTCCCGCGCGACGTGGTCGCGGTGATGATGCTGACCGACCCGTCCGCCGGGGGGCCGCCGCCGGGATGGAGCGTCGATTTCTGGATCGCCGACGCCGACGCGGCCGCGGCCGCGGCGACCGAGTTGGGCGGGCGGGTCCTCGCGCCCCCGGACGACGTGGCCGGCTTCAAGCGGACGGTCCTGGCCGATCCGCATGGCGCCACCTTCTCGGTCAGCCAGCTTCACGTCCCGGCGTAAGGCGCCTCGGCCGACGGACCCGCCGGCGAGGTGGTCCGCGGGTCGCGGGAGGGACGGCGCCCGTCTGACGCGCGCCAGTAGAGCGCGGCCGTCGCCGCGGCCGTGAGCAGGACCGCGGGCCAGGCGCCGATCACCAGGCCCAGCAGGTGCGAGATCGCGAACGCGAGCAGGCCGGCGACGGTCAAGATGATCGCCTTCCGCCGGCCGTCGCGTCGCAGCCAGATCGCGATGCACGCCAGCCCGAAGGCGGCGAGCACGACGCCGCCGAGCGGGCGCGAGCCGGTGGTGACCGCCACCGCGAATCCGCCGATCAGCCCGGCCGCCGCGAGCGGCGCCGTCGGCAGCACCGCCAGTCGCGCGCCCCATCTGTCAATCAGTCCCACAAACCGATGATCCCATAGCGCCAAGAATGGGTAATAGGAACCCGAAGTTGACCGGTGAGGCATTTCCAAGGAGAAGTGATGGGTTTTGACCAGTACCACGAGCCGCCACAGGAGTTGCCCGAAGCTACCCGCACCTTCGCTCGCCTGTGTGCATCGCTCACCGAGGAGGCCGAGGCGATCGGGTGGTATGAGCAGCGGCTGGCCGTCGAAACCGCGCCCGACGCGCGAGCGGTGATGCGCGACGCGCAGGGCGAGGAGTTCAAGCACTTCAGCATGGACCTCGAGCTGCTGCTGCGCCGAACGCCGAGCTGGCGAGAGATCGCTCAGGGCGTGCTGTTCCAACCCGGCGACGTGGTCGAGCACGGCGAGGAGGCCGAGTCCGAGGCGCTCGACAACGGCAATCGCGACGGGGATTCCGGGATCGCGTCTGCGAGTTTGGGCGGCGGCGCGATCGATAGTGCGCCGGTCAACGGCGACGGCTCGCTCGGGATCGGCAGTCTCCAGAGCGCCTGATGAGTCGATGAGCCGATGAACAACCACCTGCTTCGCTCCCACGCGCCGATCAGCGACGCGGGCTGGCAGCTGCTCGATGATGAGGCCCGCGAACGGCTGACGCCGGCGCTCGCGGCCCGCCGGCTGGTCGACTTCTCGGGCCCGCACGGATGGCAGCACTCGGCCCTGAACCTCGGGCGGATAGAGGAGCTGTCCGGCGCTCCGTGCGACGGCATCAGCGCCGTGCGGCGACGGGTGCTGGCGCTCGCCGAGGTGCGGGCCGAGTTCTCGGTCTCGCGCGCCGAACTGCGCGACCACGATCGCGGCGCCGACGATCCCGACCTTGAGCCGCTCGACGCGGCCGCACGCCGGATCGCGGTGGCCGAGAACAAGGCCGCCTTTCACGGCTGGGCGCAGGCCTCGATCGAGGGGATCACCGAAGCCACGCCGCATCGGCTCCAGCTCGGCGCAGCGCCCGACAAGTACCCCCGCCCGGTCGCGGCCGCGGTCGAGCTGCTGTTGTCGAGCGGGATCGCGGGCCCGTACGCGCTCGCGCTCGGCTCCGATCAGTACAAGCGGGTCGTCCAGACCGCCGAGGGCGGCGGCTACCCGCTGCTCGAACACCTGCGCAAGATCATCGAGGGCCCGATCGTCTGGGCTCCCGGGTGCGATGGGGCCGTGCTCGTCAGCCAGCGGGGCGGCGACTTCGTGTTCGAGTCAGGCCAGGACCTCTCGCTCGGCTACCTCGACCACGATGCCGAGGTCGTCCGCCTGTATCTCGAGCAGAGCTTCGCGTTCGACGTCGCCACGCCCGAGGCCGCGGTCGCTTTGACGGCCTAGCAGCGGGCTCGAGCCCGCTGCGCCGGCCCCCGACGGGCTTCGACGCGCCCTAGCCTAGCCAGCCCGGTGTCAAACGCGTCCTCCCGCCCCGCGGAAAACGTGGAAAATCCGTCGCGCTCGTCCGGATCTTCCACGTTTGGCCCGCTCAGCGCGCGTTTGGTGGAAAATCCAACCACGCGGGCCGGATTTTCCACGCCGTGCAGCTGTGGGGGGATCGGTGCGGCAGATCCCGGGGCGTGGAACGTGGGGCCAGGCTCAGAAGAGCTCGCGCCAGCTGAACTGCGGGTCGTAACCGAGCACGCGGCGCGCCTTGCCGATGTCGAGCAGCGAGTCGTTGCCGGTCACGTGCTCGGCGATCGGGACGTCCGGGAAGACCTCGGCCATCAGGTCGCGGCTGGGGCGGCGCATGACCGTGTCGGCCGCCGCGATGATGAAGCTGTCCGCGCCGTCGATGTCGGCCTCGAGTGCCAGCCGGACGCTCTGCGCGACGTGACTCTCGTCCACGTAGCCCCACAGGTTCCACGCCCGCAGGCGCGGATCGTCCTGGAAGCCGGGGAAGCGCTCGTAGTCGTCGCGGACCATCACGTTCGAGAACCGCAGCCCGATGATCGGGATCGCGCTCCAGCGATGAAACTGGCGCGCGAGCTCCTCCCCCACCACCTTCGACAGCGCGTAGCTGGTCTCGGGATACATATGCGCCTCGTCGACCGGCACGTAGTCGGGCGGCCTGCTGAACGGCAGCCCGAGGGTCGTCTCGCTCGAGGCCCAGACGACGCGCCGCAGCTCGAGCCGCTGGGCGGCGGCGAACACGGCGTGCGTGCTGGTGACGTTGGCCCGGAAGATCTGATCGGGCGGGGCGTGCTCCGCCGAGGGAATCGCCGCGAGGTGAACGACAGCGTCGACCGCCGGGACCGTCGGGCTGCCCCCGAACGCCTCGAGCGCCTGCCCGAAATCGGTCACATCGGCCTGGAGGAGCGGGACCGGCGCCTCGGGCGAATAGGACTCGGGCGACGGCTTGACGTCGATGTTGAGCACATCGTGTCCGTGCGCGACAAGGTCACGCACGACGACCCGCCCGGCCTTGCCGCTGCCTCCCGTGACGGCGATCCTGGTCATGCCGGTAGCGATAGCAGACCCGACGATCAACCGCAGATCGATGCGCGGCCTGCGCCAGGGGCTGGGGGCACTCGCCGCAATCGGCCGGGACCGTGCGTCGTCACGCGCGCCGTCCGCCCGCGTCGCGCCAGGTCCCCGCCGCCCGCGGAGCAACTCCTCCGGGCTCGGCTGCTGCCCGACGATCTCCTCCGCCGACTGCGCCTGCTCGATGATCTCCTCCTTGGAGGGCACGTCCTCGAGCACCTGCTCGGGAGGTGGGCTGTCGATCTCGGGCAGGTTCGTCGCCGGCGGCGTCGGATTGGTGGACTCGGGGTCGGCCATCGTTCTTGGGTTACCCGCCAGCCGCGCAGCCGATTCGCGGGATGTCCGCCGACGCGCACGGCCGATGCGCGCGATCTCGGGGAGCTGTCCATCTGCGCCCGAGTCGTTCGTCGTTGGGGTGATGAGCATCCAACAGACCGAGGAGGTCATGATGCACCCCGAGTTGCGCCACGCACTGGCGAGACAGCGGATCGAGGAGATCCAGGAGTTTGCGCGCGCGCCGCGCGCCCGCGGCGGCCGCTCGCTGAAGATCCGGTGGGTCGCGTGGCTCGGCCGCGTGCGCATCGCCCGCGGTCGCTCAGTCGGTGGACAATTGGAGAGCGAGGCACGATGAAATACATGCTGCTGGTCTGCGTCGATGGAGTACCCGATCCGGAAGCCGATCGCGAGGTCGCCGAGAAGATGGGCCCGTGGCTCGAGGAGATGGACCGACGTGGCGTCAGGCTCGAGGGGCATCAGCTCCAGTGGATCGACACCGCGACGTCGGTCCGCGTGCGCGATGGGCAGATCGTGCTGACCGACGGCCCATTCGCCGAGACCAAGGAGTACATCGCGGGCTACGACGTGCTCGCGTGCGCCAACCTCGACGAGGCGATCGAGGTCGCCGCCAAGCATCCGCTCGCGAAGTACGGGACGATCGAGGTACGACCGTTCATGGAAAGCTGAGCTCGGAGGCCCAACGTGCGGTCGCGGACGCGTTCCGCGAGGAATCGGGACGCATCGTCGCGACGCTGATCAAGCGGACCGGTGACTGGGACCTGGCCGAGGAATGCGCGCAGGAGGCGTTCGCGGAGGCGCTCAGGCGCTGGCCGCTGGACGGAGTTCCGCGACGGCCCGGCGCGTGGCTGACGACGGTTGCCCGCAACCGCGCGATCGACCGGCTGCGCCGCGAATCGCGCAAGTCGGCGCTGCTAGCCGAAGTGGGCGTCGAGCCGACGGCGATCGAAGCGATGGACGAGGTCGACGCCGAGCCCGAGATCGAGGACGACCGGCTGCGGCTGATCTTCACGTGCTGCCATCCGGCGCTGGCGCTCGAGGGTCGTGTGGCGCTCACGCTGCGCACGCTCGCGGGACTCAGCACGGCCGAGATCGCGCGCGCGTTCCTCGTTTCGGAACCGACGATGGCCAAGCGGCTCGTCCGCGCCAAGCACAAGATCGTCGGCGCCGGGATTCCCTACCGCGTCCCGCCCGCGCACCTGCTGGCCGAGCGAACGACCGGCGTGCTCGCTGTCCTGTACCTCCTGTTCAACGAGGGCTACGCCGCCTCCGGCGGTCCCGACTTGATCCGCGCGAGCCTCTGCAACGAGGCGATCCGGCTCGCTCGCGCCCTGACGCAGCTGATGCCCGACGAGCCCGAGGCCCGCGGGCTGCTCGCGCTGATGCTGCTCCACCACGCGCGCCGGGCTGCCCGCCTGGATGCGTCCGGCGACCTGGTCACGCTCGAGTACCAGGACCGCACCCGGTGGGATGCGACCGAGATCGCGCAGGCGACGGCGCTGCTCCACGACACGCTGCGCGAGCGCCGAGCGGGCCCTTACCAGGTGCAAGCGGCGATCGCCGCGTGCCACGCGACTGCGAACGAGCCAGAGGCAACCGACTGGGTCGAGATCGCGAGCCTCTACGAGCTCCTGCTGGAAGTGATGCCGACCCCTGTCGTCGAGCTCAACCACGCGGTCGCGATCGCGATGGCGCGCGGACCCGAGCAGGGCCTGGCGCTGGTGGATCAACTCGAGTCGTCGCGCTCGCTGCAGGGGTACTACCTCCTGCACGCCACGCGCGCGGATCTGCTGCGTCGTCTCGAGCGGCGCGGCGACGCGGCCGCCGCATACCGCGAGGCGCTCGAACTCGCCGGCTCCGATGCCGAGCGGCGCTTCCTCGCCAGGCGCCTGGCGGAGGTCACGGCCTCCTAGCGGCTTGCGCGCGACGCTCGCGGTCTTTTAGGTTGGCGATCCCCGAGCGAAAGGGACGTGCCCAGATGGAGTTCGAGCAGATTCTCACGCAGGTCGATGACGGGGTCATGACGATCACGCTCAATCGCCCCGACCGGCTCAACGCGTGGACCGCCACGATGGGCCGCGAGCTGATCGCCGCTTTTGATCTCGCCGACGGCGACGACGACGTGCGGGCGGTGGTGATCACCGGCGCGGGCAGGGGCTTCTGTGCCGGCGCTGATCTGGCTTCGGGAGGTGACACGTTCGATTGGCACAAGCGCGGCGGCGAGGGCCCGCCACGCGACAACGGAGGGCAGTTCACGCTGCGGGTGTTCGAGTCGACCAAGCCCGTGATCGCCGCGATCAATGGGCCGGCAGTCGGGATCGGGGCGACGATGACGCTGCCGATGGATGTCCGCCTGGCCGCCGACGACGCCCGGATCGGGTTTGTGTTCGTGCGCCGCGGGATCGTGCCGGAAGCGTGCTCGAGCTGGTTCTTGCCGCGCGTGGTCGGGATCAGTCGCGCGATCGAGTGGGTGTCGACCGGTCGCGTGTTCTCAGCTCAGGAGGCGCTCGACGGCGGCCTCGTGCGCAGCCTGCACCCGGGTACCGAGCTGCTCGCCGTCGCCTACGGCCTCGCGCGGGAGATCGCCGATAACGCCGCCCCCGTGTCAGTCGCGCTCGCGCGTCAGATGATGTGGCGGATGCTGGGCGCCGAGCACCCGATGATCGCTCATCGGGCTGACTCGCGCGGGATGTTCGACCGCGGCCAGTCGGCGGATGCCCGCGAGGGGGTCACATCGTTTCTGGAGAAGCGGACGGCAAACTTCCCCGATCGCGTCAGTGACGGGCTCCCGGACGTGTTCGAAGGCTGGGAGACGCCCGAGTTTGAGTGAGCACACGCGGTAGGAATCACGTAGTAGGCTCACGCCCCGGCTGGGTCGGTGGTTGTCCGAGACGACGTCGGGGAGGGCATCGGGATGAGGAGAATGTGGGCTGGGTTGCCGCTGTGTGCGATCGCGCTGTTGGCGGCCGGATGCGGCTCGTCGGGCTCGAGCGGCAATTCGAGCCCGAGTTCGAGTTCGGCGACGGGCGTCGCGGCGGCTGACACGACGTCCACGTCGGCAAGTGCCTCGGGCGCCACCGGCAATGGCATCACGCCGCCCGGGACAAAGCTCAGCGTCGGGCAGACGGCGACCGTCCCGTTCCAGTCACCGTCGGGGTCGCCGAGCGCACCCGCGCCGTACAAGCTCCAAGTGACTGTCGAGTCGATCACCAAGGGATCGCTGTCTGACTTCAAGGGCATCCAGCTCGATGCCACCGAGAAGGCGAGCACGCCCTACTACGTCCGCTTCAAGATCACGAACGTCGGCAGCGGCGACGTCGGCTCCAATGCCGAGGCCGCGATCTCGGGCGTCGATAACACCGGTCAGGACGCGACCTCCGTCACGTTCATCGGCAGCTTCCCGCCGTGCAACGACACCGACGCCCCGAAGCCGTTCACGCACGGCAAGACGTGGAGCACCTGTCAGGTGTACATGGTCCCCGGGGGCATCACCGGCGCCGACTACAACGGTTTCGTCGAGCGCTACCTGGCGTCGCCCGTCACCTGGAAGTGATCCCGAGGCGGGGCGCTGGCCCCGCGGCGCGTGACAGGGCGGCGATCGTTCCCGAAGCGGGCGCTGGGCCCGCGGCGCGTGACAAGGCAGCGATCGTTCGGTAGGTTGCCTACCAGTAAAGCCTCATCAACTAAACACCGGGAGAAAGCTGATGACCGCCACCACGTCGCTGGTCGATGCCGTTCGGCGCGAACTGTCCGCGCTCGATGGCCGCATCACCAGCCCCGATGATTCGGGCTACGCCCAAGCGCGGGCTGTCCACAACGGAATGATCAACAAGTACCCAGCGGTGCTCGTCACCTGCGCAAGCGCGGACGAGGTCGCGCGCTGCATTGCGCTTGGTCGCGCCCACGGCGCGCCGATCGCGATCCGCGGCGGCGGTCACAACGCAGGCGGCCTCGGGGTCGTCGATGACGGGATTGTGATCGATCTCGCCGGACTCGCCGACGTCACCGTCGATGGCGACATGGTGCGCGTCGGGGGCGGCGCGACCTGGAGTCAGGTCGACGGCGCGACGGCCGAGGTCGGCCGCGTGACCCCGTCGGGGATCATTTCGACGACCGGCGTCGGCGGGCTCACGCTCGGCGGAGGCATCGGTCACCTGACGCGGCCGTTCGGGTTGGCGATCGACAATCTCGTCGGCGCCGAGGTCGTGCTCGCGGACGGGTCGCAGGTTCACGCAAGCGCGAGCGAGCAGCCCGATCTGTTCTGGGCGCTGCGGGGTGGCGGTGGCAACTTCGGCGTGGTGACCGAGTTCCAGTTCAAGACCCACCCGCTCGCGCCGACGGTCATGGCAGGGCCGACTTTCTGGCCGGTCGAGCAGACGCCGGAGGTGATGCGCTTCTACCGCGACTTCCTGCCCGCCGCTCCGCGCGAACTCAGTGGGTTCTTCGCCGAGATGGTCGTCCCGCCCGCGGAGATGTTCCCGCCCGAGCTCCATATGCGAAAGGTTTGCGCCGTCGTGTGGTGCATCGTCGGCTCCGAGGACGACGCGGCCCGCCTGCTCGCGCCCGTCCATGAGGTCGGCGACGTTCTCCTGCACGGCGTCGGTCCGGTTCCGCATCCGGCGCTCCAGAGCCTGTTTGACGCGCTCTACCCGAAGGGCCTCCAGATGTACTGGCGCGCCGACTTCTTCAATGAGATCTCCGACGAGCTGATCGCCAAGCACCTCGAGTGGGGGCAGAAGATTCCGACGATGCTGTCCGGGATGCATCTGTACCCGATCGACGGTGCCGCTCACGACGTTGGCAATGCCGACACCGCGTTCGCCTACCGCGACGCGCGGTACGCGGAGGTGATCCTCGGCGCAGACCCTGACCGGACCAACGCGGCCACGATCCGTGACTGGTGCGTCGGCTACTGGGAGGCGACCCATCCCTACTCGGCCGGCGGTGCTTACGTCAACTTCATGATGGAGGAGGGTCAGGACCGCGTCCGCGCGAGCTACGGCGCCAACTACGACCGGCTCGCGCAGATCAAGGCACGGTATGACCCCGACAACGTGTTCCGGGTCAACCAGAACATCCAGCCCGCGGGGTAAACCGTCAAATCGGCCGATCGCCGCCGCCACCGGGGTGGCTGCGATCGGCGCGTTGAAAGCCGTCAGTCGAGCGCCGCAGCCGCGTCGCGGACCGCCGCGCGCAGGCTGGCCCGGGTTTCGGGGTAGTACAGCGGCCCGGTGCCGTCGGTCAGCAGAATGCGCACCTTGGCGACGGCGCCGATTGCGACCGGGTTGACGGCCTGGAGACGGCTCGCGAGCAGCCGCAGCTCATACTCGACGGCGAGCACCGATTCCCGGCATGCCTCGATTCGGATGCTCGGCCGCGACGGCTCCTGCGCCCGGCGCACGATCACCCGGAGCTGGTCGGCGAGCTGAGCTGCGACCGAGGGCCGCGCCAGCCGCTTCGCCCGCAGCTCGAGCGCGGGGCTCGCGTTCATCGGGGTGCCGTCGGCCAGCGCCCGGTCAAGCGCCGCCGCCATTAGCTGAGCCTTGAGTCGATCCCGAACGCGGTAACGGCGTCGCACGCCGTGGTTGATCTGGTGGGGCATCGGTGGGGCAAGTGTTTGCATAACCACTAAAGATGTTTAGCAGGTTAGCCATGACCTGTCAACGCGTTTTGGCGGTCATGTATAGATAGACTGACCAGGTATGGCCCTTCCGTCCTGGGTATCCGCTGACGAGGACAAACCGGCACCGATGCCGCTCCTCCGAGTGCAGGCGTTCGTCAACACGCTCGACGTCGATCAGGGCACCGATATGTTGCGCGAGCCGGATGGCGCGAGCGCGTGGCTGGCGCAAGCGGGGCTCGTCGCGCCTGGCACGAAGATCGGCGGCGAGGACCTACAGCTTGCGCGCGATGTTCGGGACGCGATCCGCGCGCTGCTCGCAAGCAACGGCGGCGACGACAGACTCGGCCGTGATCAGCTGCGCACGCTGCGCAAGCTCGCGCACGGTCACCCCCCGGCCGTCGACGTGGAATCCGATGGGTCGGTCTCGCTCGCGGCCGGAGGCGGCAAGGACGTGGCTGATGGTCTGCTCGGCCTCCTGCTGACGATCCGCGACGCGCAAGCCGACGGCACCTGGTCACGACTGAAGCTGTGCGCCAACCCGGAGTGCGACTGGGCCTTCTACGACCGCTCGCGGAATCGACAGGGGGCGTGGTGCACGATGGCGTCGTGCGGAAACCGGCTCAAGAACCGGCGCTTCCGCGCGCGGCACGCCGGCCAGCCGAGCTACTGATCAGGCGGCGGCTCGGCCGGAGGGTCGGCGGGCGGCGGGGCGTCCGCGGTGGGCGCGTCCGGCACTGCCGGTGCGTCCGCCGGCGGGGCGGGCGGGCCGTCAGCCGGCGGCGGGGGCGGGGGCGGAGCGTCAGCCGCCGGGGCCGCCGGCGACGCGTCACCAGCGGCGGGAGTTGCCGCCTCGACCGCTGCTTTGATCCGCTCCGCGAACGCTGGCGCGTCCTTGATCGCGGCCCTGACCGCGAAGCCCACCACGAGCTTCCCGAACCCGTGCCCTTCGAACACGTTGTGGATCGTCACCTTGGTCTCGTTATCGGACACCTGCTCGAGGTCGTAGCCGCCGTCGGGGACCGTGACCATGTTCTTGGACCGTTCGGTCCAGCGGATCTTGGTCGGCGCATCGAACCGCGTCAGCTCGAATTGGCGACGGGTGGTCATCCCGGCATCCTTGACGGTGCTCTCGAACACGGTGCCGACCCCGATCGGGCCGTCGGTGCTCTGCTTGATCTGCTGAACCCGGGGGCTGAACTTCGGGTCGTTCGTGCCGTCCGCCAGAAACTCGAAAACGTCATTGATGGGGCGGTCGATCACCGCCGAACCGCTGAACTCGTGGGCCATGCGCGGAACTCCTAGGTCGACGATGTTTTCGTGACCTTACACCGGATCCATGGGCCGCTGCCAAAGGCGGGCGACGGTGACAGCCTGCCGCCGGCCGACCCGACGGACACGCCTCCCGTCGCGAGACCAGCCCTACGGCGCGCCTACTGGTGCGAGACGAGGGCCTCGAGCGCCACCAGGCTCAGTCCGGCAGCGAGGTTCAGACCGATCGTCAGCGCGGCGGCCGGCCCACCGAGGTGCTCAACCTGCGCGTAGCGCACGCCCTGCGCGGTGAGCGTGACGACGCCGATCGTGAACGCCACCAGCACTGCGGTGCCCGGGGGCAGCACATGCAGGGCACCGAGCGTGATCGCCGCCAGGGGAAGGACCGCGGCCGCCACGATCGCGTACTCGCGCCGGGCGATCTGCCTCAGCTCGGCGACCGTCAGCCGGCGCTCGAGGTTCATGCTCTCGCCGAGACCATCGGAGTAGACATGCGCCATCCACAGGACGAGCGTGCTGCCGGCGGCGATCACATCCAACCGCCAGAGGTGATCGCGGTAGGCCTTGGCCCCCGCCGCAAGGACGGCCAGCACGACGATCGTCCCATACACGGTCCCGGCGATTGTCCGCCGGTCGCCGATCAGGAACTGTTTGAGGGTCTTCACCACGGCCGCCGCGAACGATCGCACGAACACCGGCGATGCGAGTGACTACGCTGGTGGCCTGAATCCTCCCGCCTGGCTTGACCGCTCGGAACTGCGCATCGGACTGGGTTGCATGCGCCTCCCGACGGACACGGACCGCGAGTTCGAATCTGCCCGCGAGACGATCGCGGCGGCCCTCGCCGCCGGAGTGACCGTGTTCGACACGGCCCGCGCGTATGGCGACGGCGAGGGCGCAAACGAGCGTCTGCTGGCCGACGCGCTCGCCCAGTCTGACGCGCGGCACAGCGCCCGCGTGATCACGAAGGGCGGCATGTCGCGCGCGGGCGGGGCCTGGGTGCCCGATGGCCGTGCGAAGACGATCGCGCGCGACTGCGAGGCGAGCCTCGGCGCGCTCGACGGAATGCCGATCGACATGTACCTGATCCACGCGCCCGATCCCCGGACACCGTGGCGCACGACGGTGCGGGCGCTGGCGCGCCTTTTAGAGCAGGGCCTCGTCAGCCATGTCGGGCTCTCGAACGTCAACCGCGCGCAGCTCGACGAGGCGCTCGAGATCGCCCCAGTCGCCGCGGTCGAGGTAGCGCTCTCGATCAACGACCAGCGCGCCGTGCGCGGCGGGATCGTCGAACGGTGCGACGCGCTCGGGATCGCGATCATCGCTCACTCGCCGCTCGGGGGCCCGCGTCGTGTCGGCGCGTTGCTTTCCACCGAGGCGCTGAACGGGATCGCCACGGCCCGTGATGCAACCGCGGCGGAGGTGGCGCTCGCGTGGTTGCTCGGCCTCTCCCCCGCTGTGATCGCGATCCCGGGCGCGCGGCGGCCCGAGACTGCCCGCAGCGCCGCGAGTGCGGCAACGCTCGAACTCGGACAGAACGACCGCCTGGCGCTCGACGGCGCGTTCGACGGCCCGAGGCAGCCTCGTCCCAGGGCTGCGGGAACCCGCGAGGACGCCGAGGTCGTGATCGTGATGGGGATCCCGGGGGCCGGCAAGAGCACGCGCGCCGCGGCTTATGTCGCCTGCGGCTACATCCGCCTCAACCGCGACGAGCGCGGCAGCTCGCTGCGCGAGATCGCCGACGAGCTCGACACCGCGCTCGCGTCGGGCAGCCGGCGCGTTGTGCTCGACAACACGTATCTGACGCGCTCCTCGCGCAGCTATGTGATCGAGGCGGCCGCCCGCCACGGGATCGCAACCCGGTGCATCTGGTACCGCATCCCGCTCGCCCGCGCCCAGGTGAACCTCGTCATCCGGCTGCTCGAGCGGTTCGACACGCTCCCGCAACCCGACGAGCTGCGCAAGCTGTCGCGCACCGTCCCGGGCGTGCTCACGCCGACCTCACAGATGCGGACACTTCGCGAACTCGAGGAGCCGTCGCACGACGAGGGCTTCGCCGCGATCGAGGTGGTGCACTCGATCAGCACACGGCCGGCGGGGCTCGCGGCCGGCGTGCTGGTCGCCGCGGCCGCCCTGCGGTCCGACGGCTGGGAGACGGCGGTCCAACGAGCCGCGCCCGCGGCGCCCCACCTGATCTTCGACTGGAGTCCCGACGGCGCGCCCGAACAGCTCGAGCCCGACGTGCAACGGCTCGCGGCGGTCATCACGGGCTCGGTGCAGGCGGCGCTGTGTCCGCACGCGGCGGGGCCGCCGGTGTGCTGGTGCAGGCCGCCGCTGCCCGGGCTGGCGCTCGCGTTCGCCCGGGCAAGCGGGCTCGATCGGTCGCGATTGGCCGTCGTCGGCTGCCGGCCGACGGATCGGACGCTCGCTGACGCGCTCGCAGCCGAGTACTTCGCCGTGTGACGTCCGCCGGGCGGTCGCTTGCACGTGGGCACGGAGCCGCCGCGTGTAACGGCCGTGCCGTACAACTCATGGGGGATGGCATCAACCGAGGCAACCACGGTCGACGCCGGTGGGCGCGATCTGCGGGTGTCGAACCCCGACCGGGTGATCTTCCCCGCCACCGAGCGCACGCGCGAGGTGACCAAGCTCGAGATCGTCGAGTACTACCTCGCGGTCGAGGATGGGATCATGCGCGCGCTCGACAGGCGCCCGACGACGCTCGAGCGCTGGCCGAAGGGCGTCCACCCGGGGATCGTGCTCTCGACGCGTGACCGGGGCGGCGGCGACGCCTTCTTTCAGAAGCGGATCCCGCGGGGAGCGCCCGACTACGTGCAGACGGCCCGGATCCAATTTCCGTCCGGACGCGAGGCCGACGAGATCTGCCCGACTGAGATCGCGGTCGTCGGATGGGCGGCGCAGATGGGGACGATCACGTTTCACCCATGGCCCGTCCGCAGTGCTGACGTCGACCACCCAGACGAGCTGCGGATCGATCTCGACCCTCAGCCCGGCACAGACTTCTCCGATGCCGTCCGCGCCGCCGCCGAGGCGCGGCGCCTGCTGGAGGAGCTCGGCTACATCGGGTTCCCGAAGACTTCGGGCGGCCGCGGGATCCATATCTACGTGCGGATCGAGCCGCGCTGGACCTTCACCGACGTGCGCCATGCGGCGATCGCGTTCGGCCGCGAGCTTGCGGGGCGGCTGCCCGATCAGGTGACGGCCAAGTGGTGGAAGGAGGAGCGCGGCGAGCGCATCTTCATCGACTACAACCAGAACGCGCGCGACCGGACGATCGCCTCGGCGTACAGCGTGCGACCCAAGCCGGGGGCCACGGTGTCGGCGCCCGTGACCTGGGATGAGCTCGGAGGGGTGACGCCCGAGGACTTCACGGTCGCGACGATGCCCGCCCGGTTCGCCGAGCGCGGCGATCTCCACGCGGCGATCAATGACCATGCGCATTCGCTTGCGCCGCTGCTCGACCTGTACGGGAGCGATGAACAGGGTGACATGCCCTACCCGCCCGACTACCCGAAGATGCCCGGGGAGCCCAAGCGCGTGCAGCCGTCGCGCGATCGCGACCGCAAGCGCGACGAGCGCGACTAGCGCGACTGCGGCAGCTTGACCGAACCGCGTCGCGCCCGCGGGGCGGATGGCGGCGGCACGACGGGTCCGATGTCCCCGTCGGGCGCCTCGTCGAGGTCGACCATCACCGGCGCGTGGTCACTCGGCCCGGTGCCCTTGCGCGCCTGACGATCGACCCACGCCGCCTTCACGCGGGCGGCGACGCCGTCGCCGGCGAGCACGAGATCGATCCGCATCCCGAGGTCCTGGTGGAACATCCCGGCGCGGTAGTCCCAGTAGGTGAACACCCGCGCGTCGGGCCAGCGATCGCGGACCACGTCGTGCAGGCCGACCGCCTCGAGCGCGGCGAGCGCCGCCCGCTCGGGCGCGGTGACGTGAGTCTGGCCGACATACGCCTCCGGATCGAACACGTCCTCGTCGGTCGGCGCGATGTTCATGTCACCGCAGACGATCGTGTCCGACGGTCCGGCGGCGACCATCTCGCGCAGCGCTCCGAGCCAGCCGAGCTTGTATTGATAATGGTCGGAGCCGGGCTCGCGGCCGTTCGGCACGTAGACCGAGGTGACGCGGATCCCGCCGCAGGTCGCCGACACGGCGCGCGCCTCCGGGTCCGGGAAGCCAGGCGCCCCGGGCACCCCGACGACGATGTCGTCGACACCGGCGCGGGACAGGATCGCCACGCCGTTCCAGGCCGCCTCGCCGTGAAGCGCCACCGAGTAGCCGCGCTGATCGAGCTCGTCGCCGAGCAGCGCGAGGAACGCATCATCGGCGAGCTTGGTCTCCTGGAGGCAGACGACGTCGGGCTGGCGCTGATCCAGCCACGGCAGCAACCGCGGCAGGCGCTGCTTGACCGAGTTGACATTCCACGTCGCGAGCCGCATCAACCACTCACCGTAGCGTCATCGCGCCGGTCACGATCGCGTCGTCGGCGAGCCCGGACGTCCCGCCCCGGGCGGCCGGTCGTGGGTGGGGTACGATCGCCACCATGGGCGCGGCGGAGGACTCGGCGGGGACGGCTGGGGGACCGTCGACGGCCGCGACCGGCGCTGACGGAGCGGACTCGATCGCCGACGTAATCGCGCGGATGCGCGCGATCGACGCCTCGCTGCCGCGCAAGGACGGCGTCGCATACTTCAACCGGCTCTACCTCCAGGTGACCGAGGCCGTCGGCAAGGCGAGCGCGAATACGACGTTCGCCGCCCCGCGCTTTCTCGATCGGCTCGACGTGGTGTTCGCCGGGCTGTACTTCGATGCGGAGGACACGATCATGACCGGCGCGACGTGTCCGGTCGCGTGGCGGCCGCTGATCGAGGAGCGCAGCCATACCTACGCTCCGATCCAGTTCGCGATGGCCGGCATGAACGCGCACATCAATCACGACCTGGCGCTCGCGGTCGTGCAGACGTGTGAGGAGCTCGGCCTCGCGCCCGACGACGACACGCCGCAGCACGCCGACTACGAGCACGTCAATGCGATCCTCGCCACGGTCGAGAAGCAGGTGGCGGTGTGGTTCAAGACGGGCGTGATCGCGGACATCGAGGACGTGGTCCCCGAGCAGGTCGACAACGCGCTCGCGATGTGGTCGGTCGTCACGGCCCGTGAGCTCGCGTGGGATCACGCGCAGGTGATCTGGAGCCTGCGCGGAACGCCCGAGCTGGTCCGCGTCTACACGGACCTGCTCGCGCGGACGACGGAACTCTCAGGCCGCGCGATGCTCATCTGACCGTCCGCGCGCTACAGCGAGCCGCGCTCGGCGAGCTCGGCCTCCAGTGCGCGGTCGACGTTGCCGTGAACGTGGTCTGAACCGATCAGCTCGAAGACCCCGTCGGCTTCGAGCACCTTCGACACCGGGGGCTTGACCCTCGCCAGGCGCAGGCTGACACCGTTGCCCGAAACGAGCTCGTGAATCTCGGACAGCTTCGCGGCGCCCTGCGAGTCGACGAAGTCGACGCCCTCGAGATCGAGGACGAGCGCTCTGATCTGCTGGCCGTCGTCGGTGAGGCCGCGGACGCGCGCCTCGAGCGCCTCCGCCGTCGCGAAGAACAGGCCCCCATCGAGCCGCAGAACCGCGATCCCCGGAAATGTCTCGTCGCCCGGATTCTCGTCGAGGTCACGGAACACCTGGGTTCCCGCCTCGCGCCCGAGCAGCGGCATCGGCGGCTGGGTCGCGACGTAGATCAGCCAGCCGAGCGAGAGCGCGACTCCGATCACGACGCCGGCAAGGACCCCGGCCGACAGGACGCCGATGATCGCGGCCACCGCGACCCAGAAGTCGAACCTGGTCACGCGGTACAGACGCCGCAGTTCGGCGATGTCGATCATCCCGAACACAACGGCGTCGATGATCACCGCGCCCAGGACGGCCTTCGGCAGATGGGAGAACAACGGTGCGAGCACGATCAGCGTCGCCAGCACGAGCGCCCCGGTCGTGAGCGACGCGACGGGGCTGGTCGCGCCCGCCGACTCGTTGAGCGAACTCGCCGAGAGGCTGGTCGAAACGGGCATCCCCTGGAACACGCCGGCGCCGACGTTCGCCATCCCCTGGGCGACCGACTCCTGGTTGACGTCAATCCGGTACCGATGTCGCGTCGCGAATGCCCTTGCATCGCCCGCCGTCTGCGAGAACCCGATCAGCAGAAGCGCAGCCGCGGCGATGGCAATCGTCGCGTAGTGATCCTTGACGAGCGTGAGACTCGGAAGCGCCGGCGCCGGGAGGCCCCGTGGCACATGCCCGACGAGCGCGACGCCGTGCCCGCCGAGATCGAACAGCCCCGAGGCGACGAGCCCCCCGACGACCAGGACCAGCGCGCCCGGAGCCGACGGCGCCAGAAACCGCAGACCGAGGATCACCGCGAGCGAGATCAACCCGACGAGCAGGGTCGTGCCGTGCACATCCCCGAGCGAGCCGAGCCAGGTGCCGAACTCACGCCAGGCGCTGTCGCCCTCCGAGGTCGTGCCGGTCAGCTTCGGCAGCTCCCCGACGACGACGTCCACCGCGGCACCGGCGAGGAATCCCGTCACGACCGCCTTGGATAGGAACTGAGCTATCCAGCCCATCCGAAACAGGGCGAGCAGCAAGAACAGCACCCCGGTCGCCAGCGTGATCGCCGCGACAAGCTGCGCGGCCTGCTGCCCGCCGAGGCTGGTAACGATCACCGCGCCGCCGGCGACCGCGGCAAGCGATGAGCTGGGCCCCGTCGAGATGTGGCGCGAGGTGCAGAAGAGCGCGTAGATGATCGCACCGGCGGCAGCCGCGTACAGCCCGTTCTGGACCGGCACGCCGGCGATCTCGGCGTAGCCGAGGTTCTTCGGCACGATCAGCGCGGTGACCGCAATCCCGGCCGTCAGGTCCCCTCGCAGCCACCGACGCTCGTATCGAGGCAGCCACCCAAGCGCGGGCACCAGACGGGCGAGGCCCCGAGCGTGATTGGGATCGAGGCCGGAATCCTGAGACATCGTCTAACCCGGCGTCTGCGTCGGTCGGCGGGGCTCGATCCAGTCCGCCCCGGTCTGCTCGCGGAACGCGTCGACGGCCGCATCGAGCGTCGGGAAGAAATGCGCCGGATCGAGCGGGCCGACGAGCTCGTAGCGCTCGAGCTTGTCGCGCACCGGGTCCTTGAGCTCGGCGAACACGAGTGACGTGCCCTCGGCGTTGAGCTCCTCGTCGAGGTCCTTCAGCATGTCCGCGGCGGTCGTGTCGACGTCGGTGATCGGCTCGGCGGCGATCAGGATCCAGCGCGGACGAGGCTCGGCCGCCACGAGCACGCGGATCTGATCGCGGAAGGTCCGCGCGTTGGCGAAGAACAGCGGCGCGTCGAAGCGGAAGATCGCGAGGCCGGCGAGTTCCTGTGCCTCCGGATGCAGCTCGGTGTCGTGCAGACCCCGCATTCCTTGCACCCTGCCCAAGGTCGTCTGGTATGGCCACCATGACCGCCGGAAGACGTTCAGGATCGAGAGCGCGACGGCGACGGCGATCCCCTCGAGCACGCCGAGCAGCGCGACGCCCAGGAACGCCGCCATGCAGAGCGCGAATTCGACCCGGCGCTGATGCCAGAGCCGGACGGTCCCGGGAATGTCGGCCAGCGACAGAGACGCTGCGATCACGACCGCCGCGAGCGTCGGGTCCGGGAGGTTCTTGAGCAGCCCCGGGACGAGCACGAGCATCAGCACAATCAGGACCGCGCCGATGACGCCGGTGAGCTGCGTCTTGGCGCCGGCCTGTTCGGCGACGGCCGTGCGCGAGCCGCTCGTGCTGACCGGGAAGCCCTGAAAGAACCCGGCCGCGACGTTGGCGGCGCCGATACCGATCATCTCCCCGTTGCCGTTGACCTCCTGGCCGGTCCGCGCCGCGAACGCCGAGGCGGTCGAGATCGTGTCGGTGAGCGCGACGAGCGCGATCCCCAGTGCCCCGGCGATCAGCAGCGGCAGGTCCGAGATCGGGTTCGGCACGGTCAGCGGGGGGAAGCCCTTCGGCAGCGTCCCGACCAGCGACACCCCATGGTCGGCGAGACTGAAGACGGATGTCGCCGCGATCGCGATCACGACCGCGACCAGCACCCCGGGAACCCGCGGCAACCAGTGACCGAGCGCGAGGATCAGGGCGAGGCTCACGACCCCGATCGCGACCGCCGCTGCGACGGTGTCGCCCGACGTGAGTCCGTGGACGAACGCGTGGGCCTCGTTGAGCAGGCCATTGGCGTCGGTCGAGAACCCGAACAGCTTCGGCAGCTGCCCGATCAGGATCGTCAGCGCGAGGCCGTTCATGTAGCCGATCTGCGTCGGCTTCGAGAGCAGGTCGGCGACGAACCCGAGCTTCGCGACTCCGGCCGCGATCATGATCGCGCCCACGATCAACGCGAGCATCGACGCGAGCGCGATCGCGCGCGCCGGACTCCCGTCCGAGCCGAGGATCGGTAGCAGCGTCGCCGCGATCATCGGGCCCAGCGACGAGTCGGGACCGAGCACCAGGAGCCGCGACGGACCGAACAGCGCGTAGCCGATCAGGCACAGGATCGTCGTGTACAGCCCCGTGATCGCGGGCAGCCCGGCGAGTTGCGCATACGCCATGCCCTGTGGCACTAGCAGTGTCGTCAGAACGACCCCGGCGACCACGTCGCGGCGCAGCCACGGGGTCTGGTACTCGGCAAGCGTGCGCGCGCCGGGCAGCGATCGCAACGAGAGGCTCATGCCGGTGCCGCGGTCAAGCGCCCGCGGTCAACCTCGGCGCGGTCCGCGGAGAACGGCCCGGCTCGCCTGTCGATCGCTGCCGGCGCGCGATCAGCTTGCCGACCTCCCAAAGCACCAGCAAGAGAACTGCGGCGGCTAGCGCCAGGCCGAACTGACCCGCTCTCAGCGGAACCGTGTCGAGCAGCCGGTTGAAGATGTCCATCTGCGTGATCATCACCACGAGCCCGACCTCGACCAGCGCGATCCAGTTCATCCGGGCGTTGTCGAATGTGTCACTCACCAGAGCAGTGAGCGACACGCTGCGGCTCTCGTACGCAGCCACCACCAGCATCAGCCCGAACGCCGTCAAAGCGATCGATGAGCCGAGTTCCGTGCTGCCGTAGTGAGACTTGCCGAACGCGATCAGCGCGTCGAGCACGATCGCCATATAGAGACCGACCAGACCGGATGTGAACAGCACACCGCGGGTCATGATCGACTCGTCGCCCGGCCGGGGATGGAGTCGCATCAGCCCCGGGGTGGCCTGGTCTAGGCCCAGCGCGACCCCAAACGGGGCGCTGATGAAGAAGTGAATCCACAGCACCTGGGGGGGCGTGAACGGCTGTCCGGCGGCGATGTTGAGGAGTGTCGCGCCGAGGAACGTGAGCACGAACGCGACGAGCGAGATGAGCACGAAGCGGACGTACTTCATGAGGTTGTCGTAAAGCTTGCGCCCCTGCTCGACCGCGCGCACGATCGTCGCGAAGTCATCGTCGGTGAGGATCATCCGGCCGGCATTCTTGGCGACTTCGGTACCGCTACCCATCGCGATCCCGATGTGCGCGGCCTTGATCGACGGCGCGTCGTTGACTCCGTCACCGGTCATCGCGACGACGTCGCCCCTCTGCTTGAGCGTGTCAACGAGCAGCACCTTATGCTCCGGCGCGACCCGACCGACGATGCCGATCTCGTCGATCCGGCGCAGGCGCTCGGTCTCGCTCATGGCCGCGAAGTCCGCGCCGAGGATCGCGTCCCCGTCGATTCCGAGCTGCTCGGCGATCGCCGCGCCGGTGACGACATCGTCGCCGGTGACCATCCGAACGCGGATGTGCGCCTTCTGGGCATCCTCGACCGCCTGCCTGGATGCCGCGCGCGGTGGGTCGACCATCCCGACGAGGCTCGTCATCTGAAGGCCGTCGACATACCGCAGCAGGTCCCCGTCGGGGTCGAACGTCGCCGGGTCCAAGTCGCGGACGCCGGCCGCCATCACGCGCAGGCCCCCCTCCCCCATCCGCGCGACGTGGGCCTCAGTCTTGGCCTTCAGCTCGGCGTCCCACGGGATGCTCTTACCGCCCGAGAGGGCGCTCGCCACGTGACTCATCACCGCCGGCGCGGCCCCCTTTACAAAACAGCGAACGACGTCGGCGCCCGACTGATCGGTGCCTCTCGCGAACGCGGCCATCAGCTTGTAGGTCGGGTCGAAGGGCAGCGTCGCGACCCGCTGGTAGCGCTGATGCGTCGCCTCGAGGTCGAGACCGGCCTTGTAGCCGAGCACGAGCAGCGCCCCCTCGGTCGGATCGCCGACCACTTTCCCGTCGACGAGCCTCGCGTCGCTGGCGACGATGTACGGCAGGATCGCGTCATCGATCGTCTGTGACGAGCCCGCCGCATGATGGACCTTGCCCTCGAGCTCGTACCCCGAGCCCGAGATCGTGTACCGGTCCGTGGGATCGATGACCTCGACAGCCGTCATCTGGTTCATCGTCAGCGTCCCGGTCTTGTCGGAGTTGATCGCGGACGTCGAGCCGAGGGTCTCCACCGAACCGAGATCCTTCAGAACCGCTCCGTGCTTCGCGAGCTCGGCGGCCCCGAGGGAAAGGATCACCTGCAACACCGTCGGCATCGCCTCGGGGATCGCCGCGATCGCCAGCGCGATCGCGCTCGTGAACACGAGCGTGGCGGACTGGTCGCGCTGCGCCCCCAGGATGAACATGATCACCATCGTGATCCCGGCCGCGGCGGCGATCCAGAGCGTCAGCGTGTTGAGCTGCTTAGTCAGTGGAGTCTGCTCGCGTGCAGTGCTCGCGAGCATCCCGGCAATCTTGCCGACCTCCGTGTCGCTGCCCGTCGCGGTCACGATCATCACGCCACTGCCGTGCGTGACCGGCGTGTGCATGAACGCCATGTCGCTCTGCTCGCCCGGAGCCAGGGCGGTGCCATTCGGGATCTCGACCCCTTTCGACGCCGGCACGCTTTCGCCGGTCAGGGCCGATTCGTCGATCTGCAGCGCGCTCGCTTCGATGATCCGTCCGTCCGCGGGCACCTCATCGCCGGCGGCCAGCAACACGACGTCGCCGACGACGACCTCCTCGGCCGGGATCTCGGCCTCGGAGCGGTCACGCCGGACCCGCGCGGTCGCCTTCACCATCGCCTTGAGCGCGTTCATCGCGCTCTCGGCCTTGCCCTCCTGGCGGAGGCCGACCACAGCGTTGACCAACGTGATCACGATCAGCAGCACACCCGTGCTCCACTCCTTGATCACGAGCGAGACGATCGCCGCGCCGACGAGGATCATCTGCATGTAGCTGCGGTACTGCCCGGCGAACCGCTTCCAGGTTGGAACCGCCTGCTCGGCGGGCAGCGCGTTCGGGCCGTTGCGCTGTAGCAGCTCCGCCGCACGGTTGTTTGAGAGGCCGTCGGCGGCATCGACGCCGAGGCGCGTCGTCAGCGCGTCGGGCGCGAGGCTGTACCAGGCATCACCCCCAGCGGGATGCTCGGGGGACCGCGTTTCGGTCCCCATCTCAGCTCTCCTGCTGGAATGGATCCGGCGCGGCGCCCTTCGGCGCCTGGGCCTCCAGGGTGTCCTTGATCTCGAGCAGGGACTGACGCCGTTCGTCGGTCACGACCGGGAACTCTGGGTTGATCTCCATCAGCGCGTTCACGAGGACCGCTCCAGCCCCGATCCGGGCGAACCACTTGCGGTCGGCCGGGATCACGTACCACGGCGCCCACTCGGTGCTCGTGTGCGACAGCATCTCAGAGAACGCCTCCTGGTAGTCATCCCAGAACCCGCGCTCGGAGACGTCGGCCGCGGAGAACTTCCAGTTGTGGTCGGGGAGGTCGATCCGCCGCAAAAAGCGCGTGCGCTGCTCCTCTTTTGACAAGTTGAGGAACAGCTTCACGATCCGGAACCCGTTGTCGCTCAGGTAGCGCTCCCAGTTGTTGATCTCTTCGTAGCGCCGCTTGAAGACGTGCCCCTGCTTGCACCGCTCGGGGATCTTTTGGCGCTCGAGGTTCTCGCGATGGACGCGAACGACGAGGACCTCCTCGTAGTGCGAGCGATTGAAGATCGCTATCTCGCCGCGCCCCGGCAGGCGCCGCGCGTAGCGCCAGAGGTAATCGTGATCGAGCTCCTCCGATGAGGGCACCTTGAAGCTGTGGACCCTGACGCCCTGCGGGTTGACGCCGCTCATCACATGGCGGATCGTCCCGTCCTTGCCCGCCGCGTCGAGCGCCTGCAGAACCAGCAGCACTCCCCACTTGTCCTGAGCTGCGAGGCGGGCCTGGTACTCAGACAGCAACCCCACCCCGGTCTTGAGCAGCGCGACGCCCTCCTTCTTCTTCTTCACACCCGCTTTGAATCGGGGATCGAAGTCCTCGGCCAGCGTCACCTTCGAGCCGGGCTTGACCCGAAACGGCTTGATGAACTCCGCTGCCCGCTGCTGCTGCTGCTGCCTGTTAGCCATCGTCTCCTCCATCCCACTCGCGAACCGACCATCGCACCAGGCACCGAGGCGCCACGCAACCGGTGTCGAACCGCGAAACCTCGCAGATTGCGAGACCGCCGTCCATCCTCAGATCGTCCTTCGCGAGGCGTGATCGGTGCTCCCGCGCGGGGCGGTTCACCCAGGTGAATATGAACGCGGTGTGACGGTCGGCGCGATGTCCCCGAGCTACTGGCCGAGGATCCGGGCCTTCTCCGAGGCGAACTCCGCGTCGGTCAGCACTCCCTGCGCTTTCAGCTCGCCCAGTTGCTTGAGCTGGGTGATGCGGTCTGGAGCCGGCGGCGGAGGCGGAGGCGCCGCGGGCTGTGCAGGAGGCGGCGCGGGCTCCTGGTAGTACTGCTACTGCTCCTGCTGGGACCACCGGTTGTACTGGCGCCGGCTGACCCGGTTCGATACCCGCGGTCGCCGTGCCGGCGATCGCGACCGTGCGGGCGATCCCGCGAAGTAGTCCAGGCACAATCTCCTCCTCTCGGTCAGGACGCGGCTTCGGCCGCGTCGAGGGCGGCGACGAGGTCACTGGTGGGGATCCGTTGAAACGCGATCGGCTCGCCGCTGTTGCGACGAACGGCGGCCACGAACGCCCCGGCCCAGCGGTTCTCGTACACGATCAGCAGCGCTGCAGTCCCGGGCTCGATCTGCGCGGCAGCCAGTGCCACATCGTCGTCGCTGAGCAAGCCAGCCGAGGCGCCGACAAACGCGGTCAGGTCGCCAACGCTGTCCGCGTCGAGATCGGCGAGATCAAAGCCGGAGAAGGTACCGTCTTCGTCCTTTCTCACGAGCAGCGCATCGAACACGCGGATGATCCCTCGGTTGCATGCACCGCGGTCCGTCGGTGACCACCCGCCTCGCGGCCCGCGGCTGACTCACTGCCATGTGCCAGGTTATGTCGGGAGCAGCACAAGGCGCGACTGTCACCGCCGGTTCACCCAGGTGAGCTCGAATCGTGCAGGCGTTCACCCGATGTTCACAAGTCACGCGTGGTTCGGGCGCCGGTTCACCGGCGCCGCGGCTCAAATCGCAGCAGTTGGTCATCGCCCGGGCCCACGATGCCATAACTTGCCTCCGGCAGCTCGAGCCACGCGCCCGGAAGATCGCCAATCGGCTCCGACACGATCAGCCGTGCCTCCTCGGACAGCTCCTGCAGGATCGGCCGGTCCGGGTATGTGGCGAGCGAATGTGGCGCGCAAGCTCGCGAAGGTTCTCGTCGTTCCAGGCCGGCTCGACGCTCTTGAACAGACCCGGGATCGGGCCGGTGCTGTACCAGCCGATGCCGAACCCGTCGCCGTTCGTCGTCTCCGCGCCGAGGCGCGAATGAACGCTTCCCTTTCGTTGCGGACGACCAGGCCGAGTCAGGGACCGGAAGGCGAGATCCTGCATTCGTCCAACCGTGTGTACATGGCTCGGCGCGGCGAACGATTCACGTTCACCTGGGTGAATCCGGCGCGCTCGCCGACGGTGCGGTCTCGCCACACGTAGCCTGGTGCGGCAGGTC
This sequence comes from uncultured Solirubrobacterales bacterium, assembly GCA_963744695.1. Taxonomy (GTDB): domain Bacteria; phylum Actinomycetota; class Thermoleophilia; order Solirubrobacterales; family Solirubrobacteraceae; genus Palsa-465. The sequence goes on along the minus strand of CAVUUT010000013.1, from coordinate 1,558 downwards.
ACTCTGCAACCGCGCGCCGGTGTGCGCCGGCGAAAGTAAGGAGTTATTTAGATGGACGAAGTGAGAGGCCCAGGCCGGGCGATGTTTGCGGCAATTTTGCTGATGCTGGGCGGCGTGCTCAATGTGATCTGGGCGATCGCTGCGATCTCGAACTCGAAGTTCTTCACGATCGATGCCCACTACGTGTTCGGCAGCCTCAAGACCTGGGGGTGGATCACCCTGATCATCGGGATCCTCGAGATCTTCGCCTCGGTCTCCCTGTTCCGCGGCGCCACGTTCGGCCGCATCGTCGCGATCGTGGTCGGCTCGCTTGCGGCGATCGATGCGCTGCTCGAGATCCCCGCGTACCCGTTCTGGTCGATCGCGGTCTTCGGCCTGAGTCTGTGGATCATCCACGGTCTCACGCTCGCCCCCGACGAATGGTGGAACAAGCCCCCGGACTACGCGGCCCCGACCACGACGGAAGCAAGCCCGCCACCGCCAGCGTAGTCTGCGACCCCGAATCACCCAGTGAAAGGAGAAGTTGCGCAATGGCAACGCTAGTTGCAATCGGCTACCCCGATCAGGGGACCGCCGAGCAAGCCCGAGAAACGGTCGGCCGGCTCGAGTCCGAGCTGATCATCCAGGCAGACCAGGTCGCCGCGATTTCACGCGACGCCGAAGGCAAGTACCACGTCCACACCACGCACGGCGGCGGCTCGACCGCCGGCGGCGCGGTCTGGGTGGATTCTGGGGACTACTGTTCGGCCTTCTGTTCTTCATCCCGTTCGCGGGTTGGGCGATGGGCGCCGGCCTCGGCGCGCTGTTCGGCCACATGAGCCAGAAGGGGATCGACAAGGAATTCCAGGACCAGGTACGGGAGCACCTGCAGCCGGGCACCTCGGCCCTGTTCTTGGTGATCGAGCAGGCCACGCCCGACAAGGCGATCGCGGCGCTCGAGCAGTACGGGGGCACGGTGATCAAGACCTCGCTCTCGGAAGAGGACACGCAGAAGCTGCAGGAGGCCCTGGCCCCTCCGGCGCAAGCCGCCGGCGCCAGCTCGTAGGAGCCGTCGGACCCGAGACGCAGCTGCCGGCCCGTGGGTCGGCAGCTGCAGTCTCGTTAGTGCTCGGCCACGCCGACCGCCGTCGCGCTCAGGAGTGTCAGTCCCAGATCGGAGACGCGCTGCAGAAGGCCCTGCAGCTGGGCTTGGTCGCGGACCGGACCGACCAAGATCGTGTAGCCCGCGACCCGCGTGAGGGTCATGTCCGCAAACGCGACCGCGACCTGATCGCTCAACTCGCCTTCAACCGTGAGTTGGTAATCGCGAACTGGCACACCGTGAGTGTCCCGTGCCCGGGCGAGCCCGCACGGCCAGCGCGGAGATTCACCTAGGTGATTGCGGTTCAGCGAGCAGCTCGAGCGCGTTGGCCCGGGCGACCGCGTCGGTACGTGAATGCACGCCGAGCTTGCGGTAGATCGCGCGCGTGTGCGAGCGGACCGTGTTCGCCGATAGGAACAACTCCTCCCCGATCTCGCGCGCCGACTTGTCCGATCCCAACAGGCGCAGAACCGCCAG